>NZ_BONZ01000102.1 GCF_016862975.1 Rugosimonospora africana
ACGGATCCACGCGGTCGTGTTCGCCGCGCCTTGCCGCGCTGGGATGCCCTGAGCGTCGAGTTCCCGCAACAGCTCCAGGTTCAGCGCGGCAAGCTGGCACGACAGCACCTGCACCCAGTCGACGTCGTCGATCAGTTCCTGCGGCGAGCGTGCCCACGTGGAGATCCGCGCGCACTCGGTCAACGCGTCCCGCACCGCAGCCCACGGCCTGTCCACGAACCCGACGCTACCTACGAGGTACGACACTTTCGACCCATGCAAGCGGGGTTGTGGATAACCCATTACGCGATCGGCGAGGTGTCGAAAGTCGACTGATGTGAAGGGAACGTGGGCGCTTGCGTGCGCGCGTGAAGCTTGAACCGGAAGAACGTGTCCGGCCCGCCCGTTCCACTCGATGCCGAACTTCAGGTCGCTTATCGTGCCCAGATGACGGACCAGCCGGAGTTGCCGCTGATGAGCCTCGAGATGTCGACGCGGATCCGCGCGGCGCCCCCGAGATCCCGCTGCTGATCTGTACGCCCGCCGTCAGCAGTGAACCTCGGCCGGTGCCGATCAGGACAACAGGCGCGACCGGACACTACGGAAGTGGCTTGGTTCGGCCCCACCGGCGCTCAGGTAGGCGACGACGCCGCCGTGGCGGGCATCGAGATGAGCCAAAGTACGCAGGATGGTCGCGGGTGAGCAGCTATCCGTCAGCGCATAGTCAGCCGCGATCCGCTGAGTTGGTACGCCCGCGACAGCCAACACCAGCGCGATGAGTACCCCG
This sequence comes from Rugosimonospora africana, assembly GCF_016862975.1. Lineage (GTDB taxonomy): Bacteria > Actinomycetota > Actinomycetes > Mycobacteriales > Micromonosporaceae > Rugosimonospora > Rugosimonospora africana. The sequence continues at coordinate 767 of NZ_BONZ01000102.1, forward strand.
GTGCGATCCCGACCGGCGCTGCAATGCACCGCCACGCCGCCGGGTGGAGCCTCGGCGATCGTGGTGAACGCCGAGGCAATCTGCTGTTGATTGTGGTCAAGCATCGACCGATAGGCGTCGGGCATCGTGGTGCCTTGTTCGGCGAGTTCGGCGATCAACGGTACGTGGCGATACGCCGGATCGGCGGCCAGAGGGCTCGGATCCCGCGCGATCTCCGCTGACCAGCGCAAGTCGAGTATCTGGCTCACCCCGCTTGCGCGAACCGCCGCGATACCCGTGGGGCTCAGCCGGCCGTGGCTGTCTGAGCGCAACAGCGCGCCCGGACGAATCTGCCTTCCCCGGATGGTGAGGACCCCACCGAGATCGCGGGCATTTACGCAGCCGTCCCAGTTGAGAATCATCGAGTGTCTCCCTAGCCGCAGCTTCAGCCGATCAGGCTATCGGCGGCGTTACGGCTGGTTCTACCGCACCAGTGCCTGACCGTCCTCTACCGTTCCACCGTCTCGGCGGCGGTGTGCCAGCTCATGTCTCGGACGTCCCTCACAGTCCAGCGGACAGGGAGTCCCTCGTTGAGGGTAGGTTCTTCCGCGTACCGGACCCGGGCCTCTCACTGACCATCCTTGTCGCTGACGACATCAAGGAAGCCATCGAACGAGCCGGTATCCGAGGCTGGCGATTCACCCGGGCACAGATCGCTGACTAGCGCGCAAACCAAGGATGCGACTGGTCGCCGCGGATTGGTACAGACCGGGTGGCCGCGTCCCGCCACTCCAGAGGATCAGTCGTCGAGGCCGAAGATCGTCAGCCATTCCGCACTGCGTACCCGGTACCCGTACAGACTGCGCATGGCGTGGACAGTGGGCGCGACGTGGTTGGCGCCGTACACGACCGCCACGGTGATGGCCTCACCGTGCCGCTGCTGGTGGATGCGGTCCAATTCGGCGATCAGCAACCGGTCGCGTTGTTCGCCCAGCAAGCTCCACAGCTCGTCGATCGACTCAACGTCTGCCGTGATGTCCTGCCAGTCACCGTCGTCCGTGCTCAGGCTTTCCGCGAACTTGCGACGCGAACCGAAGGCGAGCCGGTCCAGGGCGATCAGTGGGGCGCCGACCGCCACGATTGCCCGCTGCCACAACGGCACCGCGTTCCAGCCGGCGGTGAACTGTTCCTCGGTCATGTCCGGGTACCGGACCGGAACGCCGAGCGACGCGTAGTCGATGTTCTGCTCCACCAGGCCGGACCGCCCGGATCGTGCGGGCAGCCGGTAGGTCGCGGTCAACGCCGACAGGGCCGCCTTTCCGGCGCTGTACCCGGATGAGACGACCCGCCCCTCGCCGGTGTCCACGCCACCCACGCCCTCGGCCACGACCAGATCGCAACGGCGCAGCCGCTCGGCCACCGCGGCGTAGAAGGCCGGTTCGCCGAGATGCACCATCGGGTAGACCTGAAACCGCAACGGGCTCTCGCGTCGGGTCAGCGTCATGATGCTGGACCGCACCCCGGCGACACTCACCTCGACGATCTGCATGCCACTCAGTGTTGGCACATCTGTCAAGCGGTTGGCATAACCGTCAAACCGTTGGCGGACCTGTCAAGCGTCGCGACCGGCCGCCCCGCGCGTGGCTGCCTCCGGCGCGGTCTCCACTGGAGCCTCGAAGTAGGCGAGCCACCTGGAGAGCAGCGACTCCAGTTGGGCGGCGTCCTCCGGGGTGAGGTGGTCGAGCAGGCGCCGTTCGTTGCGCATGTGCTCGGTGAATGCCTGGTCGATCAGTTCGCGCCCGGCTCCGGTGAGTGCGACGACCCGCCCGCGACCGTCGATCGTGCTGCGACGGCGGGTGACCAGCCCGTCGCGTTCGAGCCGGTCTATCCGCTTGGTCATGGCTCCGGTGGTGACCATGGTGTGCGCGGCCAGTTCGCCGGGTGCCCGCTCGAACGGTTCGCCGGCCCGCCGGAGAGTGGCGAGGACGTCGAACTCGCCTTCGGCGAGGCCATGCCGCCGGTAGACGACGCACAACTGCTCGGTGAGGTGGCCGGCGAGGCGGTGCAGCCTGCCGATCACACCCTGTGGCCGCACGTCGACATCCGGCCGTTCCTGGGCCCATGCCCGCTGGATGAGGGCGACATGATCGAGATGCGCCACACCGTCAACATCCGCTACGCCGTGAACATCCACCACCCCGTCAAAATGCGCCACAGAGTCGGGATCCGCCACTCCGTCGAGATTTTCGGTCACCTCCACATCATATAGCTTCCGAGGAAGCTATATGATGTCTTCCATGGAAGCTACTTCTCGGTGGGTGCCGGTGACCGCGATCGCGCCGGTGGCCTGGGGTGCCACCTACTTCGTCACCCACCGGTTTCTCCCCGCCGACTACCCGCTGTACGGCGCGGCCATCCGGGCACTGCCCGCCGGGCTCCTGCTGCTTCTGGTCCGCCGGACGCTTCCGCGCGGCTCGTGGTGGTGGCGGTCCCTGGTGCTCGGCACTCTCAACATGGGGGCATTCTTCGCACTGGTGTACCTCGCGGCACAGAGGTTGCCGACCAGCATCGCCTCGACCACGATGGCGACATCGACGCTGGTCATCATGCTGTTTGCCTGGGCGGCACTGAGCGAACGCCCGCGGCCGGCGCATCTGGCCGGCGCCGCTGTCGGCCTCGGCGGCGTGTGCCTCATGCTTCTCGACGGCCACGCCGCGATCGACCCGATCGGTGTGGCCGCCTCGGTCGCGGCGATGGCGATGTCGTCCTTCGGGTACGTGCTCGCCAAGAAGTGGAGCGCGGACGTCGATGTCTTCTCGCTGACGGCCTGGCAGCTCATCGCCGGCGGGATCGTGCTGACTCCGCTCGCGGTCGCGGTGGAGGGCTCCCCGCCCGCTCTGGACGGGCGCGCGATCGCAGGCTTCGGCTACGTCTCGATCATCGCGACCGCGGCGGCGTTCGCGGCGTGGTTCACCGGGCTTCGGCGCCTGCCGACCGGAACGGTGGGGCTCATCGGCCTGCTCAATCCGGTGACCGGGGTGCTGCTCGGTACCCTCGTCGCTGGCGAGACGCTTGCCCTGCGTCAGGTCTGCGGGCTGGTCCTGGTGTTCGCCGGAGTTCTGCTCGGACAACCGGCCGCCGCCCGCCTCATCCCAAGACGCCTCGTCCTCAGGCGATCGTCGGTCGAGGAACCCGCTGACCCGACACCGCGCAACGACGCCGCGTCGCCAATCACCGCACCGGCAATCACCGCACCGGCATTCACAGAGCGGTCAGGAAGTCGGTGAGGAGCTTGTTGTAGACGTCCGGCCGTTCCAGGTTCGGGTAATGCGCGGTGCCGTCGATGGAGACCGCGTGACCGTTGACCACCGTGGACGCCAGCAGCTCGGCCATCTCGATGTGATCGGGGGAGTCGAGGGTACCGCTGATGGCCAGCACGGGCACGTCGATGGTGGCGGCACGCTCCAGGGTGCTGGCCAACGGCACGCGCCAGTCGGTTTCACCGGCGTGATGCTTGACCATCGTGCCCCGGGTCGCCGTGCGCAGGCGGTCCAGTACCTGTGGATCCAGATCGTCGAGGGTACGGTGCGGACCGGCGGCGAACAGCAGGAGCGTCTCGACCGATACGTCCAGGTCGCCGATCGCGATCGCAGAGGCCCAGGTACTCCAGGTCCGGGCGGTCCAGGGATCGTTGAAGTGCGGCTCGGTGCTTCCGGTGTCGCTGATCCCGGAGCCGGTGACCACCACCGCGCTGACCAGTTCCGGATGCTCCAGAGCGGTGTCGACGGCGGTGCTGGCTCCCAGAGACACACCGACCAGGACCGCGGGTCCGGTGTCGAGGTGGCCCAGTAGCCCGGCGAGGTCGTCCGCGGAGCGGAACGGGGCTTCGGCGTTGGGGGATCGGCCGTGGCCGCGGGCATCGGGTGCGATGACGCGCCGGTGCGGAGCGAAGGCCGGGATCTGGTCGTCCCACATGTGGTGGTCGAGGAAGCCGCCGTGCAGCAGGACGAGGGGCTGACCGGCGCCGGTGTCGATACAGAACAGATCAGTCATGACAACTAGGGTGTCATGTCTTCACTGAGATGACAACCAAGGTGTCATGATGATGCGGTGGAGCCGACAGCAGACCAACAGACACCAGACCGGCAGACACCAGACCGGCGGACAGCGGGAGCCCGGCAGCCCGTCGAATTGGGTGGGCGGCTCGCCGAAGTGTTCGATCTGGTCGGGCCGCTGTACCGGCGTGCCCAGCGCAGGGTGGAGCACGATGTGCCGGCCGAGGGGCTGTCGGTCGGCGTGCGCGCGGTGTTGAACATGCTCCACGGTCAGGGGCCGATGACCGTCCCGCAGATGGGCCGGGCGCAGGCGTTGAGTCGCCAGTTCGTCCAACGGATGGTCAACGAGGCCGCGGCGCGGAATCTCGTCGAGTCCATCCCGAATCCGGCGCACCGCAAGTCTTCACTCATCCGGCTGACCGGCGACGGCCGGGACGTCATCTCCGCGGTGCTCGACCGCGAGCGCGCCGTGTTGCGGAGGGCCGGTGACGACCTGACCGACGACGACATCGCCGGGTGCGTGCGCGTGCTCTCGAGCCTGCTGCGCCTTCTCGACGATGTCGACATGGACTGACGCGAACGCGGGCCGGCGCGAACGTGGACCGTTGCAGATATCGATCGGGCACTGTCCGTCGTGGGGTAGGTGCGCCGCCGGCGGCCGGTACCGCGCACTGACGCCCGTCACTCGCCGGTACCCGCGCAGGTCAGCGGCCCGATTCGCGGACGGCGATGTGCGGTGGCGGTGTGCGGTGCCGATGCCCGCGAACCCTCCAAGATTGCCTCTTGACAACATCTTGATGTCCGACAACACTCGCCGGAAACGTTTACAAGACCGGAGGGGAGCCGTGGCTGATGAGTCGTAAACGTTTACAGAAGTCTGCCGATGCGCCTGCCACGGTCCGTACCGTCGCCGCCCTCGCCGGCGTGTCCATCGCGTCGGCTTCCCGGGTGCTCAACGGGATCGGTGGCAGCACCGAGACCGTCCGGCGGGTGCGCGAGGCGGCTGCCCGCGTCGGCTATGTACCCAACGCGATTGCCCGGTCACTTCAAGCTAGGCGTACCGGTTTGCTGGCCCTCGCCGTCGCCGATATCGGCAACCCGGTCTATGTCGAGATGATGCGCGCCATCGAAGAGGTCGCCAAGCGGGCCGACTACCAGTTGCTGGTGCATGCCACCGGCGCCGACCCGGAGGGCGAGACCGCGCTGCTGGAGGGGCTTGCCCGCCGGTACGTCGACGGGATGATCCTGTCTCCGCTGCGCATCGGCGACGGCCACCTCACCGCGCTGGGCCGCAGCCCGGTACCCGTGACGGTGGTCGGGCAGCTGCCCGACGACGCACCGTTCGACAACGTCCGGGCCGACTCACACGGCGGCGTTCTGCTGGCCATCGAGCACCTGGCGGACACCGGGCGCAAGCGCATCGCTTTCGTCAACGGTGCGCCGGACACCCTGCCCGGCGCCGCCCGGATGACCGCCTACCGGGCGGCTCTGACCGCGGTCGGGCTGCCCTACGAAGAGGAGCTGGTCGAGATCGGCGACTTCCAGTACGCGCAGGGTCGCGCCGCCGCCGCGCGGCTGCTGGCCCGCGCCCGCCCGGACGCCATCTTCTGCGCCAACGACCTGATCGCCGCGGGCGCGCTGCACGAACTGCTGGCCGGGGGCCTGCGGGTACCGCAGGATGTGGCACTGGTCGGCATGGACGACACGGCCCTGGCCGAGATGTCGTTCCCGCAGATCTCCAGCGTGTCGCTGGGCGCCGCCGAGCGTGGCCGGCTGGCCGCCGACCTGATGCTGAGCCGGCTGGAGAACCCGCAGCTCGCACCGCGCCGCGAGACAGTCGCCCCGACCCTGACCGTCCGCGCCTCCAGCGAGGTGACGCTGTAATGGCCATAATCACCGACGCGCCGGCACGGCCCACGCAGGCGCCGCCCGGGACCCGGCGGCGCGGCAACGGCTACGCGTACCTGCTCCTGCTGCCCGCGCTGTTGCCGGTGGTGCTGTTCAGCGTGATCCCCCTGCTCAACGGCATCTACCTGGGCTTCACCGATTCCCGGGCGGGCTTCAACCAGACCACCCATGTCACCGGGTTCGCCAACTACGCCAAGCTGCTGCACGACAGCCTGTTCTGGTCGTCGTTCAAAATTGGTCTGATCTGGGCGTTCGGCGTGACGTTCATCCAGTTCTTCCTGGCGCTGGGCCTCGCGTCCCTGCTCAACCAGCCGCTGCGGATGCGCTGGCTGGCCCGGACGCTGGCTTTGGTGCCGTGGGCGATGCCGCCGGTCATCGTCGGCATCATGTGGCGGCTGATCTACCAGCCCGACGCGGGCCTGCTGTCCAACCTGCTCTACAAGCTGGGGCTCGGGGAGCACTCGGTCAACTGGTTGGGCGACCTGTCCACCGCGCTGCCCGCGGTCATCGTCGTGGGCGTGTGGGCGGGCATGCCGCAGACCACGGTGGTACTGCTGGCCGGCCTTCAGGGGGTACCGGCGGAGTTGCACGAGGCGGCGGCGGTCGACGGCGCGAACGCCTGGCGGCGGTTCCGCAGCGTCACGCTGCCCGCGCTGCGCCCGGTCATCGTGGCCATCACGTCGCTCGACTTCATCTGGAACTTCAACTCGTTCGGCCTGGTCTACGTGCTTACCGACGGCGGGCCGGCGGGCAAGACGACGCTGCCCATGCTGTTCGCGTACCAGCAGGCGTTCCAGTACGGCCACTTCGGCTACGCGGCGGCACTGGGCAACGCGATGGTGCTGATCATCGTCGCGCTGCTGGCGGTGTACCTGCGCCGACGGATGCGGGAGGCGACCCAATGAACACACGGACTCGCCCGGCGGTCAGGGTGCTGCAGTATCTGGCCCTCGCCGGTTACCTGATTTTCCTCGGCTTCCCGCTGCTGTGGATGCTCACCACCGCGTTCAAGGGGCCGAAGGAACTGGTCGAGCTGCACCCGAGCCTGGTGCCGGAGCACCCGACCCTGGACAACTTCGTCACCGCGTTCACCACCCAGGGGTTGGCCCACTCGGCGTGGAACAGCCTGCAGGTGTCGGTGGCTGCGGCGGTGCTGACCGTACTGGTGTCGCTGCCGGCCGCGTACGCGCTGGCCCGGTTCCGTACCCGGCTGGGGTCGGTGGCCATCGGCTGGGTACTGGTCAGCCAGCTGTTCCCGTTCATCCTGCTGGTGATCCCGCTGTTCCTCATCCTCAAGCAGCTGTCGCTGGTGAACACGCTGCCCGGTCTGGTGCTGGTGTACGTCGTCTGGTCGCTTCCGTTCGCGTTGTGGATGCTCCAGGGCTTCGTACGCTCGATCCCGCGCGACCTGGAGGAGGCGGCGGCCACCGACGGCGCGAGCCGGATGCAGACGCTGATCCGCGTGGTGGTTCCGCTGCTGGCTCCGGGCGTGGTGGCGACCACCCTGTTCTCGTTCGTCTCCGCCTGGAACGAGTTCTTCTTCGCCCTGGTCATCCTTCAGGATCCGGAGAAGTCCACGGTCCCGCTCACCCTGGCGCGGTTCGTGGGCATCCAGGGCGTGGTACGGCTGGGGCCGCTCGCGGCCGGGGCATTCCTGGCCACGCTTCCCAGCCTCATCGTCTTCGGCATCCTGCAGCGGCGGTTGACCTCCGGCATCATGGCCGGCGCCGTGAAGGGCTGAGGGTATGACATTTGTCGGTATGACCGTCACGGGTATGACCTTCACACGCAATCCGGGAGACCCGGCGGGGGCGTCCACCCCGACCGGTGCCCCGCGCACCACCGTTTCCGTTCCTGATACCTGGTTTGAGAGGAGACGTCGATGAGGACGTCGTCGATGAAAACGTCGTCGATGAGGCGCCCACGGCTGCTCGGCGCGGCGGCCGCGCTGTCCGCCGCGGTACTGGTGCTCGCCGGCTGCGGCAGCGGCAGCGACTCGGGAAGCTCCGGCAAGATCACACTGCAGTTCTCCAGCTATGCCTGGCAGGACCCGACCGTCAAGGCGACCAAGGACATCGTCGCCGCGTGGAACGCCGCGCACCCGAACGTTCAGGTGAAGTACATCCCGGTCGACCCGGACTCGGTACACGACAAGCTGGTCACCCAGTTCGCCGGCGACAGCGCTCCGGACATCATCCACGACGAGGCGGCCGACATCGCCGGGTTCGTGAAGCAGGGGTACCTGGCCGACATGTCCAAGCTGATCCCCGCGGACCTGAAGAGTGCGGTACCGCAGGGTGTGTGGGACTCGGTCAGCTTCGACGGCAAGGTCTACGGGGCTCCGACTCTGCTGCAGTCCTATGTGGTCTTCGCCAACCAGTCGCTGCTTGCCAAGGCGAACGTCACCGCGCCCACCGACGCCAACCCGTGGACCTGGGACCAGTTCCAGGCGGCGGCCAAGCAACTGACCACCGGCGGCACCTTCGGGCTGGGGTGGGGACTGAAGCAGCCGACCGCGGCTGTGCTGTCGATGGCGTTGAACTTCGACGGGAAGTTCGTCTCCGGATCCGGGACGTCGAGCAAGCTGACCTTCGGCGACGCGGAGAAGCAGGTCCCGCAGCGCATCCACGACATGGTCTACACCGACAAGTCGCTGTCCCCGGCCACGCTCGGCATGAGCGGCTCGGACGTGCTGCCCGGCTTCTTCGCCGGCAAGTACGCGATGATTGTCAGCGGCAACTACACCAGCCAGCAGATGGTGCAGGATGCGCCGTCCGGCTTCCAGTGGACGATGCTGCCGATGCTCAAGGGCACCAGCCAGGCGCAGGCCGCCGACCCGCAGACGCTGTCCGTCGCGGCGCAGAGCAAGCACCCCAGCGAGGCGGCGCAGTTCATCGCCTTCTACGACAACGCGCAGAACCTGGCCCAGCTGGCTCAGGGCGACTGGCTGATCCCGGCCAGCGACCCGGCCTCGAAGCTGGTGGCGCAGCAGACGCAGGGTAAGAACGGCTGGGGCGCGATGGCCACCATGGGCAAGAACCTCGCGGTGGCACCGTTCGAGAGCGCCACGCCGTACGCGCAGTGGAAGACGGAGACGGCGACGCCCGACTTCCAGCAGTACTTCGCCAACAAGCTGACCATCGACCAGCTCGGGCAGAAGCTCACCGAGGGCTGGACGAAGGCCGCCGCCAACGGCTGAGGCCCGAGGGCGGGGGTCGGCGGGTCGGAATCGACATCACCAAGCAGCGAGACGAGGCATGAGGAAGCGATGAGTGTGTTGGAGCGCAGGGCGATCGGTGCCCTGGCCGGTGCGGCGGTCGGCGACGCGCTGGGCGGTGCGACCGAGGGCCGCAGCCCGGAGCAGATCAAGGCGCGGTACGGCGGTGAGGTCACCGGTATCGTCGGCCCGTTCGCACCGGACTGGCGTACCGCCCGGCCGCACGCGCCGTACCACAAGGGCGACGGCCACGTCACCGACGACACCCTGATGACCAACATGCTGGTCAAGGTGTACGCGACCAAGCGCGACCACCTCGGCGCCTACGACATCGACGAACTGCTGGTACCGCTACTCATCAACGAGCGGGTGTGGATTCCGGAGCTGGAGACCGAGTCGGTGCCTCTCCAGCGCATCTTCCTGGCCGAGAAGTGGTTGGTCAGCCGGCTGTTCTACGGTCACGTCGACCCCCGCGAGGCGGGCGTCGGCAACATCGTCAACTGCGGCGCGGCGATGTACATGGGTCCGGTCGGGGTCGCGAACGCGGGCGACCCCGACGGGGCGTACACGGAGGCGATCGACATCGCCGGGGCGCACCAGTCGAGCTACGGCCGGGAGGCGGCGGGTGTGTTCGCCGCCGCGGTCGCCGCCGCCCTCGCACCGGGCGCCACTGTGGACAGTATCGTGGCGGCCAGCCTGCGGGTGGCCCGCGACGGTACCCGCTCGGCGGTCGAGGCGGTCTGCGAAGCGGCGGCGAAGCTGCCCGCCGACACGGCCGACATCACCGCGCTGCGGCCGGTGATGGCGCCGTTCGACACGCTCGGCGAGAACTACCGCGAGCCGGGCCTGGGCGCCCGCCGTCCGAGCCGGCTGCACGCCATCGAGGAGCTGCCGCTGGCACTCGGCGCGGTGGTGGCGACCCGGGGCGACTACCGGCGCGCCGTACTGGCCGCGACGAACTACGGCCGCGACTCGGACTCCATCGCCACCATGGCCGGAGCCATCATCGGTGGCCTGCACGGCATCGAGGCGATTCCGGGGGAGTGGCGCGACGCGGTCGCCGAGGGCAGCCAACTGGACCTGTCCGCCTCGGGCCGCACGATGGCCGCCGTCGCGCGGGACATCTTCGCGAAGGACCGGGCCCGGGCGCAGGCCCGCGAGGCGTCGTTCACCGCGCTGGCCGCCGACGAGCCACAGCCAGTGGCCTCATGAGAGTCACCTGGGTCCAGCCGGAGGATCTGCTGCCGCACGAGCTGCTGGCCAGCCGGGAGGAGGGCCGCCCGGTCGGCGACGTCGAGGCGCGGTGGGTGGCGGCCGGTGGGCCGGCGCGGCCACCGGTCGGGGGTGCCTCGCCGGAGCCGGCGTCGCCGCGGCTACGGGCGCTGGCCGATGAGCTGCTGGACGAGCTGGAGCGGGTCGCGGTACCGGACAGCGCGGAGGAGCCCGATGAGCTGTCCGCCATCCGGGCCGGCTGGCCGACTCAATTCGGACCGGCTGGCTCTGGGCGGGCTGACTCTGGGCTGGCCGGCTCTGGGCGGGCTGGCTCTGGGCGGGCTGCGCCGGACGGCGACCGGTACGACCGGCTGCACGGCGCCTGGCTCGGCCGGGCCGTGGGCTGCCTGGTCGGCAAGCCGGTGGAGAAGGTGCCCCGGCAGGGCATCCGGGAAATCCTCGAAGCCACCGGTCGTTGGCCGCTGTCCGACTACTTCACCGCGGTCGGGCTTCCCGAGGACGTCGCGGCGCGATGGCCATGGAACCGGGCCAGCCGCACCACGAGCCTGGTCGAGAACATCGACGGCATGCCCGAGGACGACGACCTCAACTACCCGCTGATCGCGCTGTACCTGCTGGAGCGCCACGGCCCGGAGTTCACCTCGGACGACGTGGCCAAGGCGTGGCTGGACCTGCTGCCCGGTGGGCGGGTGTTCACCGCGGAGCGCATCGCGTACCGCAACCTGTTGCTGGGCATGGATCCGCCGGCCACCGCCCGGGTCCGCAACCCGTTCCGGCAGTGGATCGGCGCGCAGATCCGCACCGACCTGTACGGCTGGGTCAACCCCGGCCGCCCGGACCGCGCGGCCGAACAGGCGTTCCGGGACGCTCGGATCAGCCACGTGCGCAACGGCGTCTACGGCGCGATGTACGCCGCGGCGATGGGCGCGGCCGCGCTCGTGGAGTCGGACGTGAACCGGGTGCTGGACGCGGGACTGGCCGTCGTGCCGCCCCGGAGCCGGTTCGCCGAGGCGGTCCGGTTCGCCCGCGACGCGGCCGGACGTGAGACGGATTGGGAGCGCATCGCCGACGCGATCTACGACCGGTACGGGGACCTGCACTGGGTACACGTGCTGCCGAACGCGGCACTGTTGACCGCGGCGATCGCGTACGGCGCCGGGGACTTCGAGCGGTCCGTCTTCGCGGTGGTCTCCGGCGGCTGGGACACCGACTCCTCCGGTGCCACGGTCGGCGGGGTGCTGGGCGCCCTGCACGGCGCGCGGGCGCTCCCGGAGCGACTGGTGCGGCCGCTGCGCAACCGGCTGGCCAGTTCGGTTCCCGGGTTCGCCGCGGCCGGCGGGATCGGCTTCGACTCCCTGGCCGAACGGACGCTGAAGGTCGCGGCATGAGCGTCGCCGGCCTCACCCCCGCCTCCGGCCCCACTCCAGTCGGCGGCCCTACCCCGGTCGCCGGCGCTGCCCCGGGCGCTGCCTCTACCCGGGCCACCGCTCCTGCCCGAGTCGCCGTGCTCGGCAGCGCGAACATGGACCTGGTCGGCACCGCGGCGAGCCTGCCCCGGCCGGGGGAGACCGTGCTCGGGCACGGATTCACCATGGTGGCCGGGGGCAAGGGCGCCAACCAGGCGATCGCCGCGAGCCGGGCAGGCGGCCGGTGTGTGGCCGTCGCCGCGGTCGGCGACGACAACTTCGGTCCTGCCCTGCGCGCCGGGCTGGCGGACGCGGGCGTGGACACGTCGCTGCTGCGGGTGGTCCCCGGACCGTCCGGCGTGGCGCTGATCGCGGTCGACGCCGCGGGGGAGAACCAGATCCTCGTCGCGCCGGGCGCCAACGCGGCACTGACCGGGCTGACCGGGCCGGAGCGGGCCGCGATCGTCGGCGCGGACGCGTTGGTCTGCCAGCTGGAGGTACCGATCGAGACGGTCACCGAGGCCGCGGTCGCGGCGCGGGACGCCGGCGTGCGGGTGGTTCTCAATGCCGCGCCGGCCCGGCCGCTGCCCGCCGAGCTGATCGCGGCGACCGATCTGCTCGTGGTGAACCGGGGCGAGGCGGAGGTGGTGACCGGGTTGCCCGGTGCCGGTGTCGAGCGGTTGCTGGACGGGCTACTCGAACTGGCGCCGCGAGCGGTCATGACGCTGGGCGCGGCCGGTGCGGTCTACGGCGAACGCGCGGTGGATGGCGAACGCGCGGTGGATGGCGAAGCGGGCGTGCGGCTGACCGTACCGGCGCCGGTCGTGTCCACTGTAGACACGACTGCGGCCGGCGACGCGTTCGTCGGAGCGCTGACCGTCGCCTGGATCGAGGGGCGGCCGATGGGCGCCGCCCTACGGTGGGCCTGCGCGGCCGGTGCCGTGTGCGCCCGTACCTTGGGCGCGGCCGGGTCCCTGCCGGTACGCGGGCAGATCGACGAGCTGTTCGCCGCCGCGTACCCCGATCCCGCCGGACAGGCTGCCACCGATGGGCAGGCGGCATGACGTTCGACCCGTACCGGCCCCGGCCGATCGACCGCCCGACCCCGGTGCCGCTGGAACCGCGGGCGGACCTGTCCGTGCTGGACGAGGCGAAGATCTTCACGGCACCGGACGACCCCGCGGACTGGCCCGCCTGGCGGGAGGCGCTCGGCCGGTGGCGCAGCGAAGCGCGCGCCCGGCTGGACTACGACAGCCGGGCCGATGCCACCGGCGCCTACCGGGACGCCCGCTGGGTGTCGTCCTGCTACTCGGTCGCCCTGGTGTGGCTGTGGGACGAGCGGCTCTACGACCACGCCACCGGCCGGTTCCGGCCCGAGGCGTTCCTCGCGCAGGCGCGCGAACAGTTCGGCGGCTTCGACGGCGTGGTGCTCTGGCACGCGTACCCCGTGATCGGGCTGGACGAACGCAACCAGTACGACTTCTACCGTGACATCCCGGAGCTGCCCGAGCTGGTCGACACGCTGCGGCGGGCCGGGGTACGGGTGTTCATCGACTACAACCCGTGGGACACCGGTACTCGTAGGGAGCCGGACGGCGACGTGGCGGCGATCGCCGCGCTGGTGGCCGACCTCGGTGTGGACGGCGTGTTCCTGGACACCCTCAAGGAGGGTGCCGGCGAGCTGCGGGCGGCGCTGCCCGCGGGGGTGGCGCTGGAGTCCGAGTCGCGGGTACCGCTGGCCCGCGTGCACGACCACGCGATGTCCTGGGCGCAGTGGTTCGCCGACTCACCGGTACCGGGTGTGCTGCGGACCAAGTGGTTCGAGCGGCGACACACGCTGCACCACACCCGACGGTGGCACCGCAGCCACGCCGAGGAACTGCAGTCCGCCTGGCTCAACGGCACCGGGGTACTGATCTGGGACACGGTGTTCGGGGTGTGGGTCGGCTGGAGCGCCCGGGACCGCGCGCTGCTGCGGGCCATGCGCCGCGTGCAACACCGGTTCTCCGAGTGGTTCACCGACGGCCGGTGGACGCCGCTGGCCGACCATCCCGGAGGAGACGCGCCGGTGTACACCTCCCGCTGGGAACTGCGTGACACGACACTGTGGACGGTGGTCAACCGGAGCGACGAGGCGTACCGGGGCCGGTGGATCGTCACCGACGCGCTGCCCGGCCGGCGTTGGCTCGACCCGGTCGACGGGCGTGAGCTGGCACCGGAGCCACTGGACGGCGGCCGGGTCGCGATCGGTGGAACGCTGCCGCCGGGCGGGATCGCCGCGGTGGTGGCGACCGGGTTGGGCGACGATGCCGAGCCCGTCGAATCCACCGAGTCCACTGTGGACACATCTCCGGACTCGGAGGCCGACACCACGTTCCCGACCCGTGCGGCGGTGCGGCTGCCGGTACCGGTGGCGCCGCGGCCGGCCGTACCGGAGGGCATGGTGGCGGTGGACGCCGGCCGGTACGAGCTGACCGTCCGGTACCGGGTGCGGGAGACCGGCCTGTACGGCGAGGCGCCGTACGTCGACGAGTGGAAGCCGCTGCCTCCACGCCTGCACCACCACGCCACCCTGGTACGGGACGTGACCCTGGGCCGGTTCGCCATCGCCCGGCAGGAGGTGACCGTCGCCGAGTTCACCGCGTTCCTGGAGGCGACCGGCTACCGGCCGGTACGCGAGGAGCGCTTCGCGCTGGCCACCGCGGGTCCGGCCGGTGCCGCGGTGACCCACGTCGAGCTCGTCGACGCGCGGGCGTATGCGGCCTGGGCCGGACTGCGCCTGCCGACCGAGGACGAGTGGCAGGTGGCCGCGGCGGCGGGGCTGCTGCGTCGCGCCGAGCCGCTGGTGTGGAACTGGACCGAGAGCGAGCACACGGACGGGCGTACCCGGTTCGCGATCCTCAAGGGCGGCGCGGCTTTCCGGGCCACCGGGTCGGACTGGTACCTGGACGGCGGGCCGCAGGAGCCCGACGTCTCGGTGAAGCTGTTGTTGATGGGCGCCGGGCTGACCCGGTCACCGTCGATCGGCTTCCGTTGCGCGGCCGACCTGCCGGCGCTTGACTGATGAGGACCGGCACGACGATTTCCACCGAGGTACCCTCGGCCACGCTGGGCTCGCCGATCGCCTGCACGCTGTACCTGCCGCCGGGCTACCAGCACGGCCACGACCAGCACGGCCCTGACCAGCACGGCCCCGACCGGTACCCGGTGCTGTACCTGCTGCACGGTCGCGGCGACTCCATGAACTCGTTCGACCGGGCCGTGACGATGCTGGACGGGCTGATCGGCGACGGGCGCGTGCCGCCGGTCATCGCGGTCGCACCGGACGCGCCGTGGAGCGGCCGCGCCGGCTGGTACGTGGACTCGGCGTACACCGGGGACATCGGTGACGGGGACCGCGGTCACGGTCCTGGGAAGCCGATGGAGACCGCGCTCGTTCGCGACCTGGTACCGGCGGTGGACGCGGCGTACCGGACCATCGCGACTCGTGAGGGCCGGGTGGTCGGCGGGTACTCGATGGGTGGCGCCGGTGCCCTGCGCCTCGCCCTGGCGCACCAGCGCCTGTTCGCGCACGCGCTGGTGCTCAGCCCGGCGGTGTACGTGCCGCTGCCGCCGGCCGATTCCAACACCCGGGCCTTTGGCGCGTACGGTTCGGGTGAGCGGGTCTTCGACGAGGACACGTACCGGCGGCTCAGCTATCCGGCGCTGCTGCCGTCGGTGGACCCCACGCTGCCGCTGCACCTGTTCATCGCGGTCGGCCGGGGCGATTACGAGTCGGGCGACCACGCGCAGGGCGACCACGCGCAGGCTGAGCACGCGCAGGTTGAGCACCCGCAACGGCCGTCCCGGCACGACATCGGCTCCGAGCACGAGGCGCTGTACGAAGCCGTGCGCCGGATTCCGGGCATCCGCGCTCGCGCACGCGTGTTGCCCGGCGGCCACGACTGGAGCACCTGGTTGCCGGCGCTCGCCGAGGGCCTGGAGTTCCTCGGCCCGCTGCTGCGAGCGGCGGCACATCCGGCCGGGACTCCCGGCTCCGCCGCGACACAACCGGCTTCGCCGGCCGTCACCGAATCGGTCGCCACTGCACCGGCAGCCACTGCACCGGCAGCCACGGAACCGGCAGCCACGGAACCGGCAGCCACGGAACGGGCGGCCGCCGAGTGGGCAGCCACCGCATCCAATGCCACCGCAGGGACCGCCGCCGCACCCACTGTCGCCGCACCCAATGCCGCAGCGAGGACCGCCGCCGCACCCACCGCCGCCGCATCCACCGTCGCCGCACCGATCGAGGCGTCGATTCCCGGCACCTCCGCACCCCCGAAGGACAACCAGTGACCGTCGACGACGCAACCGCCGCACCGCAACCGGCGCCGGGCCCGCTGTCCGGCCTCCGCGTGGTCGAGTTCGCCACCCTGTTCGCCGGCCCCCTGGCCGGGGCGTTCCTCGGTGACTTCGGCGCCGAGGTCATCAAGGTCGAGCACCCCCGCCGCCCCGATCCGTCGCGCGGGCACGGCCCCGGCAAGGACGGGGTGGGCCTGTGGTGGAAAGTGCTCGGCCGCAACAAGCGGACAACCACCCTCGATCTGTCCACACCGGACGGTGCCGCCCTGGCGCGGCAACTGGTGGCCACCGCCGACGTACTCATCGAGAACTTCCGCCCCGGCACTCTGGAACGCTGGGGGATCGGGCCGGACGAGCTGTTCGCCGACAACCCGGGACTGGTCATGGCCCGGGTCAGCGGGTTCGGGCAGACCGGCCCGTACGCCCGCCGACCCGGGTTCGGCACCCTCGCCGAGGCGATGAGCGGGTTCGCCGCCGCCACCGGGGAGCCCGACGGGCCACCGACCCTTCCGCCGTTCGGCCTGGCCGACTCGGTCGCCGCGCTGGCCACCGCGTTCGCGGTGAACCTCGCGCTGACGGCGCGCGGCGCCACCGGGCGCGGTCAGGTGGTCGACGTGGCCATCATCGAGCCCATCATGGCGATGCTGGGCCCGCAGATCACCTGGTACGACCAGATCGGGTACCTCCAGCCGCGGCTGGGCAACCGGTCCAACAACAACGCCCCACGCAACACCTACCGCTGTGCCGACGGCGGCTGGGTCGCGGTATCCACCAGCGCGCAGAGCATCGCCGAGCGGGTGCTGAATCTGGTCGGGCGCCCCGATCTCGTCGCGCAGCCGTGGTTCGGCTCCGGTCGGCAGCGCGCCGCGCACGCCGACGAACTGGACGCCGCCGTGGCGAGCTGGGTCGCCGCCCGGTCCCGGGACGAGGTGGTGGCCGCGTTCGAGGCCGCGGAGGCGGCGGTCGCGCCGATCTACACCGTGCCGGACATCCTGGCCGACCCGCAGTATGCGGCTCTGGACACGGTGGTCACTGTGGACGATCCCGAACTCGGGCCGCTGCGCATGCAGAACGTGCCGTTCCGGCTCGCCGACACACCCGGCCGGATCCGTTTCGCCGGGCGACCGCACGGCGCTGACACCGAGGATGTGCTCGCCGGGTTGGGCCTGACGCCCGGGCGGGTGGCAGAACTGCGCGCGGCGGGAGTGGTTTGATGCTCACCTGGTTGTACGTTCCGGGAGACCGGCCGGACCGGTTCGCCAAGGCGGTCGCCAGCGGCGCCGACACCGTCATCCTCGACCTGGAGGACGCCGTGCACCCGCGGAACAAGGCGACCGCGCGGGAGGCTGTCGCGGAGTTCTGCGCGGTGCGGCACGAGGTACCGGTACACGTGCGGATCAACGAGTTCGGCACCCGGGACGCCGTCGCCGACCTGGCCGCGATCGCCGGCGCCCCGGGACTGACCGGCCTTCGCCTGCCCAAGGTGAACTCGGCGGCCGACGTGGCGCGGACCGCCGCCGAGGTACCGCGTGGTGTCGAGCTGTACCCACTGCTCGAATCCGCGCTCGGCGTGCAGCGCGCGTACGACATCGCCACCGCCCATCCGGCCGTGGCCGGCCTGGCCCTCGGCGAGGCCGACCTGCGCTCGGATCTGGGAGTGTCCGATGACGCCGGCCTCGCCTACGCCCGCGGCCGGGCGATCCTCGCCGCGCGCGCCGCGGGCCTGCCAGCTCCCGCGATGTCGGTCTACCCGGACGTGCGCGACCTCGACGGGCTGGCCGCGTCCTGCCGTACCGGCCGGTCGCTGGGGTTTCTCGGCCGGACGGCCATCCATCCCCGGCAGTTGCCGGTCATCGTGGACGCATTCCGGCCGTCCTCGGCCCAACTGGCCCGGGCCGAGGAGTTGCTGGCCGCGCTGGATGCCGCGGACGCGTCCGGCAGCGGTACGGCGGTGCTGCCGGACGGCCGGTTCGCCGACCGCGCCATGGTCGAGCAGGCACGCCGGGTGGTGGCACTGGCCCGCCGGTACCCACCGGCCGAGGACAGGGCCTAGCTGAGCCAGTACACCTAGCCGCCGGCCCGGTCGTGCAGGCCGCGCAGGAACAGGGCGAGCAGGCGGGCCAACTCCTCCTGCTCGGCCGGATCCAGGTCGTCGAGGAGAGTTTGCTCGTACGCCAGCAGTTCGCTGACCGCGTCCCCGACCGCGCGGTGTCCCCGATCGGTCAGCTCCACCGGAACCGTGCGGCTGCCCGGCGTGGTGGCCAGGCGGCGCACCAGGCCCTCCCGCTCGGCCCGGTCGACCCGCTGGGTGATCGCCCCGGCGGTGACCAGGCATCGGGCGGTGAGTTCGCGGGTGGACAGCCGGTACGGTGGCCCGGATCGGCGCAGGGTACTGAGCAGGTCGAGCGTGGCGGCATCCATGCCGATGCCGGTCAGTGCGCGGCGCCGCTGGTCGGCCAGCAACTTGGCGGCCTGGTGGATGCGGGTGAGGACGCCGATGGAACCGACTGGAACCCCGGGCTGTTCGCGCTGCCAGGCGTCGGCGATCAGGTCCGCCCGGTCCGGCCCGGACCGGCCCGGCACTCCCGTTTCCAGCGCTCCCGTTTCCGGCGCCGTCGCACTCGCGGTCGTTCCCGGTGTTGGTTCCGGAGCTGTTCCCGGCGTCACTGCCGGCGTCATTGCCGGCGTCGTCCTCGGCGTCGTCACGGTGGTAGTGTGCCACAGACGTTTAGCGCTAAACGAGGAGTGGGTATGCGTCACGTGGTCGTCACCGGTGGAGGCACGGGAATCGGGCGGGCGGTCGCCGAGGCGTTCGCCGGCCAGGGTGACCAGGTGGTGATTACCGGGCGGCGCAAGGACGTCCTGGACGACACCGCCGCCCGGCTGGGCCGGAACGTGCGCGCCGTCGCCTTCGACGCCGCCGACCCGGTGCAGGTCGAGGCGGCGCTGGCCGATCTGCCCGAGCGGGTGGATGTGCTGGTCAACAACGCCGGAGGCAACACCGACTTCGACGCCGACACGGCCGATGACCTGGCCGGCCTGGCTCAGGCGTGGCGCGCCAACCTGGACGCCAACGTGCTTTCCGCGGTACTGGTGACTGAAGCGCTGCGCCCGCGCCTGGCGGCCGGGGGAGCTGTGGTCAACCTCAGCTCCATCGCGGCACACCGTGGCGGTTCCGGCTCCTACGGCGCGGCAAAGGCGGCCGTCGAGGCATGGAACCTCACCCTGGCCCAGGAACTCGGCCGGGATGGCATCAGCGCCAACGTGATCGCCCCCGGCTACATCGAGGCGACCGAGTTCTTCCGGGACCGGATGAGCGAACAGCGGCGAACGACGCTGATCTCGCAGACCACCAACGGGCGCGCCGGTACGCCGGCCGACATCGCCGCCACCGTGCTGTTCCTGGCCTCACCGGGTGGGGTTCACATCACCGGTCAGGTGCTGCACGTCAACGGCGGCGCGGTGACCGGGCGCTGAGCACGGCACCGGCGGCCCGCGGCGGACCGGCTCGCGCTGGGCTCGCGCTGCGTCTGCGCCGGGCTCGCGCTGCGTTTGCACCGGGCTCGCGCTGCGTGTTTGCACCGGGCTCGCGCCGGGCGTTGCGCGAGCCTCGCGCTGAGCCTTGTCTAGCGCTGACTCGGCCTCGCGCTGAGCCGGGCCTCAGCGCTGAGCCGTGCGCTGGGCCATGCGCTGGGCCTTGTGTCGGGCCTTGACGGAACGATCTCGGCGGCGTTGGATTTGCATCAGTCAACGTCGATTTCCAAGTCGCGCTCCGGATACCTCCGGCGCACGTCGACCGGCATCGTCCGCAGAGAGCGGGGCCGGTGCGCACGCCGCAGGCATGGCCGCTCACGGACCGCGGTGGTATGACGCCGTCCCCGTACCGCAGGTCCAGGAGGATTCGATGAGACGGACAAGAAACGTCGCTGCGCGCTGCCTGCCGAAAGTGCTCGTGGCCATGCTGGCCGCCCCCGCGTTGGCAAATGCCGCGCTGGCCGCTCCCGCGCTGGCACATGCCGCGCTGGCACCGGCGGCGCCCGGGATCGCGGCTTCCGGCGCGGGGGCCACACTGCCATTCACCAGCTACGAGGCCGAAGCCGGCACACTGGGCGGCGGAGCCACGGCGGTGTCACTGACGGCCGCGCCGTCCACGCAGTACTCCAGCGCCGCGCTGGAGGCGTCCGGGCACGCGTACGTGCAGCTGAGCGGCACCGGGCAGAGCGTGCAGTGGACGAACGGCACCGGAGCGCCGATCAGCGCGATCAACGTCCGGGTGAGCATCCCGGACTCCGCGAACGGCACCGGCACGACCGCCACGCTCGACCTCTACGTCGACAACACGTTCCGGCAGGCGTTGAACCTGAACTCGAAGCAGAGCTGGTTCTACGAGGGGAACAACAACTACAACGGCAGCGACCAGAACCCGGCCGACGGCGACCCGCGCGACTTCTTCGACGAGTTCCGGACGTTCGTCACCGGTACGCCGATCGCCCCCGGCAGCACCCTCACCCTGAAGCGGGACGCGGCCAACAACGCGGCGTTCTACGACATCGACACCGTCGACGTGGAGAACCCGCCCGCTGCGCTTGCCCAGCCGGCCAACTCCATCTCGATCGCCAGCTGCGGCGCGGTCGCCGACAACAACCCGACCAACGGGTCCGGTGACAGTTCGGCGGTCGACAGCACGGCCGCCATCCAGAACTGCGTCAACCAGGCCCAGTCTCAGCACAAGACCCTGTGGATCCCGGCCGGCACGTTTTATCTCAAGGGCACGACCGGGTTGCAGGCCAACGGAATCACCATCGCCGGCGCCGGTATGTGGTACAGCACCATCTACCGGGACGTCCCGCTGCCCAACAACACTCCGCTCGCCGCCCTGTTCAACCTGACCTCCTGTACCGTGCAGAACTTCCACCTCGACTCCGACGCCCGCAGCCGTGCCATGGTCGACGGCGGCGGGGGTGCCATGGACACCACGGGTACGAACTGGGTCGCCAACGGAATCTGGAGCCAGCACGTCGAGTCCGGCTTCTGGGCCTCCGGCACCGGCGGTACCGTCGAGAACAGTCGGCTGACCGCGATCTGGGCGGACGGCATCAACCTCAACAACGTCTCGCTGAACAACTCCGTCGGCAACAACCTCACCGCGACGAACAACTTCGTCCGGGGTACCGGCGACGACGGGATGGCCATCAACTCGGTCAACTACAACACCGACTCCGGTGACAACCGGACGTACTACACGCCCATGTCGCACATCACGATGACGCACAACACCATCGTCGCTCCCTGGGGCGGCAAGGGCATCGGCATCTACGGCGGCAGCGACCAGGATGTCGAGTACAACTCCATCTCCGACACCGCCCGCTACATCGGCCTGGGCGCCGGCCGGTTCGGCGTCAACGGCAACGATCTGCTCGGCGCCACTGTCAACGGCAACGTCGTCGCGAGGTCCGGCGGCAACGCCTACAGCCAGGGCCAGCCCGCGCTGCACGTGGGCAACGGCGGCGACGGCCAGAATGTCGGCGTCGTCGACCGGGTGAGCGTCACCAACAACACGGTCACCGGTGCGCTCTACGACGGGATCGGCTTCTCCACGTCCACCAACACGCTGCTGCAGAACAACACGGTCGGCTCGCCGTGGCGCAACGGCGTCGTCATCGCCCCGCCGTTCTATCCGGCACCCAGCGGCTCGGCCACCATCACCGGCAACACGGTGACCGGCCTGCGGGCGGGTGCGTCCCCGTTCACCAACAACTCCGGCGGCTTCGCCGCGACCCTGAGCGGCAACAGTTGGCAGGGCGGCGGGACTCCGGAGGGTCCGTACGGCGGCACCGCCGCGGCCGTTCCCGGCGTCGTGGAGGCCGAGAACTACGACACCGGCGGCCAGGGCGTCGGCTACGGCGTCAACTCCGTCAATGGCACCGCCAACGGGTACCGGGCCGACGGCGTCGACCTGGAAACGACAGCGGACTCCGGCGGCGGGTACAACCTCGGCTGGACCGGTGGCGGCCAGTGGTTCCGGTACACGGTGAATGTCGCGTCGGCCGGCACGTACACGCTCAGCGCAAGAGTCGCCGCGCCCAGCGCCGTCGCCGGGGCGCTGCACCTGAGCAACGCGTCCGGGGCCAACCTCACCGGCAGCGTCAACGTGCCGGCCACCGGCGACTGGCAGCTCTGGACCACGGTCACCGCCCAGCTGACGCTGCCCGCCGGGCAGCAGGTGCTGACCCTCGCCGAGGACAGCGGCGGCTGGAACCTCAACAGCCTCCAGTTCACCGCGGGCGGTAGCGGCGGCACGAACCTGGCGGCCGGCAGGCCCAACGGGGAGTCGTCGCACACCGACGTGTACGAGTCGTCGAACGTGACCGACGGGAACCAGAACTCGTACTGGGAGAGCGCGAACAACGCCTTCCCGCAGTGGGTTCAGGTGGATCTGGGCTCGTCCCAGCAGGCCGGCCGGGTGGTGCTGCAACTGCCGGGGTCGTGGGGGGCGCGCGACGAGACGCTCTCGGTGCTCGGCTCCACCGACGGATCGAACTTCACCACCGTGAAGGCACCGGCGACGTACACGTTCTCGCCGGCCGGTAGCAACACCGTCACCATCACGTTCGCGGCCAGCTCACAACGGTACTGGCGAATCACCGTCACCGCCAACACCGGCTGGCCCGCCGCACAGGTCTCCGAACTCCAGGTCTGGAACCGGTAGCGCGAACACCGGTAGCGGCGAACACCCGGCGGGCGCCGTCGAGCCTCGCGCTCGGCGGCGCCCGCACGACGACCCGTGCTAGCGTCTTGGAGCGTGGAACATCGTCCTCTCGGCAGCGGCGGCCTGCACGTCAGCGAAGTCACCTACGGAAACTGGCTCACCCACGGCGAGCTGGTCGAGCGGGAAGCCGCCCTGGCGTGCGTGCGCGCCGCTTTGGACGCCGGCATCACGACGTTCGACACCGCCGACGTGTATGCCCAGGGTGCCGCCGAGGAGCTTCTGGGCGGGGCGCTGCGCGGGGTGCGTCGGGAGTCGGTCGAGGTCGCCACGAAGGTCTGCCTGCCGACCGGGGAAGGACCCAACGATCGCGGGCTGTCCCGCAAACACATCATGGAGTCCTGCCACGCCTCGCTGCGCCGGCTGGGCACCGACTACGTCGACCTGTACCAGGCGCACCGGTTCGACGACCGGACGCCGCTGGAAGAGACGCTGCTCGCGTTCGACGATCTGGTACGGCAGGGAAAGGTGCTGTACCTGGGCGTGTCGGAGTGGACGGCAGGCCAGATCCGGGAAGCGCTCGACCTCGCCGACCAACTCGGGCTGCCCCGCCGCATCGTGTCCAACCAGCCGCAGTACAACATGCTGTGGCGGGTGATCGAGCCCGAGGTGCTGCCGCTGTGCCAGCGGGAGGGCATCGGTCAGCTCATCTTCCAGCCGCTGGCCCAAGGGGTGCTGACCGGCAAGTACCGCCCGGGTGAGCAGCCGCCGGACGGATCGCGCGCGGCCAGCGGAGGCCGGGCTCCAAGGTTCATCGGCCGGGTGCTCGGCGATCGGCTGCTGGACCGGGTGCAGCAACTCCGCCCGCTCGCCGACGCCGCGGGCCTGTCCATGGCCCAACTGGCGATCGCCTGGACGCTGTCGCGGGACGGCGTCAGCTCCGCGATCATCGGCGCGTCCCGGCCGGAGCAGGTCTCGGAGAACGCGACCGCGGCCGGGATCCGGCTCGACGCGAGCCTGCTGGCCCAGATCGACGACCTGCTGGGCGACCTGATCGACCGAGATCCGGCCAAGACGGCCCAGATGATGTCGGTCAAACCGGAGTGGGCGCAGCCCGCGTGGCCGAACCCCAGTCTCCGGTAGCCGGCAACTCGTCCGGCACGCTCTACCGGCGGAGCGCGAGGGTTCTGCTCGGCTGGTACCTGCTTGCGCTCCTCGGCCTGGCAATGTGGTGGTTGGCCCTGCCGGCAGGCAGCGACACCTGTGAGGGCTGGGGTCCGTGTGTACCGCACACCCGTGGAACGCTCAGCGACGAGCTTACGATCGTCGTGGTGTTGCTGGGACTCCACTGCCTGTTCGCGCTGCTCGCCCTTCGGTTGCTGGTGTGGCTGCGGGTCCGTCCGCCGGTGCTTACCGGAACGCTCGCCATGCTCGCCGGGGTGGGCCTCGCCTACCTGCTCGTGCTGTGAGAGACCGTGCCGCGCGTGACCATGCCGCGAGTCACCGGGTGGTCCGCGCCGGTACGAGCGAGGTCAGCGGCACGGCGGCCGGGCGCGGGCAGGTGCTCCGCACCGTGACCGCCTGACCGGACCCGGCGGAGGCCAGCAGCGACTCCATGACGTCGAGAACGTGGAACGCGATCGCCGCACCGGCCCGGGGCTGTTCGGTGCCGGACCGCCCAGATCGAGGCGTGGCCGCCAGGTCGGCCAGCCCGTACCCGCGTCCGGCGTCGAGGTAGCCGGCACTGGTGGGTACGGGCCGCCAGTCGGTGTCGTCGAGCCCGCGCAGCCGTACCTCGCCGTCGAACTTGTTGGGGTCGGGCACCATCAGCGACGCCGTACTGCCGTGCACCTCGATGGGTGCCGCCCGGGTGGCGACCCCGTCGAAGCTCATCAGCAGTGTGGACAAGGCCCCGGACCGGTGGATCAGCACTCCGGTCACGTGGGTGTCGATCAGCACCGGCACCGCCTGGCCCGTGCGGGGGCCGGATCCGATGACGCGCTCCGCCCGGGCGCGGCTCGCCGCGCCGACCACCGTCGTGACCGGGCCGAGCAGGGTCACCAGGGCGGTGAGGTAATAGGGCCCCATGTCCAGCAGTGGGCCGCCTCCGGCGAGGTAGTAGAAGTCCGGGTTCGGGTGCCAGCGTTCGTGGCCGGGCGTCACCATGGTGGCGGTCGCCGCCGCCGGGGTACCGATGACGCCGTCGTCGATCGCCCGCCGGGCCGTCTGGATGCCGGTACCCAGGACGGTGTCTGGAGCGCACCCGACGCGGACCCCGGCGGCCTCGGCGGCGGCGAGCACCGGACGGGCCTGCTCGGTGTCGGCGGCCAGCGGCTTCTCGCCGTAGACGTCCTTTCCACCGGCGATGGCGGCGAGCGCCACGGCGGCGTGCGCGGCCGGCACGGTCAGGTTCAGCACGATGTCGACCCGCGGGTCGGCGACCAGTTCGTCGACGGTCAGTGCGCGCACCTGCGGGCGGGTGGCGGCGATCGCCTGGGCCCGCGCGGCGTCGAGGTCGGCGACCGCGGTCAGCCGCAGCGACGGCAAGCGGTCGATGGTGCGCAGGTACTGGCCGGAGATGGTGCCGCAGCCGACGATGCCGACGTTCGTCGGCTGGCCAACGGACATGAGCTGCCCCCTTCGGAGTCGATTCTCTTTGTGACCGCCCGCTCCACCGTATGCACTATCCGCCGTGTTCGCGATGCGCCGTGTTCGTGATGCGCTGTATTCGTGATGCGCTGTCTTCGTGATACGCCGTGTTCGCGATGCGGTGCCGCGGACACCGGGCGGGCTCAGCCGCGACTGGCGGGCGCGGCAGACTCCTGGTCCATCGAGGCGAACTCGCCGTCCGGTCGCGCGTACGGCAGGCGCGGAACGAGCGGCCCTGCCATCGCGGTGGTGACCAGCGCCATGAGAACCATCATGGTGAACATGCGGTTGTCGAGCACGCCCATGCTGACCCCGGCGTTCAGGATGATCAGCTCGGTCAGCCCGCGGGTGTTTATCAGCAGGCCGATGATGCGTGACTCTTTCCACGAGACGCCGGACACCCGCGCGGCGCCGGTGGCTCCCACCAGCTTGCCCAGGCACGCCACCGCGATGATGCCGACCAACTCCAGCGCCCCGCTGCCGTTGATTCTGGTGATGTCGACCGAGAGTCCGGTGACGATGAAGAAAATCGGCATCAGCAGGAAGGTGACGTGTTCGATCGGAATCTTGATCTGGGACTCCAGGAATTTGCTGGACCCGCGCGGCATGATCAGGCCGAAGGTGAACGCGCCGAAGATGGCGTCCAGACCGATCTGGTTGGTCAGATACCCGGCGACGAGTGCGCCGCCGACGACCACGGCCAGCAGTTGCGGGGACACGGTGTCGTTGCGGGTCAGGCGCTTGACCAGGAGCCGGAGAAGCGGCCGCACCAGGCCCCAGAGCACGGCGGCGTAGAGGACCGAGTAGCCGATGACGCGCCACAGCTGGGTGGGGCTGGAGGAGGCCGCGATGGCCGAGACGAGCGCGAGCATGCACCAGGCCAGGACGTCGCCGACCGCGGCGCTGGACAGCGAGAGTATGCCCACCCGAGTCAGCTGCAGGCGGTGCTCCAGGATGATGCGAGCCAGCACCGGGAAAGCCGTGATTGCCATGGCGGTGCCCACGAACAGGCAGAACGCCAGCTTGCCGACGTGGTGGGCGCCGACGGCGTTGTGATTGTGGTACAGCCAGGTGGCCAGCAGGATGCCGGTACCGAACGGCAGCGCGATCGACGACAGCGAGATGCCCAGAACGCGGCCGCGGTTCGTGCGCACCTGCGCGAGGTCCAGCTCCCAGCCGACCAGGAACATGAACAGCAGGATGCCCACCTGCGCGATCGCCGACAGGTTGGGCCGCACCGCCATCGGGAACACGCGGGTGACCAGGTGACCGGGCAGCAGGCCGAGCAGGCTGGGACCGAGGAGGATTCCGGCGACGATCTCGGCGATCACCTTGGGCTGGCGCAACCGCCGGAACGGCGGGGTCAGGATGGCGCCGACGATGAGCACGGCCGCCACATCGGCGGTTGTCTCAGCGAGTAACAGGGCAGAGTTCTGTGCCATGGCCTCCCCTTGACCAGTGCGTTGCGGCGTGGCGGGGGGCGGCGAAGCCCGCCGCGCATGCGCGCGGTCCGCCATCGAATCGATGGCGGACGCTTGATGTGAACTCTACCGGGAGACCAACGGCTCGGTAAGACGCCGAGTGGGGGCGGCGCCGATTCTCGTGCTGTAGCGCGTGTGAGAAGTACGCACTTGCGAAGTACCGCGCTCGAGAAGTAGCGTGCGTGAGGTTGACCCGCGCCTGGGTACTACGTGTGTGAGTACTACCGTGTATGAGTACTACCGCGTGTGGCAGGGCTCGCGTGTGACAGGGTTCGTGTAACAGGGCGAGCGGCCCCTCACCCCACGGCCCTTCACTCCACTATGGACAGTGCCTGGTTCGGGCAGAGGTGGACCGCCTCCCGTACCCGGGCCGAGGTCTGCGGATCCTGCGGCTCGTCACGCAGGATCACCACGGTGCCGTCCTCGTCATTCTGGTCGAACGTCGTCGGGTCGGTCAGCACACACTGGCCGGCACCGACGCATCGCTGGGTATCGGCGACGACGCGCATGCTGGCAGTCTCCTCTACTCGGCCGGGGCGTCCCAGGTGACGGGAAGATCGTACAGTCCGTAGACGACGGCGTCGTCCTTGAATGGCAACGCGTCGACGGACCCGGCGAGCCGCAGCCCCGGAATCCGGCGGAACAGGGTGTCGAACACGATCTGCAACTCCATGCGTGCCAGATTCTGGCCGAGGCACTGGTGCGCGCCGAAGCCGAACGCGACGTGGTGCCGAGCCCCGCGCGAGAGGTCCAGGTCGTCGCCGTTGACGAAGGCCGCCGGGTCCCGGTTTGCCGCGGTGCCCAGCGCGATGACGCCCTCGCCCGCCCGGATGAGCACCCCGCCGATCTCGATGTTCTCCTTCGCGACCCGCGAGGTGGCGAACTCGGCGATGGTGAAATACCGCAGCAACTCCTCGACCGCGAGCGGGGTGATCGACTGGTCGGCGACCATCGCGGCGAGTTGCGCCGGGTGGTCGAGAAGCGTCATGACGCCGAGCGAGATCATGTTCGCGGTGGTCTCGTGCCCGGCCACCAGTAGCAGGAATCCCAGGTTCACCACGTCGTCGGCGGTGCGGTCGCCCCGCTCGGTGGCCTGGGCGATCTGCCGGCTGATCAGGTCGTCACCGGGAGCCTCCTGCCTCCGCGCGACCAGGTCCTGAAGGTACGAGCGAAGTTCGACGATCGCGGTGGTCCGCTGCTCGGTCGACGCGGTGCGGCTCAGCAGCTGACCCGAGTAGCGCTGGAAGAACTCGTGGTCGGCGTAGGGCACGCCGAGCAACTCGCAGATCACCAGCGACGGGATCGGCAGCGACAGTGCCTGAACCAGGTCGGCCGGGCGTGGTCCGGCGAGCATGGCGTCGATGTGCTCGTCGACGATCTGCTGGATGCGTGGGCGCAGAGCGGCCATCCGCCTGACGGTGAACTCGCCCACGACCGCGCGGCGGGCCGGCCCGTGCTCGGGCGGGTCCATCCCGATGAGCGAGCGACCGAACTTGCCGGTCGGCCGCTGTCCGGAGAAGAACTGCGGAAAGCCCGGGTGCTGGCGGTCGGAGCTGAAGCGGGGATCGGTGAGCATCGTGCGGATGTCTTCGAGCCGGCTCAACGCCCACACGCTCGATCCGCTGGGCAGCGTGACCCTGGCGACCGGTTCGGATTCCCTGAGCCGGACGTGCTCGGCGGGCGGCTGATAGGGGCAGGTCCGAACGACCGGAAGCATCGAACTCGTCATGAATCCACTCCACTCTCTCAGGTGGACGGAATCTCCGCGAATTTCCCGACCGGGGCCTTTTCGGCTCGGCTTCCCGACCGTAGCGCAAGCGGAAGGGACCCGTCCACATATCCGGCGGTGGCAGAATCTGCCCATGACGGCGCAGCCACCCGCACGGTTACGGGCTGACGCGCGCCGCAACCGCGATCAGATCCTGGCCGCGGCCAAGGCGGTGTTCGCGGAGCAGGGACCCGACGTGGCGATGGAGGAGATCGCCCGGCGTTCCGGCGTCGGCGTCGGCACCCTGTACCGGCGCTTTCCCGATCGGGACGCGCTGATCCGCGCGGTGGCCCGGGAGAATTTCGGCACGGTACTCGACGAAGCCCGGGCGGCGACTGCCGAGGAACCCACCGCCTGGGGGGCTCTCGTCCGGCTCATGGGGCGCTCCCGTGAACTGCGGCTCAGTGTCCGCCTGGCGGTGCTCTCCCCGTCGACGTGGGCGGCGATCCGCGACGACCCGGAGACTGGCCGGCTTCGCGACGGCATCATGGCCGTACTGGACGACCTGGTCCGTGGCGCGCAGGCCGAAGGCGCGCTGCGCCCCGACGTCGGTACCGGTGATGTGGCCGCGCTGCTGTCGCTGCTGTTGCGGCGGGTACCCGCGGACAGCGACGAGATGGCCGACCTGATCCTGGAACGCGCGCTCGTACTCATCCTCGACGGCCTCCGCGCAGTGCCAAGTACGACGCTGCCCGGTACCACGCTGCCCGGCGCGGCCCTGCCCGGTACCACGCTGCCTGGTACCACTCTGCCCGGCCGTCCGGTGACCGCCCGGGACATCGGCCTGGGCTGACGCGTCGATCGGTGGGGCCGGCCGGTCGGGCGGGACCTCTCGGCCCCGCCCGACCGGTCACGATGTGCCGTTACCGGGCCGGTTACTGAGGGCCCGTCACTGCCAGGAGGACTGGGTGGTATACACCAGCGGTCCGGGGATGGTCTGGCCGTTGCTGAACAGCTCGGTGTACGCCCAGAACTCGTCATTCGGCACCGGTTGGTCCGGCAGCGGTGAGTCCGGCTTGAGCGTGAACCTGGGGGTGGTACCCCGCTGCACCGGACTCGGCAGGCTCAGCGTGGCCGGCGCGTAATTCCCGTGGTTGCCGACGATGGCGTGGCCGAGACGGTAGTCGACGACCGGGCCACCGGACTTCTGCGCGAACACGTACGCCGTGTACTGGCCGGGTTCGGGCATGAACAGCAACACCTGTTCCGCGCTGCTCCAGCTGGCGATGCTCCTGGACACCAGCGTGTCGCCCCGGTAGATGTACAGGTCGAGGTTGGTGTTCGGGTCGTCCGTCGCGGTCTCCACGACGAATCCGGCCGTGTCATCCGGCACCGTGAAGTTCTGCGCCGTCACCCCGGACGCGTGCGGGTCGAAGACGCCGTCGTTGACCCCGGCCGGCATCGAGGACGACTGCCACACCATGGGGGTGTACCCGGTCGACCGCCCGGTCAGCGGTCCGGTGAAGCCCGGCTGCAGCATGCCGAACGCGCCGTCCTGCCGCCGGCCGAACTGGATGCCGTCGTCACCGTACGGCTCCGGAGTGACGCCCCACGGCCGCGCGGCGACCGGGATCCGTACGCTGTGTGCCGTGCTGCGCCAGGTGATCGACCCGGTCACGTACCGGTCCCAGGGCGCGCTGCCCCGACTCAGGGTGATGGTGACCGTCGCGGTCCTGCCCGGGAACACCGTCACCGAACTCGGATTCACCGTCACCTGCATGCCGGGCAGGCCGGTGACGGAGGCTCGGTAGGTCTCCCGTGCGGTGCCGACGTTGGTCAGCTTGCGGGTCAGCGTCACCGGCTGGGTCCCGTCGTACTCGTGCAGCGAGATCGACGGGAGGTTGAGTTCCGCGCCGTCCGGCTTCGCCTGCTGGCTGAACGCGACGAAGTCGGCAGGGTCCGGCTCGAACACCAGTCCCGGGTCGCCGGCCCGGGCCAGGTCGACCAGGCCGCTGCCCTGATACAGGGGATCGCTGGTGCCCTCGGTGTCGGTAGCCGTCGTGCTCAGTGCCGACGAGATGGTGCCGGGCGACCAACTCGGGTGCTCGGCGGCGAGGATCGTCGCCGCACCGGCCACGTACGGCGTGGCCATCGACGTACCTGAGTATGCGTCGAACTGCCGCCCGAAGTTGCCCGGCGGCGACACCGACGCGACGATGTCGGATCCCGGCGCGACCAGGTCCGGCTTGAGGACGCCCGGCGCCGTGTAGTCCGGCCCCTTTGACGAGAAGTCGGCGACGCTGGGCAGGCCCGGCACGCTGGACCCGTCCCCGCCGGGGGACAGCAGCGCCGTGCCATCGGTCGGGTGGTTCGTCAGGTACGTGAACAGCTGGCCGGCCTGCTGGGCGGTGTTCAGGTACAGCACCGGGAAGCCGTAGATGGAGTTGACCCGGAAGTTGCCGATGGGCGGGTCGAACAGCAGCATCGCGGTCGCGCCCTTGGCTTTCAGCTCGGCGACCTCGTCGAACGGAGAGTACAGGGCACAGGCCACCACCTTGCCCCTGACCTTCGCCGCATCGAGGGTGCCCGGCAAGCAGTACTCCGCGCTGCCCGCAACCGGGCCGGCCTGCGCGCCGAAGACCAGCGGGCTGGCGGTGTCGCCGCCGGGCAGCACGTCGAGTGTGCCGCCGACCAGCTTCGTGCCGTCGCCGAGCCGGACCGTGCCCTCGTCGAGCTTGGTAACCGCCGCACCGACCGTGGTCAGCCATGGTGCCGCGTTGCTGATGGTCCCGGTGAGGCCGTCGTTTCCGGCGGCCGCCGAGACGAAGATGCCGGCCAGCACGGCGTTGAGGAACGCGGTACCCACCGGGGTGTTCGGCGTCCAGTCGCCCAGCTGGACCGCGACCGAGAAGTTCAGCACCTGTACACCGTCGGCGATGGCCGCGTCGATGCCGGCGATGATGTCGGCGTCGTACCCGGCGCCGCCCCACAGCACCTTGTAGACGGCGATCTGCGCGTCGGGTGCCACTCCGGCGATCGAGCCGAAGTCCCGGCCGTCGATGGTGACATGCTGGACCGGAAGCCCGGCCGCGGTCGACGCGGTGTGCGTGCCGTGCCCGACCAGGTCGACGGGGGAGAGGACCTCACCGGCCGGCAACGTGCCTCCGGAGCCGGCGAGGTAGGCGTCGGCGAAGTACCGGGCGCCGACAATCTTGCCGTTGCAGTCCGCGGCGACCCACATCGGGCCGGTCTGGCAGGCGCCGTGCCAGTTCGCTGGTGCCGGCATCTGTTTGGCGAATGACGGGCTGTCGGGCCAGATCCCGGTGTCCAGTACCCCGATCACCATGCCGGTGCCGGTGGCGCCGCCCGGCTTCGGTGCACCGGCCTTCGGTGCGGCCGGCTTCGGTGTGCCGAACCTCGGTGAGCCCAGCTTCCTGGGATCCGGCAGTATCGTGCCGGAGCCGCCGTTCGACTGGGTCGGGGCGGTCGAGGCAGGGGGAGTCGGGGGCGGGGGACTCGGGACCGGTGTAGTCAATGCCAGTGAAGTCGGGGCCGATGAAAGCCCGGTGGTCTCCGGCGCCGGAGTGCCGGCGGCCGAGGCGACCTTCTGGGACGCGGTCACGGCACGTACCCGCTTGTCTGCCCTCAGCGTGGCGACCTGCCGCGCGGTCAGCTTCGCCGAGAAACCGTTGAAGGCCGTGGTGTAGACCTCTGCGGTGGTGACCCCGGCCGCCGCGACCACCGCCGCCCGCGTGGCGTCGAGGTGCCGGCGGTACGCCTGAGCGGCCGTCGATTCCGGTTCCAATCGCTGGCCCTGTTGTGGACGTGTCCCGGCCAGCCCCGGCACACCGCCGGAGTACGTCGTCACCGGAGCCTCGGCGAGCTGGACGATGTACAGGCCGTTGCCGTTGGGGTTCACGCCGGACCGGCCGCCGGACGGGTTATTGGATGGCGGCTTGGCGGATGGCGGCATTGTGGATGACGGCGTGGCGGATGACGGCTTGGCGGATGGATGGCGGCCACCCCCGTCGGTCAGGACGACCCGGTCACCATCGCCGCCCCTGAGTCCAGTGGCGCCGACCGCGCTGGCGTCCGGCAGCGTGGGCGCCGCCGACACGGTTCCCGGATAGCCGGCTGTGCCGCCGGCGACCAGGGCGAAGGCCAGCAGGGTCACCACCAGCCTTCGGCGACGGTTCCTGTTTGCGCTCGTAGCCACGAGGCTCCTTCCTCCGCTCCAACGGAGCGCCCACGACGGTCCGACACGCGCCTCCGCGGTCCGCGGAGGCGTTGGCCCTACTCAACCGCTTGCCGGCTGAGTAGGGTTTCGCAGGCAATTATGAATTGAAGATCGTATCGCTTCGGGCGCCGCCGCAGTAGGTCTGCCGGCGGCGTGCGCGACGATCCCGCCTGGGTCGGTGCGTGGTTCGGCGCCGAGCGGTCGGTCAGGTCCAGCCGTACTTCGCGCGCAGCACTTGGGCGACCCGGTCGAAGCGGGCCCGGTCAAGGATGGCGCCCTCGCGCCGGATGCTGTCCTCCCGCATGGTGAGTACCCGGTTCAGGCGGAGCCAGCTCGGTCGGTTGTCGTGGTCCCACTCGCCCGGCCCGAGCGCGAACCAGTTCGGTTGACCGTCGCGTTCGGACTGGCTGGACAGCATGAGGCCGAACAGGGTGCGGCTCTCCCGCCCGACCACGAGTACCGGGCGGTCCTTGCCCTGGCGCGGATCGTCCTCGTACGGCACCCAGGTCCACACGATCTCACCCGGGTCGGCCTGCCCGTCCAACTCCGGCGCGTACAGCAGGCGACGGCGCCGCAACGCGGCGACCTGCCGGCGTCGGGCAAGTTGAGCGGGGTTCGGTTGGGCGGTGCCGGGTGTCGTGGCGGCACGCGGCACCGGGATCCGGCGCAGGGTGGCGGCGACGCCCCTGAAGAGATTTCCCACGGCGTGCACCCTATTGGTTCCAGCCCGGCCACGCGAAGCCCAGCGCCTGTGTCGCGTGGCCGGACTTCGGATGGCCGGGCTTCGTGTGGCCGGACTTTCGTCCGGCCGGGCTTCGTGGCAGGGCTTCGTGTGGCTGGCCTTTGTCTGGCCGAGTGCGGGTCAGAACATTCCGTTGCGGTTGGCTGACTCTTCGGGAATCGGCTGCATGACATCCCAGTGCTCGACGATCCGGCCTTCTTCGAGCCGGAAGACGTCGACGATCGCGGTACCACGCTGTCCCGGCACCCGTACCCCGTGCACGTGCGCCATCACCAGGTCGCCCTCGGCGACGATGTTCTTCACCTCCGCGCGCAGCTCGGGGAACGTGGTCCTGAGCTGATCGAGGAACGCCCGGAACCCCTCGATGCCGTCGGCGATGCGCGGATTGTGCTGCACGTACCGGTCGCCGATGAACATCGACGCGGCGTCGAAGTCCTTCTCGTTGATGCCCGCCTGATAGAAGGCCAGGACGGTCTGCTTGTTGCGGTCGAGCGTCGAGTCGCGTTGGTCCGGCTGGGCGTCTTGGGTGGGTACCTGAGTCACGGCGATCCTTTCTTGAACTTCGGGTCAAAAATCTGGGTACGGCTCGGTTCGCCGCGATCGGGCGGTGGGATCAGAGCGTCGCCAGGACGGCGTCGATCGTGTGCCGGATGCGGTCGGCGTCTGTCGTCTTGGCGAGCACGGACATGCCGAGGAACGAGGTGAGCACCAGGGCCGCCAACTGCCCGGGATCCCGTCCCGCGGCGATTTCCCCGCTCGCCTGACCCTCCTCGATCACCGTGCGGAACGCGCCTTCGAGGCGGTCGAACAGCTGCCGGACAGTCCTGGTCGCGTCCTCGTCGGTGCCGGCCAGCTCGACGGCCGTGTTGACCGCGAGGCAGCCGCGTGAGGTCAGGGTGGCATCGGCGTCGGCGAGCCGCCGCAGGGCCGCTCGCAGGCGTTCCCGGGCGGTGCCCGGCTGATCCAGCGTCGCCGTCACGCCGGCCGCCCGCAGGTCGACGTAGCGCCGCAACGCGAGGTCGAACAGTGCGCGCTTGCTGGCAAAGGTGTTGTAGAGGCTGCCCTTGCCGATGCCCAGCTCGGCTGCGAGGTCCTGTGGCGTCGTGTCGGTGAATCCTTTGCGCCAGAACAGGTCCATCGCGCTGTCGATGGCTGCGTCGGGATCGAACTGTCTCGGCCTGCCCACGACGGTGAGGCTAGTTGATTCTGTACCTAGCGGTCAAGAATCGCTCGGGGACGGTGCCGATCCGGGCGGAAACGTCCGTGACGTGTCCGCGACGAGTCCGGGCGACTCCGTGGCAAGGCGGCGAACCCGATCACCACTGCCCAGCCGGCCGGCCGAGGCCGGCTGGGACGGCTGGCGGCATCGCCTGGCTGATCGTGCGGTTACGCGTCGTAATCGCGGCACTTCGACTCGGGCCGGCCGGCCTGTCGGTGACACTGGGCGCATCACTGTCACGCTTATCGATATCAATTGAGGTGTGCCCATGACCAGACTCGGTGTCGACTATTCGACGAGTCGCCCGGGCGCCACGGCGCTGAAGGCCGCCGGCTACACCTTCGCGTGCCGGTACCTGGCGGCCGGCAGCAAGAAGAACGCCAAGAAGGCGCTCACCAAGACCGAGGCCGACGGGCTGCGCGCCGCCGGCATCGACGTCGTCAGCAACTGGGAGATCGTGGAGGCGGCCGCTCTCAAGGGTCGCGCCCAGGGTGTGGCCGACGCGAAGGCGGCCGTGGCGAAGCACAATGCCTGCGGCGGGCCGCCCGGACGCCCGATCTACTTCAGCGTCGACTTCGACATCCCGGACTTCGCGCCGGCCAGCAAGGATCCGCGGGCGAAGCTGGGGGCGGTGGCGCCGTACTTCGACGGCATCCTGTCCGTACTGGGCCCGGCCCGAACCGGTGCGTACGGCGGCTACTGGGCGATCTCGCGGCTGTTCGACGCCAAGCTGATCCGCTGGGGTTGGCAGGCGTACGCCTGGTCGTCGGCCGGTTCCGGCCCGCGGCCGAACACCGTGACGGTCAAGTTGCGCGGCAAGAGTTACTGGTTCGACACCCGGGCACAGCTCCGCCAGATCCAGAACGGCATCGCGGTCAACGGCGCCGACTGCGACAAGGACGAGGCGGTGGCGGCCGACTTCGGCCAGTGGGGATTCGTACCGAAGAAGGAGGAGGAGCCCGAAGTGGCTTTCATGGACGACGAGAACGCGGCCAAGCTCGCCTGGCGGATCGACGCGCTGTTCAGCGGATCCGAGACCATCCGGGGCGGCGCGGAGAAGGGCCAGCCGGTGGTGACGGTGCGGCTGCTCAACCAGATCAAGGCCGGGCAGACCACACCGACCCCGGTTCAGGTCGACGCGGCCTCGGTGGCCGGTGCGCTGGCCGGCAACGAGGACTTCCTCAGGGCTCTGGCCAGAGCGGTCAACGACGACGCGGCCGAGCGGCTCTCCGGCTGACAGCGGGCTGATGCCGCCGCGGGTACCGGCGCCGGGACGGCCCCGGTCAGCGCGCTCACCGCTGTCCGAGGGCCGTCCCGGCGCCCCTCACCCCGTGCCGCACCCGCCCCTCACTTCGTCCTTACGCCGTGCCCCACCCGTGCCTCACCCGTGTGTCACTCCGTGCGCAGCGTTTCCGCTGTCCTGGCCCTGGCCGCCCAGTCGGCTGGCAGCAGCGCGCCGGCCACCGCGATGACCAGCCCGCCGAGGGCCAGCGCGCACACCACCGGCAGGTGATAGACCGCCAGGTCCGCCGCCGGGAACCGGGTGCCGGCGGCCCGACCCATGGCCGGCATCACGATGTGATGCAGTGCGATCCCCACCGGTACGCCGGCCACACCGGCGAGCAGCCCGACTCCGGCGACCGAGGTGACCACCATCGCGATGGTCTGCCGGGGCGTCATGCCCAGCGCCTTGAACACCCCGAGGTCGTGCACCCGGTCCCGGGTGTCGAGCAGCACCGTGTTGAGCACGCCCAGGCCGGCTACCGCCACCAGCATCAGGGTCAGCGCCGCGGCGAGCGAGTCCATCGCGATGACCGTTCCGCTCGGCCCGGTCGACGCCGGCTCGGCGAGCGCGCCGAGCGGTCGCAGGGCCGCGTTGAGCGAGTCCACATAGGACTTCGGATCGGTGCCCCCGGTGAGGTCGACGTCGAACCGGACCGACTCCGGAAGCACCCGCGCACCGAGGCCGGACAGCGTCGCCGCGTCGGTGAGGATCTGCTGACCCTCGTTGCTCAGCGACAGCGCCTCGCCGACGATCCGGACCCGGGCGGTGTGACCGTTGTTGGTCATCGTGACGGTGTCACCGATGTGCGTGCCGGTGAGGGTGAGAAACCCTGTCGGTACCACGGCCTGGCCGGGTCCGGTGAACCAGGATCCGGAAATCATCTGGTACGAGCCCCAGGAGGAGTCGCCCCGGTACGCGTTGACGGTTGTCGGCCCGGCCAGCCCGGCGACGCCGACCTGTGCCTGGCCGGTGCTGAAGTACCTGCGGGTACCGGGCTGACCGGCCAGCGCGGCGGCGACCGCGTCCGGGTCGGCGGCCCGGGATTGTTCCCTCCCGCTCAGGGTCCGCACGATGACCTGTCCGGGGCTTTCCCGGTTGAGGCCCTGGTCGATGCCGGTCAGCGATGCGGCCAGACCCACGCCGAAGGTGACTCCGACGGCGCCGAGGGCCACCGCCGCCGCCACGGTGGCCGACCGGGCCGGCCGGGCGAACGGGTTGGCCAGGCCGAGACTCACCACGCGCGGCAACGGCAGCCGGCCGAGCAGGCCGTGGAGCCCGCGGTTGATCCCGAGGTTGATCCCGCGCTCGTGACCGCGCCCGCGACCGGCGCGCGGGGTACGGCCGACCGCGATCGCCTCGACCGTGCGGAGCCGCCCCGCCCGCAGCGCGGGGGCCAGGGCGGTGGCCGCGACCACGGACATCGTGGCGATCGGCACCACCACGTCGATCCACGGCGCGACGGCCAGAGCCGACGTGCCGTAGGCGCTTCCCTCGGTGTGGAGCAGGGGGACGGCGAGCAGGTCGCCGAGCACCACGCCGAACGCCGTACCGACCGCCGCGGGGATGAGCGCCTGAGCGACATAGGCGCGGACCACCTGCGCGGGAGTGAATCCGAGAGACTTCAGGATGCCGATGCGCCGGGTCGCCGCGCCGACCGTGCCACCGACCACGATGCCGATGATCAGGATCGACATGCCCACGCCGAGCGCCCCGAGGGCGACAATGAACGGCGCGAACGTCGCCGCGGCGCGGTCTGCGGCCCGCTTGGCCCTCAGGTACGACTCCGCGCTGACCATCGACCCCGCCGGCACGGCCGCGACCACGCTGGCGCGGGCGGCCGAGACCTGCGCGTCGGTGCCGGCCGCGGCGAACCGGTACAGCATCTGGTACTCGGGTGCCGAGCCGGGCTCGGTCAGCGCGGCCACCTGAGCCGGCGGTACCCACGCGTCAGCGCTCCCGCCCACCGAGCGGGCCAGCCCCACCACGGTGAGCGTGGGGCTGCCCGGCACGTCCGGGAATGTCACGCGGTCTCCCACCCGGAACGGAGTCCGGTCCGCGTCCCACACGATCTGCCCAGGGCCGGTCGCCCAGTGACCGGCGGTCAGGTCGAGGTCGTCGACCGGCGCGCCACCGGGCCGCCCGACCACGGTCGCCACCGGCAGGTTCAGGCCCACCGGTATGTCGCGGGCGTTGCCGCCGAGGGTCGGGTGCAGCGACACGGCACGGTACGGCCCGGCCGCCGCGGTCACGCCCGGAAGGTGCGCGGTGCCGGCCAGCTGCGTGGCGGTGGTTCCGGTCCCGTCGAACATCGCGGTCAGGTGCGCCCCACGCTGCCGCGCGAAGGCGTGGTCGAACGGCGCCTGTGACCCGACGAGCAGGCTGGCGGCGAGTACCGAGGAGGTGACCGCGAGCAGCACGGTCAGCGTCATCACCACGGTCTGCGCCCGCCGCCGGCCGACTCCGGCGCGGACCACCTTCCCCAGCGCGCTCACCGCCCGGCTCCGGCCTGAACGTCGCCGCCGGACCGGACAGCGCTACCGGCCTGAATGTCGCTACCGGCCCGGACATTGCGACCGGCCCGGACATCGCCACCGGCCCGGACATCGCGGACGATCGCGCCGTCGATCAGCTCGATGGTCCGGGTCGCGCACGAATCGGCGAGCGCGGTGTCGTGGGTGACCAGCAGGATCGTCTGGCCGTCCTGGTTCAGCTCGGTGAGCAGTCGCCCGACGTCCTGCCCCGACGCGGTGTCCAGCGCACCGGTCGGCTCGTCGGCGAGCAGCAGCGCCGGGCGGTTCATCAGTGCCCGGGCGACCGCGACCCGCTGGCGTTGGCCGCCGGACAGCCGCCCGGGGAACGTGTCCGCGAACCGGTCGATGCCGAGGAACTCGAGCAGGTCGGCGGCGCGGCGGCGGGCCTGCTGCCGAGATGCCCCGGCCAGCTGGGCGGGTAGCAGCACGTTGTCGGCGACGGTCAGGTCGTCGAGGAGATTGAAGAACTGGAATATCATGCCGATCCGGGACCGGCGGTACCGCGCCGAGGCGCTCTCGCTCAGCTCGTCGACCCGGAGGCCGTCGACCGTCACGGTGCCCTCGCTCGGCCGGTCCAACCCGGCGACCAGGTTGAGCAGGGTGGACTTGCCGCTGCCGGACGGGCCGAGTACGGCCAGCGCCTCCCCGGCGCGTACCTCGAGGGTCAGGCCGGCCAGGGCGGGCGGCCCGTCGTCGTACTCCTTGCGTACCTCGTGGATCTGGATGAGCGGGGCCGCCATGGTTCCTCCGTCGGATAGCCGGGTGCCGTCAGGGGCCGACGCTATGGGCGGCCGGCCGCGCGCCGCGTCGCCCGCGATGGCGATCCCGGGTACCGTGCCGGCCGCACCCGCGACGGAGTCATCCCCGGGATGTACGCCGGAGATGTACGGCCGGTGGGCATCGCGAGGGATGTGGCCGCACCCGGCGGCTTGCGACACTGGACCGGTGGGCGGGGCGCGGGCAATAGG
Organism: Rugosimonospora africana; assembly: GCF_016862975.1. GTDB lineage: Bacteria > Actinomycetota > Actinomycetes > Mycobacteriales > Micromonosporaceae > Rugosimonospora > Rugosimonospora africana. The sequence continues at coordinate 40,435 of NZ_BONZ01000102.1, forward strand.
CAGGGCGGTCGTCGGCAGGGCGGTGGTGGGCTGGGCGTGGGTGGGCTGGGTGTGGGTGGTGGGCCGGTGGCGTGCGGCGGTAGCGCTGCTCCTGCGCGCCGGCGGCCCGGCCCAGCGACTGTCCCGCTGGGCCTGGACGGCCGACGCGATCCTGGCGGCGATCGCCGCGGCCGGTACCCTCAACGGCACCCGCAGCCGCGACTACGACACGTACGGCATCTTCGTCGACCGTGGCTGGCCGGTCCCGCCCGATCCGGCGATCGTCGCGCCCGATCCGGCGAGGGTCCCGCCCAGCGTCCTGCCCTCGGTCCCCGACCCGGCCTTCACCCACTCGTACGGGCCGGTGTCCGCCTGGCAGCCGTTCATCGCCCTGCTCGCGGCGGTGCCGCTGGTGGCTCGCCGGCGGTACCCGCTGACCGTGTTCTGGGTTGTGATCGCCGCGTCCGAGCTGTACCACGTCGACGCCGGCTACGACCCGACGTTCACGTTCGCGGCCTGCGTGATCGCCGCGTACAGCGCCATCATGTACAGCCCGCACCGGATACCCGCGATCGTCAGTGCGCTGCTGGGCGCCGGGCTGATCGTGGGCACGCACGTCTCGAACGTGCCGTCCATCGGGCCCGGGCTCAGCACCGTGCTGGTACTGATCCCGATCGGGCTCGCGGCCAACGCGATACACGTCTGGCGGCAACGGGTCGGGCGGCTCGAGGCCCAGCGCGAGACCGCCACTCGGCTGGCGGTCGAGCAGGAGCGCTCCCGCATCGCCCGGGAACTGCACGACGTGGTCACCCACAATGTCAGCGTGATGGTGGTGCAGGCCGGCGCCGCCCGGAAGATCATGGACACCGCGCCGGAGCAGGCGCGCGAGGCGCTGCTGGCCGTGGAGTCCGGTGGGCGCGCGGCGATGGCCGAGCTGCGCCACGTCATGGGCCTGCTCACCATGAACAGCGATGGCCCGGATCCCGCGACGGAGTCGGATCTCGCTCCGCAGCCGGGACTGGATCAGGTGGCCGTGCTCGCCGCCCGGATCCGGGACACCGGCGTGCCTGTCGAGTTGACTGTGACCGGGGCGCCGGTCGCCTTGCCGGTGGGCCCCGACCTGGCCGCGTACCGCGTGGTGCAGGAGGCGCTGACCAACACGATCAAGTACGCTGCCGGCGCGAGCGTGCGGATCGTCATCGACTGCACACCCGACGCCGTACGGGTGGAGGTCACCGACACCGGCGGGACGTTTGGGACGTCGGCGGCGCCGATCGGTGCCGGCAACGGCCGGGGGCTGATCGGACTGCGGGAGCGGCTGGCCGTGTACGGCGGCACGCTGGCGGCGGGTGAGCGGCCCACCGGCGGGTACCGGGTGCTCGCCGTGATACCGATCGGAGACTCGTGACTGAACAGCTGCGCGTGGTGGTCGCGGACGACCAGGCACTGGTGCGTACCGGCTTCCGGATGATCCTGGCCGCGGACGGGATCGAGGTGGTCGGCGAGGCCGCCGACGGCGCGCAGGCAATCGATGCGGTGCGTCGCACGCGGCCGGACGTGGTGCTGATGGACATCCGGATGCCCGGGCTGGACGGCCTGGAGGCCACCCGGCGGATCCTGTCCGGGAGCGTCTCGTCGGAGAACATCCCGTCCGAGAGCGTCGCTGGCGGACCGCGCGTCATCATGTTGACGACGTTTGACCTCGACCGGTACGTGTACGCCGCCCTGTCCGCCGGTGCCAGCGGCTTTCTGCTCAAGGACGTCAGCCCCGAACATCTGGTCGCCGCCGTGCGCCTGGTGCGTTCCGGGGACGCGCTGCTGGCTCCGACCATCACTCGGCGGCTGATCGAACGCTTCGCCGTCCGCGACGAGCAGGCCGCGATACTGCACCGCGATCTGGCCGCCCTCACCCCGCGCGAGCTGGAGGTCCTTCAGTTCCTGGCGCGGGGGCTGAGCAACGCCGAACTCGCCGCGAGATTCCAGTTGAGCGAGGCCACCGTGAAGACGCACGTGGCCCGGATCCTGGCCAAGCTGCACCTGCGCGACCGCGCCCAGGCGGTCGTGGTGGCCTACGAGACCGGTCTGGTGACACCGGGTTCGGCGGGCCGGGCGACGTGACGGGGCCGTGCGACGTGACGGGGCCGGGCGAGGTGACGGGGCCGGGCGAGGTGACGGCGGGCCGCGCGGTATGACGGCGAGCCGCGGCGGTGGCGGCCCGGAAGTGGCGCTGTCACGGGAGTCGATGCCACCATGTGCTGCGTGAGACTGCCACGGGTACTCATACTCGTCACCGCGCTCCTCGTCGCGGGCTGCGGTGGCGGCGGCGACGGTGACAGTGACGGCGGGAGTTCGTCGCCGACCACGCCACCGGCCGCGGTGCGGGCCGCGGTTCCGACCGCGGTGCCCAACGCCACGCTGACCGTCACCAGTAGCGCGTTCACCGCGGGCGGTCAGATCCCCAACGCGAACACCTGCCACGCCGCGGGCTATCCGCCGCCACTTGACTGGGACGGCGACCTGCGCGGGGCGCAAGCGGTCGCCGTGGTGGTGTACGACCCCGACGCACCCGGCGGGGACTACGTGCACTGGGTGGTATACGACCTCCCGCCTGGCACCCGCTCGCTGTCCGGCGCCGCCCTGCCCGCGGGTACGAAGCAGGCGCTCAACTCGGGCGGTACCGCCGGGTGGACCCCGCCCTGCCCACCCAGCGGTGAGCACCACTATCACTTCGTGGTCTACGCGTTGCGTTCACCCACCGGTCTGGCCGACGCGGCCTCTTTCGAGGACGCCCGGCGCGCGATAACCAACGATGCCGTGGCGTGGGGCGAACTCGTGGGTACCGTGGCGAACAGCTGACCGTGGGCGGGTGGCTGACCGACACGCTCAGGACCACCACCGCGACCCATCCCGCCGACGCGACCGCGGAGAGCACCGCGGTGCCGGCCGCCGCCCGGAGCACCGGTCTCACCGCTCGTCTGCTTTCATTGCTCGTCCGCTCTCATCGCTCATCCGCCGTCGCGCGCGACCGCCTGCGCAGCACCACCATGAGCACCGGTACGTGCACCACGATGTCGACGAGTTCGGCGGCGCGCCGGTGCCGGGGTGCGCCCCGCTCCCGTAGGTCGGCGAGCGTGTCGCGCCACTCTTCCACGTACCGTCGCCGCGCGCCGTCGGGCAGGGGCAGGCCGGCCGCCCGGATCACCGCGTCGCCGAACCCGCCCGCGAGACCGGCGCGCAACCGCCTGCCGGGGTTCGTCAGGAGCAGGAACTGCAAGAGGAAGACCGCGATGACCCCCACGTTGGCCACGACCCAGCCGACCGCGCCGAGGGACCCGTAGGCTTCGTCGGACGCGCGGGTAATGGCTTCGGTGTATTCGCGGCCCAGCCTGCCACCGGTCATCGCGTCGGCGACGAGCGACCCGGTGAGGATCACGGCGAGGAAGATCGCGGTCACTCCGCCCTCACTGGCGGCCAGGGAACGCAGGGTCCGGCGACGACTCCAACGACGGCTCCGCATGCGATGCCCGTTCAAGGCGGTGCCCGCTCAGTATCCGGGCCGTGGACGCAGCCCGGCGCGGGCGGGCGATGCCCCGGCCGGCAGCGTGGCCAATGCGGCCCGGGTGTGGTCCACACCGTCACCGGTCAGCCGGTAATACCGCCGGCGCGGGCGACCCTGCTCCTCGTGCTCGGCCGGATCCTCCCAAAAGCTGTCGAGCCAGCCGGCCCGCTCGAGTCGGGCCAGGATCGGGTGCAGGGTGCCGGTCTTCAATCCGGTCTGCCGGGCGATGTCGCGCCCGTAGCGGGCAGTGGCCGGCGCCTGAAGCAGCAGGCGCAGCACGGACACGGTCTGTGGCGTCAACCGTGGGTCACCGGACACGGCGACTACTCTAGCTAGCTAGAGTAATGATGTCCAGCGATGGGGCCGGTCGAGGGGAGCCGCGTCACGGTCACCGGGTTCACGCACCTGCTCACGCAACCTGCGCAGGCAACCTGCCCACGATGCTTCCGTGGGATCGACCGCCCACGTCCGTGCCCCGGCGTGGGGCCGTTGCCAAGCCCCCATATTCTTGACGCCTACACAATATTGAGCGCCATGAACCGATGGGAATCGGCACGGGTGATCGAGTTTCGGCTGCTGGGTCCGGTGGAAATTCGTGTCGACGGGCGCCCGGTGGAGTTGCGCCGGCCCCAGCTGAGGGCGGTACTGGCCGCTCTCGCGGTCGAGGCGGGCCGCCCGGTACCGCAGGAGACACTGCTCGACCGGGTCTGGGGCGGGGCACTTCCCGAGGGGGCGCGGGGCGCCCTGTACTCGCACATCACCCGGCTGCGCCGGGTACTCGAGTCGGCTGGCCTGGAGTCCGCTGGCCTGAAGTCCGCCGGCCAGCAGGTCGCCGGCCGGCAGGTCGCCGTGCTCCGGCACGCGGCCGGCTACGTCCTGGACAGCGACCCCGACAACGTCGACCTGCACCGGTTCCGCCGGCTGCTCGCCCTGGCCCGCGAGGGCTCCCGGACCGACCGGGAACGGTCGCTGCTGCTGCGCGAGGCGCTGGGACTGTGGCGCGGGCTGCCGCTGGCCGACGTGCGCGGCGACTGGGCCGACCTCAGCCGGGTGGGCTGGCGCCAGCAGCGGCTGGACGCGGCGGTGACGTGGGCGCAGGTCGAGTTGCGGCTGGGCGGCGGCGACGAGGTGCTGGGCACGGTACGCGAGCTTCTCGTGGAATATCCGCTGGCCGAGCCGTTGGCCGCGGCGCAGATGCGGGCGCTGGCGGCGGCCGGCCGGATCGCCGAAGCGCTGGAGTGTTATGTGGCTGTCCGGGCGCGGCTGGTCGCGGAGCTGGGCACCGAACCCGGTCTTGAACTTCAGGCGGCCCATCAGGCGGTACTGCGCGGTGAAGCCGGCCCGGCACAGGCCAGTGCCGCTCCCGCCCCGCCGCCCGGCGGGCCGGACGGTTCCGTGGCGGCGCCGGGCCGGCGTACCGGGCTGGACGCCGCGGAGCATCCGCGTCCCGCGCAGTTGCCGCCGCCGGTACGCGGGTTCACCGGGCGGCTCGACGCGATCGGGGCGCTCGACGCCCTACTCGATCCGCCGGACGGGTCGGCGTCCACCGCCGTCATCGCGGTGCTGTCCGGCACCGCCGGCATCGGCAAGACCGCGCTGGCCGTGTACTGGGCCCACCGCGTCGCGGAACGCTTCCCGGACGGGCAGCTCTACGTGAACCTGCGGGGCTTCGACGGCACCGGGCACGCGTCGAACCCGGCCGAGGTGGCGCGGCAGTTCCTGTGGGCGCTGGGCGTACCGGCCGAACGGGTACCCGCCGAACCCGACGCCCAACTCGCCCTGTACCGCAGCGTGCTCGCCGGCAAACGGGTACTGGTGGTGCTGGACAACGCGCGGGACACCGCACAGGTACGGCCGCTGCTGCCCGGCAGCCCTGCGGCCTGCACTGTGGTGACCAGCCGCAACCAGCTCACCCCGCTGGTCGCGGCGGACGACGCGTTCCCGGTCACGCTGGACCTGCTGTCCGCCGGTGAGGCGCGTGCCCTGGTCGAGCGCCGGATCGGCTACCGCCGGGTGTCCGCCGAGCCGGCGGCCGTCGAGCAGCTCGTCGCCGGGTGCGCCCGGTTGCCGCTGGCGCTGAGCATCGCGACGGCGAAGGCGCAGCTGTCCGACTTCTCGCTGGCCGTGCTGGCCGCCGAGCTGACCGACGCCGGGCAGCGGCTGGGCACGTTGGACGCGGGTGACCCGGCCACCCGGGTGCGGGCGGTGTTCTCCTGGTCGTACCACCGGCTCACGCCACAAGCCGCCCGGCTGTTCCGGCTCCTGGGGCTGGCCGCCGGCCCGGACATCTCGACGGCCGCCGCAGCCAGCCTCGCCGGGCTGCCGCTACCCGAAGCGCGGGAGTCGCTGACCGAGCTGGCCCAGGCGAGCCTGGTCACCGAGCAGGCGCCGGGCCGGTACGCGTTCCACGACCTGCTGGCCGCGTACGCCGCGGAGTTGGCCGCGAGCACCGACCCGAACGAGGAACGCCAACTGGCCACCGACCGGCTGCTGGACCACTACGTCTTCACCGCACACGCCGCCGACCGGCTGCTGAATCCGGCCCGTGACCCGATCCAGTTGCCGCTTTCCGGGCCGTCCGCCGGCACCGGCGCGGAACGGCTCGCTGACGACCGGGCCGCGATGGACTGGCTGACCGCGGAACAGCCGGTGCTGCTGGCGGCGCTGCGGTTGGCCGCGGGTACCGGCAACGACACGCAGGTCTGGCAACTGGCCTGGGGGCTGGACACCTTCCTGCTGCGGCGCGGGCACTGGCACGAGCGGGCCGAGGCGTGGCACGACGCCGTGGCAGCCGCCGAGCGCCTCTCCGACCCGGTCGCCGCCGCACACGCCCTGCGCGACCTCGCCAGGGTCAGCAATCAGCTGGGGCGGCACAGCGACGCGCGAGGTTACCTGGTCCGTGCACTGGGTTTGTTCGCCGACGCCGGTGACCCGATCGGGCAGGCGCACACCCACCGGGTACTCGCCTCGCTGTCCGAGCGGGAGGGTCGGCCGGACCGCGCGCTGCACCACGACCAGCAGGCGCTCGACCTGTTCCGGGCTGCCGGACACGTGCAGGGGCAGGCGGACGCGCTCAACTCGGTCGGCTGGGACCATTCGCTGCTCGGTGACCACGCCCAGGCGCTCGCGTGCTGCGAGCAGGCCCTGGTGCTGCACCAGGAGACCGGCGACCGGTGGGGCGAGGCGACCACCTGGGACAGCCTTGGGCACGCCCATCACCATCTCGACCACCACGCCGACGCGGTCGACTGCTACGAGCGGGCACTCGTACTGGTACGGGAACTCGGCGACCGCTACTTCGAGGCCGACACGCTGGCCCGCCTCGGGGACACCCACCGCGCCGCCGGTGCCCCCGGCGCCGCCCGCGTCGCGTGGGAATCGGCCCTGGCCATCCTGACGGATCTGGGCCACGCCGCGGCCGGCGATGTCCGCGCCAAGCTGGCCGGCCTCGACTCTCCGGCGTCGCAGAGCCCGGCGTCGCAGAGCGCGATGTCGCCGAGCGCGGTGTCGCCGAGCGCGGTGTCGGAGAAGGCGGTGTCGGAGAAGGCGGTGTCGGAGAAGGCGGTGTCGGGGAGCGCTGAGTCGCCGACCAGCGCGGGGCCGGCCAGTGCGGTGCCGGAGAGCGCGGCCTGACCGCGGTCAGCGGGCGACAGTCAGCGGGCGTGGTCAGCGACGGTCAGCGGGCGTGGTCAGCGGGTGACGGTCAGTTTGCGACAGTGGGTTAGCGACAGTGGGTCTCCGACAGTCAGCGGGCGCAGTCGGTGGCCTCGTCGGTCACGTCGATCCTGATCGGCAAGCCGGCCAGCATCTCGACCGGGAACTGCGCGGCGGTCCCGTCGTAGTCGATGACTGCCTCGTCGCACTTGTTGCCAAGGTCCCGGAGCGTCTTGAGGCCGCTGAGCGGTTGGCCGCCGTCGTCCCAGGACAGCAGGGCCGTGCGGGTCTGCTGGGTCAGCGTCCGTACCTTGTCCAGCTTGCCGCTCAGGTCGGCCTGGCGGAACTGCTCGGTGAGCTTCGTCTTGGCGTCGGCCTGGTCCTGTGCCCGCCGAGCGGCCGCGGCGTCGAGCTTGGCCAGATCGTGCCGCAGGTGACCGTCGGCGATCAGGAGCCAGGTGCCGGTGCCGGCCAGCGCGAGAACCAGTACGCCGACCACGACGGCGAGTGCCCTGGCCCGGGTACGCCAGTCGGTCCCGCCGTACGGAGCGGGCGGAATGCTGACCACCGGGTAGCCGCCCGTGACACCCGTCATCGGGCCTGCGCCGCTGGTCGGGCCGGCACCGCTCGTCGGGCCGGCGCTGACCGGCGACGTCGGGAGGTCGCCCGCCGGGCCGGCACCCCACGCGGTTGTCGGTGCCGGCGGTGCCGGCCACGGCTGTTGCGCGAGTGGGACGGGCTGCTGTGCGAATGGGACGGTCTGCGGCTCACCGGGGCCCGGTTGGCCCGGGGCGGGGGATTGGGGGTACATCCGCGCCTTCTCCTCGTCGTGTCGGGTCAGATGCTGTTGGTGCGGGCCCGACCGCAGTCCGTCTCCGGATTGCTGAGGTTGATCCGCTTGGGCAGGGCTCCGAACATCTCGTCCGGGAACGGCGCGGCGACCCGGTCGTAGTCCGCCACCGCGTCGTCGCAGTCGTTGACCGCCTTGTCGAGAACGCCGAACCGGGTCGTTCCGTCGAGCCATCCACCCATCGCCGACTCGACCGCCTTGTCCAGGTCCTCGACGTGCTGGAGCTGTACCTGCAGGTTGGCCGCGTGAAAGTCGTCCTGCAGCTTCGTGGCGGCCACGGCGGAGCTGCGGACGTCCGCGTCGCGCCGGGCCTGCCGGTCCGAGATGTCGCGGTGCAGGTGTGACCGCGCGGGCAGGCCGATCGCCAACGTGACGCCCAGCGCGATCAGGCTGACGGCCGCCACGACGGCCAGTACCAGCGCGGCGCGGCGGCCGGGCTGGCGCGGGGCGGGCGGGTAGCCGGGCGCCATCGGGTACGGCGGGGCGCTGATCGCGGGTCCGGCCGGCGGGAATTGCGACGTCACCGGCTGGGCGGATCCGGCCGGCGGGAACTGCGCGGTTGCCGGCTGCGCGGTTGCCGGCTGCGCGGTTGCCGGCTGCGCGGTTGCCGGCTGCGCGGGTCCGGCAAGTGGGAACTGCGACGCCACCGGCTGCGCCGGCCCGGTCGGCGGGAACGGCGCGGGAGCGGCGCCCGGCACCTGGTGCGGCGCGCTACCCGGTGGTACTGGCGCGTCAGGCGGCTGTGGATGCATCGGTGCTGTCCTCCCCTTGGTCCCGACGAGTCCCGCCGATCATCCGTGCCGGCTCCCGACGTGACGGCGTACCCGAAAGCCTGCACCACGGACCTGGACGCCGGCCTTGCCACCGTCTTGACGCGGCGGCTTGCTCTAGCGAGGCGGCTTGCTCTTGGCGGGCCGGCTTTCTTCACTCGGCGGCTGTGTCTCGGCGCCGCGGCTCCCTTTGCTCGGCGGCTCGGTCTTGGCGCGGCGGCTGCTGTCACTCGGCGCTCCGCTCGACGCCGCAACACAGTGGCCGTCGCGGTGTCTCCGCGACCCGGACAGTCGTGACTGGCGGTATCAGACCACCCGAACGGGCCGTTGCGGGTTCATTCCGGGCGCACCCAGTCGGGCCCGAACCGGGCGCGGGCCCGGCACCCGGGAATCCCGACGGGGCGTCCGGCGTTGTTCAACCCGGAGCGGCCGTGAGCCGCAACAGACGTAAAGAGGGAAGGTCATGAAGGTCCGTAGCTCGCTTCGGTCTCTGAAGCGCAAGCCAGGTTCGGTAGTGGTCCGCCGTCGGGGCAAGGTCGTGGTCGTCAACCGCGCCAACCCGCGCTGGCACGGCCGTCAGGGCTGAGCGCCGGCAACTACAGCACTGGCAACTCCAGCGCTGGCAACTACAGCGCTGGAAATCAGAGCCCCGGCAATCAGAGCGTTGGCAGCCAGAGCGTTGGCAACAAGAGCCGACCTGCACACCAGATAACTCACAATGGCAGGTCCCGGGTCACCCGGGACCTGCCTTGCGTTTCCGGGCGCTCTGCCGTCGAGCCGCTGCCGTCGAGCCGCTGCTCCCTCGGATGTCCTGGAAAGCGGATGTCCTGAAAAGCGGATGTCACGAGACGATGCCTGTCGCCTCGTCGAATCGTTGGCCGTGCAACTGTTGGTGGGATTGTGTCAGTGGCTGGCCAGCGAGCCGGGCGGTGATACCGGCGTTGAAGTTGGGGCATTGCGCGATGTCCTCGTGAGGGCAGCGCAGCCCGTGGCTGATGGCCTCGCGAGCGGCCTGCGCCCTGGCGATCTGCTCGTCGAGCTCGGCAAGTTTGCGCTGCATGAGCTGTCTCCGGCCGCCGGGCGTGCTGGCACCGGTGGCCAGAAGGGTCTTCTGCTCGGCGAGAGTGAACCCCGCGTCGCTGTAGACCAGAATGGCGGCGACAAGCCTGGCCGCCGATTCGGGGTACCGGCGCTGTCCGGAGATCCTGGCCGGTAGGGGGAGCAGGCCAAGTTCCTCGTAGTAGCGCAGGGCCGAGGTGCTGACGCCGGCGCGGTGGGCCAGCTCGCCGATGGTGAGCAGACCGTGGGGCGTGTTGACTTCAGGTGCGCTTGAAGCCGTTGACTGCCGACCATGGGAAAACGACATGAGAGAAGCCTGCCACCCGCAACGAGGCGGGTAGTGACCGTGGCCATCGAGTACGTGATCGGGCGTGCCGGGCTAGCCGCCGTTCGCGCCCTTGACCGCGACGTCATCGGCCAGGCCCATCGTCCCCGGGGCGCGGCCGGGAGCGTGAACGGTTGGGTGTTCGCCCACCGCCCGTCCAACCGGCAGCGCAACCGCTGGGTGGCCTCGCTGCTCGAGGTGGGGCCTGGCGACCGGGTCCTTGAGGTCGGCTTCGGCCCCGGTATCGCGGTCGCGGAACTGGTCCGCAACGGCGCGGGTCACGTGTACGGCATCGACCATTCCGGTGTGATGCTCAGACAGGCGTCCAGGCGCAACGCCGCCGCCATCCGGGCCGGCCGGGTTACCCTGATCAATGCTTCGGCCGATCGGCTTCCGGCCGCTCTCGCCGGCCCCTTCGACGCTATCCTCGCCGTCAACTCCCTCGGGTTCTGGCCCGCGCCGGTCGAACGGCTCGCCGACCTGCGCGGGCGGCTCGCACCCGGCGGGCGCATTGCCATCGCGTCCCAGCCTCGCTGCGCCGGCGCCACAGCGGCTACATCCCGCGACGCCGCCGAGGAGGTCGAGAACCTGCTGCGGAGCGCCGGCTTCACTCAGCCGAGCACGCGTACGCTCGCCCTCAGCCCGCCAGTGATCTGCGTCCTCGCCATCGCCCCAGACCCGGATGACACGCCGCAGACCCTGACCACAGCACCCAGCCGCCGGGTCGGCCCGACGGCTGGGTGAGGAGTCCGGGGCGGTTGGTCACACCGCTTGGGGTCTGGTGCCTTGGACTCTGGTGCCTTGGATTACGGTGCCTTGGATTCTGGTGCCGCGCGGTTGGGTGACGGCCGGTGCGGCGGCACTCTGGCAGGTACCCTGATCCGCCCACACGTCCGAACTGCCGGGCGTCTCGCCCTGCGTCCACCACTTGGCTTGCCACGTGTGCCCGCCGTACGAGACGGTGTTCCCGCCGACGTAGACCTGGGTCGCGCTCCAGGCCGGCGCCGTACACCCGCCGGGCGGGGGAGGTGGTGGATTGCCCCCGCCTCCGCCGATCTGAACGTCGACGCACGAGTAGAAGGCGTTGGCGGTGTCGGCGATGTTCCAGACCGCGAGGACGGTCTGCCGGCCGGTGTAGCCGCCCAGGCTTACCGTGTGCGAGACGCTGGCCGGCGGTTGCTGGTTGTTGCCGCTGATCGACTTCAGCAGGGTGTTTCCGATGTAGTACTGCCAGTTGAGGGTCGCGTGCCGGGCGGTGAAGACCCAGTTGAACGTGACCGTGGAACCGACGCTGGTGGCCGGCCAGTTCTTGCTGTTGTCGTCCAGTTCGGCGAACTGGGCGTTGCCGCCGCTGCAACTGTGCAGGCCCTTGGGGCCCTCGACGCTCTGCGGCTCGTACTTGATCTGTCCACATGCGACAACACCCTGCGCGCAGAATGCCTGGCGGCTGGGTGGGGCGGACACGTAGCCGTGCGCCGATGCGGGGGCGGCGATGGCCAGGGAGCCGGCGACAGCGGCGAGTGCCACCAACGGCAGGGAGTACCTTCTTCGCATCGTTGCTCCTCGGGGGAGGCGGATGGATGACCGGCCGGTACTCCTCAAAATAAAGTAAGGTGTGTTAACAGTAAAGAGTCAAGTGATGATTTTCGATGTCCGGTGGCGCCGGCCGCCGGCGATGCCCGACTGGGCCGATCCATCGCCGACGTTGTCGGCATCGAGGTGTACGACGTGTCCTGGCACCGCGGACCTACGGTGCCACCGAGCGCCACGGCCGCGCGGCGGTCTGCCCGCCTGAGGCGGTGTGGCGCGGGTTGGACGACGGCGACCGCGGACTGAACTTCTGGGTGGGTTTCGCGGCCCGGCCCGGCACGGCCCGGCACGGCCCGGCCCGGCCCGGCACGGCACGGCACGGCACGGCGCCAGCGTCGCCGTGCCCGGGTGGAGCCTGGTGTCCCGGCCGGCCGGCTACGGCGGCGACGACCCCGCCGGATGCGCGAGCGGCTGTCTGTCGGATCAACGACAGGGGTCAAGGTGGCGCAGATCCGACCCGTTTGACAAAGTGGACGGCTAGCCTGCACGCTTACTATCAGTAATAGACCCTCGTCGACCGGTGGGCGGCGACTCAGGGGTCGATACGATGTGTCACGGCGAGCCGAAGTGCTCACGCTGTCCCGCCGGCAGCCTCAATAAGTACCGCTACCAGCGCACGAACCCCCAGGACTTCGATATTGCCCGGAAGTTCCGGACGGGTAGATCGCTCTACCTTCACCCTTTGTAGTCGACCTTGCGGGCGCTCGAAGCGGTCGAAGCGGCAGACTTCCGAAAGATCCGTGACTGTCTGTAGGGGTGGTAGTGATGCCTATGGCGGTCACCGGCTCGGCTGTCGCGACCTCCCGGACAGAGAGGGCGTGCATCGAGAGGGCGTGCCTCGGGTCTGCGCACGGGGAGGGAGCATGACATCGGTCCGGATCACTTCGGGGCGCCACCCGTACGAGGTGGTTCTACTGACCGCCGCGCCCGTGGTCGCCCTCATCCTGACCCTGACCAACACCCGCCCAGCCGCGGTGGACGCTGCTATGCCCGGGCCGGTGCGGGTCGTCTGGGTGATCCTGCTGGCCCTGTCCGGGCTGACCGGCCTCACCGGTGTGTTCTGGACGGGGACGGGGACGGTGGCGGCGAGCCTGTCGATCGAAGCGGTCGGAGTGCTGGTGCTGGGTACGGCCGCGGCCATGTACACCGTGGGAATCGTGGCCTTCACCGGGTTTTCCGGCGCCGCCGCCGGTGGATTCGTCGCGGCGGTGGGGATCGGATCCTGGTGGCGGCTGAGCCAGATCTGGCGCGATCTGCGCAGGTTCGACCAAGCGGTGGAGGCACAGCTCATTGCCGAAGTCAGAACGCTCATTGGACAGCGCGACAGTCATGAATAGCACGTGGACTCACCTCATCACATCTGTGTTGTCGGTGCTCGGCGCCGGTGGTGGCCTGGGCGCGGCGGCCGCGGCGGCGCTGCGGTGGCACAAGACGAAGGCTGACACCGCCGATGTTTTGACCGATACCGCCCTCACGCTCATCGAGCCGCTCCGGGTACGCATTCAGGACCTGGACAGGGAGATCCTCCGGCTGCGTTACGAGGCCCGCCAGACGGCCGCCGAACTGCGCCGGCTCAGGACGGCGATCCTCGATCCGGCGGCTACCCTCGACGGCCTGCGTCGGCTCGCGGTCAACGCCGACCGGGACCCCTCGCCGTCGTGACGGCGCGGCGGCCGGTGGCACGGCGCTGCGGCGGTGCGACGCTCGGCGGTGCGGCAGTCGGCGGTGCGGCGGCCGGCGGTGCAGCCGTCAGCGGTGCCGCGTGCCCGGTCAAGACGGGTAAGGGTCAAGACGGGTCCGGGTCAGAATGTGCCCGTGTCACACGTGCCCCGCGTCGAACGTGCCCGGTGTCAAAACGGGTGGCGGGCGTGGCCCGGCCGGACAACGATCAACGGCGTGAACCAGCGGCCGATCGAGGTACCGACGTGGGTCCGGCAGAAGGCCACGCACCTCGGCGCGCGGGGCGAGCAGTGGCTGGCCGGGCTCGCGGATCTGGTCGCCGCCCTGGAACGCGACTGGTCGATCGCCGTCGAGCAGCCGCTGACCGGTGGCAGCGCGTCGTATGTGGCGCGGGTGCGCGCTGCCGGTGGAGGGCACGCTGTGGTCAAGGTCGCGCTTCCCGGAGAGGACGTGGCCAGCCAGGTGCGTACGATCGAGGACGCCGCGGGACGTGGGTACGTCGGCATCATCGCGTACGACCTCGATCGGGGCGCGATGCTCCTGGAGTCTCTCGGCCCGTCGATGGCCCAGCTCGGGCTGGCGCCGGAGCGCGCGATCGTGCTCCTCTGCGAGACTCTGCGCGAGGCATGGCGGATGCCGCGGCCGGCCGTCGCGACCGAACTTCGGGTGAATGAGACCGTCGGGCCGCCGAACAAGGCCAGGGCGCTCGGTGAGATGGTCGCGCAGTTGTGGGAGCCGCTGGGGCGGCCATGTTCGGAGCGGGTCGTGACCGAGGCGTTGCGCTGCGCCGAGCGGCGCAGTGCCGCGCACGACCCGCACCGGTGCGTCGTCGTTCACGGCGATCCCCATCCCGGCAACGCACTGCGGGTCGTGGGGCCGCGACCGGGAGCGGGGTCCGGCTTCGTCTTCGTGGATCCCGACGGGTTTCTCGCCGAACCCGCGTACGACCTCGGCGTCGTTCTGCGCGACTGGGGCCCGCAGCTGCTGGCCGCGCCCAGTGCTTCGGTGCTGGCCCGCCGGTACTGCCGGCTGCTTGCCGACGAGACGGGCGTGGACGAGGACTCGATCTGGGAGTGGGGCTTCCTGGAACGAGTGTCGACCGGACTGTACGCGACGGACTTCGGCGCCCACGACCTCGGCCGGCGGTTCCTGGAGACCGCGGAGCTGCTCGTCTGACCGCCGCCGGGGGACCGGTGCACGGGGGCCACCCCGTGGGTCGGCGCGGCTTGTCGGCTCGTTGCGGCTTGCGGGTTCGGCGCTGCCTGTGGGTTGGTCACGGCTTGTGGGCTCGTTGCGGCTTGTCGGTTCGTCGCAGGGGAGACAATGGGCGGATGACGGGCGCCCCGACGCCGCTGCGGCTGCTGACCTTCAACACGCTGTTCAAGGGCGACGTGCGCGCTCGGCTGCGAGTGCTGGGCGCGATCCTCGAACGGGAACGGTACGACCTCGTCTGCCTCCAGGAGGTGATGTACCGGCGCAATGCGCGACTGCTCCGGCGCGTCGCCGGTGCCGCCTACCCGTACCGTGCCTTCACCGGCGCGGTGGCCCTCCGGGGCGGCCTGATGCTGCTGTCCCGCTGGCCGATCCGGCGGTGCGTGTTCACCCGGTTCGCGATGACCGGCCCGGCGCGGCCGGAGCTGCTGATGCGCAAGGGCGCCCAGGTCGCGGTCGTCGCGCTGCCCGGTGCCGACTGCGCGGTGGTGAACACCCACCTGTCGGCCAACCGCGATGGAGACTGGTCGCCGGCCAACCGGTACACCCGGGTGCAGCGAGGGGAGCTGGATCGGCTGGGCGCTTTGCTGTCCGCGATCGATCCGCGCCTGCCGCTGATCGTCATGGGCGACTTCAACCTGCCGCGCAGTTCACGGGTACTCGCCGAGTTTGCCGCGGCCCAGTCGCTGGCCGACACGATGAACGGTAGCCGCGAACCCACGTACCGGCCGACTCCGCAGTTTCCCTCGCCACCGGCCTTCGACCACGTGTTGCTCCGGTCCGCCCCGGCGGGCGACCTGAAGCCCAGGGCCCGCCTGGTCTTCCAGGACGCCGTCACGCTGCCGGACGGCCGGTCGGCGTACCTGTCCGACCACTACGGCATCGAGACCGAGCTGCTCCGGTAGCCGTCGGGCCTGTGTCGGTCGGGCCTGTGTCGGTCGGGCCTGTGTCGCTCGGGCCCGTGGCGGTCGAGGCTGTGGCGGTCGAGGCTGTGTCGGTCGGGGCCGTGACGTCGGGGCCCGCGGGCGTCAGGGCTTGCGGGCGAGCCCGCCGTGGGCGCTGGTGCCATCGTCAGGTACCGGGTCGCCGGCCTCCGGCCGCCACTGGTGGACCTGAACCAGCCCGGGTTCGACCAGTTCCAGGCCGGTGAAGAACCGGGCGACGTCCGACTGGGTACGCAGCGTCTGTGGCGTCGACACCCGCTCGTTGTACCGCTTCTGCGCCTCCTGCTGCCCAGGGTTGATCTCCAGGGCCGGGTGGGAGATGGCCAGGTAGCTGCCCGATGGTACGGCCGCCATCAACCGGCCGACGATCGCCCACGGATCCTCGCTGTCCTGAACCAGGTGGAGGACGCCGAGCAGGATGACCCCGATGGGCCGGTCGAAGTCGAGCCGCTGCGCGGCCTCCTCCAGGATCCGCTCGGGATTCCGCAGGTCGGCGTCGAGGTAGTTGGTCGCCCCCTCGGCCGAGCTGGTCAGCAACGCCCGGGCGTGAGTGAGCACGATGGGATCGTTGTCGACGTACACGACGCGGGCCGCCGGAACCACCGCCTGCGCCACCTGGTGGGTGTTGTTCGGCGAGGGGATGCCGGTGCCGATGTCCAGGAACTGCGTGATGCCTGCGGAGCCGACCAGGAACCGTACCACCCTGGCCAGGAACGCGCGGTTCGCGCGGACCCGCGTCCGCAGGCCGGGAGTCGCCGCGAGTACCCGTTCGGCCGCCTCACGGTCGGCGGCGAAGTTGTCCTTGCCGCCGAGCCAGTAGTCGTAGACCCGGGCCGGATGGGCCACGGTCGTGTCGAAGCCGAGCGACGCTTCGCCCGGTGACCGCTCGCCGGCCACGTTTGGCTCCGCTGCCATCATCACCCGTCCTCACCCACAGTGGACCGACTGCGCACCGGTCTCATGCCAGGACCGCTTGGTCGGGCTCACCATACCGTGATCCCGCCCATCGCAGATAAAGATCAAGCTGGCGCGACAGCGAGTGGGGACATCGGTTGCCGATGGGCACGACTTCCCGTGGCACCGACTCCCCGGTGTTCACGACTCCCCGGTGTCCACGACTCCCCGGTGTTCACGACTCCCCGGGTGGCCGCTTCGCGGTGGCTGCGCCTGTTCGGCGTGG
>NZ_BONZ01000103.1 GCF_016862975.1 Rugosimonospora africana
AGCCGTATCTACGGGCCGCCGACATCTGGACGGGGCTTGACGTTAGAGGTCGATCTCGGGCTCGTTGTTCAAACTACGTTCCGATGCTTCGTCTTCAGGGATAGCGGGGATTGCGGCACGAATCCGAGCGGCCTCCGCAGCCTGAGCGAGCCGTTCGGGTACCGGACGAGACTGTGGTTGGGGTCGGGTGGCCGCCACGGCGTGGACGCGAGCGGTCGTGTCACGGACGGCCGTGAGAACCTCCCGGGCGTCGTTGGCGGCCCGCTGTGCACGGAGGGCTAGTTCAGCTGCGGCCGCAAGACCTGCGTACCGGGTGGGCAGCGCCTGCTGGTACCAGCTGCCCCAGACCTGGTGTTGGGTCTCTAACGTGGTGACATCGTTTCGTCGCTCCGAGACTTGCGTTGTCACGTCGGTCAGTTGGCGGCGTAGCCCGTCAACACGACTCTGTGCGCGGTTGGCGGTCGTCTGGGCGGCGGCGTGCTTGGCGGCTGCGCTGGTTCGCAGCGGGCCGATATGCCACCAGCGTGGCGCGACGGAGGCGGCGGTGTGGCCGTGCCGCTTGGCGCTGGATTCGGCACTGGCGACGGCGAGTCGGAGTTCGCGGTGACGCTGCTCGGCGGCGATGAGTTGTAGGTGTGCCGTGCGGAGAGCACCGGCGACGTAGGTGGGTGCGGCGGCGTCTGCGGCGCGTTGCGCGGCGACCAGGGATCGCAGCTCGGTGTCGGCGGCTGCGGTGATCTGCCCGGCGAGGGTGGCCACGCCGAGGACCGTTTGGGCGCGGTGCCAGGCACCCCAGCGGCCAGGGTCGCGGTGGGACGGTTCAGGCCCGATCGGGTCGTCGCCGATGATCTGGTACCTGTCTCGGTAGGTTGCGACGACACGAACGCGGCTGAGCCACTGTTCCCGCTCGTCACGCCGTCCGGGAACCGGACCGAGTGCCAGCGACCATGTCGGCCGTAGTTCGGCGGCCTGTTCAGCGAGCCCTTGAGCGCGCCGGTCGCAGATGGCCGCCACTGCTCGGCGCGCCTGTTCGAGTTCACGGTCGGCTTCTGAGCTATCAGCGCTGAATGACGCGGATGGATCCCCGCGAAACGCGGTGGCCGGGTCCTGCGGCATGTCGCTGTAGAGCTGATCGATTCGCCAGGCCAGGACAGTGGCGACATCGCGGGCAGTTGCGAGTTCCCGCTGTTGTGCAACTGCGGTGAGTACGTCGTCGGGGTTGTAGCCGGCCTGGGCGAGTCTGGCCAGCCGATGGGCGAGTACGGGCATGGCGGGGTCGTCGGCCAGCCGACGGGCAGCGCCCGGTCCGGCCACGGCACTGACGATAGTCAGGTAGTGGGGAATGTTGACCCGTGCAGTCAAGTCGTCGTAGATGAGGCCCCAGTGGTGCAGGGCGTCGTGGTCGGCCCACAGCGTCTGCTCGGTCTCAGTGGCCGACCGGTCGGTGTCCTCGCGACGCAGGATATCTGCGATGACCGCGATCCCGGCCTTCGGCTCAGTGGGCTGGTGCCCTTCGGGCGGCTCGTCGTTCACCACCACGTAGAGCTGATTGATCAGGCTGCCGCGGGTCATCATGACGTACAGGCGGGACCGGTTGGTGTCCTCGTCCATCAGGACATGGGCGGTGTCCACAGTGCGGCCCTGTGCGGAGTCGACTGTGGCTGCGTAGGCGAGGCGTACGTGCTGCGCGACATACTCCGCCGGAAGCAGGGTGAGATCGCCGGTACGGGTATGCCGCACCTGTAGCGTTCCGTCGGCGCGCGCATCAAGCACTCTCCACTGGTCGCGGTTCGCGACGAACTTCTGCCCGCCCATCGTGGTGAGACGCCGGTCGTTGCGGCGGGTCACGACGAGGTCGCCGACGCCCGCGCGCGTACCGTCGGCCAGGCTGATTGTCTGTCCGGCTGGTATGACTCCGGCCCGCCGCAGGATGATGCGGGCTTTCGCGGCGATGTCGGTAGCTTCCGCTTCGGTCTCGACGAGGATCAAGGCATCACGGCCGGCGAGCACGTCAGCGGCCCACCCGTCGAGCATCTGCCCGATCAGTGATTCGCGGTGCCCGCTGTGGATGCGGCCACGGCGGTCGTACTCGGCGACCACGGTGGTGTCCCCCTCGCGCAGGCGCAGTGACGCAGGCCCCTCCCACGCGTCGGCGAATCGACGCACGTCATGCAGCTGTGTGGTGTTACCGAGGCTGGCCAGGTAGCGGAACATGCCGCCCGGGCCTACGGCGGAGACCTGCGCGGGATCGCCGATCAGGATGAGTTTTCCATCAACGGGGCTGAGAAGCCGCACCAACTCGGCAAGGTCGCGGCTGGATGCCTGGGACGCTTCGTCGAGGATGACCCACTGGCCAGGCCGGAACGACCACTGCCCAGGCTGACTGCCTGCGGGCGGGGTGCGTTGAGCGTGCAGCCACATCGCGATGTTCTCAGTTCGGATGCCGGTCAGGCCACCTGCGCGGGTGCTGTAAGTGAGGATTTCGGCGGCGTTCTGCCCGACGGTCAACCCCAGTACCGGGACACCGGCCTGCTGCGCAGCCAGCCCGACCGCGCGCTGCAGGTAGGTCTTGCCGGAACCGGCCGGACCGACGACGCCGGTGACCCGCCGATCGTCGCCAACTATGAACCGCAGCGCGGAGCGCTTCTCCGCAGTCAGATCAAGCTGCGTCGCGATTCGGTCCAGGACGGCGTTCGGAGCCGCTGTCGCACCGCGCCTGGCGGCGTAGGCGATGACATCATGCTCGGCGGTGAGAACCGCCTTGGTGGTCATTCGCAGGTCGCGGTGACGCGTGTAGAGCGGCTGCTGGTCGCTGCCGCGAGTCAGGCTGGACCCCCAGGTCATCAGGGCCGGGGGAGTGAGCACCCGCAACCCTCCAGCACCGGTGTTCAGCGCGTGAACGGCAAGCCGTGCGACACGTTGCCAGTCCCGCCCCGCCGGGTCCGTGGGATCGACACCCAGGTGCCGGCCGATCGCCAACTCGAGGTGATCGAGGCCCCACACCGCGCGCTGCTGCTCCAGATCCCGCAGCGCGCGACGCACCGCCAAGCCCGCATCATGCCGCACTGCCGCGGCCACCACCCGGGCCCGTTCCCGCCCCTCCACAAGGCCGAGTGCCGCTGCGGCCTTGTCGAGGTCCGCTTCGTCGACTCGAGCGTCGGGCGCCGCGCGGCGGGCTCGCTGCAGCACCTGGCGGGCGATCCGATCAATCTCATCGGGTACCCGGCCGACGACGACGTCGCACACCTGCGCGGCGGTGTCGAGCCCCGCGTGGCGATCCTCGAAGTGCCAGCGGCGCACCGCCGCCCTGGTGGACTCGGGCCCATCCTTGCGTTGGCGGGTACGTAGAGTCGCGTCCTGGGCCCGGGCCCGCCACCGACGTCCGGTCAGCCGCTCGCGGATGCCGCCCGCGCCGTCGGTGCGATGGCGCATCTCCTCCTCGACCGCGGCCCGGCGCTTCGAGTAGTGGACAATCGACGCCGGGCTGATGCCCACCACTTCGCGGATCGGCGAGCCCGGACGGGCCGTGAAGCTCACCCCGAGCCGGCGTGCCAGTTCGCCTTCCACCGCACGTTCGTAGACGACTCGGGCGGCGATGGTGGCCTGGTAGAACGCCCGGCTGTCCAGGGACAGCCACCGCTCGCGGCCATCGGCGTTCACGGTGCGAACCTTCGATGACACGATGATGTGCGAGTGCAGCTGAGGGTCCTTCTCCCGGCTCATCCGGTGGTCGAAGACCATCGCGGCCAGGCCATCGGTGTCGGCTTGCACGACCCCGTTGACGCCGAGCCGGGTGAACGCGCCATGCCGGCGCAGGTGCGCGAGGGCGGCGCGCACCCCGGCGTGCTGGGCAGCCATGACGTGCGCTTTGACGGCGTCGTCGCCGAACGCCCACAACAACGATACGGATTTCACGGGGCTGACGGTGATGTCGAATCCGGCGACCGCGCGCCGTTCCGGCATCGTCCAGATCCGCAGCCATGCAGTGGCGATCTGTTCGTAGGTCGCGTCGGCGGGCAGTGCTTTCCACGCCCGTTCGACGGCCTCTTTCCGATACTCGTCTGTCATCGGGACATAAGCTCGCCACAGATGGCCGAGATGTTGCCCCGTCACCGGGTGCTGGCCCTTGCCGATCAGACGGTCGGCCTCCTGATGGGTGACCTGTCCTTCTACTCCGAACAGGAGATTGCTTTGGCCGGCCCACCATCCCGGCGCCTCGCCCTGTGAATTCAGATGGGTGAAGTGCGCGAGCGGTGACCCGCGTGGAGCGGGGCGAAAGTCCTCCCGGCCGGCGGCGATCTGCCGCATCAGATAGTCCATGCCAGCGCCTGGAGCAATTCTCGTCACGGAAAGCATGAGGCAAACGTACGAGATCAAATTGTAGCTTGCGACATTGTCAGTGCCACGGGGTGTGCTACTCATCAAGGGCCGGTCGAGAGGGACTGCCGAAGGCGCTGGTTACGGCGATGCAGTCAATGGTGAACGGTTGTTGAGAAAGTGTGACTAGTGGTGAACGAATGGCTTTGGGAGTGGTGGAGGTGGGGGGTGGTGGTTAGCCTCGGCCTTTCGTTACCGGTCGGTTGATGCGCTGAGCGTTGAGACGTGAACATCCCTTGGCCTGGGTGGACTTGGATCGCATGGCCAAGATCGGCTGGTGTGGGGGTAGCACCCGCCGGGTGAAGCGGCCTGTGCGGTATGGCCTTCAGGCGGCTACGGTGCAGCGGTGACAGAGGCGGCGTGGGAAACGATCCCAGGCGAGAGGTACGAGGACTTCTGGGCGCTGTTCGATGCGCGGTACCGGTTCCGGCCCAGGACGCGGGAGAACGGGACAGGGATCGACGAGCCGCCCGGCTCGGTAACCATCGACTTGAGCCCGATCTTCGCTGGGCAGCGTTCGCAGTTCGCCGCCGGTGAGGATGCGCTCAACGCCCTGGCCCTGCTTGCGATGACTGAGGTCTTCTCGGCCGATCAGCGCCTGCTGGTCCTCGACTGGCAGCATCCCAGCCACTGGTTCTGGCCGCATCGACAGGCGCTGCATCCCAAGCAGGAGTGGCCGGTGGAAGTGTTCCCCAACGGGGACTACTACATCTTCCTGACCGAGGACATGACCGTCGGCACGTTTGGCCATCCCTGGCGCCAGACGCTGTGCATCTTCGGCACCGCGCTGGTCGAGTCGCTGGTACCCAAGCTCGCCGCCTGGCTGCCGGTGAAACGCCGCGCCTGAATGGAGGCGGCCCGGTAAGGCGAAAGAGCCTTCCGCTCTGCAACGATCGGACTTGCTGAGGGTCCTGATCATTCCGCACGGAAGGCACTTTCGCGGTGAAGGCTACCGGGTCGCGCCCGAAGATCGTTGTTGCCGGTGGTGGACGCGGCGTGGTGAGCCGAGCCGGTACCCGCCTGCTGGCCGATCTGGCGGACATCACCGGGTTGGCCGGCGGTTTCGGCGATGCGCTCGGGCCGCTGCGTCAACGCCGCGGCGGGCACGACCCGGGTCGGGTCGCTGTGGATATGGCGGTGATGCTCGCCGACGGTGGTGAGACGATCGCGGACCTGGCGGTGCTGCGTAACCAGCCGGGCCTGTTCGGGGCAGTTGCCTCGGACCCTACGGCGTGGCGGGTACTGAACAGCATCGACGCCGAGGCGCTGGCTGGGCTGCGGTCGGCGCGCGCCGCGGCGCGGGAGATGGCCTGGGCGCAGCGGACGGAGACGAGCGGCGGTTGCCCGTGTCGACCGCGGCCGGACAACCGATCCCCGCGTTCGTGTTGGACATGGACGCCTCGATCGTGATCTGCCATTCAGAGAAAGAGTCCGCAGCGCCAACGTGGAAGCACACGTTCGGGTACCACCCGTTATTCTGCTTCCTCGACGCCACCGGGGAGGCACTGGCGGCGATCCTGCGCCCGGGTAACGCGGGGTCGAACACCACTGCCGACCACATCACGGTTCTCGACCTGGCCCTGGTGCAGATCCCCGACGCCTACCGGCATGGCACCCCGATCCTGATCCGGTCAGACTCGGCCGGGTGCACCCACGGCCTGCTGGCACACATCCGCGGCCTACGAGAACACGGCATCAATGCCCGGTTCTCCGTGGGGGTCGCGATCACCGAACAGATCCGTGACGCGATCGTCAAGGTCCAGCAGTGGATCCCGGCGATCGGCACCGATGGAAAACCCCGCGACGGCGCGCAGATCGCCGAGATCAGCGGTCTGGTGCCCGACGACGGCTACCCCGATGGCACCCGGTTCATCGTGCGCCGGGAGGTCCCGCACCCCGGCGCGCAACTGACCCTGTTCGACACCATCGAAGGGTTCCGCCACCAAGTCATGGCCACTGACACCCCCGCCGGACACGGCTCGATCCAGCACTTGGAAGCCCGCCACCGCGCGCACGCCCGCGTCGAGGACGGCATCCGCTGCGGCAAAGACACCGGCTTCGGCCGCTTCCCATCCCGCGTCTTCGCGATCAATCAGGCGTGGCTGGAACTCGCCCTGACCGGAATCGACCTACTCGCTTGGACCCGAACCCTTCTCCTGCAAGGAGAACTCTCAACCGCTGAGCCGAAGAAACTGCGCTACCGACTGTTACACGTCGCCGCCCGCGTCACCCGCACCGGCCGGCGAATCTGGTTGCGGATCGCCGAGAACTGGCCATGGTCGACACAACTGGTGGCCGCATTCACCCGGCTGGCCGCACTACCACGACCCATCACCTGAACCCGCCTTCGCCATCCCGACCAGCCATCCCTGGAGGAACCCGGCCACCGCGCCGGGCCACAACCAGACCCACCGCCCTGAGCTACCGCCCAGCCACGGACATCGCGATCACGAAACCTTGATCAACAGTTAGCGAAAGACCGAGGTTAGCGTGAGGGTATGGCGAGTCGGTCGACTAATGAGCAGGTTGAGCGGTTGCGGGAGCAGCAGCGGCGGCAGCGTCGGGCGTTGGATGCGGTGGCGGTGGCGCAGCGTGTGGTGGAGGATGCGCGGGTTCGGCGTAGGAGGCGGGTTTTGGAGCTTGACCGGGCGGTGGTCCGGGCTGAGCGGGGTTTTGATGTGGCGTTGGTGGTGTTGGCTTCGGTGATGCCGGTGGATCAGGCGGCGGCTGTTGCGGGGGTGGATGTGGCGGTGTTTAGGGCGGCGCGTAGGCGGGGTGGTGCGGCGGAGGTTCGGGCGGCGGTCGCGCGGTTGGGTGTGGGTCGTGGGGGCGGGCGGCGGCGGACTGTTTCGGGGGGTGCGGCCGGTGTCGGTGACGGTGTGGGGGCGGCGGCGGGTCCGGGGTGAGCGGGTGTTTCGGAGCGTTCGGGGCGCCGTTGTCCCCCGGCTCGGGCCGGGGGACAACGGTCGGCTCAGGTGGTGGTTTCGTGGGGGTTGGTTGGGGGTGGGGGTTCGGCGTGGGGGTTGCCGAGTACGCGGACGGTTTTGGTGAGGATGAGGGGGGCTCCGTCGGGGCCTCGGAAGTGGCCGCGTACGTATCGGCGTCGGCGTAGGGATTGTTTGGGGCCGTAGGGCTGTTGGCGGAAGAATCCTGGTACCCACCAGCGGTTGCGGTAGATCCTGGTGGGTTCGTTGCCGGCGTCGGGGGTTGTTGGGGTGCGGCGTTGTTTGCCGCGTAGTTTGACGATTCGCACGGGTGGTGCGGGGCGTTGTGCGCGGGCGTAGGCGCGGCGGATTGCTTTGTCGGGTTCGATGTCGTCGGTTTGGGCTTCGGGTTGGGCGGCGATGAGCCAGGTGGCGAGGAGGGTGGCGAGCACCGCGTGGGTGTGCGGGTTGGCGGCGCTGTATGGCTTGTCGAATTCGAGGCGTGTGCCGATGCTGATGGGCGCGAGCCATCCGACGCGTTCGCGGAGTTGCTGTAGGTCCTTCGCGGTGTAGGCGCGGGTGCCGGTGGTTTCGGCGGGGGCGAAGAAGGTGAGCCATAGTCCGCCGGGGATGGTTCCCCACTGCGCGGCGATGACGGGCACTGTCTGGGTGGTTCCGGCGAGTGGTGGGTGGCAGATCGGGTTGCTCCAGATCATTAGTCCTTCGCGGGCGAGTGGTTCGTGTGGCGCGATCTGGAGTTCGTGGAGGCTGGTGGCGGCGTGCCGGGCGAGTTCGGTGAAGTCGGGGTCGATCCAGTAGAGGGTGGCGTGGTGGGCGTGTTGGGCCATGAGCGCGGTGTACCGGTCGATGGGGGAGCGGGTGTCTGGTGTGTCGGTGTCGGGTGTGAGTTGGCTGGTGAGTGTGTGGATCTGTTCGGGAGTGAGTGCTGTGGCGAGGTCGGTGGTGGCGTGGCGGCGCCAGTAGTTGGTGAGCCGGTCGCGGACTTTGGGCAGGCTGGTTGGCCGGATGTGTCGGCCTTCTGGGCTGGGTTGTGGGGTTGCCGGCGCCGAGGTTGCCGGGGTGGTGGCGGTGTGTAGGGGTTGCCGGTGTGGGATGCCGTTGGCGAGCAGTGCGCGGTGGAGTTGTTCGAGGTGGGCGGTGGCGTCGGATGGTTGGCCCCAGTGGCGTGCTCTGCGTTGTGCGCGGCGGGTGAGGCCGGCTTGGTCTCCGGCGTCGATGAGGTTGGCGCATCGGGTGCAGGCGGCCCAGCGTTCGCCGAAGTTGTGGCCGGAGAGGGCGTCTCCGCCCGGCAGGGTGACGAAGATGTCGATGTTGCCGAAGTGGTAGCTCCACTGGGGGTCAGGTGTGGAGCAGAAGTCGCAGATCATGGCGAGGTTGGCGACGTGGTGGATTGGGACGGGCCGGGGTGGGTGGTTGTCTGCCGGCGGGTGGGGGTGGTCGAAGTGGCTGGCGCCGTCGACGGTGTGGACGTTGAGTGGGCTGCGGCAGGTGGCGCAGGCGTAGCCGTTGGGGTCGATGGCGGTCACTGGTCGGCTCCGGTGCTCGTGGTGGGGTGGGTGCCGAGTAGGTGGGCCGGGTCGTGGGTGATGACCCATGCGGCGTGGTCGTCGACGAGGGCGGCGGCGCGGCGGGTGAGGCGCAGCGAGTACCGGTCGGGGTAGGTGACGTAGCGGACGCAGTGTTGCCAGAGGGTGAGCCAGTGGGTGGCGAGCCGGATCAGGGTGCGGTGGTCGGCTTGTGGGCAGAGGCAGATCCATTGGCCGGCTTGGGCGGTGTCGCGTCGGTAGGTGGTGATGGCGGTGTGGATGGTGCGGGCTTGGTGTTCGTTGGTGAGTGGTCCGGTTGGCCAGGTGGGTTGGTGGTAGCAGGGGTGGAGGGTGGTGATGGCGTCGTTGGTGTGGTGCAGTGCGGTGTTCAGTAGTGGGATGACTTGTGTTGTGCGTGCTGATAGGGCTGCGGTCAGGTAGGGCCCTGACGCTTTGGCCTCGTGGATCATTGGGGTTCCTTCGGGTCGGTTGTTGTTGAGGCCCCTTGGCCGGTTTGCCGTCCGGCCGGGGATTGGCGGTTCGGGTCTGGGGTGCGTCGTGTGAAGCGGTTCCGGTGGTGGCCTTTCCGTGATGTGGTGCGCCGGCGTTCTGGTCGGGTGCTGTGCGCTTTGGTGTCGCCGTGAGCGGCCTGGGTTTCTGGTCGCCCCCGGAATGCGGGGCGGCGGCCTTTGCCGCCGCCGTGTTCGGCGCCGGTGCATCCCGGCGGAGGCTCGCGGTCAAGGGCCGAAGAGCAAAAGATCTTGGCCGGTGGTCCTGCGGCCAAGATGTTTTGTGTGCCCTTGATCGGGAGGTGCCGGGGTGCGACGCCGGGGGCGAACGAGGATCGGCCGCGTAGCGGCTCCTGGCGGTTCTTCCTGGCCTGGCCGGCCTTGAGGCCGAAGGGTGACCGGGCGGTCAGCTGGCAGGGAGGGCCGGCGTGGGTTTTGCCGGGTCTCCCGGTGTCCGCGGGAGCAGCGGTCGTGGGCACGGCGGACCGGGGTAGACGGTTGTTGTGGTTGGTGGGCGCGACGCGGACAGGCTGTGCCGATCAGTCGGCGGGATGTGTATGACCGGCGGTGGGCGGCTTACGCCGCTCGACACGTTCACCGGTCTGTCAGTGCCTCTTGCTACGTCGGCGAGGCGGGAGATTCCGCTGGGATCCGGCGCAGACCGTGGAGTCGGTGGAGCTGGCTGCCGGATGGTCTGCCGCTGCCGTCGGGCAACGACGGTTCATCGGCTGGTTACACGATGGGAAGGCTGCGCGGGGCGGGGTGTCCGACGGCCGGACAGGTCTGGCGGGCGGACTCGACGGGATCGGGGACGAACAGCTGAGCCGAGGAATCTGGTGTTGCCGGCTACGCGTTGCGACTCTCAGCTGACCGGCATGTTGGCTGAGCGGAGCCGAACGTGCGGGTTGAGCGAGGTGCGGCTGCGTGAATGGGTCCGTGCGTCGTCCCGGCGAGGCAATGAAGGGGCGCAGGGCGCGGCGCGGTGGCCTTGTGGGGCCGCGTGATCTGCGGCTCGCCTTGCCGTCGCTGAGATTGCCGAAGGCCGGGGCTGGGCACCCAGGGGTGCGGCTGGCAAGGCCACCCCGGCCTTCTTCAACAGCAACCGGAAGGATCTCCCGGCGGGGTTACTGTAGCGGGTGTGGCCGAGGGTCCGGGGCTGCCCGATCGGGGTGGTGCTGTACGGCTGTGGGGGATGGGGTACCTGACAGGATCGAGGTCCGGGTGGGTGGTTTGTCACGGCAGCCAGTCGCGTGTCTGGCGTTGCGCTGACAGTCCTGCTGCGTCGAATTCGTCGTGGTGGCCGGTGCGGTCGATGCCCATCCGGGTCAGTATCTGTGAGATCGGACTTCCGTCGGGGGGAAAGCGCCGGCCTTCCTCAAGGGACAACGGCCCGAGCAGAAGTTGGCCGTGCAGCCACAGCACGGCACGCTGGCTCCCGACGCCGCCGAAGTAGTCCGCCTCGACGTAACCGATCGGGCCGGCCGAGGACCAGTCCGCCAGGATCCGGTCGAATCCGCCCGGCAGCTTCCAGAAGCCCAGCGGCCGCGCCGATGCGCCGTCCGTGACTGCGTCATGCAGCTCGTCCGTCATGGGCACCATGGCGGTGTTCTGGCGGAGGGGTACCAGTGCCGCCGGGATCGACGTCCTGTCTGCGAGCACGGTACGGAGTGCCGCCGTCGGTCCGAGGATTGCCTCAAGCGTGTATGCCATACCGCCTCGCTGATCAGTGGCTCTGCATGGCCAGAAGATCGAAGCAGGAGCCGGTCGAGCCTGTCCGTCCCCGACCGGCTCGAGCGATGCGTCGTCGCTGCCCGGATCAGGGCAGCACCCGGTGTGGTGTCTGTTGTGGTCGACATCCTGGCACACGTGCTCTCTGCCGGCGGAGCTGCCTGTCGATGTCGATCGGAACGGTGAGAGGTGCTCTGGTGGATGATGCGTCGGGCCGTGGCGTCCTCAGCTGGGCGACGGTCGCACCGCGCTGGCGATGTCCGGCGTCATCCGTGGGCCCCTGGCTGCTCCGCCCGGCACTCGTCGGTGGGTCGGCGGATATTCTGGTCGGCCGGCGCGACGCGCAGACGGCGGAGTTCCGGGTCCGTGTGTCGGCGATCCGTGGGTCAGGCGTCATCATCAACGTGTGGCGCGTTCTTGTAGACGGCGTAGGCGAACCAGGCGGCGTCGCGGGCGGCCGCCGGGCTCTCGTTGGAGACCTTGGTGAATCCGTCCGAGCACTCGCCGGTGGTGGCGGACACGACGAAGCAGGTGACGTTCGGCCACCCCGCCTGATTGCAGAAGACGCCGATGTCCTCGAGGATCGCGCCGGTGGCCAACGGCGCGAGGCCGGGCTGCAGCTTCTCGGCGAAGACCTTGTAGGTGATCGGCTGGTGGCCGTTGGCTGCGATTTCCTGCAGGACACGCAATCCGTTGATCATGCGGCGGGAGCGGGCCTCGTCGAGGCCGGTCCGTCTCACATACTCACTCAGTACGGGATGCATCGTTGCCTCCAGCTTCGCGAGAGAAATTATGCGCTGACGGGCGGGGCCACGTCGATCGATGGGTCCGGGTGGCAGGGCACGGAACACCCTCCTCGTCGTGCCGGCGGCTCGCCGGCCGGCGGGTGCCGGCACGCCCGACGTCCGGCCCCCGCTGCGGGTCGTCGGCGGGGAGGGTTTCACTGTGCGGTGACGACAAGTATCTTTACGTCCACGCAGTGCGTACGATGTCGCCTCGGGACAAGGCAGATGACGTATAACAGATTCAACCATCAGGGGTATTTTGGCGAGAGCTTCGTGCGGGCTTTGGTCAGTGCCGCGGGCCTCATCGCGGGGCAGCAGGATGTCGACCACACCGGAGTGGACTTCTCGATCGACTTCCCCGGCGCCCGTGGTACCGCCCGGTTCCCGAAGATCGAGGCGCAGGTCAAGTCCTGGTCCAGCCCCAGGGGCACCGATGTGCACTGGCACTATCCGATAGACGTCGACAACTACAACAACCTCGCCGGTGCCGGGTTCACGGTCCCCCGGTACCTCTTCCTGGTGATCGTGCCGGCGGATGTCCGTCAGTTCGCGCAGGTGGATGAGACGTCCATGCGTCTGAACCACTGTGGGTACTGGGCGTCGCTGCATGACCGTCCGCTGGTCGATCCCGCTGTGCAGAGGAGTGTCACCGTCCATGTGCCCAGGCGCAATCTGCTGACCGTCAGCGGGCTTCGGGCGCTTCTGCATCCTGTCCCCGTCCAGCAGGTGCCGGCATCGTGACGCCCCCGGCCATGGCGAGCGCGGAGGAGCTGCGCGCGGCGTCCTCGCTGCCGCCCGAGACGCTGCGCCAGTACCTGGAGGTGACCGGCTGGTTGCCGGCGCAGCAGCTCGAACGTGCGACGTTGTGGACGCGGAGCGAGGACGACGGCGACTTCGAGGTGCTCCTTCCGGGCGACCGGAATGTGCGTGACTACGCGGGCCGGATGCACGACTTCCTCGCGACCGTCGCCGCCGTCGAGGAGCGTCCGATCCGGCTGCTTCTGACCGATCTGGAGACGACCGGGGCCGACACGTTGTCCTTCCGGCTGCTGCCCGGTGGGCCCTCCGGCACGATTCCACTGTTCAACGCGGCCGACGCCCTGACCGGTATCCGGGAGCTGGTCGTGTCCTCCACGTTCGCGTTCATGCACCACGGGCCCATGCTGGTCCAGGGCCGCCGGCCGGAGCGGGTACTCGAGTTCGCCCGCACCGTGCGGCTCGGGACGCCTCGCGCCGGAAGCTGGGCCATCGCGGCGCACCTTGCGGTGCCCCGGGTCGGAGTCGATGACACCCCGCCGTTCGCCCGCCAGGTGTCGCTGCAGATTCATCGCGCGGTCCGGGCCTGTCACGTCGCATCGGGGGAGGTGGTCCGCAGGTTCGATCTGGGGCGGTTCCTGCGGCGCACGGGCGAAGGCGTGTCCTCCAACGTCTGCGACGCCCTCGCCAGGCTGGGCCGCAACGGCGTGCCGTACGACGTGGGATTCGACTGGTCGCGCCAGCATCCCACCTCGGTGCCTGCCGACTCGTTCCGATTCGACGAGCGCCGGATCGAGGTGCTGCGCCTGGCCGCCGATCAGCTCAAGGTGGCCGTTCCGGACGGGGAGGCCACCATCGAGGGTAAGGTCAGCGGGCTTCGGCGGGACACCGGTGAGGGTGGTCAGGCGACCATCCGTGGACCGATCTCGACCGTCTACGGCTCGTCGGAACGGTCCGTGCGGGTGCTGCTTCCCGATCGTCTGTACCAGCGCCTCGTCGCCGCGCATGGCCGGCGGCAGAGCGTGCGGGTCTCCGGTCTCGCGGTGCGTGGGCATATCGAGCGCGTCACCCGCGTCGAGATCCTGGAGGATTCGCCGGACGCGTGACCGGTTCGGTCTGTGCCGGTTCCTCCGGTCGTCGCGGTCGTCTGCCGGGGCGGACGGCTGTCCGCGCCACTGGTCCGGGTGCGGTCGGCGATGCCGCGTCGCTCGACGGGGCGGACGACCGCGACTGGTGTGCGTTGCGGACCGTCGTCGGGGTGTGCGCCGGCCCCTCGTGGTCGGCTGCGGCCAGGCTGGTCCGGGCGTGACGGACGCTGGTCCGCCGGTCCCGTCCGGTAGGCATGGTGGACGCTGCGACTGGTCCGGTACGGGTCTGTACGGTCTGCCGTGTCAGTCGTGGTGGACCGGTTCGGACAGCAGCGTCTCCGGGCGGACGACCCGGAACGCGGGGTTGTCGGGCTGGTCGCCGGCGGTTGTGCGGGCGGCCTGTGTCCAGATTCTGTGGACCGCGTCGTAGAGGTCGTCGATGCGGTGGGCTGTGCGGGCCCCACGTGAGCGGCTCCGGGCCCAGAGGACGGCCCGCCATCCGCCGTCCGGGGTGCGGCGTTCGGAGTTGACCAGTGGCTGGAGACGCGACTGCAGACGGTGTTCGAGTGCGAGGCCGGTCTCGTCGGGTCGGAGGTGGGTGAGGGCGGCGGCCTCGGGCAGTTCGGGCCACCGGATGACGACGACGCGGTCCCAGATCTCGGGTGGGAAGGTGCTCGCGAGGTGGTGGCTCTCGCCGACGGGCAGGTCCCGTAGTCTGCGTTCGGCCTGCAGGGTCTGACCGATGTAGAGCAGTCCCCATCTGAGCCATACGCCGTAGAGGACGGGGCCGGTGACCGGTCTTCCGGTGCTGTCGGCGGCGATGAGCTGCTGGCCGAGGCGGTGGGCGAACCGGTAGCGGCGTTGCCGCCATTCGCGGGTGTCGTCCTGCCGGGCGGTGAGCGTCTGGAGTGCGTCGCGCCACTGCCGGAAGGCGTCGTCGGAGGTGCTGTGACGTGTGTCGTGCGTCATGACGTGGTCTGGTCCGGTCGGCTGGGGTCCGCGGTGATGGTGGTGCCGGCGGTCGGTCCGGTGTCGGGCGTGCCGGGGGCCGGGGTGCTGGGGCGTGTCCACACCTGTTCGAGAAGTCCGGCGATGTCGTCGTCACCGCGCTGCTGGTAGGCGCTGAGGATTCTGCGCGGTTTGGTGTCGTCGGGCAGGCCGACGGCGTGGGCGAGCCGGGCCCGGGCGGTGTCCGGGTCGTCGGTGGGGGCGGATCCGGTCAGGCGGAGTGCCTGCGTCAGCGGTGGCGTGTTCTCGGGGATGTCGTCGGCGGGGCGGACGTTGAAGCGGCTGTCCGGCAGGAATTCGAGGAAGAGGGTCTGGCCCTCCCGGCTGTCGAGTCCGTCGAGGAACCGTTTGATGGTTCCGCTGGATGGTTGGGCGGCTGTCCAGCGGATGTTCTGGGTTCCCAGGTCGGAGTCGAGTTCGACGACGTCGCCGCGTCGGCAGCCGACGAGGTTGGCCACTCCTGCCGGTATCGGGAATCCGGATCCGCGCAGGTGGTCGCGGGTGACGCTGATGCGTAGTCTCCAGAGTTCGCCGTCGCGGAACAGCCGCCGGGTGGCGGCCGGTTCCTTGCGTGCCGGAGTGGGGTCGGTTCGGCGTTGCACGATCCCGTCGACGATCTCGTATTCGCCGGAGCTGGCGTTGGTGTAGACGCTGCTGGGGGAGATGTTGAAGCGTCCGGCGATGGACTGGACCAGTTCGTTGATGCCGACGCGTCCGTCGGTGGCGTCCAGTTCGCGTCCGATCAGTTGACGGATCGAGGTGTACTGTTCGACCTGCCATTCGGCCAGCGCCCAGGTGGATCTGTCGGTCCGGATGAAGCGGTCGTCGTCGGCGAGGGTGTTGGCCAGTGACCGGAGGGCGCGGTCCCTGCCGAGGCGCTGGTGGAGGTCGTCGATGTGCAGGGGCTGCCCGGCGATGGCGAGCAGGCCGGCGGCGTGGTCGGCCATGGAGCGGGTCCGGGTCAGCACCGTGTCTCCGTGCAGGAGGTGGCCGCAGTGCTGCAGCCAGGCCCGCAGTTCGGTGACGGGCATGGTGGTGGCGGCCGCGACCGCGGTGAGATCGACGAGGCCGTGTCCGTCGGCGAAGTCCTCGAGCAGTGTGCGGGTGCGGTCGGCGGCGGAGCTGACGTCGGGTGCGGCGGCCCATCCGTCGGTGACCTCGAAGTAGTCGTCGAGCCGGTCGAGGATCAGCCAGAGGGGTGCGTCGAACCCGGGGACGTCGCGGGCGAGTTCGGGGTGCAGATCGATGAGCCGGTCGAGTCGGGCGATGGGCTGGATCTCGACGTGGAGGCTGGCCAGGAGGTTGCCGGTGGCGGTTCCGAAGTGCAGGGCGCCGGTCAGCTGTTCCTTGATCCCGCTTTCGATCTGGCGGACGCGTTCTCTGCTGATGTCGAGCCGGGCGCCGAGTTCGGCGAGTCGCCGGGGATCGGTGGCGATCATCCGTTCGCGGAGCACGAGGCTCTGCCGTTCGTCGAGCCGGGACAGCAGGGCCGTGAGTTCCAGGATCGGGTCGGGTGGGGTGGGCTGGGGGGCGATGTCGGCTGCGGTCAGGGAGTTGATGCGAGTGACGAGGTCCTGGATCTGTTCGGGTGCGCCGTCCTCGACGGCGAGGTTGAACAGCGGCTGTTCGGCGTTGCGTCGGATGTGGCGCCATGCGGCGAGCTGTTCGAGGTCCTCGAGCAGCTGGGCCTGGGCGGGGGGAAGGGTTTCGGCGGGTGACGGTGTGGTGGTGTCGGGGTCGTTGTCGTAGGCGGTCGCGCCGAGTGCGGCGGGTCGGGTGATCGCGGCGGAGACGAGGGTGGTGGTGATGTCCTCGATGGTGCCCTGTCCGGTTCCTCTGACGGCGTAGAGGTCGTGGACGCGGAGTTTGACGACGTCTCCGAGGGTGTGCAGCTGCAGGCGCTGGAAGGCGGTCCGGGCCCGGGCGCCGGCGCGGAGTGCGGCCAGGGGGAGGCGGACGGGCAGGGTCGGGAACGCGTCGTCGAAGGTGGTGTCGGGGTGCCGGGTGATGAACAGCCGGGCGAGGCGTCGGCAGAGGTCGTCGTGGTCGACGGCCATCGTGGTGACTGCGGGTGACTCGGTGAGCCACCAGTCCGGTGAGGGTGCCGCGACGGCGAGTTCGGGGGTGGTGTCGGGGGCGTGGTGGGCGAGCCACGGCAGGATCTGCGGCCAGGCGGTGTCGTGGTACGCGTCGGGTGGCAGGTCGTCGGGTTGTTCGGTCATCGGTTCCTCGTGGTGCCGCGGTCGGTGGGGTGCGGGTTTGGGTTCAGCCGGCGTTGTGGAATCCGAGGCGCTGCGCCTCGGTCATCAGCAGCAGTGCCTGGTGGGCCTGGCGGTCGGTGACCGTCCAGCCGTTGTTGACGTAGCGGCCGACGGTGTCGGCGAGCTGGCGCTGCCAGGGGTGGAGGTTCTGGGTCTCCTTGGCCCAGCGGGCGACGGCGAACCAGTCGGGTGCCGGGGTGGCCATGACGGCGGCGACGTCGCCGTGGGTGGTGTCGTCGGTGGCCGTGCCGGCGCTGTCCTGCACGGGGCTGTCGGTCAGTTCGGCGGCGAGGTCGTCGGGCACGGTCCAGGGGGTGGCGAGGACGGTCTCCCAGCAGTCGGGGCGTTTGGCCCATTCGCCGATGTTGGTTCCTCCGCGCAGCGGGTTGACGACGGCTTCACGGACGGGTGCGCAGAGGGTGTCGAGTGCGTCGGTGAGGGCGGCGCTGATGCCCTGTTCGCGCCAGATGCGGTCGAGGTCGATGCGGCGGGTGGTGGCCTCGGCGAGGCGGGCGATGGTGTACGCCACGACGTTGATCTTGTAGCCGCCGAAGTCGCGTGCGGCGACGATCCTGTCGGTGGCCTTGAACAGGATCGCCTTGGCGATCAGTCGCTGGCAGTAGCTGACGTCGATGGTCGGGATGTCCTCGCCCATGCGGGACATGAATTCGCGGAAGTTCTTCTCGGCGCCGCGGCTGACGAGGTGGGGCAGGCCGGCCCAGCAGTGGGCGTACTTGGCGGCGTCGGCCTTGGTGAACTTCTGGCTGAGCGGGTGCAGCGCCTTGAACCTCTTCTGGTTGGTGGGTGTGCGTTCGCGGGCCAGGGCGTCGGTGTACTGGCCGCGGGCGCGTTCGTAGAACCAGCGGGTGTCCTGTCCGCTGCCGTCGACGGCGGGTGCCAGCAGTGAGCGGGTGATCTTCTCGATGCCGACGTGCCAGGGGTGGTTGGAGCTGAAGTCGACGACGGTGACCTTGTTCTGGGTGTTGGAGTACCTGGAGATCTCCGGGACGATCTCCTGGAGCCGGTCGGGGGACACGACGGTCAGTTTCATCTGGACGTCGGCCCGGTCCAGTTCGGCGCCGTCGCGGGTGTGGGCGTAGTGGATCGAGGCGGTGGTCTGTCCGCCGTTGACGATCTGGAGGTCGTGGATGCGGCTGATCGCCTGTCCGCCCTCGGGCAGGCGGGTGAACTCGACCCGGGAGGCGGTGGCGGTGATCCCGTTGTTGTAGGCGAGGAAACGGTCGGGGTTGTGCAGGAGGGTGTCCCGGATGCCGCGGTTGACGCCGCCCTTGGTCTGCAGGAATGAGCGCACGTTGAGTTCGAGCAGCCGGGTGCCGTGACGGGCGTAGAGGTCGGCGAGGTGGCGGCCGGGGATGATGGACAGGAACACCGCGTAGTCCTGGTCGCCGGCGCGGCTGGTGGCCAGGCACGGCAGCGGCGGGTCGAAGTCGACCGCGATCGGTTCGCTGAGCGTGCCGGACGACGCGAGGCGGTGCAGCCGGGTCAGGTCCCAGATCTGGTGGGTGACCGCGAGGCCCTCGAATTCGGTCGGGGGGATGGTGGGTACCGAGCTGACGGTGTCGGTGAGCAGGAACAGCCGGATCCGGGGGGCGTCGGACAGTGCCTTCTGCACGGCGAGGCACATGTCGCGTACGTCGTTGGAGTCCTCGATGTCGCGGGCGAGTCCGTCGCGGCAGCGGCGCAGGAAGGTGGTCAGTCGCCGGAACAGGGTCTCGGCCTGGGTGCGGGTGAGTCGTTCGTCCTGCGGGCGGAGGCTGAAGTGGGTGATGAACAGGTCGAGGGTGCCCAGGGACTCGTTGGACCCGTACCCGTTGACCTCGAGGCCGTGGGCGCGGTGGTAGGCGATGAAGGTGTTCTCGACCTCGCCGGCCTGTTCGAGGTCCTCCAGGACGCGTCGGGTGAAGGTGTCCGGGGCGGTGGCGTTCTCGGCCTCGGCGGTGGCCAGGACGTCGGCGACGAGTTCCTGGGCGTAGGAGTCGGCATCGAGCTGGGTCACGTCTGTCCTTTCACGGCCTGGGCGACCTGTTCGGCGGGAACGCGGTGGTGGTCGAGTCCGACGGTGCTGAGCCGGTAGCGGCACTCGCCGACGCCGGCCGGCAGGTCGGTCGCGGTGATGCGGGGGAAACCGTCGGCGACGTGCCAGAACCGGGTGTCCCGGACGGTGTAGCGGGGTTCGTCGTAGAGGTGCCGTTGGCTGGGGAGATAGCCGACGCGGGTGAGCAGGTCGTCGAACGTGGCCCGGGCGGCGGCGCCGGTCAGGAGTGTGTGGATGGTGTCGATGACGGTGTTGAGGGATTCGCCTGAGCCGCCGCGTCGTTCGTCGATGGACAGGTGGGCGAGCAGGAGCCGGTCGACGCCGGTGTCGTCGAGCTGTCGTTCGTTGGCGATGACGATGTTCTGCGGTGCCACGGCGGTGCCGGTCTTGACCTCGATGGCGGCGGATTCCAGCTGGAAGTCCTGGTTGCTGCCGGTGGGGCCGGTCCAGGCGTCCACCGCGGTGTCGGCGGGCAGGTGGGGCAGCAGGTGGGTGCGCAGGATCGTCAGTTCGCCGTAGAGGCCGCGGCGGGCGGGTGTGTCCAGTCCGGTGTCGGCGACCGACTGGAGCAGGTGCCGCCAGTGTTCGAACCGTTGGACCGCGGCGCGCAGGGCCTGGGCGGGACCGACGGCTGCCGCGGCGACACCGGCCATGTCGGTGACGAGGGGGTTGAACACCTCCCGGCGGTCCTGCGCGGTCAGAATGACCTGCAGGTCCCGTCGGCCGGGTCCGGCGGGGGTGAACCGCAGGGTCAGTCCACGGGTGACGGGCAGGGCACCGTGGCGCACCTGTGCCTCCGCGGCGGCGTTGGGGACGTGGATGACCAGCATGCGCTGCCCGGTGGGCTGCTCGACGGCCAGGAATATGTCCTGCGGTGAGCTGGGGAACAGCCGGAGGGTCACGATCCCGGCGGCGTGGTGTTCGGACTCCAGCTGCCGCCAGGCGTCCTCGTCGATCCGCACTACTCGTCGTCCCCGTCGTCGAAGTCGTCGATCTCCTGCTGGGCCCAGATCTCGTTGACGACGTACTCGGTCTCCGAGGCGTGTTCGGAGAACGGGAAGCTGATCGCGAAGCCGACGACCGGTGTGGCGTCCGCGCACCTGTCGCAGTCCTCGGTGTGGCCGGTGCGGATGATGTGTTCCGGGTGCATGAGCGGGTAGATGAGCAGCAGCGGCTGGTCGACCGTCCGGACCCGGCGTAGCGGCTGGCCGGTCGGGACGTCGGGCTCCTTGAACGGTCTGCTGGTCTGTTCGGCCTTGAGGCGGCGTACCTTCCTGGTGCCTGCCAGCGCCCGGTCGCGCTGCTCGTCGCTGAGGTCCCGGCTCTCGTCTGCGGGGCTGAGCACACGGCGGATGGTGTAGCGGTCGTCGGTGATGTCGCGGCTCTCGGTGCGGGTGACGAGGCGGACGTCGCGGGATCCGACGGTCGCCGGCTTCCCCTGGGGGGTGCCGACGAGCCGGACGGTCCATCGGGACAGTTCCTGTCTGGCCGCGCACAGGCGGATGTACTGGGCGATGAACGCGGGTCGGACCCGGTACGAGCCGCGGTCGGGCAGGTATCCGTCGAGGAAGCCTTCGATGATGTCCTGGGGCGTGACGTTCTCCCACACGATGCTGCCGCCGTCGGTGCGCCCGCCGTGGTTCTTGTCGAGCAGACGCACGAAGTTGTCGAGGTTGGTGAGGTTGTGGTCCAGGGTCGCGGGACGCAGGTCGAAGATGGTGGTCTCGGGAAGTTCTCCGGAGTAGCTGAGCCGGACCTTGATTCCGCGGCGCATCTTGTTCGGCGCGGTGACCGCGAGCCCGGCGGAGGAGGCCCGTACCCGTAGCCCGAACCGTTCGGGGGTCTCGCCGAGGGCGGCCATCTCCTCGAAGTCGCGGCGCAGTTCGTTGTCGGCCGCGGTGATCTCGACGTAGGCGTCGAGCAGGTCGGGCGAGGTGTACAGCCGGCACAGGTCCTCGTAGCCAGGGCGGTAGCCGAACCAACGTCCCATCTGCAGGAGGGTGTCGTAGGCGGCGGAGGAACGCAGGTAGTAGCTGATGCTCAGGCCCTCCAGGGTCAGACCGCGGGAGAGCTTGTCGCCGCCGACGGCGATCACGGACACGCCGGTGCGCCGGTGTTCGTAGTACTCCAGGGCGTCGCGGGAGGTGCCGTTGATCGCCCGGACGTCGATCTTCGCGAGTGCGGGACGCAGTTCCGCGGCGACGCGGTCCCAGGGCACCGGTGGGGCCTCGTCGGCGGGGAACGCGGCGGTGGTGGGGGTGAAGTCGCGCTGCCAGAGTTCGCGCAACCGGGTCAGGGCCCGGTCGGCCTGGTCGCCCTTCGTGTCACGCAGCCGGTCGTGCAGCAGCCCGACGTACTCGTCGACCTGGTCGCGGACCAGGTTCTGGACGGCCTGGAAGCGGGTGACGTGGATGAGCATGGAGTTGTGTTCCCGGACCTGTCCGCGGGCCCGGCGGGCGGCGCAGGTGAGGATGAAGGAGTCGATCGCCTCTTCGAGCGAGGTGGGCAGCTGCTCGGGGGGCGTCCAGTCCTTCCTGTGGCGCTGCGGCATCCAGGTGTCGTGGTCGTCGACGGGTCGGAAGATCGGCAGCTGCTCGATGCTGGTCTCGTCGGGGTCGTCGGCGCGCAGTCCGAAGACCCGTTCGGGGCCCAGGTAGTTCGAGGGGGCGGGCAGGCTCTCGATGAAGCTGTCGGGGAACAGGTCGGTGCCGAAGACGTCGTGGTCGGCGTCGTGGTCGATGTAGATGTTGGCGAACGGGGTGGCGGTGTAGCCGACGTAGGCGGCCCGGTCGAAGCTGTTGAGCAGGTGACGGATCGACCTGTTGATGGTGGAGGGGTCGGTGTCGTCGTCCCTGCTGGTGTCGACGGAGGCGTGGTCGGCCTCGTCGTCGATGACCAGAAGCGGAACGTCGTGGACGATCTTCTCGGTGGTTCCGGCGGTGGCCTCGCCCTCGACCTCGATCATCCATCGGCGCAGGTACTCGAGGATGCTGCGGTGCTTCTTGATGACCAGGACGACGGGGTAGTCACCGATCGGCAGGTTGAGGTTGG
This sequence comes from Rugosimonospora africana, assembly GCF_016862975.1. Lineage (GTDB taxonomy): Bacteria > Actinomycetota > Actinomycetes > Mycobacteriales > Micromonosporaceae > Rugosimonospora > Rugosimonospora africana. The sequence continues at coordinate 22,091 of NZ_BONZ01000103.1, forward strand.
CGGCGACCTGCCGGCGGAAGTCGCCGTTCTCGGCGCTGTTGGTCAGCGATGCGATCTTGAGGCGTTTGACGCCGGGCATCGCGCCGACGCCGATGCGTGCGCTGTTGGTGTCCTGGTCGTAGCGCTGCTGGTACTGCGTGTCGAAGCCGAGCAGGCCCTCGTCGACGCGCAGCTGGGTCTGGCTGCGCAGGCTGTTGTGGATGCCGGCGAGGATCACGATGAGCTTGTATCCGGCGTCGGCGGCCTTGGCGGCCAGTCCGATGTAGTTGCCCGTCTTGCCGGACTGGACCTGGCCGACGACCAGGCCGGTGCGCCGCCACCGGCCGTCGCGCTGCGGGTCCTCGAGCTGGCGCAGGATCCGGTCGGTGCTCTGGTCGAGGCGTCGCACGACCTGGGGCGCCATGATGCGGACGTCCTCGAGGTAGCGGCGGTAGCGGTCCCAGAACTCCCATCCGCGTTCGACCTTCGCCTCGGCGAGCCATTCACGGTGGTCGGCGGCGTTGGTCAGGCCGACTGCGTCATCCTGCCAGACCGCCACCCTGGCCTGGATCTCGCGGGCGAGTGCCTGACGGTCGACGGGGTGCCCCAGGGTCTGCTGCAGCCTGTGGACGGCGTCGATGCTGGAGTCGATCTCCTGCGGGGTCGGCTGCCGGTCCTGGGGCAGGGCGGCGAGGACGAGGCGGACGGCCTGCCGCAAGGCGTCGTCGTCCCCGGTCGTGGGCGCGGTCATGGCATCCTCCAGGTCGGTGCGGTGTCCCGCGGACACCTCGGGTGGCTCATGTCTGTCGCCAGAATCCGTCGAGCTGGTCGAACGGGGGCATGACGGCGAGGCGTTCGCGGGCCTCGCGGGGCGTGCGTCCCTGGGCGACGAACGCGGTGTAGATGCGTTGGGCGATGTCGGTGACCTCGGTGGGGGCTGCGCCGAGGAACGGTTCGGGGTCGTCGGCCGTGTCGACGTCGTGCATGATGCGCAGCGCCGCGACGGGAACGGTCTCCTCGAGGAATCTGATCAGCGCCCGGGCGTCGACCGCGGAGTCGGGGCCGCCGCGCAGAACCTCCCGCACCAGCGGGTGTTCGCGGTTGATGCGGCAGCGGACGTGCCCGTCGCGACGGTCGACGCGCCACGCGTGGACGAACTCCGCGCCGTGCTCGCGGGCGGCGATGCGACCGCGGTGGCTGAGCACCTCGGCGGCCCGGCCACGGGCCGCGGTGCCGATGCGCTGCAGGTGGCGACGGATTCCGACCGGCGGCACGGCGGTCGACTTACGGACGTCGATGGCCCAGTCGGCGTCGGCCTCGGCGGGCACATCCAGGGCGATGCGGGCGAGGTTGTAGCGTTCGTCGCGGCGGAAGCCCTGGATGCCCAGCCAGTCGCCGGCGAGGATGAGCCGGTCGCGGCGGTAGACGTAGAAGCCCTGCCGGTCCAGCCATCCGGCGGATCCGGCGGCGCGCTGCAGCTGCGGCGGGGTGAGCCGGCGCGGATGGGGCAGGATGAACGCCTCGATCCGCACGTCGTGCGCGCCGACGGGGATCTCCTCGGCCGGCAGACGCTGCACGGACGGGTGGTCGGTCAGGAACGGGTCCCATGCGGTGACCGGTTCGCCGTTGACGGTGATCGTCAGTCGTCGGCGGCCGGTCAGGAAGCGGCTGAACACCATGCCGAGGTGGTCCTGGACCCGGGCGGCCTCGGCGTAGAACTGCTTCTCGGCGCGGCTGTCGCCGTCGGGTGCGGTGGCGAAGCGGTGCAGGGCGCGCCAGACCACCGCGGTGCCGGCGGCACCGGTGGGACGCAGCCGCCTGAGGACCTGTGCGGTGTCCTCGTCCGCGCCGTGCAGCAGCCGCCACTCGCCCGAGTCGACGACGAGGGACAGGTCCCAGGTGCGCACGACCTCGTCGTCGGTCGCCGTGCGGCTGGCCACGGTCAGCCGGCCGGCCTGGGAGAAGGAGGCGCTCTTCAGACCCATGCCGAAGCGGCCCAGGTCCTGGCGGCCGCGGTTGCGGAAGCTGCCACGGGCGGCGACGGTCATCGCGGTCACCAGCTCGGCGGCGTCCATCCCGTGTCCGTCGTCGACGACCGCCACCCAGGAGGACGGTCCGTCCCAGCTGAAGAACACGTCGACGGTCCGGGCGCCGGCGGCGATGCTGTTGTCGACGAGGTCCGCGACCGCCGCCTGCACGCTGTATCCCAGGGACCTCAGGGATGTGACGGTTCCGGCGGGGTCGGGGTTGACGACGTCGTAGCTCAATGTGCTGGTCGGCTCCATCTGGCGTGCGGCGGTGCGCCGGCGGCTCGGTGGCGGCGCCGCGTCGCGGGGGCGGCACCGGGCGGTACGGGGCGGAGTGTCCGGACCGTCAGGGTACAGGTGGGTGACGGACCTCTGACTCTAGGTGGCGTGCCAGGGCGTTGTCTGTGGCGCTGCGTGCCGCGTGATCGGCCCGTTCGGTCCGGCGTGGCCGATCCGATCGTCCATCGGCGCGCCGGCCGTTCAGCGTCCGGCGGTCGCTGTGGTGGTGGCGGCCGGTGGTGGACGGTCACCTGACCGTGTGGCGGTGGGCGTCGGATCGGGCACCCCGGTAGTGTGCGTGGGCGTGACCGAGGCCGACGCTGAACAGCTGCCGTCCCCACGTCGCGGCGGATACGGGGTGCGGCTGGTCCGGGGTCCGTTCGTCCGCCTGGATCCGCATCCGCAGGCGTGCGGCGACGAGGATGGGCTGGTCCGGCATGCGGCCGCGGTGCGGCGGGCGGGACGGCGGCCGGCCGCGGATCTGTTCAGTGGTGCGGGTGGTCTGAGCCTGGGGCTGCGGGCGGCCGGGTACGACGTGGTGATGGCCGTCGACCACGACCCGGAGTCGGTGGAGACCCACCGGCACCACCACGGTGGGCTGACGGTCGACTGGGATCTGGGCGATCCGGAACGGGTCCGGCAGGTGGCCGGTCTGATCACGGCCGCCGGTGTCGAGCTGCTCACGGGTGGCCCGCCGTGTCAGCCGTTCTCGAAGGCCGGACGGTCGAAGATCCGGCATCGGGTGCGTAACGGTCTGCGTGATCCCTACGACGAGCGCCGGGATCTCTGGCGGTCGTTCCTGGAGATCGTGCGTACGGCCCGGCCGCCGGCGGTGCTGATGGAGAACGTGCCGGACATGGCACTGGACAAGGAGATGTTCATTCTCCGGACCATGGTCCATGAGCTGGAGTCGATCGGCTACTCGGTGGAGGAGCGGTCGGTGGAGACGTTCCGGTACGGGGTGCCGCAGTTCCGTCAGCGACTGATCCTGGTGGCGTTGCGCGACGGGACGAGCTTCGCGTGGCCGGATGAGCAGCCGGAACGTGTGACGGTGTGGAACGCGATCGGGGACCTGCCGCCGGTGGAGGGTGGCTGGCGTCCGGAGGGCGGGGCCGCCGGATGGAGCGACTACGACGGCCCGTCCAGCGATTTCCAGCGCCGGATGCGTGCGGACGTGTCGTCGGCGGATGAGCACAAGGTCTTCGACCACATCACCCGACCGGTCCGGGAGGACGACGCGCGGGCGTTCGAGGCGATGGATGCGACCACCCGGTACCGGGACCTGCCGCCGGAGGTGAAGCGGTACCGGGACGACATCTTCGACGACAAGTACAAGCGGCTGGATGAGAACAACCTGTCGCGGACCATCACCGCGCACATCGCGAAGGACGGGTACTGGTACATCCATCCCCGGCAGAACCGGACGCTGACGGTGCGTGAGGCGGCGCGGCTGCAGACGTTCCCGGACTGGTTCCGGTTCGCCGGTCCGCCCTCGGCGGCGTTCCGGCAGATCGGCAACGCGGTTCCGCCGCTGCTGGGGGAGCACCTCGCCGGGGCGGTGCGTGACGCGTTGGATGATCCGCGACCGGCGGCGGCCACGACCCGGGATGTCGCGGCGCTGCTGGCGGCGTGGTTCGACAGCGCCGAGGTGCGCGGCATTCCGTGGCTGCGGGCGCAGACCCGGTGGCAGGTGATCCAGGCCGAGATGCTGCTGGACCGGGCCCCGGCCGAGGTGGTGCGGTTCATCTGGCCGTTGCTGGCGCGGTGGCGGCAGCCCCAGGACACGGTTCTGCACGAGGCGGACCTGGTCGAGATCAGCGGCTGGGCGTCCCGGTCGCCGCGGGCCGGGACCATCCTGGAGCTCGCCGGTCGGCTGGCGGACAACCCGGCGGTGCTGCGCGACGATGTGAAGCTGCGCCGGGTGCCCGGTCTGACGGAGGCGGTCGCGGACCTGGCGGTGCTCGTGGTCCCCGGCGGCGTCGAGGACTCCGAGGAGCCGGTGCTGGTGACCAAGGGGGTGCTGCGGGTCGCGGCGCGGTTCAGCGGCGACCCGGTGGACAAACGCAACCGGCTCACCGACGGCCGTCTGGAGGTGGCGCGGATGATCGGGGGCGACACCGACGCGCGGCGCGCGCACCTGGGTCTGGTGGATCTGGCCAACAGTCTGTGCCGGCCGGTGGAGCCGCTGTGTGACGCGTGCCCGCTGCAGAAACTGTGCGCCGAGTCGAGGGTCGATCCGCTGCGCCTGTTCTGAGCCCCGGATCAGTCCAGGCCGAGCATCCCGGCGATGTCGGGTGCCTGTTCACGCAGGACGGCGGCGATGCGCTGCCACGCCGCCCACTCGCCGGCCTGCATCGCGGCGGCCCGCACGGCGAGACCGGCGGTCGTGGCGGCCTGCGCGACGGCCCGCACCTCGGCGGGGGCGCCGAGGTCCGCGGGGACCGGCCGTTCAGCGGGGCGGGAGCTGCGGCGGTAGGCGTCGTTGGCGTGGACGCACAGTTCGTTGACCGGTGATTCGAGCATCTGGCGCAGCTGCGGCGGCAGGCTCACCCGCATCTTCGCCACGTTGATGTTGAACATCGCGTCGAGATCGGTGCTGAAGTCCAGCGCGGCCCGGGCGAGTTTGGTGTGCTCGTCGATGCCCCGGATCCCGTTCCAGCCGCCCCACTGGACCAGCCGGTCGGCCCGGTAGATGTAGAGGCCCTGCTGCCGGTTCCAGTTCAGCGGTCCGGACATCCGTTCGAACTGCGTGACGTTGGAGAACCTGTCGCGTGCCGGCAGGACGTAGCGACGCAGACCGACGTGTCCGGACGTGTCGCCGGCGGCGATCTCGAATCGCTGCGGCGGCAGTTCCGTCAGGGCCGGCTCGTCGGGGGCGAACGGGTTCCACGGCTGGACCTTCTGACCGTTGACGGTGATGACCAGGGTCGGGTGGCCACGGCGTCGCTCGAGGAAACGGTGGAAGACGATGCCGAGGTGTTCGGTGGTCTTCTCGGCGAGGGCCTCGAGGCGGCGGCGGGCCCAGCCGCCCTCCGGACGTTTCTCGGGCAGCACGCGGTCGAGGTTGCGCCAGAGGACCACGGTGCCGGTGCCTTCGGCCAGCCACTGGCGGGCTCTGGCCACGTGCGGGTCGGATCCGGGGTCGATGACGATCCACTGGTCCCATTCCTCGACGACGTCCAGATCGAGGACCCGGGCGCTGGTGCGGACCACCGTCGGTGAGCTGCGGCTGATCACGGCGACGGAGCGGCACTGGGACAGGGATGCGGTCTTCAGCCCGAGCCCGTACCTGCCGAGGTCGCCGTCGGAGTAGGCGCGTCGGCTGCCGAAGCGGAGTCCTTCGAGCAGCGCGCCGGGGGACATGCCCTGCCCGTCGTCGGCGATGTAGACCCGCGAGTCGGGCCCGTCGAACTCGATCATGATCTCGACGTGGGTGGCGCCGGCGGCGATGCTGTTGTCGACGATGTCGGCGACCGCGGTGGGGAAGTCGTAGCCGATGTCGCGCAGGGATCCGGTGAGCCGTGCCGCCGAGGGGGCGACGTCGAACCAAGCTCCGCCTGGCATGTGACACCTCCGTCTGTGCGTCCGTCAGGACCAGGATGTCACAGACCACGTCATGATCTTGGTCCGGTCCCTCGCGCGTCGCGCAGCTGCCGCCACGTGCGTTCGACGACGTCCGCCACGTCGTGGGGGCGCTCGTGCTCCCAGAAGTGCAGTGTCCGCCAGCCGAGGGCCGCCAGTGCGGCGTCCTTCTCCCGGTCGCGTTCGACGTTGCGGTGCAGTTTGGCCTGCCACCATTCCCGGTTGTTGCGGGGCATGACGCCGTGCTGCGGGCAGCAGTGCCAGAAGCACCCGTCGATGAAGATCGCGAGTCGGGCCCGGGTGAGGACAATGTCCGGGCGCCCCGGGAGGGTCGCGGGGTGCAGACGGAACCGCAGTCCGCGGCGGTGCAGTTCCCGCCGCACGGCGACCTCGGGCCCGGAGGATGCCCGGGGCATGCGGCGCATCTGTGCGCTGACGGCGGCGTTCAGCGGGGCTGGTGGTCGTGTGGTCTGCGACGACGACACCGGGCCTCCTGTCGGTACTCCGGCCGCACAGTTTCAGGCGGCCGTCGGCCAGCGTACCGATCCGATGCCGGGCGCGGCCGGTCATGCCTCGTGGGCGGCAACTCCGGCGATGACATGGAATGTACGGAGCACGTCCTCCTCATGGTGTTCTGGTGTGATCTGTCGGGAATGCTCGTGCCCGCGTCGCACTGCCACCGCGCAGTGTCACCCTGGTCCGCGCGGAGGGCAGGACGACCGGACACGGACGCCCGGGCTCCACGAAGGGTGTGGTGACGGTGGACCGGGGAGATGCGTCAATCTGAGCGGCTCCGATGCTGACCTTCGGCTCGTTGCAGCCCGGCTTCCCGACACCGCGGCGTGGGCGCCGGGCAGCCGAACGTGCCCGGCTCGATCGCGTCGGGGTGTGGGTGGAGGGGTACGGATCGACGACGACAGCTTCGGCATCGGAGTACCTCCGGGCAGTGCCAGCGACCTGCCGATGAAGGACACCCTCATCGGGGCGTCCACCGTTGTGGTCCACCATGCTGCGATGACCGGGCCCTGCGGCGTATCGAGCAGGGTGAGGATGTCACCGGACCTGGCGGAGCGGTGGACCGGGTGATGCCGTTCCCACCGGAGGAGCAGGTGAGATCGATGACCGGGCGGCTGGCTGCGCTTGTCACGCCCTCGAACATGTCGCGGTCCCGGCACCGGGACTGAACTGCCTCCCGTACCGGTGGGCAGCCCGAACCCGCGATGGTGGAGAGTGATGGAAGGCAGATGATCCTCGCGTTGCGGCGGGAGGGTCTCCTCGGCCGCGGTCGAGCCGGTCTCCGCCACCTGATCAGCGCTGTGGTCGCCGGAGGCGGGCCGGCCATCGCGGGCGGCTGTGCGCGCGGACGACGGCGCAGCACCGACCCGACCGTGGCCCCGTCGGTCGATCCGTCCAGCGGACCGACCTTTCCGTCGATCTGCCCGGCCTTTCGACCGAGGCAGTTCTGTTGCGCCACGACTTTAATATTGAAGTCCGTCAGGCGGGCGTGAGCAGGGTGCAGGTTGCGCCCCGGCCGACGCCGGGAATCTCGGGGACCGCAGGCGCCGTCGGACACGGGCTGCTGATCGACCGGCCGCCGGACCGGAGGGACGGCGCGCCGGGTCGTCGATGGCCGCCTGCGGATGCGCGGAGGACGCATCGGACAGAGAGGGCGGTCAGCGGTGTCGGAGCCTGTGGCTGATGAGGAGGTCCGGGACCTCATGGCGCACATCGCGAACGCGATGTACGGAGGGGGCACGATCGAGGGGGTCCGTCGGCGACTGGCCCGGTATGTTCCCGCCGACGTGCTGGACCGCGCCCTGGTCGCCTACGACATCCAGACCCGACGCATCCGCGATCTGCGCGACCCGGCCTCACTGAAGGACCCGAAGCGTCTGACGGACCCGTGGTACGCCGGCCCGCAGCCTGAGGATGTCTTCTGGCCCGCGCTGCACCAGAGGCTGACCGCGTCCGGACTGTCCGACGGCGCGCTGACCTCCATCGACACCGCGTCGACCAAGGTGGTCGAGATGCTTCCCCGGTCGAGCGACGAGCAGATCAGTGCCAGAGGGCTGGTGCTCGGATTCGTGCAGAGCGGGAAGACCACCAACTTCATGGCGGTGGCGGCGAAGCTGTGCGACGTGAGATACCGGCTGATCATCGTGCTGTCCGGCATCACCGACAACCTCCGCTCCCAGACCCAGCAGCGGCTGGAGCAGATGCTGGTGGGAGACGCCCACGGACGCTGGCATCTGCTCACCGGCAGCACGTCTGACTTCGACGCCGACCGGCGCAACGCCGCCAATCTGCTCGGCAATCCCGATCACCGGCTGCTGGCCGTGGTCAAGAAGAACCCGTACCGGCTGCGCCGCCTGACTGCGTTCCTCGATCAGGCCGGCAGCGTCCTGCAGGACTGCCCGATCCTGGTCATCGACGATGAGGCGGACCAGGCCAGCATCGACGTGGGATCACGCCGACGCCAGTCGGTGATCAACAACCTGATCCGTCGGATCCTGGCCAAACCCAAGGTCGCCTACGTGGCGTACACCGCCACCCCGTTCGCCAATCTGCTGATCGACCCGACGGTTCCGGACGATCTGTATCCCGCGAACTTCATCGTCGACCTGCCGCGACCGGAAGGATACTTCGGCGCGGAGACGATCTTCGGCCGTGATCTGCTCGCCCATGAGGAGGATGGTGCGGACGAGGGCCTGGACGTCATACGGGACGTTCCCGACGACGAGATCCACGAGGTGCAGCCGCCGCGCGGCAGGGACGGCGTCGACGGGTGGCATCCGACCATGTCGGCGAGCCTGGCCGCCGCCTTGCGCTGGTTCATTCTCGCGACCGCGGCCCGTCGGTCCCGGGACGGCCACGCCAGCGACTCCACCATGCTCGTCCACACATCCATGCGGGCGGCGGCCCACCAACGCCTCGCCCTGTGCGTTGGCGATCACCTGGAAATCCTGACGAAGGAGCTGCGCGGCGACGACGCCGACGCCTGGGAGCAGCTGCACAGCGACTGGCTCGCCGAGGCTGAAAGGCTGCCGGCACAGCTGATGGGCCTGGATCCGGTCGCCTGGCAGGACCTGTCCCCGCACATCCTGCCGGTCCTCGACGACGTCCGGGTGGTCATCGACAACTACCAGTCCGATGACCGGCTGGCCTACGGGGATGCGCCGGTCACGGCGGTGGCCATCGGTGGCAACACCCTGGCCCGCGGGTTGACGCTCGAAGGGCTGGTCTGCAGCTACTTCGTCCGTGCGGCCTCGGCGTACGACACGCTGCTGCAGATGGGACGGTGGTTCGGATACCGCCCCGGCTACCAGGATCTGCCCCGGATCTGGATGACGGCCGATCTCGCATCCTGGTTCCTCGACCTGGCGACGGTGGAGGCGGAGATCCGGCAGCAGATCCGCCGGTACGAGGATGAGCACCTCAGTCCCCTGCAGCTCGCCGTGAAGATCCGCAAGCACCCCGCGCTCGCGGTCACCTCCGCGGCGAAGATGCGGGCCGGGATCACCGTGAAGAACAGCTACAGCTGCCAGATCGCGCAGACCATCAAGTTCCACCACCACGACGCAGACTGGCTGCAGCACAACATCGACGCCGCGGACCGTCTGCTGCGACGGGCCGCCGCGGCTTCGGGTGTGACGGAATCACCGGCCCGGGCGGGACGCCGTGTGCTGCAGGACGTGCCGGTCAGAGAGGTGGTGACGTTCCTCGGGGAGTACCGCTTCCACGAACGCAGCCCGCAGCTTCGCCCGGGGGCGCTGCGTGACTACATCGCCAAGCAGAACCGCCATGGAGCGCTGCGGACCTGGAACATCGTCATCGTCGAGCAGGCGCAGAACCGCCTCGGGTGGATGGAGCTGGGCGGCCGTGGGGTGAACCTCATCAACCGCAGCCGCCTCTGCACGCCCGACAGCTACGCCGACATCAAGTCCCTGGTGTCCACCTGGGACCGGGTCGCGGATCTGGCCGCGCCGGCGGCGGAGATCCGGGCGCGCATCGGCACGGACAAGGTCACCGACGAGCAGCTGAGAATCCACCGCGACGGCCAGCTCGGACCGGTCGGCCTGCTGTGCCTGTATCCGATCAGCAGGGACTCCGTGGATGAGACGCATCGGCAGGGCAGGTACCCGCGCACCTCGCTGGACGCGGTGCGGCACGTCATCGGCGTCGGCCTGTTCTTCCCGGAGGCGTGGGGACCGGAGGAGCAGGACTACGTCTCGGTCGACCTGTCGGACATCGCCCCACCGCCGGACGAGGTCGACGCCCTCGACATCGAGGCCCTCGACGCGGAGGACGAGCGTGTGGGCGAGAAAGGTGGCACCGGCCGTGCCCGTGGCTGACCGCGCCGAGACCGTCTTCGGTCTCCTTGAACACGCGGGCGCGCCGACCGGACTGCGGGTACGGCAGGGTGACACGCGCGTCGCGGCCGGGCCGGTCGCCCACGGCATCGACGTCCACGGTCGGCGGCACCTGCTGGTGCCCCTGGCGGAAGGGGAACGTCCCGTCGAGGACACCGGCAGCCGCGGCGTCAGGATCACCACCCGCCGGCTCGTTGACGAACCCACCTCCCCCGCGGACCGGTACGTTGACGTCAGCTGCGAGATGATCGAACTGCGTGACCTGTTCGCGGTGCTCGTCGACGAGATGACCGACCGGCTCGCCGCCGACCCGGACCGCCCGGGCCTGACGTGTCTGGCTGTGCTCGACCGGTGGCGTGACCTGCTCGGCCCCTCCTCCGGTCCGCTGCTGGGTGCGGAGAAGCTCGCCGGCCTGCTCGCGGAGCTGCATTTCATGGAGCAGATCGCCGCCGTCGACGCGGCCGCGGCGGTCGGACTGTGGACCGGACCGGACGCTGGCCGGGCGGACTTCACCGCGCCCAGGGCCGGCGTGGAGGTGAAGGCGACCACCCTGCGCGACAGTGTCCAGGTCGACATCCACGGCATCGGGCAGCTGCAGGAGCGGCCCGGAACACGGTTGTACCTGTACGTCGAGAAGATGGAACGCGGTGCCCCCGGCGGCGACACGGTTCCCGACGCCGTCGATCGGCTGCTGGGGACGGGCATCGACCGGCACGGTCTGCTCCGGTCTCTGACCGCGGTCGGATACCGCACGGTGGACGCGGCGGCCTACCGTGCCGTCGCGTTCGGCCCCGGCAGCAGACGCACCTATCTGGTCAGCGAGGCCGGATTTCCGCGCATCATACCTGGATCGCTGACCGAGCCCGGGGTCCTGGACCACGTGCGGCGGCTGCGGTACACGCTTGATCTCACCGCCGTGCCGGGCGCACTGGACGACAGCGGACCGGCGATCGTCGACCTGCTGGCCGCCTCATGAGCACTCCGGCAATGTTCGCCGAACGGTTCGCCCCGCACGGCAGCATCGACGGGCACTCCGTCAGCCAGACCCTGGGCACGTTCTCCATGGACTTCTGGCAGGTCTTCCTCCGGGAGACGCTGCAGAACAGCTGGGACGCCCGGGAGGACCCGGCCGGCGGCGTGAGGTTCAGCATCGACGCGTGGCGGCTGAAGGCGGCCCAGTTCGACGCGCTCGCCAACGGGCTGCTGCGGGAGCGGCCGCCGGGTGCACTGGGTGGTCTGCTCGAGGCCGGCGACCCCATCGAGGTCCTCACGGTCACCGACTCCGGCACCCACGGTCTGGGTGGGCCGACCCGCGCCGACCGGTCGAGCCCGGACAGGCGTGACTTCGTCGACCTGGTCCGCAACATCGGCCGCGACCCGGCGAAGGGATTCGCCGCAGGCACCTACGGCTACGGCAAGGCCGTGCTGTTCAGGGCCAGTGCCTGCGCCACAGTGGTGATCTTCACCCGCACGATCGTCAGGGGGCGGCCGACGTCACGCCTGATCGCGATGGCGCTGACCGGGCCGTACGACCTTGACGGGCTCCGCCACACCGGCCGGCACTGGTGGGGCCGACCCGACCGGGAGGTCGGCGCGGAACCGCTCATCGGTCAGGTCGCTGAGGAGTTCGCCGAGCTGCTCGGCATGCGCAGGCTGACCGGTGACCGGACCGGGACCAGCATCATGGTGCTCGCCCCACGGCTCGACGAGGACACCGGCCTGCGCGACGTCGTGGAGACTCTCGCCCAGACCGCCGCCGACTACGCATGGCCCCATCTGACCGCCGCCCCGGGTGCCCGACCCGCGTTGCGCGTCGCGTTCACCTGCGGGGGCCGCGCCGTGCCGTACCCCGAACCGTCCTCCGACGATCACCTCGGACCCTTCGTCGAGGCGTACCACCACTGTCTGAGGCTCCTGGAGGGAGACGGTGTTCCGGTGCAGCGCTGGCCCTGGAACATCCAGGAGATCAACGGCTCCCGCCCGCAGCAGCGACTCGGTGTGCTCGCCTGGCGCACCCGGCTGGCCGGGGCCGTCGGCGCACACGAACGGCCTCCCGCGGAGGTCGCGCTGATGCGTGACCCACGCCTGGTCGTCGAGTACCACCCGGTCGCCCCCGACCCCTCCGGCCAGGTGATCACCGGGGTGTTCGTCGCCGACCCGCGGCTCAATGATTTCTTCGCAGCGGCGGAACCACCGACACACGACCGGTGGCAGCCCGGCCGTGCCCAACGTGAACGCTACGCCCGCAACCCGGTCAGTCAGGCGATCAACCGGCTGGAGGGTGTCTTCAGGGACCGTCGGGTCGTGGACCCGGTCGACGTCACCCAGACGACCGACCAGGTCGGCGTCACCCGGCTGGCGTCCCTGCTCGGCACACTGCTGGACACCCAGCCCGGCGGTACCGACACCCGTATCCCCGAGCCCGGCCCCACCGCCGGCGCGGCCCCGGGGGCGGGCACCTGGACCGACGGCGGCGGCCAGGGTGGCGCAGCCACGGCCGCTGGCGGGGAGCCCGGCGGTGGTGGCACGAGCCAGCCGCCGACGGAACCCCGACGACCCGGCACACCTCCGCCGCCACGCCCACGCCGGGGCACGGTGACCGTCAGGCTCCACACCCGGCCGCGACTGACCATGACCGACCGGGGTGTCTGCGCCGATTTCCCCGTCGATCTGGACAACCGGTCCGCTGGAGACGGGGTCGTCCTCATCGCCGAACCGCTCGTCGCGGTCGCGGACGGGCACCCTGAACGACCGGACGGCGACGTGCCGGTGACGGTGGTCGGCTGGCACAGCCGCACCGAGGACTCGGTCCACGAGGGTGAGTGTCTGACCGTCACGCCCGGCACGGCCGGCGCCTGGAACGTCCGCGTCACCCAGCCCGCCGATGCCGCTGTCACCCTCGTGGTGCGTCAGGAGGCCGTGACCACATGACCGGCCCTCCGCTCAGCGTCGGGTTCCTGCTGCCCGTGCAGGAACGCATCCTGGCCGCCGACCCAATGGTGCGCACCAGCACCGGCGTCGAGGTGGCCGGGGGGCAGGCCCTTCCCGACTGGGACTACTTCACCAACCTCAGCGTGCACTGGCCGGCCACCGTCGACCTGCCCGGGCTGCTCGACGACTGCACCCTGACCTCCGGTGCCCGGGTCCTCGGTCTGGTGACCTGGCACACCTCGGGCACGGGCATGCGGGGCAACGGCCCGGTCACCGTGCTGTCGGCCGGCGGCACCGTGTTCACGGCAGACGTGCCGGGTGCCGAGGCGGGGGGTGTGCTGCACCTGAGCCTCCGCGTGGTGCTCGCCGCGACGGACCCGGACGCCGGACCCCTGGCGCCGCGGCGGCCGGGAAGCATCCTGTGGCAGACCGCGACCCGGGTCGCCCTCGAAGGCGCCGGCAGCCGGTTCCCTGTCGTGCAGCTCAGTTTCGCCAGAGCGGGGATCGCCGGCGGGCGGCGGGCGCTGTGGTACCTGAACTGTGGCAGGGATCTGGACGCGTCGGACACCGGCAGCATCCGGCTGTATCTGAACACCGACCACCCGGCGGTCGAATCCATAATCAGTTCGCCCGCCGGTGCCGGATCGAAGGTCCTCGCCGAGCTCATCCGTGCCGATGTGGCCCGGCAGATGGTGCTGCACGCGCTGGATCACGACGAGCTGGACCCGGATGCCGGCTACGAGCAGGGAACCCTCGGCGACATGCTGGTCAACCTTCTGCGCAGATGCTTCCCGGCACGGACTCTGCACGATCTGCGTGGTGACCGGGACATCGACCCGGGCGAGTTCGAGGCCGGTATCCAGGCCGCGCTGGGGGTGATGGTTCCATGACCGCTGAATGGGTCTACCCCCGCCTGCCGGCGGGTGTCGCCGAGGAGCTCCTGCACTCCCACTCCACGGTCGACAGTCCTGAACTGCTCGTGGTCGCCTCGTCGACCACCCATCCGCGTGCCACCTGGTACCCGACCGCACCCAACCGCGTTCCGCGGGAGACGCTCGTCGAGGTCCAGGAGGCCGTCCGTAAGATCGCCCACGGCAGCGGCTGGCCCACGCCGATCAGCCGCTACGCCGGCACCGACTTCGACCGGCGGATCGCCGCTGAACTGTACCGGCGGATGCGGATCCTGCCCGCCGACGCGGCCTCGGAGGACGTCTGGTCCTTCCTCAGCCTCGTACTGCTGCCTGACGTCGCGCTGTGGCGCTGGCCGAATCCCGACCGCAGGCCGCGTTACGAGCGACTCGTCGGTCGTCCCCGCAACGTGTTCCGTCGCCTCTGGACCAGGATCCACGTCCTCGGCGAGGACGTGGGCGGCCGGTTGTATGAGGACGAGGCGGTCGGACTCCTGGAACGCCCGGTCAGTCTCGGGGGCAATCCCCGCACCGCCCGCGCCATGGCGGCGGCCCACCTGGCCCACGTCGAGCGTCATCCCGAGCTGCCCCGTACGGGACTGTTCCGTAACGCCGCGGTACGGATGAACCGGATGGCCGTGCTGATCAGTCCCGAAGCGCTCGACGACCGGCAGCTGACCGCGCTCATGACGGAGATCTTCGACGCGGCCGCGCGTTCGCTGCTCCGTTCCGCCGACAGCTCCGCGCCCCGCTGAGTGGCGCCTGTGCCGCAGGTCGTCATCAGCCTGAATCCGTGCGGGCGGCGCCACGAACGCGTTGTGCCGCCGGCCATCTGCGGTGGATGCCGCGAGACAGATCCCGACCCGGATCGGAGGCGCGGCATCGAGCTGACAGGACAGTTCCAGGCGCCAGCTGCCGTAGCGTCGGCTGCCCAGGTCAGACAACACCTCCGGCTGCCCGACCTCCTGCACGGCCCGGGACGTCCGAGCGCAGACGTTGAACCAGTCGCGCCACGCCAGGGCGGGAGAGCTGATCGCCGTGCCGCCGCGCCGGGCCGACAGGCCGGGTCAGGAGTTCTCTGGAGTGGCACCTGGACGAGGTCCTCAAGGCCGCTTGACGCCGAACAGGCGGCGTGACATGTTCGCGACAACCTAGTCAGGGAGTGGTCCATGGCGCACGTCTCCACGTCGTCGCCTCTCACCATCGGTGTGCGCCTGCTGCTGGGCGGGCTGGGCGTCGGATCGTTCACGGCCGGGGTGCTGGCGGTGTTCGCCACCGAGAACGGAACCGGTAGTGGCGTGCTGCTCGGCTTCGGCGGCATCCTGATCGTCCTTGCTCTGCTCGGCAATCACATTGACAGCTTCGAGTTCGGTGGTGCCAAGCTTCGGCTACGAGCCTCGGCGGCGCAGATGTTCGCATTGGCTGAGGAGACCGAGCGTCGCGGTGACCTCGTCGAGGCCGACCGGCTGCGGGCGCAGGCCCGGGCGTTGCTCGACGCGGCAGGCCCGATCGCGGATCACTACCGTTCCCTGCGTGAGTCCATGCCGTCGGGAGCCGCCCGCACGGACGCTCTGGAGCGAGTGGTTGCCCGGGCCCGGAGGCTGGGGGCCGAGCAGGCGTTCGACGCGGCCGAGGTCGCGCGGTGGCTGCGTGAGGGAACGGATGGGCAGCGCATCACAGCGCTCGCGATGATGCAGGCCCGGCCCGAGTTGTGGGATGTCGATGCGGCGTTCGCGGCGATCGAAGATCCGCGCAGTGCGTTCGAGCAGTTCCATGCGATGCTTCTGGCTCTTCATCTGATCGAGAGCCTGGATCCGGCGCGACGGCGACAGCTGGCCGGGATCATCCGGCGCGTTCGCGGCCAGCGGTTCGGTGAGGACGAGGATCGTTGGCAGCTCAGTGAGGAGATCCTCCAGCGGCTGGAGGATCCGGTGCCCTGAAGCTTCCTGGACGGGGATCAGCCTGGCGGGTTGTGGACCAGGCACCGCGGGCGGCCGGATGTGAGCAGCCACGCCGACCATGTCCGTCTCGGAAGACGATGACAGAGCGCCTCTCGGCGTGGTGCCCTTCAACCGTGTGCGAGCGCGCATCCGCTGACCGGTCGGCGACCGCAGCGCCGTCCTGGCTGACCACGTCACCGGCGGCAGGGCGGCTCAGGCGTGGACCGCACACTACATGGCATTCGCATTCGCGAGGTCGGCCGGTGACGCAGACGCACCCGGTCGTGGCCTGCTCTGGCCGACCGGTCTGTGGTGACGGTGGCGACCTCCACCGGCTCCCGCATACCGAGCCCCCGGTGGTCGGCATTGACGGCTCTCCTGTCGGCCACGTCGCCCACCCGAACACGTCAGCACGCTCTGGAAGGCGGTGAGCGGCGTGTGCCAGCTGAACCTCGCGTCCGCCGATCTGCAACACCCCACAGGTCGCCACCTCACCGCCGGCCGCCGGCCCACCGGGCACCATCCACTGCGAAGCCCGTGTGCTCCAACATCATCACCAGGTGAGAGGGCGACCTGGCACCGATCTCTGAGGATCCGTTCACACGCCATCAGAGTCAGCTGAAGCCTCCGGCAGCAACGGGTCGTGAGTATTGACGACACGCCATGTCAGTACGCGGCCTGCTAGGGTTGGCTGACGGCAGGTCAAGCAATATCCGTTGAGCAAAGGACTCCGCCATGGCCTTCCACGCCGTGCGTTCCTCATCATTTGTTGTTGCCCTGAAGCATTGGCGGGATGTGCGGGGTTACTCCCCCGACCGGCTGGCTGCACTGGTCGGATGCGAGCCGGCATATGTGCACCATTTGGAATCCGGTCACGCCATCCCGTCTCACGATCTCGTCGTTCGTGTCGACGAGGTGCTCCAGGCAGGCGGTGCCGTTGTCGAATCGGCTGTGCAGTGGTCTGGCGGAATCGACACGGCACCCGCCTCATCCGAGGAACGTGAAGCGGAAGTGGCGGGGATCCTTGTCCGACACGATCACACCTTTTTGGAATTCGATGGGGAGACCTACAGGATCCGTCATTCCCGCCGTATCGTCAACACGGGCAGCAGATCGGTGTCGAGCTATATCGTCAGGATCTCCGTTGACCGTTACCCCGGGAATCCTGAGCGGTCACGTAGCCATCATCAGCGACATCCACTTGAGATGGCAGAGCTGGGATTTGCTCCAACGTGCAACTCGCGGTCTATCACCTGGGACCTCATCTACGATGGCGCCGCCTACAAGGAGATCCGTCTGCACCTTGCGGATGAGGTCGGGGGTCCTCTTATCGGTCCCGGTGGTGAGGCTGACCTTGAATTCGGATACGAGATCAGCTCCGAAATATGGGGCAAGTGGCTCCAGCGGGTCGTGCGCAGTCCGACGCTCGTCATGGCGGTGACGATCAGCTTCTCCGTCGGTCTACGAATGGTGATGTCGGGTTACCAGCTCACAGGCACCGCTGCCGCGCTGCCTGTCTCCGCTCTGGAATGCGTTCGGCACCGGGGTTCTGACATCTACACGTGGTCGACCTTGCGCGCCGACCAGGACTCAGTGTTCCGGTTTGAATGGCGACCGGACAAGGCAGTCGCCGACAGTGACGAGTATGCGGTCCCGTTGACCGCGCGAAGGACCATGCTGGCGGCGGGAATTGTCCAGAGTGACAACATGCTGCTACGGGAGAGGTCGACCATCTTTGACCTTCCGACTGAGCTCGAACGTTGTCGGGAGGTGCTGTGTCTGACCAGCCGTGCCCTCGACCGGCTGGCGCGCGTCCATCGGTTCGGGAAGGGTCAAGGCATAGCGGCGGTTCAGATCGGGATCACCCGTGCTGCCGTTCTGATCCGACTGGACAGCGGTAGGGACCTGTTTCTCGTGAACCCGAGGATCGTTGAGGCTTCCGTGGAGACTGACGTCCAGTTCGAGGGGTGCCTGAGTTTCTTCGACGTCAGGGGGCGTGTGGCCCGACCGCGGAGTGTCAAGGTGGAGTATCAGGACCTGGCGGGCAACCGTGAGATCCGGGTCTTTCATGATGGTGCGGCCCGGATGGTGGCCCATGAGGTCGATCATCTCGACGGAATCCTCTACACCGACCGCATGTCCGAGCGGGAGCGGCTCGTCCCGCTCTCGGAGTACGGCGGGATAGGCAAGGACTGGAGCTACCCGCAGGGCCACAGGTGATCGCCATGCCCGTCGTATTCGGACCTCTGCATGCAGGGAGTCGGCTTCAGCCTTGACCGACGTCAATGTGTTCAACGATGAGGGGAGGTGGGTCCATGGCGATCGAAGAGAGTGCCGCGCGGCTGGATGCGATAATGTTGACACGAGGTGCTGCTGCCCGTGCCGCAGAGAATGCACTGGTCGAACGAGGGTTGGGCATGAGTGAGGCGGCAGTTTGCGAGAGGTGGCTCGCAGAGCTGGGTAAGAATTCGGCGATCGAGCCGTGCGGATGGTACGCGCCGCCCCCTCATGGCATGAGTGTCCTTGTCGGTGATCCGCCTGACTTCAGGCGCACGACGTTCGCCTCCCTGCGGGAGGTTTCCCACTGGCCCCGCTCGGAGGCTCTCGTCGATGAGGAGAGCCTGTTATTTCTGTACTGCTCGCCGGTGCACCGGAGTTCTGGAATGATCGGGGATTTCCAGATGAGTCTCTACGGTGGGAGCTCCTCGGCGGTTCGCCGACATATCGCTGCGACGCTCGATGTGACAGTCAAGACGGTGGAGTACGCCGCTGTGGGTATGGAGTTCGCCGAGTTGTATGACTATGCGGACCGTCAGATGCGGTGTCAGAGTGTGCGGAATGACACGAACAGTACGACGGACGTCTCCGGGCAGCAGAATATCGGCCATACTGTTCCCTGGTTCGAAAGCGGCGCACCCACGGATCTGTTGCAGGCGTTGGCCGAGCGTGACCATGGGAAGATTGCCGCCGGTCTCAGCCCCGCCCGTACATTCATAACCGGCAGGCAGCGGGCCCGGATAGGACGGGACTCATCCTTCACGGTGGAACCGCAGGTGACCAGTGAGTCCGGCATCCTTGCGACCTTCCATTTCATCGTCACCTTCTGCCGGGGAGACAAGGTCGTGCTGGCCGGCTTCTCGAACCTCTTCGCGACTTTCGGGATGACGGAATTCCTGGAAGCCGAATCGATGGATGCGGTGCGGGCATACGACTCACGTGTTCTTCGATATTCCTGAGTCGTTCGCGCGCTCCATGATCGCCTGAATCTCATCCGCCTGGCCCAGGCCACTGTCACCCATCACGCGGGCGATTCTGGCGAGGCTGTTCGCCGTCATCCTGCGATTGCCCATCGCCTCGAACAGGATCGAAGCCTCGGTGTATGCGGCCAACGCCTCCTGCGCCCAACCCCTGCCCTGCAAGGTCTCGCCCGTGTTGAGAAGTACGGCCGCCTCGATCGTCCGATGCCCGAGAGAACGTCCGACACTGAGAGCGTCCCGCTGTGTGGCGAGGGCGTCGTCATAGTTGCCGAGAGTGTGGTGGATCAGGCCCAACTGCTGGAGTGCGAGCCCCTCGACGATCTTATCGTCGAGTCGGCGTGCCAACGTCAGAGCTTCTTCCTGGGAGCGCTGCGCTGCGTCGAGTTCACCCACGCCTGCCTGCGCCGTACCAAGATTGTGAAGTGTCCACGCCCTGGTCCAGTCATCTCCGGCGTCCTGCGCGATCGTCAGCGCCTGGTGGAAGATGGGGATCGCCCGATCTGATTGCCCGAGACCTGTCAGGCAGAGGCCGATATTGCTCAGCGTGGTCGCTTCCCCGCTTCGGTCGCCGGCCTCGCGCCGTATCGACAGTGCCTGTTCGAAGCAGCTCCTTGCCTGGAGGAACCGGCCCATCTCCTTCATCGCGACACCCAGTCGATTGAGCATCATGCCTTCCGCATGCCGATCCCCGAGTCGGGCAGCCGCGCGGCAACCGACCGTGTACATCTCGGTCCAGTCCTCGAAGTAGCTTCGAACGTAGAGGAAGCTGAAGAGCGCGGAGGCCAGCTTCCAGGCGATTTCGAAGAGACCGAGTGCCTCGGCTGTGCGTGTGCCGACAACGAGGTTGAGCCGCTCGGCCTCGCACCATGTCATGGCTGTGGGGTAGTCGCCAAACGCCATCGGTTCCACTCTGTCCGGCAGAGGTGGGAGTGGTACGTGTCGACGATGAGGCGCCAGTACCCGATTGGCTGCGTCAGTGGAATGGAGGTACCAGGACAGCAACCGGCCCACCGCGACCTTGCGGCTGTCCGCGGACTCTTCCTGGTGCGCACGGCTGATGGCGTAGCTGCGCAGCAGGTCGTGCACGCGGTACCGTCCTGGACCTGCCTCCTTGATCAGATGAGCATTCGACAGCTCATCGATGCTCTCTCTGCATTCGCTGTAGCTGACACCGGAGAGAGCGACCGCCGCTTCGATCGCGATCGATGTGCCTGGATGTAGTCCGATGAGTCGAAACAACCTTGCCGCGCGGGTAGACAGTGCGTGGTAGGACCAGGAGAAGATCGATTCCACTGCGGCGTCCCGATCTCCGGACACTCGCAGAACCTTCATGGCCGAGGTGTGGGTCTCAAGCTGACCTATGAGGTCGTCAAGGGTGGCAAATTCCGACCGTGCGACCACGTCGGCCGCCACGCGGAGTGCGATCGGGAGGTAGGCGCATCGAGCTGCCAGAGCCGAAAGGTCGAGCCGGTCGTTGGCCAGGGCTATCCGCCTGGGTAGAAGGTGCGACAGCAACAGTTCGGAGTCGAAGCTGGACAACGTCGGCACGGTTATCCGGGTCGCTCCCTCCCGGATCACAAGCCCGGGCAGGTCGTTGCGGCTCGTGATGACGACCAGACAGGACGGGCTGCTCGGAATCAGCGGTCGGACCTGCCCGGGACTGACCGCGTTGTCAAGCATCACCAGTATCCGACGACCTTGGGTCAGCGTGCGGAACAGGGCGGCTCTCTCGTCCACGGTGGGAGGCATCGAGTGCTGGCCGGGCAGTCCAATGGCCCGGATGAACTGGCTGAGTACCTCGGCTGTGGACAGGGGCTCGTTGCTGGGATCGAACCCGCGTAAGTTGACGTAGAGGTTGCCGTCTGTGAAGCTGTCCGCCACCCGATGCCCCCAGTGGACGGCGAGGGCGGTCTTGCCCACGCCCGCCGTGCCCACGATGACGGCGACGGTCACCGACGAACCCGTTCGGCCGCGTTCGATCAGGGCGCTGAGTCGCGTCATCTCGTCGCCCCGGTTCACGAATGTGTCCACATCCCCGGGTAGCTGTCGGGGAGTCGGCCATTCAAACGAGGACACGTATGAGCCCGCGCTCAAGGTGCCTATCTGTGTGACATTGCCAGCCACGATCCCACCGATTGCGTTTCTGATCGACCGCGCGGTCTCATCGGGGAGTTCAGCCACCATCGGGTACCTTCGTTCGCGCGCACTGGGAGGGAAGGTGCTTGCGATCGTTGCAACCGGCAGTCTAGTACTCCAGTGACACCTGACGATGTCATCGGTCTGAGCCACGACATGATGGCTTGCTGTCGCATGAGTTCGACTCTGTTCGTGAACTGCCACGAGATCGATCGGTCAGGATCCGGGCCACGCGATTTGCATGATCGCCGGGAGGAGATCCCATTGTGGCTGACATTTCACGACCTCGATGCGTACGTCTGCCGGCGCCGGCGCACGTCAGGCACATCTGCGTCCAGACGACCATATGGCGGCCGTGGACCACAGCGTCGAGCCTGCTGATGGGACGGCATTCGAGGAGAGTGTGTTGCAGGTCCGTCGGGTGCGAATCGAGCCGGGACGGGCACGCGGGGGAGGGCGGCACGCCGGGATCTGTCGGGGGCTGTCAGATGTCCGTGTTCCTCGCGTGAGCCGTAGCCACCGTGGCGCAGGTGAGTTGACCGAGGGCTGCGAATATCCGCTTGCTGGGCGGCCGACACTGCGCGGTGCCCACCCGGGAATTGGGGCTCGGCCCGCCGGAGCTGACGCCGACGATGGGCAACCGGCGTCAATCCGGTGATGCGCCGCGACGCGGGAGCAACTGTCAGATCCTGCCCCGAACGACAGGAGCGGCCCGCCGACGTCGATGAGCAGTGGTGGGCTCTCCGTGTCATCGGTCATGCCGCCGTACCTGTTCGCGCTCGACGAGCACACCCTTGTCGGTCCAGGCCCGGCGCGCACGAGGGCGACCAGGTGGTGCGTTGGTGCGCCAAGCGTTCCTGGGTGGACTCGATGAGGTTGAACATCATCGCGAGGGCGCACGTGCGATCCGGCACCGCGGATGAACCCAGGCGTCGACCGGTCTCATCCCGCTGCCTGGACCGATCGGTGATCTAGCCATCGATCTCCGCCTCCAACGCCACGACGAGCATCCGCCGGGCGCCCTTCCGGACGGTCTCGTCGATCAGGAAGCCCGTCGGCGTCGATCACGGTAAGCATCGGCGTGTCGTCCCAACGGGCAACATCGGCCCACTCGGTGACCTTCGCACGATCCGTCGGGAGGCCCTCGCCGAGCCGACCCAAAGGTTTCTGAACATTGCCCCCGCGGATGCCGGCACAGGAAACTGCGCCTCTACCGCTGCTGCGCGCTCTGGTTGTGGTCGGCTTCGCCGTTGTGGCCGTGGTGAGCGTGCCACCAACCAAGCTCGCCGGCTCCCGCTGCCCGCTCGCCCGCTTCGCTCGGCGTCAGGACTTCGCCGTCGAGCACTACGGCGCTGAACATCGCCAACGGGATCCGCTCGAACCGATGACCGCCCAGCTTCTGGAACTGCAATTCAGTCACGAGTTTCAGCGATGTCGTGACGAGGATGGTCGGTCTCGTTCGGGCGAGGTCGAGTGTGCCTGCGATGTTCAATACGGTGGTGGGTCCCAGGGCGTCGGCGCCCGCCACACCCGTGGACCCGCCGACGTCATATCCTTGACCCGCGTAGCCCGCTGCATCCAGGTTGCGCATGACCGCCTTCACCAGAGCGCTGCTGGGGGCCGCATGTACCGGAGTGGCGCGGTCCATCAGGAGGCTGACGGCGGCGGCAACAGTCTTGTCCACATCAGTGTCGAGACACTCGAGCAGCTGGTGCAGCGCCTCATGCGGCTGCGCCGCATGAGCTGCACGGACCACGTGCCACATTGAGCCGTACCAGGGTAACCGGTCGAACATCAGGTCAGCCGTCGCGTCGATTCTGTCTCCACGCTCGGCGAGTTCGAGCAGTCCCAGAATGACCTGCCTCGTCACCTCCGTTGCCCCCGAGGTGCGATCCTCAATCGCCGCCGACAGCCGGGGCGTCAACCTCGGAGTGTCCATGCGTACCGCTATCTTCCGCTGGCGAGGCGAGTCACTCAGCCTCGAGATGAGTTCAACAGACCCTGGTGGTTCTTCTGACGAGACCAACGTGCGCCCAGACAGTGGCGTCCGTTCGTCACAGACAGGCAAGGATCCGTCCCTGAAGCGGAGCCGGGCCTGGCAGGCGATGAGTGGCGCGCGTCAGTGGGCGGGCAGCACCGTAGCCGTCACGACCGGTAGGTGCTCACAAGCTCGACGCTTGCGTCGTCTCGGCGTTCCACCCGACCGACCACCCACGCCGGGCACGCCGCCCTGCCGAGGTACTCCAGGGCCGCCGTCTCGGCGCCAGGCGAGACGATGGCTATCATGCCGACACCCATGTTGAAGGCCCGCTCAAGTTCCGTTCCGGCCACCCCGCCGACGTCTCCGACAAGGCTGAAGATCGTTGGCGGGGTCCACGTACTCCGGTCGATGGTCACCTTGAGACTGTCGGGCAGGACCCGGGGAAGGTTGCCAGGCAGCCCGCCCCCGGTGATGTGGACGAATGCATGGACCTCGGCGGCCGATATCAGACCAAGGCAGATCTTCGTGTAGATGCGGGTCGGCTCCAGCAGCTCAGCGCCGAGAGTCCGACCGAGCTGATCCACGTGCCGGTCGAGTTCCCATCCTGCGAGCTCGAGGAGGACCTTCCGAACGAGTGAGTACCCGTTTGAATGCAGACCCGTTGAGGCCATGGCGATCAGCACGTCCCCGGCGGCGACGCGATCGCGACCCAGTACGGAATCCGCTTCGACGAGACCGGTGGCGGCACCAGCGAGGTCGTAATCGTCCGGAGCCATCACCCCCGGATGCTCTGCGGTCTCTCCACCGATGAGCGTGCAACCTGCTTCGACGCAACCCGCCGCGACCCCGGCCACGATTTTCGCGATCTTTTCAGGAACGAGCTTTCCGCAAGCGATGTAGTCAGTCAGATAAAGGGGTTCGGCGCCACAGACGACGAGGTCATCAGCAACCATTGCCACGAGGTCCTGACCTACAGAGTCGTGCTTGTCCAGCCTCTGAGCGATCGCGAGCTTGGTACCGACGCCATCTGTGCTCGTCGCCAGCAACGGCCGGCGCATGGCCTTGAACCGTGACATGTCGAACAGACCGGCAAACCCGCCGAGCGAGGAGACGACCTCAGGTCTCATGGTGCGTGCGACCGCCGCGGACATCAGGGTGACCGCCTGGTCACCCGCTTCGATATCGACGCCCGCGGCCTTGTACGTCAGGCCGTTGCTGCTGGTCATAGTCGCGTCCTTCGATGGTGCGAGGAAGAGTAGGTACAGGTATCAGCGCTGCGGCTGGCCTGGGTCGGTCCGCCCGAGTTCAAGATCGCCGTTCACGTTGAGCGTGCCGGCTTGAAGCGCCCCCCCGAACACGATCCCACTGATCTGATTCTGGGTCGCACTTGCCTGATTCTGGATAACGCGTGAGGCCAGCTCACGGTTCGCCGACGGCCACAGCTCGTGAACCTGCTTCAAGAAGTCAGCGTCCGAATCGGCAACGACCTGCAACGCCTCGGCGAGCCGTTGGACGCGGTCGGCATCGTGGGGAGCGGCCTGGGCAGATTCCAGGGCGCCTTCGACAACACGCGCACCCCTCGCTCGACCGTGCACAAGCCGCACGAGCGCGGACCACGCCGCACCAGCACCTTCCGTCCCGAGACGAGTCGCGAGAGCTGTGGCCAGTGCCAGAAATACTGGGTCCACAACGGCCTCCCTCTGGAGCGTCAAGGTCATTTCCGTGAGCGAAAATGCGCTATGCGCGAAACCCGTGCTGCAGGCAGCTTGAGCCAGGCGAGCATAACCCAGGGCCGTCGACCGTTCCACGGGCGACACAGGAATGATTGATGCCCCTTGGTGAACGGCGGCGATGGTGTCCACGACCACGGTGAACCAGGGCGGTGACACGGTCCCCTTACGGCGTTTTCAAATATCGGTGAGTCAGGTGGGATCCGTTGCCGGAGCAGGTGGTGACGCTGGCGCGGCATGTGGATGCGTCACTGTTCGCCTACAACCGGTCTCCACGCCTGCTCAAGGACACGCTGACCGCTGGGCGGAGAACTCGTCGGCGGCGGTGTCATGGCTCGGCTTCGACCTGATCGACGCGTTGAACGGGGTGGAGGGTGTCCGCGGCGGTGGGGCGGGTGTTGGTCGCTGATCCGATCGGTGCGGTGGCGGCCTCCGGTTTTGACGCCGGGCGCGTGCTGGCACGCTGTCTGTCGTCGTTTGGAATTCGCGCGCTCGGCAGGGCAACGAAGACCGGACGACCGCTGCTTGTAGCTTCGCTGCGTGGCGCCGCATTCGCCTCCGACGGCATCATTGACATATGCCGCTGGTTGCCGAGGGCCTGGGTGGGCTTATCGATGCGACTCTTCCTGATCTTGGACTCGGTGCCTCATGGCAGGACATCTACCGGATGCGACCGCGGGTGCCGTTGGTCTGTCAAGCTTGCAGGGGGTCGCTGCACGCCAAGGTTTCCCCACGCGGGTTGCGCTTCTTCGCCCATGACGCGGCGCGCCGGGACTGTCCTCTGGCCGGGGAGTCGATCGAGCATCGACTGCTCAAGTCCGCCATCGCCGCTGCGGTTCGGATGGCCGGCTGGCACGCGGCGTTGGAAGTCACCGCACCGGATCGCCGTTGGCGCGCCGACGTTTTGGCGACCTCACCTGACGGTGCTCGGCGGGTGGCGTGGGAAGCGCAACTGGCTCGTCAGCATGACGACGACACCATGGCCCGGACCGCCGGCTATGCGGCTGACGGCGTTGAGGTCGTCTGGGTGTTCGAACGGCCCGCCACGCGCGAGGTTCCGGCGATCACTGTGGATGTCAGCGACGACGGCATCACGGTTGCCGAGCCTCTCGCCCGTCTGATAACCAGCCGCTGCGAGAGTGGGAGCAAGTGCGTGCGCTATCGCGACCTGCCTCATCCACCGCAGTGCGTCGGTCACGGCCGGTGGGGGCCAGCCACACTCGTGTTGGATCAGTTTGTCGCACTGGTCTGTCGGGACGAGATCCGGTGGAGCGTTCTGCCGCCACCCGAAGCCATTCGGCCAGGTTACTTCGAACCTGTCGAGGAGATTGCCTGGACCAGCCCCGTATACGTGCGCCGGGCCGAGGCGATTCGTGAAGTCCAACGCGTCACCGACGCCAGCGTTGCGGACGAGCGCCATCAGCGTAGACGGCGTCACGAGGCTGAGCTACGCCGGCGGCAGCAGGAAGCTGATCGGCATGAGGCGAATCGTGCGGCGCTGCGGGAACGTCAGCATCGATTGACTTCGATCGTTGTCCAGCAGGTCACCGCAGGGACCGGGCAGGCGCCGTGGACGTTGCCAAGCGACTTCGAGCACGCCACGGGGGTATCCGTCATCGTCAACGGCGGACCTGTCGCCGTGATATGTCCGATCGCGTCCAGGATCGACGGCGAGATCGCAGACCGGCTCCTGGGCGTCACCGTGTATGTCGCGTCCGAGCGCGAGCGACGGGCGATCGCCGGCGAGTGTCACCCCGGCCAGCGAATCGTCGTCATCTCACAAGACCATCAAGCCACCCCGCCAAGGCCGGCCGACGGGATCCCCTGAAATCTCGCACGGTGGCTCACCTACGGGCGCCAACCGACGCGCTTGATCTCGCGCAGGCGGCGGGTGGTGCGCCTGCCGACGCGGACGTCAACGCCATCTACGCGAATCGACCGTGATGAGAGCCGAGGCTCGCGGTCGCCTACCCGTCCGGGTGGCTCCGTCGTGCGGGCTGTGTCAGGTTCCGACGTCGCCGCGCATGAGGAGTTCGTGACGACTCCGGTGCCGTCGCGCTTGGGGACGGTTTCCCGGGTTTCGTAGGTATCGACGAGATGGTTTCCCGGGTCGGAACAGGTCGCGGTCGTCGGTGGCGGTGTGGGTCGCGGCCACGGTGAGGGTCGCCGGTCTGGGACCGGGCGGCGGCCGCGGTGGGCGCCGGATGACTTGTCCAGTGGCGTGATCACTTCGGCAGGGGCCGACAACGGGATGAAAACTGATAGTCGTCAATCAGCTACGCAGGGTAGATTATAGATAGATATGATTGGCCCATGATCGAACCAATGGGAATGACTTCGTGGTCACGTACATGCCGATACTCAAGGGCAAGGCGGGCGAGCTCGACGCGATCGCGCACCTGTCCGGTGCTCTGGTGTGGCACCTACTGCCGATCTTCGAGGTAGTCCCGACCGCCCAAGGCCCAACCAAGGATGCCTACCGATTCTGCGAGAAGGCACGCAACTCGTTGCCCGCCGATCTGACGATTGCAGTTGACGTGCGCCATCTCCCCGACATCACCGAGGGCCTACGTCGACCGATGTGCGACATCGCCGAGGACCTCGGCGCCTGGGGAATCCCGATGCTGCCGGTCGTACATCTTTACGACAGCTCCACACGGCTTGCTGACGTCCGATACGCGGCCGACCTTCACGGGGGCCATGCGATTGTCCGGCTGGGCAGCGACACCCGCGATCCAGACGACGCGGAAGCCGAGGAGGCACTGGATCGTCTTCGTAGTGAAGGCGGCCTGATGATCGAGCAGTGTCATCTGGTCCTGGATATGTTCGAGGTCCGCTCCGAACGGGATCTGACCAGGGTCGAACCCGTCGTCCGCAAATGCGTGTCGTGGGCTCAGCGCTACCCGTGGAGTTCGGTCACTGTCGCCGTCGGCGCCATGCCGCAGGGCATCTCGCACATCCCGGTCAACACACCCACACCTATACCGCGTTGGGACCTTCAGCTGTGGCAGCGCGTGGCGGACCTCGGCGTTCAGTACGCGGACTACGGCATCGCCCATTACGGATTGACCACGGCGAGTTGGCGGCCGATGCCCAGCCTGCGATACACCGATGACGAGGTGTGGTGGATCTACCGTTGGCCGCAGGACCCGATCGGCAGACCCGCGATGTATGACCTCTGCAAGGCACTCGTGGCGTCCGACCACTGGGCCGCTGCGGGGAGAGGCTTTTCCTGGGGAGATCACCAGATCGCTGCGCGCGCGGAGGGCGTCGGCGGGCCTGGCAACGCCGCGAACTGGCGTGCCTGGGCCACCTCGCACCATCTCGCCAAGGTAGTAGATCAACTAACCGGAGCTGGTTAGGTCAACGGCGGTTTCAAGTCCTGACGTCGCAGCATCGACGCGCCTCCTGGCTGGTCCGCAAATGGGGTCAGGGTAATGACGACCGTCGCCGACCTCGCGGAATCCTGCTGCCCGCTCTCCTCGATCCGCGGAACATCCAACGGGCTGAGCGCGGGGCTGGTGCGTAGTCCGGGAGGTGGACGCAGGATGCGGGGCGCTTCGCCGTCCGCCGCCGCCCAGGTCGGACATCTCCCGGCAGCGTTCGCGTAGGTCGCTGGCCATCGCCTGGGGCCGCACGGAGCGGGTCCGCCTGGCTCAGCGGCTGTCCCGGGTGATGTCGATGGCGATCGTCTCTATGGTGGTGCCGCCGATGCTGAAGGTGGCCTTGTCTGCGCTGGTTGCGGGGTGCAGGAGTGCGGCATACGTGGCGCCGAGGCGCTGAGTGTATGCAAGTAGTTGGTACAGCTCGCGTGTCTCGGGTCGGCGCCGCCAGCGGCGATACTTGGCGTCATACACGGCGGACGGGCGCCCTTGCGACTCCACGACGAAGTCGGCACGTCCTTCCCAGCTCGGATCGTTGTCGGTGAGGGGGATCCGGTGCTGCGCGTGCAGCAGATCATCCGCGTCGATGCGGGCGCCGAGCCAGTTCTCGACATAGGTCTCCCAGATCCTGGTCATGTTGAAAAGCACGGCTACTCCGGCTATGCCGGCGCCGGTGGGGAGGCTGGTGCGTGCGTCGAGGATGAGCAGGGCGAGGTCGTGGATGTTCCGGTACCGGGTGGGCACTTGCGGGATTGGCGCTGGGGGACTGGCCGCCGGCGTGATCTGGCGCAGCGACGGCCAGAGTGCCTGTAGCCGCATGGACAGGTCCTTGTCCTGGTAGGGCAGCTTAGTGAGTTTGCGGTGCGCGGCGGCGACGAGTCGGTTGACCGGGATGTCGGTGGTGAGGCGGCGGGCGGTGGTGACCAGCCGGTCGGGGCGGGCGGCGTGGATGTCCAGGTGCGCGGTGGCGACGGGTATGCCGGCGTACGGGGGCCGGGCGAACGTCTGTTGCCGGTACCCCTTTTCCAGTCCTTGCCCTATGACGCGTTCCGCCTCCCGGATGAACGCGAGCGCGATGAGGTCCATGAGGCCGGTGCCGCCGGTGGCCGCGGTGGCCGGTTCGCGTAACAGCGTCGCCTTCCGTCCGAGGCCGAGTAGGCGGGCCAGGTCGGGAAAGGCGAACCGGCTGGCGATGTCGATTGTCCGGCCGGAGCGGAGCCTGAACCGGCCGGCATACGGCCCGGGTGTGACATCCCAGGCATCCCCGTTGACGCTGAGGCGTTCGATGACCCGCGGCTGGCCGCGTCCCGTGGTACCGCCCTTGGTCAATGCGGTGAGCTCGGTGGCCTCGTCGCGGGTGAGGTCGACGGTGGTCGGCTGGTACTCGGTGAGTTGGATCATGCTACGCGCGTTCGGCGATCAAGGCCCGCACGTCGGTGTCAAGCTGAATCAGGTCGGCGGGGCGTTCGAACCAGTATTCAGCCAGGTACGGGTGCAGCTGGTACTCCCAGATCCGTTCGGCGGTGCCGGCGTCGAGGCTGTCGATCATCCAGTACGAGTGACCTGGGCTGACTGGGGCGTCGTGGCCGATGCGGTCACGGATGAGTCGGAACACGGCCAGGGCCAGGTCGGCGTTGACCGGTGGGTGTTCCCTGGCCCAACCGCCCAGGACATCCTCGTTGGGTAGGAGTGGGAACGCGTGGAAACGTCGACGCAGGGCGAAGTCCAGGAGGGCCAGGCTGCGATCGGCGGTGTTCATGGTGCCGAGCACGATCACGTTGCGGGGTACCGAGAACCGCCGTTGAGAGTAGGGCAACGTGGCCTCAACGTCGCCGCGGTACTCCAGCAGGAACAGCAGTTCGCCGAAGACAGCGGCCAGGTCGGCGCGGTTCATCTCGTCGATGACCAGGACGAAGGTCTCCTGAGGTGAGTGTCGCGCGCGGTCGCAGAGTAGCGAGAACACCCCCGGGCGGACGGCGTAATGCAGGTTTCCGCCAGTTCCGCTCTGCGGTCGCAGACCTTCGACGAAGTCCTCGTAGGAGTAGGCCGGGTGGAACTGGGTGAGCTCGATGTGCGCCGGCGAGGTGGCCAGGTGGCGGGCGAGTAGTCGGGCGACGTGGGTTTTGCCGGTGCCTGGCGGGCCGTGGAAGACAGCCTGCCGCATGCCTCGGTTCAGCGCCTCTGCCCATCCATCGATCTGCTCCACGGGCAGGTAGCAGGCTGATGCCACCGCCTCCGCCGTCAACCGTCCGTCGGCAGCGAGGCCAGCCATGGGCTCGGAGGTCTCCAGGTACTCCCGTTCCCCCATTGACTCGGAGATCGGTACCCTTTTACTGATCACGGGGATCTGCCGCATGATCTCGGTCAGGATCGCGTCGGCTTCCTGCGGCGCGACACCGTACTCGCGGCGCCACCCCTGCAGGGCGGCGCAGAACCGCTCGTAGCTGTCCCGGCCGTCCGCCCTGAACCGTTCGCCAACCTCGGCGCCCAGTCCCGTCATCGTGGCGTTGATGCAGACGCCGAACCGCTCGGGATCACGGAGATACAGGAGGTAGCTTGGCAGCGACGACCCGGCGCCCGGCAGGATCGACCGATCCGCGTACATACGGCCGAGCAGAGCGAGCGCGTCGTCGATCGGCCCGTGCCACAGGTCATTCACCACGTCGTTGAACCGCCCGACGTCCTGCGAGAGTTTCACCATGATCGCGCCGGCAAACCCCGGGGAGAACCGGTCGAAGCGCACGCGGTTCGACTTCCCGTGCCGGTTGAACAGCCGACCCAGTTCCACGATGTCGTGGTCGTCCATGCGACCGACTCGATCGTCGAGAAGCTTCCGGGCGTCCGCCTCGGCCTCGGCCCGACTGGACACGAAGGCGCTCCCGAAGTGCTCGCGTAGTTCTGCGACGATTTTGTGCGTGTCCCATGACTTCTCAGGCATCAGGTTCCTTAGGTCGGATCATGTGGCCGGACGTCCAGGCATTGTGTTCCATTCGAGGCTCGCGGCGACGTCAGCACCGGTTGATGCCGCCAGCGGCTTCGGATGCAGGTGATCGATATCCTCCTGGCTGGACCGCGGGGACCTTACGTCACGGCTGTCGACGAGTCAGCCAGATGGAATGATCGATCATCCATGGCGTGACCGGGCGGTGCAGCCGTCTCGTCAGTTCCTGAGCCGCCTGTTGCAGAATGCCCCGGGCCTCTGCTGGGTTGGCAGGACAGCCGTGTCGAGCCAGCCACCGCAGGATCATCCGATCGGGCTTGCTCAGGTCGTCTGATCCTGCCAGCATCCACAGATAGCCGCGACGCACCCCATTGCTTCCTTCTCCGGGAACGGCCGCCAGGGCCTTGTTGAGCTCGTCGAAGCGCCGACAGTCGCCGATGATCCTCGGGACAGCTGAAAGGTCGGGTACGTCGTGGTCGATGAGGATCCCCGCGTAACGCAGTGCGGCGTCGGTCTTCCGGATTCCACCTCTGGTCGAGGTGAGCTGTCGGTTGGTGTCGGCCCGTAACGTCGCGGCGCTGGGATATCGATCGAGTAGTGCCTGAAGTGGGAGCGGATCGGGCGGCAGGGGCGCGGTGGCCGCCACCGAGGGATGCTGGTCGTTGTTCCGCTCGGCGACTCGACGAACGAGCGGCGCCACGACCTCGTCATATCGCGCTGAGATCGACCAGACGGCGTCAATCACACAGTATGAGAGGCTGCTCCACCGTCGTTCCCGGGGTTGGGGGTCGAGAGCGGCCAGAGCCTCCACCACATGGGAGAACGACATGCGTCACATGATGCCCGACCCGCGAGCGCACCCGGCATCGACCAACAGGTCTCTCCCACTTGACCCGTCGCAGACGGCATGATGTCGACGCCAAACGATGCTCGGCGACTGGTGCTGCGTCGCGCAGCGTCCGCCCGGTCGTACGGTTGCGTCATGAGTTTGAGCGGGCAGCCTGGCCTGGATGAGGTCGAAGCGCTGTTCGAGGCGGTCGTCGAGGGGCGTGTGAGTCGGGATGAGGCCGACCGTTGGGCTGCGGGTTGGGTCGCAGACGACAGCCTCGTCTGGGATGACCTGACCCGGTGGGCGCTGAACCTGCTGTACGGCATCGACCTGCCGGCTGGGCCGGATGAGGGCTACCTGCACGACGATGACCAGGTCCGTGAATGGCTGACGGAGTTACAGCGTCGAAAAGCGTCATAGACGTGACACGCAGCGCCCGACCGGTCGCCACTCGCCGAACCTCGCCCCGCGCGATCACCAGCTTCACCTCAGACAAAGAACTCCTGGACGACAGCAGGGCGGTGCGCTTGATAACCGGTGAGGTGGCCAAGTTGAGTCCGGAGCATCTGTTCTGTGTCAGCGGGCCAGATCACCGAGTCTGGGGCACGTCCAGCGCGGGTGCCGTCCGGCCGGTCTGGCCCGTCGGGGCGCACTTCTTATCGAGTTCATTAGCGCGCCCGCGGCTGGCCTGCCTTGCCGCCGCGTCGGGCACGGCACGGGCACGCCGAGTGCCCTCACCTTGTCGCATCAGATGTTTTACAGCCCGCTATGGCAGAGCGACAGAGACGCGACACAGGTCTCCGGTGGCCTCGATACGAGCCTTCGCGGTGATGCGCTCGTCGCGGGCCTCCGCGTCGATGATCGTACGGGTGAGAGCCTCGGTCGCGGCTTGTGGAAGGTGGCCGACGAAGGTGGCGCTGAGAAACACGCCCACGCGCGGGTCGGTGTTCAGCTCGACGAGCGTGAGCCGGGCAGACATGTGGTTCACGTCGGCTCCGGCCGGTGTGCTCAGTCGAATGGCTTGGCTGGCGCGCTAGAACGACCGTATGGCCAACTGCGCTGCCGGATCGGTCGACACGTCGATGTCGACCCAGCGGTCACCCACGAGCCGATGCCGGCGCGCGTGCACA
This sequence comes from Rugosimonospora africana, assembly GCF_016862975.1. GTDB lineage: Bacteria > Actinomycetota > Actinomycetes > Mycobacteriales > Micromonosporaceae > Rugosimonospora > Rugosimonospora africana. The sequence goes on from NZ_BONZ01000103.1 coordinate 55,494, forward strand.
CCCTCAGGCATCTGGCCCCGGGCAACGCTTCCGACCGCGCGACCGACCGACCGGAGCAAACCGGGCCGGCCACGGCCGATGCCTTTGCCCAACAACGCGATCCGCTCCGGAGGTTGCGGGATACCGGCTCGCTCAAATTCCACACGCAGGTCCGCCTCGACCTCTTTACCAGTCTTGCCGGCACTGCGTTTCCGGATGCGCGTCACGATTTCCTGGCGGCGGCGTGCGACCTCGCGCCACGCCGTCCAGCCGTTACCGGCCGCGGACTTTGCCTCGGGCGTCTCCACGGCGCCACTGTAAGCGTCCGCACCCACTCGTAGTGACCCTGAAGAGAGATCTCACGCCGATGAAGTCAGGGGGCTACCATCCCGCTGCCGTCGACCCGGGGAACAGTGCGGCGCCGGGGCCGCCACTACTTGCGGACCGCCACCTCACCCACGCCCAGTGATCGCGGCAAGCTGGGTTCGAAAGTCGAGGTGAGTCGCGGACGAGTGACGCAGGGGGCTCGTCCGCGACTCGTGTACTCCTCTATGCCGGCCGTAAGGACGACGATCTCGGACGCCTCGAATCGCGTGGGTGACGCGGTTCCGGCCGCGGCTGGTTGGTACTACCCGAGCATTACCCAGTTGCTGGTGCCGTTGACCGCGATGAGGTCGGCGAGTCCGTCGCCGTTGATGTCGGCGCTGATGGTGGTCTTGGTGCCAGAAAAGCTCGCGTTGGACCATTGTGTGGAGATGCTGAAGCTTGTTCTGGCTGACAGTTTGACCCATGCGCTGGTGT
>NZ_BONZ01000104.1 GCF_016862975.1 Rugosimonospora africana
GCGCGGCGCCCGACCCTCCACTGGTGCCGCCTCGGCCGGGTGCGCTGGCCTCCGGCAGGGCGATCGGGAGGCGCCGGGATCCCGGTCAGCCCTTCGCGGCGGCGTGGCGGGTCGCCCGTAGCGACTCCAGCAGCCGCAGCCAGGTCTCGCTCACCGTCGGGTAACTGGGTACCACGTGCCAAAGCGTCGACAACGGCACCTTCGCGACAATGGCCACCGTCGCCGAATGCACCAATTCGGCGGTGCCCGTCCCGACGAACGTGGCGCCCACCACGGTGTCGGTCGCCCGGTCGATGACCAGCTTGGAGCGCCCGCGGTAGTCCTCGCGCAGCACATAGGTGCCGGCGAGCGCGGCCAGATCGTGCTCGACCGTCTCGACGTCCAGCCCGGCTTCCCGGGCCCGCCGCTCGGTCATGCCCGCCGAACCCACCTCCGGGTTGGTGAACGTGACCTGGGGCAGCCCGAGGTGTCCGGCAGCCGCGCTGGGCAGGTCGGTCGCGCTGGGCAGGTCGGTCGTGTTGCCTGCCCCGGCCGGGTCAGCCCCGCCGGCCGCCCGAGCCGCGATGACCTCGCCGGCGATCCGAGCCTGGTACTTGCCCATGTGGGTGAGCAGAGCCTTGCCGCACACGTCGCCGATCGCGTACAGCCAACTGCCGTCGACCCCGCGTACCGTCTGCTGGTCGTCGACGTCCAGGAAGCCACCGGTGGGCAGGCCGACGGTCTCCAGCCCGATGTCGCCGGTGTTCGGGGTGCGGCCAGCCGCGACGACGATCTCGTCGGCGGTGATGACCGACCCGTCGTCCAGCGTCACCCGCACCTCGCCACCGTGCACCAGCCCGGTACCGGTGTCCCGCACGTCCGGGCGCGCGACGGCCGACACGGTACGCCCGGGCCGCAGTTGTACGCCGCTGTCCCGCAACCCGTCGGCGACCAGCTCACCGGCGAACGGTTCCTGGTTGGTCAGCAGCCCGTCGCCGCGGTAGACCACGGTCAGCTCGGCGACGCCGAGGCCGCGCAGCCAGGTCGCCGCCTCACAGGCGACCACCCCGCCGCCGAGGATCACCACGCGTCGCGGTATCTCGTGCAGGTTGGTCACGTCCCGCGACGTCCACGGCAGCGCCTCGCGCAGGCCGGGAGTCGCCGGTACCGAAGGGGACGAGCCGGTGTCGACCACGACCGCGTGCCGGGCGTGGAGCAGTCGGGTGCTGCCGTCCGGCGCGGTCAGCTCGATCGTGCGCTCGCCGGCCAGCCGCCCGTACCCGCGCACCACGTCGATGCCGTTGTCCGTGGCCCACTTCACCTGCGACGCGTCGTCCAGCCGGTTGATGACCTCGTCGCGCCGGGCCAGTACGGCCTGCGGATCCGCCAGGCTCGCGGCCACCCCGGACAGGTGGTTGGCGGCGTCGACGACCTCGACCGGCCGCAGCAGGCTCTTGCTCGGCATGCACGCCCAGTACGAGCACTCGCCGCCCACCAGCGACGCCTCCACCAGCACGGACGTCAGGCCGGAGAACTGGCTCGCGTACTGCGCCGCGTTTTCACCGGCGGCCGCACCTCCGAGCACGATGACGTCCCACTCAGCGCGGTCGGAACTGCTGCGGTCGAACTCAGCGCGGTCGGAGCCTGGTGCGATCGCGGCGGTGCCGCCGTCGAGCGACCGGTCTTCGCTGGTCATGGTCCTCCCCACCGTCCGGAACCAGCATCACGCTACAGGCCCGGCGGGTGGCCGGCGCGGCGCGGTGCGCCCGCGCCCGGCACGCGCGGAAGCATCGCGATTTGGTCGCACTATTGCCGGCGGTGCCCGGTTGCCGCGACCGGAGAAAATGATCTTAAAGGCCGGAGCCGCGCGCCTGATCGGCTGGCGCGGTGGCGGCCAATCGGGTGGCACGCGACACCGGTTCGCCGAGTGCGCTTGCCCGTCAAGGCGAGTGCCTTTGCCGACCAATACGAAGAAAACCGGCACGCCAACCGATGTGGCGGAGGTGTCGCCGCCGCGGCGCCTCCGTTCCCAGGGACGGCGCCGGTACTAATGACCGACCGCCACCGACCGGACTATTCCGTTCATTTCCGCACCGGCAATGGGCCAACGATCCGAGAACCCGTCGCGTATCGTTCCGCCGTTAGTTCAACGCCAATTCCCCGGAATGGAAGACGTACATGTCAATCGACCAACAGGGTCCGCCGCCGCCAGTCGGATCGTTCCCGCCGGTCGCCCCTCCGCCTGCGGCCCAGGGCACCAACGGGTTGTCCATCGCGGGTCTGATCCTGGCCATCTTCGTCGCGCCGCTCGGCTTCATCCTGAGCATCATCGGCCTGGTGCTGGCGGGTCGCAGGGGTCAGAAGGGCAAGGGCCTGGCCATCGCGGGCATCATCATCTCGGTGCTCATCATGGGCGGCAGCACCGCCGCGATCGTTGCGCTCGGTGGCAAGGTGTCGACCCTGACCGACCCTGGATGCCTCTCCGGCAAGTCGGCGATGATCGACAACGAGTCGAAGGTGAACAGCCCGGACACCATCAAGGAGGGTCTCCAGGCGACCATCGACGGGCTGAACTCGGCGGCGGGCAAGGCCAAGCACGACAACGTGCGCAGCGCGGTCCAGGCCGTCGCGGCGGACTACAGCGAGCTGCTGAAGGACGTCAACTCGGGCACGTCGCCGTCGCAGGAGCTCAGCGACAAGCTCGACACCGATGCGTCGAAGCTCGACTCGCTGTGCACGGTGAACACCAAATGATCGGGTGACCGGTCGACCGTAGCTGTCTGTTGACCGTAGGGGACCTGGGCCGGCGAACGCGATCGGGCCCAGGTCCCCTCGCGGTTTCTCAGAACTTCCGGGCGAACGGCAGCGGCTTGCGCATCCGGATCAGCAGCAGCAGCGGGACCAGCACGTACGGCAGGTTGAACGACAGGAACTTGGCCGGGTTGTGGGTACGGAACGCCGGCTCGCCGAAGAACTCCACGCCGAACACGACGATCCCGGTGAGCGACACGATCATGGTCGCGTAGATGACCGCCGGCAGCTGGATCCAGTTCTTCCCGGTCAGCAGCGCGTAGACCAGTACCGGGTAGAACGGCATGTACACAAAGGCCGACAGCCCGGTGACGATGCGCATCCAGTCCGGCGGGTTCATGAACAGCGGGTCGGCGTCGTGCGCGTACCAGTAGTTCGACTGCACGAAGAAGTTGCCCGACGGGTGGGAGAAATTGACACCGATCGTGGGCAGCAGGTCGCTGATGACGGATGTCACCGTGAACGCCGCGAACACGACCGCGAAGAAGACATCGATCCTGCGCCTGGACAGCGCGAGGTTCACCGGAACCGGGGTGGTCATGGTGCGCGATCTTATCCGGAGGGTGCGGTGCCGCCGGGTCGACATCGACCCGGCGGCACCGCACCGGTTCTAGGCCATCAGGTTCTGGGCCATCAGGTTCTGGGCCGTCAGACGTTCCAGACCTGGAACTCCGAGAGCTGGCCGGCGGGCCAGCCGGTGTTCGCCGTGAAGTTCAGCCGGAAGTACCGGGCGGTCGTCGCGGTGAACGTGATGGTGACGGTGTTGTTGCTGGCCGGAGCGAAGGCGTAGCTCGCCGACGCGGTGACCGTGGTCCAGCTCGTACCGTTGGTGCTCGCCTGCACCGACAGCGTCTGGTTGCGCGCGCCCCAGGAGGCGGGCAGTTGGAGCACGACGCGGCTGGCGCTGGACGCCGACCCGAGGTCGACCTGCACCCACTGCGGGAACGCGTTGTTGGCGCTCTCCCAGTAACTGTTCTGGTTGCCGTCCGTGACGTTCGAGGACGGGTACACGTCGGTGTGGCTGGACTCACTCGTCGGCTTGCCGGCCGCGAGGTTGGTGCTCGTGGTGCCGGCCCCGGTGCCGGACAGCGCTACGGTCAGCGGGTTGTTCGTCGCGTTGCCGCTGACCGTCAACGTGCCGGTGCGGGTACCGGACGCGGTCGGCCGGAAGCTGACGCTGACCGTGCACGAGGCACCGGCCGCGATCGAGGTACCGCAGGTGTTCGTCTGGGTGTAGTCACCGGAGACCGAGACCCCGGAGACCGATGCGGTCGCGGTACCGGTGTTGGTGACCGTCACCGACTTCGCCGCGCTCGTGGTGTTCAGCGCCTGGCTGGCGAAGCTGAGCGAGGACGGGTTGGCGGACAGCACCGCCGAGGTGGGCGGCGTGGTGCCGCCACCACTCGGGTACACCTGGAATTCCGAGACCTGGCCGGCCGGCCAGCCGGAGTTGGCGGTGATGTTCACCCGCACGTACCGGGCGGTGCTGCCCGGCACCGTGATGGACACGGTGTTGCCGGTCGCCGGGTTGAACGTGTACGTCGCCGACCCGACGGCGGTGTCGAACGACGAGCCGTTCGTGCTCGTCTGCACCGACAGGGTCTGGGTCCGGGTGCCCCACGCGGTGGACGGTGGAAGGTCCAGCGTCACCTTGCCGATGCTGTACGACGAGCCGAGGTCCACCTGCAGCCACTGCGGGAACGAGCCGTTCGCGCTCTCCCAGTAGGTGTTCGGGTCGCCGTCGGTCGCCGTCGCCGGTACCTGGGTCGCATTCACCTGGCTGCTGGCCGTGGCCGGGCGTCCGGCCGCGATGTTGGTGTTGGTACCGATGCCGCTGCCGCTCAACGAGATGGCCGTCGGGCTGTTGTTGGCGTTGCTCGTGAGGTTCACCGTTCCGGTGCGGGTGCCCGAGGTGGTCGGGGTGAACGTCACGGTCACCGTGCAGGACGCGCCGACCGCGAGAGTGGAGCAGTTGTTCGTCTGGCTGAAGTCGCCGCTCGCCGAGACGCCGGAGACCGTCGCCGAGGTGGTACCGGTGTTCGTCACCGTCACCGCCTGGGTCGCCGAGGAACTGCCGACGATGGTACCGGCGAAGCTCAGCCCGGTCGGGCTGGCGGTCAGGATCGGTCCGGGTGCCACTCCGGTGCCGGACAACGGAACGCTGTTGGCGATCCCGGACGCGGTGACGGTCAGGGTACCGGTGCGGGAACCCGTACCCGTCGGCCGGAACGTGACGCTGACGGTGCACGACGAGCCGGCCGCGATGCTGCTGCCGCACGTGTTGGTCTGGCTGAAGTCGCCGGTGGTGGCGATCGATGAGACCGGGGCGGCGGAGGTGCCGCTGTTGGTGACCGTGACCGACTGCGCCGGGCTGGACGAACCGGTGGCCACGGTGCCGAAGCCGACCGCGGTCGGGCTGATGGAGATGAGCGAGCCGTTGTCCGGCAGGTACGGCGGGAACGTCGGCGTGATGTTCGCGCACGAGTTCGGGCCGATGATGCCCGAGTTGCCGCCGCCGTCGGTCAGCGTGAAGCCCACGCCGCAGTTGTAGATCGAGCCCGGCGCCTGGGTACCGGTCGCGGTGCTGTTGGTGATCTTCGCGGAGCCGCCGACCTGCTCCTGAACGACCCAGGTTCCGGTGTTCTGGATGGTCGCGTTGTTGATCTGCACATTGGTGATGCTGGAGCCCGAGACGAACTGGATCGCCTCGTACGGGCTCTGCTGGATCAGGATGTTGTCAACGTTCACCAGGCCGCTCATGGCGGCGTCGCGGGCGTCGAACCACAGCGCGCCGACGCCGAACTGCCAGTTCGGGTCGAGGCTGCCGTCCCGGATCAGCGTGTTGCGCAGCACGTCGGTGCGGCCCAGCGGGGTCGAGGCGAAGCGCTGCGCGACGTGGATGCCACCGCCCTGAGTGAGGCCGGCGTCGATGACCCGGTTGTCGGTCACGAAGTTGTCGTGGCCGCCGTAGATGGCGATGCCGTTGGCCAGGATGGGGTATTGCACCGTGTCGTGGTCGAACGAGTCGTTCGCGTCGGCGTTGGTGTCGGCCCAGGTCGCCAGGCCGTCGTCACCGAGGTTGCGCAGGTCGCTGTTGGTGACCTTGGAGTTGGTGACGCCGTCGTGGAAGTTGATGCCGTCCGCCGTGGTGTTGCGGATGCGCATGCCGCTGAACACCAGATTGTTCATCGGCCCGTCCATCCACGCGCCGACCTTCATGTGTTCGATCCACAACCGGTCCACAGTGGAGTTGTTCAGGGCACCGCCGACGCCGTTGACCTGGGCGGAGTCGTTGCGCTCCTGGACGTCGCCGAAGATGGCGAAGTCCGACAGGTGCACGTTCGAGCTGCCCGACGGCGCGTTGTTGCCGTACATGCCGGGGGCGGCGCCGACGATCGTCGAGTGCCACATGCCGGCACCCTTGATGGTGACGTTGTTGAGGATCAGGTGCCCGGGGATCCGGAAGGTGCCGTCCGGGATCCAGACCGTTCCGCCCGAACCGGCCGCGGAGATGGCGGCGTTGAACGCGGCCGTCGAGTCGTTCGCGCCGGTCGGGTCCGCGCCCTGGCTGGTGACCGAGACCGAGCCGGACGGCTGGGCCAGGTCGCCCGCGACGCTCTCGAAGTCGGCGAAGTCGATGGTGTACGACGAGGCGGTGTCCTCGGAGTCGACCTGCAGGCGGAACTTGGTGCCGGCCGGGTAGGTGGTCGAGAAGAGGCGGTGCACCTCGTCGTAGAAGTGGTGCGGGTTGCTGCCCGGCGAGTTGGTGAACGGGTAGCCGCCGTAGTACCAGCTGTACGCGTTGGTCAGCGTGAAGTTCGCCTGCTTCGTACCGTTGACATACAGCGACAGCGGCGACGTGTAGACCGAGCCGCCGGACGAGTCCGGGATGCTGTACCGGAAGTCGATGGAGTTCGTCGGCGCCGGCGTGGTGAACTCCACGTACTTGCCGGTGCCCTGCAACGTCACCGCCTTGCGGTAGGACGCCTCGTCGGCGAGCGTGCCGTAGGCGGCGGTCGGGCCGATGATCGTTCCGTTGGTGGCGGAGTTCTCCGCCTGCACCTCGACGTAGGGCAGCGTCGCGCCGACGCCGCCGGTCGCGGCCGCGAACGCCGGGCTGGCCGGCAGGGCGACGAGACCGGCCGCGGCCAGCGTGGCGCCGGCGACGAGGAGGCTCCTTCGTCGCGCGCCGTGAGTGGGTCCGGACATGTGCGCTCACTTTCCTTGGGACGGAAGCGGTGGGGGACGGGAGCGAACGGAGCGTTGGGGAACGGATGCCGATCGGGCCCGACCCGGGCGGGTCGGGAGCGGAGCCCGGACAGGTACAGAGCCTGAGCACAGCCGGAGCCGGGTTATGGCGGAGGCGAGCACGGGCTCGGATAAGGGACGGTAACTCCATCGACACTTGTGCGCAATATCCAGACACATCTCTGCCTGATTCTTACTTCAGAATGCAAGACGGCGACTGATCCACAGTCCCTGGTGGCGCGGTGGCGGGGGGCGCTGTTACCGTGGTCGATCAATGCCTGCGGTCGTTCCCAGGCCGGGCGCGAAGTCTGCCGGCTACCGGCGCGTGCAAAAAGCCGCGACCCGAGTTGGTGGCGCCGGTTGGACGGCGCCGGGTTGGGTGGCGCGGGGTTGGGTGGCGCCGCATCGGTCTCGCCGCACCCGACCGGGGTTCGCTCCGGCAACCTTTGCTCTGCTTACCTCCACGCAACGGAAACGGCGTTCGAGTGTTGCGTCCAGGTAAGCAGAGCAAAGGTTGGCAACGGACACCACGGCCGGGCTGGTCCGATCCGACGCGGCTGATCCGCACGGGCGGGCGGCCCGACCCGGGCGGACGGGCCACCCCGGCGCGCCGGTCCGACCCGGGCGGATGGGCCCCTGTTGCGCCGGGGTAAGCAGAGCGGCGGTGGTCAGGCGGGCGAGACGAACACCGGAGTGTCCGTGACCTCCAGGCGCAGCGTGCCGCCGTCGACCCGCGAGGCGACCGGCTCGCCGAACGCGTCGATCGCGGTCGCGGCATCGGCGGGCCAGGGGAGAGCGACGCTGACCGGGGGCTCGTCCTCGCCGTCGAACGTGTCGCGTCCGTCCCACAGCACCAGCAGCCGGTCGCGATCCGCGCGCTCGACCTCGAACGCGTACCCACCCGGCCACCCGGGTGTCTCCAGCCGGCTCACCGCGACCGCTCCGGCCAGTTGCCCGGCGAGCAGCGCGAAGGTGCCCGCGCCGGGGTGGCGGTGCCGCAGAGCACCGTCCCGGTAGTCGAGGATCGGCAGCTTGCCGAACATCAGGTGCATCATCTGGTACGGGTCGGTTGCCCCGGGTACCTCGGGGGCGAGGTTCCAGTACGCGAGGCGGCCGACGCCACCGGCGAGCGCCAGCACGGTACGCGCGACGATCTGTCGGCAGTTGATCCGGTGGCGCTTGGCTTCCCACTCCGGCGGGCAGCCGTGCAGGAACATCTGGAGTCGGGGCGGCAGGTCGGACATGCGGGCGTAGAGCGCGGTCATCGCGCGCCGTTCGGGAGTCAGCTGGGTCGCCTGGGCGATCAGCTCGTCGGTGCTCTGCGAAGCCGGCGGGGTCGCGAACGCGGACACGAACACCTCCTGGACAACCGAATCCACCTCCGGGAACTCGAACGGCACCGGGCCGCCGTGCTCACCGGCGACGATCGGCCTGGCGTACCCGTGCGCCCTCATCAGCTGCCGCGCGGTCTGAAGGTAGTCCGGAACGCGGGCGGGGTCGCCGTACAGGTGGACGTCGAAGAGGTCGAACCATTCCCTGCCCTCCCGGACGACGTGGTCGAAGAACCGGCGCGGCTCGCTGCCCTCCGCGCTGGACAACACGTCGTACCCGCAGCCGCCGAGCACCACCGCGGCGGTGGGATCGGCCTCGCGGACCGCGCGGTGCATGGTCGCGAGCTGCGCCACATACTCGTCGGCGGTGCCGGACCACAGCAGGTCGTTGCTCGGCTCGTTGTCGCACTGCCAGTACCTCACCCGGCCCGCGCAGTGCCGCACCAGGGCTCGGATGAACGCGCCGTACGTGTCGGGATCCTTGGCGGGAGACGGCGGCAGGAAGTCCGTCGCGACCCGGGTCGCCCAGGGCGAGCTGGAGCACACCGTGACCCAGATCTCCTCGTCACCGTCCAGCTGGCGCAGCAGCGCGTCGACCGTGTCCCAGACGTACCGGCCGGGCTCGGGCTCGACCTGCCCCCAGTACAGGTAGACGCGCACGAGGCCGGCGCCGATTCCGCGGGCCGCCGGGAGGAACTCGTCGGGCCGGCCAAACAGTCCGTAGCTGATGCCCCGCACCACTCCGAGGCGGATGCCCGGCAGGTCCGGCATGGTGATCATCGAAGCCCTCCAACTCGCGAAAGTTTACGTGATAAACCCGAGTGTACGTTATACACTTTCGAGGTGCCCAAGGATTCCGCCCAGCCTGAGGATTTCGCCCAGCCTGAGAAAGCCGCCGAGGCGAAGAGACCGGCCCCACTGGTCTGGACGCAGCCGCCACCGCCGCCCCGGCAGCGCGCCCTGGGACGGGAGGAAATCGTGGTGGCCGCGATCGCGGTGGCCGACGAGTCCGGCGCGGCCGGCCTGACCATGAAGGCGGTCGCCGCCCGGCTCGGCCCGTACTCACCGATGGCGCTGTACCGCTACGTCCACAGCAAGGAGGGGCTGGTCGATCTCATGCTCGACGCGGCCGCCGCCGAGGTCCCGGTGCCGACCGAGCCGGGGTCGGACTGGCGGGTGGACCTACGCACGCTGGCCGTGGACACCCGGGGAATGATCAAACGACACGGCTGGTACCCGGTGCTGATCCACACCCGCCCACCGGCCGGGCCGCACCTCATGCGGCGCACCGAGTTCATGCTCAGCGTGCTGGTGGACCGGGGCCTGACGGTACCGGACGCGATGACCTACGCGGCTCTCGTCGACCGGCACATTCTGGGCAGCGGATTGCAGGAGGCCCAGGAGGCCCGGACGCTGCGCAGCCAGGGACTGGAGAGCCCGGAGGCGTTCCTCGCCGCGATCGCCACCGTCCATGACCTGGCCGCGGCGCGCGGTGACCTGCCTCACCTGACCGGCTGGCTCGCCCGGCCCAGCGGCCCGACCGTGGACGAGCAGTTCGACCTCGGCCTCGACATGCTCCTCGACGGCATCGCCGCCCGGCTGCCCTGACCGGACCGTGACGCGGGACGGCACAGCGGGGGGACGGCACGGTGCTTGACGGCACGGTGCTTGACGGCACGGTGCGGGACGCGACGGTGCGGGGCGTATGTTGCGGACATGGTCGGTCGACGGGTCAGCCGGTGAAGGGCTTCGCCCGGTACGAGTTCCAGCTGATGCTGCTCCGCCGGATGGCCGACTTCCAGCCCGACCTGGTCTCCGTCGCCTGCGAGGAGGCGGGGGCGTCCCGCGCGGAGTACCTGGCGGCGCACACCCGGTGGCAGCGGATGCTGCGGTCGGCGCGTGGCCCGCGCGGTCTCGGCCTGTACCGGGCGGTGCTCGGCCCGGAGGACGACGAGCGTACCCGGCGGTGGGGCGATTCCACGTTGAGCGTGCACACCTGGCGGCTGTCATCGGGGACGGCGCTGCCACCGGAGGCGCGACCGGAGCCGGGTCCCGGTGGTGGCGGCGGGGAGCGGGTGCGCGGCGGCCTGTGGCCCGGGCTGCGCTGGGAGATTATCGTCGGCCACGGCGGTGCCGTACTTCAGGGATGGTTGGTCCGGCCGCCCGGCGACCCGGTTCCGGAACTGCCCCCGCCGGGTCGGCTGGCGCCGTGGTCGTGCGTCGTGAACGACGCCGTCGCGCGCTTCCCCGACGCCCGGGGGGTCGAGTCCGACGCGCCGTCCCGATGGGTCCTCGAGGTGGGCGCCGAGCCCGGCGAGCGCTACCGGCTGCTGTTCGTGCACGGCCTCTTCCAGATCGCCCGGCCGTTGCCTGACGCCTGGTCCCCGACTCCTGTCCCCTGATCCCTGATCCCTGGTTCAGGGAGTTCATTCCTCCGGCAGCGTGTGACGCGAGAGCCAGCCGACCGCCAGCGGGCCCACGAACGCCCACGCGACCAGCGAGACCGCCGCCACGATCCACAGCCGGGTCGTCAACATCGGCCCCGGCGTGAACTGATCGGCGGCCAGCAGCGCGACGCCCGCGCCGATCAGCGCCGCGGTCAGCCCGAGTTGCCGGCGAAGTGGGGCGGACAGGCGAACCGCCCGCCGGAACACGCCGGCACCGAGCCAGCTATCGACGCCGTACCAGGCGGCGGCGGCCAGCAGTGCGGTGCCGGCGAGCGGAAACACCAGGGTCCACCGGGGGAACGGCGAGCCGAGCGCCGCCGCGACCGTGTGCGGTCCGAGCGCCAGCGCGGGTACCAGCGGTAGCAGGGCGCGATCGTTCGACGCGGTCCAGCCCAGTACCCCGTCGACGGCGGCGGTGTCCTCCCGCCCCCGTGCCCTGCGGGTGCTGATGCGCCCGAGGATGGTCTGTCCATACGACCGGGTGTCCGAGAGCCACATCCCGATCCTCAGCGCCAGCAGGAGCGTGACGAAGATTCCACCGGCCACCATGGCCAGCCGGTGGCCGAGCGAACTGAACAGCATCTGCCGTAACCCGTTCGCCCCGGCGCACACGAGCAGCATCACCCAGAACGATCGGGTGACGCGCCGCTCGGCGGCCGCCACCTCCTGCGGCTTGGGACTGTCGGGTGCCAGCAGTGCCGCCTCGGCCAGTTGCTCGTTCGCCTCCCGGGCGTCGTGCAGCGGCCCGAACCGGGACAACACGCTCGCCAGCATAAGGCGACTGTCCAGGCTGTCCGGTGCGAGTGCGACCGACCGCCGCGCCGCCACCAGCGCCCGGCCCTGCCGCCGCCTCTCGCGGTATGCCCGGGCGAGCAACCGCCACGCCTCCGCGCTGTCCGGGGCGATTCGGGTGGCCCGGCGGGCGTACAGGATGCTGGCGCCGTGGTCGCCCAGCCGGTGGAAGAACCGCACCGCGAGCAGGTGCGTCTCCAGGTCGTCCCGTGTCCCTGGGCCGTCCCGCGTCGCTGGGTCGCCCGTCCCTGGATCGCCCGTCTCTGGAGTGCCCCGCGTCGCCAGCAGGCGTTCGACCGCGAGGCGCGCCTCGCGACGCTCGCCCTGCTCGGCGCGGACCCAGGCGCGCAGAACAGTCGCGGTCGGACTGTCCACGGCTTGACTGTCCACAGTGGCCACGTCGACCGCGGTGAGGGCCGCCCGGTAGTCCCGTTCGCGGCACAGGTCCGAGACCCGCTGCCACAACTCGTCGTCCACCGTGCCGCCCCTCGCGCGCGATCCGACCGCGACCCTCCACATTGAACACCGGGAGTCGTGCGCCGCGCTGTCCCGCCGGCAGGGTGACGCGGGGCTAGCCCGAAATCACGGCGATCCGGTGTGGTCGGTGGACGGCTGTTCGCCCCGGTACGCCGCGTCCCAGAACCTCCACTCGTACCGGGCCGACGCGGCGTAATGTGCGTGGGCACGGTTCTCGTCCTCCGGATTCAGCGACACGCCGACCCGGTCCGCCACCGCGGTGACGTCGTGGACCGCCTTCACGAACCGGGTATCGGCGTAGGTGTCGACCCACTCCCGGTACAGCGGGTTGCCGATCGGGAGGTCGATCAGGTCCGACCCGAGCCGGGCATAGATGACGTAACAGGGCAGGATCGCGGCGAGCCCGTCGGCGAACGTACCGGTCGTCGCGACCGCCAGGAGATGGTCGGTGTACGCGCGGGTGCTCGGCAGGCTCACCGCGACGGTCACCGGATCCACCCCGAGCGAGGGGAGCGTCGTGGTCCGCAGCGCCAACTCCACCTCGATGGTGTCCGCGGCGTGCCGGGCGAACATCGCGACATCCTCGGAAGTCGGAGCCTTCGCGCCGATGACCATCAGCGCCCGTGCGTAGTCGTACAGGTAGTGGGCGTCCTGCGCGACATAGTGGCCGAACTGGTGGGCTCCCAGCGTCCCGTCGACCAGCCCGGTGATGAACGGGTGCGCGACGATCTCGGCGTAGACGGACGAGTTGTCCTTCCACAGCCGTTCGGTCAGTGGGATCACGCCGCCGACCCGTTTCCGGCCGGCACCGCCGAACCGGAATCCCGCGACGCGCTCGCCGGGTCCGGCGCGCGGCCATTCCCGCCCGGCGCGGTGCTCGTCTCGTTCGTGGGGCCGGTCTCGTCCGCGGGGCCGGTCTCGTCCGCGGGGCCGGCCTGGTGCGGCACGGGTTTGATCGCGACGCGGGCCAGCTCGTGTGCCCGGTCGAGCGCCTGGTCCGCCGGTACCTCGATGTCAGGTAGGACGCCGACGCCCTCCCAGTTCGTGCCGGAAATCGGGCTGATGGCCCGGCCGGTCGGGATCGTCACCTCCAGGTGCGGGTGCACGCGGCGGCCGATCCGGGGGTGTGCGCCACCCTTCGTGCGTTCGCCGACCAGCACCGCTCGGCCGTGCTGCTGCAGGTCGTACGCCAGCTCCTCGCCACCGGAGAACGTGGTCGCGCTGGTCAGCACGTACACCGGCTTGGTGTCGCCGAACCGGGCGCCGGGCACGTACGGCAGCGTCCACGACTGCGTCGTCCGGTCCCCCTCGCGCTCGTAGATGTCGATGAGGTGCACCGGCTCGTCGCCGAACAGGTAGCTGCACAGCATCGCCACCGCGTTCGGGTCGCCGCCGACGGTGTGGCGCAGGTCGAGGATCAGCGCCTCGGCCGGGGCGATGAGCTGCATCGCGGCGGCGAAGGCGCCGCCCACCATGGATGGCGGGAACAGCAGCGGCCGCAGCTCCAGGAGCGCGACGTTGCCGTCGAGCCACTGCACGCTGGCCACGCCACCCATGGTGCGCGCCGCCTGCGCGGAGATCATCGCCACCATCATCTCCGGCCCGGGGAGGTCGGGAATCTCGTCCGGGTGGTGCTTGAGCCTCAGGTGCGGGTCGCCGTTGACGGATTGGAGGTCCTCGGTGACGAGCCCGGCAAGCTCCGGCGGCGACGTGACGCCCGCATACCTGCCGGCCGCGGCCCGCTCGCCCAACAGTTCACCCAGCCGCGCGCCGATGTCCGGAAAGACATACAGCTCGGCGGTCAGCTCGCTGGTCTCGGTGACGATCCGTTCGACATCAGCCTGTTCCAAGCGATCAGTCCGTTCCAAGCGATCGGCCTGTTTCGCGAGGGGGGCCTGTGCCATGAGGTCAGCCTGTTCCATGAGGCGAGTAGAGCAGACCGTTGACAAAGCGTCAAGAGATGCGGATGCTTTCCTCATGTTCGGCGAGCCCGATCCCCAGCCTCTCGACAAGACGCTGGAGGCGACGACACCCGCGCAGCTCAAGGCGCTGGGTCATCCGCTGCGGCAGCGTCTGCTGTACGCGCTCGACGAGCCGGCGACGATGAGCCAGCTCGCCGCCGCGTTCGACGCCCAGAAGGGCACCATCGCCCACCATCTCAAGGTGCTCGGGGCGGCCGGCATGGTGCGGGTGGTCGGGACGCGCCACGTGCGCGGCGGCACCGAGCACTCCTACCAGCGCACGACCCGGCGCATCCACGTGCCCGGGCGCCCGGCCGAGTCCACCACGGCGCTACTTCAGGCGGTCGCCGACGAGATCGTGCCGACCGCCGATGAGCCGTTGCTGGTGCTGCGCCATCTGCGGTTGACCGCCGCCCAGGCCCAGGAACTGAGTGCGGCCCTGTCCCGCCTGATCGAGACGGCGACCGATGGGGGACCGGACGAGCCGCGATACGGCGTGCTCGTCGGCATGTACCGCACCGAATAGGCGGCCACGCCGGGCGGGGGCAGCCGGACCGCGCCGGGTGGCCGGCGCTGATGGCCATCGCTAATGGCCATCGCTAATTGGCAGGCGCGAATGGCCGGGTGCGAATGGCCGGGTGCGGTCAGCGGAAGTCGTCGGCGTGATCCCCGGCCCACTCGGCGAAGCTGTGCGGCGGCTGCCCGGTGACGTCCCGGACAGTCGTGGACACCGGCGCCGGCGCGTCGACCCCGGCCTTCCACACGTACATGATCGCATCGACGGCGGCGGGCGGCATGGTGCGTGCGAGGTCGGCGCGCGCCTCGTCTTCGGGTACCGCCTCGATAGCGATCTCCCGGCCGATGGCCCGGCCGATGTGCCCGACCTGCTCCCGCAGCGTCAGCGACTCAGGTCCGTTGACGAGGTACGCCTGTCCCGCGTGCCCCGGCTCGGTCAGGGCGCTGACCGCGATCGCGGCCAGATCCTTCTCGTGGACCGGAGCGGTCTGCGCTTCCGGGTACGGCAGCCTCACCGCGTCACCGTTACGGATCGGGTCGGTCCACCACCACCGGGCGTTCGTGGCGAACATCCCGCCCCGGATGAACGTCCACGCCAGACCGGAACCCTCCAGCGCCACCTCGACGGCGCGGTGCAGCCGGGCGATCGGGTTCTCCTCCGCCCGTGGGCTCACCACCCCGCCGGACGACAGCAGGGCCACGTGCCGTACCCCGGCGGCTTCGGCCGCTGCCACGAAGCCGTCGATGCCTTCCGGCTTGGCGTACAGGAACACCGTCTCCGCACCGGCCAGTGCGGCTGGCAGGGTCTCGGGGCGCTCCAGGTCGGCCGCGACGACCTCGGTGCCGGCGGGCAATCGCCCCGATTCCGGCCGCCGGCTGGTCGCCCTCACGCGGATATCCCGGGCGGCCAGACCCGCGGCGACGTGACTGCCCACACTGCCGGCGGCTCCGAAGACGACTGCGACCATCCGGCCCACCCTCTCGATGTCAGCTTGGCTGTGAATCGACTTCTCTTGCTTCGGCTTGTCGTGCTTCGACTGCTCTGGGCTTCGACTTCTCTGTGCCTCGACTGCTTTTGCTTCAGCTTCTCTGGACTTCGTCAGCTCTCGGCCGGAGTTCCCGGTGGGTCGCGCGGGCAAACGCCGGGGCATACGCGAGGGGGGCCTCGCCCCACTCGTCGGCCAGCGCTTCGCGCAGGCGGCCGGCCAGCTCGGCGAGCGCGGGAAGGTCCGGGATGTCCCGCGCGACGGCGAGCCGGTGCAGGATCATCGCGCGCCGGGTCGGTGTGGGTGTCGCCGGGTCGGCCGATGGCGGGTCGTCAGCCAGCGCCCGGGGCAGGAACCCGGCCGCCGACACGAACGACCACCCGACCGTGGCGGCCGCGAGGTCGCGGTCGAAATCGGGACCATCCAGGTACGGCGACGGATGCGCCGCCCGGTACGCGTCGATGGCCGTTCGCGCGACGCCATCCGGTACGCGCCAACTGCACCAGCACGTCGGCCACGGTACGGCGAGGTACGCGACGTCCCACGCGACGTGGCGCCACTGCGCTCCCTCGAAGTCGACCAGTACCAGACCGTCGCCGGCCCACACGTTGTTGTCCGGGCACGCGTCGGCCGGCGTGATCGCGGCCGGCCCGTCGTCGCCCAGCCGCCCGGCGAGTTCACGCAGTTCGTCAAGCGCACCGGCCGGCACGTTCACGCCCAGGTCGGCACAGTGTTTGGCGATCTCCCGCGCGGCCGAGTCGAGGTCGTCCGGTACCGCCGACTCGGGCACCGGCAGCGCGCCGGCCCGGGCGGCCAGCGCGGCGCGGAACTCGTCACGGGTACCGGCCGTGGTCGCGTGCAGCGCCGCGATGGCCGTCGCCCACGACACCAGCGCGTGCCGCGCGGCGTCCGGGTCGTCGCCGAGCAGGGCGTCGGCGACGTTGCCGCCGGTACCCGCGTCGGACATCACCACGATCGGCGGGGTGTCCCCGGCGGCCACGAGACGCGGCGCGGGCGCGTCCGGCGGCATGACCGACAGCGCGGCGCTTTCCCGCACCCAGCCGTCACCGGATCCGGTGTACGTCTTGACGATCAGTGTGCGTGAGCCGGCCGGGTTGCGTGAGCCGATGGGGTTGCCTGAGCCGATCGGGTTGCGTGAGCCGATCGGGTTGCGTGAGCCGGCCGAGACCCGTTGGACCGTGGAGCGGTCGCTGCCGCCGAGAGTGTTCAGGGACTCCAGCGGCGTACCGGGCAACAGAGCCCTCGCACCGTCCAATCCGTCGTCCATCCGCGCCACCCTACGGGCTCGACGTTTGGAGTGCACGTCCGTTACCGCTGCTGTGCCAGCCGGTTTACGCCAACAGCGCGGTCACGGTATCGGTGTCCCCGGCCAGGTATGCGGCGTGCACCGCGGCGAACCGGTCTGCCGGGATGACCCGGATGCCCAACTGCTCGGCCTTTGCCGCCTTGGAGCCCGCGCCGTCGCCGACCACGACCAGGTCGGTGCTCTTCGACACGGAACCCGACGACCGGCCGCCCAGCCGTTCGACCGCCTCGTTGCCCTCGTTGCGCGTCATTCCCGGCACGGAGCCGGTGACCACCACGGTCATCGGGGCACCGTCGGCCCGCTGGAGCGGCAGCCGAACAGCGGGGTCGGTGCCGGCGCCGTCTCCATCGGTGCCGTCTGTACGGGCGCCCGCGCCGGCTGAGTTTCCCGTGGAGTCCCCGGCCGCGCCACCGGCCGCGTCGCCGGGCGCTTCGCTCACCGGCCGGTAGACCGCGCCGGGTTCGGTCATGTTGACCCCGTGACCGGCCAGCTTGGCGATGAGTGGCGCCAGCTCGACCATTTCGGCGGCGATGGTGGCGGCCCGTTCCGGACCGACCCCGTCAACGTGCTGGAGTTCGTCGACACCGGCCGCCTGAAGGGCTTGCATGGTGGCGAAGTGCCGGGCGAGGCGGCGGGACATGGACCGGCCGGTCATCCGGACGCCGAGGCCGGTCAGCACCCGGGACAGCGGTCGCGTCTTGGAACCCTGGATGTTCCCGACGAGTTTCGTGGCGGACACCGTGCCCATCCGCTCCAGAGCGGCGAGCGTCGGCACCTCGAGGGTGTAGAGGTCGGCGGGATCGGTGACGAAGCCGGCGGCGATCACCGCATCGAGGATCTTGTCGCCCAGCCCCTCGATGTCCATCGCGTCCCGGCTGGCGAAGTATGACAGCGCCTCCTTCGCGCCGCAGGCGCGGCCGTTGACGCAGCGCCACCGCTTCTGCGAGCGGTCGATATCGCCACCGCAGCGGGGGCACACTTCCGGCGGCTCGAACGCGACCGCGTCGGCCGGGCGCAGGTCGAGCCGGGCGCCGGTGATCTCGGGAATGACCTCACCGGCCCGGCGGACATATACGGTGTCGCCCACCCGCACGTCGCGGACCACCAGGTCGGCGAAGTTGTGCAGGGTGGCCGAGGTGACGGTGACCCCGCCGACCTGGACCGGCGCGAGGACCGCGACCGGGGTGATGACACCGGTGCGGCCGACCTGGACCTCGATGGCGCGCAGGACCGTGGTGCGGGTGTCGGCGGGGAACTTGTACGCGATGCCCCAGCGCGGGGCGCGGCTCGACGAGCCGGCCGCGGCCCGATCGTCGGCCAGGTCGGCCTTGATGACCGCGCCGTCGACCCCGAAGCCCAGCTCGCCGCGCACGGCCGCGAGCCGGGTGACCGCGGCGAAGACCTCGTCCAGGTCGGCGCAGACCTGCAGTCCGGCGGACGACTGCGCGGTGGTCGCGACGCCCAACTCGGCGAGGTAGCTCATCGCGGCGGAGTGCGCGCTGTCGGCTGAGTCTGGCAGCCCGTGAGCGGCGTAGGCGAAGAAGGACAGCGGTACGTCATAGACCCGCTGGGCCCGCAGCGAGCCGGCGGCGGCGCTGCGCGGGTTGGCGAACGCCGGCTCGCCGTGGTCGATGCGCAGTTGGTTGGCCTTCTCGAAGTCCGTATCGGTCATGAACACCTCGCCGCGCACCTCGAGCGAGACCGGCTGCGCGAGCCGGGGCGGCAGCCCGGACACCAGCCGGGTCTGGCCGGTGACGTCTTCCCCGGTGCGCCCGTCACCGCGCGTGGCCACCTGCTGGAGCTGCCCGTCGAGGTAGGTCGCGGCGATCGCCAGGCCGTCGATCTTTGGCTCCACGGTGAACCGGGCGACCGGCCGGCCGATGACCCGCTCCAGCCGGGTGGCCCACGCGCGCAGGCTCTCCTCGGAGAACACGTTGTCGAGGCTCAGCATCGGCTCGCTGTGCTCGACCTCGCCGGGCACGCCCATGCCGGCGGCGACGGTCATGGTGGGGGAGTCCGGGGTGCGCCACTGCGGGTGCGCGGCCTCGGTCGCGATGACCCGGGCGACGAGCGCGTCGTAGGTGGCGTCGTCGAGAAGCAGCTCGGCGCCGGCGAAGTAGGCCGCCGAGGAGGCGCGGATCTGCTCGATCGCCTCGGTGTACGCCTCCGGTGTGGGCAACGGCTCGGCCCGGCTCGGGTCGACGACCGGCGCGACGGCGTCGACGTCTGCCGGGTCGGCCAGGTCACTCGTCGCCAGGTCACTCGTCGCCAGGTCACTCGGCTCGCCCATCAGGCTCCCGCTCCTTCTCATGCCCGCGCCTCGTCGATCGATTGCCCCATCGATCGATTGCCTCGTCGATCGGTTGCCCCATCGATCGGTTGCCCCATCGATCGGTTGCCCCATCGATCGGTTGCCCCATCGATCGGTTGCCCCATCGATCGGGCAGGGCCCTACGGTATCCGCCGGGTACGACAGAACCGGGTACGACAGAACGGGTACGACGGAAACGGGTAAGCCACGAACCGGCCCCCCGCCCGAGAAATCCGGTTGGCGGGCGTTGCCCGCCCGTGCTACCAATGTCGACCGTGATCGGAGATTTGATCAAGCTACGGGCGATGGAGCCGTCGGACGCGGAGGCGCTCTGGCGGTGGAACCACGACCCGGACGTCGTCCGCTGGATGGACGACGGCTACGCGCAGTCGCTGGCCGGCGTCCGGAGCCGGCTCGAGAGCAGGCCGCGCAACGGGTACGGCGACGTGCTGTACGGCGTCGAGGTGCGCGAGGACGGCAAGCTCATCGGGCTGGTCCGGTTGCGGGACGCCGAACCCGAGACCGGCCGCGCCGAACTGGACATCTACCTCGGCGAGAAGGACTACTGGGGGCGTGGGTACGCCACCGACGCGGTGCGCACCATGTGCCGCTACGGATTCGAGAAGATGCGCCTGCACAAGATCATGCTGACCGTCGTCGTCGAGAACGAGGCGGCACACCACGTGTACCAGAAGGTCGGTTTCGTCGACGAAGGCCGGCTGCGCGAGGTCTTCCGGCGCGACGGCCGGTGGTACGACATGTTCACGATGGGCCTGCTGGAAGGCGAACTCCGCTAGGGCCGGGCGCTAAGCCGCCGAGGGAGAAGCCATCGACCGGTACGCCAGCAGCACGATGCCCGACGCGAACGTCCTCGTGTCGACCAGCGTCAGGCCGCCCGGCATCGGGCCGTCGAACAGCCGCCGTCCGTGGCCCTGTACCACCGGATAGACGAACAGCCGCACGACATCCACCAGCCCGCTGGTCACCAGAGGTTGCGCGAGACTCGCGCTGCCGGTGACGACGATGTCCCGTCCCGGTAAGCGTTTCAGCGCCGCGAGCTCCTGCTCGACCGGTCCCCGCAGGATCGTCGTGTTCTCCCAGTCCGCCCGGTCGAGACTGGCGGACACGACGTACTTGGAGACTCCGTTGAGGTAGTCGCTGATCCCGGTCGGGTCGTCGACCTGGGCCGGCCAGTAGGCCGCGAAATCCTGGTACGTGATGCGGCCGAGCACCAGCGCGTCCGCCGCGTCGCGGTGCTCCGCGTTCGTCGCCACCAGGTCCTCGTCCTGTGCGGCGGGGTCGAACCAACCGTCCATCGGTGCGATGACGCCGTCGACCGTGATGTTCTCCGTTACCACAAGATCCCGCATCTCTCCGCTATACCGCGTCGGAAGCGTCGCCGCCATCCGAGCGGACCGGCCGGGCCGGGCCGGAATCGAGTGGGGGCCGGGCCGGGATTCGGGTCGGGGTCAAGCCGGATTCGAGTCGCGGCCGAGCTGGATTCGAGTCGCGGCCGAGCTGGGGGCCCTTGTCATCGCCTGTAGACATCACTTGTAGACTTCCCGCCGTGGACACCCCCGACCATCCCTCGCCCAGCCCGTCGACCAGGCCGTCGACCAGGCGTTTGCTCGTCCCTGGCCTGATCTTCATCGGCATGGTGGTGGCCATCATCAGCAGCCTCGGGGCTCCGCTCATCCCGACCATCGCCACCACCGATCACATCTCACTCGACGCAGCCCAGTGGGCACTGACCGTGACGTTCCTGGTGAGCGCGCTGGCCACCCCGACGATGGGCCGGCTCGGCGACGGCCCGCACCGGCGCCGGGTCATCATCGCCAGCCTCGGCATCGTCACCGCCGGTGCCGTGCTCGCCGCGCTGCCCTTCGGGTTCACCCTCCTGATGGTCGGGCGGGCACTGCAGGGCGTCGGTCTCGGCCTCACCCCGCTGGGCATCGCGGTGGCCCGCGACGCGCTGCCGCCGGAGCGGGCCCGCCCGACCGTCGCCATGCTGTCCATCACGACCGTCGCCGGGGTCGGCCTCGGGTACCCGATCACCGGGCTCATCGCCCAGTACGGCGGCCTGCACGCCGCGTTCTGGTTCGGTGCCGCGGTCAGCGCGCTGGCGTTGGGCGTGGCCGTGATCCTGATCCCGTCGTCCGCGCACCATCCGCGCCGGCGCCTCGACGTCCTGGGCGCGACCCTGCTCGGCGCGGCCCTGGCCGGGCTGCTGCTGGCGATCAGCGAGGGGGAGAGCTGGGGATGGGGGTCGCCGCGGCTGATCGGCGACATCGTCGTGTCGCTCGCCGTACTCGCCGGCTGGGCGGTCCTGGAGCTGCGCCGCCCGTACGCGCTGGTGCAATTGCGGCTGCTGACCCGGCGGGCGGTCCTCACCGCGAACGTTGGCGTGCTGCTCGCCGGGATCGCGATGTACCTGCTGATCTCGCTGGTCACCCGGTTCGTGCAGACTCCGACCAGCAGCGGGTACGGCCTCGGCGCCTCGGTCGCCGTGGGCGGACTGGTACTGGTGCCGTTCTCCGCCGGGAGCCTCGCCGCCAACCGGATCACGCCGGTGGTCCTGCGCCGGGCGCGGGCCGAACTGCTCCTGCCGATCGGGTCGGTCGTGGTGCTGCTCGCCACCGTGCTGTTCACCTACGCCCGGGCGAGCCTGTGGGAACTGGTCGTCCTGATGGGCATCGCCGGGCTCGGAGTGGGCGCCATGTTCGCGGTCATGCCCGGCCTGATCGTGGGCGCGGTGCCACCGCACGAGACTGGCAGCGCGACGAGCTTCAACCAGGTGATCCGGTACGTCGGGTACGCGGCCGGCAGCGCGATGAGCGCGGTGGTACTCCAGACCCGTACCGCACCCGGTCACCTGCTTCCCGCGGCGAGCGGCTATACGCTGGCCGGGCTCATCGGCTGCGGGGTGTGGGTCGTGACCGCCGCTGTGAGCCTCGCGCTGCCGCTGCTACCCACCCGGACCGCGGCCCTACTGAGGATCGGCTGCTCATGACCAAGGACGCGACACCCCGCCGCCGCGACGCGTCGGCCAGCCGGGACCGGCTCCTGGACGCGGCGCGTGAGCTGTTCGCCGACCGCGGGTACGACCGGACCACGGCGCGAGACATCGGCGAGCGCGCCGGCGTGGACCCGGCGATGATCGCCCGGTACTTCGGCGGCAAGGCCCAGCTGTTCATCGCCACCCTGCACGCGCAGGACGGGCCGCACCCGGCCGACCTCCTGGACCCGGACCGGTTGGCCTCGCTGCTCGAACGGATCGGGCGGCACGGTCCCGGTCCGGTGTTTCAGGCCGCGGTGCGGCCGTACGGCGACCCGGACGCCCAGGACGCGGCCCGCGTCGAGCTGGAACGCCGGGTCGTCGCGCCGCTGCGCCAGCGGCTGGAAAACGACGGCGACCCCCGACCGGAACTGCGCGCGGAACTGCTCATCGCGGCGTTCATCGGCGTCGTCCTCGCCCGCAGCACCGGTACCTTCGCCCATCTCGCCGGGGCATCGAATGACGAACTCCTCCCGTTGCTCCAGGAGCTTCTGGCGCCGCCCAGCTGACGGGTATCTCGGCTCAGGCGTATCTCAGCTGACGGGTATCTCGGCTGACAGGCATCGGGCTCAAGGACGGTCGGCTTCGCGACTGCTCCGGGAGCCTTCAGGCCCCGTAATGGCAGGCAGCGGCAGTCCGTCGTGAGCAGTCCGTCATATGCAGCGAGCGGCCCGCCGCCTACCCCGAGGAGAATTCCATGACCCAGTCCGTACCCGCGTCGGCCGCGCCGACGCAGACCCGGCACCCGTGGCGGGCCACCGCCCGCACGGTATTCGCCGGCCTTGTCGGCGGCCTGACCCTGCTGCCCGAGGTGGCCGCCGAGGCACATATCGGCACCGTGCCGACGGTCGCCCAGGTGCTCGTGGTGACCGGTGCCATCACCCGCGTACTCGCGTTGCCCAGCGTCAACGAGTGGCTCAACCAGTACCTGCCGTGGCTCGCCGCGTCGCCGCCGAAGCCGGCCGCGTAGTAACCACCGATCCAGCGGCGGCCCCACTCGGGTGAGAGCGGGGCCGCCGGCCCGCCCGCGGCGGTCTCGGTGACAGCCGGTGCGGTGGCGGCCGTTGCGGTCGGCCGGGTCTTCCGGCCGTCTCAGGTCACCGCGGACAGCAGCATGACGAACCCGAAGCCGACCAGCGAGACCGCGGTCTCCATGACCGACCAGGACTTGAACGTCTGGCCGACGGTCAGCCCGAAAGACTCCTTCACCAACCAGAACCCGGCGTCGTTGACGTGGGACAGGAACAGCGAGCCGGCCCCGATCGCCAGTGCCAGCAACGCGGTGTGGGTCGGGCTCAGGCCGCTGGCGAGAGGGGCGACGATCCCGGCGGCGGTGATGGTGGCGACCGTCGCCGAACCGGTCGCCAACCGCAGGGCGACCGCGATGAGGTAGCCGAGGACGAGTACGGACAGGTGCGCGTCGTTCGCGAACTTGGCCACGGAGTCACCGACCCCGGCGCCGATGAGAGTCTGTTTGAAGCCACCGCCGGCCCCGACGATGAGGATGACCGCGGCGACCGGCGCGACGCTCGCGGCGATCCGCGAGGAGACCTGGGTACCGCGGAATCCCACCGCGTACCCGAACGTCACCATGGCCAGCAGGACGGCCAGCGTCATCGCGACCAGAGGCTCACCGATGAAGTCCAGTACCGTGCGGGCCGTCGGCGGGTGCTTCGCGTCGGTCCAGATGATGTCGGCCAGCGCCTTGAGCAGCATGAGTACCACGGGGAAGAGGATCGTCAGCAGTGTCACCGGGAACGACGGTGGTCGGCTCACGTCCTCGCTGCGCGACCGGGCGGCGTCGGTGTCGATGCCGCCAGCGCGGGCCGGAGCGTCGACCGGTACCCACCGGGCGACCAGGATCGCCAGCAGCGGCCCGCACACGACCACGGTGGGTACGGCGACGAGCAGCCCCAGCGCGAGTGTCGTACCGAGCTGGGCGTGTACCGCGCCGATCGCGATCAGCGGGCCGGGGTGCGGCGGGATCAGCCCGTGTAGCACCGAGAGGCCGGCCAGGGCGGGGATCGCGACCCGCATCAGGCGCAGGCCGGAGCGCTGGGTCACCAGGACGACCACCGGCAACAGCAGGACCAGGCCGATCTCGAAGAACATCGGGATGCCGATGACGATCGCGACCAACGCGGTCGCCCACGGTACGGCGGCCCGGGGCGCCCTGGACAGCAGCGCGTCGATGATGCGGTCGGCGCCGCCGGAGTCGGCGAGCAGCTTGCCGAGCATGGCGCCCAGGGCGATCAGCAGGCCGACCTCCTGGAGCGTGCTGCCGACTCCGGCCTCGAAGTTGCTGACGATCTTTCCGAGGCTGACCCCGGATGCCAGGCCGACGAACGCCGAACCGACCAGCAGAGCCAGGAACGGGTGCATCTTCGCCAGGACGATCAGCAGCACGACGATGGCGATGCCGAGCACGGTGACCGCGATCAGCCGGGTGTCGTGGGATTCCCAGGGTTTGACCGCCGCCGCGAGGTAGAGGGGACGCACGGCTACTCCTCTCGACTTGTGCATCGAACACTGTCGAAGTGGATCACGTGATCAGCATAGGCGCGCATCACGGTTCCGCCACCGCGGCCGGATGTGCCGTGCGACGCGCCGTGGGATGTGCCCGCGATTCCCCGCTCGGCCGAGCCTGTCGGGTCGCGGTGCCGTCATGAATTCGAATTCGACGATCGTGGCGCGGATGTCGGCGGATGAATAGCCGCGCTCGAACAATGGGCGCGGTAACGCTTGATTCGCTCCGCGACGGTTTCCCATTCGTATTGCGGAAGCGTCCGTTGACGCATTCGCGCGGCGTGTCGCCGTCGTGTCGACGCAGGTAGAGGCGTGTCCGACTGAACGATGCGCCCGATGTACCCGATTCCCGGACCAGCGGACAAGTTCGCGATCCCGGAGCGCGCGATCGGTCGCGAATGGTGCGCACGAAAGGCGTTTCAACGACATCCGGTCGGGGGTAGGAATCCCGGCGCGAGGTTACCGCGGTGGCGGTAATCGAAGTTAGCGGAAGCGTGATTGTCGACCGGCCGAGTCGCGCGCGATGTGGCGGTGTCCCGCGGTGTGGCGGCGTCCACTGTGCGCGACCGGCGCGAGGCGGTGCGGTCTGCGGTCGAAGGAGGCGTGATGAAGAGTCGTGGGGGACAGGTCGCTGCCGCGATCGCGGCGGGCTATGTCTTGGGGCGCGGACACCGGCTGCGGTGGGCACTTGCCCTGGGGGCGGCGGCGTCGATGGGGAGGCTGAGCGGCAGGAGCGGGCCGTTGCGGGCCGGAGTCGAGGCGTTGCGAGCGGCACCCGAACTGGGCAAGTTCGCCGCCGCCGGTCGGCCGCTGCTTTTGGCCGGCAGGGCGGCTCTGCGGGCGGCCGCCGAGGGCCGGGTCGACGCGTGGACGGACCGGCTGTCGCAGGCGACGGATTCCCTTCGCCGGCCGGCTTCCTCTGCCACAAATGCCGCCACAGATGTCGCCAGCGAGAAGGCGGGGGCGGGGGCGCGGGCATCGCGCAGGGCCGCGTCCGGTGTATCCGGGAAGGCGCGGCGCGGGAAGGTCCGCGCGGGTGCCGGAGGCGCGGGTGCCGAAGCCGCTGCGCCGGAGGATGACCGGGCCGAACGTGAAGCCGGCGAGGAGTTCGAGGACGACTTCGCCGACGAGGAGCCCGGCGACGCGACCGGCGGGCGGTACGACGACGAGCGCGACGACGATTTCGATGACGAGCCGGACGACGACCGCGATGACGAGCCCGATGACGAGCCCGATGACGCCGGCGAGGAGTTCGAGGACGAGTCCGACGGTGAGCGTGACGACGAGTTCGAGGACGAGCCGGACCGAAAGGCCCGCGGCAGGGCCGGGGGCGACCGGGCCCGCGGCGACCGGGCCGGCGGTGACAGGGCCCGCGGCGACACAGCCCACGGCAGGGCCGGGGATGACCGGGCCGGGGATGACCGGGCCGGGAACGACCGGGCCGGGGACGACAAGGCCGCTCGGCGACCGGTCGTCACCCGGTCCTCGACCGGAACGGCTCGTCCGGCGGCACGGCGAGGACGGAGGTGAGCCGGGTGACCGGAAAGACTCGTAAGGCAGGCCGCGACGCCGGCGTGGGCGGGCGGCTAACTGCGGCGCTCGCCGGCCAGGCGGGGAAGCTCGCCGCGGCGGCGGGCAACCGCGCGCTGTCGACGGTCAACGACTGGGCCGGCGCGGCGACGGAACGCCTCACCGACTACGCCGAGAACGGCGGCGGCCCGGGGCTGGCCGCGGCGGTGGCCGGCGCGAAACAGGTCGCGGCCGGGAAGTCCCCGACCAGTGCGGCGCTGCACGCCGGCATGGCCGGGGTAAAGGAGCGGATCGGCCGGGCACTCGGCGGGAAGGGCAAGCAGGGCAAGAGAAACAAGCTCAAGGTCACCAACATCGTGGAGACGATCGACGTCGGTGTTCCGGCACGCGTCGCGTACAACCAGTGGACGCAGTTCGAGGACTTCCCGAACTTCACGAAGAAGGTGGAGCACGTGGAGCGTACCGGCGATGACAAGCTCACCTGGAAGGCACAGGTCTTCTGGTCCCACCGGAGCTGGGAGTCCACGGTCGTGGAACAGGTACCGGACCGGCGGGTGGTGTGGCGCTCGACCGGGGAGAAGGGTTCGGTCGACGGCAGCGTCACGTTTCACGAGCTCGCTCCCGAGCTGACCCGCATCCTGCTCGTCCTCGAGTACCACCCGCAGGGGCTGTTCGAGCGCACCGGCAACATCTGGCGGGCACAGGGGCGGCGGGCGCGGCTGGAACTCAAGCACTTCGCCCGTCACGTGGCCGTCCAGACGGCCCTGCACCAAGACGAGGTGGAGGGTTGGCGCGGAGAAATCCGCGACGGACGCGTGGTGCACGGCCACGAGCCCGAAGCGTCACCGCAGCGCCGCTCACCGGATCGGTCGGACCGATCGGACGCCGGGGAGGCGTCGGAGAGCCCGACACGTGAGCGTGAGACGGCGGGCGGATCCACGTCGCGACGAACGGGTTCTGGGTCCACCCAGCGAACGGGTTCCGAGTCCGCGAGCCGAACGGGTTCTGGGTCCACGCGCCAGACGGGTTCTGGGCCCACGCGCGAAACGGGTTCTGGGTCCGCCCGCCGAACGGGCTCCGCGCCCGCGCGCCGGACGGCAGCGACGCGAGACAGCACAACGCGCGACAGCACAACGCGCGACAGCACAACGCGCGACAGCACAACGCGCGACAGCACAACGCGAGACAGTGCAGCACGAGACAGCGAGACAAGAGACAGGGAAGCGCGGGACAGCGCAACGCAAGGCAGGGAAGGGGGGCGCGGTCAATGACGTCTGCGGTCGCGACGACCGGCGGTGCCGCCGGCTCCGGAGACTCATCATCGGATCTGGCCGATGTCATCGACACGATCCTGGACAAGGGACTGGTGATCGACGCGCACATCGCGGTCGGTGTGGTCGGCATCCGGTTGCTGACCATCGACGCGAGGATCGTCATCGCGAGCGTCGACACGTACCTCCGGTTCGCCGAGGCGGTGAACCGGCTGGACCTGGGGGAGTCGGAAGGCAAGGCGCTGCCCGACCTCGCGGGCGGCAAAGCCAGCGCCATCGAGAAGGCCGGAGAGACCATCGGCCAACTGGTCGGCGGCGGCAAGGAACGGCAGCGGACGCGCTCGCGCCGCGATCGAGAGGAGGACTGACACGTGTCCACCCGTACGAGAGAAGCAGAGCAGGAATCCGAAGCGCAGGGGTCGGAGCAGAGCACCGCGTACTTCGTCTACGGCGTCGTGCCTGGCGACGTGACACCCACCGAAGAGGCGCGCGGGCTGGGGGACCCGCCGCTAGCGGTCACCACCGTGACGCGGTCGGAGATCGGTGCGCTGGTCAGTGAGGTACCGCTCGACGGTCCGCTCGGCGAGCCCGACGACCTCGTGGCGTACCAGCGGATCCTGGACGGTACGGTCATCGAGGCGCCGGTGCTGCCGTTGCGGTTCGGTACCGTGCTGGCCGACCGCGAGTCCGTGGAGCGGTTGCTGGACGACGGCCACGACGCGTTCCTCGCCGCGCTGAACGAACTCGACGACCGTACGGAGTTCATCATCCGGGGCCGCTACGTCGAGCGGGCGCTCCTCGAGCAGATACTCGAAGATGTGCCCGAAGCCGCCCGGCTGCGGGATTCGCTGAGAGACGCGCCGGACGACCTGCCGGAACAGTCCACAATGGACGCCCGGGTGCGGCTCGGTGAGATCGTGAACCAGGCGGTGGAGGCCACTCGCACGACCGACACCGGAAACCTGATCGCGGCACTCGAACCGCTGACCGTGACCGCGATCGAGCGGCCGCCCACTCACGAGCAGGATGCCGTTCACGTGGCCGTCCTCGTCGACAACGCCCGGCGCCGGAAATTCGAGCGGGGTGTGGAGGCTGTCGAGAAGCGGTGGCGGGGACGGGTGGAGCTACGGCTGCTCGGTCCGCTCGCGCCGTACGACTTCGTGGCCGTACCGCAGGCGGGGCAGTGACATGGGGCTGCTACTCAGTGTTCTCACCGCGCCGTACGCGCCGGTGCGCGTGCTGACCTCGCTCGGGCGGGTGATGCGTCAGGAGGTACTTCGGGAGCTGTACTCGCCGGCGGCGGTGCGCCGCCGGATCGAGGCAGTCGACGCGGCCGCCGCCGCGGGCGAGCTGTCCGAGGCCGAGCGGGTCGAGGCACAGCGGAAGGTCATCGAATCAGTCATCGTCCGGCCGGACGCGCGTGGCGGATCGGCCGGTTGACGGAAGGGAGCGCCATGGCCGCGACACGCGGTCGCCGTGGCCGCGACAGGTCGAACGGCCCGCCGGATGGCGATGCGTACGACAGCGAGCGGTCCGGCGGAGAAGAGTACGACGCCGACGACGCGTCTGAGGCGGAGGACTCGTATGACGACGACTCGTATGACGACGACTCGTATGACGACGACGCCGAGTACGACGGCGATGACGAGTACGAGGGAGACGACGAGACCGAAGGTGACGACCCGGACGACAGTGACGACCCAGACGACCCAGACGACGGAGACGACCGAGACGACGGCGAACCGGACGTCCGGCAGCGCGCCGTGGTGCCCGCACCCGCCGCGGCGAAGGCCGGAGTGCGCGAGGTCGTTCAGCTGACCGGCCGGCAGGCCCTCGGCGTGACGGCGCTGGAGCGTACCGCCGACGGTTGGCTGGTCGAGGTCGAGGTCGTCGAGGACCGGCGCGTGCCGTCGTCCAGCGACATCCTCGGCCTGTACCGGGTGGAGCTCGACCCGGACGGATCGATGACCGGGTACCGGAGGGTCAGGCGCTACCCGCGCGGTCGTGGCGACGGCAGAGAGGAGGGGGTGAGATGACCGAGATGGCCGGGACGGCCGGAACGCACGGCGCGATGCTCGCGCAGAGCACCGGCGCTCCGCCGGCCCCTCCCGATTCCGGCAACCTCGCCGACATCCTCGAACGCGTCCTCGACCGCGGTGTGGTGATCGCCGGTGACATCCGGGTGAGCCTGCTCGACATCGAACTGCTCACCATCAAGTTGAGGTTGGTGATCGCGTCGGTGGATACCGCGAAGCAGATGGGGATCGACTGGTGGGAGCAGGACCGCTGGCTCACCGGCCGCCGGGAGGCGGTGGAGGGCGAGGAATCCCGCTCGCTGGAAGGCGGATCGCGATGACCGGGCCGGAGCCGGCGATGGAGCGGACCGGCGTGTGGGTCCACGCGGTCATCCGCGACATCGGCGCCGGCATGCCAGGCGCCGGTATGCCAGGCATTGGCATACCGGGCCCCGACGCGGCTGATACCGGCGCGGCTGGCGTCGACGCGGCTGAGACCGACGGCGTGACCGGCGTCGGCGGCGGTCGGGTGCGCGCGGTACGGGCGGCGGGTCTGACCGCGATAGTGTCCACAGTGGACCTGGGTGAGTTCGGCGAGCAGCCGCTCGCGCGCAACCTGGAAAACGTCCAGTGGCTGGAGACCGTCGCGCGAGCCCACCATCGCGTCGTCGAGACGGTGGGCCGGCGTGGTGCGGTCATCCCGACCCGGTTGGCCACGATCTACCGCGACGACCGGTGCGTCGCCGCGATGCTGACCGAACGGAGGGCGGACTTCGCCGCGGCGCTCGACCGGGTGACCGGCCGGACCGAATGGGGTGTCAAGGCGTATGCCTCAGCTGCGAAGGCGTCCGCGTCAAGGTCGTACGCGTCAAGGTCGTACGCGTCAAGGTCGTACGCGTCGGCCGGGTCGGCCGCGGGTGCGGCGCGATCCGAGACCGCAGCCGCCGGAGCCGGCGCGCACGACGCCCGGCCGGGCACCCGGTACCTCCGGCAGCGCCGCGCCCAACTGTCCGGCCGCGACGAGGCGCGGCAGGCCACGGTCGCGAACGCGGAGGCGATCCACCGGGCGCTGGCTCAGAAGGCCGACGCCGATCGGCGGCACCCGGCCCAGGCGCCGGGCCTGAGCGGGCGTACCGACTGGATGGTGCTCAACGGAACGTACCTGGTCAGCGAAGACCTCGGTACCCGGTTCGCCGATGCCGTGGCCGCGTTGGCGCGGCGGTACCCGGACCTCGAGCTGGAACTGACCGGGCCGTGGCCGCCGTACTCGTTCGCGGTTGTGGACGAGGCGACCGACCGATGACCGTCGTGAACGGAGCCGGACAGGTCGAGGGTCCCGCCTCCGCCCCGGTGGCCCTGGTCGACTTGCTCGACCGGGTACTGGCGACCGGCGTCGTCGTCACCGGCGACCTGACCCTGTCGATCGCCGAGGTGGACCTGGTACACGTGTCGTTGCGTGCGCTCCTGTCGTCGGTACGGGCGCGGGAGTCGCGGCGGCCTGAGGTGGAGCCATGGTGAGGCCCGACGTGCCTGCGCCAGCCGTGCCCGCGCCAGCCGTGCCGGCCACGACCGGACACCTCGACATCGAGCGGGACTCCGTCGAGAAAGGTCTGGCCAGCCTGGTGCTCACCATCGTCGAGCTGCTGCGCCAGCTGATGGAGCGCCAGGCGCTGCGCCGGATCGACCAGGGCGACCTGACCGACGAGCAGGTCGAGCGGATCGGCGTCACGCTGATGGCGCTGGAAGAGCGGATGGTGGAGCTGCGCGAGCACTTCGGTCTGGAGGCCGGCGATCTCAACCTCGACCTCGGTCCGCTCGGGTCGCTGCTGCCCCGCGACTGACCCGCGACTGGCTTGCGCCTGACCCGCGACTGGCTCGCGACTGGCTCGCGACTGACCCAGCGCACGTCCTATATTCTGGAACGAACTTCCTGTCATTCGGGATGGCCGGTAGCGTTGCCGCAGTTGACCACCGCTGCCGAGGTTGGCCAGCGTTGCCGAGGTTGACGCGTGTGAGGGAGTCGCCATGTCCGGGAGAGAAGCCGTCTACACCCACGGCCACCACGAGTCGGTGCTCCGCTCGCACCGGTGGCGCACCGCGGCCAACTCGGCCGGATACCTCGTGCCGCACCTCCGGCCCGGCATGTCGTTGCTCGACGTCGGTTGCGGACCGGGCACCATCACCGCCGACCTGGCCGCGCTGGTGGCTCCCGGACCGGTCACGGCGGTGGAGATCAGCGCGCAGGCCTTGGAGGCCGCCCGCGCCGAGGTCGCCGCACGTGAGCAGGACAACGTCGAATTTCGCGTTGCCAACGTCATGGCGCTCGACTTCCCCGACGCCGCGTTCGACGTGGTGCACGCGCACCAGGTCCTCCAGCACCTCGCCGATCCGGTCGGCGCCCTGACTGAGATGCGCCGGGTGTGCCGGCCCGGTGGCCTGGTCGCCGCGCGGGACGGGGACTACGCGGGGTTCGTCTGGTTCCCCGCCATTCCGGCGCTGGACGAGTGGCTGAGCCTGTACCGGCGGCTCGCCGCGGACAACGGTGGGGAGCCGGACGCGGGCCGCAGGCTGCTGTCCTGGGCCCGGGCGGCCGGCTTCGACGACGTCACCACGTCCTCGTCGACCTGGTGTCTGGCCACGCCGGAGGACCGTGGCTGGTGGGGGGAGACCTGGGCGGAGCGGATCGTGCGCTCCGACATCGCCCGGCAGGCGGTGTCCTCGGGCGCCGCGACCGAGGACGAGCTGCGGGACATCGCGCGGGGTTGGCGCGACTGGATCGCCAGCGAGGACGGCTGGTTCTCGGTGCTGCACGGCGAGATTCTGTGCCGCGCCTGAATCTCGCTGTCGCGCCTGAGTCTCTCAGCTGGGCCTGACCGCGCTGGGCCTGACCGCGCTGGGCCTGACCGCGCTGGGCCTGACCGCGCTGGGTCTGACCGCGCTGGGTCTGACCGCGCTGGGTCTGACCGCGCTGGGTCTGCGCGCGCTGGGCCTGCGCGCGCGGGGCCGGCTCGCCGGTCTCGCGCCACCTGCTCGACCGTGAGCCGGCACGTCCCGGTACTGTCGTGCGGAATCGACAGACTACAGTTCGGCAAAACGAAGGGGAGACGATGACCGAGCCCTTCCCGCCCCACGCGGCGCCGCAGGGACCGCCGTCGCAGGTGCCGCCGACCGGTGCGCCGGCAGGGCCATTCGCGCCGGCAGGGCCAGTCACGCCGACCGGGTCGAAGGGCAAGCTGCGGCTGTGGCTCATCGTCGCCGGGGTGGTCGTCGTCGTTCTCGCCGTCGGTACACCGATTCTGGTCTCCCAGCTCAAGACGGACAGCGGCGTCACCGCCTGCCGGACCGTCGCCAAGCCGGCCACCGCCGCGAATTCCCAGCCGGCCATGGCCCGGGCGACGAACCGCACGGTACGCGGCCAGTTCGCCGACTCCGGTTACGCGGATCTGCGCACCGCGGGCGGCCACTACGTCGACGCGATGGACGGCATGCTCGCCCCGTACGGCACGCAGCCCAAGGCGGGTACGGAGTCGGTGCCGAAGGCGTGGACCGAACTCACCGACGCGTGCGGCAACCACGGAGTCACGCTGCCGTCGCTGGTTTCCTGACCTCTCGACCCGCTGACTCGCTGGCCCCCTGACCCGCTGGCCGGGTCTGCGGTTGTCGCCGACCGCCTGCTGGTGGGCGCCCGGATCCGGGCTCGTCCGCGAGCAGGCGGACGCTGCCCTCGCTAGGCTGGATGAAGATCCGCAGTGGATGAGGATCCGCAGTGGATGAGGATCCGTGGTGGATGAGGAATCCGCGATGGATGCAGACCCGCGGCGGACGAGGATCCGCGATTGTGAGGAGTGGCACCATGAAGCACGTCTGGCTTGGCGGCCTTGAGGTCTCCCAGCTCGGTCTCGGGTGCATGGGAATGTCGGCGTACTACAGCGGAGCCGGCAGCGATGACGCCGAGTCCATCCGGACGATTCAGCGAGCGCTCGAGCTGGGCGTCACGTTCCTGGACACCGCGGAGATCTACGGCCCGTACCGGAACGAGGAACTGGTGGGCCGGGCCATCGCCGGCCGCCGCGACGAGGTGGTGTTGGCCACCAAATTCGGTCAGATCTCGCACCGGGGCGGCAACAACCGTCCCACCACGGATGTCGAGTCGATCCGGAAGCTGGACAGCTCGCCGGAGAACATCCGGATGGCCGTGGACGGATCGCTCCAGCGGCTGGGCGTCGACCACATCGACCTGTACTACCAGCACCGCGTCGACCCCGGTACGCCTATCGAAGACACCGTCGGCGCGCTCGCCGAGCTGGTCAAGGCCGGCAAGGTTCGGTACCTCGGGCTGTCCGAGGCGTCCCCGGACACCATCCGCCGGGCACACGCCGTGCACCCGATCGCCGCGCTGCAGACCGAGTACTCGCTGTGGACCCGCGACCCGGAGGCGGAGATCCTGCCGCTGACCCGTGAGTTGGGAATCGGGTTCGTCCCGTACTTGCCGCTGGGTCGGGGCTTTCTGACCGGTACGATCACTTCCCGTACCGACCTGGATCCCAGCGACTTCCGCAGCGCCAACCCGCGATTCGCGGAGGAGAACTTCGGCCGGAACCTGCGGATCGTCGACGAGGTCGAGGCTGTGGCCGCGGAGATCGGCGCGAGTTCGGCCCAGGTCGCGCTGGCCTGGCTGCTGGCGCAGGGCGAGGGCATCGCCCCGATCCCGGGTACCAAGTCGGTGACCCGGCTGGAGGAGAACCTCGGCAGCGCCGGCCTGACGCTCAGCGAGGCTCAGCTGGCCCGGCTGTCCGCGATCGAAGCGCCGGCCGGCGACCGCTACGCGGACATGTCCTCGATCGACCGGTAGCACCCCCCGCTGTCCACTGTGGACAGCGGGGTCCGCGGATGATGGGCCGGCTCACGAGAGCCGGCCCACGAGCCGGCCCACGAGCCGACACTCACGAGCCGCCAGTCACGAGCCGCCAGTCACGAGCCGCCAGTCACGAGCTTGCAGTCACCCGCGCCGGCTCGGCCACCTCCGCCGGCGGCCCGGCGGCGCGGGTCCGGTCCAGGCGGGCCAGCATCGGGTAGGTCACCAGCCCGACGACGATCGTCGGTACGCCACCGACGAGCAGGCTCCACCGGGCGCCGAGCACTTCGCCCACCCAGCCGACGATCGGGCCGCCGATCGGGGTGGAGCCCATCCACGCCAGCGCCCACAGGGCCATCACCCGGCCGCGCATGTGCGGCGCGGCGGCCAGTTGCAGAGCGGTCTTCGCGTACGAGTTGAATGTGATGCTGCCGTACCCGACGAACAACAGCACCACGAACGCCACGGTCAGCGTCGGCGCCAGCGCGGCCACGGTGATGGCGATGCCCCAGCCGATCGCCGCGAGGCTCAGCCCCTGGATCCGCACCCGGCCCCGGGACGCCGAGACCAGCCCGCCGACCACCGCGCCGACGCCCATCACCGACGTCATCGCGCCATAGGTACCCGCTCCGCCGTGGAACGTGTCGCTGGCCACCAGCGGCAGGCTGACCTGGAACTCCCAGGCGAGGGTACCGATGACCGCGATCATCAGCAGCGGCAGCGCGAGTTCCGGCGTGGTGCGCACGTACCGCAGCCCCTCGCGCAGCTGTCCCGGTTGGCGCCGGGCCCGGGGAGCGAGCCGGAACTCGGTGCTGGACATCAGGGCCAGGGTGGTCAGTACGGCGGCGAACGACACGGCGTTGAGTCCGAAACACAGCGCGAGGCCCAGGCTTGCCGCGATCACGCCGCCGACCGCGGCGCCGAAGATGCGCGACATGTTCATCACCACGGAGTTGAGCGTGACGGCGTTCGACAGCTGGGCGCTGGGCACGAGTTCGGAGATGAACGACTGCCGGGCCGGATTGTCGAAGACGTTCACGAGTCCGAGTGCGGTGGCGAGCACGTACACGATCGGAAGGTTGATGACGTGTGTGCCGACGAGTATCGCGAACGCCGCCGCGAGCAGCCCCGCGGCCGCCTGGGTGACGTACAGCACACGGCGCTTGTCCAGCCGGTCGGCGATCAGGCCGCCCCACGGTCCGAAGAGGAACATCGGCGCGAAGCGGGCCGCGGTGGTCAGGCCGAGCGCGGTGCCGGAGTGGGTGAGCTGCAGGACGAGGAACGACTGGGCCACCGTCTGCATCCAGGTGCCGCTGACCGAGATGAGCTGGCCGGTGAAGAAGAGGCGGTAGTTGCGGGTGGAGAGAGAAGCGAAGGTGGCGTGTCCGAGGCTGCCGAGCTTCACTCGATACAGCATATCTTGTGCAATCTGGACGGTGCGGGGCCGGGTCCGCCCGCCAGCGGACCCGGCCCCGCGGCGAGGAGTTCAGGTCGCGATGTCCGGATAGGGGAGTGTGAAGCCGCTCAGCCGCTCGGCGTACTGCTTCTGGAAACCCAACGGTTCCTCGTAATCGCGCTCGAACATGGCGATGAACAGCGTCAGCGTCAGGAACGGATGGGCGCCCAACTCGAACAGCCGGACATAGTCGTGGGTACTCAGGGCGTCGCGCTCGTCGTCGGCGAACCGCAGCCAGGTGCTCGCCTCGCCAGAGTGGCAGTTCAGCAGGTCGTTCGCCCGCTCGGACTCCCACCAGGCGACCGTGCCGCGCGGATCCTCCCGGTACCGCTCGACCAGCTCCGGGTCCCGGTCGACCGTGTACAGGAACTTGTCGACGAGATAGCGGCTCACGCGCCCACCTCCGGGACTCCGTTCGGGTACCAGGTGAAGTACGCCTCCATGGTGTGGAACAGGTCGAGGCTGTCGACGTAGTCCGCCTTCGCCCCGGCGCCGGCCACACCCATCATCAGCATGAAGTCCATGAAGCCGTGCGTCGCGTTGCCCGGCGCGTGCAGGCTGTCCAGCGTCACCTCCGCCAGGCAGCCGTCGAGGTCGCCGTTCGCGATCCACTCCACCGCGCGCCGGTCGAACTCCGGATCCGGCCCGTGCGGCCCGAACTGGCGCGGGCCGCCCAGCTCCAGCGACAGGTGACCGGTG
Source organism: Rugosimonospora africana (assembly GCF_016862975.1). Lineage (GTDB taxonomy): Bacteria > Actinomycetota > Actinomycetes > Mycobacteriales > Micromonosporaceae > Rugosimonospora > Rugosimonospora africana. The sequence continues at coordinate 36,594 of NZ_BONZ01000104.1, forward strand.
CCGACGATGGCCACCCGCAGGTCGCTCGGCCACGACTCGACGATCTGCCGGATCGCCTGACCCAGCTGGACGAACCGCTTCGGCTGCGGCAGCGGCGGCGCGAAGATGTTGGTGTAGACCGGAACGACGGGCAGGTCCGCGTCCGGCCGCAGCGTGATGATGGGACAGGTGATGCTGTGGTCGATGCGTAGCTCGTTGCTGAACGCGAGGTCGAACCCGGCGTCCAGCCCGGCCCGCAGCACGTGCGCCGAGAGGTCCTCCTGGCCGCGCAGCTTCATCCGCGGCAGGCCGAATTCGCGCTCCTCGTTGTACCAGTTGGCGTCGTAGAACGGAGCCTTGCCGACCAGGAACTGCGGCATGTTGTCCAGCCACAGCTGGTGGAAGTGGTCCGAGCCGACCATCACCAGCACGTCCGGGCGCGCCCGGGTCAGCGTCTCGCGGAACGCGGTTATCTTGCGCACCCACTCGTCGGCGAACGGCGGCCGGTCCGGTCCGGTCGACGTGCTCGCCCGGTAGTAGAACGGATGGTGGGTGGAGGCGATGACCGCGACGACTGTGGCCATGCCGGCTCCTCTCAGGTCTGATCCGGTCTCACGGCTGGTTCGGTTCCCAGGGCTGGTTCGGTTCCCAGGCTGGTTCGGTTTCAGGTCTCGTTCGGCTTCAGGTCTCGTTCGCCGGAACGTATCGGGCGTTGCGGTCGACGGTACGGTAGATGTCCATGGCGATCGGGTTGCGCCGCTCCTCGGCGAGGTGGCCGAGCAGTCCCGCGGCGCGGGCCAGCAGCGCGAAGCCGCGTAGCAGGTCGACCGGAAGACCGAGGTCGGCGAGCGCGGCGCCGCACACTCCGGCGCCGTTGAGCGGGAGGGTACGACCGAGGACCCGCGGGTGTACCCGGCCGATCGCCTCGAACAGGCGCAGGTGCGGGCCGCGCAGTCCCTCTTCGTCCGCGATCCGGATGAGTGCCGGCGTGCGCGGGTCGCCGGTCTTGTGCACCGGGTGGCCGAGCCCCGGGATCAACCGGCGCTGGGCGTGCGCCTCGGTCACCGCCGCCAGCGCGACCGCGTCCCAGCGGGCGTCGTCCCAGCTGACAACGTCCCACCCGGCCCCAGCGGCGTCGTCCTCGGCTGCCCTGTCGTCGGCTGCGCTGTCCTCGGCTGCGCTGTCCTCGGCTACCCTCGGCTCGTCCTCGGTCGCTGCGCTGTCGGCCGCTTCGGCCGCCTTGGCCGCCGCCTTGGCGGATTCGGCAGGTTCGGCGAGCCGGGCCAGAGCGTCGGCGAGGAACCGGCCGCAGTCCTCGGTCACGCCGAGGAACCGCGAGCCGCCGCCGAGCAGACCGGCCGCGAACGCCGCCTGAAGCGCCTCCGGCGCGCTGAGATACGTCAGCCGGGCCGCGATCGCGGTGGGGGTGAAGCCGTGGTCGGCGAGGGCGACGAGTACCGCCTCGAAGACCCGTACCTCGCCCGGGGTCGGGCGGCGCCCGGCGACCAGCCAGTACGCGAGTTCGCCGAACCCCACCCGCCCCATCAGGTCGCTGGCCAGATCGTGCCCGAGCAGGCGGATCGTGGTCGCGTCCGATGTGCCGATCGACGTCGGGAAGCTCAGCTGTTCGTCAGCCACCTGCGGATCTCCTCGCCGTGCTCGTCGAGCCCCGGCGGCGGCAGCTCGTACCGGGCCGGAGTGTCTGAAAAGGTAATCGGATTGCGTACGCTCGGGACCGCTGCCGCCCCCTCGCCGACCGTGACCACCGGATCCAGGCCCAGCTCCTCGGCGAGCGCCACGCCTCCGTCGATCGTGTTGATCGGCGCGCAGGCCACTCCGGCGGCCAGCAGGTCGCGGAACCATTCGTCCTTGGTACGCGTGGTCAGCCGCTCGACCAGCAGCGGTCGCAGCAGGTCCCGGTTGGCGGTGCGGTCGCGGGTGCGGGTGAACCGCGGGTCGTCCGGCAGATCCGGTACGCCGAGCACCTGGCACAGCTTGCGGAACTGGCTGTCGTTGCCGGCGATGACGATGAGTTCGCCGTCGGCGGTCGGCAGCGGCTCGTACGGGAACAGGCTGGGGTGCGCGTTGCCCATCCGGTACGGCACCGTGCCGCCCGCGACGTACCCGCTGCTGTGGTTCACCAGTCCGGACAGCGCCGAGGACAGGAGGTTGATCTCGACGTGCTGCCCGCGCCCGGACAGTGCGCGATGATGCAGCGCGGCGAGGATGCCGATGTTCGCGTGCAGCCCGGCCATCACGTCGAAGACCGAGATGCCCGCGCGGTAGGGGGAGCCTTGCGGGTCGCCGGTCAGGCTCATCAGGCCGGAAATCGCCTGCACCATCAGGTCGTACCCGGGGTATGCGGCGCCCGCGCCGGTGCCGAAACCGCTGATCGAGGCGTACACGATGCCCGGATTGCGCCCGGACACCGAGTCGTAGTCCAGTTCGAAGCGGCGCAGGCCCCCCGGGCGGAAGTTTTCGATCATGACATCGGCGCGGTGCGCCAACTCCCGGGCGACGGCGAGGTCATCCGGGGCTTTGAGGTCCAGGGCGATCGAGCGCTTGTTGCGGTTGACGCCGAGATAGTACGTCGAGATGCCGTCGCGGACGGGTGGCATCCAGGTACGGGTGTCGTCGCCGCCCGGACCCTCGACCTTGATCACCTGGGCGCCGAGGTCGGCGAGGAGCATCGTCGCGTACGGGCCGGCCAGAACGCGGGAGAAGTCGGCCACCAGCAGCCCGGACAGCGGCCCCGGCGGCTGCTCGCCCGGTGCCCGCTCGTTCGCTGACCGTCCGGCATCCGCGCGCTCGGTCATCGCCCGCCTCTCGAATAGTGAGCCGTGTCCGCTGTGCGGACTCCCGTCCGTCGAGCCACAGTCTCTGCTGCCCCCTGGATGCTGTCAATCATGCAGCGCCTGCCAGCGGCACTCTCGAAGATGTCAATGAGGAGGCCAGGGCCGCTTCGCGCGACCTCTTGACACGGACCTCTTGACACGTCCTGGTGCCCGGCTCAGACTGGCGCCACTCGTACTCCGACCGTCAGACGGACAACTGTCCGGCCAGGGTACCCCTCCTTCGGAATGGAGTGAGCGGCGATGAGCGCAAGCGACGGGCAGACGCCCGCCACCCACCGCCCCGTGGTTTTCCGCAATGGCCTGGTCCTCACCATGGACGACGCGCACACCGTGCTGCCCGGCGCCGACGTGCTCGTCGTCGGCGAACGGATCGCGGAGGTCGGCACCGACCTCGAAGCGCCCGACGGCGCGCTGGAGATCGACGCCAGCGGCGGCATCCTCATGCCCGGCATGATCGATACTCACCGGCACATGTGGCAGACGGCCATGCGGGGGTACGGCGCCGACTGGACGCTGACGCAGTATTTTGTCTGGTACTACCTTGAGTCCGGCAAGCTGTTCCGGCCCGAGGACGTCTATGCCGGCAACCGGCTCGCCGCGATCGAGTCGATCGACGCCGGAGTCACCACGACCGTCGACTGGTCGCACGGCCTCCAGACGCCACAGCACGCGGACGCCGCGCTCGACGCCCTCGAATCCGTGCCGGGCCGGTTCGTGCTCGCCTACGGCAACATCCAGCAGGGACCGTGGGAGTGGGCCACCAGCGCGGGATTCCGCGACTTCGTGGAGCGGCGCGTCCACGCCGGCGACGACATGCTCGGCTTCCAGATGGCGTTCGACGTCACCGGTGACCCCGCGTTCCCCGAGAAGGCCGCGTTCGAGGTGGCCCGCGAACTGGGCGTACCCGTCACCACGCACGCCGGTGTCTGGGGTGCCACCAACGACGACGGCATCCGGCTCATGTACGACAACGGGTTCATGACTCCGTCCACCGTCTACGTGCACGCCGCGACGCTCACCGACGACTCGTACCACCGGATCGCCGCCACCGGCGGCTCGGTGTCCGTGTCCACGGAGAGCGAGCAGAGCGCCGGACAGGGCTACCCGCCCACCTGGCAGCTGCGCCATCACGACATCCCGGTGTCGCTGTCGATGGACACCAGCGTCTGGTGGAGCGGCGACCTGTTTTCCGCGATGCGTACGACGCTGGGCGCCGACCGTTCCCGCGAGCACCTGGAGGCGCACGGCCGGCAGGAGACCGTCACCCACTGCCACCTGCGCGCCGAGAATGTCATCGACTGGGCCACCCGGGGCGGCAGCAGGGCGCTCGGTCTCGACGATGCGGTGGGCAGCCTGGTACCCGGGAAGAAGGCCGATGTCGTCCTCATCAAGAACGAGCACTCGCCGGCCATGTTCCCGATTCTGAACCCGTACGGTCACGTGGCCTTCCAGGCCCAGCGCGGCGACGTGCACTCCGTGGTCATCAACGGTCGGCTGGTCAAGCACGAGCACCGGCTCGTCGGTGTCGACCTGGCGAAGGCGCGCACCGACGTGGAGCGCACCATCGAGTACCTGGTCGAAAGCATGGGGCCGGACGCCTGGGCGAAGGGCATGAACCCCGACATCCCGGAGACGAAGGTGCTCGACAACCCGTACACGTACACCGCGTGGGACGCCGGCTCCGCACAGTGGAAGCATTAGCCTTCGGTCTTCAGGAACTCGGTCAGGACGGAAGAGAGCAGGATGGCGCGCGAGACGGGACCCGACTTCATCGAAGCCCTGGCCCGCGGGCTCGACGTGTTGCGATGCTTCCGTCCCGGCCAGCCCACGATGACGCTGAGCGAGATCGCCGCGGAGACCGGCCTCGCGCGGCCGACCGTCCGCCGGATCCTGTTGACTCTCGAGGAACTCGGGTACGTGCGCGGGGCCGACCGAGGCTTCGCGCTCACCCCGCGGGTACTCGAGCTGGGAATGACGTACGTCAACTCGCTGTCCATGTGGGACGTCGCCCGGCCACACATGCAGCGCCTGGTCGCGCAGACGAACGAGTCGACGTCCGTCGCGCAGCTCGACGGTAGCGACATCGTGTACGTGGCGCGGGTCGCGGTACCGAAGATCGTCACTCTGGCGGTCACCATCGGTACCCGTTTTCCCGCACCCGCCACCTCGATGGGCAAGGTACTCCTGGCGGCTCTGGAGCCGGACGAGCTGACCGGGGTACTCGCGCAGCCGACGCGGTCCGGCATCACCGCGCGGTGGTGCCCCGACCGTGACGAGTTGGACCGGGCGCTGCGCGAGGTCCGCGCGCGTGGTTGGGCGCTGGCGGACCAGGATCTCGCGGCGGGGATCCGGTCGGTGGCGACCGGGGTACGCGACGGTGACGGGCGAGTGGTCGCGGCCATCAACGTCACGGTCCACGCGGCGGAGACGTCGGTGGAGCGGCTCACCGAGGAATACCTGCCGCTCCTGCTGCGCACGGCCGCGGACATCAGCCGGGACTGGGCGTTGCGCGACAGTGTGCCGATCGCGATGCTCGATCCGGCCCGGGTCGCGGCGCCGGCTCGCGGAGTGCCCGCGGCGCGCGGAGCATCCGCGGCTGGCCTGCCTGCGACGTGACAAACTGGCTCCCACCGCACAGCTCTCGAACTCACTTGCCAGAGGCAAGTGAGTTCGAGTGTGGGTCAGACCGCCTCGGTGAGACGCGCCAGACCGGCCGGCGCGACGTTGCCTCCGGACAGCACCAGTACGGTCGGCGTACCCGGACGCACGTCCACCAGATTCGACCGCAGCGCCGCCAGCCCCACCGCGGCCGACGGCTCGACCAGCAGCTTGCTCGCGTCCAGAAGCTCCCACCACGCCGGAAGGATCGCCTCCTCGGGCAGCTCGACGACATCGTCGACGAACTTGTGAACGTGCGCCAGCGTGTGCTCGCCCGCGAACGGGGCGGCCAACCCGTCGGCGATCGACACCGGGCGGTGGGGGAGCGGGGCCGGGGTGCCGGTCCGCAGCGCGTGACTCATCGCGTTCGCTGTCACCGGCTCCACGCCGATCACCCGGGCGCCCGGCAGCGTCGCCTTGACCGCCGCCGCCACACCGCTGATCAGCCCGCCACCACCGACCGGTACCAGCACCAGCCCGACGTCCGGCGCGTCCCGTACGAGTTCCGCCCCGACCGTACCCTGACCGGCGATGACGTCCGGATCGTCGAACGGGTGCAGCAACTCGTACCCGCGGTCGCGGGCGATCTCCTGGCAGGTACCGAGGAGGTCATCGGTGAAGACGATGTCGCCACCGTACCGGCGCACCGCCTCGACCTTGGTCACCACGGCACCGTGCGGCATGCACACGACCGACGGCAGCCCGAGCGCGTTAGCGGCGAAAGCTGTGGCTGCGGCGTGATTGCCGGCCGAGAATGTCGTGACACCTCGCGGCAGGTCTCCACGCTCCTGCCGGGACAGCAGGGCGTTGAGCACGCCTCGGACCTTGAAGCTCCCGGTGTGCTGAAGGTTCTCCGCCTTCAATGAGACGGGTAGTCCGAGAGTCTGGCTCAACCGGGGGGACGCCAGCAGCGGAGTCGGTACGATCCGGCCGTCCAGGCGCCGTGCCGCCGCCGCGATGTCGTCGTTGCTCGCCAAGCGCATAGCCGCAACGATACGTCCGGCCGATTCGGCTCACGCGAGCGACTGGCCAGCTTGCGGAAGCGACTGGCCGGCTCGCGCCGGCGGCTATCCAGCGGTGTAGGTGCGCCCCTTCCAGGCGGCGCCCCGCCCGCGGTAGTGCTGCACCGCCGAGTCCACGGTCATCGCCAGGTACAGCGTCGCGGTGAACGGCATCGCCAGCGCCGCCGGCCACGGCTGCCCGTAGTAGCGCAACATCGGCGTGTACGTGCCGGCCATCAGCAACCAGGTCGCCGCCCCGAGAACGAGCGTCGGTACGTCACCCGTGGCCGCACCGACCACAATGGACATCAGCGGTACCAGGAAGATCAGGGCGAGCCCCACGACCGTACCCGCGAGCAGGGCGAGACTGTGTCGCAACTGCGCGTACGCGCTGCGGGACACCATTCGCCACAACGTACCCAGGTCCGGGTAGGGCCGGATCGAGTCGACCCGGTCGGCGAGCCCCAGGAACGTACGCGCGCCGCTGCCCTTGAGTACCCGTGCCAGCGCCACGTCGTCGATCACCGCGCCCCGGATCTCCGCCAGCCCGCCGCCGCGCTCCAGTGCCGACCGGCGCACGAGGCTGCAGCCACCGGCCGCGGCGGCGGTCCGCGTCCCGGGCCGGTTGCTCCACCGGAACGGGTACAGCAGGGCGAAGAAGTACACGAACGCGGGTACCACGAGGCGTTCCCAGGGCGAGCTGACCCGTAGCCGGGCCATCTGCGAGACCAGGTCGAGGCGATGCTCCTCGGCGGCCCGTACGAGGGAGGCGAGCGAGTCCGGACGGTGCGCGATGTCCGCGTCGGTGAGGAGGAGATAATCCACCTCACCGGCCTCGGCGACGCCGGCCGTCAACGCCCAGAGCTTGCCGGCCCAGCCGGGCGGGGGTTCACCCGGATCGACGATGGTGACTGCCGGCCACCGGCTGGCGACGAGGGTTCGGGTACCGTCGGTCGAGTTGTCGTCGACGAGAATCACCCGTACCGGGCCGGGGTACTCCTGCCGGACGAGCGTGGAGAGGCTGTCCGGGAGGACCGCGGCCTCGTCGCGAGCGGGCACCACGATGGCCACCGTCGGCCATCGCTGGGGCTCTCTTTCCGGGGGCGCTGTTTGCGGGGTCTCGTCCGGCGGAGTTCCCCCGCGGGTCTCGTCTCGCGGGCCGCGCCCGCGAGTCTCGTCCTGCGGGCCGCGCCCGCGGGTCTCGTGGTGCGGGGGGCGCCCGCGGGGGAGCCGGACATCGGTGCGCCAGAACATCCCGCGGGCCAGCGCCAGCCAGACCCACGCCAGCGACGCCACTGCGGCCAGCACGCGGAAGATGAGCACACCCGGGAGCCTGCCAGCCCCCGGCTGTCGACCGGTGAGTGGGGCGGGTGCCGCGTTATCCGGTGCCGGTGCCGGTGCCGGTGCCGGTGTCGCTGTCGCTGTCGCGGTCGGTGTCGCTGTCGGTGTCGGGGCCGGTGTCGGGGTCGGGACCGGAAGCGGTGGCACGCTTCACCTTTAGCTCAGCGTGCTTTGAGGTATGGTTCACGGTACTTTCAGCATGTTTTGAGCTACGCGACGGACAATCGTCGTGTGCCGCGCGCCGCTGATTCGCTGGCCGGCCCGTGGTCCCGAACGGATGAACAGAGGCCGGCGGAGCAGGGAGCGGCATGCGCGCACAGGTGACCGGTGACGGTCGGCTCGCGAGAGGATCTCGGCCGGACGGAGGCCGGCGCATCCCCGGTAGCGAGAGCGTTACCCGACGTTGCGGAAATCCGTGAATCCCTCGGCCCGCTCCTCCTCAGATTCGCGCCGGCCCGGCCGTACCCCCGCCAGCCGGCACCCCGGCCGCGCGGGTCGGCTCGCACCCGAATGCCGCCCGCGTAGCCGCGGCCGTGAGCACAGATCCTGACGCTCCGCGGCCGCAACGGGCGCCACCAGCCACCCGACGCGGCTACCACCGTTCACAGCGAGCCCGCTCAGCGCGGGTTCGGCCGGCGCACGAAGCCCTGGGCTGATCCGTGATCATGCCCAGCCCCGGCAGCCGTACCGCCCCGCCGCGCCTCTCAGGCGTGGGCCCCCTACCCGGAGACTGATCGTGAACCCCACCCCCGCCCCCACCGGAGACCCCGACAGCGCCCGACATCCGGGCAGCGACAGCACGGGTCATGACGCCACCCTCAGCAGCAACACCGGGAAGCCCGACCAAGCCGGTAGTAGCGCGAGCCAACACGCCGGCACGAGCCAGAGCGCCAGCGACGCCAACAGCGCAAGCAGGAACGCCGGCGCCGACGGCAGCAGAGCGAGCCAGAACGACAGCGTCGACGCCGACAGCGGCGACCCGGTCAAGGTGGTCTACATCCTCGGCCGTGGCCGCAGCGGCAGCACCACGCTCGGACAGTCACTCGGCGCCGGCCGTGGCTTCTTCTACGCCGGCGAAGTGCGGTACCTGTGGGACCCCGCACTCACGCACAACACCCCGTGTGCGTGCGGCGCGCAGCTGTCGGAGTGTCCGGTGTGGGGCAAGGTGCTCGCTGAGCTCACTCACCTCGATCTGGACTGGATCGTGCGGTGCCAGCGGGAGGTGCTTCAGGAGTCGAAACTGGCCCGCCTCCTGCGCTCCCGGGCGCCCGAATCGTGGCCGGCGCTCGCCGCCTTCCGCGATGCGACCAGCGAACTCTATGCGGCCATCGCCAAGGTGACCGGCTGCCGCGTCATCGTGGACTCCTCCAAGCGACCGTCGCACGCCCTCGTGCTCGGCCAGGTGCCGGCGCTGACGCCGTACTACATTCACCTGGTACGCGATCCCCGAGCCTCCGCCTACTCCTGGCGCAGCCGGCAGTACCAGGGCGGTGCCGGCGGCGAGATCCGACAGCGCACCTCGCTGGACGCGACGCTCCGGTGGCTGCTGCTGAACCTCGGATCGGAGCTGGTGACCTACCGGACCGGCCGCGCCCACAGCCGCAGGATGAAGTACGAGGACTTCATCGCCTCGCCGCGAGCCACGATCGCCGGTCTGGCCGGCTGGGTCGGCGAGACTCTGGACGATTCCGTCTTCGTCGATGAGCGGACGGTACGTGTGCCGACCAGTCACGCGGTCGCCGGCAATCCGGTGCGCAGCCGTACCGGTGAGGTCGTCCTGCGGGACAGTGCCGAGTGGTACAAGCACCAGCCGTCAATGGACCGGCTCATCGCGACCACCGTGGCGGCGCCCGTGCTGCACCGCTACGGGTACCAGTTCAAGCCCTGAGACTCCAAGCCCTGAGACTTCAAGCCTGAGACCGCGGGCTGTCACGCCGGCCGGCCGTGTGGCCGCGCGACACAGCGACACCGAAGCACCGAGTCGAGGCGCCGAGTTCACGCGTCACTCCGTCACGGCCTGCGTGGGGCCGGCCTGCGCGGGGCCCACCGGAGTGTCGCGTGAACGGCGCTGGAGCACGATGAACCAGGCCAGTCCGGCCAGCGTCACCGCGGAGGCGATGTAGAAGTTCAGCCGCAGGCCCAGGAAGTACTGCGACGGATCCACGCGCAGCGACTCCTCGAAGATGCGGAAGGCCGCGTACCCGGCGACGTACAAGGCGAACAGGCTGCCCGGGCGGACCCTACCCGTACGTCCGAGCCAGACGAGGAAGCCGGCCAGGGCGAAGTCCCAGATCAGCTCGTACAGGAATGTCGGATGGAACGTCGGGTCCTGTAGGTGGCCGGCAGGCCGATGGTCGGGCGATATCTCCAGTCCCCACGGGAGGCTGGTCGGCCCGCCCGTCAGCTCCTGGTTGAAGTAGTTGCCGATCCGGCCCACCCCCTGGGCGATCAACAGGCAGGGCGCCACGGCGTCCATCATGTGCGTGACACTGAACCCGGCCCGACGCAGCCGCCAGACGCAGACCAGCGTGGCCAGCGCGACGCCACCCCAGATGCCCAGGCCGCCCTGCCACACCGCCAACGGCCCCCACCAGTGTGGCGGGATGAACTGCGGGGTGGTCACGTCGAAGTAGATGCGCGCGCCGATGATCCCGGCCGGTACGCCCCACAGGGCCATCTCCTCGACCAGCGCCGGATTGCCACCCATGGCCCGCCAGCGGCGCCGGCCGATGAAGACCGCGAGCGCGATGCCCACGACGTACATGAGCCCGTAGAAGTGGACGAAGAGCGGCCCCAGGTGAAAACCGTTCACCGGCGGGCTCGGGATCGCTGCAAGCGGCATGTTGTCGAGGGTATTGCGGGTGGCGGCCCCGATCGCCCCGTCCCGGCTTGGCGGCCAATTACGCTACTTGAGTTGCGGAATTCGCCAGGGGTCGGCTAGCGTGGCTCCGCGGATGATCCGGCGGGTTCGGGAGTCTCTTCGGGAGGATCGAGGATGCCGACCCGTGCGCTGGCGAGGGTCTCTGCGGGAGTGGGGATCTCTGTGCTGGCGGGGCCTGCATTGGCGGGGGCTGTGCTGGCGGGGGCTGTGCTGGCGAGGACGGCGCTGGCCTGGGCTGCGCTGGCGGGGATGGCGCGGGCGGGGACGGCGCCGGCTCTCGGCGGGGGGCTGCCGTCGTGACGCGAGGCCGGCCGCGCGACGCGACCGTGGCCGACCGTGTGGTCGCCGTGGCGGGGGCGTTGCTGCGCGAAGGCGGGTACGCCGGCTTCACCGTCGACGAGGTGGCCAGCCGGGCCGGAGTGGCGAAGACCACGTTGTACCGCCGCTGGCCGACCCGTGACCACCTGGTAGCCGCGGCCGTCGCCACCATGCTCGCAGAGACGCCGTTGCGGGACACCGGGGACGCGCGAGCCGATCTGGTACGCGCGACCCTCGACATCGCGGCCGGCCTGCGCGCGCAGACCCGGGCGCTGATCGCGGAACTCGTCGCCTACGGCGCTCGCCACGACGACCTCGGCAGCTTCCTGCGAGAGCTGTGGACGCAGCGGCGGCAGGCCGCGTCCGAACTGATCGAGCGCGGGACCGCGCGAGGCCAACTGCGTTCCGGTACCGATCCGGCGATGCTCATCGACGCGCTGGTCGGACCGCTGTACTACCGGGTTCTCGTCACCGGAGACCCGATCACCGACGACTACGTGAGGGCAATGGCCGACGCCGCGTTGAGCGGCGTCGCCGGGCAAGCGGAGGTACCGGAATGAGTCCGCTGTCCTATCGGGTACGCGCTGAGAATCGAGTGTGCCGCCACCCCCGAGGACGTCTGGCGTGCTCGTCGACCTGCCCAGTTACCCCGATTGGCACCCGGCCATCGTGGAGACCAGCGGCGAGCTGCGCGTCGGTGCCCGCCAACGGGAGGTGGTGCGCACCGGCGGTGAACTCGGCGGCGTGCTCGTCCCCTTCCTTCGTGGCAGGCTGGCCACCGATACTCTGGCTCAGTTCAACGCGGCCCTTGGCGGCTTGGCCGCCCGCCTGAACGGGGCTCGTCCGCACAGCGAGCCTTCACACTGAGAGGACTGAGGCACATGGATACGGCGACACCGCTTCCGGTACTCGCAACCGAGGTTGGTCCGCCGTTGGACTACTACCTCATCCTTCCCGAAGCGCCGTTCGAAACGGCGGGTCATGGGACGGTCGGTCACGGGACGGCTGGTCACGGGACGGCGGGTCAAGGGATGGCGGCGTCGCCCGATGGGATTGTGGTCGAAGAGTTCGTCCTCGCCGAGGATTTCTCCGCGATCGGGCTGCACAGCACCGGTTGGACTCCAGCTCTGTCGTCGGCTTCGGCTCTGTCGTCGTCTTCGGGGCCCTCTTCGTCGTCTTCGTCGCCGGCTTCGGCTCAGGGCTCGGCTCAGGGATCGGCCGGTCCGTCGGGTGCTGACTGGTGGAGTTCCAGGGCGCTCAGCCGTGGCATGCGCGTCGACCCGGCACTGCGCGCCCGAGTCGTTCCCGTCGGCCGGAACGATGCCGAAGCCGCTTATCGCCAACTCGGCGGGGGAGACCTGCCCGACGAGACCACACTGCGTACCCACTTCGACGGCTACGAGCCGCTCGCCGACTCCGCTCCCTTGCACCTCGGATCCGGCGACGTACCCGACGGTTTCATCGACAAGCGCGTTTACCGGATCCTGTTCGCCAAGGAGTTGAGCGCCGAACGGCTGGCAAACCTCGTGACGCTCTGGCAGCTGGCGCCGGTCGATGACCTGACCGATCCACGGGCGCGGGTCCTCGGTACCGCTTCGCGTCACGTCTCTGACGACGTCTTCACCTGGGACCTACGCCGCATCGGAGCCTCTGTCGCATGGTGCGTCGATCTGACCGCGTATCTGCGTGACAGCTCCGGCAGCGGAATCGGGCCGATGCTTCGTGAGTTGAGGACGGACATGCGCCGGCAAGGGCTGATCCCGGTGACCGTCGAACGCTTCTCGTGACGCCGAGGCCGTGCGGCTCATGATGTGTGCGCTGAGCGTGTTGCGGCAGGGCGTGTTGCGGCAGGGCGTCTACTCGCCGAACGGCTGAGGCCGATTGTTCGGTGCTTCGATGGGCGGCGTTCCGATGGGGCGCAGACCTTCGGCGAGGCGCCGGGTGATGTCGAAGTCGGGAATCTTCCGGTACCCGTCGCCGTCGTCCCCGGTCTCGACACCACGGAAGCCCCCACCGCTGAACGTCTCCCGCAGGTACCCGACGAAGTAGTCGCCGAACAGGTGACCCTCGCTCGTCGGCATCCCGTAGATACGGAAGTCCGCACCGGCATCGGGGAGCAGCACGTGGTAGTTCATCCCGACGCTGTGGTTCGCCTTGTGACACTCGTCCGGCGCGAGGAACCAGGCGCGCCTGCCATGGTCCGGGTCCCACACCGCGTCTTCGCAGACGAGTGGCTCGACGACCAGCGGGTCGTACGCGCCCAGATACTCGACGGATGCCACCGCTCGGTTCTGGCCTAGGTACCGGTCGGCCAACTGCGTCCAGGACTGCCGAAAGTCGACCGTGCCGACGATTTCGTAGAAAGCGCGCAGCGACAACGGTAGTGGCCCGTGCCGCGTCTCGAAGGTGTCGAGCCGCGTGGCGGCATCGGCCTCGGGTGGCGCGTGCGCCCGCTCGGGCTGGTGGAACTGGTAGCCGACATCCTGTAGGCGCCGGTGCAGGATGTCGACGTTGTCGCGTACCCGCCGCATCGTCTCGACGGCCACGCCCCAAGCGTCGGCGAAGAGCGACTCGTCGCGGACCGCCGAACCGAGGTCTCGCAGGTCCGTCCAGACCCTCTCGCGGTCGCCGCGAAGGTACCGTTCCAGAAAGGTGGCTGGCCCGCAAGGGCTCACGCCGTATCCTGCGGGTCACGCGCCCCGAGGCGTGCCTCGGGCAGTGTCGGCTCGAACAGTTCGACCGGATTGCCGGACGGGTCTTCGACCAGGACCTGCCTGCCGCCGACGCCCGCGATGATGTCGTTGCGGAAACGGGCCCCGTGCGCGCGCAGCCTCACCACGAGGGCGTCCAGATCCGCGACCTCCAGTTGGAAGCGGTTCCAGCCGCCGGGCGCGGGTACCGTGCCGTCAGGCATCGCCTGCCCACCGCCCGGCCCGCCGCCCGGGGCGCTGAGCACCAGCCGCAGGTCACCGTGGGAGAGCATGGCGAACGTGGGGGCCGGGTGCATCACCTCCCGGAAGTCGAGCTCCTGGCAGTAGAAGGCGATTGCGGCGTCGACGTCATCGACGATGTACCGTACGCTGACCGTGGCCACCGGGCACTCCCTTCAGGGCAGGCGCATTCTCCGGTCTCGGGTCGCGTCTTCCGGTCTCCGGTCTCCGGCTTCCTTGACGATCCGAAGAACCCGACGACCTGACGCCCCGAAGGTCCGAAGACTCTCCGGTCTCAGAGACTATAGAATCACGCCGCCGCCCGGCAGGATCTCGGTATGGGATTCGAAGGTCTGGCATACACGGGTACGCCGCATGACCGGGCAGCCGACCGCCGCGGCGACCCCGGCTGGACCGCCGATCGGCTGGCGCGGGCAGACACCCGCGTCATTCCGCTGTGGCGTGACCGTTGCCTGTTGTCGTCCGACGGTACACCGGTTGATCTCGCCGGCGCGGCCGCGCAAGCGGTGGCCGGGGAATCCGAGCAGGTCGCGCTGCTCGGCCTGGACGGACCGCGGACGGTCTTCACCGCGGACCTGTCGCACCTGAGCGAGGCTGACGCCGTGCGCCTCGGGAACGCCGAGTCGACCGCGGACGTGCGGAGGCTGGCCGCCGCGTTGCCGCTGCCGGAGGCGGCGACTCTGGCGTACGCGCGCGGAGTCCTCTACTGGAACCGGCATCAGCGCTTCTGTGGCTCCTGCGGCGCACCGACGATCGGCCGCAGCGCGGGACATGTGCGGGCGTGCTCCGCCGCCGGATGCGGCCGGGAGCACTTCCCGCGCATCGAGCCGGCGGTCATCGTCCTGGTGGAGTCGCCTGAGCCGCCGGCGCGCTGCCTGCTGGCCCGGCATCACGGCGCGGGCCCTGACGGGTTCTCGTTGTTGGCGGGATTCGTGGAGATCGGGGAGAGCCTGGAGGGCGCGGTACGCCGCGAGTTGGCGGAGGAGGCGGGCGTCGCGGTCGGTGAGGTGACGTACCGGGGTTCGCAGGGCTGGCCGTTTCCGGCCGGGCTGATGGTGGGTTTCTTCGCGAAGGCGCTCGACGAGCGGATCGAGGTGGACGGCAACGAACTGCGGGAGGCGCGCTGGTTCACCAGGGAACAACTGGTGGAGCGCATCGTCGCCGGCCCGGGCTCGGGTCCGTCGGACTCGATCGGTGGCCGGTTGATGCGCTCCTGGGCGGGGCTGGATGCTGGCGTTCCGGACGTTGTCGGGCCGGATTCCGGTGTTCTAGACGTCGCCAGGCCGGATGCCGGCGGGCTCGGTCCGGCTGGCGTCCCGGCGCAGGTCGGGAGTCGGTTTAAGAGTTCCTCACAAGTTGACTAGCGGGCTGAATGTCCTATGTGGATAATCCTCGATTGCGAGGAGGGTGAACAGCCGCCGTGGATTGTCTCGGACGGGCTGTGGCACCGCCTCGAGTGGGCCGCGGCAGCGCATCGAGTGGATGGCAGCGCATAGTGGGCTGTGGCGGCGCATCGAGTGGGCTGTGGCAGCGCATCGAGTAGCAGCATCGACACGCGCGTCGTCCGCCGTCAGCCGCGCGGCTCCGGTCTCGGCCCGAAGCTCAGGTGGGTGATCGAGCGAGCCGGAGCCTGGCACCAGGGCATAAGACGTCGCCATGAGACGTCGCCATGAGACGCAGCCATGAAACGCAGCCATGAAACGCCTACGCATCCGCTGTGGACGCCGTGACGACACCCACGCAACGTTCCTCGCTCACGCAGGTCACCCGGCTTTGTGAGGATGTCTTATTCGCGTCGGTGGTAGTTGTTGCGGCGGGGCTGTTGTTCCGCGTCG
>NZ_BONZ01000105.1 GCF_016862975.1 Rugosimonospora africana
CACCCGTGTCATCCGGCTCGGGTGCCAATGCCATCGTCGCGTACGCCCAAGCCATCGCCAACGGCGACGCCGAGCCTGGTTGGGGCGGCGGGTACGTGCCGTACTCGTGGGGCGGCGGCCACGCTGCCACACCCGGCCCGTCGCTGGGCACCTGCGTCGGATACACCGGTCCGTCGCCCTGCGAGGCCAACCAGACCAAGGGTGTGGACTGCTCCGGGTTCACCCGCTGGGTGTACGACCTGGCCTACGGCTTCGACGTGCTCGGAGCCGGCAACACCAACAACCAGATAGCGGAGCTGACCCGGGTCAGTTCCCCGGCCCCGGGTGACCTGGTCTTCTACGGCACGAGCACCGCCAACACCCACCACGTCGGCGTCTACATAGGCAACGGCGAAATGATCGACGCGTTGCAGACGGGCACCGTGGTGCGGGAAGACAGCGTCAGCCTGGAGTCCGACATCGTCGGGTACTACCGCGAGACCGCGCACAGCCTGCCGACGGCTGCGCGCGGATAGTCCACCCGGCGCGCTCGGGCCCGACCTCCCGACGAACCTACACCTGATGGGGTTGCGCCCCGCGCCTCCCGGCGCGGGGCGCAACAGGCCGGAGGCGCCACGCACCCCGACGCGGTCAGCCGGCTGGACCGGGGGTCAGGCGAATGGCGGCAGAAAACAGCCGGGTACCGGGTCGGCCAGGCGCCGCACGGGCGCGCTGCCGGGTACGCAGAGCTCGTCGAGGATGGTTCGGGCGGCACGCCACTCGCGGTCGGCCCCGGCGGCGTCGTCGTCCCGGCACAACGCGTGCGCGAGCACGCTACGGGCGCTGGCCTCGGCGAGCCGCGCGCCCGACACCGTGTGCATCTCGACCGCCTGGCGCGCCTCGGCGACCGCGTCGGCGATCTTGCCCAGGCCCAGCTCGCAGGCGGCACGCACGCCACGGGCCTCGGCCTGCAGGTGCGGCGCGTCAGCGGCGAGCGCGGCGTCCAGGGCGCGGGCTGCCGCCTCGTGGGCGTCTCGGAACACCGGCTCCGCCGGAGGCGGCGCGTCGAGGGCGGCCTGGTAGCCGTCGCGGGCGGCGCCGAGGAGGATCTCGGCCTCCGTGACCAGGTCGCCCACCTCCCGCACCACGCGCAGAGCCAGCCTGCGGTGGGTACTCGCGGCGGTCAGGTCTCCCAGCCGGCGCGCCGTGCTGGCCAGCGCCTCCAGCCCGACCGCCTCCCCGAACTGGTATCCCAGCTCCCGTGCTCGGGCCACACCGGCGGCCGCCCATCGGTGCGCCTCGTCGAACCGGCCCGCCTGCTCGAGGGCGCGGGAACCGTTGACCAGGCCGATGGTCTCGCTCGATCCGTCGTCGACCTCCCGGGCGATGGCGACCGCCTGCTCCGCGGAGTCGACGGCTGGTTCGACGGCGCCCAGGACGAGCCGGGCCTCGGTGAGGTTGGCCAGCACCAATGCGAGATAGCCGCGATTGCCCGACGCCTGGTGCAGCGCGAGCGACTCCTCAAGGTAGGCAATGAAGGCGGTGAAGTCCGCGGCGCGCTGCGCCACGACGGCGAGGCTGTTGAGCGTCCACCCCTGCCCGGTGCGGTCGCCCTCGGCCCGGTAGATCGCCAGCGCCGCCTCGGCGTACCGGCGTGCCTCGGTCAGGCGGCCCGCATCCGAATGGCACGTCGACAGCCCGCGCAGCGCGGCCGCCTCCGGCCGCCGGATCCCGGCGGCGCGGAACAGCTCCCCTGCCCGGGTGAAGTCCTCCGCAGCGCCGTCGCCCCGCCCCGCGCGCCACCGCAGCCAGCCCCGCCGCAGGCACATCGCGCCCTCGGCACGCCGGTCGCCGTGCCGCTTCGCCGCGGCCAACGCGGCGTCGGTCGCCACGATCAGGCCCGACACGTCCCGGCGCCGCGACTGCGCGCCGGTGATCAGGTCGACCACAGTCCAGGCGTACCGGCCCGTGCCGTGCCGCGCGTCGTACTCGATGACGGCCAGGAGGTTGAGGTGCTCGGCGTTCAGCCACCTGACCGCCTCCTCGTCGGTCGGTTCCCCGGAAGAGTGCAACTCGTCGCCGACCCACAGGCGCTCGCGGCCCCGGTCCAGGCGCGCCGCCACGCCCAACGCGCGGTCCACGTACCAGTCGAACAAGCGGTAGCGCGCCGCGTCCCGCTCGGGCGCCACGTCGGACGCCTCGACCAGACGCGCCGCGTAGTCGTGCAGCAGGTCGTGCATCCGGTACCGACCCGAACGCACCGGTTCGATCAGGTGCGCCTCGGCGAGCATGCGCAGCAGACCGGTCGCCGCGTTCGGGGCGAGGTCGGACAGCAGCGCCGCGACCTCGGCGCTGATGTCCGGACCGGGATGCAACCCCAGCCGCCGGAACAGGAACCGGGCGGCATCGGGCAGTACCCGGTACGAGAGCTCGAACGCGCGCTCGACGGCGGAGGGTCGCGCCAACCCCTCCAGCCCGACGAGGCGGTTGCCCGTGGTCAGCTCTGCGGCCAGGTCGGCGAGGCTGCGGTCCGGCGCGCCGGCCAGCACCGCGCCGGCGAGCCGCAACGCCAACGGCAGGTGGCCGCAGTCCGCCGCGATCGAGGCCGCGGCCTCCGGCTCCGCCTCGACCCGCGCGGCACCGGCGACGCGACCCAGCAACGCGACGGAACTGTCGGCGGGCAGGACATCCAGTACGATGCCGTCGGCGCCGTCGTGGACCACCAGGTCGGCCAGGTAGTGCCGGCTGGTGACGATCACCGTGCAGCCGGCCGCGCCGGGCAGCAGCCGCCGGACCTGGTCGGCGCTCACCGCGTCATCCAGCACGATCAGCAGGCGCCGCCGGGCCACGACCGAGCGCCACAGCCGCGCACCCTCGTCCACGTCCTCGGTCGACGGCGCCCACGCCACGTCCAGCGAACCGAGCAGGGCGCCGATCGCCTCCACCGGCGACAGGGGATCCAGCGCCGGGTCGTGTCCCCGCAGGCTCAGGAAGAGCTGCCCGTCCGGGTGCGCGCGGACGACCGAGTGCGCCCAGTGCACCGCCAGCGCCGTTTTGCCGACCCCCGGGCGCCCGTGGATGAGCGTGAGCGCGCCCCGGCTGATGCGCGCCAACTCCTCCTCGCGGCTGGCGAAGCCGGCCACGTCACGGGGCAGCTGCGACGGCGTCGCGCTCGCCCGCGCTCGGCCCGCGACCGACTGCCCGTCATCCTGCGGCTGTTGCCGCCGGCTCAGCTCTACCCACCGCCGTCGCCACGGATGCGGGTCCGCGCCGCACGCGGCGACGATGGCCAGCACCGTCTCCAGCCTCGGCGCCCGGCGCCCGGCCAGCGCATCGCTCAACGTGCTGCGCGGGACCCCGCTCGACTTGACCAGTGCCCGCAGGGTGAGCCCGGCGCCGCGTCGCAGTGACTCGAGGTCGGCGGCGAAGTCCTGATCCGACACGATGGCCTCCGGGGACTCGCTTCCCGTCAACGTGCTCTCTTCACGACTACCCATGGTGACCGGTAGGCGGCCTCGGCGCCGCGACTCGGCATCGCTCAGGGTACCGCCGGCAACTGCCGCCGGACCTGTTGAAGATTCTGAAGATTGACGGTTGCACTGCTGACGTCTCGGTGCGCTGGCACTCAATTCGCCAGCGATCGGGGCAGAGGCAAGACGGGGCGTCAGCATCCTATTGCTCAGACCTGACGCCGTGTTACGTCTTCAGGTCGGTCAGGCAGTTGCGGACGCGGTCGGCGTCGAGGGTCATGCCGTGGCGTTGGTAGATATGGAGCGCTTGGCGCAGGTGGGTGATGGCGGGCTCGGTCTCGCCCGCGGTCAGGTGGCATTCGCCGAGACCTTCGAGGGAGCGGGCTTCGTCGTCGGGCTTGTTCAGCTCACGGTTCATGGTCAGGGCTTGCCGATAGAGCGCAAGAGCCTGCGGTAGGTCGCCGGTGGCGGCGATGGCGGCGGCGTAGTGGTTCAGGGCCCATGCCTCGTTGTTGCGGTTTCCGTTCGCGCGGAAGATGTCCAGGGCCTGGTGAATGGCTTCGGTGGCTGCGGGCGTGTCTCCGGCCATGTGCCGCACGCGTCCCAGTTCGGTCAGCGCGTGAGCCTCGCCGGGGCGGTGACCGAACTGTCGGTAGATCTCCAGGGCCTGGGTGAGCGCGTCATCGGCACCGGGCAGGTCCCCGGCAAGGCGCCGCACGATTCCCAACTCGGCCAGGACGGTGGCCTGGCCGTCGCGGTGGCCAATCTCGCGGCATATCTTCAGCGCCTGGAGGTGGGCGTTGGCGGCGGCGGGCAGGTCACCTGCCATACGCCGCGCGGCCCCGAATTCGGCCAGCGCGCTGGCCTCGCCGCTGCGGTGGCCGATCTGCCGGCATATCTCCAGCGCTCGCGAAAGCGCGTCGCTGGAGGCGGACAGGTCGCCCGCCAGTCGCCGCGCGACTCCCCAATGGATCAGGGCGGTGGCCTCGCCGGAGCGGTGGCCGATCTCCTGGAAGATCGTCACGGCCCGCGCGGCGGCATCGCCGGCCCCGGCCGCATCGCCGCCGAAGAGCTCTACCATCCCGAGTTCGCTCAGGGCGCTGGCCTCGCCGCTGCGGTGGCCGATCTGACGGCAGATCTCCAGGGACCGCGCGAGCGCATCGCCGGCGCCACGCAGGTCCCCGCTCAGGCGCCTCACGATCCCCAGGTCGGTCAGTGCGGTGGCGCAGGCGGCGTGGTGGCCGTGGCGGTGGGCGGTGTCGGCGGCGCCCTGGAGCATGTCACGGGCTTGGTCGAGAGGACCGTCACTGCGCAGGATCTCGGCCAGGCCCGCGGCCAGGGCGACGCCATTCTCATCCCGGCCCGACGCGTAGGCGGCTTCGAGGTTCTCGCGTTCGGCGCGCAGCCAGGCCCGACCTGCCTCAGGTCCGGGCAGGGCGGGTGTATGAGTGGGCACGGCGCTGTCGGGTGCGGGTCGCGGGTAGCGGGCGAGCGGGATCGAGGCGGTGTGCGCGGTGTGTGCGTAGTAGTGCAGCAGCCGGTCCAGTGTGGCTGCGCGTTCGTCGGCGGGGTCGCGCTGCGCGAGGGTGCGGGCGTGGGCGCGGATCAGGTCGTGCAGCCGGTACCGGCCCGGGGCGTGCGCGAGCAGCAGGTTGTGGTCGACCAGGTCTTCGAGCAGTTCGGTGGCGGTGTGTGGATCGACGTCGAGCAGTGCGGCGGCGGCGTACGGGCCGAGGTCCGGGCCGGGAATGAGAGCTAAGCGGCGCAGCAGCAGTTGGTGCTGCTCGTCCAGTTTGGTGTAGGACAGGTTGAATACGGCGTGCAGGTCATGCTCACCGTCGGTGAGAGGGGCCATGCGCCGCTGTTGGTCACGCAGCAGCGCGGCCAGGTGCTGCGGCGTCCAGTGGGGACGGTGGCGCAGCAGCGCGCCGGCGATCCGTAGGGCCAGGGGCAGACGCCCGCACAGCTCGACGATCTCGCGCAGCACCAGATCGTCGGCGGTCGAGCGCGCGGGTGCGAGCATCGTGCGCAGCAACGCGAGCGCGTCCGGTTCCGGCAGCACATCCAACGCCAGGACGGTGGCGTCGTGCAGACCCTTGAGCCGCCTGCGGCTGGTGAGCAGCACCAGGCAGCCGGGCTCGCCGGGCAGCAGCGGACGTACCTGTGCCTCGTCGTGCGCGTTGTCCAGCACGATGAGGGTTCTGGTGCCAGTGAGGCACTGGCGGTAGAGGGCGGCGCGCTCCTCGGTGTCCTCAGGGATGCGTTGCGCGGGCACTTCCAACGCGCGCAGGAGCATGCTCAGTGCGTCGCCGGGTTCGCGCGGCGGATAACCCTTGGTGTAGCCGTGCAGGTCGACGAACAGCTGCCCGTCCGGGAACCGGCCGGAAACGCGGTGCGCGGCGTCGACCGCCAGGGCGGTCTTCCCGATGCCAGCCATCCCGTCGATCGCGCAGATCAACACTGTGCCACCCGTCCCACCGTGCGGCTTGGCCCTGGGCGCCAGCCCTGTCAGCCACGCCAGCTCGGCGCTGCGGCCGGTGAACTGCCTGGTGGCCGCGGGCAGCTGCCGGGGAGCGGTCGTCGTGGGCGACGGCTCGGGTGCGTGATCGCCGGAGGGCGTGGCCTCGGGCCGCAACTCGTCGCTGGCGAGGATGCGTTCGTGCAGGGTGCGCAGTTCGGGTCCGGGTTCGATGCCCAGTTCGGCGACGAGTGTTTTGCGTGCTTCCTGGTACGCCGTCAGGGCCTCGGCTCGGCGGCCCGAGCACGCGAGCGCGAGCATCAGCTGGATGTGGAAGCGCTCGCGTAGCGGGTGTTGCGCGACCAGTTCCCGCAACGGTTGGACCAGCCGTTCGTGGCGTCCCAGCCGTAGGTCGGCCTCGGCCTGGTCCTCGAGCACCTGTACGCGCACCTGATCGAGCCGGGGAACGAAGGCGTCGCGCAGCATCTGGGAGGGGGCGTCCAGCAGCGGGGCCCCGCGCCACAGGCTCAGGGCCTGCCCGGCGGCATCGGACGCCTGAGCCCACCGCTGCTCCCGCAGCGCCGCGCCGGCCTGGCAGCACAGCGCCTCGAACGCGAGCACGTCCAGCTCCTGCTCGTCGGCCAGGCACAGGTAGCCGGGCGCGCGGGTGACGATCCGCGCCGCCCACGCTGGTCCCAGGGCTTGGCGCAGCCTTCGTATGTACGAGCGCAGCGTGACCGCCGCGGCGTTCGGGAGTGAGCCGTCCCACACCAGTTCGGTCAGCGTCTCGCCGGGCACGACCTGGTTCGCCCTAAGGGCCAGGGCCGCCAGCAGCACCCGCTGCCGCGCGGCTGGCAACGTGACTTCCCGTCCCGTCTCGTCGAGGACCAGCAGCGGCCCCAAAAGCCCGAGTCTCACCACAGCCCACCTTCCCGCGACAGCCCTCGTAGACGGGCCGACACCGTGGCACCGAAACGCAACCGAAACGCCACAGCACCGCAGACAGACTACAATCTTGAATGGTTAAGTTGATCGATCAGCTTCGGCGTGCCAGCGTGACAGTGATCGATGATCTCTTTTAAGGGCTCATCCCAGCGATCGATGAGCGGATCCTGGCCGGCCGTTTGCCGACGCCATCGCCACCGCGCGCGAGGCGTACGGGCTGACGATGAATGATGCGTTCCACGGGGTGCGGCACGAAAGCGTGAGCTGGGCGCGAATCCCGAATCGTTCCGCCGACCACCATGCGGAACCCGCGCACGCCAAACCACAGGCCGGCAACTGCGATCGCGCTCAGCACGGCGCGCGCCCCGAACCAGACACATCCATCATGGGGACCGCGCCGACGGTAGTCATGCGTACGCGGGCACCGTGTTCGCCGAATCGGTGCACTTCCACACGCTGGGAATGGGCTACGGGATTCTGGCTACGGCGGCCCACCCCGAGACGTCCTCCTTCGGAGGCCGGGGCTCCTGCGCCTGCTCTGCCCGCCATTCGGCGACCGGGGCGATGCCGGGTTCCACGAGTTCGAGGTCCTGGAAGAAGCGAGCGACCTGTCCGTGCGAGCGGAGGTGCAGATCGACTGCGGCCCGGTTGTTGTTCGCGTTGAGTAGCGCCGTGGACTCTTCGGTGGAGAAATAGTCGCCGGTCACGTGGGTGATGGTGAGGTAGCTGCCGGATGGCATCGCGCGGACCAGGCGGGCGACGGTTCCGTATGGGTCGTCCGAGTCCGCGATGAAGTGGAGGATCGAGACGAGCATCAGCCCGACCGGCTGCGAGAGGTCGATGGTGCGTCGCAGCTCGGGGTGGTCGATGATCTTGTCCGGCTCGCGGAGGTCGGCGTCGAGGTAAGCTGTCGCGCCCTCCGGAGTGCTGCTCAGCAGCGCGCGGGCGTGAGCGAGCACGATGGGGTCGTTGTCGACGTAGACGATGCGGGCGTCCGGCGCGTAGCCCTGCGCAATCTGGTGGGTGTTGGGGCTGGTCGGGATGCCGGTGCCGATGTCCAGGAACTGACGGATGCCGAAGTCGCGGGCCAGGTGGGTGACGGCTCGGTGGAGGAACTTGCGGTTCTCCAGGACCGCCGTGCGGACGGTGGGGAACGCGGCGGCGACGGCGTCGCCGGAGGCCCGGTCGGCGGCGAAGTTGTCCTTGCCGCCCAGCCAGTAGTCGTAGCGACGGGCCGGGTGGGCAACCGAGGTGTCGATTCGTCGTTCCGCCCGGCCGCCAGCAACCTGTTGCGAGTCTTGGCTGCTCACTGATACCCCCATGGGTTGCGGCGTCATCGTGGTGCATGAATTGCTGACCGTGGGCTGCAACGTCAGATGCGAGGCACCATCATAGTTGGTGGTCGCGGCGGCGAACACGGGCTCGGTGGAGCACGACCGAAGCTGCAGGATCGGTGGGGAGTTACGTCCGTCGCGTCGCGACACGCCGTCGCAACACTGGCGCGACCTCGTGACAAGGTTCGCCAACGCGCCAACATCTACCGTGCTTGCCTGGTCTTCATCGCCACGCTGCTCTGGCTGTGCCAACCATCCGGCTCTGGGTTACTCGCCCTTGATGTCAAGGGGTAGCACCAGCGCCGAGCAGGCCGCCAACTCACGGTTGAACACCTCATTCCGGGGGACGAACACCATGGCCTGTCCCTCCCCGAGCACCACGTCTTCCTGGCGGGCCCTGGTAGCACCGCGAAACACGTGGACCGTTACGGTATGCGAGATCGGGGGCAGCACCCGGTCTGGTGTCCGTTGCGGTCGACATCCTGGCATACGTGCTCCCTTCCGGCGGCGCCGCCCGTCGACCTCGATTGGAACGGACTGCTGAGCTGACAGGTGCAAATCGCGGAGCGGCTCGGTCACCGGTGGGACAGAGCCGGACGCGCGTCTTCGACGTGCCTGGCGGGATTGTCCGCTCGCGCCATCGGGAACGGGTCCGCGATGACGCAGCAGTCCGAGCAATTCCAACAGTCGGACCGCTGACGTCACTCCGGTGCGGCGAAGAACTCGGCGTAGGGGGTGTCCTTGAAGTGTTCGCCCATGAGGCGGGAGAAGAGCAGGACGGCCGGCAATGGCCGGTGGTTCATGACCACGTGCTGCGTCTTGCCCTGGTCATTTCGGTAGATCACGGCGATGTTGCCGACAGGCTGGCTCTGGATGTGGGAGGAGTAGTCCTCGATGTAGCCGTTATCCCCGTACGCTCCGGCGAAGGCGAAGTCCTGGTACTCGTACAAAGTTCGGGCGTACGCCAACAGCGTCCGCACGGCGTCGGCACCGCGGACGATCCCGTTGAGGACCGCGCCCTCCATGGTCACGTCGTCGGCCAGATCAGCCAGCCACGGAGGGGAGTAGTCGGTTCGCCGTCGAGCTGGGTCGCCACTTCCAAGGTAGGACACGACAAAACCATAACGCCTTTGGTTCTGTCGTTAGGCTCGGTGGGCGGGCCCAGGACCCGTGCGTTCCTACCGCGAGTGTCGGGCGGTGACTCGTCCGCGTCCACTTGGTACGAACAGGCATGGTACCCGCGTGTCGCTTGCTACATTCCAGAAATGCTGCCCTCTTCACCTGCCCGAAGCGCCGCGCACCTACCGGATACCAGGCCGCCCAGCAACGGCAGTACCCCGAACGCCTCGACGATCATGGTTACCGAGAAGGCCGTCGGCCTCATCACGAGGTGACGCGGACCGACTCAGTCAACGGGCCCGGTCGTGGCAAGGATTCGTATCCTTCGGACCGGCGAAGGTCCGCTACGCCCTTCGTTCCTTGAGCTCTTTTTCGACCTGGCTCTCGTCGTCGCGTTGACTCGGCTGTCGCAACTCATCGCCGCCGACTTGAGCTGGGCAAACGCCCTGCGCGCGATGATCCTGCTGGCGGCCATCTGGTGGGTGTTCACCGTTACGGCCTACACCACGGACTGGTTCGACACTGACCAACCGGTAATTCAACTGCTCGTGCTCGGGGTCATGCTCGGTGGCCTGCTGATGGCGCTCACCATCCCGAGGGCGTTCGAAAGGCCGGATGGGATCGTCTTCGCCGGGGCGTATGTGGCCGTGCACGTCGGCCGCGGCCTGCTGCTCGCGTGGGCGCTGCAGGGTCACCAATTGCGGTATCGAAGCCTGCGCGTGGTGGTCTGGTTCGGGTTGACCGGCGTGCCGTGGATAATCGGCGGGTTTCTGGGTGGCACCGGGCAATGGGTGCTCTGGGTGGCCGCGCTCGCCGTCGACTACTGGGTCGGCTGGTTCGGCTATCCGCTGCCCCGGATGGGCCGAACCCCACCCGACGAACTGAGGGTGTTGGGTGAGCATCTGTCGGAACGGTTCCGGCAGATGCTCATCGTCGCTCTCGGCGAGGTCATCCTGGTGGCCGCGCTGGCCTACCGCAGCGTCAACTTCGGCTCTCTGCACACCCTCGCGTTCGTGATGGTCTTCGTCAACACCGCGCTGATGTGGCGGATCTACTTCGTCCGCTCAGGGCGTTGGCTCGGGCCCGGCCTTGAGCACGCGGCGAGGTCCGGTCAGCTGGCACTGCTCGCCGCGCACACCCATCTGATCATGGTTGCCGGCGCCGTGGTGACGGCCGTCGGCGCCGAACTGGTGGTTATCCATCCGGCGCGCCCGTCCCCGGTTACCTGGCTGGTGAGTTTGACCGCCGGACCGGCCATGTTTCTCATCGGACGCATCTTGTTCGCCGTCCTTACCCTACGAATGGCTCACTTCAGGAAAATCGAGGTCCCCCGCCCGTGGTGGCTACCCATCGGCCTGTTCGTCATTCTGGTCGCGACTCCGGCGCTGCGGCATCTCCCGACACTCGGTATCGCGGCGGTGATCAACGCGGTCTTCTTGGCTGTCGCCCTCGCGCCGACCGCCCAATCACGGTGGCAGACTCGACGACGCCGGGTCGGCGGACCGTAGCCGGGGGACCGTCGACCGCAGTCCCGCTGTGCGGACGTATACCGCCGCGGTGCTGAGTGCCGCATGGTCGGCGGCGGTTGCCCGCGGTCCTGGCCCAGCAGCCGACCTGCTGCATGGTCGTGATCAGAGCGGAGACCACCTCGTCTGGCCGGCGTCGCCCAGCGGGCAGCGCATCCCGAACTGCCGCAGCGTGCGATGGACGCCATGGCCGTTCGGTTCTGCCCAGATAGATCGGACGAATGCCGGCGATGTTTGGAGACGTGGATTAGCGTTGCCTGTCGAGGGTCTCTGTTCGCCGTGGCGGCACTGGCAGTCCCTGCTTGATGTCCGGCCGGCCGCGGAATGCAGGCCCCGTGCCGAGGGGTGGCTACCTGCTGACTCTTCGAACCTCCGATGAATCCTTCTTTAGAGTATTGACAGACGTCAGCGACTGAGGAAGCATCGCGTCCCGCAGGGCAATCATCGACAGGTGTGATGCTCCGCAGCTGGTCCGTCCCCCAGTTGCAAGGAGAAACGATGGCAGGCAAGGCACGAGTGCGCCTACTCGTCGGCGCCTTGGCGGGCGGATCGCCATCACGAAGAAACGATGCGGGAGCGCAGGCGGTCGTGAACGCCGTCGACACCCCAGCGGTCAGCCTGCGGGCACACCACCGAGAGTGCCGAAGCGCAGCCGCTCATCGCCAACCGCACCGCGATCGGTGCCTGGGAAGAGTTCGACCTCATCCAGGACTGACCGGTGGTGTGTCCGTCCACGCACGACAGAGGAGCATCATGTCAATCTCACGCCGCACTGTGCTGCGGTCGGCCGTCGCCGGCTCCGCGCTGGCCGCCGCCGGGGGTCTGGGTACAGCGTTCGCCCAAGCCGCGGGGGCCGCGAGCGCGCCCGGGGACGTGGTAGGGAAGGTGACCGTCGGGTACCAGGGGTGGTTCGCCTGTATCGGCGACGGCGCCCCGATCAACGCGTGGTGGCACTGGAGCCAGAACAACAGCCAACCCCCGTCGCCCAGCAACAACAGCACCCTGCGCGCCTGGCCCGATATGCGGGAGTACCCGAGGGGGTACCAGACCGCCTACGCGAACCTCGGCAACGGCCAGCCCGCGACGCTGTTTTCGCACTGGGACCAGACCACGGTCAGCCTCCACTTTCTGTGGATGCAGCAGAACGGCATCGACACCGCCGCCCTGCAACGGTTCAACCCCAACGGCTCGGAGGGCCCGACCCGCGACGGGGTCACCACCCGGGTGCGCAGCGCCGCCGAGGCGTACGGCCGCAAGTTCTACGTCATGTACGACGTGTCCGGCTGGACGAACATGCAGTCGGAAATCAAGACCGACTGGACCTCGAAGATGTCCGCCCATACCGCCTCCAGCGCGTACGCCCGCCAGAACGGCAAGCCGGTGGTGTGCATCTGGGGCTTCGGGTTCAACGACGCCAACCACAACTTCACCGCGGCGGCGTGCCTGGACGTCATCAACTGGTTCAAGGGCCAGGGCTGTTACGTGATCGGTGGGGTACCGACCCATTGGCTCGCCGGTAACAGCGACTCCCGCGCCGGGTTCCTCGACGTGTACCACGCGTTCAACATGCTCTCCCCGTGGATGGTTGGCCGGATCGGCACCGCCGCGGACTCGGACAACTTCTACACCAGCGTCAACGTGCCCGACCAGGCGGACTGCAACGCGCACGGTGTCGACTACCAGCCCTGCGTGCTGCCCGGCGACGTCAGCGCCCGGCAGCGCAAGCACGGCGACTTCATGTGGCGCCAGTTCTACAACATGATCCGGGTCGGGGCGCAGGGCATCTACATCTCCATGTTCGACGAGTTCAACGAGGGCAACCAGATCGTCAAGACCGCCGAGTCACAGTCGTTCGTGCCCACCAACTCCGGGCTGCTCGGCTTGGACGAGGACGGTACCGCCTGTTCGTCGGACTACTATCTTCGGTTGACCGGCGATGGTGGCCGGATGCTCAAGGGCCAGATCGCGTTGACCGCCACCCGGCCCACCCAGCCTGTCGTATCGGGTGGCGGCGGCCCCACGACCGGCGTGATCAGCCTGCGCTCGCGTGCCAACAACCTGTACGTGAGCGCGGATAACGCGGGCGCCAGTGCGCTGATCGCCAACCGCACCGCGGCGGGCACCTGGGAGACGTTCGACCTGGTCGACGCCGGGGGTGGGAACGTCGCGCTGCGCGCCCATGCCAACAACCTGTACGTGTGCGCGGACAACGCGGGTGCCAGTGCGCTGATCGCCAACCGCACCGCGACCGGTACCTGGGAGTCGTTCCAGCTCGTCCACAACGCCGACGGCACCGCGAGCCTGCGGTCGCGTGCGAACAACTTGTACGTGTGCGCGGACAACGCCGGTGCCAGTGCGCTGATCGCCAACCGTACGGCGATCGGCCCCTGGGAATCGTTCGACCTCATCACCCAGTAATCCGTTTCTCGGCCCCCTGCGTCGCACGACGCTGCCCGTTCGGCGTTGTGCGGAAACGAGGTTTTCATGCACCTGGCACCGTCCGTCCCACGGCGGGCTCGGCTCGCCGCCGCGTGCCTACTGATCGCCATCTCCGCCGTGACCGCGCCCGCTCTCCACGCAACCACCGCTGTCGCCGCGACCCCGTCCCTGCCGTGCGACATCTACGCCGCCGGTGGCACGCCATGCGTGACCGCGCACAGCACCACCCGGGCGTTGTTCGCCTCCTACGCCGGCCCGCTGTACCAGATTCAGCGCTCCTCCGACAGCAGCTTCCTGAACATCAACGTGGGCGCCGCCGGTGGGGTCGCCAACGCCGCGCCCCAGGTGTCCTTCTGCGTCGGCACAACTTGCACGATCACTAAGATCTACGACCAGACAACCAACCACAACGATCTGCCGATATCGCCCGGCGGCACCTTCGCCGGCCCGGGCCCGAATGGCGCGGACGTCGGTGCCAACGCCATGGCGCTGCCGGTGACCGTCGGCGGGAAGACCGCGTACGGCGTGCTGGTCACCCCCGGCACCGGCTACCGCATCGCCGCCGCGAAGAACGTGGCCACCGGTTCCCAGCCCGAGGGCATCTACATGGTCACCTCGTCGAACGCGGTGAACGGCGTGTGCTGCTTCGACTACGGCTCGGGCGAGGCCGACGGCCACGACGACGGCAACGCCACGATGAACGCAATCTACTGGGGCCAGGCGTGCTGGACCGGCGGCTGCACCGGCACGGGCCCGTGGGTGGCGGGCGACCTGGAAAACGGCATGTACCTCAGTGCCGCCGGGCCGAACAACCCCAGCTTCACCGGTACGCACCTGCCGTTCGTCAGCGCCTGGGAGAAGAACAACGGCACGACCAACTTCACCCTCAAAGTCGGCGACGCCACGACCGGCGGCCTGACCACCACCTACTCCGGGGCGCTGCCCAACGGCTACGCGCCGATGAAAGTGCAGCCGTCGATCCTGCTCGGCACCGGCGGCGACAACAGCGACGGTGACCTCGGCGAGTTCTTCGAAGGCGCGGTCACCGCCGGCTTCCCGACCGACGCCACCGAGAACGCGGTACAGGCATCCCTGGTCACCGCCGGCTACAGCGGCAACAACAATCTGTTCGCGACCTCGGAGTCGGTGATCAGCCTGCGCGCACACGCCAACGGCAAGTACGTGGACGCGGCCAACAACGGCGCCAACCCGCTGATCGCGGACGCGACGACGATCGGCAAGAACGAGACATTCGACCTGTTCGCCAGCCCCGGCGGCGCGACCAGCCTGCGTGCACACGCCAACGGCCACATCGTCACCGCCGACAACGCGGGCGCGTCACCACTCATCGCCAACCGGGGCTCGGCCGGCCCGTGGGAAACCTTCGACCTGATAAACAATCCCGACGGTACCGTGAGCTTCCGTGCGCGCGCGAACGGCAGGATCGTCACGGCCGACAACGCCGGCGGCTCAGCCCTGATAGCGAACCGTACCGCGATCGGCCCGTGGGAGGAGTTCGACCTTGTCCGCGACACGGTGCCGGTGAGCCTCCGCGCGCACGCCAACAACCACATCGTGACCGCCGACAACGCCGGCGCCGCTCCACTCGTCGCCAACCGCACCGCGGTCGGTTCGTGGGAGACGTTCGACCTGATCGGCAACAACGACGGCAGCGGGAGTTTGCGCGCGCACGCGAACAACCAGATCGTCACGGCCGACAACGCCGGTGGCTCAGCCCTGATAGCGAACCGTACCGCGATCGGCCCGTGGGAGGAGTTCGACCTCTTCGTCAACGCCGACGGCAGCGTGAGTCTCCGTGCGCACGCGAACAGCCGGGTCGTGACCGCCGCCAACGCCGGCTCCTCTCCGTTGACAGCCAGCAGCACCACGATCGGCCAGGGCGAGGAGTTCGACCTGCTCAACGACTGACCGGGCCCACCAACGCGCAACCGCGACCGGAAGGGCACAGCCATGCCCTTCCGGTCGCGCGTATCTATGCCGAATCGCCGATGGGGACCGTCCATCGTGGACCATTCCTGCCTGGCGGCGACTGCTCTGTGGACCGGGTGTTGCGCGCTCGCGCAGTGTGGACTGGTACCTACTGGAACCGGATGGCCGCGGATTGGGGTGAGCGGGCGTTGGTCGCTATCGGGAGTGAGAGGATCTTTGGCTGACCGATTCCCCGGTGTCAGCCGACCTTGGTCGGGTCGAAGCCGTACCGGCGTTCGCGGACGGCCGCCACGACCTTGGCGACCCGGGCGTCGAAGGCGTCAAGTTCTTCCGCCTCGGCCGCGTTGGCGACGAACGCACGTCGGTCAGCTGGGACGCCTGCCCGCCAGATCCGTTCGATGGCTCGGGTCGCGGTGATATCGGTCAACGGGTCGCCGGATACGAGCATGAGGTCCGCGCGCCGACCGGGTGCGGTGAGCCCGCGATCGGCGAGGTTGAACACTCGTGCCGGAGCGGCGGTCGCGGCGTTCAGTGCCTGAGCGGGCGTCATGCCGCAGCGGTCGAGCAGTTCCAGCTCCCGATGCAGACTTGCCCCGAACACGGTTCCCGGGTTCGGGGCGTCGGTGCCGGCCAGGATGGTGACGCCCGCGTCGACCAGGCGGCCGACATTCTCCTCAGCACGGGAATAGGGCGGCATGTGCTGCCCACGCCGCCCTGATGCGCCGGAGGTCAGCCGCCGCGCCTGTGCGTCCCCAAGCATCCCGGCGAGGCGCGGGTCGCCGAGCACAGCGGTCCCGCCCGGTTCGCCCGAGACGTTCTCGATGGTTGCCAGTGTCGGACCGACCGCGATTCCGGCCTCAGCGATCCGGTCGGCCAGGGCTCTGTCCAGTTCGCCGTCCACTGGCACATGCGCAACGACGTCGATGCCCGCGGATACGACCTCGCGCAGCCCGGCCGCGGCGTTGATGTGCGCGACGACCACGAGTCCGCGATCGTGCGCCGCGTTGGTCAACGCGGTGATCGTGTTCAGGTCCAAAGACGGCATCCTCCGCGGACCCGCCGTGCCCGAGGGGCCGAAGATCTTCAAATAGTCCGAGCCTTCGGCGACCCGGTCCGCGACGAACCGCTCGGCCTGCTCCGGGCTGGTCAAGGTCGGGAACGGGGCGTACATCATCGAGGGATGCCCGCCCGGCGCGGTGGCACCGATTCCCGCGGAACGCACGTCGGCCACGTCCGATCGAGCGCCCGCTTGTTGCTTGGCTACGGCCATCACGTCGGGCTGGCTGAACATGTCCAGTGCAGTGGTCACACCGAAGGTGAGCCCCTGCGCCAGAGCGCCGGGCACCAGGTGGATGTGCGAGTCAATCAGCCCCGGCAGGATGGTGCCGCCCTCGGCGTCGATCACCTCATCGCCGTCTTGGGCGGTGGGACCGGTGGCGCAGTCGGTGATGATGCCGTCGGCGAACCGGACTGATGTCCAGTCCCGCAGGCGGGTGCCGTCAAAGACCCTCGCGTTGACGATCGCTGTTGCTTTGGGCATGAGGCCCTCTCCCGGACGGATGCGGTTGATGGTCAGGGGCGAGACGCTGGAGGAGCGTCAGGCAACGTCGGGTGTCTCAGCGGCACAGGCTGCGATCGGCGGTGGTGATCAGTGTTGTCGAGGTCTTCTCGATGGACAGATCCCGGCCGGTGTACAGCAGGTCGAAGCTATCGAAGCTCGTCAGTAACCACAGCAGGTCGGCGGCTTGGTCGGCGGTGACATCGGCACGCAGCGCGTCCTGGTCAGCCAGACGCTGAGCGAGCTGGACCATCCCGCTCCTCCGGCCTTGCTCCATCCGCTGGATCGCGCCGCCGACCGCGGTGGCGTCAAGCAGGGCCATCGAGGACAGTGCTCGCAGCACGTCCCGATGAGTCGCGTACATCTCCACGACCCCCCGGATCCCCCCGCGCAGGGCTTCGCGTGCGTCGGGGTGAGCCGCGGCCTGCAGCATGCGATCGAACCCGCCGCGCTCCTGCAGATCCGCCCCGACCGCATCGAACAATCCGGGGCGTGAGCCGAAGACCAGGTAGACGGTGGGCCGCGCGACGCGGGCCATGCGGGCGATGAGGTCGACGCTGACCGGCTCCGAAGGCGCCTCACGCAACCGCTGGTAGACCGCGTCGAGGATGCGGCGCCGGGTTTCCGCCGCCGCATCCGCCCGCAGGCGCTGCTCGTATTTCCGGGTGGCCATGGCCATCATTCTAGCATTGGCTTGACAGCGTGTATTCCAGAATACATGCTGTCAAGCGAAAAGCCGGGGGTCAGGCCGCCGACGATCGAGACAAGGAGCCGTCATGCAGGTGATGATTCGCTGCAAGGTCAGAGCCGACGGGGTTGAAGCCGACCTGGAGTTGCTCCAGGAGATGTACGAGGAGATGCGTACGGTCCAGCCGAAGGGCCTGCGGTACGCGACGTTCCAGCTCGAAGACAAGGTGACATTCGTGTCCTTCGCCGAGATGGACGAAGGCCCCGAGGTACTGCAGCAGCTGAAAGCCTTCCAACGGCTCCGCGCGACCCCCGACGAGCGGTTCGATGAACCCCCCGTGCTCACGATGCTGTACGAAGTCGGTTCCTACGGCTTCCACTGACGCCGTCCAACCACACGACCAGACGAACCCAACCGGAAGGCAGACCCTCGTGTGCATCACCGAACAGACCGGGGCAGCGCCACACGCCGACGAACCGACACCCCCACACCCACGCCTGGGCGCGGAAGATCCGTTCATTCGACGCCTTCGTCTTCGTCACTCCGGAGTACAACGGCTCGATCCCCGGCGTGCTGAAGGACGCCATCGACTTCTTGTACGCCGAGTGGAACGACAAGCCGGCCGGGTTCGTCGGCTACGGCATCCAGGGCGGTGTCCGTGCCGTCGAGCACCTGCGGCAGATCCTCAGCGATCTGGCGGTCATCGGCACACGCTCCACGGTTGCGCTGACGTTCGCCGAGGAGGCCCTCGGGCTTGAGGCCCTGCTCGGACGGCTTCAGTGAGCTGGGCGAACCTGTGTGGCGGGAACAGGCCGATCTGCCGCTGAAGTTGTACAGGCTGAAGACCGGCGATGCGACTGCCCCAGGCGGATACGAGCGAATCCAACGCCCGTTCACCCAGTCGACCAGCCAGGCCATGGAGACTACTGCACGCCACACGCGCGTCGTTACGCGGAATGGCTCATAAAGACAGAAGTCCGCGACGGTCAGCATTACGACTTGATTAAGTTCCGCTCACACGCTTCGT
This sequence comes from Rugosimonospora africana, assembly GCF_016862975.1. Classification (GTDB taxonomy): domain Bacteria; phylum Actinomycetota; class Actinomycetes; order Mycobacteriales; family Micromonosporaceae; genus Rugosimonospora; species Rugosimonospora africana. The sequence goes on from NZ_BONZ01000105.1 coordinate 18,494, forward strand.
CGCGAGATTCCGCCGGCCGCAGAATAGCGGCAGGTCGCAGAACAGGCCCGCGGTTCTTTGCGCACCAGGACTGACCTGGAGGGCAGTGACAAGGGCGGATGAATCCACCCCAACCGGGCCGCCCTTCCCAGGCGTCAAAGTGTTGACCTTGTGAGGACTTTCTCGTTCGGATTGCATTCCGAATTCCGCTCTGGTCCTTGTGTTCACGTCCCGGCAACAATCGCTTCGTCCCTTCCGCGAGTTACCCGTGCGGTAGCCCGGCGGCGGCTTTTCTCTACAGCAGACGAAGACGGGCAGCGCATCCGACAGGACAAATGCGTCCACCCGCCGCGCCGGCGAACACCAGATCCTTGGGTGCCTTCACGAACTCTCGACGGCACCCGTGAGTCCTCGAAGGAGTACCAGTGAGCTTGTGGCTACGAAGGCTTGCTCCGTTGGCCGTCGTCGTGGTCGTCGCGGCGGGCTGCGTGAGCACGAACAGTTCGTCGGGTGACGACAGCGACCTGCACGGCAAGACAGTCAACGTGATCGGCACCTGGGGCGGTGACGAGCAGGCCGCGTTCCTGAAGATGGTCGAGCCCTGGGAGAAGCAGACCGGTGCCAAGGTCAAGTACACCGGCACCCGTGACATCAACACCGTTCTGACCACCGGCGTGGCCTCCGGTGTTCTGCCGGACCTGGCCGGACTGCCCGGACCCGGTCAGCTCGCGGAGTATGCCAAGGCGGGCAAGCTGCAGCCGTTGGACAACGTGCTGGATGTCAACACCTACCAGAGCGAGACGGCGCCCGCGCTGGTGCAGCTCGGCAAGTCCGACGGCAAGGTCTACGGCGTCTTCATCAAGGCCGCGGTCAAGGGTCTCATCTGGTACAACCCCAAGGTCCATGACTACGGTGCGAACCCGCCGAAGACGTGGACGGACCTGATGAGCCAGGCAGGCGCCAACCAGGGAGCGGCCAAGGCGGTCTGGTGCCTCGGTGTGGAGTCCGGCGCGTCATCCGGTTGGCCGGGCACGGACTGGATCGAAGACCTGGTACTGCGTACGGCGGGCCCGCAGGTCTACACGAACTGGTACGAGGGCAAGGTGAAGTGGAGCGACCCCGCCATCAAGAAGGCATTCCAGCTCTACGCCACGGATGTGCTCGGCAAGACCTACGGTGGCGGGAAGAACGCCGTCGCCACCAACTTCGGCAACGCCGGTGACCCCATGTTCGCCAACCCGCCCGGCTGCGAGCTGCTGCACCAGGCGAGCTTCATCACCGGATTCAGCCAGTTCAAGTCGCACACCGCGGTCACGGACTACAACTTCTTCCCGTTCCCCGACATCGACCTCCAGTACGCCGGTGCGGTCGAGGGCGCCGGCGACCTGTTCGGGATGTTCCACGACACCCCGGCCGCGAAGTCGCTGATGAAATACCTGGTGACGGCCGCGGCGCAGGACATCTGGGTGAAGATCGGCGGGGCGCTCTCCGCGAACAAGAACGCGGCCGACTACCCCGACGACATCAGCAAGCGGTCGGCGGCCATCCTGGCCAACGCCAAGAGCTTCGTGTTCGACGCCTCCGACAGCATGCCCACGGCGATGAATGACGCCTTCTGGAAGGACATGGTCGCCCTGACCAACGGGAGCAAGACCGTGGACCAGGCGCTGTCCGATCTGGACAGTGCGCAGAAGGATGCTTACGCGTCCTGACCCGAACTGCTGGGTGGGGCGGCGGTGCGCCGTCCCACCCACCCCATCCTCAACGATTCCGACCCGGGAGGTTCGCGTGGATGCACGCCTGGTCGCTGCCATGGAAGTCGTGATAGGCGTTCCGGTAGTCCTTGTTGGATACATCTGGGGCAGCGAGTGGCTCGTCGCGGTCCTCTCGGCGCGTTGGCGACGGGTGGTCAGGCCCTGGCTGTGGCTCGCCCCGGCCCTCGGCTTCCTCGGCTTCTTCCTGATCTATCCGACGGTGCTCACGGTCATCCGCAGCCTTCAGGGCAAGGATTCGCTGCATCCCAAGTTCGTCGGACTGACCAACTACAGGTGGTTCTTCACCAACAGCGACGCCCTCGGGGCACTGCTCAACAACGTGCTGTGGCTCGTGTTCTTCACCGGCTTCACGGTGGGCATGGGCCTGCTCGTGGCCGTGCTGGTCGACCGCGTGCGCTTCGAGTCGCTGGCCAAGAGCATCATCTTCCTCCCGCTGGCCATCAGCATGGTCGCGGCCAGCGTGATCTGGAAGTTCATGTATGACTACAAGCCGGCGGGGACCGCGCAGACCGGCACCCTCAACGCACTGATCGGCAGCGTCGGGCTGGGGCCCGTCGGATGGCTGCAGTCACCCGGATTCCGGCTGAGCACGTTCGCGCTCATCGCCGTCATGGTGTGGATGTGGACCGGCTTCGCCATGGTCATCATTTCGGCCGCCCTCAAGGGCATCGACCCCGGGCTGCTGGAAGCCGCCCGGATGGACGGCGCCAACGAGTGGGAGGTGTTCAGGAAGATCACATTACCGCTGCTGGGCCCGACCCTCACCGTCGTGTCCACCACGATGGTCATCACGTCGTTGAAGACCTTCGACATCGTCTACACCCTGACCAACGGCAACTACAGCACCGACGTGGTGGCAAACCTGATGGTCAAAGAAATGTTCACCTTCGGGGACTTCGGCCGGGCCAGCGCGGTCGCGGTCATCCTCCTGCTCGCGATCCTGCCCATCATGGGCTTCAACATCCGTAAGTTCCGCTCCCAGGAGTCGATGTCTTGAGCACGCTCGTGAAGCAGCAGGCGCCTGCTGCCGCCGCCACCAAGGCTCTTTCGCGCCGATCCTCGTCGAGGCGCGGCAGGTTCGTGCTGAACCTCGTCGTGGTCGCCCTGATGATCATCTGGGCGGTACCGACGGTCGGGCTGCTGATCAGTTCATTGCGGCCGCAGTCGGTGCTGTCCAGTAGCGGCTGGTGGACCGCGTTCGCGCCCCCGTACCACTTCACCATGGCCAACTACCGCGACGTCTTCCACCAGGCGGGGATCGGTCAGGCGTTCGTCAACAGCCTGCTCATCGCGGTCCCGGCCACGGTCATCCCGCTGTTTGTCGCGGCCTTCGCCGCCTACGCCTTCAGCTGGATGACGTTTCCCGGTCGCGACCTGCTCTTCGTCGTGGTTGTCGGGCTGCTTGTCGTTCCGCTGCAGACGACGCTGATCCCCATCCTCAAGTTGTTCGCGGACTGGGGGCTCACCGGCCAGTTCCTCGCGGTGTGGCTGGCCCACACCGGGTACGGTCTGCCGTTCGCCGTGTATCTTCTGCGCAACTTCATGGGCTCGCTGCCGCGGGCCGTGTTCGAATCGGCGGCCATCGACGGGGCCAATCATGTGACCTCGTTCTTCCGGCTTGCCGTGCCGATGAGCCTGCCGGCCTTCGCCGCGTTGGCCATCTTCCAGTTCCTGTTCGTCTGGAACGACCTGCTCGTGTCGCTGATCTACATTGGACTGGCGAACCCGGACAACCTTCCGATGACCGCGACGATCGCCAACCTGGTCAACTCCCTCGGCGGCGGCTGGTATCTGCTGGGCGCCGCGGCGTTCGTGTCGATGGCCCTGCCGCTGGCGCTGTTCTTCGGCCTGCAGCGGTACTTCGTTCGCGGCATTGTGGGCGGCGCGGTCAAGGGATGAGCGCGGCGACGGGCCGTGCCTCGACGACCCACGCAGTTCCGGATCCGTCTGTGTCGCGGCGCACGGCCCGTCGGCTGCCCGTCGAGCCGGACTGGTTCAAGCGGGCGGTGTTCTACGAGGTACTGGTACAGGCGTGCGCGGACTCGAACGCGGACGGGCACGGTGATCTGCCCGGGCTGACCGGGAAGCTGGACTACCTGCAGTGGCTCGGAGTGGACTGCGTGTGGCTGCCGCCGTTCTACGATTCCCCGCTGCGGGACGGCGGCTACGACATCCGGGACTACTATACGGTTTCACCCGAGTGCGGCACCATCGACGACTTCGTGACGCTGCTGGACGAGGCGCACGCGCGAGGGATCCGGGTCATCACGGACCTGGTGCTCAATCACACCTCCGACACCCACCAGTGGTTCCAGGAGTCGCGGCGTGACCCGCACGGCCCGTACGGCGACTTCTACGTGTGGCGCGACAGCGACACCGACTACGCGGGGGTACGGGTCATCTTCCACGACACCGAGCCGTCGAACTGGACGTTCGATCCGGTGCGGCAGCAGTTCTACTGGCACCGCTTCTACCATCACCAGCCGGACCTGAACTATGAGAACCCGGCCGTGCAGGAGGCGATGCTGGACATCGTGCGGTTCTGGCTGAACCTGGGCATCGACGGGTTTCGGCTGGACGCGGCCACGTACCTGTACGAGCGGGAGGGTACCGAATGCGCGAACCTGCCGGAGACCCACGCGTACCTCAGGCGGCTGCGCAAGGTGATCGATGACGAGTACCCCGGCTGTGTGCTGCTGGCCGAGGCCAACCTGTGGCCCACCGACCTGGTGCAGTACTTCGGCGACGCGAGCGTCGGCGGGGACGAGTGTCACATGGCGTTCCACTTCCCGCTCATGCCGCGCATCTTCATGGCCGTGCGCCGGGAGTCCCGCCGGCCGATCACCGAGATTCTCGCCCAGACTCCGGCGATTCCGTCCGGCTGCCAGTGGGGCACGTTCCTGCGCAACCATGACGAGCTGACGCTGGAGATGGTCACCGACGAGGAGCGAGACTACCTGTGGGCTGAGTACGCCAAGGATCCGAGGATGCGGCTCAACGCCGGGATCCGCCGGCGGCTGGCACCGATGGTCGGCAACGACCGCAACCAGATCGAGCTGTTCACCTCCCTGCTGCTGTCGCTTCCCGGCTCCCCGGTCATCTACTACGGCGACGAGATCGGCATGGGGGACAACGTGTATCTCGGCGACCGCGACGGGGTGCGTACCCCCATGCAGTGGTCGCCCGACCGCAACGGCGGCTTTTCACGCTGCGATCCCGGCCAGCTCTACCTGCCGGTCAACGCCGGCTGGGTCTACGGGTACCAGGCGGTCAACGTCGAGCGCCAGCAGGATCAGTCGGCCTCGCTCCTGCAGTGGACCCGCCGCATGATCGAGGTACGCAAACAGCATCCCGCGCTGGCCGTCGGCGAGTTCCACGATCTCGGCGGCTCCAACCCGGCCGTGCTGGCGTTTCTCCGCGAAACGGCCGACGAGGTCATCCTGTGCGTGCACAACCTGTCCCGCCATCCGGAACCCGTTCTGCTTCCCCTGGGCCCCCGTTTCCGCCGGCAGATCCCGGTCGAATTGACTGGCAGCACCATCTTCCCCGCCATCGGGCTGCGCCCGTACCTGCTCACTCTGCCGGGCTACGGCTCCTACTGGTTCCGCATCGTCCCCTCGCGTCGCCATGCCCGGGTGGCGAGTCACGCGGGTCACTTGTCGGAGCCGGCGAGCATGCCGTGCAGGAAGTAGCGGCGGAACGAGAAGAAGACCACCAGCGGTACGAGCATGGACACGAAGGCGCCGGGGCCGATCAGGTCGATGTTGGAGGAGAAGGTACGCATCTGCGAGAGCAGTTGGTAGGTGATGGGGGCGTGGGCGGAGTCCGCGAAGACCAGCGCGACCAGCAGGTCGTTCCACACCCACATGAACTCGTAGACGGCGAGCGCCGCGATGGCGGGCCGGCCGATGGGCAGCACGACCCGGCGAAAGATGCCGAGCTCGCTGCCGCCGTCGACCCGGGCCGCCTCCAGCAGGTCGCGGGGAATGCCGGCGAAGAAGTCGCGAAGCAGGAAGATGGCGAACGGTAGGCCGAAGGCGACGTGGAAGGCGACGACGGCGGGCACATCGCCGTAGATGTGCAGTGTGCGGAAGACGGCGGCGTCGGGAATGATGGCCACCTGCACCGGCACGACGATGAGCGCGACGGTCAAGGCGTAGACCCAGTTTCGGCCGGGAAAGTCGATCCATGCCAGGGCGTAGGCGGCTAGCGCCCCGATGCCGACGACGAGCACGGTGGACGGCACGGTGATGAGGACGCTGTTCCACAACGAGCCGAGGATGTCCTTGTCCTGCATGAGATTCAGGTAGTTGGACAGGGTGAGTCGAGCCGGCCTGCCGAAGACCGTCCACCAACCCGTGGCGCTGTTGTCCGCCGGCGCGCGCAGGCTCTCGATGAACAATCCGACAGTGGGCAGTAACCAGAACAGGCCGACGGTCCACACGCAGATCTGCAGTAGTGCCTTGCCGAACCGGTCGGCGACGCGCGCGATGAGGCTGCGCCGGGGTGGGACGGTGACAGCGGTGCCGGCGGGCACGAGCGTTGGCACCCGCGGGGTGACGGTCACACTCACGACGGGTCCCTCCGCAGCCGACGGACGTTGAACGCGATCGCGGGTATCACGAGGACGAACAGCAGCACACCCAGTGCGCTGCCCAGCCCTTTGTCCAGGCTGCCGCCGAAGGACACCTTGTACATCTGCACGGCGACGACGGTCGCGGCGTCCTGAGAGGAGTCCGGCGCGATCACGTACACCAGATCGAAGATTTTCAGAACGTTGATGATGAGGGTGACCATCACCACGATGAGCACCGGCCGGACGAGCGGGATGGTGACTCTGCGGAGCACCTGCCACTCGCTGGCCCCGTCGACTCGGGCGGCTTCCAGAGTCTCCCGGGGCAGTGCGCCTAGCCCGGCGGAGATGATCAGCATGGCGAATCCGGCCCAGATCCACAGGTATGCCACGATGATCGCCGGAGTGATCAGCGACGGCCCGAGCCAGCTGACCCCGCCGAACGGGGCGGCGAAGTCCGATGCGGGCAGGGCCAGGGTGAACCCGCTGCCGTGCAGCCCGGTGAAGGTGAACCGGCCCGCGTGGTCGGTGGTCGCGCTGGCAACCACCCTGCCATCGCGCACCGCCTGCACCCGGATGCCGGGCAGTCCCTGCTCGCCGCGGTCGATCGCCCCGACGCGCCCACCACCCGGGGTGAAGTCCAGCCACACCACGCCGGACAGCGCACCGTTCGTGGTGCCGGGAGCGGCGGCCTGGACCGCCCCGCCCGGGACCGTGTCCCGAGCCACCCCGACGAGCGGCAGCATCACCTGGGTGCCGACCGCGAACGTGTGCGTCGAGGCGTATCCGCCGTGGCCCGCCGCCGACAGTACGGTCGCGTCGCGAGGCCGCGCGCCCGGATACGGGGAGGCCGGCCGGAACACGTCGTGCACGACCGAGATCGCGGCGTTGAGTACGCCCCGATCGGGGCTCTCGTCGTAGACCAGGCGCCACGCTATCCCGGTGGATACCAACGACACAGCCATCGGCATGACCAGGATCGTCCTGAACACGGTGGCCAGCCGGACCCGTTGGCTGAGCACCGCGAAAATGAGCCCGAAGACGGTCACCAACGTCGGTGCGACAGCGACCCAGACCGCGTTGTTGAGAAGCGCGCGGCGGGTGTCGGCAGCGGAGAAAATCGTGATGTAGTTGCGCAGGCCCACCCAGTGCTGCCCCGCCGAATCATGCAGGCTCAGCCAGACGGTGCGGGCGATCGGCCAGGCCACCAGCAGGGCGAGGATCATCAGCGCGGGGGCCAGGAACACCGCCGCCACCGTCCGGCGCTCCCGCCGGACCGTGGCGGGTGGCCCTGCCTGCCGGGCGGGGTCCGGGCGGTCGGGGCCAGTGGGCCGGGGAATGACCGCCACGCGCCGCCGGGCGGTGGTAGCCGGATCGCGCGCGGGGTCGGTGCCCGTCGCGGTCGAGGCGCGCGCCGGTCCCTCAAACGGCTTGCCCGCGCCGGTCATGAGCGACTCCCGTAGTCCCTGGCGGCCGCGGCCTCCAGCGCCGCGGCGGTAGCGGTGGGATCGCCTGGGTGGGCAACGAAGTCGGTCAGCAGCTGCCATTCGTCCGCGCCGGCCTGGCCGCCGAATGCCTGTGGCGTCTGGTCGGACATGTCGAACTGCACCAGCGACGACGTGACCAATGCTTGGGCCATCGCCCGACTGGATTCATCCGGGTACGCGGACAGATCGAGCTTGCTGTTGGCGGACAGGAAGCCGCCCGCCTGTGCCCAGATCTTCGCAGCTTCAGGCGAGGCGAGGTAGGCCATCAGGGCTCGGGCACCGGGGGAGTCCCTGAACTGGACTGCCTCGTCGCCGGCGGACACGACAGCGGGGGCGGAGCCGTCGATGGAGGGGAAGGTGAAGAGTTTGGCATCGCCGCCGACCCTGGCCGCGCCCAGCTTGCTGATCTCACCGGCCACGAAGTCGCCCTCGTACAGCATGGCGGCCTTCGGCCGTTGGCCGAACACGTCCGCGATCGCCTGGGTGAAGGTCAACTGGGTGGCGCCTTTCTCGATCGTATTGGGCGTACCGAAGTAGCCGCCGAGCACGGTCAGCGCCCGCACCACCGTCGGGTCCGTCCACGCTAGCCTGTGTGCGGCCAACTGGGCGTACTTGTCGCTGCCAGCGACCCGCAGATAGACGTTCTCGAACCAGTCGGTGATCGGCCAGCCATCGGCGGCCGGGACAGCGATCGGCGTCACGCCCGAGTCAGCCAGGGTCTTGGACGTGCTGATGAAGTCAGTCCAGGTGGACGGTGGCCGCACGCCCGCCGCGGCGAAGTCGTCGACGCGGTACCAGATGATGGACTTGTTGGCGACTTTGAAGAAGAAGCCGTAGAGCTTGCCGTTCACGACGCCGAGCCGCTTCCACGCGTCGCTGTAATTGCTCGACACAGCCGCGGCGGCATCACCGGCGAGGGGAACCAGTTTCCCCTTCCGGGCGTACTCGGCGACCACGCCAGGTTGTGGCACCAGCGCCACGTCCGGTGGCGCACCACCTGTCAGCCGGCTGTTGAGCAGGATGTTGACGTTGTTGCCCCCGGAGGTATAGGTGACCCTGATGTGGGTCCTGGCGGTGAAGCCGTTGAGGACCTTCTGGAAGTTCGCCTGCTCCGCCCCGGTCCACTCACCGATGACCTCAAGGCTTCGGCCGCCCTCGTCACTGCCCGCAGACCCTGGGCCGGCTTCTGCAGTGATGCCACAGCCGGCCACCATCGCCAGCGCAACGGCGGCGATCGCCGCACCGTGTTGAAGCTTCCGAGACACCAACACCTCCCGGGGTCGCGGTCGGTTCGACACCCACTGCGCCAGCCGGCAGTGCCGTCGGACAGTCCGGTCCGCAGGCGTACCGTCCGTCGACGTCGACCGCGATTGTGGCTGCTTCCGTGCGCAACCAGCATGTGTGCGCTCGCGATCGGAGCACAGCGACGATGGAGCGCATGGCCGGTCGCCGATTCCGAACGAGGCGAATCGAATGTTGCCGGGGTGCGAAGGTCAGGACCAGAGCGCCATAGACACTGCAATGCGAACGAGAGAGTCCTCACAAGATCGACATCTGGGCCGCCGGTCACTGTTCGTGCGACACCGCGCACTCGGTTGGACGCTGGACGCATGGCATTGCGGGCGGATCGATCGGAGTCTGCCCCGTGACCTGCCAGGATCGCTGCGCCCGGCCAGCCCTGTCGAGCATGTGAACGAAACTCTACCAAGTCGTAACGCCAATGCCCGCGGACCTTCTGCGACCCTGAGTCGCAATACCGCCGCATTGGGGCGGCCGGCTTCCGATCGGTGCGACGTTCGATGAATCGAGCGTGGTTGAAACATCGCGCACCGGCCAACGTAAATCTGTAGGACATCAGCACGACAGCGATGTGCGTGCCACGCGGGGAGGGAGGCTGGGGTGGCGCCACCACCCAGGAACGCGCTGGCCGCGGTCGCACCGCTGGAAGCCGTAGCCCCCGCCCGCGTGGAAATCCCGCAGGAGCGGGCGGGCACCCATCCGCCGCAGGCGGAGCAGTACGGCCCGGCGGCGATGGCCGGGTACGCCGTCGCCGTCGTCTCCGACCGCCGCCGCCACCAGCTGTGCGACCTGCTGGAAGCGGCTGGAGCCCGTACCGTCGCGGTTCAGGGCGTGCGTACACTGTCCACCTTCGACAGTCAGCCGCTTCAGACACCGACCGCACAGGTGCTCGCCGCCCCCATCGACGAGCTGGTAGTCGCTTCGGAGTTCGGGTTCCGCTCCTGGCTACGGCTGGCTCGCGAGTGGCGGCTGGCCGACGCGCTGTCCGCGCGCTTCGCCGGCGCGCGGCGGCTGGCCAGTAACCCCCGAGCCGCCGACGCGCTGCGCGAGATCGGCCTGGGCGAGATCTGGTCCACCGCCGCCGGCAGCACCGAGGAACTCTTCCGCTACCTCATGGCGCAGCCGATGACCGGTCGCCGGGTGGTGGTCCAGAGCGACACCCCGTCCGTGGCCGAGCTGTGCCACGCGCTGCGCGCGGCCGGTGCCGACGTCGTCGAGGCGGTCACCCATCAGGCGCTGCCACCGACACACGCGGATCTGCTGCGTCGCCTCGGCGATCAGATCTGCGCGGGAGCGGTGGACGCGGTGGCGTTCACCAATCCCGCATCCGTGGACAACCTTCTCGCTCAGGCCATCGCGGACCAGCGCCTGAACGAGCTGCTCAACGCGATGTCCGACGAGGTACCCGCGATGTGTCTGGGAGAGCTGAGCGCCCAGCCGCTGCGCGCCCGCGGCGTGCCGGTCCGCCTGCCCGTCCAGCCCTTTCTCGAAGAGTTCGTGGCGCTCGCCGCGGCGACGGTGCCGGAACGCGCGGTGCGGGTCGTCGCGAGCGGGATGTCGCTTGAGATCCGGGGACAGGCCGTCGTGCTCAACGGTGAACTGATTCCCGTGCAGCCCGGGCCGATCGCGGTCCTGCGCGCGTTGGCCCGCCACCCCGGCCGAGTGATCTCCTGTGCGGAGATTCGCCGCGCGACTCCGAACTGGGCCGGCGTGGACGACCACGCCATCGAAATGGCCGTATCGCGCCTACGACGTTCACTGAGGAACAACGAACTGATCCAGACGGTCATGAAGCGCGGCTACCGGCTGTCCGGGTGAGCCTCGCTGCGCGCCGTCGGCCTGACGTACACCGGTATAGCGTGTTCGATGACGGTCAGGACGTATCTGCGGATGCCGTCAGTGTCACCTGATCCTTCGGCCGTGACGGGCCCACTCGATCGGCCCGTCCGGCGCACGGCTGTGGGCAAACCTCCATCGAGCATGACCTGCGGCTCACGTTGGGGCTGCGCGTTCGCCCGCTAGGTCTGCCGCATCTCGATTCCGATTCAACGTTGTATTTTTGTTGTCCGGCACGTAAGTTCAACGTTGATCCAGGATCGCCAACGAGGCGAACCGAGGGCATTCACCGAGGTGCGGATAGTCACGGCAGGCCCGTGACGGCACCTCCGGTGCACGACGCACAACGATGAACGGCGTGGGGGAGAGGTTTCTCAGTGAGAGGTTCCGGGACATACAGACTTCGCGCGAGCAGGCAGGAGGGGGATCGCCTTCGCCCGCAACTTCTCCGCGACTCGTACAGGGACCTCAGCGGTACATGGGGCTTCGCCCACGACGACACGAGCATCGGCGAGCGCGAGGGTTGGTCCGACGGTCGGCCGCTTCCCTCGACGATCGTCGTCCCGTTTCCTCCGGATTCGTCGGCCTCGGGGGTCGGTGCCACGGGGTACCACCCCGTCGTCTGGTACCGGCGCGAGATCTCGGCTGATGACCTCGCTGCCGTCGAGTTCGAGGATGGTCGACGGCTACTGGTTCATTTCGGCGCGGTCGACTACCGGGCTCGGGTCTGGCTGAACGGCGTGTTCGTCGGCGATCACGAGGGCGGACATACCCCGTTCGCGGTCGATGTCACGAACGCTCTGACCGCTCGGGGCGCGGGCGCCACCCACGTGCTCGTGGTGCGCGCAGAGGACGACCCCCAAGACGTGGCACAGCCGCGAGGAAAGCAGGACTGGCGCCAGGAGCCGCACGCCATCTGGTACCACCGCACGACGGGGATCTGGCAGCCCGTGTGGTTGGAAGCGGTGGCACCGATCCGGGTCGAGGACGTGTGGTGGACGTGCGACATCACCCGCGGGACCGCGACGGCGCAGGTCACCCTCAGCAAGCGCGTGCCAGCACGCGTCCGGGTCACGATCGCGCATGACGGCGACGTGCTGGGCGACACCGAGACCGACGTCACCGACGCGATCGTGTCGGTAACGGTCCCACTCGACGGGCAGGGCAACGGCCAGGGGTACGAGGAACTGCTGTGGCGCCCGGGCTCCCCGGTACTCCTGGACGCCTGGGTGAGTGTGCGCGTCAACGGTGTGGAGACCGATGTCGTGGCCAGTTACCTCGGGCTCCGGACGGTCGGCGCGGGCGATGGGCGGTTCTGGCTCAATGACCGGCCCTTCGTGCTGCGCTCGGTGCTGAGCCAGGGCTACTGGCCGGCGTCGCACCTCGCGGCTCCGTCCGCCGACGCACTGCGGCGGGAGGCAGAACTCGCGTTGGACCTGGGCTTCAACGCGGTACGGGTCCACCAGAAAATCGAGGACCCTCGGTTCCTCTTCCACGCCGACCAACTCGGGCTTCTCGTGTGGGGGGAGATGGCCGCCACCTACGCGTTCTCTGACATCACCGTACGCCGCACGATGTCGGAGTGGACGGCGGCCGTGATCCGGGACCGCAGCCACCCGAGCGTCGTCAGCTGGGTCCCGCTGAACGAGAGCTGGGGCGTCCAGCACATCGCGTCCCGCGCCGACCAGCGCGCGTTCGCCGAGTCCCTCTATCACCTGACCAAGGCACTCGACCCAACCCGTCCGGTCATCTCCAACGACGGCTGGGAGCAAGGCACAACAGACGTGTGGACCCTGCACGACTACGAGGAACGCCGCGAGGTGCTGGCTGCGCGCTACGACGCGGCTCCCGAGGCACTGCGCGCTCTCGTCAACGGAGTGGGGCCAGCCGGCCGCCGCGTCCGGCTCGCGGGCGCGCCCGAGCGCGGGCAGCCCGTGATGCTCACGGAGTTCGGAGGCGTCAAGTGGTCGGTGGACGACGAGCCGGCCGATGCCTGGGGTTACTCCGAGGCGTCGGACGCCGATGACTTCGCCGCGAGGATCGGGGCGATCCTCACCGGAGTGGTCGGCGGCGTCATCGGTGGGGGCCGGGACGAGGGGCTGGCTGGCTGGTGCTGGACGCAACTCACCGACACCGTGCAGGAACGCAACGGCCTGCTGACCGAGGATCGCACGCCGAAACTACCGATCGACACGCTTCGAGCGCTCATCGACCCCGAGCACATACGCAACTAGTACCCGCCGCTCGCATTCAACGATGGACGTGATCTGTCTGGCCCGGGGCAATGTTGTCCACCCCAAAGGAGGAAGTCATGATCAGGAAAATGTTGGCTGCCGTCGTCGCCGCAGGGACGGTCGGAGTGTTAGCTCTCTCCGGTTGCTCCGGCGGCGGAGGGGACGTCAACGCCCAGGCGCAACAGTTCACCAAGGACACGAAGGCGCAGATCTCCTTCTCCTGGTGGGGTAACAACGACCGTGCCGACCAGTTCGGCAAGGCGATCGCGCTCTTCAACAAGGAATATCCGAACGTCAAGGTCACTCGTAGTTTCGCCGCCTTCGCCGACTACTGGACGGCACGGAGCACAGAGGCTGCCGGCCACGCCTTGCCCGACCTGATGATGATGGACGCCGGGTACCTCTCCGAGTACGCGGGGAAGAACCTGCTCCAGGACCTCACCCCGTTGCGCAGCAGCGTCATGCCGCTCGACGGGGTCGACGATTCGTCGCTGGGCGCGGGAAAGGTCGACGGCAAGCTCGAGTCGGTTCCCCTGGGAACCAACACCTGGTCGATGATGTACAACAAGGATCTGCTGGATAAGCTCGGGATCAAGTACCCGACTGACAACATGAGCTGGACCGACCTCGGCAACTTCGTCCGCGAGGTCGACAAGGCGGGAGCGTCCGCGAACCCGTCACAGTTTGGGTCCAGCGACTATACCGACGGTCTTCCCGGCTTCATCTACTGGCTGATGCAGCAGGGTAAGGACGTCTTTACGAAGGAGGGCAAGCCCGCCTTCACGCAGCAACAGGTCATCGACTATGTCGACAGCGTCAAGGACATGCGTACCGGAGGCAGTTTCTTCCCCATCAAGCGGGACGTCGCCCTCGATCCGTTGAACGGATTCCTCGCCGGTCAGGCCGCGCTGTGGTTCAACTTCTCGACGACGCTCCTTCAGGCGATGACGGACTCCAAGACCGAGCACATCGGTATCGTCCCCGCGCCGAGCCCCGACGGCGTCGACAAGCACGTCCTCGCGCAGCACCCGAGCCTGCTGCTCAGCGTGTCTGCCAACTCGAAGCAGAAGGCTGCCGCCGCCGCTCTCCTGAACTTCCTGGTGACATCGCCGGACGTGGCGGCAGTATTCGGAACGTCGCTGGGGGTTCCCGCGACCGAAGAGGGACGCGCGGCCGCGGCGAAGGCCAACGCGACACCAGCCGATGCGGCCATCCTGAAGTACGCGAGCGACATGGCGCCCGAGACGACGGCAAGCTACCCGTTGCTTCCCGCGGGCTACGGCACCGTCGAGGCGAAGTGGGGTGAGCTCCACCAGCAGTTGGAGTACGGCCAGCTCAGCAGCAAGCAGTTCGCTCAGCAGTTTTTCGACGAGATGTCGTTGTCCCTCGGGAACTGACGGATTCCGGAGGCGGCATGATGACAGTCCAGGTAGCGCCCGGCGCCCAGAACGTCGCACCTCGGCGCCGCGCAACGCGGCGGCGACGCGACACCCGCGCCGGATACATCTTCCTCAGCCCGTGGCTGATCGGATTCTTCGTCCTCACCGCGGGGCCGATGGTCGCCTCGCTCGTCCTTTCGTTCACCAACTACGACCTCTTCTCCACACCGTCCCTGGTGGGCTTCGCCAATTACACGCGACTGTGGACCGATTCGAACTACCTCCAAGCGGTCAAAGTCACGGTCCTCTACGTGGTGATCGGGGCGCCCCTGAAGTTGATCGTCGCCCTCGCGGTGGCCGTCCTGCTCAATAGCGCCCGAGGAGGATCGGGCTTCTACCGGTCGGGCTTCTACCTGCCCTCACTGATCGGCGGAAGCGTATCGATCGCGATCATCTGGAAGGCCATGTTCATCGACAACGGCGTCGTCGCCAGCATCGGATCGTTCTTCGGCGGTCCCCCGGCGGAGAGCGGTGGATGGGTGGGGAATCCGTCGATGACGCTGCCCATGCTGATACTGCTCACCGTGTGGCAGTTCGGCGCGCCGATGGTGATCTTTCTCGCTGGCCTCAAGCAGGTTCCGACGGAGTTGCTTGAAGCGGCGTCGGTGGACGGTGCGGGTCGAGTCCGTCGGTTTATCCGGGTCACACTGCCCATGATTTCCCCGGTGCTCTTCTTCAACCTTCTGCTGGAGCTGATCCACGCGTTCCAGGTCTTCAACTCCGCCTTCATCATCTCGAACGGCACCGGTGGCCCGGTCCGTTCGACGCTGTTCTACACCCTGTACCTCTATCAGCGCGGATTCCAGAGTTTCCAGATGGGGTACGCGTCGGCGATGGCCTGGGTGCTTCTCATCGTCGTCGGGCTCGTTACGTTCATGCTCTTCCGCACATCGAAGGCGTGGGTGCACTACGCGGGAGACGAGAAATGACCGTGAACGTGGCGGAAGTGTCGAACGTGGAATCGGCGACTGGAGGAAGCGCCAGGTCCGGCCGGCGGCGTGCCGGGTCGGGTCGGCGGTCGTGGATCAAATCGTCCGTCTTCCATATCTTCTCGCTGGCCGTCCTGGTGGTGATCCTGTATCCGGCGCTCTGGATGGTGATGTCATCGTTCAAGCCGAGCAACCAGATCATCGGGTCGGTGAACCTGATCCCGGGGCACGGGACCTTCGACAACTACGTGAAGGCATTCCAGGGGATCGGGGGCGTGTCCTTCTGGACATTCCTGCTGAACTCGCTCGGGCTCGCCGTCCTGTCGGTCGTCGGCGTGACATTGTCGTGTTCGATCACGGCGTACGCCTTCTCGCGGATCAGGTTTCCGGGGCGAGGAGTCTTCTTCGCATGCATGATCACGACGATGCTCCTGCCGTTCCACGTTGTGATCATTCCCCAGTACATCATGTTCAACCAACTGGGGATGATCAATACCTGGTGGCCGTTGCTGCTGGGCAAGTTCCTCGCCGCGGACGCGTTCTTCGTGTTCTTGATGATCCAGTTTATCCGCGGCCTGCCGCGTGAACTGGACGAGGCGGCGCGAATCGACGGCGCGGGTCATGCCCGGATTTTCTGGTCGGTGATACTCCCGCTCATGAAGCCGGCGCTCGTGACCAGTGCCATATTCGCATTCATCTGGTCGTGGAACGACTTCTTCGGACCGTTGTTGTACCTGAAGACGCCCGACTCCTACACGATGCCGCTGGCTCTTCGTCTGTACGTCGACCAGACCTCGACGAGTGACTACGGTGCACAGACGGCGATGGCGATCCTCGCGCTCTTGCCCGTCGTGCTCTTCTTCCTCGCCTTCCAGCGACACCTGGTGGAGGGCGTGGCAACGCAGGGGCTGAAGGGATGACGCCCACCGTGCACCGCGACGGCGCGCCGATCGCCGAACCGCGGGAGCAGTTTCGGACCTTCGGCAACGGGAAGCTCGCCCTCTTCGGCGAGATGGTGGTCGTCGGACTTGTCGTGACGGCATTCATGCTCACCGGCGTCCTCGCCGTCGCGGCACTGGCCGCGGGAACCCAACACTTCAGACGCACCCTGGCGGCGAAGACGAACTCGTTGGGCGATCTGCTCACCGGCGTGTGGCAGGCGCTCCACCACGGCTGGCTCCTCACGGTGGCGTACGTCGTCGCCGCGGCGCTTCTCGTGCTCAACGCGGCCATGGGCGCCCAGGGCCTGGTTCCCGGAGGAAGGGTCTACGCCGCGGTGAGCGGCGGGTTGGCGCTCGCGGTCATGGTGCTCATCTGCAGGTCCGCCGAACTGTGGCATCCAGGTGCTCGCTGGCCGGACGTCCTGCGTCAGGCGCGCGACGTGACCGTCGGCGACCCGGTGGGTACGTGCTTCGTTCTCACGGGCATTCTCGTCGGCGCGATGGTCGTGTGGATGCTGCCGCCGCTGGCAGTCATCGTGCCGGGAATGCTGACGCTCAGCCTCACCGCCGCCCAGGCCCGACGCGAGCAACGGCGCCCGGCAAGAGGGGGGAGCGACTGAGCAGAGTCACACGTGCGCCAAACATCCTCCAGAGCATCGATGCAGATTGGACTTGCGTATGTCGTCCCGTACGTCCCGGTCACGTTCGCGCCGGTTGGGTGCCATCGGGTTCTCCGCGTTCCTGCTGGCCCTGGTAGCGGCATCGGTGGTGCCGGCATCCGGTCTCGCCAGCGCCGACCCCGCCGGCGGCAACAGCCAAGGTGAGCCATGTGACATCTACGCCGCCGCCGGCACTCCTTGTGTCGCCGCGTTCAGCACCACGCGCGCGTTGTTGCGCACCTACGACGGACCCTTGTACCAGGTGCAACGATCCGACAACGGTGCCACGCGTGACATCGGCCTGCTGAATCCCGGCGGTTACGCCAACGCCAGACTTCAAGACGAGTTCTGCGCCGGAACCAGCTGCACGGTGAGCGAGCTCTACGACCAGACTCCGCGACACAACGACCTCACCGTCGCCGGGCCGGGAACCGCCGGGCCGCAGAACTCCGGTGCGGTCGCCGACGCCCTGCCGATCACGATCTCCGGCCACAAGGCGTACGGGCTCTACCTGCCGCCGCGCACCGGGTATCGGCGGTCGAGCACCATCACCACCGGCACGGCCCGCGGATCCCAGCCCGAGTCCATGTACGAAATCGCCAGCGGAACCAACATCAGCGACGGCTGTTGTTCCGACTTCGGCAACGTCGAGACGGACTCGAAAGACACCGGCGAAGGGCACATGGATGCCGTCAACGTCTCCTACATGAACGGCGGAGGGGCCAGCGGGACCGGCCCCTGGGTACAGGCCGACCTGGAGAACGGGGTGTTCCAGGGCGGCACCAGCGTCGACCTCGGGAACCACGGCAACGCCAGCAAATTCGTCACCGCGCTGCTCAAGAACAACGGCACCGACACCTTCGCGTTGAAGGGAGGCGACTCCCAGCGAGGCACTCTGTCCAAGTGGTACGAGGGCCCCTTGCCGTCGGCGAAGTACACTCCGATGCAGTTGGAGGGGTCGATCGTCGTTGGTACCGGCGGTGACGACAGCAACCGCGGGACCAGTTCCTTCTTCGAAGGCGTGATGACGTCTGGATACTCCAGCGACAGCGCCGACGCCCTCGTCCAGGCCAACATCACTGCGCAGCACTACCAGGCGGACGCCACCGGGCCCGGAACGGGCACTCCGATCATGACGACCGGGGGCGAGTGCGCGGCCGCCGCCGGCCATGACGACGCCAAGGCGGGTACGCAGGTCGAGTTGACGACCTGCGAGTCGATGTCGGCCAGCGCGCACTGGGTCGCGTCGGACTTCGGCGATGCCACGCTCGAGGCGCTCGGATTCTGTATGGCGCCGGGAAACGCCAATCACGTCGTACTGGCCGACTGCGACGGAACCGCCGGTCAGCAGTGGAGGCCGCAGCCGGATGGCGGCATTCGCAACGCCGACTCGGGGCGGTGCCTGACCCCGTCGGGGGATGAGCACGGCATCCTCCTGCTGACCCCGTGCACGGGAGACGCATCTCAGCAGCTCATCGTCACCGTTCCCATCCATCACGCCGGCAAGTGCGTCGATGTCGCGGGAGCCGATGTCGGGGGCAATCACGCCCTGGTCGAGCTCAACGGCTGTCTCACGCTCCCGATCCCGGGTGCCGCGGAGCACGACCAGAAGTGGACGCGCAATCCGGCCGACGGTTCGCTGCGCACCCTGGGCCGCTGCATGACGCCGCAGGGCTCCGGCACCGCGAACGGAACCAAGGTCGAGCTCGATGACTGCGTTCAGGCACCAGCCCAGCGCTGGCAGCCGCAGGCCGATGGCACGATCAAGAACACTGCCTCAGGCCGATGCCTGTTCGACCCCGGCGTCAGTCCCACAAACGGGACTCAGCTCGAGTTGGAGGACTGCGACGCCGCTGCGGGCGGACAACAATTCATGTTGAACTGAACTGGGCGAGGAGCGCCCGCCGGTCTTGTCCCCGCCGTAAGGCTCGGGCCAGGGCCGGCGCGGCGCTCTTCGATGCCGGATGTCGCGATCGAGGTCAGGTCGCCCCTTCGGCTCAAGGCCAACGCTCCATCACCTGGGAAGGAAGGCCATGGTCGCAATCGAAAACACCGGCGCGTTCAGGTCTGGAAGGCGCGCCGGGCAGTTCTTCGGGAAGTTCGTATGAGCGCGGCCGACGGCTCTGCCTACGCACCCGACCCGGTGCCCGCTCCGGTCGTCGCGCCCGACGAGTTCGTGGTCGGCGCGGTACACCTCGATCACGGGCACATCTACGGCATGTGTGAGGGGCTGACCGGTGCCGGGGCGACCCTGCGCTGGGTGTACGACCCCGACCCGGCCAAGGTCGAGACGTTCCGGGCAAGGTTTCCGCACGTACGGGTCGCCCGCAGCGAGGCGGAGGTGCTCGACGATCCCGAGGTGCGTCTGGTCGCCGGGGCCGCCGTGACCTCCGAACGGTGCGCTCTCGGCTTGCGTGTCATGGACGCGGGCAAGGACTACTTCACGGACAAGGCACCGCTCACGACTCTGGAGCAACTCGACGCGGCTCGTGTGGCCACAGCGCGGACGGGCCTCAAGTACGCCGTCTACTACTCGGAGCGCATCCACGTCGAAGCCGCAGTCCTCGCCGATCAGCTCATAGCCAGAGGGTCGATCGGGCGAGTGTTGCAAGTGATCGGGATCGGCCCGCATCGGCTCGGCACGGGACGGCCCGACTGGTTCTTCGTCAAAGAGAGGTACGGCGGGATCCTCTGCGACA
Source organism: Rugosimonospora africana (assembly GCF_016862975.1). Taxonomy (GTDB): domain Bacteria; phylum Actinomycetota; class Actinomycetes; order Mycobacteriales; family Micromonosporaceae; genus Rugosimonospora; species Rugosimonospora africana. The sequence goes on from NZ_BONZ01000105.1 coordinate 38,344, forward strand.
TCGGTAGCCACAATTTCGAGCAGATGCTGCACTACGCGGGCGCGCGGGACGCCTCGGTGGCCTACTCGGCGATAGCCAACTACCACCATCCTGAGCACCCCGAACTCGACGACTTCGGTGAGGCGTCGATCGTCATGGACAACGGCAGCAGCGGGTACTGCCGGGTCGACTGGTTCACGCCGGACGGGCTCAGTACGTGGGGCGACGGGCGCACGCTCATCCTCGGTACCGATGGATACATTGAGCTGCGCAAGTACGTGAACGTCGGAACGGACGAAGGACCCGGACACGTGTTCCTCGTCGACCAGACCGGTGAGCACCATCTGGCGGCCGGCGGAAAAGTCGGGTATCCGTTTTTCGGTCAACTGATCCTCGACTGCCTGAACCGGACCGAGAACGCCATGTCGCAAGACCACGCGTTCAAGGCCGCGGAGCTGAGCGTCCACGCACAGCTGGGCGCGCGGGTGCTCGCGCCGTAGCCTGCGTGGCAGCGGGAACCCGAGGAGGGACGCGTGTGGTCACCGCCAGACGAGTCGGCGTGGCACGACCCACATTGACCGTTCGACGCGCGCGATGCAACGTTATAGTGCAACGTTGAAGCATGATGAACTTGTGTGTTCCGGACGTCAAGAGTGCCGGGTGCAAACCTCGTGAGGTGGTGACGTGGCCAGCCGGGCAGAACCCCGAGCCCCGGGGCTCAAGGACGTGGCGGCCGAGGCGAAGGTCTCGTGGAAGACCGTGTCCAATGTCGTCAACGGAACTGGCCGCGTCGGCGAACAGACGCGCAAGCGTGTCGAAGACGCGATCCAGAGACTTGGATACCGACCGAGCGTCATCGGTCGGCAATTACGGTCTGGCCGGACGGGCATCCTGGCGCTTGCCGTGCCGGAGATCGGCCACCCCTACTTCTCCTGGCTTGCACAGGAGACGATCAGGGCTGCGCGGGTGCGCGGCTACCGCGTGTTCATCGACCAGACCGGCGGTGATCGGGCGACCGAAGCGGTCGTCGCGCGAGGCTACGATGAGAGGTTGTTCGACGGGATCGTCTTCTCCCCGCTGGAACTGAGCCTCTCCGAAGCAATCGAGTTGGAGCGCGACACACCCCTCGTCCTACTCGGCGAGCGGTCCGTCGGGTCTTCCGGTGCGAATGTGGACCACGTCAGCATCGACAACGTCGGCGCCGCGCGCGACGCCGTCCACCATCTTGTCGCCACGGGACGCCATCGGTTGGCCTTCGTCGGGGTGGAGCCGGGCGGCCCCGATCGCACGGGTGCGTTGCGACTGAAGGGGTTCCACGAGGGTCTCAGGGCGGAGGACCTTTCTCCAGACCCGACGATGGAACGACCCGTCACGGCCTTCACGCGGGCCGAGGGTTCCCGCGTCATCGAAGCGCTGCTGCCGCGGATCAACCAGCTCGACGGGATCTTGTTCGCGAACGACCAACTCGCGCTCGGAGCCTTGCACGCGCTGCGAATGAACGGCATCCGTGTCCCGCACGACATCGGCGTCGTCGGCTGGGATAACATCGAGGACGGTCGATACTCAAACCCCACGCTGACCACGATCGCCCCGGACGTCGAGAAGATCGCGGAATCGGCGGTGTCGCGCGTGCTGGCCATGATCGATGGCGCTGCCGTCGAACCGCTGGACGTCGTGGCACCACACCGTCTGCTCGTGCGTGAGAGTACGGCCGTCACGGAATCCTGAGCGGCTCCGCGCTGCGAGACGGATCGCGCGCCCATTGATTCAACGTTGCACTAGAGGCGGATTGGCTGTTGAATGCATCGCGGCGGGCTCGCACGGGCGGCGGACAGCCGCCGGCGGGCTGACCGTCACCGTACGGCCGTCGAGAACTGGTGCGAAGCGGTGGCGCGGACCGGGAGAACGTTCACCGAGCTCGGGGCGCCATGGACCCGGGACTGGACCGAGACGGCAGACAGATCGGAGTGACCACGGCATGACCAGCAAGATCACCGTTGCCCTCGTGGGAGACGGCGTCATCGCTGCCACCCACGCGCGCGCACTGGCACAACAGGGCGAGTTCATCGTGACCGCGCTCGTCGACCCGAACCCCGATGCCCGAACGACGCTCGCCAAGGTGATCGCGAGCGACACCCCGTGGGCGCCACCAGAGCAGTACGCCAGCCTCTCTGAGCTGATCGCCGCAGGTGTGACCGATGCGGTGGTCATCACAACCCCGAGCGGCACGCACGCCGAGCTCGCGCTCGAGGCGGTAGCCGCTGGGGCCCACGTCGTGATCGAGAAGCCGCTCGACACGACGGTGGGGAAGTCGCTCCCGCTCGCCGCCGCGGCCCGCGCAGCCACGGCACGCGGGCAAGTCGTGAGCGTCATCAGCCAGCATCGCTTCGACCCGGCATCAGTCGTCGTCGCAGATGCCGCGCACAGAGGGGAGTTCGGCCGGGTCACGAGTGCCGTCGCGACCGTCGCCTGGTGGCGCAGCCAGGAGTATTACGACTCCGGCGACTGGCGCGGTACATGGTCACTCGACGGTGGCGGTTCGACCATGAACCAGGGCGTTCACACTGTCGACCTGCTCGTTTGGTTCCTCGGCGAGCCGGTGGCAGTCTTCGCCTACGCGGCGACCCTGGCTCACGAACGGATCGAGGTCGAGGACACTCTCGTCGCCACCGTCCGGTTCGCGAGCGGCGCTATCGCGGTGCTGCACACGACGACCTCCGCGTTCCCCGGTCTCTCGGTGCGCATCAACCTGCACGGGTCCAAGGGGTCGGCGCTCATCGAACGCGACCAACTCGAGTACTTCTATGCCGAACCCGCGGAAGGACTTGATCCCGCGATCCTCGGCGACACCCACGTCGACCCGACGCGCGAGGGGCCTCGCAACCGCGCCGCGGACCTCGTGTCCGGCGAGCACGTCAGAGGTGGATCGATCCCGGATGACGCCTTCGTGCAGGGCCACCGGCGGCAGTACGACGACATCGCCGCAGCCATCCGAGAGGCACGCGCACCCGCCGTCGGCGTCGAGGACGCCCTCCTGTCCCTCGCCGTCGTGCGCGCCGTGTACGTCTCGGCCGCCCTCGGGTGCGAGGTGTCCGTCGCACGTATCCTCGCGGGGGAGTGGGACGACATCGTCGTCAGCCCCGAGATCGCCGGCGTAGTGGGGAGCGATCCCCGTTCGTGATCGTCGTCGGCGCACTGCGCGGGCAGGGACTGTGGCCGGTGCGGTTGCGCGGCCGACGTCATCGACGTGACGCCCGCGCCGTGCCGCTCGACCACGAGTGGAAGGTGCGCGGCGTCTGGGTGCCGGCCGGGCCGCAGCGAGGGCTGGTGGCGCGCGGTGGGTCCGACGCGCGTGGCTTCGAGGTACTCATGGGAGTCTATTGACAATCCCTTAGGGCGGCTGTACACATCTGAGAGAGCGCTCTCACGACTGGGACGTTCACTCGCAGATCACAGTTTCTCTCGTGAGGGCCTAAGGATGCCACCGGCGAGTGCTGGCATCGATGGGAGCGCTCTACCGGCCGCTCACGATCGGCACCACCGCCTGCCGCGCGCCCAGCGCGGTTTCCGGCGTTCCCTCCGTCCTAAGGAACCCGATGAGACCCAACCCACGGAAACGACCGCACAGATCGCGTCTCGTCCTGGCCGGGCTCGCCACCCTCGCCATGGCCGCTGCCTCACTGGCGACCGCGTTGAACGCCGGCGCCGCGGTTCCGCCGCCTCCATCCGGCTGGACAACCGTGTTCAGCGACGACTTCACCGGTGCCGCCGGCACCGGCGTGAACACCGGCAACTGGCTCTACGATCTCGGCCACGGCTACGCCGGAGGGGCGGGCAACTGGGGCACCGGTGAGGTCGAGTCGATGACCAACAGCACCCAGAATGTGTACCAGGACGGCAGCGGCCACCTCGTCATCAAGCCGGTCCGGGACGGCTCCGGCAACTGGACGTCCGGCCGGATCGAGACCCAGCGCACCGACTTCGCCGCGCCGGCCGGAGGCAAGCTGCGCATCGAGGCGTCCATCCAACAGCCGAACGTCAGCGGAGCCGCCGCCCTCGGCTACTGGCCGGCCTTCTGGGCGCTCGGCGCGGCGGCCCGACCGGTCGGTGCGACCAACTGGCCGGGCATCGGCGAGTGGGACGTCATGGAGGACATCAACGGACTCAGCTCCGAGTTCGGCACTCTCCACTGTGGAGTCAGTCCGGGCGGTCCGTGCAACGAGACCACCGGCATCGGCAGCGGACAGCGCGCCTGCGGCGGATGCCAGACCGGTTACCACACCTATGCGCTGGAATACGATCGGAGCGTCTCGCCCGAGCAATTGCGCTGGTACTTGGACGGCAACAACTTCTTCACCGTCAACGCCAACCAGGTCGACGCGACTACCTGGAACAACGCCACCCACCACGGCTTCTTCATCATCCTCAACGTGGCGATCGGCGGTGGCTTCCCCGGCGCGTTCGGCGGCGGCCCGACCGGCTCCACAGCCTCGGGCGTACCGATGAACGTGGACTACGTCGCGGTGTACACCTCCGGCGGCGGCAGCACGCCTCCGCCCACAGCCAGCGCCACCCCGACCGGCGGCGGCACCGGCGGTGTCAACGCGTACGCCACCATCCAGGCCGAGTCCGCCAACGCCCAGTCCGGTACCCAGACCGAGGCGACCACGGACACCGGCGGCGGACAGGATGTGGGTTTCATCGCCAATGGCGACTGGCTCCAGTTCAACAACGTGAACTTTGGCTCCACTGCCGCACGGCAGTTCAACGGCCGTGTCGCCTCCGGCGCCGCTGGCGGCGTCAGCGGACTGGTCGAGGTGCGCCTGGACTCCCGATCCAACTCGCCCATCGGAAGCTTCGCCGTCGGCAACACCGGAGGCTGGCAGAGCTGGCGAACGGTGCCGGCGAACGTCTCCGCAGTCACCGGCACCCACACGGTCTACATCACCTTCACCAGCGGGCAACCAGCCGACTTCGTCAACCTCAACTGGCTCAGCTTCGGCCACTGACCGGCCTGGTCGAGTCGAATCCGACGATCCCCGCCGGCCCACGCGACCCATCGCGTCAGGCCGGCGGGGTACCAGGATCGCGCCAAAGCCCCCGGTCCCCGCGGCCGCGGCGCGAGATCTGCGCCCTCGGCCGCACCGCCGAACGGTATCTGGATGCTGCACGGCGTGCGGCCGCGTTGTTGGCGCAGCATGGGCGGGCGGCGTGAGGATTGCCGACAGGCGGGTCAGGAGGCCATGCGAAGTGACCCGGGCGCACGTGGAGGCGTTCCAAGCCCGGATGATCGAGACCCGGTCTGCGTCGACCGCGCTGAACAAGCACAAGGGCCGCAGCGTTTCTTCAAGTGGCTGATGGTCGACGAGGAGGCCATCGACCACTCGCTGATGCGGCGATTGCGGCAGCCGACGAAGCGCGGACGCCACCTGCTCGTCCAGTTGGTGATCGGTACGGATCGGTTGGCGCGGCGCAACGGTAGCGCGAACGTGTCCGTGGCCGGATGGACCAGTCGGTTGACTGATTCGGTTCCGAGTTCCATCGGGAAGGCTCTGATGTCGGGTGCCGGCAACGGCTGCGGGGCGCAGAGTCCTCGTTGGCAGGGAAGGGAGCGCGTGATGGGGTACCGGTTGGTCAGGCTCGGAACGGCGATGGGCATCGGGATCGGGCTTGCCCTGGCGATCGCGGGTCCTGCCTCGGCCGATCCGTACGTGTCGTCGGATTACCATGCCGGCGACGTGTGCACGGTCGGCGACAATTGCGCAGGTTCGGCGTCGTTCATCCACTACGGCGATCACCTGTACCTGTGGGACAACGACGCTGACGGCCACTCCGTGGTCGTCAAGTACATGCGGTCGGACACCGGAAACCAGCAGAATACTGCGTGGAACGAGCACGGCGCCTTCACGCGATCGGACCACAACATGGACATCCCCGAGTCCGGTTGGATCAAGTATCAGGTGTGTTTGGGGGAGTTCGGTGGCAAGGACATCCTCGACGACACGTGCAGCCCCTGGGGAACCGTGGAGTACGCATCGTAGAGGTTGTGGTGTCGCACGGGGGTGGACCAATGGTGCTCATGGTCCGCCGAACCTCGGCCTCGTGCCATCGAGCGGCGCGGTGTGAGCGTTCTACTCGGCATCCGAGTGCCTGGACCCATGCCCTGCCTTCGCCCACAGCGTGTGGCCGCCGCAGCATTCCGCCCTCAACCACAGCGGCAGCCGGAAGAACGGATCAACTGGCCCGCCCCACACCGAAGCTCCACTGGGCGGATCTGCCGGGCCGCTCAACACCGAACTCCCGCGGGACGGATCCCAAGCAGCGGCATAACCGCAAGCAGAACAGGCCAGTCTGCGCGGCCACAACGACATCCATGTGCCCTCGATGGGTCGCGGGGAGTCGACGGCGCGACGCTGGCAGCGGGGGCAGACGACATAGACGTCATCGGCCGCGAGTTCGTACAACGACCGGATCAACGGATCACGAAAGCGGTCTCGGTCAGGCGCCAGATCTTCGTCCACCGCGACATCGTCCCCGAGCGCGCTCCCGTGAGCACCTCGGTATCGGCGCCAGGAGCGACCGGACTCGACTGGCCGACCGCTCTATATCCTGTTCGCCGCCCCGCCGAACTCACAGACCAGCAACGCTGGCGACGTGGCGAGGACCCGTGGTTCCTTCAACGCATCGCTGGCCAGCATCCGTCCGAGTACCGATTGATCCCAGATGGTGTGGAGTGGTGGTCTGTGACCTGGCGGCCACGTGGTTGACTTTGACCCATGACAAACGGATCCGGCTTCGGCATGGCCTTGCGTGGCTACGCCGTTGACGAGGTCGACGCGCTGGTCGAGCGTGCCGAAGAAGCATTGGCCACTCGCGACACAGTATTGCGTTGGAACGTACGCGATGCGCTCCGAACCGCAAACTTCAACACCAGCCTGCGTGGCTACAACCGACGACAGGTTGCCATGTTCCTGGAAGCGCTCGCCCGTGAGCTTGAAGGACCGGCTAACTGATTGATCGGGGGGTCGTCGCGCGCAGCACGGACCCCGGTCCGCGACTGCCAGCGAGACGGAGCCCACGCGACCAACGACGACTCGGCGCCGTCGCAGATGCTCAACGAGCCGGTGCACCCGGTCGCTCGCTGGAGGCGATGACGGAAAAGGGGATCGGGCAGCAATCGTTTCCGGCACAGGCGACCAGGTCATCGCAGCCGGCCCGCATCGCCGCCCGTAGCGTTTCGGCGATGACCCGCAGGTCATCGATCCTTGCCTCCACCTCGGTCAGCTTCGCCTGAGCGCGGTCCCGCAGACCGGCGGCCCGCTGCGGTCCGTGTCGATGGGCTCCGGTGTCGAGGAGTTCCGCCACTTCGTCCAGGGTGAACCCGAGCCGCTGTGCCGCTTTGATCACACGCAGCACGGTGATCGCTTCGAAGGAATAGAGGCGGTGACCGCCCAGGCTGCGGTCCGGCTCGGGGAGCAGGCCCCGGCGTTCGTAGTAGCGCAGCGTCTGTACGTTCACGCCGGCCGCGGCGGCGACCTGGCTGCTCCGCAAGGCGCTCACCCGGCCATCCCCGCCGTCGCCCGCGCGGCCAGTCCATCAAGAACCTGTACGTAGTTGGCGGGTACGCGCACGTCCAGCCGGAGCTCGGAAGTCCCGGGGCTGATCGTGAAGATGAAGAAGGAGCAGCAGGCGGTCTCGCGTGAGGTCAGGTCGCGCAGCATCGGTTCGGCGTCGGGATCGAGTTCCCAACGCAGCTCGGTCGGCGACAACCGTTGCTGCCCGCGCAGTGCCGTCGCGAACAGCTGGTCGAACTCCGCGACCCGCAGGGGCCGTTCCGGTGTGGGCAGTGTGCACGCCTGAGGTACCCACGTCTCCTCTGAGGTAGCCATGAGATGACGGTAAGCCTGTACCTGGGTACCGGATGCAACCCGTACCGGCTGCCAGGACCGTGGGCTCGGGCCGCGGTCGGCGGCCAGGCGGCGTAGCAAGCGCAGTAGGTCGGGCAGCGCAGCCGGACGGCTTCGCTCAGCAGACCACCTTTCGGTCGGAACCAGGAGCGCAATGACCAGTGCAGGCCACGCGACAGGAGGGCGGCCCGCGATCGGATCCTCATCGAATATTGACGGATGACGATGGACCGCTCTACCGTCTTCTTGTTGCGATGTGTTCCACGTCCCGCCGAGAACGCCGTCCCGGAGGCAACAGTGTCCCGAAAACTCCGCTCCTGGTACGTGCCGCTGGCGGCGGCCACCATCCTCCTGTCGACCTCGCTGCCCGCGTTCGCCGACGGGGTGGTCGATCCCGCTCCGATCGGACCTAACCAGTACTTCGTCGGATTGGTTAATGACCAGACCGGCAACGCCACGATCGCGATGGCCTGTTTCGGGCCGGTACATCCGGGGCAGACCGGGCATCCGATGGCCGACCAGACCGTCAAGGTGCTGCCGGTGACAGCGCCGAGCCCCGCCCGGGCCGGATACACCGGCAGCGCCGCCCACACGGTCGGCGTGGGCTTCGGGCTCTCCGCGAGCACGGCGAGCCCGATCGTACTGAACATGTGGGCGGTCGCCGCGAAGATTCCGACCACGCTTGTCCTGCCGTGCTACGGGACGGCAACCGTGACGTTCGTACCCTCGCCGACCAGCACCACGGCGCGCCCGGCGACGGTGCAGGTCACCTTCGTCGGCCAGCCGTAGCACCCGGTACGCCTCCGAGCCCCGACCACCGGACGGATCCCGCGACGGGTGACAACGGTGAGTCGGCACAGGCGATCCCCGGCGCCGCGGACAGGCGGGAGCCGGGGATCGGCCGGTCGCGGTCAGATGACTTTGATGGTGCCCTGCGCCTCCAGCGGGCACGGCAGGTTCGGGTCGAACGTGATCTGGATGGCGCTGCCGACGAAGAACCCGCCGATGGTCTGCGCGGCGATCTCGGGCGGTGTGCCGGGTGCGACCCGGTTGACGTCCTGTCCGAAGACGTAGACCTTCCAGATGCCGGTGGTGCTCTGGCCGGCCTGCTTGAGCACCGCCTGTGCCTCGCGGAGGTTGAGGCCGCCGGTGTAGGTGCCGTCGCTGGCTCGCTGGTCGAAGCCCAGGCCGTCGTCGGTCAGTGGTACCAGGAAGAACAGCCCCTGCGGAGCCTGGAACAGCGCGAAGGAGTACAGGTCGGGACCGCTGAACACAGTGGAATCTGGCCGGGTGAAGACCGCCTGTACCCACAGCGAACCCGACGAGGTGACAGTGTCGGGCGTGACGACCTTCACCTCCTTGGTGACGTGGATGTTGGTCTGCTCCTCGGTCACCCCGTAGTGATAGCTGGCCCCGGTGGTGGTCCGCTCATAGTCCCAGGCAACCTGTGTCCGGTACGCCTTGCCGGCGCGCGGTTCGTCGAGCAGCGTCCACCGCGCGTTGACCCGCTCCGAGGTGGTGAGCTCGCCCGCGGCGGGCGGGGTCGCGGCCTGACCTCGCCAGTACGGGTCGGCGGAGTCGGCCAGCGCTACCACCAGCGCCGCGGTCGCGATCACGCCGGCGACTCCGGCGACCGAGGTGCCGTCGCTTCCGACGCCCGAAGCGGGCGTGCAGCACGAGATGTCGAGCCCGGGATCGGTGTCGTCGAAGGTGCCCTCGATGCCGAGGTTGAACGTGCCTGAGCCCTCCGCGGCGGCGATGATTCCGACCAGGGCGGCGATGATGAACACGAGCCACGCCAGCACCTTGTACCACGGGTCGGCGAACGGCAGGTCGCCGTGGATGCCCGCGTAGGCGGGATTGGGTACCCACACCATGGTCATCCCGGTCGGCACGTACGGGCCGACCCACGGCGACTGCTTGTCGCCGCCCGGTTTGGGGCCCGGCCACCAGCCGCCTGGCGCCGGCGGGATGACGGTCACGTTGGAGATGTCCAGTCGGCCTTCCGGTACGGTGATCGAGTAGGTGTCGGTGGCGCTGTTGTACCGGGTCTGCGAGACGAAGATCTGCCGGATGGTGCGGAACGAGGTGAACCCGTCGGCCTTGGCCACGAAGCTGACCAGCGGTTTGCCCGGCGTGGCGTTCTGGAAGTCGGCCGCCCAGGAGACCAGAACCGAGGCGCCCGCGGGGATCCTCGCGAAGGTGTAGGTCTGGCCGGTCACCACGATGCCGGGATCGCCGATGCTTTCCAGGTACAGGCTCACGTTGGTCAGATCGGTGGTACCGGTATTGGTGTAGTGGCAGGCGATGCGCAGCTTGTACAGCGCGTTGTCGAAGACGCCATCGGGCAGCATCACATTGGTCACGGGCTCGACGGCGAAGGGCCGAGTCTGGACAGCCATCGGCGTACTGCTCATGTCTGCTCCTCAGCTCGCGACCACAGTGAACGAAATACCGCCCAGCACCTGTTGGTCCTGCCGTTCGAGGACCTCCACCAACTGGTACTCGTCGGCGGCCAGGGTGGTGCCGCCGCGCACGGTGAGATACACCGGCACACTGCGGCCGGCGGGTACGCTGATCTCCAGCTGCGGGTCGCCGACGCCCTGGTTGGGGTCGGTGATGGGCTTGGGTGAGAACCCGACCTGGACGATCGGTTTGGGGTTCGCGCGGCGACCCTTGAGGCCCAGCGTCGCCAGCGTCCCGTCGGGCAACCGCCCGCCGACCTGCGAACTGATCGTGACGGTCTTGTCCTGCCGAGGCGGTGCGCTCACGGTGAGGGTCAGGTGGAAGTCTGACTTCTCGGCGTCGATCAGGGTCAGATTGCGCTGGGCGACGTTCGGGTACCCGACCGGGTCAACGACGTCCGGCAGCGGTGGGTCCGCGGGCAGGGTCGCCACGACGACCAGGCACTCGTGCCCGTTGTTGACGGTCACCACATGCCAGGGCACGAGGCAGAGCACTTCTTGCGTGTCGCCGGCGGCGATGTCGGCCTGCGCGGTACCGATCGGGTTGAGGGTGCTGTACAGCATCTGTACCGACGGGTTCCCCCAGTAGAACCGCACCTGGACTCCGGCGACGTCGTCCTTGCCGGTGTTGTGCACCCGCGCCCACACATAGGCGAAGTCGCCGGCGGCCGGCGTACCCGGTGCGCCGCTGGGGTCGGTGCCGGGCACGGCCCAGATGTCGGGGCTCAGCCACCAGTTCGGGGACCCGTCCTGGATGAGCAGGTCCGCCGAGTTCGAGACGAGCCGTAGTCGCGCTCCCGGCACGTACGGGGCTGTTCCGGCCGCTCCGGCAAGCTGGTCGCCGGACGCCGGCGCCGACTCCTGGCCCGATACGCCGATCGCGCCAAGTGCGACGACGGCCAGTGCGGTGCCGCCAGAGATGCGGATGAGGTCGCGGCGGGACAATGAGATGCGCTGCGAATCGCCGGCTGTGACGGCATCCTGATCCCGGTCACGATCATTGCTCATAGCGTCCTCCAGGTCCGAGACGGAGGGTCGGAGGTAGCCGACCGTCACCAGCATCAGACACGCAACGCCGCGGGATCAGAGCCACTATCCGTATCGTTCGTGGGGCATAGTGGTCCGGTGTCGGAGCGGCTGTCCTGAAACGTCGGCAGCAAGCGTTTCTTCGATGTGGTGGCGGTAGATCCGCATGGTGGAGGGCGCGAGATCCTGCGCGGCGTACCAGCGGTTTCGCATAGTCGCCGAAGAGGATGCGGTCGGCGGCCGGGGCGCGGTACGAGCCAGCTCGCACCTGGGCTTTCGCATCGTTGGCGGCTACGAACTAGACGATCTTCCGGTCGCGGACCGTGGCTCGGCGGCGGCGTGGCCCGGGCGATGATTCGGATGCCGTGGACGCCAGGCCAACAGGGCGAGCGCCGCGTCGCTGCCATCCGGGGTCGTAGGGGGCGACAACGAGGGTGGCGACGGTGTGCTGGAGATCTTGCTGGTTGCACAGCAGGGGACCGGTTGTGGTGTGCAGGTTGTCGTCGGTAGTTCGGCCAGCGGCGCCGCCGCCGACGGTGGGGCGGGTACCGGTCCTATCAAGGGATCTGGCCCGAGGTAGGGCGGGCGGTGGTGGAGGCGGTCGCCTGCCTGCGTTGCGGCTCAGGCACCGGGCCACTGCTGTCGCTAGGTGGCCCGGTGCCGGCTTTCAGTTGAGGTTCTGGCCGTTGCCCGCCCAGGAGCCGTTGTTCCGCTCGTAATCAGTCGGTGATCATGCCGCCGCTGAGGTTGGCGATGGCTCCGGTCATCGCGGCGGCGCGGTCCGACGCGACGAAGGCGGCCACGTTGGCTATCTCGGCCACTGTGGGCAGTTGCTTACGTAGCGTCCGGTCGGCCATGCGTTGCTGGAACTCGTCGCGGGTGATGCCGTAGGCGGCGGCGTGCAGCCCGTACACCTCGGACAGCTGCGGTGTCTCCGGCATACCCGCGGCGTTCAGACACACAACGCGCACGCCGTGTGGTCCCAGTTCGGCGGCCAGTCCCCGGGACAGCGACTCGACCGCTGCCCAGGCCGGTGCCATGCCGCCCATGAGCGGTACCGCCGTGCGTGACGGGCTCGCCGTGATCACAAGTATCACTCCCGACCTCTGATCGGTCATGCGACGTGCGGCGGCTCGGGCCGTCAGGAAGTTGGCCCGGGGGTACGTGGCCATGGGCAGGTCGAACGCGTCGGGTGACAGGTCGACGAGCCGGGTGCCCTGGATGCCAGCCTGGGGGAGGCTGACGGCATTGAAGGAGATATCGAGCGAGCCTGCGTCGCGGATCACGGCGTCGGCGTGCGCCTCAACGGCGTGCTCATCCATCGCATCCACTGTGGCGATGTCGGCCGCACCGCCCGCCGCGTGGATTTCTTGAGCGACCACCTCCAGTGCGGTGCCGGTCCGTCCGGCGAGGAAGACTCGTGCCCCCTCCGCGGCGAAGGCGTGAGCCACGGCGCTTCCGACGGCTCCACCCGCGCCGTAGACGATCGCGTTCTTCTTGTCGAGCAGCACTGTTCCTCCTGATATCGGTTCTGCGTAAGGCATTCCGCCCGCCTCGGCGGCCCGTGTCCTCGGCCGTGATGGCTGACGGGGATACAGACTTCGGGAGGTCGCGAAATCCGTCACCCGGGCGGCGCCCATTTTCCGACTAGCCGGCTCACGTCGGTCTTCCGTCCGTAGCCGCTGCAGGATGCATTCGGCCGCCGCGACCCTCACCGGCGATTCACCGGGACGGGTGAGGCCGACCGGGCCTCACCCGTCCCGTTACTCAGCGTGTTCCGTCGAAAGGCAGGTGCAACTGGAGGTCGGCATTAACGGCGCCGCCGGCCACCAGCGTGTCGATGTCCGACTCGGGCAGCGCCCGGTTGTAGTAGCGGTAGTCGTCGAGCCCGCCGGTGAACGGGTAGGCCCCGTCGAGCCGCCGGCCGAGGTAGATGCGGAACGCGTCGGCGGTGCTCGGGTCGGCGCTGATCGAGCCGGTCAGGCCGGCCTTCTGGGTGATGAAGATGCCGTCGAGGTAGAGCTTCAGGGTCCCGCCGTCGCGCTCCAGCGCGAATTGGTGCCACACCTGGTTGTCAAGGGTGCCGCCGAGCGGGTCTGTGGAGTACATGTCCACCGCGCTCGACACGGTCTCGGCGTGCCCCCGGATCACCGGCTGTCCAGCGGAGTTCTTCTCCACCCGCAGCCACAGCTGTGGCATGCCGGCCCCCCAGTTGTAGGCCCAGAGCAGCGACTGGGTCGCAGATGCCGGGCCGTATTCGAACCAGCCGGTCCAGGTGAAGTTGCTCTGGATCGGAGCCAGGTTTTCCGCGTAGGGCACCTTGACGTAGGAGCCACCGCTGAGCCTCGCGGCGTCGCCAAA
>NZ_BONZ01000106.1 GCF_016862975.1 Rugosimonospora africana
GGCGGACCTGATCGCTCTGGGAGCGACGGAGCCGTCGGCGCAGCCGCAGCCGGACCGGTGGCGGGTGCTGCTGGACCCGGCCGGGCACCCATTCTGCATCAGCACCAGCGTCTGAGGTGGGGTTGTCGTGAGCGAGGCGCGGGTGGGGCGGTTGATGACCGCGAAGGCGCATCCGGGGCGGGGTGGTGAGCTGGCGGCCGCGTTGGTGCGGGTCGCGGGTACGCTGCGCGACTTTCCGGGCTGTGAGCTGTACGTCATCAATCAGGACCGGGCGGATCCGGACACGGTGTACGCGTTCGAGGTGTGGTCCGACGAGGCCGCGGTGAACGCGGCGTTGGAGGCGGCGCGGACGGCCGAGGATCCGCCGGTGAGCATGGCCGACGTGATGGCGCTGGTGGACGGCCGGCCGCAGCGGGTGGACCTGGTGCCGTGCGGTGGGGTCGGGCTGGCTGGGTAGGTGGGCATCCCGGGGGCCGGTCGGCCGGCCCCCGGTCGGCCGCCCCCGGCGTAGGGCGTGGCCGCACGGTAGGCCCACCTGATTTGGCTCGTGCGGTGAGGGCCGTCCGGTGTGGCCGGGCGGCCCTCAGTCGCTGTCGAACCAGGCCCAGCGGCCTTCGCGGTGGCCGATGCCGGCCTCGTCGAGCCAGGACCGCAACGCCCGGACGTTGCCCTCGATGGCGAGGTGGTCGCCGAGGTCGCCCCGGTCGACGAGGGCGCGGAAGCAGGCGACCAGGGTGTCGCGCGGGTCGGGTTCGGGTGGCTGTTGCCCGCAGCGGCGGCCCAGCGCGTCGACGAGCCGGTTCAGGTCTCGTGCGGGTACGTAGACGGAGTACGCGTACTCGCGGCCGTCCTTGTCCGCACGGGACGGGTAGTCGTAGAACTCGGTGAAGTCGATTTCGTCGCGATCGCGTCCGGCTCCGAAGTCCAGCCACAGGGTGAACACGCAGTCGGCGGGCATCCGGTGGCGGCGCAGCAGTTCGTGGCGCATCGACGGGACTCCCGGGGGTCGGGGGTACGGCCGGTTCCGAGGGTAGCGCCCGCGCCGCGCCGTGCCGGGTCGGGTCGGGTCGGGTTGCTACAGGCCGACGCCGACCAGGGGGTTGGCGCGCCAGCGGTCGACTTCCTCGACGTAGCCGAGCAGTGTGGCGGAGCCGTCTTTCCAGCCGCCGTGGCGGGCGATGCGTAGCGGGTCGGCGCCGGCGCGGTAGGTCTCGGTGGCGTAGCCGCGGCGCAGGCTGTGCCCTGACCAGGCGGCGGCCGGGTCCAGGCCGGCGGCGAGCGCGGTGCGTTTGACGATCAGGGCGACGGCCTGGCCGGTGAGCCGTCCGTCGGTGGTGCCTCGTCCGGCGGCGGCCCGGCCGAGGCGGCCGTGCCGGTCGACGCGGACGAACAGCGGGCCGGTGGTGCGGTCGGTGGTGGCGAGCAGGGCCAGCCACGCCTGGGTGACACGTACCGGGCAGGTGTCGGGGTGCGATCCGTAGGGCAGTGCGACGATCCGGCCGGCGGAGTCGCGGTCGGTCTTCGAGGTGCGGATGGTGACCTGCAGGCCGGCGTCGGTGACGACCAGGTCGCCGAGGTCGAGGGCGGCGAGTTCGGAGCGGCGGGCGCCGAGGGCGAAGCCCACCACGAGCAGTGCCCGGTCCCGTACTCCGGCGGGGGTGTCGAGATCGAGGGCGGTGACCATCGCGCGCAGCGAGGTCACTGTGACCGGGGCGGCCTTGTGCACCTGGGGGGTGCCGTTGACGGCGCGCTCCCGGCGGTGGGTGCGCAGGACGGCCCGGGCCAGTCCGAGGTCGGGCCGTTCGTGGCCGGCGGCGCGGTGCGCGGTGGAGATCGCGGCGAGGGCGCGTTCGATGGTGGTCGGGGCCTTGCCCGCGTCGACGAGCGTGTTGGTGTATTCGGCCAGGGTGGCGGGTGTCGCCGGCAGTGGGGCCAGGCCGCGGTGGGCGGTCCAGGTGGTGAATCGCGACCAGTCGCCGGCGTAGACCCGCCGGGTGGAGGCGGGTACGGATTCGGCGACCCGGCGGCGGGTCGCTTCGGACAGGCCACCGCCGGCCGGTTCCACCGCCGTCGGGGTCAGGGTGGCCGGTTGTCTCCCGGCTCCGTCTCTTCCGGCCCCGTGTTTCCCGGCTCCGTGGGGGCCCTCAATCTGATTCACGAGAAGGAATGTTATCGGGAATCAGTCGTTCTGTCTTGCGCGTGATAGTTACTGTTCCCGATAATGTAGAAACACTTCTTTGTTACGACGTAACTAATGGATCGGTGGTGGGGGATGGCCGGCGACGACAGCGGTGCACGGGACGGCAGCGGGGCCGCGACGGTGCCCGACGGGCAGGTCCGGCGCTGCGGATACGGCCAGTGTGGGCGCGCGCTGGACTACGACGGACGTGGCCGGCCGCCCGAGTACTGCCCGGACCGCCGCTGGGAGCCAGGCGGTCGCAGCTGCCGGCAGATGGCCGCGGCGGCCCGCGTCGCGGAGCGTGCCGCAGGTCTCGACGGTCCGCTGGATTCCTTCCGTGCCACCGGTTCCCGGGTCATCGCGGCGGCCGAACCGCTGGCCGGGCAGCTGACCGACCTCCTCACCGCGATCGCTGAGGTCAGGGACGGTGCCTTGACCCGGATCGGTGAGGCGGAGAGCGCGAGCACCGCCGCCGATCAGCGTGCCGCCGCCGCGCAGGTCGACACCGACCGGGCCACCCGGGCCGCGCAGCAGGCCGAGACGGACCGTGACGTCGCCCAGGCTGACGCCCGGCGGGCCGAGCAGCGGGCGGAGGCCGCGCGCCGGGATGCCGAGGAGCAGGTCCGCCGGGCGTGGGACCGGGTCGCCGAGGCGGACCGGTCCCGGGGCCAGGCCGAGGCCGCGGGTGCGCTGGCGACCGCGGGCCAGGCAGAGGAGGTGCGCCGGCGTGAGGCCGCCGACCAGCGAGCGGCTGCCGCGCTGGCCGACCGTGACGGGGTGCGCGCCGAGTTGCACGCGGCTCATGCCGTGGCGGCCGACCTGCGTACCCAGCTCGCTTCGGCGGGTGCCCGGGCGGATCTCGCCGCGACCGAGGCCGCCCACCTGCGCGAGCAGTTGACCGCGCTGCGGACCGAACTCGACGCGCTACGCGAACAGCAGCGGGCCGACGCCGACCGGGCGCGGGCCCTGGCCGACGAGTTTCAGGCCGCCGCCGGGCAGCGGGACGCCGCGGCGGCCGAAGCGTCCCGGCTTGCCGCGGACACCGACCGGCTGGGGCGGGACCTGGTCGCGGCCACCGATGCCACCACCGCCGCGGTCCGCCGCGCCGAACGTGCCGAGACGCTGGTCGACCGGCTCGCCGCCGCGCTGCCGGCCGCGGTCGCGCCGGCCACCACGGCTAGCGACACCACGGCGAGCGCCCCCGAACCGCTCGGGGGCGGCCCCGCGTGACACCGGTGGGGGGATCAGTTCCTGGGGAAGATCTCGGTCTCGGGGCGCTGCAGGTACTCCATCGCCGCGGTGAACTTCGGGTCGCCGAAGCGTCGCTGCGTCTCCTTGGGCGTCACGTCCTCGATGTGGGTGGCTCCTCTGCACGCGGGACAGTGCCACCGACGCTAGCCCCCATGTAGGTCAGGTCCCGTCCTGCTTCGGCCCGCCCCCTGTCGGGCGGGCCGCCTCTACCCGGCCAGGTCGAGGATTCCCCACCCGGGTGGCAGGACCGCGGCGGCCTGTTCCGGCCGGGTCGTCGCGTAGTACGCCTCCAGTTCCAGCGCCGCCCGGGCGGCGTGCCCGACGGACAGGTCCCCGCCGGCCGCCCGGGCCAGCTCACCGACCTGCCACACCGAATCCACCCCACCGACCCGGTCGGTCGCCAGCGGCAGGATCACGATCGCCGAGGTCGTGGTCAGCAGCCGCAGGTGCGCCGCCGCCCCGTCGTCGCCGACCGCGGCCCGGGCGCTGGCCAGGCACACCGCCGGGATGCCCAACTGCCGGCGTTCGTCGCTGATCTCGGCGATCAGCTCGCCGACCGCGACGTGCCCGGCCACGTACGCCAGCAGCGCGGAGGTGTCCAGGACCGCCGCGACATCGCTCACGCCGCCTCACCGGCGGCGCCGGGGCGGCCGAGCATCCGCCGCGCCTCGGTGAGGGCGTCCGCCGGGATCGGCTCCCGGAGCCGGTCCCGCCAGCGGCGCTTGCCGGCCTCGGTGATGTCGAAACCGGCCGCCCGCAGGATCTCGTCGGTGCGCTCGGCGTGGATGTGGGCGCGTACCACGTCGGTCACCGCGGCCGACACGTTGTCCTGCTGGTCGAGCCAGGCGGCGACGTCGTCGGGGACGCTGATGCTGCGTTTGGCGGTCATGCGGGCCTCCCGGCGGGGTGAGCGGCACGGCGAGCGGTCATACCGCGATCCTACCAGCGCCGGGCGGAGGTGCCGGGGCCGTCGCGCCGCCAGCCGGCGCGGGGTCACGGCAGGTCGCCGGCCCATGCGGCCAGCAGCTCCACCAGGCCCCGCAGCCGGTCCACCGCCGCCTGGCCGCCCTCGTCCTGCCCGTACTGCGGATGCCCGAATGTCCCGTCCCGGAGCACCCGGCTGAGCACGGCCGGCCCGAACCAGCAGTATTTCGCGGCACCGCAGATCGCGATCGCGCGCCGTACCGGGTCCGGGGAGCCGGTGAACCCGCCGTCGCGCAGGCCGGCGAGGTACCCGTCGGTGACCGTGGCGGTGATCTCCGGCAGCAGCACGGCGTCGATCAGCCCGTCGGTGACGCTGTCGACGATCAGGTTGGCGGCGTCCTCGCCGATCGCGCCGTCGCCGATGAACGACCAGTCCAGCAGCACGCTGGTACCCGCGTCGTCGATCAGGTTGGTCGGCCACACGTCGAGGTGGCACAGCGTCCGGGGCTGTGCCTCGGCGGCGGCCCGGTACCGGTCGCGGCGCTCCCACAGCTGCCGCAGGCACTGGCGTACGCCGGCCGGCCACACCTCGGCCAGGGGATGGTTCCAGTGTTCATCGCGGTCGATCCACACCACCCGGCTGGGGCCGTGGTCCAGGTACTGGGCCAGCCACCGGCGTGACAGCCACGGCAGGTCGGGCACCCGGCCCGCCCACCGCGCCTGCGCGGCACCCAGTTCGTGGGCGAAGGCTCCCAGCCGCGGTACCGGCCAGGAGGTCCCCGGTACGCCCGGCACGTCGGCCAGCCACAACTCCACCGCGCCACCCGGGCGGGTACCGGTGGCCAGCGGCTCGGGTACGGCGATGCCGGCGTCGGCGTACACCCGGCCGGCCAGCCCCGTCGTGTACGCGAGCACCTCGCGCCGCCAGTAGTTGTAGTGGGTCGGCTCGTCGCTGGTCGGCCACGAGGAGCCGGCCGTGCCCGACGGTGGCTGGGCCACCTTCAGGATGGCGGTACCGCCCGGCCCCCGTACCCGCCAGATCCCACCGGTGGCGGCGTTGCCCTCGTTGTGCCGCAGCGGTGTCGCGGTCTCGATCCGGCCGCCGAGAACGTCGGGCAGGATCTGGCAGGACAGGTCGACGTCGGTGGTCTGCACGATGGGCCCCCGGTTGCGGACGCGCGGATGGATGACGGCCACCGTAGCGACCCCGGGTGCCGGAAAGATCCGCTTCTGGGCCGATGATCTGAGCCCCCGCGCCCCGTATCGTTGAAGCAGATCCCGGCACCGACCAACGGCCAACGCGCCCCGGCTGGTATGACCGTGCGATGGTCGAAGACGTGTCCACCGACGAGAGCATGCGCGAGCGGATGCTGGCCGGCGAGCTGTACATCGCCGACGATCCGCACCTGGCCGCCGACGCCGCCCGCGCACAGACGCTGAGCCACCGGTACAACACCATGGATCCCACGGACGGCGCCGGTCGCCGGGCGGTGCTCGCCGAGCTGCTGGGTGCGCTCGGCGAGGGTACGGAGATCCGGCCGCCGTTCCACTGCGACTACGGCTACCAGACCTTCATCGGCGCGCGGACGTTCGCCAACTTCGGCCTGGTGTGCCTGGACGTGGCCCGGGTGACCATCGGCGACGACGTGCAGATCGGCCCCAACGTGCAGCTTCTGACGCCCACCCACCCCGTCGAGGCGGGCCCACGGCGAGACAAGTGGGAAGCGGCCCGACCGATCGCGATCGGCGACAACGTCTGGCTCGGCGGCGGCGCGATCGTCTGTCCCGGCGTCACGATCGGGGAGAACACCGTGGTCGGGGCCGGTGCGGTGGTCACCCGCGACCTGCCGGCCAACGTCGTCGCGGTCGGCAATCCGGCACGCGTCATCCGGCACCTGGCGCCGTAGCCGTCGCCGCGCCGGCCCGTCGCAGCGCTGCGCCGTCGTGTTGCCGCGGACGGCCGGCCACCGCGTTGTGTACATCCGTACACTCCATGTGTACAGTTGTACAGATGGAGGTGAAGCCCGCACCGAGCCGCCGGGTCCGGCGGTTCGACCCGCAACGCCGGGAACGCATCCTGGACGCCGCGATCGAGGTCATCGCCGAACACGGCGTGGCGGCCACGACGCACCGGCTGATCGCCCAGGCGGCGGACGTGCCACTGGGCTCGCTGACGTACCACTTCACCAGCCTCGACGACCTGCGCGCGCAGGCGTTCACCCGGTTGGCGCAACGGCTGTCGGCGGCGTACGCGGCACACTTCGACGCGGTGCGCACGCCCGACGAGCTGATCGAGGCGATCACCGACATGGTGCACGGCAACGTCGGCGCCGACGCGGGGGAGTGGACCGTCAGCTACGAGCTCTACCTGGCCGCGCTGCGCGACCCGGCACTGCGGACGGTGACCGAGGAGTGGATGCGCACCAGCCGCACGGTGCTGGAACGCTACGTCGACCCGGACACCGCCCGTGGCCTCGACGCCCTGATCGAGGGCCTGGTCATGCACCGCATGCTGTCGACCGCACCGTTCCCGCGCCACATCACCCGGGCCGCGGTCGCCCGCGCTGTCGCGCCCGAGCCCGGTACCGCCGCGCCGGGCACACCCACCCCCGAACCCGGAGGACGCCGATGACCTTGACCACCGCGCCGCCCGCGGCCGCCACCGTCCGCGCCGCCACCGCGGCCACCTTCACCGCCTTCATCGGCTCGGGGTTCGCGTTCGCCAGCTGGGCCGCACGCATCCCGCAGGTACGCGACCGCCTGCACCTGTCCCCGGGAACCCTCGGCCTCGTGCTGCTCGCGGTCGCCGCCGGCTCGCTGCTCGCGCTGCCGCTGTCCGGCCCCCTCGTCACCCGGTTCGGGTCCGCCACGACGGTCCGGGTGATGGCCGTCGTGCTCGGCGTCGGCCTCGCCACCGCGGCGTTTGGTTCCCTCGTCGGCGTGGTCCCGGTGGTCGTCGGGCTGGTCCTGCTGGGCTTCGGCAACGGCGCGTGGGACGTGGCCATGAACGTCCAGGGCACCGTCGTGGAGCGGCACCTCGGCCGGTCGATCATGTCCCGGTTCCACGCCGGGTTCAGCCTCGGCACCGTCGCCGGCGCGTTGCTCGGCGCGGCCATGGTCGCGACGCACGTGTCGGTCGCCGTGCACCTGACCGCGGTCGCGGTCGTCGTCGCGGCATCCGTGTCGTGGTCCGCGCGACGCTTCGTACCCGACCACGACGACACCGAGCCGGTCAGCACCGGGCAACCGGCCCGGTCGAGTGCCCTGACCGCCTGGCGGGAGCCGCGCACGCTGCTCGTCGGGGTGTTCGTGCTCGCCTTCGCGTTCGCCGAAGGCACCGGCAACGACTGGATCAGCGTCGCCACCATCGACGACCGCCACGTGCCGGCCGCGCTCGGGACGCTCGCCTTCGCCGGCTTCCTGTTCGCGATGACCGTCGGCCGCTGGGTGGGACCGGGACTGCTCGACCGCTACGGCAGGGTTCCGGTCGTGCGGACCTTCGCGCTGATCGGCATCGCCGGTGCGCTGCTGTTCGTCTTCGGGCCGTCGCCGGTGTACGCGTTCGGCACGCTGCTGTGGGGCGGCGGCGTCTCGCTCGGATTCCCGGTCGGGATGAGCGCGGGCGCCGACGACCCGCGCCGGGCGGCCGCCCGGGTCAGCGTCATCGCGTCGATCGGCTACTGCGCCTTCCTCGGCGGGCCGCCCACCATCGGCTTCCTCGGCGACCACGTCACCGTGCTGCGCGCGCTGACACTCGTCGCCGTACTGCTCGGCCTGGCCACCCTGCTCGCCACCAGCGTCCGCCCGCTGGATACCGGCGACGCGTCCGCCCCGCGCGACGACCGGCGGGCCGCCACCCGATCCGGATAGTCGACCGCGCCCGATCCCTTCACCCGGAGGGGCCGCGGCGGGGTCCGGTGCGCTCTGGTTGCGGCCGCCGGGGGAGAGCCCGGTCTATGCCGACGTCAAAGGCCCTTCAGGACACGATCAAGTGCCGACCGGCCTGCGGGCCCCCAGTTCGGCTTGCCGCCGGGCAGGCCGCGATCCCCGTTCTGGCCCATCAGCATCAAGAACAGGCTCTTCATCGCGGCCAGCCCGCGCGCCCGTCGGACCGTCGCCTCGTCCGCCTGCCCGTAGCTGTCGAAGAACCGCGAGGCGCCGCCCTCGGGGAGCAGCAGCCAGGCGGCCGCGAGGTCCCACGCCGGATCGCCGGCGAAGACCGCGCCGAAGTCGACGATGCCCGCCAGTGTGCCGTCCGCGATGACGACGTTCGCGGGATGCAGGTCACCGTGCACCCACACCCGTGGGCCCTGCCACTCCGGAGCCGCCACCGCGTCGCCCCACACAGCCCGGATGTCGTCCTCGGCGAATCCGTCGAGGTCCACGGCCCGCAGGAAGTGCTCGAAGCCGTCGGTGCATTCCTTGGGGTGAGCGCCGAAGTCCGAGGCGTCCGGCGCGTCGGCGGGCGCCTCGACATGCAGCGCCTTGAGAAAGGCCGCCAGCATGTCGGCCGCGTGGTCGCCGCGGGTGATCGAGCCGTGGTCCAGGGGCGTGCCTTCAACCCAGGTCATGACCGTCCAGATCTTGGGGAAGCGCTCGGACGGTGTACCGCTTCGCACCGGAGTCGGGATCGGAAGCGGCAGGCGTGAGGCCAGCAGCGGCAGCCAGCGGCGCTCCTTGAGTTGGAGATCGAAGCTTTTGTCCATCCGCTGCATCCGGACAGCCAAGTCGTCCCCGAGGCGCCACATCTGGTTTCCCCAGCCGCCCGCCACCTCGCGGATGGGCAGCCCAGCCAGGTCCGGATGCTGCTCCCGCAGCAAGTCGCGGACCAGAGCTTCACTGATCTCAAACTCGGATTCAAGCACGGCGAGTCACGGTACTTGAGCGCTGCCAAGTGAGTTTCCGCTGGCGCCGGTGTCGGCGTCCGGCACGGTGCTGGACGCCGACACCGGTCAGGTCAGGCCGCCGACGCGCCAGCGTCGGCCCGGCGCAGTTGCCGGGCCAGGAACTCGTTGTCGACCCCGAACCAGCGAATGGTGCGGTGATCGCCCGGGTTGGCGTGCAGCGTCTTCTCCGGCGAGGCGAACGCGTCGAACAGTGCCAGAGCGGATTGGCGGTCGACGTGCTCGTCGTCCCAGGGGAGCAGGAACTGGACCGGTACGGTGATCCGTCTCGCCGCCTCGATCAGCGCCTGGTCGACGACGAACCCGCCACCGAAGATGGCGGCGGTGATCCTGGGCTCGACCGCCGTCAGCGGTATCCCGATCGCGGTGCCCAGTGAGATGCCACCGCCGTAGCCGATCGGCGCTTCGGTGCCGATCTCGGGCAGTTGCTGGAGGGCGTCCAGGGTCGCCTGCCATTCCGGCACGGCACGCTGTGCCAGTGCGGCGCCGTAGCCGGCGCTGATCGACGCGACGCGTTCGCCGTCGCCCGCCGTCATCGCCTGCCGCAGGCCGGCGCGGGCCTGCTCGTCCTGCGCCGTACGCGGGCGGTCGCCGTGTCCGGGCGCGTCGATGGCGACCACGGTGAAACCCCAGGTGGTCACGGTGTCGTGCGCCCGGGCCACGAGTGCCGGGGTCTTCTTGTGCAGGCCGCCACCGTGACCCATCAGCACCAGGGGCGCGTGATCGGAGCCGGATGCGGGGGACCAGAGCACACCGGGGACCTCGCCCACGACGAAGTCGCGTTCGACGACACCGTTCGCCGATGTCTGGGCGGTGAAGTGCACAGAATGCATGGGTTGTTGCCTTTCGGGAGTGCCTCGTCGAAGCGCTCCCGGCGACCCCTACGTCAATCGCCCGACCGTGACGAAGCGAGGGAGCACCCACCTCGATACAGCGTTCATGGGTCTCACCTCCTCGCGCGATGCCACGGCGTACCGCACGCTACCGCGCGACGACGTCTGCGGCCAACCATTTTCCGAGGACCGGTGGGGAAGCGGTCGGCCAGCCCGGCGAATGCTGGCCCTGATCACCTGCGATGAGCAGGCCCGATGCTGTCCCGACTGTGGGGTGCGGTCCGGGCGGCCGCGCTCCTGGTACGCACTCGTCCGCGGGACCTGCCCGAAGTAAGTCGGGCATCGCCGAACCAAGATCGGGAGATGCATAAAGGATTCATATAAAGCTGCTATGCTTCAGGCATGAGTCGTCGAGACGCCGCACACGGCGCTTCTGATGCCATCGGGTCAGCCCTCTACGGTCTGGCCACCAGGGCCGTGAGACGCCTTCCCCGCGACATGAGCCTGACGTCCGCCGCCACCTTGGCCACCCTGGACAAGACCGGCCCGCGACGGATCACCGATCTGGCGGTGGCCGAGGGCGTCACCCAGCCCGCGATGACTGTCCTGGTCCGGGTGATGGAGGAATCCGGGCTGGTCGAGCGGAAGGGCGATCCGTCCGACAAGCGGGTCACGCTGGTGTGCCTGACCGAGGCCGGCGCGTCGTACGTCCGGACGCGAGGCCAGGCGGGCGTCGACGCGTACGCGCGGTTGATCGACGAACTCACCGGTGACGAGGTCGAGGCCTTGGCAGCGGCCCTTCCGGCGCTGCTGCATCTGGCGGAGCTCGAAAGCCACGCCCGAGAGGAGTCGGACCGATGACCGCGGCCCAGGCTCATGACCAGCCCGTGAGCACTGCCCTGATACGTTCCGAGGCACGTCTGCTGGTCCCCGCCCTGATGTTCATCGCCCTGGTCGTGGCGGCGGTCGCCAGCCTCGGGACGCCGCTGATCACCAGCGTGGCGACCAGGTTGCACGTCTCCCTCGACAGCGCGCAGTGGACGCTGACCATCGCCCTGCTCAGCGGCGCCGTCGCCACACCCGTCCTCGGCCGGCTCGGAGCCGGTCCGCACCGGCGGGCCACGATTCTCGCCACGCTGGCGATCGTCGTCGCCGGCAGCGCGCTCACCGTGCTACCGCTGCCGTTCGCCTGGCTGCTCGTGGGCAGAGCGGCCCAAGGCGTCGGACTCGGTCTCACGGCGCTGATGATGGGCGTTGCCCGTGACCATCTTCCCGAGGAGCGCAGCGCGGCCACGATCGCCCTGATCTCAGTGGTCTCCATCATCGGAGCCGGCGTCGGCTACCCGCTGGCCGCGCTGCTCGCCGAGTTCGGCGGACTGCGGGCCGCCTACGGCCTCGGCCTGCTCGTCACCGCCATCGCCTTCGTGACCGCGTGGCGCTCGGTGCCCGCAGCTCCCGAAGGCCGCTCCGCTCACGTGAACGTGGCCGGTGCGCTCGTCCTGGCGGGTGGACTGCTCCTCGTCCTGTTCCTGGCCGGCGAGAGGAGCCTGTGGAGCCGGCATCTCGCCGTGGCGGTGGCCCTTGCCGTCGCCGCCGTACTCCTGCTCTGCGTCTGGACCGTTTCCGAACTGCGAACCAAGACGCCCCTGGTCGACGTCCGGGCGGTACGGCACCCGGCGGTCGCCGGGGCGAACATCGCCATGTTCGTCGGCGGGAGCGGCATGTACCTCCTGCTCACGCTCATCACCCGCTACGCGCAGACGCCGCACAGCGCCGGCTACGGCTTCGGACTGACCACCTTCGTGGCGGGGCTGGTCCTCATCCCGTTCTCCGTGCTGGGGTTCGTCGCCGGCAAGCTCACGCCGCGGGTCCGCGAACGGATCGACGGCCCCCTGCTCCTGGCCGGCAGCGCCGCCATCGTCGGCGGCGGGTTCGTCCTGTTCGCCACCGCCCGGTCCAACCTGGCCGAACTGCTCGCGGCCATGGGCGTGCTGGGCTTCGGCGTCGGCAGCTTCTCCGCCGCCATGCCCGGCGTCATCCTGGCCGTCACCCCCAAGAGCGAGACGTCGAGCGCCATGAGCTTCAACTACGTCGTCCGCAGCGTCGGGTACTCCCTGGGCAGCGCCATCGGCGGCCTCTTCCTGGCCGCCGGCACCGCCAAGGGCCGCCTCTTCCCGAACCACGACGCCTACACGACCGCGGCGCTGGTCGGCGTCGCCGCGATGGCGATCACGACGATGACCAGCCTCGCCCTCGCCCGCCGACGCTCACCCGAGACCAATCCGATCACAGCCCCAGTCGGTGTGCCGAGCCTGGGCCGGTCGAGTCGAACCGGAAGCTGAGGATCGAAGCCGTCCGACTTCGACGCCGTCTCCGTCGGCTCGCTGACCCACAGCGCGCCGGCCATGGATCTGAGCATGCTTCTGAGCATCAATTCCGAACACAGGAGGTACCGTGGTCAAGGGCTATTGGGTCAGCGTCTACCGCACCATTTCAGACCCCGAGAAGCTGGCTGCCTACAACAAGCTGGCTGGTCCAGCCGTCAAGGCCGCGGGCGGGCGGACGCTCGCCCGCGACGGTCGGATCGTCGCACACGACGCCGGAATCGCCGAGCGCACCGTCCTGATCGAGTTCGACAGCTTCGAACAGGCGGTCGCCGCACATGCGAGTGCGGCCTACCAGGAGGCGCTGGCCGCACTCGCTGACGGCGTCGAGCGCGACTTCCGCATCGTCGAAGGCCTCGACTGACGATCGAGGCTGCGTCGGCGACGAACACGAAGCCGACTGCGGGGATCACCCCGGCTCGTCAGCGCGCCGCACCGTCGCGAACAGCGTCAGGCCAGTGGCATCGGCGGTGATGTCCAGTCCGGCGACGGTTCCCGGCGGCGCGGACGTCGGCCTCGATGTCGGCGGGGGGCCGACCCCGACGAGCGGCGGCCTCCCACCCGTTTGGTTGACATAATGTGCATTATCGAATCAGTGGCGGAGCCTGGGTGGGAGCCCCGGGTCGGCTCAGGCGCCGACGTAGGCGGCCAAATGCTCACCGGTCACCGTCGAGCGCGCCGCGACGAGGTCCGCGGGCGTGCCCTCGAAGACGATCCGGCCCCCGTCGTGGCCGGCGCCGGGCCCCAGATCGATGATCCAGTCGGCGTGCGCCATGACCGCCTGATGGTGCTCGATGACGATGACCGACTTCCCGTTCTCGACCAGCCGGTCGAGAAGGCCGAGCAGCTGTTCGACGTCGGCCAGGTGCAGGCCGGTGGTCGGCTCGTCGAGGATGTACACCCCACCGGTCTCCGACATGTGGGTGGCCAGCTTGAGCCGCTGCCGCTCGCCGCCGGACAGAGTGGTCAGCGGCTGGCCGAGGCTGAGGTACCCGAGGCCGACGTCGGCGAGCCGCGCGAGGATCTTGTGTGCTGCCGGGGTGCGTGCCTCACCGGTGCCGAAGAACTCCTCGGCCTCGGTCACCGGCATCGCGAGCACCTCGCTGATGTCTTTGCCGCCGAAGGTGTACTCCAGCACCGACGCGTCGAACCGCTTGCCCTCGCACTCCTCGCAGGTGGTCGCGACGCCGGCCATCATCGCCAGGTCGGTGTAGATGACCCCGGCGCCGTTGCAGTTCGGGCAGGCGCCCTCGGAGTTGGCGCTGAACAGAGCCGGTTTCACGTTGTTGGCCTTGGCGAACGCCTTACGGATCGGGTCGAGCAGGCCGGTGTACGTGGCCGGGTTGCTGCGCCGGGAGCCGCGGATGCCGCTCTGGTCGACCGACACCACCCCGTCCTGGTGGGACACCGAGCCGTGGATCAGTGAACTCTTTCCCGATCCGGCCACGCCGGTGACCACGACCAGGACGCCGAGCGGGATGTCGACATCGACGTCGCGAAGATTGTGGGTGTTGGCGCCGCGGACGTTCAGTGTTCCGGACGGGGTGCGTGTCGAGGGCTTGAGGCGGGCGCGGTCGTCGAGGTGCCGGCCGGTCAGGGTTCCGCTGGTCCGCAGTCCGTCGACGGTGCCTTCGAAGACCACCTCGCCGCCCTTGGTGCCGGCGCTCGGGCCGAGGTCGACGACGTGGTCGGCGATCGTGATCGTCTCCGGTTTGTGTTCCACGACCAGTACCGTGTTGCCCTTGTCGCGCAGGCGCAGCAGCAGGTCGTTCATCCGCCGGATGTCGTGCGGGTGCAGGCCGATGGTGGGTTCGTCGAAGACGTACGTGACGTCGGTCAGCGCCGAGCCGAGGTGGCGGATCATCTTGGTGCGCTGGGCCTCGCCGCCGGACAGGGTGCCCGACGGGCGGTCCAGGGACAGGTAGCCCAGCCCGATCTCGACGAACGAGTCGAGGGTCTCCCCCAGCGCCGTCAGCAGCGGCGCCACCGATGGCTCGTCGAGGCCGCGTACCCAGGTGGCGAGGTCGCTGATCTGCATCGCGCAGGCGTCGGCGATGCTGATCCCCTTGATCTTCGACGATCGGGCGCCCTCGTTCAGGCGGGTGCCGCCGCAGTCGGGGCAGATGGTGAAGGTGACCGCCCGTTCGACGAAGGCGCGCACGTGCGGCTGCATCGCGTCGACGTCCTTGGACAGGAACGACTTCTGGATCCGTGGGATCAGGCCCTCGTAGGTCAGGTTGATGCCCTCAACCTTGATCTTCGTGGGTTCCTTGTAGAGGAGGTCGTGGAGCTGCTTCTTGGTGTACTTGCTGATCGGCTTGTCCGGGTCGAAGAACCCGCAGCCGGTGAAGATGCGGCCGTACCAGCCGTCGACGCTGTAGCCGGGGATGGTCAGCGCGCCTTCGTTGAGCGACTTCGTGTCGTCGTAGAGGGCGGACAGGTCGAAGTCGGTGACCGACCCTCGGCCTTCGCAGCGCAGGCACATGCCGCCGGTGATGCTGAAGCTGCGGCGTTCTTTGACCGTCTGCCCGGCGCGTTCCAGGGTGACCGCCCCGGCGCCGCTGATCGAGGCGACGTTGAAGGAGAACGCCTTCGCCGATCCGATGTGCGGCTTGCCGAGCCGGCTGAACAGGATGCGCAGCATCGCGTTGGCGTCGGTCGCGGTGCCGACCGTGGAGCGCGGGTCGGCTCCCATCCGCTGCTGGTCGACGATGATCGCGGTGGTCAGCCCGTCCAGCACGTCGACGTCGGGCCGGGCCAGTGTCGGCATGAATCCCTGCACGAAGGTGCTGTAGGTCTCGTTGATCAGCCGTTGCGACTCCGCGGCGATCGTGTCGAACACCAGCGAGCTCTTGCCGGAACCGGAGACGCCGGTGAACACGGTCAGGCGGCGCTTCGGGATCTCGACGGTGACGTCCTTGAGGTTGTTCTCCCGGGCGCCGTGCACGCGGATCAGGTCGTGGCTGTCCGCGTCGTGTGGCGCGGGCGGCGCGGCGTCCGTCTTCGCGGCCTTGCTCATGGTGTCTCCGTTTCTCGGGCGGGCCGCTGTCGCGGCGGGTCTGCGTGGGCGTCGCCTGGCCCGATTCACTCTGGCCGGTTCGCTGTGGTCAGGGCAGTTCCGCCAACGGTACGCCGGGCGGTCGATCGGCGGTGTTCACCGGGTGGTGCGGCCCCGGCGGCGGTTGCCGCCAGCCGGGGCGCCGGCCACCCGGGTGCCGGGGCCGGTCCTCACCGGTCCTGGACCAGCCCGAGGACGTTGCCGTCCGGGTCGGTGAAGGTGGCGACCAGGCGGCCTTCGCCGACGTCGTGCGCGGCCTCCTTCACGGTGGCACCGGCCGCGGTCACCTCGGCCAGCTTCGCCTCGATGTCCGACACGTGCCAGTACGCGACCGGTGAGGTCATGCCCTGCGGGCCGCCGGCGGGTACCAGTCCGATCTGCTGGCCCTCGGCCTCGAAACCGACGTAGTAGGGCGAGTCGGTCTGCGGCTGCATGCCGAGCAGGGCGGCGTACACCTCCTTGGCCTTGGCCAAATCGGAGACGGGGTGCAGGACGGTCTTGATCCCCTGCGTGGACGAGTCGGTCATGATTGCTCCTCATAATTTGCGTGATGTGTGGTCGGACCCGGAGGGTCCCGGACGGCGACGCCGTCGAACGAAGCTCACGCTATCCGCGGCCGGCGGGCCGGCGCTTCTTGAATCCTGATCGGTTCGACCAGTCTGGCTCGGCGCGTCCGGCGCCACACCACGACCCAGACCAGTCGTCCGGCCAGTCAGGCACGGCGCCGCTCGCTGACCTGGGCGGCTCGGCCACCGACCGGCTCGGCGGCCCGCCGGCGGATCGGCCGAGCGGGGTGGCTGCCACAAGTGTCGTAGGCGGCTGGTAGGAATTCCTCAATCAAACGAATGTACGGAGGGCCGCGATGAGCACCGCGCCGGGCGCCAGCCAGGGTCTGTCCAACCAGGACATCGAGTCGATCCGCGACGGGCTGGTCGCCGGCCGCAGACCGAAGGTGGTGTTCACCGAGGCCGCCGGGCAGATCGTCGGCCAGCTCGGCCAGGTCGTCCAGCTGACCGACCCGGAGGTCGGCGACGACTTCCTCGTCGTCCGTTTCGGCCGTGACGAACTGCCCTTCTCCCCCGCCGACCTGGCCATCGCGCCGAAGACCCCGCCCCGCAAGCCGGCGAAGCCCGCCCCGGAGTTCAAGCTCTCCGATCCCCCGATCCCGACTGCCCGCGAGGAGAAGGAACCGATGTCGACCCCGACCGTGGATGACGACAACGCATCCCCCGCCGAGCCCGACGCCTCCGCCGACGCCGCACCGGCACGCGGTCCGGCCGCGCGCAAGGCCGCCAAGCAGGCCAAGCCGAAGCCGCAGCCCGGCCTGACCGTGACCCTGTCGTATGCCGACAGCGAGTGGACCGTCGCCGCGCAGCAGGGCGCGAAGGTCCTCGCGAAGCCCTATGTCATCAAGGCGACCGAGGCGCTGATGATGGTCGGCATGCTGGATGTCGCCGGTGTGCAGGAGGCGGTCGAGCAGATCGTGTCCGCCGAGCGGGCCGAGGCGCGCAACCAGGCCGAGCGGCTGCGCGCCGAGCTGGCCGAGATCGAGGCGAAGCTCGCCGAACTGGGCGAGGCCGGCGAGGCGACCTGAGCCGCACCGGGTCACCGCGCGGCCGGTGAACGCGGCCGACGCCGGCCCGCTCGGCGTCCGAGCGGGCCCGGCGTCCAGGGCACCGGGCCTAGGGCACCGGGCCAGGGCTCCCGGGGTCCGGCGTGGCGGGTCCGGGGTCCAGGCCCGGCCGGGTCGGTGGTCGCTACCCCCGCCGGCCGGCGGCGGCTCCGGCCGGCGAGGCCGGTGCCGCTGGTGAGGCGGTGGCCGGGAGGGTGATCCGGCGGCGGAACACCCAGTAGGTCCACCCCTGGTAGACCAGGACCAGCGGGGCGAACACGGCCGCCGCCCAGCTCATGATGGTCAGTGTGTAGGGGCTGGACGCGGCGCCGGCCACGGTCAGGCTGTTGGCCGGGTTCGGGGTCGAGGGCAGCACGTCCGGGTACAGGGTGGCGAACAGTGCCGCCAGGGTGAGGGCGACGGTGGCTGCCGTGCCGGTGAACGCCCACCCGTCACGTCCGCGTACCGTCGCGGCGATCCCGCCGGCCAGGCAGGCGAGGGCGGCGACCGCGAGGGCCACCGTGACCCCGGTACGGTGCGGGTGCACCATCCAGGCCAGAAACGCCGCGAGCAGCGCGACGGTCAGCGGCCCGACGCGCAACGCCACGGTACGGGCGCGGGTGCGCAGCGCTCCGGTGGTCTTCAGGGCGAGAAACAGCGCCCCGTGAGTGGCGAACAGGGCCAGGAACGTGGCGGCGCCCAGCAGTGCGGTGGGGCGCAGGATCCAGGCGGCTCCACCGGTGACGGTGTGGGCGGCGTCCATGGGTACCCCGTGCACCATGGACGCGATGACGGCGCCCCAGCCCAGCGCCGGCAGCAGGGAGCCGGCGGCGATGGCGATGTCGGCTCGCTTGCGCCACACCGGTTCGGGTCGCTTGCCGCGGTACTCCAGGGCCACCCCGCGCACGATCAGCGCCAGGATGATCAGTACCAGTGGCAGGTAGAAGCCGGATGTCAGGCTGGCGTACCAGTCGGGAAACGCGGCGAACGTGGCGCCGACGGCGGTGATCACCCACACTTCGTTGCCGTCCCAGACCGGTCCGATGGTGTGCAGCAGTGCGCCGCGTTGTGGTTCGTCGCGGCCCAGCAGCGGGGCGAGGACACCGACGCCGAAGTCGAAGCCTTCCAGGACGAAGTATCCGGTCCACAGGAACGCGATGACGGTGAACCAGGCGGTGGTCAGGTGCATGGTGCGCTCCCCCGGTGTCAGTAGGCGAAGGCCAGCGGTGGCTCGTCGGGTGCGGGAGTTCCCGGCGGTGCGGGTGACGTCAGCGGGGCGCGGGCGTAACGCAGCAGCAGCCGGGTCTCGATGACGGCCAGGGCGACGTAGAGCAGGGTGAACAGGGTCAGTGAGGTGATCACTTCACCGGTGGACACGCCGGGCGAGACGCCGTCGGCGGTGCGCAGTTGACCGAAGACGATCCAGGGTTGGCGTCCCATCTCGGTGAAGATCCAGCCGAAGGCGCTGCCGAGCAACGGGAGCAGCGGGGTGACCAGCGTGGCGCGCAGCAGCCACCGGGACGACGGCGTCCGTCCGCGGCGGGTGGCGTACAGGGCCCAGGCGGCGGTGACGACGGCGAGCATGCCGACACCGACCATCAGGCGGAAGGTCCAGTACGTGACGGGGATGCTCGGGGTGTACGAGCCGGGGCCGTACAACTGCTGGTACTGGGCCTGAAGGTCGTCGATGCCCTGGACTCTGCCGGAGAAGTTGCCGGTGGCCAGGAACGACAGCAGCCGGGGCAGTTCCAGCGACAGGATCGGGTGGCTGCCGTCGAGGGAGCCGACGGTCAGGATCGAGAACGGCGCGGGCGACGCCGTGTGGTACAGCGCTTCGGCGGCGGCCATCTTCATCGGCTGTACGTCGGTCATGATCTTGCCTTGGGTGTCGCCGGTGATGGCCAGCGCGGCGCCGGAGGCGAGGGTGACCCAGGAACCCAGCCGGATGCCGGTGCGCATGGCCGGGGAGTCGTCCGCCCCGCCGGTGCCCCGCATGAGCCGCCACAGGGCCACGGCGGCGACCAGGGCGCCGGCGGCCAGGAACGCGCCGGCCAGCGTGTGCACGAGGGTGATCAGGGCGACCTTGTTGGTGAAGACGGCCACGACGTCGGTCATCTGGGCGCGGCCGGTGGCCGGGTTGATCCGGTACCCGACCGGGTGCTGCATCCACGAGTTGGCCGCCAGGATGAAGTACGCGGACAGCAGGCTGCCGAACGCGGCGATCCAGATGGTGGCCAGGTGGATCCGGCGTGGCAACCGGTCCCAGCCGAAGATCCACAGGCCGATGAAGGTGGATTCGAGGAAGAACGCGGCGAGGCTCTCCAGGGCCAGCGGGGCGCCGAAGACGTCGCCGACGAAGCGGGAGTAGGCGCTCCAGTTCATGCCGAGCTGGAACTCCTGCACAATGCCGGTGACCACGCCGAGGGCGATGTTGATGAGGAACAGTTGACCGTACAGGCGGGTCAGCTGGTACCAGCGCGGGTGGCCGGTGCGCACCCAGGCGGTCTGCATGCCGGCCACGAGGAAGGACAGCCCGATGCTCAGCGGTACGAACAGGAAGTGGTACACGGTGGTGATTCCGAACTGCCACCGTGCGACGTCGAGCGAGTGCACCCCGATCCCCTCATCTCTTACCTCGCTACCTGTAGGCAACCAACGTATCCCTGTGGGGCGCCGGACCCACAACCACACCCGCCGGATGTGCCGTGGACCACTGCCGGCGCGGGCCGTGGGGGCGGCGTGACCGCGCCGGCCGGACCCGATGCCGTGACCGTCGCGCCGGCAGGCCCGCTCAGCACGGGACCGACCGGCCCCGACCCGGTCGGCGCCGGTCGGGACAGCGCCGACGGGGACAGCGCCGGCACGCCGTCGTGCCGGCCCCCGCGGCTGTGGCGTGCCCTGCTGGTCGTCGCCCGGGTTCTGCTGGCGCCGTTCTGCCGGCTGCGGGTCACCGGTCCCCCGCTGCCCACCCGCCTGCCCGCTCTCGGGAACGGCAAAGCCGACCGGCACGGCGGAGGAGGCGACAGCAGAGACGGCGCGGAAGGCGACAGCAGAGGGGGCGACGGTCGCGAAGCCGCCGCGGGGACCGGCAGCCGGCCGGGTGGTGGGCCGGTGATCCTGGCCGCCAACCACATCGGTTCCCTGGACCCGATCGTGTTGATGGCGGCGTGCCGGGTGCGGCGGATCGCGCCGCGCATCATGGCCACCGGCGGCCTGTTCCGGATCCCGGTGTTCGGCGCCGTGCTGCGCCACTGCGGGCTGGTCCGGGTCGACCGGTACCGGGCCGAGGTGACCGCCGCGCTGCCTGCCGCCCGGGCGGTACTGGACCAGGGGTCGGTGCTGCTGGCCTACCCGGAGGGCCGGATCACCCTGGACCCCGGAGCCTGGCCGGAACGCGGCCGCACCGGCCTGGCCCGGCTGGCGCGCGACACCGGGGCGCCGGTCGTGCCGGTGTCGCAGTGGGGTGCGCACCTGCTCGTACCGTGGGGCGCCCCGTGGGGGGCGGTGCGGCGGCTGCTGTGGGCCCTGGTCCACCGGCCGGTGGTACGCGTGCACTTCGGCGCACCGGTCGACCTGACCGGCCTGCGGATACCCCAGGCAACCGACCGGATCATGGCGACGATCACCGAGAACCTGCGCGCGCTGCGCCCCGACGAGCCACGGCTGCCGGCCTGGATCGACCCGGTACGCCCGGTGTCGACCGCCCGCTCACGGCGGCACCCGCCCGCCTGACGGCGCGAGCGCCAGCCAGCGGCGGCCGGTTCAGCCAGCGGCGCTCAGGCGCTCGGGCGTCCACAGGTGGTCGGCCTGTCCGGCGGAAAGCCGCTCCCGGTAGATGTCGACCTTGCGTTCGATGAGCCCGAGGCAGTCCTGCAACTCGGCGAGCTTCGAGACGACGTCCGCGCGGTGTGCCTCCATCAGCGCGAGGCGTTCCTTCTCGTTGCCGGGGCCGGCGGAGACCAGCTGGGCGTAGCGGCGGATGTCCCTAATCGGCATGCCGGTGGCCCGCAGCTTGGTGCACACCGTGATCCACTTGAGGTCGGCCTGGTGGTAGCGGCGCCAGCCGCCGGCGGTGCGGTCGACGCCGGTGATGACCAGGCCGGCACGCTCGTAGTACCGCAGGGTGTGCACGCTGACCCCGGTGCGGCGGGCGGCCTCGGCGATGCTCAGGCCCGCCCGCGGATCGGATTCGCGGGGCTCGGCTACCGGCGGCGTGACATCGGCCATGCTTCCCATCCTATTCGCGGGCGTTGGAGACGGCCCTCCGGCGACGATCACCGGTGACCTCCGGCGGCGACCCGGCGGTCGGTGCCCGGATCCACCCGCTCGAACAGCGCCGCCGCCCGACCGGCGGTACCCGCGGCCCAGCGCCCGGTGCTGACCAGCCCCAGGACCAGGATCCCGACGCCGAGCCCGAGCACCAGCCACCAGACCCGGTGCGCCGCGACGGTGAACGCCGCCCCGCCGCGGGTCGACGCCGCTCCCACGATCGTTCCGGCGATCGCGACCCCCAGGGTGGTGCCGGTCTGCCGGCCGGCGGAGGCCAACGAACCGGCCAGCCCGGCCATCGACCGGGGCATGCCGGCGACCGCCGAGTTGGTGATCGGTGGGTTGACCGCGGCCAGGAAGACACCGAACAGCAGGTAGGTCGCGAGTACCGCGGGCAGCGGGGTGGCCGGGCCGAGCCACAGCGACGCGCCGGCGCCCAGGGCCAGCGCGGCCCCGGCGACCACCAGCGGCGGCCGGGGGCCCCGCGCGCCGACGAGCCGGCCGGCGCGCGGCGACAGCACGATGACCAGCAGCCCGACCGGGAGCAGGCACAGCCCGGCCGGCAGCGCCGCCATGCCACGCACGTCCTGCAGGTACTGGGTGGTCACGAACAGGAACGCGCTGAACCCGCACAGGGCGAACAGCGCGATCAGGATCGCCGCGCAGAGCGGCGCGCTGCGCAGCAGGCGTAGCTCCAGCAGCGGATCCGTACGTCGCCGCTCGTACCCGAGGATGCCCAGCGCGGCCAGCACCGCGACGGCGAGCAGTCCGAGGATGACCGGTGAGGTCCAGCCCAGCCGCTCGGACTCGATGACCGGGGAGACGACACAGCCCAGCATCAGCACCATCAGCGTCTGACCGACCGGGTCGAACCGGCGCGCCCGGCCGGCACGGGACTCGGGGACGAACAGCGCGGTGCACACGATCGTGACGGCCACGATCGGCACGTTGATCCAGAAGATGGCGTGCCAGCCGAGACGGTCGACCAGGGCGCCGCCGAGGATCGGGCCGAGCGCCAGCGACAGGCCGCTCATCGAGCCGAACACGCCGATCGCCCGGGCCCGCTGCGCCGGTTCGGGAAACGTGGTCGCCACGATCGCCAGCGCCACCGGGTTGAGCATCGTGCCACCGGCGGCCTGCAGCGCCCGCGCCGCGATCAGCCAGCCGATGCCCGGCGCCAGACCGCAGAGCAGCGAGCCGAGGCCGAACGCGGCCAGGCCGATCTGGAAGACCCGGCGACGGCCGACCCGGTCGGCGGTGGACCCGGCCAGTACCAGGAAGCTGGCCAGCACCAGGGTGTACGCGTCGATCGTCCACTGCAGACCGGACTCCGAAGCGTGCAGGTCGCGACGGATCGCCGGCAAAGCGACGTTGACGATGGTGATGTCCATGACCACGACGATCATGCTGGCGCAGCAGATCGCGAGGACCAGGAGCCGGCGGCGCTGGCTCGGTTCGGGCACGTCGCCCGGGGCCGGGCCGCGTCCGGCCGTCACGGTGGCCGGTTGAAGGGAGGTGCTCATGAATCCGACGCTAAAACCTCGCGCGCGCTTCAGGTCAAGCCGCGCACGGCCGCTGCCGGGTCAGCTGGGACGGCCGGCGCCGGGTCAGCTGGGTTTGCGCTGGCGCAGGAAGACCAGCACCGCCTCCCGGGTGGTCCGCGCACCCAGCGCCTGCCGGGCCTGCGCGATGCGCCGGTTCGCGGTGCGCAGCGACAGGTACTCCGCCGCCGCGGCGGCGGCGATCGTCTCGCCGTTGGCCAGCCGTTCCAGCAGCGCCCGCTGCTCCGGCAGCAGGCTCGGCGCCTCCGACCGAACCGTCGCCTCGGTGGCGGCGGCGTCGGTGTCCGGGTCGCGCATCACCGGGCCGAGCCGGCCCAGATCGGCCAGCAGCGTCCGGCCGACCTCGCTGGTGAGGTCGGCGATGGCCACCACCCCGGCGCCTCGGGCCGCGGCGTGCACCGCCAACTGCGCGGTGTCCAGGTCGGCGACCCGCCCGTAGAGCACCAGCCGCTTCATGGTCACGTCCCACGCCGGTTCGGCGAGCGCGAAACCTTCGCGGGTACGCCAGCCAGCGCGGCTGAGCCGGCGCAGGGCGCTGATGGCCTCGGTGCCGGTGGGGACCACGTAGCGGGGGGTACTCATCCGAGAACCTCCTGGGCGATGGCGACAGCCTCCGCCCGGATGCGTGCGCCCAGCGTGCGCATGCCCGAGCGGCCGTGCGCCTCCACCGTCTCGCGACAGATACCGGGCTGTCCAGAGATCCTGCGGGTCGGCTCGCCGGTGACCTCGACCGGGGCCGTTCGGACGGTGTCGCGGACGCGGGTTGACTCTCGGGTAGCCCGAGACGCGATCCTGTCCGGGTGAGCGACGACAACCTGGTGAGCATCGGAGCGTTCGCCCTCGTCAGCGGCCTGTCGATCAACGCGCCGCGGCACTACGACGAACTCGGCCTGCTCCGGCCGGCGTTCGTCGACCCCGCCACCGGGTACCGCCGGTACCGGCCGGACCAACTGCGCCGGGCGCGGACCATCGGCGCGCTGCGGCGGGTCGACCTGCCCATCGACGCCGTCCGTGAGGTGCTCGACGGCCCCGAGTCGACGGGTAGACCGCTATCTCGAACACGGAGTCGCCATGCCCGAGCCGACCACGCCCCGCATCGTCCAGGTGACCATCACCGTCACCGATCCGGCCGGGGCTCAGCGGACCGGCCGGGACACCCCCCGGCGGCGGTGCCGGCTGGTCCGGGAGTCGCCGCCACGCAGCGCGTGCCGCTCGCCGGCGGTGCCGTCGCCGGGCTCCGGCGCGGTGTCCACCGCCGCCGGCCACGCGTCACCGGTGCGGCGGTGGACACCCGCTCTCGTCGCCGTCCGGCGCACCCGCGCCCCGAACGGGAACCGGTCGGCTGGCGGCGAGGCCGGCTCCCCGGGGTCGGGCGCTGACTGTCCCCGGGACGGTTCGGCCTCGTCGCCGGTACCCGCGTCAGGCGGTGAGCCGGGGCCGGGCAGCGCGAACTCGACGATCTCGCCGATCAGTTGACGCAGGTGGACCAGTGCCCGCAGCGTCGCGTCGCCGGCCGCGTCGGCCGGCGCGGGTGCCCCGGCGGCCGGCCACGGGTCGGCGGGCCACTTCGCCGCGGCGGGCAGCGGCCGGCCGTACAGGACCTCGTCGGCGGCGGCGAGGTGGGCCAGCGCCAGGGCCCTGCGTTGCCGCGGCGACTGGTCCGGGCCGTCGCCCGGCGCCATCGCGGTCACCGCGTCGGCCAGGGCCCCGCTCAGCTGCCCGGCGCGGGGCGACGGCCCCGGTGTACGGACGGCGGCGGCGAGGCTGCGGGCGTAGTGCGCGGTCGCCG
Source organism: Rugosimonospora africana (assembly GCF_016862975.1). Taxonomy (GTDB): domain Bacteria; phylum Actinomycetota; class Actinomycetes; order Mycobacteriales; family Micromonosporaceae; genus Rugosimonospora; species Rugosimonospora africana. The sequence goes on from NZ_BONZ01000106.1 coordinate 24,766, forward strand.
CGTACAGGGTCAGCCGGTGCCGGGTACGGCTCGGGCTGTTGCCCCACACCAGCGGGCGGGTCAGCGGCGCCGCCGCCAGCCGCAGCTGGTACAGCCGGGTGTCCACGGCACGGATCAGCGCGTCCAGGTCATGGCGCGTATCGGCCGGCTGGCCACCCACGGCGGCGTCGGCGGACTCGGCGCCGGCATGGTCGGCGGCGGCGCGCAGCAGGTCACCGAGCGCGGTGAACAGGTCACCGCGGACGGTCCCGACCACGTCCCGGGTGCTCAGCGGGGCCAGCAGAAGAGCGACGGTGATACCGATCGCGGCACCGGCGGCGGTCTCCTCCAGCCGCAACATGAGCAGGGCGTCGGACAGCTCGTGCAGCACGCTGTACAGCTGCGCGATCATGATCGTGATGAAGAAGATCATGTACCGGTAGGAGATCCGCATCAGGTACAGCCCGGCGGACATGCTGGCCACGACCACGGCCAGGATCCACATCGTGTGACCCGTGGTGGCGTGCGCCAGGGCCAGCCCGGCGACCAGCCCGGCTACGGTGCCGATCACCCGGTTGACAGCCTTGATCGAGGTTTCCGACCGGGTCGCGGTACCGCTGAACGCGATGAACGCGGCGAGCACCGCCCAGTAGTACCGGGCCGGGGAGATCTCCCGTCCGATCAGGATCGCCAGGCCACCGGCCACCGCGGCCTGAACCGCCTGCCGGGCGACGAAGTCCAGCCGGGTCAGCGGGTTCCACCGGCGTCCCCGGGGGGCGACCGCGCTGGCGAAGGCCGGCGAGCCGGGGAGGTTGCCCATGGCCAGGCTGACCGCCGGCTCGAACTCGTCGGCGGCCCGGTCGGCGGGGTCCGTTGTGGGCCGGTCGACGCCCCGGCGGGCGACGGCGACGAACTGCGCCGTCGACGCGGCCAGGTGCCGGGCCTGTGACGACGCCGCCCCGGGGCCGGCGTGTTCCCGGGCGGTGCCGGCGTCCCGGCCGACCGGGTCACGGGCGAGCAGGTCGCGGGCGGCCCGGTCGGCGGCGGCGTACTCGTTGCCCGCCAGCAGCCCGGTGACCCCGGCCGCCTCGACGATCAGCCCGGTCTGGCCGCTTGCCGCCAACTCCCCTGCCGCGGCCGCGACTCCGTCGATGGCCAGTTGGGCGTCCAGCAGATGCCGGCGCAGCGCCACCGCCGAGTGGCCGGCTGGCAGCGCGCCGGGCTCGGCGGACCACGCCTCGATCATCAGCGCGGCCTCGGCCAGCCGCGCCTGGTGCGCGGTCAGCCGGCGCCGCGCCCGCGGCACCTGCTCCGGGTCGGTGACCGCGGTCTCCAGCAGTGCCGCGCTCATCCGGGCCACGTCCCGGGAGCGGGCGGCGAACGCCCGCCGGGTACGGGCCAGGGCGCGCCGCGAACTGGTCCGCAGCACCGTGACGGACAGCAGCAGAACCCAGGCCGACGCGGCGACCACGGTCACCAGCATCGACGGCAGGGTGCCGACGGTCGCGTGGGTGAACGACGCGAAGAAGTAGCCCATCCACAGCTGGAAGCCGTAGAAGAAGAAAGCCGCGCCGAACCGGCGGATGATCACGGCGACGAACATGACCACGACGAACACGATCAGGGTCAGGTCGGTGTGCCGACCGACCGCGACACCGGCGGCCATGCCGGCACCGAGCGCCACCGGGAAGAACGCCGCGGTGCGCGCGTTCGCCCAGGCGCTGGCCGCGGTCAGCGCCATCGAGCCCATCATGGCGACCACGGCACCCAGCATCATCGCGATCACCTGGGCCTGCGCCGAGGCGTGGGTGGCGCGGGAGATGCCGTACTCCAGCGCCAGCGCGGTGGCGATCGCGACACCGCCGGAAACCGCCATCCGTAGCCGGGTCCAGCCGGGGTCGGAACCCGCCACCCGATCCCGGGCGCGCTGGAGCCAAGAGAGCCTGACCGTTTCTTTCACCCCCCGGCGCCACTCGCCTGCAGCCAGATCGTCCGGCGCGCGTACCGTGGCAACCCAATATGTGTATAGTACCGATAATTCGGGGTCGGAAGCCAGGCGAGAAGGTGTGATGATCGCTACCGAGCGGCAGCCAGACGACCGGGAATCCGCTGGTCGACAGCCCGCCGCGACCGCGGCCAGCCACTGGTCGGCACAGGCGGCCGACGCCCTCGACCTGATCGAGGTCCAGTCCGCCGTCCTGGTCCGCAACTTCGAACTGCTGCGCCGCCGCGCCGACCTGTACGGCGACCTGGACCGGGCCGGCTACCTCCTGCTGCGCGTCCTGGAAGCCATCGGCCCCGCCGACATCAACACGCTGGCCGCCGCCATCGGACTCGACCCGTCGACCGCCGGCCGCCAGGTCGCCGCGATGCAACAGGCCGGCCTCATCGACCGGGCCGCCGACCCCGCCGACCGGCGGCGCAGCATCATCACCCCGACCCCCGGGGGCCACGCCCGCGCCGTCCGGGTCCGCCGGCTACGCCGTGACAACCTCGTCGAACTCCTCGCCGGCTGGACCGAGGAAGAACTGCGCGCCTGCGGCGACGGGTTCGCCCGGTACAACCGGGCGGTCGCCGAGCACTACCTCGGCGCCCGACCACCGGCGAAAACGGACAGGAACGGCGAAACGCCGCAGGGTGGGTAACCGCGCGTCGACCCGCTGACCGACACGGCCGACGACCACTACTTCGCCGACCCGCTCCACGGCCGCTGGAACCACCCCAACCACCGCTGCGGCGCCACCACCCGAGCACCCTGCTCCACCGCCTGCCCGATCGACACCACCGGCGGCATCGGAAAACGCCACAGGAAGTCCGGCAACCCTGCCACCGGCGGCACATCCCGCTTCCAGTACGGCGCCAGCTTCCGGTAGTACTGCTCCGCCGCCGGATGCCACGGGTAGATCTCCAACGCGATACGCCGCTTGTCGCTGACCTGCAACGCCTCCTGCACCCTGCCGGCCAGGTAGTCCTTCGCCAGATCCGCCACGTCGTCCTTCGACAACGGCACCGCGAACCGCTCCGCCGGCGGCACCTCATACCCCAACCCGAACCCGACGATCTCCGGCCACGGCACCACGACCTCCTCCGGGCCGTGCTGAATACGCAACCCGACCGCGTCGAGGACCACCCACCGCGGCCGCAGCAACCGGGGCAGCCGCACAACCATCATCACCAGCGGCACCATGAACCCCGCCGCCACCCCGAACCCGATGACCCGCGCCGACGTCTGCGTCGACGTCCACCCGCCGTACCCGCCAGCGAAAATCACGATGAGAAGGAAGGCCAGCACCAGAACCACGACCGACCCATTCGACCGGCCCAGACCGACCCGCACCTGCCCGTGCTCCCCCACCGGGGCCTGCCCACTCACGACGGCCGATGGTAGCAACGTCGCGACCCGGCCAGGGGGCACCGCGACGCGCCCGGCACCGGGTTTGCCGCACCAGCGACAGGGGGACGTTCACCCGATGGCGGCGACCCGACCCGGCGCCGACCGGGGGGAACGCGAACCGGGAACACCGGACGGCAGGGACACGGACGGGGACAATGCACAGCGGCAACGGAGACACCCGCTCGCCGCGCCGCCTCGCCGGACGACTCATCGCCCTCCTCGGCGGCCCCGCCCGGGCCCGCGTCATCGCCATCCTCGCCGGCGTCCTCGCCCTGAACTCCGCCAACGCCGGCACCATCGGAGCCGTCGCCAACCAACTGGAAAACGACCTCCACATCAACCACGGCGAACTCGGCCTGCTCTCCGGGGTATCCGCCGGAGTCGGCGCACTCATCAGCCTGCCCGTCGGCGTCCTCGCCGACCGCACCATCCGGGTACGGGTCCTCGTCGTCACCATCGCCATCTGGAGCGCGTCGATGCTGGCCGCCGGCCTGGCCACCTCGTACCTGTCGCTCCTGCTGGCCCAAATCGCGCTCGGCGCCGCCCTCGCCGCCGCGGGACCCGCCGTCGCCTCCCTCGTCGGCGACCTGTTCCCACCCACCGAACGCGCCCGCGCCTACGGCTGGATCCTGTCCGGCGAACTCCTCGGCGCCGGCTTCGGACTACTCGTCGGCGGCGACGTCGCCGCCGCGCTGTCCTGGCGGTACGCGTTCTTCCTCCTCGCCCTCGCCAGCCTCGGCCTCGCCGCCGCCGTATGGCGATGGATGCCCGAACCCCGCCGCGGCGGCACCAGCTGGATCCCACACGACGCGCCCACCATCCCGCTCGCCGGCAACGACCAACCCCCGGCCGGCGACGAACCCGCCACCGGCGACCACGGCGACGGCCGGGTCACCGCCATCATCGGCCAGGCCGGCATCACCCCCGTCGACACCCGCGTCCTGCGCCAACCCGCCCGGGAACTGCCCCTGTGGCGATCGGTCTGGTACCTGCTGAGCATCCCCACCAACCGGATCCTCATCTTCGCCTCCGCCGTCGGCTACTTCTTCTTCGCCGGACTGCGCACCTTCGTCGTCATCTTCATCCAACGCCAGTTCCACATCTCCCAGACCGTCCTCAGCGGCCTCGTACCGATCGTCGGACTCGGCGCCCTCACCGGCGTCATCCTCGGCGGCCGGCTCACCGACACCGCCCTGCGCCACGGCGCCATCGCCGCCCGGGTCACCGCCCCCGCCATCGGCTTCGGCGCCGCCAGCCTCCTGTTCGCCCCCGGCCTGCTCAGCTCCACACTGTGGATCGCCATCCCCCTGTTCACCGCCGGCGCCGCCGCACTCGCCTCCGCCAACCCGCCACTGGACGCCGCCCGCCTCGACATCGTCCCCGGGGGACTCTGGGGCCGGGCCGAAAGCGTACGCACCGTCCTGCGACTGGTCGCCGAAGCCGCCGCACCACCAACCTTCGGCTTCATCGCCGACACCCTCGGCGGCGGCACCAACCGCGCCGCCGGCCTCCGCGACGCGTTCCTCATCATGCTCATCCCCCTGCTGGTCAACGGCGCCCTGTCACTGGCCACCCGGCGCACCTACCCCGCCGACGTCGCCACCGCCGCCCGCTGCGACCGATAACCCGGAGACCGCCGCTGCGCACACCCCAGCCCGTGGGATAGGTTGAACCGCGGACGATCATGGAGGCGCGCCGTGAACCCAGTGGATCTCAGGACCCACATCCCCCACCCCGCACGGATCTACGACTACCTGCTCGGCGGCAAAGACAACTTCCAGGCCGACCGCGACGCGGCCAACCGCATCGTCGAAGACTGGCCCACACTGCCCGTCTCCATGCGCGCCAACCGCGACTTCATGAGCCGCGTCGCCCACTACATGGCCGCCGACCTCGGCATGCGGCAATTCCTCGACGTCGGCACCGGCCTACCCACCCCACCCAACCTGCACGAGATCGTCCAGGACGTCACCCCGGACGCCCGGGTGGTCTACGCCGACAACGACCCCATCGTGCTCGTCCACGCACGCGCACTGCTGACCGGCACACCCGCCGGCCGCACCGCATACATCGACGCCGACCTACGCGACCCCGGCAAGATCCTCGGCTCCGCCGAACTCACCGACACCCTCGACCTGACCCAACCCGTCGCCGTCAGCCTCCTCGCGATCCTGCACTACGTCCTCGACGACCAGGAAGCGCAACGGATCATCAACACCCTGCTGGAACCACTCGCCCCCGGCAGCGTGCTCGCCCTGTCCACCGCCACCACCGACACCGCCCCCGAAACCTCCCAAGGCGTAGCCGTCGCCAACGCGCAGGGCATCACCTCCAAAGCCCGTACCCGGGCCGAAGTCGAAGCACTGTTCACCGGCCTGGCCCTCGTCGACCCCGGCGTCGCACTCGTCCACCGCTGGCGCCCCAACCCCCAGGCCGGCACCCTCGACGACACCCAGGTGCAGATGTACGGCGGCGTGGCCATCAAACGCTGAACACCCCGCCACCAGCACCCCGCCGGCAGCGGCCCACGGGCTACCGGGACACCGCGTGCAACTCCACCCCGGTCAACTCGCCACCGACCACCTCCGCCGTCAGAAACGTCGCACTCGGCTGACGGCGCCGATCAGTCGGCGAACCCGGATTGAGCAACCGCAGACCACCCGGCGCCACACTGTCCCACGGGATGTGCGAATGCCCGAACACCAACACATCGCACCCCGGAAACCGGGCCGCACACCGGCGCTCCCGACCCGCCGCCGGCCCGGTTTCGTGAACCACCGCCACCCGCAACCCACCCAGCTCGACCCGGGCAACCTCCGGTAACCGCGCCCGCAGCCGCGGACCGTCATTGTTGCCGAACACCCCCACCAACCGCGCCGCCCGCTCCGACAACGCATCCAGCAGAGCCTCATCGACCCAGTCACCCGCGTGGACCACCACATCGGCGGCCTCGACCGCCGACCACAACACCGCCGGCAGATCCCTAGCCCGGACCGGCACATGCGTATCAGCGGTCATCACCACGCGCACCCCACCACCGTACGGGCCGGCCACCCGCCGCACCCAACCGGAGGCCACCATCGCCCACCCCGTCCGCAGACACCCACAATCGGCGGTTTGAGCCGCCCCAACCCGGAAAAACACCCGCGTGGCCAGGAACCACCGGCACACCCAGCCGGCACCCGTGCACACGCTCGACCGCCTGCTGCGCGACATCGAAACCGGCCGGTTCGAGCGATCCATGTCCGCGCTCACCGCCCTCGGCGCCCTCGTCACCGCCGGAGAAATCTTCCTCGAACACGACCGCGCCAGCTTCGGCAACAAAATGATGTGGATACCCGTCGCCCTCGGACCCGTCGGCGCACTCGCCGGCATCGCCGCCGTCGTCAACCGCAAAGCCGCCAAAACCGCCCTCCCCCTGGCCTCCCTCGCGATCATCGCCAACGGAATCCAGGGCACCTACCTCCACGTACGCGGCATCGCCCAACGCCCCGGCGGCTGGGCCCTCGCCCGATACAACATCGAAATGGGCCCACCACTGCTCGCCCCCATGCTCATGGCCATGGTCGGCGGAATGGGCCTCCTCGCCGCCGTCCTGCGCCGGGAACCCTGATGGCCGTCAACCGGATCCCCCGGGGAGTCAACCGCACCCCCGGCGACCGCCGCGAGAAATTCCCCGGATACGACGTCATCACCCAACTACCCACCTGGGACGTCGTCACCGCCGGAGTCGTCCTACGCCGCCTCGGCCCACCCCCACCGATCCGCTACTTCACCCAGGACGAAGAACCCATCGCCTGCGCACTCCTCGACCAGATCCTCGACCAACGCCACGAGCCCCGGGTGCCCGTACTCCAGATGATCGACGCCCGGCTCGCCGAATCACAGACCGACGGCTGGCGCTACCACGACCTACCCCACGACGGCCAAGCCTGGCGCGACAGCCTCCACGCCCTCAACGATGACGCCCGGCGCGCCTACGGCACCGACTTCGGCCTGCTCACCTGGGCCAAACAAGGCCACATCATCGCCCCCATCGCCGGCATGAACCTGCACGGCACCGGCGACTGGCACGGCATGCCCGCCGCCCGGGTCTGGAGCCTCTGGACCCGATACGCCACCGCCGCGTTCTACGCCCACCCCTGGGCATGGAACGAAATCGGATTCGGCGGCCCCGCCTACCCCCGCGGGTACAAGAACCTCGGCCTCGACCGCCGCGAACCCTGGGAGGTCCCCGACCGCGACCCCGACCGCGACCTCGTCCAACTCGCCCGCGAAGTCGAAGACGCCCGCCGCCACGACACTCACTACCCACACCCACCCGTGATCGGCCTGTCCCGCGACCCGCTCCACGACGAACCCGAATGGTGAACCGACCGGTGACCGGCATCGGCTCCCGCATCACCCGACGCCTGTTCGCCGGCGCCGGCGACCACGTCGCCGCCCGCAACGCCTCCGCCTGGCTGCTGCCCACCGGCGACGAACGCACCAACTACCAACTGCGCCGCGACATGCGCCGCTACCGCGACGACGACGAAGTCGACGCCGTCATCGTCGGAGCCGGCGCCGGCGGCGGCACACTCGCCCAACGGCTCGCCCACGCCGGATGGCGCGTCGTCGCCCTCGACGCCGGCCCCTTCTGGGACCCCGACGTCGACTGGGTCAGCGACGAGGCCGGCTCCCACCACCTGTACTGGAACGAACCCCGAGTCATCGACGGCATCAACCCGGTACCGCTGGGAAGCAACAACTCCGGCCGAGGCGTCGGCGGCTCGATGGTGCACTACGCCGGGTACGCGCCGCGACTGCACCCGTCCGACTTCGCCACCTACTCCCGCGACGGCGTCGGCGTCGACTGGCCGATCACCTACGAACAGCTACGCCCCTTCTACCGCGACCTCGAAGAGGAGCTACCCGTCGCCGGAGAACACTGGCCATGGGGCGAGCCCCACTCGTACCCGCACTCCCCCCACCCCGTGTCCGGCGACGCCCTGCTTTTCCAGGCCGGCTGCCACGCACTCGGCATCCCCACCAAGGTCGGCCCCGTCGCCATCACCAACGGCCGCTTCGGCAACCGACCGCACTGCATCTACCGCGGCTTCTGCCTCCAGGGCTGCAAGGTGAACGCGAAAGCGTCCCCACTGATCACCCACATCCCCGACGCCCTGGCACACGGCGCCGAGATCCGGGCGGACTGCATGGTCAGCCGGATCGGCTTCGACGAACGCACCGGACTGGCCACCGGCGTGCACTACCTGCACGGCGGCGTCGAACACTTCCAGGCCGCCCGCCTGGTCGCCGTCGCCGGGTACTCCATCGAGACGCCCCGGCTTCTGCTCAACTCCGCCAACCGGCGGTTCCCCGACGGCCTGTGCAACGACCACGACCAGGTCGGCCGGTACCTGATGGTGCAGGGCGCCCCGCAGGTCGCCGGCCGGTTCAGCGCCGAGGTACGCGCGTACAAGGCACCCCCGCCGTCGGTGTCCAGCGAGCACTACTACGAGACCGACCCGGGCCGCCCGTACCAGCGCGGGTTCTCCCTCCAGACGGTGGCACCGCTGCCGATCACGTTCGCCGAACACGTCCTCGCCGAGGGGCACTGGGGTGCGCCACTACGCGAGTACATGCGCGACTACATCCACTGGGCGACGTTCGGCGCGCTGTGCGAGTTCCTCCCCCAGCCCGACAACCGGGTCACCCTCGACGCTCAGACCGACCGGCACGGCCTACCCGTCGCCCGGTTCACCTTCGGCGAGTGCGACAACGACCGGGTGATGGCCGAGACGGCGATCGCCACGATGCGGGACGTCCTCGGCGCGGCCGGCGCGGGCGAACTCATGACCATCAGGCGGTACGCCCACCTCGTCGGCGGAGCCCGGATGGCGGCCCGGCCCACCGACGGTGTCGTGGATCCCGACCTCCGGACCTTCGCGATCCCCAACCTCTACATCACCGACGGCAGCGTGCTGCCGACACAGGGCGCGGCCAACCCGGCGCTGACGATCATGGCCCTGGCCGCGAGAGCGGCGGCCCACCTCGTCGGCTGACGCTTTGGGTGAGCGGAGGCACAACCCCTAAGGCATCCTAGGATGCTAGACCATGGGGATGGCGCCGCGCGTTCCCGTGGCGTGCCACGGGAACGCGTCGAACCGAACCCCTGTCCAGCGCTACCGCGGCGAGGAGATCCTCAACAACCTGCGCGGCTGGGCGTGGCGGTGACCGCGCGAGTCAGTGCCCCAGCCGCTTGCGGGCCTTCTCCTTCATCCCGTCCGGCACGCCGTCGGCCTCCAGCAGCCGGGGCAGCAGCTCCGGCTGCAGAGTCCAGGCCCGGAACCCCTCGACGACGCTGATCCCGCGGTCCGGGCGGTCCACCACGGTCACCCGGTCGCCGGCCCGCACCTGCCCGGGCTCCACGACGCGCAGGTACGCCCCCGGCCGGGCCTCCCGGGTGAAGCGCTTGACCCAGTGGGGCTCCGCCATCCGCGCCTCGAACGTGACGCAAGGAATGCGCGCCCAGGACACCTCGAGGACCAGGTCGTCACCGACCCGCCAGCGCTCCCCGATCAGCGCGCCGTTGACCTCGACGCCGGCCGTGGTGAGGTTGTCCCCGAACATGCCGCCGGGCAGGGTGCGGCCCAGCCGCTGTTCCCACCAGTCGTAGTCCTCCCGGGCGTACGCGTACACCGCCTGGTCGTCGCCGCCGTGGCCGGCCGCGTCGAAGATCTGGTCACCGACCAGACCGCTGCCCGGCCGCGCACCCGGCGCCCGTACCAGCACCGGACCGTCGACCGGCTGCTTGTTGATGCCGGTGATCCCCACCGACTTCGCGCTGCTCGCCTCGGGGACCGCCAGGTTCACCGACAGGATGCTGCCCATGCGCCCACCCTAGGTCGTGCCTCATCCCTCGGGCCAGCGCCTTATCCGCGGGACCAGTGCCGCTCCAACACCCCCACCAGCCGCGAGGCGACCAGGCCGACGAGGAAGAACATCACTGCGGTCACGATGATCGCCTGGAACACCACGCGCGGTTCGAACGACCCCATCGTCTCGCCCCGCCGCAACGCGTCCGGGTAGGTGACCGCGACGCCCAGCGTCGAGTCCTTGAACAGGATGATGAGCTGGGTCAGCAGCAGCGGCACCATCCGGCGGATCGCCTGCGGCAGGATCACCAGCCGCATCGCCTGGCCGTGGCGCAGCCCGACGGCGTACGCCGCCTCCTGCTGGCCCCGGTCGAGGGACAGGATGCCGGCGCGGTAGACCTCCGCGATCACCGCGCTGTTGTAGAGCGTCAGCCCGATCACCACGTACCACAGCGGATCGACCGCCCGCAGGTACACCGGGAACAGCAGGTACGGGAACAGGATCAGCAGCACCAGCGGAAAGCCCCGGAAGAACTCGATCCAGGCCACCGCCGGTACCCGGATCGCCCGCGTACCGGACAGCCGGCCGAGTGCCAGCACCAGCCCGAGGACCAGGGCCAGGGCCCCGGCGATCACCGACGCCTTCAGGTTGTTGAGCATCCCCTCGCCGAGGTAGCGCAGGATCTCCGGCGACAGCACGTACGACCAGCGGGCCCGCTGCAGGTGACCGTACCGGTCGAGCCGGTACAGCACGAACACGGCGAAGCCGGCCAGTACCGCGACGGACACCACGGTGGCGACCAGCACCCGCCGGCGTCCACGGGGCCCGAACGCGTCGTAGAGTGCAGTCGCCGGAGTCGGGCGCACCCGGCGTGCCGGGGCCAGCTCCGGTGGTGCCGGACGCTCTTCGTCCACTGTGGTCATCGCGCCACCGCCGCCCGTCGCTGCAGCCGGGCGACCGCGTACCCGGCGGGAATCGTCATCACCAGATAGCCGAACGCGACCGCGACGAGCAACGTCATGACCTGGCCGGGCTCGTCCCGGGCCAGCTCGCCGAACTGGTACGTCAGGTCGACCACACCGATCAGGCTGGCCACCGCCGTGTTCTTCACCAGCGCGATGAAGACGCTGCCCAGCGGCGGGACGACGGTCCGGGCGGCCTGCGGCAGGATGACGTGCCGCAGGTTCTGCCCGAACGTCAGGCCCAGCGCCCGACCCGCCTCGGCCTGGCCCCGGGGCACCGCGTTGACCCCGGAACGCAGCGCCTCACACACCTGGGCCGCGGTGTACATGGCCAGGACGAGGAAGGCCGCCGTGAACGGGCCGATCCGCACCCCGAGCTTCGGCAGGCACAGGATCGCCACGAACAGGTGCACCAGCAGCGGCACGTTGCGAAACCACTCCACGTAGGCCAGTCCGGCGGCCCGCGCGGGAGCCGCCGGACTGATCCGCAGGACGGCCAGCACGGCGCCGAGGATCAGCGCGCCCGCGTAGGACGCCAGCGCCAGCAGCACCGTGATGCGGAAGCCCGCCCAGAACACCGGCAGGCTGTCCGCGAGAAAGTCGACGCCGTTCACGGCCGTCCCGCTGCCCGCGTCAGTACCGGTCGACCGACGGCTTGGCCGGTGCCTGAGGCAGGAACTGGCCGGCCGTCTTCGCCCATGCCTTGTCCCAGTCGCCGTTGGTGAAGACCTCGTCCAGCGCGTCGTTGACGAACGACCGCAGGGCGGTGTCGCCCTTCTTCAACCCGATGCCGTACGGCTCCGTGGTGAACGGCTTGTTGACCACCTTGAGTTCGTCGGGGCTCTTGCTCACCAGTCCGAGCAGGATCACGTTGTCGGTGGACAGCGCGTCGTACGTGCCGTCCTTGACCCCCTCGGCGCACAGCGCGTAGCTGTCCAGGGTCTGTGCCTTGAGCCCGGGCACCTTGTCCTGGAGGTTCTTCAGCGACGTCGAGTTCTGCTGGGTGCACACCTTCTTGCCGGCCAGGTCGGTGACGCTGGCGATGGTGCTGTTGTCCTTGCGCACCAGGATGTCCTGCCCGGCCTGGAAGTACGGGCCGGCAAAGTCGATCTTCTGCTTGCGGGCGTCGTTGATGGTGTACGTCGCCACCACCAGGTCGACCTCGCCGTTCTGGATGACCTGCTCGCGGACTGCGGTCTTGGCCTCCTTGAACTCCACCTTGTCGGGCGAGCCGAAGATCTTGATGGAGATCAGTCGGGCGATCTCCGCGTCGAAGCCCTCGACCTTCTGCGTCGTCGGGTTCTGCAGGCCGAAACCCGGCTGGTCGAACTTGGTACCGACGACGAGCTTGCCCTTGTCCTTGATGGCCTGTACCGAGCCGGACAGGCTCGTGGCCGCCTTCAGCTGGTACCCGGTGCTGTTGTTCTGCTGCGTGCCGCTGCCGCTGCCACTGTCCAGATCCTTGGTGCTTCCGCAGCCGACGACCGCCAGCGCGAGCGCGCTGACCGCCGCGACCACGGCCATTCGGGTGGTACGCATGAATGTCTCCCTTCCCCCGGTCGGGCGGCCCCACGGCCGTCCCTCGGCGGCGCTAGTGGGTGAGAACCTTCGAGAGGAAGTCGCGGGCCCGGTCGGTCCGCGGATGGTCGAAGAAGTCGGTGGGCGGCGCCTGCTCCAGCAGCTGACCGTCGGCCATGAACACGACCCGGTCCGCGGCCCGCCGGGCGAAGCCCATCTCGTGGGTGACCACCACCATCGTCATGCCGTCGCCGGCGAGCGTGGTCATCACGTCGAGCACCTCGTTGATCATCTCCGGGTCGAGGGCGGAGGTCGGCTCGTCGAACAGCAGCACCTTCGGGTCCATCGCCAGCGCGCGGGCGATCGCGGCGCGCTGCTGCTGCCCGCCGGACAGCTGCGCCGGCATCTTGTCCGCCTGATCGGCGATGCCGACCCGGGCGAGCAGCTCCCGGGCCCGGCGCCTGGCCTGCTCGCGCGGGATGCCGCGCACCTTGACCGGACCGAGCGTGACGTTGTCCAGGATGGACCGGTGGGAGAACAGGTTGAACTGCTGGAAGACCATGCCGACGTCGGCGCGCAGCCGGGCCAGGGCCCGACCCTCGGCGGGAAGCGGGCGGCCGTCGACCCGGATGACACCGGAGTCGATGGGTTCGATCCGGTTGATGACCCGGCACAGCGTGGACTTGCCGGAACCCGACGGCCCGACGACCACGACGACCTCGCCGCGCCGTACGTCGAGGTTCACGTCGCGCAGTACGTGCAGGGAACCGAACCACTTGTCGACGTGCTCGACGGCGATCAGCGGGGTGCTGGGATCGGTCATCGGGAACCGTCCTGGGACTGGGTGCGGGTTACCGGTGCCGGTGGGTCGACCGGTCGCGGGGTCACCGGCCGCCGGGGCACGGGCCTGCGCGGCACCGGTCCACAGGAGACGGTCCGGTGCGGGAACCGCGCGGGAGCGCTGTGGATGCCGGACATGACTGCTGACTCCTCCTCGGTGGCTGTGCCGGGACGGTGGCTGTGCTGAGGCTGTGGCTGTGCCGGAACGGTATGGCTACGCGCTCAGGGAACTCGCGAGGCGGCATTCCCGGCCTGCGCCGGTTGCCGCCCACGGAACGGAAACGAGACGGGGAATGGAACGCGGGTCAGGACTCACGCCCGAGTCGGGCACACCGCCCGCGATGCCACGGAAACGCGACGCGGCGTACTGCGACTCCCGCCACCGCCCACGGCGGCTGGAGAGGCGACCGACCCGCGACGGCTGATCCCGAACGACGAATCACCAACGACGCGTCACGGAGCGACTCGTCACGAGCGACGGGCGTGGCGCGCGGGGCAGCGCACCAGACGCGAGAACGGCTCAGCGGGCGGCGACGCGCGGCGGCCCGCGCACGTCCGGCGCCGACAACCGGCGGGCGGGCTGCGACGCCCGGCGCCCGGCGACAGCGGCCAGAGCGAGCAGCGCGACAGCCAGACCGAGCCCGGCCGGCACGCCGCCGAGCGGATGCGCCGCCCTGGGCAGCCCGGTGCGCGCCCGCAACGCGCGCAACGCGAGCAGGGGCGCGGTGTGCCCGGCGACGGAATGGGTCGCGACGACACCGGCGGCGGGATCGCGGTGCGGGCCTGCCACCGCCACCCGGGCCAGGCCGAGAAGGAGGAGGGCAGCGAGAGCGACGGCGACCAGAGAGGTCGTCGTCAAGTGCCGCCGGCTCCACCTACTGCGCATCGCGTTCGACGCTACACGGCAGTGATGCATTCGAAAGTGTTGGATAATTTCCAGTTCGGTCACAATCGGGGCAGCGCGGAACCCGCGTGGACGGGCGGCTCCTGCGGTTGCCGCTTCACCGGACCGGCGAGTGTCCACAGAGGACTATCCGGTGCACGCCACCCGCCCGCACGCGCCGATGTCGGATCGTGACCCGCGAGCGCTTGCGGAAAATCTTCGTTTATGTTATGCTATGTCCGAGTCGCGTTAGCATCGTCCGGTGACTACCTCTACCTGGACCACGACTCTCTCCCCCGACGTCGACGCCTTCTTCGCCGAATACGCGGCCCGGGGCGCCAACCCGGACGCGGACTCCGGCGAACACTTCGCCGAGGAGTTCCTCACCCTCGACCCGAACCAGGCCAGGGTGCTCGCCCGCGGCACGCTCGTCGCCGCCCTGCCCGCGCGGCGCCAGCTGTTCGCGAAAGCGGGAATCGGCCCGCTCCAACTCGCCGACGCCAGCCAACTCGACCTCGACGCCCGACACGTGCTGGTGCGCGCCGCCTGGACCGCCGAGCGCACCGGCGCACAGCGGTTGCGGATCGAGTCCACCTTCCTGCTGCGGCGCGACGAGGGACGGCTACGCATCGTCGTCTACCTCAACCACCACGACATGGTGGCCCTGCTGTCTCAGCCCGCCGCCAGGTAGGAATCGACGAAGTCGTTGCGGAACTTGCCCGCCGGGTCGTACCGGTGGGCAAGCCGCACGAAGTCGGCGTGCCGCTCGTACCGGGAGCGGACCGTGGACGGCGCCATCGTGAACACCTTGCCCCAGTGCGGCCGGGGCGCGAACGGATCCAGCCGCCGCTCGATCTCGGCGACCACCGGCGTCACCGCCGCGATGTCGGGAACCCAGGTGAAGTGCAGCGCCAGGCTGTCCCGCCGGTAGTTCGGGCTCAGCCACAGTTCGTCGGCCGCGATCGTGCGTAGCTCGCAGATCTGCAGCACGGGCGCGATCCGCTCACGGATCTCGTTGACGGCGGCGATCGCCGCGGCCGCCCGCTCGCGCGCGACGAAGTACTCGGTCTGCAACTCCTCGCCGCTACTCGGGGTGAACTCCAGCCGGAAGTGCGGCAGCCGCTCGTGCCACGGGCCGGGCCGGCCCTGCTGCGCCGTCGCGTACGCGGCGGACATCCCCGGTACCGGGTGCCGGGGACCGTCGGCCGGTGTGCCGCCCAGCCACGGCCCGGCCGGCGGCTCGCCCGGATCGCCGACGCGGTGCTTGACCCAGACCTGGTTGACCCGCTCACCGGCCCAGTCGGTGAACAGGCTCACGCTGTACCCGGCGGACAGCACCTCGTCCAGCCGCTCCACCAGCCGGTCCAGCGGCATGTCGTCGTACACGTACTGACGGACGTCGAAGGTCGGCACGATGTCCATCGTCAGGCCGGTCACGACGCCCAGCGCGCCCAGCGCCACCACGGTGCCGTCGAACGTCTCGTCCTCGCCCCGGCGCACGGTGCGCACGTCGCCGTCCGCGGTGACCAGCCGTACCGCCGACACGGCGGCGCCCAGGTTGCGGTTGCGGGTACCGGAGCCGTGGGTACCGGTCGCGACCGCACCGGCGACCGAGATGTGCGGCAGCGACGGCAGGTTGGCCAGCGCGTACCCCTGCGCGTGCAGCCGGGTGGCCAGGTCGCCCAGCCGGACGCCCGCGGCTACCGTCACGCCGCGGCCGGCCGGGTCCACCTCGACCGACGGGGGCAGCCCGGCAACAGAGACGAGGACGCCGTCGGTGTCGGCGAGCCGGTTGAACGAGTGGCCGGTGCCCAGCACCCGGACCCGCGGCGCGTCCGCGACCAAGCGGCGCAGGTCGTCGACCGAAGACGGCCGGTGCAGGCGAGTTGCCGTGAATGTCACATTGCCGGCCCAGTTGGTGATGTGTCCCTCGGAGACCCCATCGGCCGGCACGATTACGCTGTCCATCGCCGCCAGCATACGACCACCGTGGGCAGGCCCCATGATCCGCGTGACCGGCGGACGCCGGCGAGCCCGGTCAGCGCCGAATCCCCGGCCCCAACGAGTCCACCAGGGTCAGGAACACGAACAGGTTGGGGATGTGGGCGACCTGCGTGTTGGACCAGGACAGCCATTTGCCGGCCCGGCTGACGTGGATGAACCCAGCGCGCACCTGCACCTTCTCGATGTCGGACCAGGGAAGCAGACCCCGCTTCTCGCTGATCAGCCCGTTCGGGGCAACGGTCAGGTCGCCGAAGCGCAGCGGCTCACCCCGCTGCAGGGCGGCCACCGCCATCGGCAGGTGGACGCGGGTCACCTCGCGCTCGATCCTCTCGCCGAGCGCCTCGATGCGGTCCCAGAAGTTGGTCAGCACCACCTTGGCGTCGCCCTGCCCGTGCACCGTGTAGACGTACGTGGTGTGCGTGTAGACGCTGTTGCGATAGTGCTTGGTGATGCTCTGGTACACCGCCGGGATCAGGTCCCACCGGTACACCACGGGCGCCGCCGGCGGATCGACGTAGACGAAGCCGCCCGCGTACAGGTGGATCCGCCGTGGGCTGCGGGTCACGGAGAACGACCGGGCGAACTGCACGGCGCCGAACGCGCAGGCGAGCAGCAGCAGCACCCCGATCGGCCAGAACGACGTGAACAGCACGACCACGCCGATCACGGCGAGCACGCCGAAGATGATGGCGCCGGCGGTGCGCTTCGGCAGCCGATTGGGGCCGAACAGAGCCACGTACGGTCCGAGCTGGTACGCCGCGGCCGCGGCCGCCACCTCCGGCGGGATCTGCTGCCCCACGCCGTCCGGGCTGTGCTGCGTCATCGCACTCCGCTCCCCGCGCCCTGGCTACCATCGATCGGCACCGATAGGGTGATCATGATCGATAGATGGTATCCGCCCGGTGGCCGGCCCGCGACCCGACTGGTCTGGGTCGTCGCGCGGTGTCAGAGCCAGACTGGTCGTCCGGCCGGCCACCGGGAGCGGGGATCGGATCAGTACCGGTAGTGCTCGGGCTTGTACGGCCCCGCGACGTCCACGCCGATGTACTCCGCCTGATCCGGGCGCAGTTCGGTCAGCCGCACGCCGAGCGCGTCCAGGTGCAGGCGCGCCACCTTCTCGTCCAGCCGCTTGGGCAGCCGGTACACCTGCCGGTCGAACTCACCGGGCTTGGTGAACAGCTCGATCTGCGCCATCGTCTGGTTGCTGAACGAGTTGGACATCACGAAGCTGGGATGGCCGGTCGCGTTGCCGAGGTTGAGCAGCCGGCCCTCGGACAGCACGATGACCGCGTGCCCGTCCGGGAACGTCCACTCGTCGACCTGCGGCTTCACCCGGGTACGCAGGATGCCCGGCACCCGGGCCAGCCCGGCCATGTCGATCTCGTCGTCGAAGTGGCCGATGTTGCCCAGGATCGCCTGGTGCTTCATCCTCGCCATGTCCTCCACCAGCACGATGCCGGTGTTCCCGGTGGTCGTGATGACGACGTCGGCCCGCTCGATGACGTCCTCGAGGCGGACCACCTCCAGGCCGTCCATCGCGGCCTGCAGCGCGCAGATCGGGTCGATCTCGGTGACCACCACCCGGGCACCCTGGCCACGCAGCGACTCCACGGCCCCCTTGCCGACGTCGCCGTACCCGCAGACGACCGCGAGCTTGCCGCCGAGCATCACGTCGGTGGCCCGGTTGATGCCGTCGACCAACGAGTGGCGGATGCCGTACTTGTTGTCGAACTTCGACTTCGTGACCGAGTCGTTGACGTTGATGGCGGGGAACAGCAGTTCACCGTCGCGCGCCATCCGGTACAGGCGGGTTACCCCGGCGGTCGTCTCCTCGGTGACACCGCGCATGCCGGCCGCGATCCGGGTGAACCGCCGGTCGTCCTCGCGCAGGCTGCGCGCGAGGGTGGCCAGCATGGCCACGTAGTCCTCCGAGTCGTCGTCGGCCGCCTCGGGCACCTCGCCCTTCGCCTCGAAGGCGGCGCCCCGGTGCACCAGAACGGTGGCGTCACCGCCGTCGTCGACGATCGTGTTGGGCCCGTCGCCGTCGGAGAAACGGAACACCTGGTCGGCGCACCACCAGTACTCGTCGAGGGTCTCGCCCTTCCAGGCGAACACCGGCGTGCCCGCCGGCTCCTCCACAGTGCCGTCCGGACCCACGACCACGGCCGCCGCCGCCTCGTCCTGGGTCGAGAAGATGTTGCACGACGCCCAGCGCACCCGCGCCCCCAGGGCGACGAGCGTTTCGATCAGCACCGCGGTCTGCACGGTCATGTGCAACGAACCGGCGACCCGGGCGCCCCGCAACGGCTGCGCCGCGGCATAGTCGCGCCGCAGCGCCATCAGTCCCGGCATCTCGTGCTCCGCGAGGCGGATCTGGGTACGGCCGTACGCCGCCAGCGCCAGGTCCGCGACCGCGAACTCCAGTCCGTTGACCTTCTGGAACGTGACGCTCATGCGTCTTCCTCACTTCCTGGGAGGTCGTGAGGTCCTCCCGCCGGGCCGTGGGCACGGCTGTTCGACGTGTGACGCGAACCCTCACTCCGTCACCGGCGGCCGACAGCGACACGGCGGTGATGGCGGATCGTGGAGAGCCGGAACACGGCGACCGGTGGCAGGAAACTCGCCTCCCTGGTGACAGGAGGCGCCCTTTTACGGGTAGTCAGGGACCGAGCGTGGCGGACACGCGTCCGTCGCAGCGCCTCTCGGACCTGACCGCGGAACGAGCCGCGATGCACCCGACGCTACCGCTGCCGTCCCGGCGACCGCAACCGGATCCCGAACCCGGGAGGCTTCGCGAACCCGCGACCGGAGAGGATTGCGGTAGCCTGCTTCGCCTGACCCGGCCACCGCCGGGCGACGTTACCGCCGGGCGACGTCACTGCCGGGCGAGGTTTCGGGGGTGGGCAGATGAGGCAGCACTATCCGGAGATCGAGCCGTACGACAGCGGGATGCTCGGCGTCGGCGACGGCAACACCCTCTACTGGGAGGCGTCCGGCAACCCGGACGGCAAACCCGCCGTGGTGCTGCACGGCGGCCCGGGCAGCGCGTCCTCCCCCGGCCACCGCCGCACCTTCGATCCCGACGCGTACCGGATCGTCCTGTTCGACCAGCGCAACTGCGGGCGCAGCACCCCGCACGCCAGCGACCCCGCCGCCGACCTGTCCACTAACACCACCGACCACCTCGTCGCCGACCTCGAGGCGCTGCGCCAGCACCTGGGCATCGACCGGTGGCTGGTCTTCGGCGGCTCCTGGGGTTCGGCGCTCGGACTCGTGTACGCGCAACGGCACCCGCGACGGGTCTCGGAACTGCTGCTGGTCAGCGCCGTGACCGCCCGCCGGTCCGAGACCGACCTGCTGACCCGGGGCCTCGCGCGACTGTTTCCCGAGGCGTGGGCGCGATTCCGGGACGGCGTACCCGAGGCCGACCGGGACGGTGACCTCGCCGCCGCGTACAACCGGCTGTTGGAGGACCCCGATCCGGCGGTACGGGACAAGGCCGCCCGGGACTGGTGTGCCTGGGAGGACGCGATCGTGCCGACCGCACCGCCGTACCCCAGGTTCCAGGATCCGGAGTACCGGCTGGCCTTCGCCCGGATCGTGACCCACTACTGGAGTCACGGGTCGTGGCTGGAGGAGGGCATCGTGCTCCGGCAGGCCGGACTGCTCGCCGGCATCCCGGGCGTCATCGTCCAGGGCGCGCTGGACCCGGGCAACCTGCTGGGAACCCCGTGGGAACTCGCGCATGCCTGGCCGGGCAGCGAACTGCTGCTGTTCCACGACGCCGGGCACGACGGCAGCGCCGGCATGCGCGAGGCGCTGGTGGCCGCGACCGACCTCTTCGCCACCCGCGGCTGAGGCGGGTCGCCCGGTCAGCCGGTCAGGAGGTGGCTGCCCGGCCCGGCCGCAGCCGCCGGGGCGGCCACGGGATGACCGGAGACGTCGCCGCCTGGTAGTCGGCGTACTCCGGGTACCGGGAACGGCTGATGCTCTCGGTGAACCGGGTTGACCCGACGAACAGCAGGGTGAGCAGCACCGCCCCGAGTACCGTCCACTGCACCGGCGAACCCGCGGCGGACGCGCCGAACCCGAAGACCAGCCACCACTGCGCCTGCTCGAAGAAGAAGTTCGGGTGCCGGGAGTACCGGAACAGTCCGGTCCCCACGAACCGGGGATGCGGCTGCCGACCGGCCGCCACCTCGGCCCTCTTCCAGTGCTGGAAGTTCCACTGCTGCTGGTCGGCGACCGTCTCGCCGACCAGGCAGACGAGGAACGCCACTGCCAGCGCGACATCGACCGGGCCGAGGTGGCCGCGGTGGCGCAGCGCGGTCATCGCGGGCAGGCAGATCAGCAGCAGGATCAGGTTCTGGTAGATGGTGATGAAGAACAGGTTGAACAACTGGAACTGCCAGCGCCGCATGCGGCCGCGCAGGATGACCCAGCGGTAGTCCTCGCCGCCCGGCGCGTACCCGCCCTTGCGGGCGAAGTTGAAGGTCAGCCGGGCTCCCCACAGGGCGACCAGCACCAACACCGTGTCCAGCCGGGGATCGGCGAACCCGGCGGCGCCGGCGAACACCGCGACGTAGGCCACCGGCATGATCGACCAGATCCGGTCGACCCAGGAATACTCGTCCGTCACCAGCGACACCACCCAGACGACGGCGCAGACTCCGGCGAAGATCGTGAGGCAGACAACGAACGCGGACATGCCCGCACCCTACTGACGAACCGGCGGCGGGCCCACCCCGGGCGGCCCGTCGGGCCGGCCGACCCGATCAGGGATTCCTCAGGGCGTCCCCCGATGCGAGCAGTCGGGTGGCGCGGCATGATCGTTCGGTGATCGACTCGTTGCCGGACCGCCGGACCACCGCGGTCCCGCTGGCCATCGCCGCCGTCGCCGGCCTCGCCGTCGGCGGGGTGACTCTCCTCATGCAAGGCACGCTGCCGGGCGTCCTCAACCACCTCGGCAACTCCGGGGCGGTCTGGTCGCTGGCCGCGTTCGGCGCCGGTGCCCTGCTGCCGGTGCGCGGCGCCCGTGCCGCGCTGGCCGGTACGCTGCTGCTCGCGTTCGCGGTCGTCGGGTATTACGGCTCGACCACCCTGTTCCTGCACGACGACGTCAACGGCGACACGCTGCGCGGCCCTGCCGTGTGGATCTGCGTGGCCGCCGTCGCCGGCCCCATCTTCGGTACCGCCGGCGCACTGTTTCGGGGCGGCAAGCCGACCCACCGGGCGGTGGCCCTGGGCGCGATCGGCGCCGTGTTCCTCGCCGAGGCGCTCTACCTGGGCGTCGTGCTGCACCAGGCCGGCGAGACCGCGCTGATGGCCGGCCTCGGCGTGCTGATGCCACCGCTGCTGGGCCGGTCCGCCGCCGACCGGCTGCGCGGCCTAGCCGCGCTCGTCCCGCTGACCCTGCTGGGCGCACTCGCCGAGGGTGCGGTGTTCCTGTTCACCGTGCTGGTCTTCCGGTAGCCGGGCCGCTGCCCACCGTGCCCGCACGGACAGGCGCGCAGTGGTCACCGCCTACCATGAGTGGATGACCAAGCAGCCCGTCAACCTCTCCGAAGCGCTCGCGTCGTTCGACGAGATCTACAGCCCACGCATCGTGGCGCACATGAACGACTACGACGTGCGGATCGCCCACACCAAGGGCGAGCACGTGTGGCACGTGCACGACGACACCGACGAATTCTTCCTGGTGCTCGACGGGCACTTCGACATCGCGATGCGCGACGCGGCGGGCGTCGAGACCACGGTCGCGCTGCGGGCCGGCGACACGTACGTCGTACCGAGGGGCACCGAGCACAAGCCCTCGTCGCCGGGCGGGTCGATCCTCATGTTCGAGCCGTCGGGCACCTCGACGACCGGCGACCGCCACGAGGGACAGATCCCCGGCCACGTGGACAGCACGACCGGGCACGAACTGAACTGACCGCCCGACTACTGGTCCGGGTCGGCGCGTCGCGCCAGACGCACCGGGGCCGGACCGGTCAGGGCTTCGACCGTGAGAACAGCCCGAACAACCGCCGCGCCCCGCCCGCGGAACCGCCACCGGCCGACGCGCCCACCAACTCCTCACCGCCGCCGTCGATCACCAACTCCGGGCCGCCCAGCTTGGCCCACTCCTCCTCCGACACCACCATCAACCGCTGCCCATCCCACGGGGAGAACCCACCGGCGGCCACCCGCTGACCGAAGCGCGCCAGCGCCTGGTTGCGGGTCTGCGCGGACCACGCCCGGACGCCACCGCCCTCGCCGCGCAGCACGACCCGGTACCGCTTGCCCATCCCCAACATGCGCTCGTCCTCCCACAGGTCCCCGTTTCGCGGGGTCCTACGCTAACGGGTCGGCCCGCCATCCGCCGAATCGACTGGTCCGCGTCGCGTCGCGTCCCGGTGCGTCGCCAGACGCGCCAAACCCGGTGGCCCGCGATCACCGGTGTCTGCCACCATGCTCAGCGTGTCCGCGACCGCTTCCGCCCCGCACAACGTCGATGACCTGTGCGCACTGGTCAACCGCGGTGACCGGGTCAAGTACCTGCTCTTCTGGGGACACCGGCCGCGACGCGACGGCGCTGTCGGCGCGGAATGCCTGAGCCAGTGGTGGCCGGCCGCGTTCGTGGTGGACGGAGTCCGGTACGCCTCGGCCGAGCACTACATGATGGTCGGCAAGGCCCGGCTGTTCGGTGACGAGACGACCGCGCAGCGCATGCTGGCGACGACGAAGCCGGGTGCGGTCAAGGCGCTCGGCCGGCAGGTGCGTGCCTTCGACGACGCGACCTGGGACGCGCACCGCTTCGACCTCGTGACCGACGGCAACGTCGCCAAGTTCGGGCAGCATCCGGACCTGCGCGACTACCTGCTCCGCACCGGCGACCGGGTGCTGGTCGAAGCGAGTCCCGTGGATCGCGTCTGGGGCATCGGGCTCGCCGCCGCGGATCCACTCGCGGCCGACCCGACCCGCTGGCGCGGACGCAACCTGCTCGGCTTCGCGCTGATGCGCGCCCGGGAGATCCTGACGACCGCTGGTTAGCCGGCCCGGCCGGCCGCCGGTCGGGGACGCAGCCGTCGGACCACCTCGTCCGGGTCGGCGGTCCTGACCGACTCCGGGGCGGCCTCCGCCAGCTCGGTGCCGGCGATCCCGGCGTACACCTCGGCGAACGCCTCGAACAGCGCCGGGGTCAGGCCGGCCGCCCGCTGGGTGGCCGCGATCTCCCGCATCTCCGGCACGTACCGGTGCGCCTTGCTGGCCGCCAGCGCCACGTCGTACTCCGGCCGCTCGTGCCCGCCGCTACCGGCCAGGTCGGCGAGCACGTCCGCGAGCACGCCGTGCGCCGCCGCCGTACGCATCGCCTGCGCGTAGAGCCCGACCGTTCCCTTGTAGACACTGGCGGTGCACATCTTCAGCGCGCTCGCGGTGCCCGGCCGGTCGCCGAGCACCCGGACCTCGACGTGGCGCCAGGGCAGCTCCGCCAGCTCGGCGGCCCGCGCACCGGAGAAGTAGAGCCGGGCACCCGGCCGTACCGTCGGCGGCGGCCCGGAGATGGAGCCGTCCACGAAGTCCAGCGGCGCGAGGATGCCGGCCACATCGTCCACTGTGGACGGAGCGACGGCGTTCAGGTCGGCGACCAGCGGAGCGGCGCCGGTACGGGCGGCGGCCGCCGCCAGGTCGGTCGCGGCGGATCGGGCCGCGCCGGGCGGCGTGACGACCAGGATGACGGCCGCCTCCCGGACCAGGTCGTCGAGCGACGGGACCAGCGTCAGGCCGGCGTCGGCCGCGAGCCGGCCGGTGCGACTGGACCGCCCGGCCGTCGTGGTGATCACGCCGGCCCCGCCGGAACGCAACGCCCAGCCGAGCCCGGCGCCCATGTGGCCGGCGCTGTGGATGCCGATGACGGTCACCGCGTCCTCCCCGTCGGGGCCCGGCCGGTTGCCGGGTGGTCGTTGATCATGGCACCTCACCCTACCGGGGGACCGACCCGGCCCCGCCGGAAATCCGTATCGCACACATGTTCTAATCGAGTGGTACAGTGTTCTCGCAGGTCAGCAGGTGTGTAGTGGCGTTCGGCAACCCGGATGTGCCGTGGTCTCGGCTGGAGGCGGTGCTGTCCGGACTGCCCGGGTCCGGGCCGCTGCTGCCCGACCCGCCGGGCGCCGGCCGTGCGCCCGCGCTCGTCCGCGGCACCTCCTCGGTGGATTACATGGAGCTGCACTGCCACACCAACTTCAGCTTCCTCGACGGGGCCAGCCACCCGGAGGAGCTGGTCGAGGAGGCGTACCGGCTGGGTCTTTCCGGCCTGGCTGTCACCGACCACGACGGCCTGTACGGCGTGGTCCGGGTGGCGGAGGCGGCCCGGGACCTGGACCTGCGCACGATCTTCGGGTCCGAGCTGTCCCTGGGGCTGTCTGAACCGCAGAATGGTGAGCCCGATCCGCTCGGGCGGCACCTGCTGGTGCTGGCCCGGGGCCGGTCCGGGTACGCCCGGCTGGCCCGGACGATCTCCCTGGCCCAGCTCGCCGGGGGCCAGAAGGGCCGGCCGGCGTACGACCTCGAACAGACCGCGACGACCCTGCGCGATCACGCGGTGGTGCTGACCGGCTGCCGCAAGGGCCACGTGCGCGCCGCGCTGGCCACCGGCGGCGCCCCGGCCGCCGCCCGGGAGCTGGACCGGCTGGTGGCCCTGTTCGGCCGCGACGGCGTGGTGGTGGAGCTGACCGACCACGGGTACCCGGGCGACGGCGAGGCCAACGACGTCCTGGCCGCCCTCGCCCGCCGGTACCGGCTGGCCACGGTGGCCACCGGCAACGTGCACTACGCCCGGCCCAGCGGGCACCGGCTGGGCACCGCCCTGGCCGCGGTACGGGCCCGCCGCTCGCTGGACGAGATGGACGGCTGGCTGCCCCCGGCCGCGGTCGCGCACCTGCGCGGCGGCGACGAGATGGCGGCCCGGTTCGCGGCCTACCCCGGCGCGGTCGCGCACACCGCCGTGCTGGGCGCCGACCTGGCGTTCGACCTGAACCTGGTCGCGCCCGCGCTCCCCGACTGCGAGGTGGGCCCCGGGCACACCGAGATGAGCTGGCTACGCCACCTCACCGAGCAGGGCGCCCGGCACCGGTACGGCGACCGAAAC
>NZ_BONZ01000107.1 GCF_016862975.1 Rugosimonospora africana
GGAGGGTTCCACGGAGGGCTCCCCGACGCCGCGGATAGCGACGGCACGATGATCGAATCGACAAACGTCTCCCGGTACCGGCAACCGCTCCAGAAGACCGCCGGCCGCACTCCCGACCCGGTACGGGTTCTGTTCATCGGCGGAATGGGACGCAGCGGCAGCACGCTAGTCGAGCGGACCCTCGGCGAGTTGCCCGGCATGTACGCCCTCGGTGAGGTCGCGTTGCTGGCACAGCGCGTCTCGCGCGACGACGTGCGCTGCGGCTGCGGTGCCCCGTTCACCCGGTGTGAATTCTGGGCGGCCGTCGGCGAGCGGGCGTTCGGAGGGTGGCACAACATCGACGTCGAGCGCCTCCGGCGCCTCCATGCCGCGGTCGGCCGCAACCGGAGGCTGTTGCGGCTGTTGAGCCCGAGACCGGGCGCCGACCGGCTCGCCATGGCCAGCGAGTACGCCGAGCACTACTCCCGGATCTACGCCGCCGTCGGCAGGGTCACCGGCGCACGGGTCATCGTCGACTCCTCCAAGAACCCGGGGCTGGCCCTCTGCCTGCGTCGGGCACCGGGAATCGACCTGCGCGTACTGCACCTGCTGCGGGACCCGCGCGGCGTCGCGCATTCGTCGACCAAGCGGGTGGCCGAACCGGAGACCGACCGCACGACGTTCCTGCCGCGCCAGTCCCCGGCGCTCACCGCTGTGCAGTGGTCGGCCCAGAACGCGGCGTTCGACCTCTTCGCCGGCCTCCGCTGGGCCGGTTCGAAGCGCCGGCGGCAGCCGAACCCCGGCCACATGCCGGTGCGACGCCTGCGTTACGAGAGCTTCCTCGCCGATCCGCGGCGGGCCGTGCGCACGGTCGCCGAGTTCGCCGGGCTGCCCATCGGCGACGCCGATCTGTCCTTCCTGGACGACGATTCGGTGAAGCTGGGCGTCACCCACAGCGCGGCGGGCAATCCCATGCGATTCTCCACCGGGCGGATAGAGCTTCGCCTGGACGCCGCGTGGCAGACCGCGTTGGCACCCCGGTCCCGCCGGTTGGTGACTCTGCTGTGCGCGGCGCAACTCCTCGCCTACGGCTACCCGCTGACCTCCCGCGTCCAGGCCGCCGCCGACGAGGCCGCTGCGGTGCCCGCCGCCGACGAAGCCGAGGGCTGAGCGGCGACCGGCTCCGAGGCCGGGACGTGACCTGCCGCCAAAAAGATCGCGAATACTCCGGCGGCGAGGCTTCCCGCGACTAGATATTTAGTGCTATCCATACGGCACCGGTCCACCACCATCCCTGGAGGACAAGTGCGAAGCACGCGTCTGGTCACCCTCGCCATCGGAGTCGCCGCGGCCACCGCCGCCGCGCTCGCCATGGCCGCTCCCGCACAGGCGGCCTCTGCCGTCCGCTACGTCGCGCTCGGCGACTCGTACTCATCCGGCGTCGGCGCCGGCAGCTACATCAGCTCCAGCGGCTCCTGTGACCGCAGCACCAACGCCTACTCGGCGTTGTGGGCCGCGGCGCACGCCCCCGCCGCCTACACCTCGGTCGCCTGCTCGGGGGCGACCACGAGCACCGTCAACAACTCCCAGCTGTCGGCGCTGAGTTCGACCACCACCCTGGTGAGCGTCACGGTCGGCGGCAACGACGTCGGGTTCTCGAACATCATGGAGACTTGCGCGCTCCAGGGCACCGACGCCTGCGTCAGCGCCGTGCAGAGCGCGGAGAGCGTGGCTCAGTCGACGCTGCCCGGGCTGCTCAACACCACGTACAACAACATCCGTGCGCACGCACCCAACGCGAAGGTCGTGGTGCTCGACTACCCGGTGTTCTACCAGCTCGGTACCGTCTGTGTCGGGTTGAGCGCCACCTCGCACGCGAAGATTGACGAGGGCATCAACCTGCTCGACGGCATCCTGAGCACGGCCGCGTCCCAGCATGGCTTCACGTTCGGCGACGTCCGGTCCGTCTTCGTCGGACACCAGCTCTGCGGCAGCGGGACCAACTGGCTGCACGCCCTGAACTTCCTCGACATCACCGAGTCGTACCACCCGACGGCCTCCGGGCAGTCCGGTGGCTACCTGCCGGTGTTCACCGCCGCCGCCGGCTGACCACCGCTGTCCGCTCGCGACCGGTCCGGCTCGGCGTGCCTGTCACCGCGCGTCGACCCGGACCGGTCGCCGACCGGGACTGCGCGAGAATGGACGTCCATCCCCGCGTGAGGAGGCAGCCGCGTGACGACAGCCAATCCCGGCCCGGACGGCGGCGAGCCGCGCACGGCCTGGTTCACCCGGGCCCGGTTCGGCCTGTTCATCCACTGGGGCATCTACGCCGCCGCGGCCCGGCACGAGTGGGTCAAGTCCCAGGAGCGCCTGGACGACGCGCGGTACGACGCCTATTTCGACCACTTCGACCCGGACCTCTACGACCCCCGCGCGTGGGCGGAGGAGGCGTGGCGGGCCGGCATGCGGTACGTCGTGGTCACGTCCAAGCACCACGACGGATTCTGCCTGTGGGACTCGGCGCTGACCGACTACCGGGCGACCCGCACGCCGCACGGCAAGGACCTGCTGCGCCCACTGCTGGACGCGTTCCGTGACCGCGGCCTGCGCACCGGGCTCTACCACTCGCTGCTGGACTGGCACCACCCGCAGTACCCGGTCGACCTCCACCATCCGCAGCGCGACGACCCGGCGGTGCGGGCGCAGCCGCGCGACATCGGCCGGTACGCCGACTATCTGCACGGGCAGGTCCGCGAGCTGATGAGCGGGTACGGGCGCATCGACCTGGCCTGGTTCGACTTCTCCTTCCCCGGGCAGGGCGAGAACGCCAAGGGCGCGGCGCAGTGGCGATCGGAACAGCTGCTGGCGATGGTCCGCGAACTGCAGCCGCACATCCTCGTCAACGACCGGCTCGACCTCGGCGGCGGCGACATCATCACGCCGGAACAGGTGCAGCCGACCGCCGAACTGGTGGCCGGGTACCCGCCCGGCCAAGTCTGGGAGGCGTGTCACACGCTCAACGGCTCCTGGGGGTACGACCGGGACAACCTCGACTGGAAGTCCGCCGACCAGCTCATCCGGCTGCTGGTCGACACCGTCAGCCTGGGCGGCAACCTGCTGCTCAACGTGGGGCCGGACGCGCGCGGCCAGTGGGAGCCCAGGGCGATCGAGCGGCTGCGCGGGATCGGCGAGTGGATGCGGCTGCACGAGAGGTCGATCCGCGAGGCGGGGGCGAGCCGGTACTCGCCGCCGCCGGACGCCCGCTACACCCAGGCCGGCGACCGGCTGTACCTGCACCTGTTCTCTTGGCCGACGCGTCACGTCCACCTGCCCGGGCTGGCCGGTCGGGTGCGCTACGCGCAGTTCCTGCACGACGCGTCCGAGGTGCGGACGGTCACGGTGGATCCGCACGACACGGCGTCCACGGCGCTGCGCGGGGTACCGTCCGGCGCGCTGACCCTCGAACTCCCGGTGCGCCGGCCGGACGTGGCGGTACCGGTGGTCGAACTGTTCCTGGGCGGGCAGCGGTGACCGCGGCCGTCGGGCAGTCCATTGTGGACATAGCCGGAGACCTGGCGTACGCCGACTGGGTCCGGTCCCGCTACACCGGTTGGACCAGGGCCACCTGGCGGGCGCTGGCCGACGCCGCGCTGACGGCGGTCCGCCCGTACGCCTCGCCCGGCCACGCGCGCATCGACCTGCCCGGGCCGGCGAGCAGATCCGGTCCGGTCAGCGATGGGCTGGAAGGGTTCGCGCGCACGTTCCTGCTCGCCGCGTTCCGGCTGTCCGCCGACGGCGCCGACGATCCGGACAACGTCGCGGAGTGGTACGCGGACGGGCTGGCCGCCGGTACCGACGCGGCCAGCCCGTACCGCTGGCCGGATCTGGCCGAGCTGAACCAGGCCAGGGTGGAGTGCGCCTCGATCGCGCTGGCACTGCACGAGACCCGGCCGTGGATCTGGGACCGGCTCGACGACCCGGTACGGCAGCGGATCGTCGACTGGATGTCGGGGATGAACGGCGTGTTCGTCTGGGACAACAACTGGCTGTGGTTCCGCGCCGTGACCGAGGCGTTCCTGCGCTCGGTCGGCGCACCGATCCACGCCGACGACATCGACCTGGCCATCGCGCGCACAGACGAGTGGTACGTGGGCGACGGCTGGTACTCCGACGGTCCCGAGCCGCACCTGACCCCCGGCCGGGAGCACCTGCGCAACTTCGACAACTACAACGGCTGGGCAATGCACTTCTACCCGCTGTGGTATTGCCGGATGGCCGGCGAGCACGCCGAGCCCGGGCTGCGCGACCGCTGCCGGGCGCGGCTGCGCCGGTTCCTCGCCGACGCCCAGTACCTGGTCGGCGCGAACGGGGCACCACTGCTGCAGGGACGGTCGCTGACCTACCGGTACGCGATGCTCGCGCCGTTCTGGGCCGGGGCCATCTTCGACGCCACCCCGCTGGTCCCGGGCCTGACCCGGCGGCTGGCCAGCGGGGTGGTGAAGCACTTCGTGCGCAACGGCTGCTTCGACGAGCACGGGTTGCAGACCCTCGGCTGGTACCGGCCGTTCCCGCGGATCCGGCAGAACTACTCCGGTCCCGGGTCGCCGTACTGGTCCAGCAAGGGCTTCGCCGGGCTGGTCCTGCCGGCCGACCATCCAGTGTGGACGGACGCGGAAGAGGCCATGCCGGTCGAGCGCGCCGATGTCGCGGCGACGCTGGGCGCGCCCGGCTGGGTGGTGTCGGGTACCCGGGGCGACGGCGTGGTGCGGCTCGCCTGCCACGGTGGCGACCACGCCGACCCGAGGCGGCCGGGGCTCGACGACCCGGTGTACGCCCGGCTGGCCTTCTCCACGCACGCCGCGCCACAGCTGAGCGACGCGGCCAGGGCCGAGCCGCTGGATTCGCACACCGCCCTGCTCGACGCGGACGGCCGGCCGTCGCTGCGCCGGCCCTCGCACCGGGTACTGGTGGCCGGCCGGGTGGGAGTGTCCCGGTACCGCGCGCACTGGGCGCTGGGCGACGACCGGTACCTGCTCGGGCCGTGGGTGACGACGGCCTCGGTGCTGCGCGGCGCCGTCGAGGTGCGGCTGGCCCGGGTGGACGCCTCGCCGCCGACCGGCTCGGTTGAGCCGGCTGTATCGGCTGCATCGGTTGAGCCGGTCGCGCCCGGGCCGTGGCGGCTGCGCTTCGGCGGCTGGGCGCTGGCCAGTTCCGATCGGCCGGCCGAGTCGCGGGGCGGCACCCCGGACGCGCCGGTCGTGTGGGTACGCCGCGACGACCGGCTGGCCAGTACCGTCGCCGGGCTGCGCGGGCTGACCGGCGCCGGCCTGGCGTACGCGAGCGACGCGGACCCGTTGGGCGCCACCAGCGCCGTACCGTGGGTGGCCACGGACGGGCCGGTCGCGTTCGGTGAGGCCTACGCCGCCGTGGTGGTGCTGTCCGGGCGGATCGCCGGTACCGAGGCGACCGGCGGCGTGACGCTGTCGGTGAGCACCGGCGGGGACGGTACCGAGGTGACCGTACGGTGGGCGGACGGCGAAACCGACCCGGTACGCCTGGATCCACCGTGAGTCAGGCTTCGCCGGACCGGCCGTCGCGGCCGGGCTCCGCGATCGGACCGACCAGCCCGGCGACGGCGCGCACGAACGCGTCGTTGTCGACGGCGCCGTCCCACGCGGTCTGGAGCATCAGCCCCTGGTAGATCGCGATGAGTACCCGGGCCAGGGCGTCCGGCTCGACGCCGGCCGGCAGGCCGCGATCGCGCTCGACGCCCCGGATCGTCTCCGCCGCCAGCTCCCGGAACCGGTCGACGCCGCCTCGGGCCAGCTCGGCGATGGTGGGGGAGCGCAGTGCCTCGGCCCAGACCTGGACACCCAGCCGGAGGTCGGCGGCTGAGTCGGGCGCTCCGACCGCGCCCAGCATGGTGAGGTACGCGGGCAGAGGGCCGTTCCCGGCCTCGGCCGGGCCTTGAAGTGCCGGCGTCTCCGCCCCGGGCGGGCTCTGCGGCGCAGCCTCCGCCGGGCTCTGCGGCCCAGCGTTAGCCGGGCTCTGCGGCGCCGCCTCGGGCGGGCTCGACGGCGCCGGTGGGGCCGAGCCGGTCAGCAGCCGCTCCCGGTGTTCGTGCCACTGCCCGACGATCGCCGCGATGACGTCGTCCTTGCCGGCGAAGTACCGGTAGACCAGGCCCGCGCTGATCCCGGACTCGCGCACGATGTCCTGCATCGAGGTGCGGTGGAACCCCTGGCGGGCGAAGCACGCCGCCGCCGCGTCCAGGATCTCCCGCCGGCGTGCCTGCCGGTGCGCGTCGCTGACCTTCGGCATCTAGCGCACCTCCGCCGCGACGATGCGGTAGAAGGACGCGGTGGGTTCGTCGCGGCCCAGCGGCGTCAGGTACCGGGCCGCCGCGTCGCGGGTGGACAGGTCAGTGGTCAGGGTCAGCCCGCGCTCGGCCAGGTATCCGGGCAGCTCGGCGGGGTCGAAGCCGAACGTCCACGGCTCGCCGGCGTCGCGTACCGCGGCCTGCCACTTGGCCAGCCCGTCGAACCGCCGGCTGCCGTCCAGCGCGGCCCGGTCCACGTAGGTGAAGATGATCCGGCTGCCCGCGCCGGTCGCCCCGGCCAGGAAACGCAGCGTCGCGTCCACCGCGCCGGCGGTCAGGTAGTTCGTCACGCCTTCCCAGATGACGACGGTCCGCACGCCGTGCCGGAAGCCGGCCCGGCCCAGCTCGGTGTCGAGGTCGTCGTGCAGCAGGTCGGCGGGGACGAAGCTTATCTGCCGCGCCGACGCGCCGATCAACCGTCGCTTGGCCGCCTGGGTGGCCGGGTGGTCGACCTCGAACACGGTCGCGGCGGCCGCCGCCGGAATCCGGTACGCCCGGCTGTCGTACCCGGCGCCGAGCAGCACGATCTGCGTGGCTCCGCCGGCCAGCGCCTCGGTCAGCAGGTCGTCGATGAGCCGGGTGCGTACCACGGCGGAGCCGCGCGGCCCGCCCGACCAGTGCGTGTCGATGTACCGCTCGAAGCGGCGCCCGAGCGCCGGCACCCGGGCCAGGGACGCGACCAGGCGGTAGCGGGGGGACAGGAAGCGTGCCGCGTAAGGGTCGTCGAAGAGCCGGTCCCGGCGCCGGGACGACTCCAGCGCCCGGAACAGCGCCACGTGCTCCGCGGTACGGCTGGCTCGGTTGGTCTCCATGCGGCCACCATAATGAATGAACGATCATTTTTCTACCGCCCGCCGAAGTGCCTCGGGAAGCTGCGCCGCCGAAGTGCCTCGGGAAGCTGCGCCGCCGAAGTGCGCTGGAGAACTGCGCCGGAAAGGTGCGCCGCCGGAGTTTGCTGTCGACGCCCGCCGGAGACGCGGCGCCGCCGCGGGGGTGTGATCCAGGCAACGCGGCCGGCTTGCCCGGAATTACCCGATAGCCGGATAGGTTCCACTGAACATGTCTGAACAGGTGCAGACCGTGAAGCATCGGCACATCGCCGAGACGCTGGCCCGGGAGATCCGTGGGGGTTCTCCGGCCAACGGCGCCAAGCTGCCCGGAGAACACGCGCTGGCCGTCCGGTTCGGGGTCAGCCGCAACACCGTCCGGCAGGCGCTGGCCGAGTTGGCCCAGCGCGGGATGATCGCGACCGAGTCCGGTAAGGGCTCGTTCGTCACGTTCGACGATCGGCCCCTCGACCAGCGACTCGGCTGGGCACGAGCGCTGGCCGGGCAGGGCGTGACCACCGGGACCCGGACGGTACGCATGGAACTTATCCGCGACCCGGGCCTGGCCGCGCGCCTCGGCCTGGACGACGACGAGTTCCTGGCGCTGGACCGGGTCCGCGCCATCGTGGACGGTCAGCCGATCTCGCTGGAGTGCGCCCGCGTGCCCGCTGTCGGGCCGCTGCGCGCCGCACCCCGCGACGGCCTGGTCGGCGACTCGCTGACCGCGACGCTGCACGCCGCCGGCCGGTACGCCGACCACGGCGAAGAGCGCATCGACGTCCTCGCGCTCAACGAGGAACAGGCGGAGCTGCTGGGCCGGGCGCCCGGCGACACGTTCCTGCACACCCAACGGATCAGCCGAACCCTGCGCGGTGAACTGGTCGAGCACACCGACAGCCTGCTCGACCCCGCCCGGTTCCAGATCCGGCTCCAGTTCGGGGGACAGCAATGACCATTGAGGAACAGCGGCCGGCGGGCCGCGACGATACCGGCGGCGGGGCGGCCACCGACCTGTCCCGGGCCCGGGGCGCGCTGTCCGGCCTGGCCATCGGCGACGCGCTGGGCATGCCGACCCAGTCCCTGTCCCGGCAGCGGATCGTCGCCCGCTACGGCGAGCGCCTGGCCGGCTTCGCGGCGGGGGAGGCGGACCAGCCGATCGCGCCGAACCTGCCCGCCGGGTCGGTCACCGACGACACCGAGCAGGCCATGCTGGTCGGCCGGTTGCTCGTGGCCGGTCACGGGCACATCGACCCCGGGACGCTCGCCGCCGAGTTGCTCGCCTGGGAGGCCGGCATGGCCGCCCGTGGCTCACTCGACCTGCTCGGCCCGTCCACCAAGCGGGCGGTCGCGGCCGTGCAGGCCGGGGTACCCGTGGACCAGGCCGGCCGGTACGGCGACACGAACGGCGCGGCGATGCGGATCGCGCCGGTCGGCGTCGCGGTACCGGCGAACGACCTGCCGGCCCTCATCGACCGGGTGGTGGAGGCGAGCGCGGTCAGCCACAACACCGGCGTCGCGCTGGCCGCCGCGTCGGCCGTCGCCGCCGCGGTCAGCGCCGGCATGGCGGGAGCCGGTATGGCGGAGGCCACCGGTCAGGCCGTCGCGGCGGCCCGGTTGGGCGCCGAGCGCGGCTACTGGATCGCCGGCGCCGACATCGCGAGCCGCATCGAGTGGGCCACCGACCTGGTACGCGGCCTGACGCCGGCCGCCGCCGCGGAGCGCGTCTACCGCCTGGTCGGTACGAGCGTGGCCAGTACCGAGTCGGTACCGGCGGCGTTCGCCGTCCTCGCCGTGTACCCCGACGATCCCTGGCAGGCAGTCCTGCTCGCCGCCTCCCTGGGCGGCGACTGCGACACCATCGCCGCGATGGCCGGCGCGATCGCCGGGGCTGTCCACGGGATCGAGAGCTTCCCCACCACCGCGGTCGACACCGTCCGCGACGTCAACAACCTGGACCTCGACCGGCTCGCCGGGCAACTGCTCGATCTGCGCGAAGCCGGCCGGCCAGTCCGCACGACGAAGGTGTGAATCTGATGTCACAGCAAGAGAACCGATTCGGTGCCGTCGAGACCCGCGGCATCGAACCGGTACCGGAAGGGCAGCGTACGGGCAGCGCCCGCCAGCTGTTCTGGGTCTGGTTCGCGGCCAACATCTCGATCCTCGGCCTGCCACTCGGCGCGACCCTGGTCGCGCTGCGCACCCTCAACCTCTGGCAGGCGCTGATCGTCGGGGCGATCGGCTCGTTCGGATCGTTCGCCCTGGTCGGTCTGATCAGCGTGGCCGGCAAGCGTGGCGGCGCGCCGAGCATGACCCTGTCCCGGGCCGCGTTCGGACCGCACGGCAACAAGGGACCGACCCTGGTGTCCTGGCTGTCGCGGGTGGGCTGGGAGACGGTGAACACCACCACCGCCGCCTTCGCGCTGCTCGCCCTGCTGGACATCGCGTTCGGGTGGAGCTCCACGTCGCTGCTGACCGTCGTCACCATCCTGGTGTTCGTCGCCGCGACGCTGGCCGTGTCCGGCCTCGGGCACGCCACCCTGCTGGTCATCCAGAAATGGGCCACCTACGTGTTCGGCGCGCTGAACGTCGTGGTCGCCGGCTTCCTGATCGACCGGGTCAACTGGCACGCCGTGGCGCACGCGCCGGCCGCGCCGGTCTCGACGATCATCGTCGGTATCGGCACGATCGCCGCGGGTACCGGTATCGGCTGGGCCAATGCCGGCGCCGACATGGCCCGGTACCAGCCGCGCCGCGCGTCCGGCGCCCGGCTGGTGGCCTCGGCTGCGGCCGGCGCGGGTATCCCGCTCGTGCTGCTGATCACGCTCGGCGGGCTGCTGTCCTTCGGCGACAACAGCCTGGCGGTGGCCTCCGACCCCGTGGCCGCGATCCAGCAGATGCTGCCGGCGTGGATGGCCGTGCCGTACCTGATCGCCGCGTTCGGCGGCCTGCTGCTGTCCAACAACCTGTCGGTGTATTCCGCCGGGCTGACCCTGATCACGCTGGGCGTGCGGCTGCGCCGTACCCTCGCGGTCGGCTTGGACGTGGTGCTCACCCTGGCCGGCGCGATCTACCTGATGCTGATCGCGAAGAACTTCTATGGTCCGTTCATCACGTTCATCTCGCTGCTCGCGGTGCCGATCACCGCCTGGGTCGCGGTGTTCCTCATCGACATGATCTGGCGCAAGGACTACGACGCCGAGGGCCTGATGGACACCCGTCGCGGCGGCCGGTACTGGCACCACGGCGGCGTGGGCTGGCCGGCGTTCATCGGCTGGCTCGCCGGCATCGGCGTCGGGCTGCTGTTCACCGTGGCCGAGACGTCCGCCGACGATGTCTGGTTCGCCGGGCCGCTGGCCCACACCTGGTTCGGCCGCAACGGGCTCGGCTGGGTGGTCGCGTTCGTCGTCGCCGGGGCCATCTACCTGCCGTTCGCGGCGCTGCGACACCGGCGCGGGCAGGCGGCCACGCCGGCCGCCGTACCGGCCCCGCCGGTCGCTCCGGTGGGGGCGGCCCGGTCATGATCGAGCGCCTGGTCCACGTCGGGAACGTCGTCATCGACCTGGTGATGAACGTGCCGGCACTGCCGGTACGCGGTGGCGACATGCTTGCCCACTCGTCGCAGGTGACGGCGGGCGGCGGGTACAACGTGATGACGGCGGCCAGGCGCCAGGGGCTGCCGGTGACGTACGCGGGAGCGCACGGCACCGGCCCCTTCGGCGACCTGGCACGCCGGCAGCTGGCGGAAGCCGGCATCGACATCGCCCAGCCGGCCACCGCGGGCGTGGACACCGGGTTCGACGTCGCGCTCGTCGACGCCCAGGGGGAGCGGACGTTCGCCACCAGCCTGGGCGCCGAGGCGCGCCTGGAGCGGCAGGACCTCGACGCGGTACCGGTGGGGCCGAGCGACGCGGTGTACGTCTCCGGGTACGGGCTGGTCTACCCGTCCAACGGGCCGGCCATCGCCGGCTGGTTGGGCGGGCTGCCCGACCGCACGCTGGTGGTCACCGATCCCGGGCCGCTGGTCTCGGACATCCCGGAGCCGGTCCGCGACGCGGTGCTGAAGCGCACCGACTGGTGGAGCGCCAACCTGCGGGAGGCTCAGACGCTGACCGGCCAGTCCGATCCGGTACGGGCGGCCGAGGCGCTGTCCGAGCGCACCGGCCGCTCCGGCGTCCTGGTGCGTATCGGGCCGGACGGCGCCGTGGTGAAGGAACGGGGCCGTCCCGCCGTGGTGGTACCCGGATTCCCGGTGGCCCAGGTGGACGCGAACGGCGCCGGGGACGCCCACGTCGGCGTGTTCATCGCCGGGCTGGCCCACGGCCTGAGCCCGGTCGAGGCGGTACGCCGGGCGAACGCGGCCGCGGCGATCGCGGTCACCCGCTCCGGACCCGCGACGGCACCGACCGCCGCCGAGACGGACGAGTTCCTGGCCGCCGCGCGGGCCCTGCGCTGACTCGGTCCCCGCGTGGGGGCAGCGCGGCTGTCCTTCGTGCCGGCGCGTTCGCTCAGCGACCGCGCCAAGCGGGCGGGTTGTCGTTGAGGCGGTGCGTACCGGGTTCCGACGGGTTCATCGTGGGCCGCTGGACCGGGAAGATGACGTGATCCCGCCGGTCGTCGGCGCCCGCCCTCCCGGCATTGCCGGCGGCGGCCTTCCCCGCCGCGGCGTTGGCAGCGGCGGGGTTTCGCGTGGCGGCGTTTCGCGCGGCGAGATTCGGGGCTGCGAGATTCGGGGCGGCGGCGTTCGGCGTACCGGCTACCGCGTCGCGCTGCCGGCTGTCGCTCGCCGGCTCGATCAGCAACGCGTATGCCAGGATGACGCAGACCAGCAGCACGAAGATCAGAATCGCGGGCACGAAGTCGAGCGCGCTGACACCGGACAGGGCTTTCATGGTCATGGTGCGCCGCACGTGCATCGCCGCCATGCCGGTGTAGTGCATCGCGGTCACCGCGACGGCCATGATGGCGGCGGCGATGGTGATCCAGCGCGCGCGCCGCACGGTCACCGTGAACCAGAGCGCGACGATGGCCGCGACGATCGCGATCGCGAAGGACAGGGCGACCAGAGTCGTGTCGTACGAGACGCTCGCGTCCATCCGTACCGCCGAGACACCGCTGTAGTGCATGGCGGCGACGCCGACCCCGGTGAACAGCCCGGCGGCGATGATCCTCAGGGCGCTCGGCCGGCTGAATCCGACGATGAACAGCCCGGCTCCGACGACGAGTACCGCGATCAGCCAACTGGCGATGGTGATCGGTATGTCGTAGTTGACGTCGGTGCCGTTGACCGTGAAGCCGATCATGGCGACGAAGTGCATGACCCAGATGCCGGTACCGCCGATGGCCCAGGCGCCCAGCACGAGCCAGCGGGTACGGATCGATCGGGTGGCGGTCCGGCGCGCCCGGGCGGTGGCCACGAGCCCGAGGAGGCAGCCGAGGTACGAGAAGGCGAACGCCAGAACCGGCGTCACCCAGGAGCCTAGCGATACCACGTGTATCCACACCGTTCGGGAGCAGGGCTTCGGCGGCACTGATCATCAGCGCCACCTTGGCATGCTCTCCCGGGCACCCTGGTGGATCAAGTACACGTTCGGTCCGGTACGGTCCCCGACCGGTCAGCGCCCACTGGTCCGGCTAACTGCAATTGGTTGGTCCGTTCGACCGAGACGTATCGACGCCCGACGGAGGGGTTGTTCGCCGCACACGTTGAGCAGGGTCGATGTCCCGCGACGGCGAGCTCGTTCATGGGGGAGCGAGGAGACTGGGCCTGCTGGAGCAGTCGCAACTGGCTCAGGCATCGGGGATGACGCAGTCGGCTGTGCCCCGATTCGAGGCCGGGGGCACGGTTCCGACACTGCCCGTGCTGGAGCGCCTGGCGGCCGCTCTGGGCGTGGGCCTCACCGTGAAATTCGAGTCGCGCGACGCGGCGTAGCTCGACTCCTCCGCGCGGCGCGACCCGGGAAGTCCACGTTCGTCGGGCGTAGCGCGCCCCTTTCCGCCGTACGCCAGGCGAACGGTGGCCGGCAGGGAGTCGGTACCGGCAGATCGACCGAGACCGTTGGGCGCACTGGGCCGACCGTTGAGCGACCCAGGACAAGCCGGAGGCGATCTTCCATTGGCGGGCGTGGCACGGCGAACGAGACTGGCGCCACATCCCAACCCCTGAACCACCCCCGCCGTGGAGCCGACATGGGCAGACACGAAAAGCTGATCGATCCCGCCAACTGGGCCAGCCTCAAGCCGTTCGGCATCGGCGAGGGGCGGCCGAACAACTACCTGGAAATCGTCAAGGCGGTACGCGAGAACCGCGACCGGCTCGGGTACGCGTGGCGGATCCTGCGGCGCGGTACCTGCGACGGCTGTGCTCTGGGTACCAAGGGCATGCGGGACTGGACCATGGACGAGGTCCACCTGTGCAACGTCCGGCTGCGACTGCTGCGCCTGAACACCATGCCCCCACTGGATTCCGCGCTGCTGCGCGACGCCGGCGGACTGGCCCGGCGCTCCAGCGCCGAGCTGCGTGAGCTGGGCCGGCTGCCCGAGCCGATGGTGCGCCGGGCCGGCGAGCCCGGATTTACCCCGATCGACTGGGATTCCGCGCTGGAACTGGTGGCGGCGCGGCTGCGCGAGTCCGACCCGCGCCGTGCCGGGTACTACCTGACCAGTCGCGGCGTACCCAACGAGAACTACTTCGCCGCCCAGAAGGCGGTCCGCGCGCTGGGCAGCAACTCCATCGACAACGCCGCCCGGATCTGCCACTCGCCGAGCACATTCGGGCTCAAGGGGGCGCTCGGCGTCGCCGCGACCACATGCTCCTACCGCGACTGGATCGGCTCGGATCTCATCGTGTTCGTCGGGTCCAATGTGGCCAACAACCAGCCCGTCGCGATGAAGTACCTGTACCACGCCAAGAAGGCGGGTACGAAGGTGGTCAGCGTGAACGCGTACCGCGAGCCAGGCATGGAACGGTACTGGGTACCGTCCAATGTGGAGAGTGCGGTGTTCGGCACCAAGGTGACCGACCGCTTCTTCGACATCAACGTCGGCGGCGACATCGGGTTTCTCAACGGCGTGTTCAAGCACCTGGTCGAGCACGGCTGGCTGGACCGGTCGTTCGTCGACGAGCACACCACCGGCTTCGCGGAACTGGTGGCCACGCTGGACGGGCAGTCCTGGGAGGACCTGGAGGCGCTGTCCGGCTCGACCCGCCAGGAAATGCTCGCCCTGGCCGAGATGCTGCGCGACGCGCGTACCGCGGTGTTCGTCTGGAGCATGGGCATCACTCAGCACGAGTTCGGTGAGGACAACGTGCGGGCCATCATCAACCTGGGCCTGTCCAAGGGATTCGTCGGCCGGGCCAACTGCGGCCTGATGCCGATCCGCGGGCACTCGGGGGTGCAGGGCGGTGCGGAGATGGGCGCGTACGCGACCGTGCTGCCCGGCGGGGTACCGATCGACGAGGCCAACGTGGCGCGCCTGTCGGCGCTGTGGGGTTTCCCGGTGCCGGACTGGACCGGGCTGACCGCGCCGGAGATGATCGACGCCGCGCACGAGGGCGAGCTGGACGTCCTGGTCAGCTCCGGCGGGAACTTCCTCGAAGTGCTGCCGGATCCGGCATACTGCCGGCGCGCGCTGTCCCGCATTCCGCTGCGGGTACACGTGGACATCTGCCTGTCCAGCCAGATGCTGGTCGACCCGGCGGACGTGGTGCTGCTGCTGCCGGCGCAGACGCGGTACGAGATGGCCGGCGGGGTGACCGAGACGTCCACCGAGCGGCGGGTCATCTTCAGCCCGGAGATACCCGGGCCCCGGGTTCCGTCGGCCTGGCCGGAGTACCGCATCTTCGGCGAGCTGGCCGCGCGGGCGCGTCCGGAGCTGGCCTCCTCGGTGCGGTACGGCAACACCGCCGCGATCCGCGCGGACATCGCCCGCGCCATCCCGAGTTACCAGGGGATCGAGAAGCTGGCCGGGTTCGGCGACGAGTTCCAGTACGGCGGTCCGCACCTGTGCGCC
The DNA here is from genome assembly GCF_016862975.1 of Rugosimonospora africana. GTDB lineage: Bacteria > Actinomycetota > Actinomycetes > Mycobacteriales > Micromonosporaceae > Rugosimonospora > Rugosimonospora africana. The sequence goes on from NZ_BONZ01000107.1 coordinate 15,196, forward strand.
GACTGGCGATTCCCGACGCCGGACGGCAAGGCCCGCTTCTCCGCGGTGCGGCTGCCCGACCTGCGCCGCCCGGACGGCACCTTCATGGTCGCCACCCGGCGGGGCAAGCAGTTCAACAGCATGGTGCACGAGCGGCGCGACCCGCTCAACGGCGCGGTCCGGGAGGCCGTGCTGATGAACCCGCACGACGCCGACCGGCTCGGCCTGCCCGACGGTGCCGCCGTCGTGCTGACCAGCGCGAGCGGCAGCCTGACCGGCCGGGTACTGCGCGCACCGGTCACCCCGGGCAATCTCCAGGTGCACTGGCCAGAGGGTGAGGTGCTCATCGATCGTTCACGGCGCTCGCCACAGGCCGTGATGCCGGACTACAACGCGGTGGTGCGGGTCGAACCGGCCAGCCAATCCCGTGTATCGACGCCCGATTCCGCCCCGGAGGTGACCCGATGACTCCTGCCACTGACTCCGCCAGCCCGGTCCGGTACCGCTGGTGGCTCGCCGCGGCCGGCGTGCTGCTGCAGCTGTCGCTCGGCGCGGTGTACGCGTGGAGCGTGTTCAGTAAGGCTCTGCAAAAGGACAACGCGTTCGCACTGACCAAGTCGCAGGCGGCGCTGCCGTTCTCGGTGACGATCGGCATGATTTTCCTGGGCAGCTTCGTCGGCGGCCGGTTGCAGGACCGCCGCGGTCCGCGCGTCGTCGCGCTGGCCGGCGGCGTCGTCTACGCGATCGGCGTCCTGCTGGCCGGCGTGTCCAGCAACAAGGACCAGCTGTGGCTGCTCGTCGGCGGGTACGGGGTGATCGCCGGCTTCGGTCTCGGCCTGGGGTACATCGTTCCGGTGGCGATGCTGCAGAAGTGGTTCCCGGACCACCGCGGGCTCATCACCGGCATCGCGGTCGGCGGCTTCGGCTTCGGCGCGGTGGTCACCTCGCCGATCGCGCAGCGCCTGGTCGACCACTACCACCAGGTGCCGACCCGGTCGTTCCTGTGGCTGGGCGTGGGATACCTGATCCTCGCGCTGGTCGGCGCGTCGTTCTTCCGCAACCCGCCCGAGGGGTACCAGGTGCCCGGATGGCAGCCGAAGACGGCGGCCGGCGGGGCCGGCGGGGACGACTACACGCCGGGAGAGGCGCTGCGCACCCCGCAGTGGTACCTGCTGACCGGGATCCTCACGCTGAACGTGCTGGCCGGCATCAGCCTGATCTCGGTCGCTTCCTCGGCGGCGACCGACATCGCCGGGTACAGCACGGCCGCCGCGGCGACGTTCACCGGCGTGATGGGCCTGTTCAACGGCGGCGGCCGGATCTTCTGGGGTTGGCTGTCCGAGCATGTCGGCCGGATGCGGGCCTTCACCGGGATGCTGTTCCTGCAGGGCGTCTGCTTCCTGGTCCTGCCACACGCGGGCGCGCCGGCCCTGTTCGCGGTGCTGGGTGCGGTGGTGTACCTGTGCTACGGCGGCGGCTTCGGCACCATGCCGGCGACCGCGGGGGACCACTTCGGCCTGCGCAGCGCCGGCGCCATCTACGGGTTGATGCTGCTCGGCTGGAGTCTCGGCGGCGTGGTCGGGCCGCTGCTCGTGGCGGGCCTGATCGACGGCAAGGTCTACACGGCGGCGTTCACCACGATCGGCATCATCGCCCTGGTCGCGATCGTGCTGCCGCTGCTGACCCGCCGGCCGGCGGTCCGGACGCCGTCCACCGTGCCGCCCGCCCCGGACGCGCCCGCCCCGGACGCCCCCGCGGTGGCCTGAGAGTGCGGGAAGCGGCGGGGTGGGGCGGCGAAGCCGCCCCACCCCGCCGCCGTCAGGCGAGGCCATGTGACGATGGGCGCCATGATCCTCCTGGAACCGGACGACCGGGCGCTGCACGGATACTTCTCCCGGGACTACGCCCCGGTGGTGACCGTCGCGCCGGGCGACTCGGTACGGGTACGGACGCTCGACGCGTTCTGGTCCGCCGGCCCGTTTGCCGGTGGCGAACACGCGGACCGGCCGAAGGTGCCGCAGCACCGCTCCGGGTACGGGCACGCGCTCACCGGCCCGATCGCCGTGACGGGAGCCCAGCCGGGAATGGCGCTGGAGGTACGCATCGACGCCGTGGTACCGGCGTCCTGGGGCACCACGGTCTCCGGCGGCCGGCCGACCTCGTTCAACACCCGGTACGGCGTGACCGACAGCACCGTGGTGCACACCTGGGACCTGGACGTGACCGCCGGGATCGGGCGCAACCAGTACGGGCACAGCGTCGCGCTGCACCCGTTCCTCGGCGTGATGGGGATGCCCCCGGCCGAAGCCGGCGAGCACTCGACGATCCCGCCCCGGACCCACGGCGGCAACCTCGACTGCAAGGAACTGGTCACCGGCAGCACCCTGTACCTGCCCGTACCGGTGCCGGACGCGTTGTTCTCGGTCGGCGACGGGCACGCCCGGCAGGGCGACGGGGAGGTCGGCGGTACCGCGATCGAATGTCCGATGGACCGGGTGGACCTGACCTTCGGGCTACGCGAGGACCTGACGCTGACCGGACCGGTGGCGCACACGCCCGCCGGGTGGGTGACCATGGGGCTGGGCGACAACCAGACCGACGCCACCTACCACGCGCTGGAGTCGATGTTCGCGCTGCTCGGCAGGCTGTACGGGGTATCTCGGCGGGACGCCATCCCACTGGCCAGCGTGGCCGTCGACCTACGCGTCACGCAGATCGTCAATCACGTGGTCGGCGTCCACGCCGTGCTACCACCCGGGGCCATCCGCTAGGCCATATCACGTGGCCTGTGCTCGCCTACGGCCGCGCCAGGCGGCGGTTCGGACCCACGCGCGCCGCGACCCGGTCGAGCGCGTCGCGGTAGTCGGGCAGCGGCGACATGGCCACCGCCAGCCGCAGGTGCGGCAGCGCCTCGGAGGGTCGACTCATCCGCTCCAAAGTCCGGCCCAGCACGTGATGGGCGAAATGGTCGCTGGGGTCCCGTTCCACCAGTGCGCGCAACTCGGTCTCGGCGCGCCGCAGCTGCGCCGAGCCGAAGTAGGCGAGGGCGAGCTGGAGCCGGACACCCGAGTTGGTCGGCTCCGCCTCGATGACCTGCTCCAGGATCCGGGCGGCTTCCGTGGGGTCGCCGGCCTCCAGGTACAGGCCCGCCCGCTGGTACTCCGCGATGGGATCCACGATGGTCCTCCTTGCCGCCGATCGAACGCCTGCCTATCCGGTAGCGGACAACGCGGGCCCGGCGGCGGCTATTCCGGGCGGCCGTTCGCGCACGGCGGGTCGAACCGCAGCTCCGGGATGTACTGACGCCACTGCGCCCGGTCGAGCACCCCGCCGGTGACCGCGCAGATCCGCCGCGCCGCCTGGCCGGCGTCCAGCTCGGTCAGCGCGAGGGTGTGGTCGTCGCTGGCGCTGGCGAGCACCTGGCGGTGGGGGTCCGGTCCGAAGGCCACCTCGTCGATCGGGGCGGTGTGCCCGATCAGCGGCTGGCCCATCGCGGTCGGATGCGCCGGATCGGTCACGTTCCACAGCCGGATCGTGTCGTCCTGGCTGCTGCTGGCCAGCGTGCGCCCGTCCGCGCTGAACGACACCGAGTAGACGAAGCTGGTGTGGCCGGTCAGGTTCTGTCCGATCCGGACCGGGTGGGCCGGGTCGCGGACGTCCCACAGCCGTACGGAGTGATCCTGGTTCGCGGTCGCCAGGGTGTGCCCGTCCGGGCTGAACGCCACGTCGAGTACGCCACCGCTCTGGCTCTCCAGCGGGGTGGCCACCGCGACCGGGGAATCCGGGTCGCTGACGTTCCACAGCCGTACCGTGTCGTCCGCACCGGCGCTGGCCAACAGCGTCCCGTCGGCGCTGAACGCCACCGCGTGCACCCCGTGGGCGGCCGTGACGTCGCCCTGCTGGAGCATCGCCGCCCGGCGGGGGTTGGCCGGGTTCGTGACGTCCCACAGCTGGATGGTGCCGTCGAGGTCCGCGACGGCGAGCACCCCGTTCGCGCTGAACCGCACGGTGCTCACCTCGCCGGTACCGGCCTGCAGCGCACCGCCCAACTGGCGCGGATGGTCCGGCTGGCTGACGTCCCACAGCAGTACCGTCCTGTCCCGGCTGCCGGTCGCCAGGATCGGCTGCCGCGGATCGAACGCCACACTGATCACGGCGTTGTGGTGAGCGGTCAGGGGCTCCCCCCGTTGCGTCGGGTGAGCCGGGTCGGTGACGTCCCACAGCCGTACCGTGCCGTCGGTGCTGGCCGTGGCCAGCAGGTCGCCGTCCTTGGTGAACGCCACCCCGTTGAGGTAACTGGGACAGGCCACCACCGTGTGCGGGAGGTCCCACAGCCGTACCGTCTTGTCCCCGCCCGCGCTGGCCAGGGTGCCGTCCGGGCTGAACGCGAGCCAGTACACGTACCCGGTGTGACCGGTCAGGGGTTCCCCGAGCGGCAGCGCGTGAGCCGGGTCGGTGACGTTCCACAGCCGGATGCCCTGGTCCGCGCCGGCGGTGGCCAGCGTCCGGCCGTCCGGGCTGAACGCCACCGCGAACACCGTGTCGTCGTGCCCGGTCAGCCCGTCGCCGAGCGGTACCAGGCGGGTGGGGTCATGGACGTCCCACAGCCGGGCGGTGTGGCGGACGCCCACGCTGGCCAGTGTGTTGCCGTCCGGGCTGAACGCGGTCGCGAGTACCGCGCCGGTGCTGCCCACGGCGGTTGCGGACAGCACCGGGTGGCTCGGGTCCGTGACGTTCCACAGCCCGATCCGGCCGTCGTGTCCGGCGGTCGCGACGAGGTGCCCGTCCGGGCTGAACTCGGCCGACGCGAGCGCGTCCGAACCGGCCAGCACGCCCGGCCCCCACGGCTGCGCGTGAGCCGGGTCGCTGACGTTCCACAGCCGGAAGGTGGCGTCGTCGCCGGCGCTGACCAGCGTCCGGCCGTCCGGGCTGAACGCCACCGAGAACGTGATGCCCCGGTGCGCGGCCAGATGGGCCAGCCGTCGCGGGTGCCGGGGATCGGCGATGCCCCACAGGCCGACCGTACCGTCGCGGTCGGCGGTCGCCAGCGTCTTCCCGTCCGGGCTCACCGCGACCCAGTACACGCTCTTCCGGTCGGCCTGCACCGGGTCGCCGTACGGGACCGGGCGGGCCGGGTCGGACAGGTTCCACAGCCGGACCGTGCCGTCCTTGGCGCCGGTGGCCAGCAGCTTGCCGTCGCGGCTGAACGCGACCCCGAACACGGTGTCCTTGAACCCGCCGAGAGAGATGGCCAGCGGCGCGGTCTCGGTGCTGAGCAGGTCGGTATAGGTCTGCGGGGTCGGCTGGATCCGGTGCGCGGCGAGGCTGAGCTGGGCGGACAACGACACGTCGGTCGCCCGTACCTGCTCACCCTCCACAGTGGTCTGCGTGCCGACCGCGCGGTTGAGATCCTGCCGGGCCGCGGAGCGCTGCTGGAGCGCCACCCCGGCCGCCGCCGACGCGATCAGGGTCAACGCCGAGAGCACGACGAGGGCGGCGGTGCGCATCCGGGCCGCGCGGCTCTCCTGCCGCTTCGACGCGGTCAGGAACTGCGCGATGCCTCCGTCGATGGGCAGGTCGTCGCGGTGGTACTGGGCCCATTCCAGCGCCGCGGCCAGCCGGCCGCCCCGGTACAGCGCGCCGGGATCGTGCCCCTCCCGCTCCCAGAGCGTGGTCGCGTCGGCGAGCTGCTGGTGCATGAGCAGCCCGGCGCGGTCCTGATCGATCCAGCCACGCAGGCGCGGCCAGGCGTGCAGCAGCGCCTCGTGGGTCAGCTCGACGGTGCTCACGTCGACGGTGACCAGCCGCGCGTTGGCCAGCGCGTCGACCACCGGTGCGGTCCCGGGGTCGAGCTGGTCGCGGTTGACCCGCCGCTTCGTGTCGTCGGTGCCCTCGCCGAGCGCGACCAGCCGCAGGAACACGCCGCGCGCCAGCCGCTGCTGCTCGGCGGTCAGGCCGGTATACACCGACTCCGCGGTGCGGGCCAGGGCGTGGCGCATCCCGCCGGACGCCTCGTACCCGACCAGCGTGAGCGTGTTTCCCCGGCGCCGTGACCAGGTCTCCCGCAGCGCGTGGGAGACCAGGGGCAGCACGCCGGCCTGCCCGGTCGCGTCGGCGACCACCCGGGCCACCAGCGCGCCCTCGATCGTGCACCCGGCGTCGGTGGCCGGCTGGCTCACCGCGCGCCGCAGCTCCTCGGTGCTCATCGGACCGACCAGAAGCTGAGCGTCGCGCAGCGCGTCGACCAGGTCCGGGTACTCCATGCAGTGCGCGTAGAAGTCGGACCGCACCCCCAGCACGACCCGGGTACGGCTGTTGTCGGCGCGGGCCGCGGCGGTCAGCGCGGCGATGAACGCGGTGCGTTCCCGCTGGCTGTGGCACAGGGTGAAGACCTCTTCGAACTGGTCCACCACGATGAGCAGTTCGCCGTCGTCGGCCCGGCGTGCCGGCCGGTCGCCCCCGCCGCCGGCCGGTGTCGCGCCCCGCGGACCCGCGGTCAGTGCCTGCAGCGCGCTCAGGTGCAGCGCCAGCGGATCGGTGTTCAGCTCCCGGTGCAGCGTCGCGGCGGAGCCGCCGGTCAGGGCGGCGAGCCGTGCCGCGCACTCCTCCAGCGGGTGCGACCCGGGGGTGAACAGCAGCGGGAGCCGCCCGTCTTCGCTCAGCTTCGGGATCAGGCCGGCACGCAGCAGCGAGGACTTGCCGGAGCCCGAGGCGCCGAACGCGATCACCACCCGGTGCTTGCGTACTCGCGCGATCAGGTCCTCGGTCAACTGCTCCCGGCCGAAGTACCGTCCGGCGTCGTCGGGGCCGAAGGCGGCCAACCCGGCGTACGGGCAGCGGCGCGCATCCTCGGCGTCGGTGGACTCGTCCGGTACCGGCTCGGCCAGCTCCGCGGCGACCTCGTGCCAGCGGGCCTCCCAGCCGGACGGATCGCCACCGCACGCGCGCACGTACGCCCGCGTGACCGACAGGCTGGGCAGCCGCCGCCCGCCCGCCGCGTCGGCGAGCGTGGTCGACGAGTAGTGGGCCCGCCTGGCCAACTCCCGGTATGGCGGGCTTCCCGCCTTCTCCCGCAACCGGCGCAGGTCAGCGGCGAAATTGGTCAAGGCTTGATCGTCGGTGTCGAGCGGTCGCTCTGTGCGCGGCACGGCTATCTCACCCTTCGACGAGACATCCCACGAATGGGGCGGCCGAAAGCCAGCATTTCCGCCGCGCGGCCATTATCCGGAGGTTGTTGTCCGGCGTCCACCCATCGACACCGGACAACCCGGCGGACGTATAAACCAGCACGTCGGCGGTGTTGCTCGCACGGCGGAACCCCCCTCGTCACCATCGATCGGGACCGGCCGGACCGCAGATCACGGGGCGTCGACAAACGTCATTGTTGGCCAGACCGACCTCGACCGAGAAGGAATCCACACGATGACAACGACCCTGAACCGATCGGGAGTACCGGGCCCCCGGCCGCGATGGAGATCCGCCCGCGAACTCCAGCCACACCCTGTGAGCGCGCTGGCGCGCCTCGTCGCGGCGGCGGCCGTCGGCGGTACCGCGCTGCTGGGAATCGCACTTCCGCAGGCCGCCCACGCGGCCACCGGCCGGGCCACCTCGCCGGTCGTCTCACCCGACGCCCAGCAGGAGGAGGGCGACCACGCCGGGTCCGGACTCGCCGCGCGCACCCTCGCGCCGTCGGTGTCCCCGGCTGTCGCGGCGTCGCTGAAGGGCCTCGACGTCAGCGGGTACCAGGGCAATGTCAACTGGGCCTCGGTGGCCGCCAACGGCGCGTCGTTCGCGTACGTCAAGGCGACGGAGAGCAACAACTACGTCAGCGGGTACTTCAGCCAGCAGTACAACGGGTCGGCCAGCGCGGGCCTGATCCGCGGCGCGTACCACTTCGCCCACCCGAACGCGTCGTCGGGCACCAACCAGGCCGACTACTTCGTCGACCACGGCGGCGCCTGGACGGCGGACGGCAAGACCCTGCCGGGTGCGCTGGACATCGAGTATGCCCCGGCGGGCAATACCAATACCTGTTACGGGATCAGCCAGTCGGCGATGGTCGCCTGGATCACCGCGTTCAACGCCGAGTACGTGGCGCGCACGGGCCGGTACCCGGCGATCTACTCCACCACCGACTGGTGGAAGACGTGTACCGGCAACTACAGCGGGTTCGCCGCCACGAACCCCCTGTGGATCGCCAACTACACCGGCACGTACAGTCCGCTGCCCAACGGCTGGAGCGCCTACACGGTCTGGCAGACGGCCGACAGCGGCACGTTCCCGGGTGACCAGGACGTCTTCAACGGAAGCCTCGCCGACCTGAAGACGTTCGCGCTGGGCAACTACACCCCGCCGCCGCCCCCGCCCGTGTTGACCTGGCCGCTGGTCCAGCAGGGCCAGACCGGCCGGCGGGTCACCACGGTGCAGTACCTGCTCAACGCGCACGGCGCGAAGCTCGACCCGGACGGCGACTTCGGACCGGCCACCAAGACCGCGGTGGTCTCCTTCCAGTCGAGCAATCACCTGGAGACGGACGGCATCGTCGGGGCCAACACCTGGCAGGCGCTGGTCGTCACCGTCCAGCAGGGCAGCACCGGTCCGGCGGTCAACGCGGTCCAGGCCGAACTGAACGCGCACGGCGCGGCACTGACCGTGAACGGCACGTTCGATGCCGCCACCTCGGCGGCGGTCAAGACCTACCAGACGAGCAAGGGCCTGGACCCGGACGGCGTCGTCGGGACGCTCACCTGGCAGTCACTTGTCTCGTAAAAGCATGCCGGGACATCGCGGATCGTCCGTTTCGGTACCGGAGGAGGGAGCCACGATGAACACGCGTACGAACCACCGCCGCGGGGCCGCCGGCCGGCGCAGCCCGGGCATGGGTGGCAACCTCGTGCCGGTGCTCGGCGAGGTAATCGGCTGACACAAGACTGGTCGGGGCCGTCGCGCGGCAGTCAGACGCGCCGAGCCAGACTCGTCGAACCAACCGCTGAGGCGGTGACCCGACCGGAAACGGGAGGGTCACCGCCTCTCGGCTGCCGCCAGGCGGCGCGCGAAGTCTTGGGCGGCGGCGCCCGGGTCCTCCGCCTCGGTGATCGCCCGGACCACCACCACCCGGCGGGCGCCCAGGGCGAGGACCTCGTCCAGCCGGCCGGAGTCGATGCCGCCGATGGCGAACCAGGGCCGGGCGGTCGCCGCCACCGAGGCGTGGTCCAGCAGGTCCAGGCCGGCGGCCGGGCGGCCGGGCTTCGTCGGCGTGGCCCAGGTCGGCCCCGCGCAGAGGTAGTCGGCGCCCGGCTCGTCGCGCGCCGCGTCGAACTGGCCGGGGGAGTGCGTCGAGCGCCCGATCACCGGCCGGTCGCCGACGATCCGGCGGGCCACCGGTACCGGCAGGTCGTCCTGGCCCAGGTGCAGCACCGGCGCCCCGCAGGCGTAGGCGACATCCGCCCGGTCGTTGACCGCGAACAGCTTCCCGTGACGCGCCGCCGCTTCCGCGAACACCTCCAGGTGACGCAGCTCATCCCGGGCCTCCAGGCCCTTCTGCCGCAGTTGCACGATGTCCACCCCGCCGGCCAGTACGGCGTCGAGGAAGTCGGCCAGGTCACCCTGCCGCTGCCGGGCGTCGGTGCACAGGTACAGCCGGGCCCGGCCCAGGGCCGCCCGAACCTCCTCGGCAGACAGCTCGCTCATGCTGCGCGACGGTACCCGATGCACCACCGGGCGCCGGCGCGTATGGTGAGTCCTGCACGGGAGCCCGGTAGACCGGGCTGAGAGGGCTGGCTGGGAGCCGCCGACCGTCGAACCTGATCCGGATAATGCCGGCGCAGGGAGCGCTCTTCGACCCCAGCCACCGGCCGCGGTGACGGTGTGTGCCGCGGCGGATCCGCTGGGAGGTCGGATGGGGAGTACCGCCGACGTCGTCGTGGTCGGCGCGGGGGTGATCGGGCTCTCCGTGGCCTGGCGCTGCGCGCAACGCGGACTCACGGTGACCGTGGTGGATCCCCAGCCGGGCTCGGGTGCGTCGTGGACCGCCGCCGGCATGCTCGCCCCGGTGACCGAGCTGCACTACGAGGGGCGCTCACTGCTCGCGCTCAACCAGGACTCCGCCGCCCGGTACCCGGGCTTCGTCGCCGAGCTGGCCGACCTGGTCGGCCTGGACGTCGGGTACGCCCGGTGCGGCACCGTCCAGGCCGCCTGGGACGCCGCCGACCTCGCGGCGCTGCGGGACCTGCACGCGTTCCAGGCCGCGCTGGGGGTCGAATCCCGGATGCTCACCGCCCGGGAGCTGCGTGAGGCGGAACCGGGCCTGGCCGCCGGGCTGCCCGGCGGGCTGTGGGCGGCCGACGACCACCAGATCGACAACCGGCTGCTGCACGGCGCGCTCGCCCGGGCCGTGGCCGTCGCCGGGGTACGCGAGATCCGCGCCCGGGTCGGCGGCTGGCTGGTCGACGGCGACCGGGTGACCGGCGTGCGTACCGGAGACGGGCAGGCGGTCCGCGCCGGCACCACGGTACTCGCGGCCGGCGCGTGGTCGGCCACGATCGGCACCCTGCCGGCGGGCGCGCTCCCGCCGGTCCGCCCGGTCAAGGGCCAGACGCTGCGCCTGCGCGGCCCGGCCGGGCTGCTGGCGCACGTGGTCCGGGGAGCCGTCCGGGGCAACCCGGTCTACCTCGTACCCCGCGGCGACGGGAGCCTGGTCGTCGGCGCATCCAGCGAGGAGGCCGGGTTCGACCTGAGCCCCCGGGCCGGCGCCGTGTACGAGCTGCTGCGCGACGCCCAACTGCTCGTCCCGGCCCTCGGTGAGGTGCGGTTCGAGGAGGTCAGCACGAGCGTGCGCCCGGGCTCGCCGGACAACCTGCCGATGATCGGGGCCAGCGCCCTGGACGGCCTCATCGTGGCGACCGGGCACTACCGCAACGGGATCCTGCTCGCGCCGCTGACCGCCGACGCCGTGGCCGACCTGGCCACCGGCCGGCCACCCGACACCGACCTGGCCGCCTGCGACCCGCGGCGGTTCACCCGTTCGGAGGTAGAGGTATGACGCTGACGCTCAACGGTGAGCCCGTCGACCTGCCCGACGGCGCCACCGTCGCCGACCTGGTCGCCACCTGTGCGCCGTCGGTGCGCGGGGTGGCCGCCGCCGTCGACGGGGCGGTCGTGCCCCGCGGTACCTGGGACCGGGTCGCGCTGTGCGAGGGCCAGCGGGTCGAGTTGCTCACCGCCGTACAGGGAGGCTGACATGGACGATCCGCTGATCATCGCCGGGCAGGAGCTGGCTTCCCGGCTCATCCTCGGCACCGGGGGAGCGCCCAGCCCCCAGGTCCTGGACGCGGCGATCGCGGCCTCGGGCACCGCGATGTCCACGGTCGCCATGCGCCGGGTCGACCCGGGCACCGCCGGTTCGGTGCTCGACGTGCTGATCGGCCGCGGGGTGCGGGTGCTGCCCAACACGGCGGGCTGCCGTACCGCGCGGGAGGCGCTGCTGACCGCGCAACTGGGCCGGGAGGCGCTGGAGACCGACTGGGTGAAGCTGGAGGTCGTCGCGGACGACGAGACCCTGCTGCCCGACCCGGCCGAGCTGCTGGACGCGACCGAGAAGCTGGTCGCCGACGGATTCACCGTCCTGGTCTACACCAGCGACGATCCGATCCTGGCCCGGCGACTGCAACAGCTGGGCTGCGCCGCGGTCATGCCGCTGGGTGCCCCGATCGGCAGCGGCCTGGGCATCCTGAACCCGCACAACATCGAACTGATCGTCGCCGAGGCGACGGTGCCGGTCGTGCTCGACGCCGGCATCGGTACGGCGTCGGACGCCGCTCTGGCCATGGAGCTGGGCTGCGACGCGGTGCTGCTCGCCTCGGCGGTGACCCGGGCACAGGACCCGGCCATGATGGCGGCCGCGATGGCCGCCGGGGTCACGGCCGGCCGGCTGGCGTACCGGGCCGGTCGCATCCCGCGCCGGGTACACGCCCAGGCGTCCTCGCCCACCCGGGGCATGGCAGTGCTGTAGTCCCGGGCCTGTCCATCACCACCCGCGGGAGCTCGGAGGGACCGGGCTGAGAGGGCGGCTGACGCCGCCGACCGCCGAACCTGACCGGGTAATGCCGGCGTAGGGAGCGCACCATGAACCAGACAGTCCTGGACACCCCGGAGCCGGTGCGCACCGAGCCCGGCCTCACCCTCGCGGACCCACCGCCCCGCACGCTCGGCCTGCTCGACCAGGTCGCGCTGTGGGGCAACCTGGGCATGACACTGCTCGGCCCGGTCAGCGCGCTGTTCGTGCTCATGCCGGCCGGCGTGCCGCAGCTGTCGCTGGTCGCCGCGTTCACCGCGACCGTCGCCGGTACCCTCATCGGCACCGTGCTGCTGGCGCTGGCCAGCTACGCCGGGGCGCGGTCCGCGGCACCGGCGATGGTGCTGCTGCGCGGCCTGTTCGGCGCCCGGCTGTCGTACCTGCCGACGGCGCTGAACCTGGTGCAGTGCCTGGGCTGGGCGGTCTTCGAGCTGGTCGTGATCTCGGAGGCGGCGCAGCGCCTGCTGCCCTGGCGGGTGCACTGGCCGTACGTCGTGCTGGCCGGGGTCGCGACCACGGCCATGGCGTTGCGGCCGCTGGGGGCGGTGCGGCTGCTGCGCCGGTACGCGCTGGTGGCCGTGATCCTGGCCGTCGGGTACCTGATCGTGCAGGCCGCCCGGCACCCGTTGCCGTCGCTGACCCACGGCTCCTGGTCGGGCTTCTGGCCGGCCGCCGACGTCGCGATCGCGGTCGCCGTCTCGTGGATCCCGCTGGCTGCCGACTACTCCCGGCACGCCCGCACCCCGCGGGCGGCGTTGGTCGGGTCGCTGCTGGGCTACTCGGTCACCCAGATCGCCTGCTACAGCCTGGGGCTGCTGGCCTTCACCACGCTGGCCACCGGCTCCGGCGACCCGCAGGGGCAGCTGTTCGGCGCGTTCCTCGCGGTGCCGCTGGGCTGGCTGGCCTTCGGCGTGCTGATAGCGCGGGAACTCGACGAGTCGTTCACCAACGTGTACTCGACCGTGGTGTCCATCCAGAACCTTCGGCCGCTGACCGACCGGCGGGTGCTTGCCGTCGCGATCGGTACCCTGGCCACGGTCGGCGCGCTGGTCCTGCGGATCGCCGCGTACCAGGATTTCCTGTACCTGCTCGGCTCGGTCTTCGTACCGATGTTCGCGGTCTTCGCGGTGCACTACTTCGTGGTACGCCGGCCGGAGGGCTGGGACTGTTCCGACCGGGCGCCGGCCCGGCCCGCGCTGCTCCTGCCGTGGCTGCTGGGCTTCGCCGCGTACCAGCTGGTCAACCCCGGGGCGATCGGCGGCTGGCAGCGGTTCTGGACCGCTGCCCAGTCGTGGCTGCGGCTGCATCCACCGTCCTGGGCGAGCGCGTCACTGGTGTCGTTCGCCGTGGCCGGGGTGGCCACCCTGCTGCTGGCGGCCGCGTCCGCCGGGCTGCCCCGGCGCCGGCTGGCCAGCGGAACGGGGGTCGGGTGATAGCGAACCTGCTCACGATCGCCGGCACCGACCCCACCGGCGGCGCCGGCATCCAGGCCGACCTCAAGACGTTCTCGGCGCTGGGTACCTACGGGATGAGCGTGGTCACCGGGCTGGTCGCGCAGAACACCCGCGGGGTGCGCGAAATCCACCCGGTGCCGGCCGCGTTCGTCGCCGCCCAACTCGACGCGGTGTTCGACGACGTGCGGGTGGACGCGGTGAAGATCGGCATGCTGGGTACCCCCGACGTGACCCGCGCGGTGGCCGGGGTGCTGGCGGCGCGCCGGCCACCGTACGTGGTGCTCGACCCGGTGATGGTGGCCAAGAGCGGGGACCGGCTGCTCGCCGCCGACGCGGTACGCGAACTGCGCGAGGTACTGCTGCCGCTGGTCGACCTGGTGACGCCGAACCTGCCGGAGGCGGCCGACCTGCTGGGGGTACCGGAGGCGGTCGACGAGGACGGCATGCGCGAGCAACTGGCGGACCTGGTCCGGCTGGGCCCGGCGGTCCTGTTGAAGGGCGGCCACCTCACCGGCCCGGAGTGCCCCGACCTGCTGGCGATGGACGCGACCGGCGAACCGGTGCGGCTGACCGCTCCCCGGATACCCACCCGCAACACCCACGGGACCGGGTGCACGCTGTCCTCGGCGATCGCCGCGTTGCGGCCGCAGCGCTCCGGCTGGCCGGACGCGGTGGCCGACGCCAAGCGGTACCTGAGCGGTGCGCTGGCCGCGGCCGACCGGCTGAACGTCGGCTCCGGCCACGGCCCGGTGCACCACTTCAGCGACTGGTGGTGAGCGTGCGCCCCGGCGGGACTCCGCCGGGGCGCACGACTATCCACTATGGACGGTATCGGTCAGGGGTAGCTGACAACGTTCACCGGTACCGTGGCCGTGCCCTGGGCCGCGCCGCCGGTGCCGTTGATGACGTGGTCGATCGTGCCCTTCCCGCCGAGCGACACGGTGAGCAGGTCGTGGAACTTCACCCCGGAGTTGTTGGGCGCCTCGAACCCGTGGTCGGCGTGGATCGACGGGTCGGCGGTGAAGTTGCAGTAGCTGCCCAGGCCCCACGCTTCGTGCGAGGTGACGCTGTCCGCCACCTTGTACGCCGCGTACCCGTTGGCCCCGCTGCGCCAGGCCGCCTGGCTCGGCGGGTCGTACGGCATCTCGTTCTGCAGGAAGATGGTCCGGCCGCCGTTGCCGTTCCAGAGCACCTCGTACTGCTGGTAGTGCTCCACGAACAGGCCGTACGCCATCACGTTGTTCCCGTTGACGATCAGCCCGGTCGCGGCCGGGTTGCTGGTCCAGCCGGCACCCGCGCCGTGATCGGCCCGCCAGGCCCAGATGTGGTCGATGATGGTGTTGTTGCTGTTGACCACCAGGCTGTTCGTCGCCGCGCCCGGCCCGGCCCCACCGATCCGGAAGAACACGTCCTGGATCGAGGTCGGGTTGCTCGCGTGGCTGGCGGTCGAGCCGTTCGCGCCCACCACCAACAGGTTCTGCGAGTTGACCGTACCCGCGTCGAACAGCAGCCCGCCGAGCTTCACACCGTCCACATCGGACACGTGCATCGCGTCGACCCCGTTGTCCGGGATGATGGTCGGGTACCCGATGCCGAGCACCACGGTGTTCGCCCGAGTCACGTTGAGCGTCTGGTTGACGTGATAGATGCCCGGCGTGAACAGCAGGTTGAAGCCCTGGCTCAGCGCGTTGTTGATGGTCTGCGCCGTGTCACCCGACTTGACGACGTAGAACTGGGTGAGCGGGATCGACGTGCCCGGGGTGTTCCCGTTCGCCCAGGTGACGCCCGACGAGTTGGTCCGCATGTTCGGGACGAACACGTTGTAGGCGCCGGCCGAGTTCAGGTACAGGTACGGCTTCTCCCGGGTCACCGGGCTGGTCGCGACCGTCGTGTACGGCGGGTTCGGGAAGCTGTTGCCCGGCGCACCCTGCACCCCGGAGAACACCATGTTCCACACGCCGTTGAGGTTCCCGCCGATCTGGCTGTCCCGGGTGAACCACTGCTGCTGCGAGTACGGCTGGAGGGTGCCGCTGACCCGGCTGTCGGCGATGTACCCGCCGCTGGCCCACCCGTACCCGTTCGGGGCCAGGTTCAGGTCGCCGTGGATGTCCATCCGGCGGAACGGAGCGGCCTGCGCCACCGCCCACCGGGTGAAGCCGGCCGACGGGTAGACCGACAGGTTCTCGGCGGAACGCCAGAAGTTCTGCGTGGCGTTGCCGCCGAACCAGCCCGCGTCGACCGTGATGTCACCGTGGATCTGCACGTCGTCCGGGTTCTGCCCGAGGCCCAGGATCGAGGTGTAGAAACCGATCTGGGCGTTGAAGCCGCTGTAGCTGCCGGGCTTGAACATCAGCGCGTACCGCTGGGTGCCGAACTGGTTGCTCTCCTGCTGGTGGAACACGGTGTCCAGCTGGCTCTGGATGCTGGCGCCGGACATCGAGGGGTCGAACACGATGACGTTCGGACCCAGCGAGCCGCCGCCGGTGACCGGTGGGCCGGTCGGGGTGGTGGACGGCGTGGGCGACACGCTCGGCGACGGGCCGGACGTGCTCGTGCCGGTGAAGACCTGCAATTCCCAGATCGAGTAGCCGTACTGGGTGGCTCGCACGGTGCCGTACACCCGTAGGTACCGGCCGGTGCCGGACACGTTCAGGGTCTGCACCCCGCCGGTACCGGTGGTGGTGCTGTAGATCGAGGTCCAGGTGGTGCCGTCGGTGGACGTCTGGAGCTGGAACGACTTGCCGTACGCGGTCTCCCAGTTGACGACCACCTGGCAGATGCTGGTCGAGGCACCGAGGTCGACCTGCAACCACTGCGGGTCGCTGGCCGCGGACGACCACCGGGTACCGGTGTTGCCGTCGACCGCTGCCGAGGCCGGGGTGCCGGCGTTCTCCGTCGACGAGGCGCTGGCGGGACGGTTCAGCGCCGCGTTGGTGGTGCCACAGCCGGTACCGGTGCCGGTGGAGCCGTAGACCTGGAACTCCCACAGCGAGTACCCGTAGGCGGTGGCGCGCACGGTGCCGTACATGCGCACGTACCTACCGGTGCCGGTGACGTTGAGCGTCTGGTTGCCGCCGGTACTCGTCGTGGTGCTGTAGATGGAGGTCCAGGTGGTGCCGTCGTTGGACGTCTGGAGCTGGAAGGACTTGGCGTAGGCCGCCTCCCAGTTGAGCACCACCTGGCTGATGGTCGCCTGGGCA
>NZ_BONZ01000108.1 GCF_016862975.1 Rugosimonospora africana
GCTGGACGAGGCGGTGGCCGGCTTGCCCTGTGACAGCAGGGTGGTCGCCGCGTGGGCGGCCGTCATGGACGTGGACAGCGCGTACCCGGCGAGCAGCGCGACCACCGCGGTCATCAGGGCCAGCAGGTAGAGCGGTCTGCGCCGGTGAGCGGCACGTGGGGGAGCGTCGAGTTGCATGGCATCTCCAGGTTCCGGATGTGCGGCATCGCGCGGCGGCGGTCGGTGACGGCGTCGTCGCGCTTGCCGGTGGGGCTGGGACGGAAACGGTCCGGAAAGGGATCCGGGGGCATTGATGGGGGAGCGCTCTCCAAGAGAGAGTTGCCGTGGTTCAGACCCCTGTCAAGGCAGCCGGCAGGGCACGTTTCGGTAACGGAAGATCGATTGATCTCGCTGTCGTCGGCCTCATGCTTCCTGGCCAGGGTATTTGTTGTCGCGGGCACCATTGCCGCAGATATTCTCATCGACCAAATCGTTCGGAGCGCGACGAGGTCGCGCTAACAAACGACAAAACGGCATGAATCGGGCGTGCTGGGCCTTCTCGGAGAACGCTCTCCGAGATGCGCGGTGCACGTCGGCCAAGCCGGGACGCCAGCCTCCGCCGGAGGGCGATCCCCGCGCCGGCCCGCGTTGGGCCTTTCGACGGCGGTACCGGTCGGGGGTTTTCGTTATCCGGCGCGGCTGGCACTGTCCCGCGCCGCCGGCCGCGGAGATGCGTCGTCGGTGTCTGCCGTGGGTGTCCCTCGTGGAACCTTTGCTCTGCTTACCTGGACGCAACACTCGAACGCCGTTTGTGTTGCCTATGGGTAAGCAGAGCAAAGCGTGTTGAAGAGGGTCCTCCGGCTCCGGGTGAGCCGCCGCGGAGGAGGGGCCCGCAGCTCCAGGCGAACCGCCACAGCAGCGGCCGGGGACGGCCAAGACAGCGCGGCCGGGGCGGGGCGGGGCATCAGGCGGCGGGCCGCCCTGAGGGGCGCGGACCGGGCCGGGGGCGGTGACCGGCAGGATGGGCGCATGTCCGAGCATCTACGACTGGAGTTCGACGGCCGGCTGGCGAGCATCGTCATCGACCGCCGCGCGAAGCGCAACGCGCTGAGCCTGGAAATGTGGCAGGCCATCCCCGGATACCTGGAGCGGGTCCGGGCCGGCGGCGCGCGCGTACTGATCCTGCGCGGCGGCGAGCACTTCTCGGCCGGGGCGGACATCAGCGAGTTCGCCACGCTGCGCGCCGGTGTGGACGGTGCCCGGCGGTACTCCGCCGCGGTGGACGCGGCCGCGAGCGCTCTGGCGACGGCGGGGATCCCGACGATCGCGGCGATCACCGGCGTCTGTGTCGGCGGCGGCTGCGAACTCGCGCTGGCCTGCGACATCCGGGTTGCGGCGGAGGACTCCCGGTTCGGGATCACGCCGGCCAACCTCGGCATCGTGTACCACTTCGACTCGACCCGGCGCCTGGTGGAGGCGGTCGGTCCGGCCTGGGCCAAGCAGATCCTGTTCTCCGCGGACCTGTTCGACGCGGCCACCGCGCTGCGCATCGGACTGGTCAACGAACTGCATCCGGCGGACCGGGTGCCGGTGCGGGCGACCGCGCTGGCGCAGCGCATCGCCACCCGCGCGCCGGTCAGCGTCCGGGGTGCCAAGGCCGTCATCGACCGCGTGATGGCCGGCGGGAGCGGCGAGGAACCGGAGATGACCGCGCTGTACGACGAGGCGACCGCGAGCCCGGAGTACGCCGAGGGTGTGGCGGCGTTCATGGCCGGGCGCCCGCCCCGGTTCTGACGGGACCGCCCCTCACGAGACGCCGCGGGGGTCCCGGAGCCCGGGACCCCCGCACGCCTCGGGTCAGTAGCTGAACTGCTGGATCTGGGTGTCGCCGGGGCCGTAGGTCCACCCGGTGCGGGTGGCCGGGTCGAGCTGGATCGAGCGTTCGGTGTCGGCGTCGTACGGGCCGCCGAAGCCGGACGTGAGGTTCAGCCCGGTCAGCACCCGGATCGTGGTACCGGTGGCCAGGTCCACGACCGCGAGCTGGCTGGTCGAGTTGCTGTCGGTGAGCAGGCCACCGGGGACCCCGAACACCGCCTTGGGCGTCGGGGTGGGGAACGCCACCAGGGCGAGCTGGTGCGTGCCGTCCACCGCCACACCGAGTCCGACCTGGGTACGCACCGCCATCGGGGTGCCGGCGGTCAGCGTGCCGGCGTCGACCGGCACCAGGCTGGTGGTGCCCAGGATGTTGACGGAGAAGGACCGGTAGGTCAGCTGGTACACCTTCCCGCCCTGGCCGTCGGAGGCGAATCCGTACGCGCAGCCGGGCACGCCGGAGGACGCGGTCACCGCGGCCGTGTCGAGGTTCACCGCGGCCACCGCGCCCGGGGTGGAGCCGATGCAGATCAGGCTGCCGCCCAGGTGGGCCAGCTCGACCACGCCGGTCCGGGAGTCGATGTCGATTCCGCTGTACCAGCCGGCCTGGATCCCGGGCGCGTCGGCCGGGATCGCGGTGCCCAGCGTGCCGTCGGCCAGGCTCACCGGCAGGACGCTGTCGGCGTTGTCCGGCTGGTGACGGGCCAGCACGGCGGCCCGGTGCCGGGCCGGGTCGACCCGCCCGCCGAGCACCTGGTACTGCGATCCGGGCACGCTCACCGAGGCGACCAGCCTGCCGGTCGACGTGTCGTACGTCAGCAGCCGCTGATCGGTCGACGCGTAGCTCCACCGCATCACCAGCGCCCGGTGCGTACCGGCGTCGACGCCGAACACCTCGTACCGGCTGTCCGGGTCGGCGTCGTGCGCGAGAGCCGCACCGTACCGGCCGGTCGACGGCGCGTACCGGAGCACCGAGGCGCCGTCTCCGTCGTGCACCGCGGCGACCGAGTCGGTACCGGCGATGCCGAAGCTGTCCACCGTGCCGTCGTCGGGTACGAGGCCGTCGTCGATGACGAGCTCGGAACTGGGTGACGCCTGGCCGACCACGGCACCGTGCCTGTCCGTGGCGAGGATCCGCACGTCGTAGCTCATCGACGTGGCGATGCCCAGGGTGAGCGCGTCGCGGTGCAGGGTGCCGGACTTGCCGGCCAGCGGCAGGTAGAGCACCGAGCCGGCGTTGACGCCGTCGTTGTCGCGGGTGTTGCCGTTGGCGTTGGTGAACGTGTTCAGCGACCCGTACACGGTCGGCGCCGGTGCGGAGACCTCCAGTACCGCGCCGGTTGCGCCGGGCACCCCGCGCACGTCGTACCGGAGATTGAAGGCGCTGGCCGCGCGGGTGACCGTGGCCAGGTGCCCGTACCGGGTGGCCTGGCGTCCGGTGCCGGTCGACAGGGTCGGGGCGGCCGGCCGGGCGGACCCGTCGCCGGCCAGGCGGATCGGCGTGAACTCGCCGTACAGCGGCTGGAGGGCTTGGGAATTCTGCACTATCCCGATCCCGTACAGCCCGGCACCGCCGCGGAACGCGCTGGCCGGGATGGTGACCGTACCCTTCGTCGCGGTCAGGTCGACCGTGTATCCCTCGGAGAACAGCGGCGCGGTCGCCGGGCTCCAGTGCCCGACGGTGGACACCGCGATCTGCGGGGCGGTGAGGTCGCGTACCCCGGTCAGGTCGTAGTGCACGGTGACCGGGGCGCCGACCTTGGCCGTCGCGGGAGCGGCCGGCGCGCTCGCCTCGGTGTAGGTGCCGTCGGTCGGACCGACCACCACGCTGCGGTCGGTGCTGACGAGCACCGTGCCGCCGCGGCGTACCTGCAGCGTGTAGTTCACCGTCCGGTCGGCGGTGGCGACGACCGGCAGCCCGGTCGCGGCGAGCAGGTCGGCCGGCAGTACCCGGATCGACGGCTGGCTCGCGTGGAACTCGGTGGAGCCGACGCGCAGCACGTAGTCCAGCGGACCGCTGGCCGGCAGCCCGACGGTGTCCAGCCCGAACGTGACCGGACCGGTCAGCCCCTCACCGGTGCCGTCCGGCCCGGCCAGGTCGAGCACGCCCGGGTCGGTGTTCTCCAGGAACTGTCCGCCGAGCAGGCCGATGGTGACGCGGTGCGCCACCGACACGCGTACCACCGCGGGTTTCGGCGCGGGCGGCAGCAGCGACGCGACCGCCCGGCTGAGGTCGATCTGCGGGCCCACCTGGAGCGTGCGGTCGATCGCGGCCGGGGTCGGCACCGCGCGGCCGGTCTTCTCCAGCAGGTCGCGTACGTCGGTCGGGCTCATCGCGCGGTGGGTCAGCCGCGCGGCCTGGAGTACGACCGCGGCGGCCGCGGCGATCTCCGGTGCCGACGCCGAGGTGCCACCGGACAGCACCGGGGTGACGGCGTCGGCGGCGCCGCCGGCGGTGTGCTGGAACGTGACGATGCCGTCGCTGGGCGCGGACAGGTTGACCCGGGTACCGAAGCCGGACGCGAAGTTGCCCGCGCCGCTGATCCTGGTCTCCACGACCGTGCCGGACCTCGACGACGCCGGGGTGGCCAGGGTGTCGTCCAGGGTCGTGCCGCCGGCCGCGATCGCGCCGCTGTCGAGCACCTCGCTGGGTGTGGTGGAGTAGGCGTCGTCGTCGATGGTCGTGCGCGCCGCCGGGTCGCGGGTCAGGTCGGTGGCGGTGGCGCCGCCGTCCGGGCCGATCGCGGCCGGCGTGTACAGCCGGGTGCCGTCGTTGGCGGACACGCACACGACGATGTGCCGGTGCGCCACGATGCCGGCGATGATGGACTGCAGCGCCGGG
Organism: Rugosimonospora africana; assembly: GCF_016862975.1. Lineage (GTDB taxonomy): Bacteria > Actinomycetota > Actinomycetes > Mycobacteriales > Micromonosporaceae > Rugosimonospora > Rugosimonospora africana. The sequence continues at coordinate 4,694 of NZ_BONZ01000108.1, forward strand.
TCGTCCTCCAGGTACCGGCCGGGGAATCCGGCGGTGTCGGTGCCGAACCCGAGGCTCGCGGTGATGACGTCCGGACGCGGGTTCTGGTTGGCCGCGGCGACCAGCGCGGTGCCGATCTGGTCGATGGTGGCCTGCTGCGGGACGACCAGCCGGTACTGGGCGCCGGGCGCGATGCCCAGCAGGTCGGTGACGCCGCTGCCGGTCTCGCCGGCGCGCTGCCGGTCGTGTGGCAGGGGAGCCATGACGCCGAAGTCGAGCATCACCTCACCGAGCGACGAGTCCTGGCCCTCGGTCGACCCGGTCGGGTCGAGGCTGCCGTCGGAGCCGGCGACGTACGTGGGGATCAGCGGCATCGACGGCAGGTCGAGGTAGCGCTGGCCGCCCACCACGACGGTGGTCGGGCCGTTGGTCCGCACGTACCCGTCGCCGGCGTCGGCCATGGACTGGTCGGTCAGGTCGCCGACCGAGACGTTGGTGATGATTTCTCCGGTACCGGGGAGTTGCCCGTACCGGGTGCCGAGCTGGCTGTACGCGCCCATCGCGTCCACACCACCGGCGTTCAGGAAACTCTGCAGCGAGCTGGTGAGGCCGTAGTTGCCGGGCAGAGCACCGTTGCTGGCCGACCCGCCGGTCGACGGGCCGGCCTTCGCCGGTGCCTTGGCGCCGGCGGCCCACGGCGGCAGCGGGGTGGGTGCCGTGGCCATCGAGCCGACGTAGTTGTTTCCGGCCGCGTTGGTTCCGGCTGCGGTACTTCGGGTCGCAGTGCTTCGGATTGCGGTGCTCCGGTTCGCGGCGCTTCCGGTCAGGCTGCCTCCGGCCGGGCCGGTAAGGCTCGCGGGGGTGCCGATGGCCAGGTGTGTGCCGGTGGCCGGCGGAGCCGCCGGTACCGCGCCGGACATCGTGCCGCCGGTCGGCGCGGGTACCCGGGGCGGAGCGGCCAGCGCGGGCGTGGCGGTGGCCGCGGCGGTGGCGATGCCGACGGCACCGGCCAGCCCGGCGAGCAACGTGGCGAACCGGCGCCGGCGCGAAACAACGGTGGTGGGCATCCTCGTCCTTCCCTGCCGGCATGATCAGCCGCGCTGCGGTCAGGTTGTCAGCGCCCACCCGGTGGCGCAAGAGAGTCAGGTTGACCAATACGCGCCGTGGCGGTTATACGCCACCGCGCCCGCCGCCGGCTTCCCCGTCCACCGATTCGCATCCATCGAGAAGCATTCATTCATGGGGCGGTGCCTATCCATCGAGCGTCGCCTATCATCGACGGAAAGCGTCGGGCCGCCGGGGCCTCGCCGAGCGCCGACCGCGTCCACGCGGTCGGCCAATCCTCGCGGAATCTCCGAGCGGCAAAGGACTCCCATCATGCTCAAGCGCATCGCCGGCGCCGTCGTCACGGCGCTGGCTCTCCTGTTCGCCCTGGTGGCCGTCGCCCGGCCGGCCGAGTCGGCGGCCACGCCGACCCGCATCATGCCGCTGGGCGACTCCATCACCGGTTCACCCGGTTGCTGGCGTGCGCTGCTGTGGAACAGGCTGCAGAGCGCCGGCTACACGAACATCGACTTCGTGGGTACCCTGCCGCCGCAGGGCTGCGGCGTCGCCTACGACGGGGACAACGAAGGGCACGGCGGCTTCCTCGCGACGAACATCGCGAACCAGAACCTGCTGCCCGGCTGGCTGTCCGCCACCCGCCCGGACATCGTGCTGATGCACCTGGGTACGAACGACGTGTGGAGCAACATCGCTCCGGCCACCATCCTCGCGGCGTTCGGCACGCTGATCGACCAGATGCGGGCCAGCAACCCGGCCATGAAGGTACTGGTGGCGCAGATCCTCCCGATGAACCCGAGCAGCTGCCCGGACTGCGCCGCGCGGGTGGTCGCGTTCAACAGCCAGGTCCCGGCCTGGGCGAACGCGAAGAGCACGGCCGCGTCCCCGATCATCGTGGTGGACCAGTGGACCGGGTTCGACGACAGCACGGACACCGGGGACGGCGTGCACCCCAACGACTCCGGCAACCTCAAGATGTCGAATCGCTGGTACCCGCCGCTGGCCGCGCTGCTCAGCCCGTCGGCGTCGCCGTCGGCTTCTCCGTCGCGTTCGGTACCGCCGTCGTCGTCCCCGTCTCCGTCCCGCTCGCCGTCCCGCTCCCCGTCGCCGTCTCCGTCCCGGTCGACCTCGCCGACGCCTCCCGCCGGCGGCGCGGCGTGTACGGCGACGTACGCGGTCACCAGCCAGTGGCAGGGCGGCTTCCAGGCGAACGTGACCGTGCGCAATTCCGGTGGCGCACCGATCTCCGGGTGGACGGTGGGCCTCGGCTTCACCGCCGGGCAGACGGTCACCCAGGTGTGGAACGCGACGGAAACCCAGGCGGGCGCGAGCGTCACGCTGCGGAACGTGTCCTACAACGGCAGCCTGGCGCCGGGCGCGACGACCAGCGCCGGGTTCCTGGCGAGCTGGACCGGCAGCAACCCGTCCCCGTCGGTGACGTGCACGCCCGGCTGACGACTGGTCTGGTTCGCGCGGCGTAGACACGCCGAGTCAGACCAGTTGGAAGTGGTACGTGTCCGGGAGGCGGCGGCGCGGGTGGACGCGTTCGTCCGCGGTGTTCCGGCCTGCAGCCGGCTCACCGGTCGAGGAACTGGTACGACAACCGGGACAGCAGCGTAGGCTGGCGGATCACCGTGATGTGGTCGCCCCTCGTACGCACCGAGGCCCGGCCGCCCGCCTCCCGGCGTACCGCCAGATCGAACGTCGCGTCGCCGACGCGTACCCCGACCAGTTCCAGGTCCGGCAGCCAGTCCGGCAGCCGCGGGTCGACCAGGATCGCGCCCAGCGGGGCGATCGGGCGCAGCACCAGCAGCGCCTGCACGATGGCGATGACCGCGCTGGCCGACCAGCCCTGCGGCGAGCACGCCTGCGGGTGCACTCCCGGATGCGGGTGGGCGGCGTCGCGCGGCAGGCCGCTGATCGCCTCCGGGAGCCGGTGCCCCTCGAACAGCGCGGCGGCGGAGAAGGTGGCCTCGGCGAGCCGGTGCAGTTCCCGGACGCAGCCGTAGCGGGCCAGGCCCAACGCGGTGGTACCGGCGTCGACCGGCCACACCGTGCCCCGGTGGTAGCTGAACGGGTTGTACGCCGGATGGTCGCTGGACAGCGTGCGCAGCCCCCAGCCGCTGAACATGTCGTCGGCGAACAGCCGGCGGGCCAGCGCGGGTGCGTACCGGTGCGGCACGATGCCGGTGGCCAGCAGGTGACCGTCGTTCGAGCTGACCGACCGCACCTGCCGCCCGTCCGGCCCCAGCGCCTGCGCGTAGCTGTGGTGCTCCGGCATCCAGTACGCGGAGTGGAAGCGCCGGCGCAGCCTGATCGCCCGGGCCACCATGGCGGCGGCGCGGGAACGCTCACCGACGGCGGCGAGGGCGAACGCGCCGTGCCGCAGCGCGGCGTAGTGGTACCCCTGAAGCTCGCTGGTCGCGATCGGGTTGTCCACGACCCCGCCGTGCTCGTCGACGATCGCGGTCGCGGAGTCCTTCCACCCCTGATTCTTCACCCCGCCGGGGGAGCGGCGATGATATTCCAGGAATCCGTCGCCGTCCTGGTCTGCGCGATGGGCCAGCCAGTCGAGCACGCCGTGGGCGGCCGGGCGCAGTTCGCGGATCGTCGCGCGGTCGCCGGTCCAGGCAAGGTACTGGCCGAGAAACACCAGGAAGTCCAGCGGCGCGGCCCAGTCTCCGTAGTACCCGCCGAGCGGGTCGGCGCCCAGCGCCGACAACGGGCCGTGGCGCGCCTCGTGCAGGAGCTTGCCCGGCTCCTCGTCGTGCCAGTCGTCCACCCGCTGGCCGAGGTGCGCGGCATTGATCCGCAGGCTGTCGCGCAGCATGGTCGGCCCGGCCAGCAGCGCCTGCCAGGAGATGGTCAGCGTGTCCCGACCGAAGAACTGTTGGTAGAACGGCACACCGGCAAACGGCGCGGCCGGCCCGGGCGGGGAACCCAGCGGCATGTTGGCCAGGTCGTTCGCGGCGGTGGTCCATGTCGTCGCGACGTCCACATTGGAGCTTCGCAGCTGGGTGAACTCGGCGGCGAGGGTGGCACGGGCCCGGCCGGCCGAGTCCTCGGTCTCCGCGTAGCTCGCCGGTGGGGCGGCCATCCGGTGGCCGTCGAAGACCGGCTCGGCCACCAGGTCGAGGAACGACGACCCGTGCGGTTCGACGGTGAGCGTCGTCTCGACGGTGTCGCCCGCGCAGCGCACGGCCGCCGGGGCCTCGACCCGGATGGCCACGGCGCGGTCCAGCTCCGGTCGTTCGGGGTTCGGGCTGGCGTAGACGAGCCGCAGCTCGTCGTGTTCCGCGTGCCACTCCCGCCGTACCTCGACGTGCCGCCCGGTGTACCCGCGCTCGGCCTCCTGGGTGTCCGCGAAGTCGGCGCAGAGCGTGACGGCGACCCGTACCCGGCGGGGTGCCGCGGCCCAGCTGTGCAACGCGAGCCGGGTGCGCAGGCCCTCGCCGAGGAAGCGTTCGATGGTCAGGTAGAACGCCTCGGACGGGAGCTTCTCGCCGTCCGCAAGCTCCACGTAGGACAGTTGGGCGTGGGCGCCTACGTTCGCGGTGTGGAACGCGATCGGCTCCCGGCCGTCGATCGTGATGCGTTCGCGGCACAGCAGTCGAGTGTTGTGCGCGAAGAACCCCTGCGGGTCGTTGCCGGTGATGCGGCCGTGCACGTCGGTGACGAGGGTGGACCAACCGCTGGCCAGGTACAGCAGGGCGGGGCGTACCCGAACGTCACGTACCGCGCCCATCGTCCCCCCGTACCGGTCTCCAGCCCAAGCGGTACCCGGCAGGGACGCGATCACACTCGGGACGGCGGCCCGATCCGGGACGCCGGGGAGGAACCGGACGGTCGGGCGCCTCAGGGGGTTCGCGGCGCGCCCGCCTCGGCCGCTCAGGGGGTTCGCGGCACGCCCGCGCGGCACGCTGTTCCCGGCACATCCGGTACAGGTCGGCCAGGTCCCGTCGCGATGGAAGGGGTGACGGTATGACCAATCGACCGTGATGGCGATCGCGGGCTCGCGCCCGGCGACGATGTGTCTACTGTGGACGATCGTCGGGTGGCGAGTGGGATCCGCGCGTGCCGTCCCGCGGCCGGAGGGCAGCTCCCTCGCCGCCGGAGGGGGCAGCCGATCGGTCCCATCGCGGAAAGGCGATTGACGGAGTGAGTACTCACTCCGTAGCCTCGTGCTCATGGAACCCACAGCTACCCGGCGCCGGGCGCCGGGCATGAGTCCCGAGCAGCGCCGCGAAGCGGTGGTGCGGGCGGCGCTGCCGCTGGTCGCGGAGTTCGGCACGGCGGTGACGACCGCCCAGGTCGCCCGCGCGGCGGGGATCGGTGAGGCGACGATCTTCCGGGTCTTCCCAGACAAGGACGCGCTGCTGGACGCGTGCGTGGCCGAGGCGTTGGATCCGACGAACCTGCTGGGCCAGCTGCGCTCGATCCCGCTCGACCAATCGCTTGCCACGCGGCTGGTCGACGCGGCCGACGCGCTGCGCGCGCACCTCGACCGGATGGGCGCGGTGCTCGGCGTGCTGAGCGCGACCGGTCACCGCCGGAGACTGCCCGACGCGCGCGACGCCCGCAGCGCCAGCGATGCCGCCAGTGCCCGTGGGGCCGCCAGCGCCGCCACTGCCGACAAAGCCGCCGCCGCCAATGCCGCCACTGCCACCAAAGCCGCCGCCAGCGCCGCCACTGCCGACAAAGCCGCCGGTGCCGACGGGTCCGACGGCGCCGGCAACGTCGACAGAGCCGGGCGTGGTGCCGGCACCGGCCGGTCGGCCGGGCGTGACGCCGCCACGGCAGCGGTCCACGAGGCGGTGGCCGAACTGTTCGAGCCCGACTTCGCGGCACTGCGCGGACCGGTCGACGCGCTGACCGAAGCGTTTCTCGGCCTGATGTTCGGGCACGGCCGGATGCCCGGTGCGGGACCCACGCTGAGCACCGAGAAGGTGGTCGACCTGTTCCTGCACGGTGCGCTCGACACGGATCGGGGGCAGCGTTGACCATCACGCTCAACCACACCATCGTTCCGGCCCGCGACAACGAGGAGGCGGCCCGGACGTTCGCCGAGATCATGGGACTGCGGTACGAGGGGCCCAACCGGCACTTCGCACCGGTACGGGTCAACGATCAGCTCACCATCGACTTCATGACCGTCGACGGGGCGCCCGGACATCATCTCGCCTTCGACACGGACCCGGACAGCTTCGACGCGATCCTCGTCCGGCTCCAGCGCCTCGGCATCGCGTACGGCAACGATCCCGCACAGCCGGACAACGGCCGCACCGACCACCCGTACGCCGCCCGGGGCGTGCTGTTCCGCGACGCCAGCGGCAATCTCTGGGAGGTCATGTCCCCCCGGTGACCGACCGCCGGGACCGGTCAGGCCGGCTCGTCCGGGGATTCGTTCGTCGCGTTCACGATCCCGCCGAGCAGGCCCGGGATCTGGTCCGGCTCGGTGGGCGAGGCGAGGTGGAAGCCCTGCCCGAGGTCGCAGCCGAGCCGGGTCAGGTGCTGTGCCTGCGCGGCGGTCTCGATGCCCTCGGCGGTGATGGTCAGGCCGAGGTCGTGACACAGCGAGATGAGCGCGGGCAGGATCGTCCGGTTGGACCGCCGCGGCGCATCCGACCGGTTGAGCCCGCGCAGGAATCCGGTGGCCAGCTTGACCGCCTGGATCGGCAGCTCCGACAGGTAGGCGAAGCTGGAGTATCCGGTGCCGAAGTCGTCGAGCGCCAGCCGGATGCCCAGGTCGTGCAGCGCGTGCAGGTTGGTCAGGTTGGCGCCGCCCGTGTCGTCGAACGCGTTCTCGGTGATTTCCAGCTGGAGCTGGTGCGCCGGCAGCCCGGAGCGGTCGAGCACGTCGGCGACGAGGGCGGGCAGCGCCGGGTGACGGACCTGCGCCACGGCGAGGTTGACGCTGACCAGGTGCGGCCCGGATGCGAGTTCCTGCCACTCGGCGGCCTGCGCGCACGCCAGGCGCAGCAGGTGCAGCCCGAGCGGTTCGATCAGGCCGGTGTCCTCGGCCGCCGCGATGAACTGCGCCGGACCGAGCAGGCCGTGCTGCGGGTGCCGCCAGCGGGCCAGCGCCTCCGCCCCGACCACGGTGCGGTCGATGAGCCGGACGAGCGGCTGGTATACCAGGGTGAACTCGCCGTTGCGCAGCGCCGCGGGCATCGCCGCACCGAGCGCGTGCCGAGCCAGGTCGGCGGCGTTGCGCCGCGGGTCGAACACCGCCCACGGGCTCCGGCTGTTGCGGGTGACCCAGCCGAGCGTGATGTGCGCGGCGCGCAGCAGTTCGGTGGGGTCGGTGCCGGCCGCCGACCGTTCCACGATGCCCGCCCGGCCGCTGATCGAGATCTCGTGCCCGTCGTCGAGGCAGATCGGTTCCGGCAGCGCGGCCAGCGCCTCGTCGGTCGCCTTGATGACGTCCTCCGCACTGGTGGTGCGCTCGATCAGCAGGGCGAACTCGTCGCCGCCCAGGTGGGCGACGACATTGCCCTGCCGGGCGGCGAGCGCGCTCAGCCGGGTGGAGACGGCCAGCAGGATCTGGTCGCCCGCGGCGGGGCCGAGGCTGTCGTACACGGCGCTGAACCGGTCGAGATTCAGCAGGCAGATGCCCAGCCGAGCGCCGCCGGGGGCGTCGGCGAGCAACTGGCTCAGCCGCCGGGTCAGCCCGGCCCGGTTGGGCAGGCCGGTCAGCGGATCGTGCAGCAGCGCGTGCTGGAGGTTGTTCTGCAGGCGTTGCTGCTTGTGTCGCCAGGCGACCCGTTCCGCGCGGTGGATCCCCTCGGCCGCGGTCAGGGCGTGGTCGCGCAGCGCGTCGGTGAACCCGGTGGCGAACCGGCCCAGCAGCACGGCGAGCGCCGAGCGCTCCGGTTCGGAGTCGACGCCGAGCGCGGGTGGGAGGCGCTGACCGAGCAGGGTCAGGCTGGCGCCGAGCGTTTCCGGTGCCGACATGTTCGCGCCGACCAGGGCGGAGCCGACCCGGTAGCCGGCGATCTCGTCCAGCGGGCGCGCCCGGAGCGCGGTCGCGAACTGGCCGAGGCAGTCGACCAGGACGGGAAGCCCGCGGGCGTGGCCGCCGGGAACGAACGTGGTGAGGGCGATCGCGTCGAACCAGTCCCGGGCCAGCTCGACAATTTCCGGTGCCGCGGCGGCTTGGTGTGCTGGGCCTGCTTGGTGTGCTGGGCCTGCTTGGTGTACTGCGCCTGCTTGGTGTACTGCGCCTGCTTGGTGTACTGCGGCGGCTTGGTGTACTGCGGCGGCTTGGCGTGCTGGACCGCCGTTGCGTGCCGCGCCGCCGTTGGTTGCGGGGGCGAGATCGGTCAGGGCGTCGGAGCGGGGTCGGGCAACGGACTCGGGCGGGGCAGCAAGCTCGTGCTCCCTCATCAGTGTCCCTTCCGGGTTTGCGGAGGTGCGGCTGCCACGTGGATCGGCCGCCGAGTCCGCCCGGAGTGTGAGCGGACCGCTCAGCGGTCGGTCCCGAGAAGCTGCCACAGGCCGGCCCCGCGATTATCGTCCGTTCGGAAACAAGAATCCAGTCTCGTCCGAAACGCCCTCGCCAAGGCAGCGAACGCCTTCGCCGAGGCGGCAACGCCTTCGCCGAGGCGGCGCGGTACGACCCCGCTCGCGACGGAGTCGACCGCGCCGCGCGGCCTACCGCCGCGTCACGGCTTGCGGGCGACCGCCGCCAGTACGCCGGGGTGGGCCGGCACCGTCGTACCCGCCGGATCGGGGTGCCAGTCGCTGACCGGAACGACGCCCGGTTCGACGATTTCGAGCCCGGCGAGCAGCGCCTCGATTTGATCGGCGGTACGCAGGTGCAACGGGGTCGTCGTCTGCCGGTACATGCTCTGGATGGTGCCCCGCTCGTCGTGGACCGGCGTACCGTGCGACATCGCCAGGAAGCTGCCGGACACCAGCGCGTCGCGGATCTCCCCGACGATGCCGGCCGGGTCGTCGTCGTCCGAGACGAAGTGCAGTACGGCGATCGTCAGCACCGCCACCGGCTGGGCGAAGTCCAGCAGGCCCACCACGTCGGGGTGGTACAGGATCTCCCGCGGCCGGCGCAGGTCGCCCTCGATCGCCACCGCCCGGCTGTTGTCCGCCAGGATCGCCCTGCTGTGCTCGACCGCGACCGGATCGATGTCCACGTACACCACGCGGGCGTCGGGCGCGGCTTCCTGCGCCACCTCGTGCACGTTGCCCAGCGTTGGGATGCCGGACCCGATGTCGAGGAACTGCCGGATCCCGGCCTTGGCCAGCCACTGCACGGCCCGGCCGAGGAACGCCCGGTTGGTGTGCCCGAGCAGCTTCGCCCCGGGCATCGCGGACTCGGCCTTCTCCACGAACTCGCGGTCGATCGCGAAGTTGTGGTAGCCGCCCAGGGCGTAGTCGTACATGCGGGCCGCGTTGGGCACGTTGACGTCCAAGCCCTCCGGTACCCAGTCCGGCAACTCCATGGGGAGCCACTCTACTGTCCGCCGGTCACAGCGCGACCGGGGAGGGACGTCAGGCGGTTGGGCGGGGCCTGTGCTCGCCTCCGCCACAAACCGGCTCCGGCTGCGCTCAGGCGGTTGCTGTGTGGGCCTGTGCTCGCCTCCGCCATAAACCGGCTCCGGCTGCGCTCAGGCAGGTACCGAGGCCAGCGCGCGGGCGGCCTCGACGATGGCGTCGGTACCGATGCCCGCCGCGTCCATCAGTTCGCCGGAGGAGCCCGAGGTGGGCAGGTCGCGTACGGCCAGATGAGTCACGCGCAACGGCTCACCGAGGTCGGCCAGCGCCTCGAGTACGGCGGCGCCGATGCCGCCCTGCGGGTAGTGGTCCTCGACCACCACGAGCCGGCCCCCGGTTGCCCGGACGGCGGCGACCAGCGCGTCGCGGTCCAGCGGCTTCACCGAGTACAGGTCGATGACGCGGGCGCTGACCCCCTGGCCGGCGAGCGTGTCGGCGGCGGCCAGGCAGTTGTGCACGGTCACCCCGGCACCGATGAGCGCGACCCGGTCGTCCTCGCCGCCGCGCAGTTGCTTGCTGCCGCCGATCGGGAAGCTGTCGCCGTTGTCGTAGAGGACCGGGTAGGTGCCCCGGGTGGTGCGCAGGTAGCTGATGCCGGCCCGGTCGGCGAGCTGCTCCACCAGGGCGGCGCAGGAGACCGCGTCGCACGGGTACAGCACCGTCGAACCGTGGATCGCGCGCATGCTGGCCAGGTCCTCCAGCCCCATCTGCGAGGGGCCGTCGGCGCCGATCTCCACCCCGGCGTGTGACCCGGACAGCGCCAGGTCCGCCCGGGAGATGGCGGCCATCCGGATGAAGTCGTACGCGCGGGACAGGAACGCGGCGAAGGTCGACACGAACGGCCGGTACCCGCGCACCTGCAGCCCCACGGCCGCGGAGACCATCTGCTGCTCGGAGATGAACATCTCGAAGAACCGGTCGGGGTGCGCCTTCGCGAAGTCCTCGGCGTGCGTGGAGTCGCTGACCTCGCCGTCCAGGGCCACCACGGTGGGCCGCGCGCCGAGCGCGAGCAGGGCCTCGCCGTACGCCTTGCGGGTGGCCACCTTCGCGCCCTTCTCGTACTGGGGCAGTTGGACCAGGCCGCCGCCGTCGGGGGAGCGGGCCGGCACCGGGTCGGGTGGCGACGCGGGTACCACGATCTCGCGTACCCCGCCGAACGCGGCCACCGCCCGCTCCGCGACGTCCGGCTTGAGGGGCTTGCCGTGGAACCCGTTCTTGTCCTCGATCTCGGGTACCCCGCGGCCCTTGACCGTGCGCGCCAGCACCACGGTCGGGTGTTCGGCACCCCGCGCCCGGGTCAGCGCCGCGTCGATCTGCTCCAGGTCGTGCCCGTCGATCGGGATCGCCTCGCAGCCGAACGCCTCGACCCGCCGGCGGTAGGCGTCCAGGTCCCACTCGAGTTCGGTCGGTCCGCGCTGGCCCAACCGGTTCACGTCGACCATCGCGGTGAGGTTGCCCAGGCCGTAGTGGCTGGCCTTGTCCAGCGCCTCCCAGATCGAGCCCTCGGCCATCTCGCTGTCGCCGCACAACACCCAGACGTGGTACGGCAACTGGTCGAGGCAGCGGCCGGCGAGCGCGATGCCGACGCCGATCGGCAGGCCCTGGCCGAGCGACCCGGTCGCGACGTCCACCCACGGCAGTACCGGCGTCGGGTGGCCCTGCAACCGGGAGCCGAACTTGCGGTACGTGTTGATCAGCTCCTCGTCGGAGATCGCGCCGGCCGCCTTGAACACGGAGTACAGCAGCGGCGACGCGTGGCCCTTGGAGAAGATGAGATGGTCGTTGGCGGGGTTGTCCGGGTTGGCCCAGTCGTAGCGCAGGTGCCGGGAGAGCAGCACGGCCAGCAGGTCGGCCGCGGACAGGCTGGATGACGGGTGGCCGGATCCGGCGCTCGAACTGCTGCGCACCGAGTCGGCGCGCAGCTGTGCCGCCAGGTTCCCGAGTTCTTCGAGGTCCGCGGCGCGCAGCCCGGTCGCGGTCGTGGTCCTGACCGCCATGATCGCCTCCCCCGTACCCGCAAGCCGGCCGACCCGCAGTGCGGGCCGGCCGACCGCCCTACCCGCGACGTTAACCGCGACACCGCCGCGCCGAGCGGCAACTGGTGCCGCTGTCCGTCGTTCGCGTGACGGCACCGGCCGGCAGAGGGCGGTTCCCGCGCTGGCCGGCGGGTAATGGGGTGACGCTGGCCCCGTGCGGTTCACCCGACGCGGGTGATGCCCGGTCATCGTGACCGTCCTCGTGCCGGCACCGCCGACCCGTGCGGTGTCGCCGAGCGCGGTGGGGCCGACCCGTGCGGTCGGGAAGGAGGCGGCTGATGCCCGACCCGACCGTCGAGCTGTTCGACCGGCTCGCACGCCGTGGCCACGACCCGTTCCTGGAGCAGGTCCGGGGCACGGTGCGGTTCGACCTCGCCACCGATGCGGAGATCCTCTACTGGTCGGTCACCATCGACCGGGGGAACGTGCGGGTGAGCCGGGACGAGGGCGACGCGGACTGCATCGTGCACACCACGAAGGCCCGCTTCGACCGGGTCGCCACCGGCAGCGCGAACGCGATGGCCATGCTGCTCCGCGCGGAGATGATCGTGCACGGCGACGTCCAACTGCTCGTCATGCTGGAACGGCTGCTGCCCGGTCCGCCCGGCGCGCGCGGCCCGCAACTGGCCCTCGGGTTGCGATGAGCGACAACCTGGTACGGATCCTCTTCGGCAACACGTTCGTGGTCAGCGACGCGAACGGCGACTTCGAGGAGTCCCCGACGAACGCCACCGGGATGTTCTCGTTCGACACCCGGTTCCTGTCGACCTGGGTGCTGACCGTCAACGGTGAGCGGTTGCAGGCGCTGTCGGTCGACGACCTCCAGTATTACGAGACCCGGTTCTTCCTCATCCAGGGCGAGGCGGCGCAGTACATCGACGCGAACGTGTCGGTCATCCGGCACCGCTGGGTCGGGTCCAGCTTCGCCGAGCAGCTCACCATCATCAACCACGACCAGGAGCCGGCCGATCTCACGCTGCGCATCGAGGCCGGGTGCGACTTCGCGGATCTGATGGAGATCAAGAACGTGAAGCCGAAGAAGGGGCACCGGTACGCGCGGGTGGCCGAGGATGCGCTGGTCCTCGGGTACGAACGGGGAAGCTTCCGGCGCGAGACCGCAATCACGCCGTCTGGGGAGGCACAGATCGACGAGCACGGGCTGACCTACCACGTGCGCATCGAACCGCAGCACACCTGGACCACCGAGATCATGGTCAAGAGCAAGATTCTCGGCCCGACCGGCGGCGACATCCGGGCGCTGCTGGTCGGTCACGACCGGCCGCACCCGCAGATGACCGAGGAGCTGGCCGCCTGGCTGGACAAGGCGCCGCGGCTGGACAGCGACTGGGGCCTGCTGGTGTCGACGTACCGGCGCAGCCTGATCGACCTGGCCGCGCTGCGGTTCGCGCCGATCACCGCACCGGGTCGCGGGCTGCCCGCGGCCGGCCTGCCCTGGTTCATGAGCATCTTCGGCAGGGACAGCATCCTCACCAGCCTTCAGGCGCTGCCGTTCGTGCCCGAACTCGCCGCCACCACGCTGGAACTGCTGGGCAGCCTGCAGGGAGCCCGGCTGGACGACTTCCGGGAAGAGGAGCCGGGCAAGATCCTGCACG
>NZ_BONZ01000109.1 GCF_016862975.1 Rugosimonospora africana
AAAAGGCTCAGTGCCTGCGGCGGTGGTTGTACTCGTCTTTCCAATCGCTGATGACGACACGGGCGTGGGTCAGGGATCAGAACAGGTTGATGTTCAGGCACTCGTCGCGCAGCATGGCGTTAAACGAACTGACCATGACGCGCGCGGCGCGGGCTACTGCCTACCCGACCCCAATCATCAGCTCGCGACTGCACACACCGACGATCCCTAAACCCTTGCATTCGCCCGGTCTCGGCTCGGAAGGCTAGGAGTCAGGACCGGGCGCACGAGCGGTAGACCAGCTCGGTGATGACGAGCCCAGCCCAACGATGTGGACGCGGCCCAGTCACCCTTGGGAACCCACGCCGCCGCCGGTCACTTGGAGGGCCACCTGGCGGCTGGCCGCGGCGCGTTGAAACTGTCCGCCTGCATACTCCTGACGTGGCGGGCGTGTAGTAGAACGATTAGTCATGACTATTCCCGTCCCGACGACTGTCCTTACGCCAGGTACACCTGTACTCGGCCTTGAGACCACCGAGCTTCCCCAAGTCCTCGGCTTCTCTTGCGACGCCGCTCCGGTCGACACCCATGCCCGGCGGGCGAAGCCGTGATGAATAGGAGGGAGGAGCGCAAGAGGATTGACGAACTGCGCCGCAATCACCGCGGTTCTGTTAAGGACATCCTGACCGACCCCGCCTATCCGCCCGACGACCCCCATAACATCCCTGGGGTTTACTTCATCGTCCAGTATGCCGACTGGGTCAACGGCGGGAAACCCTACCAAGTCAAGATCGGTAAAAGCGACGATCCCCGTCGCAGACTCGCTGACCTCCAGACCGGCAACCCGGCCGAACTGGACTTGGCGCACGTCATCTACGCACCCGACAGCGTCCGACGTCATGCCCTCGAAACTGACTTGCAGCACAGTTTCCGCCACCTTCACGTAGTCCGCGAGTGGTTCAGCTGGTGTGACGAACTGAGCGACTACATCAGCACCTCGTGCAGAGAGCAATGCTGGGAGAGATGGTACCTGTGAGCGTGACTCGCCCGCGATCACTGGCGAGCGAGATCGGCCGGACCCGACACCTGATGCGCCGCATCAAGAAGCACCTCGACGACCTCACCGAGGACGAACGCGCACAGATCCAGGACGCAGTCACGTTGACCCGCCGCACCCGCCCCGCCGTCTCACTCGGCATGCCGACGATCCGGCCACGCTCATGACGGCGAACCCCGCTGCTTCCACCTGGGCCCGTCGAGACGACACCGCCCGCCGCCGGCAACGCGTCTCGACGCGCTCAAGACCGTCGCCGGTTCGGCCGCCGAGCCGACCGCTTTCGCATTGCGACCGCAGCCCACGTCCACCGCAGCTTCACCTATCGACACCCCACCACGGAAGATTTCTTCACTGCCGAAGTAGACCGAGCCTTCACGACCGTAGGCACATCAAAGCAGGTAAGTCGTCCCATGACGATCAGAGCTGTTGAGCAAACGGATCGCGGCGTGGCAAGCACGAGTCTAGTGATCATCGATGAAAGCACGATGAGACCCATGTTCCCACGCGGGCCACCCGCCCTCGATACCGCCGGCCTACTCCAGTTCGCGGCCCGGGTGCACATGACACCACCAATGCCCGCTGTGCCGTGATGGAGGACGTCACGCGACGTCAGTATGGCCTTCGCAGTTGTCCTCGTTGTCCTTCTCCATGCTATGTCTGCGATACTTCCCTACGTGAAGCTCAGCCTCGGAACTTTGGCCATGGCGGCGCTTTTGGCCGCCTCGGTGGCTGTGCAGATGATGGGTGGCTTAACGGCCGTACCCACATTGTTCCAGGCAGTGATGATATCGCTTGCCGCGGTTCTGTCAGCGCTGGTCAAGCTGCTGGACGACCAACAGGGTTTAAAAAAAGTCCGCACTGTAGAGTTTTACTCTACAGTCGATGATCGATTGTAGGGATGGGCCCATAGCACGGGCGACTCCTTGTCATCGCGATCGGCGCGCCGGAAACGGTACTCCGACCGGGAGTCCATCTCGAGGTACGCGTTCGTGGCAGCGTCCAGATCATGGACATCGTCAGACGTCGGCTTCTGGAAATCCCAAATCATCGGAATGGTCAATTGCGCTCGTCGTCGCAGTTACCCGGCGAGCGACCCCCGCCCAGTGGTGCGGCGTTCGTAGTCAAGAAGCTGTGCCCCGTGCATCGAACCCGGCATCACCGATCAATGGGGTGACCATGTGGCCGGGCGCTGCGGTCGTGGCAGTGCGTACGTGCTGCCGGTGTTCGAGTCCGCCCGCGTGAGAATGGCAGATCTGTGCAACCAGATCATCCATAGCTGGGTTTGGTCCTACGCCGTTGAGGAAAGGGCGGCCTCGCTGGTGTCTACGTTCCTTCGGATGGTGAGCGACCAAGCTGTGCGTACCTCATCGACGTCGACACGCTCGTCGAACTGTTCCGTTCCAACGAATACGAGGACATTGTGGGGCTCGTGGCCGCGCTTCCGTCATCGGCACCGACGAGGAGCCGCCAGGCAGGTGGAATTCCGCTATTGCTGCATTCCACCAGTGGGCATCGACAGTCACACGCTGCTCCAAGACGTGTCGCCGCGGCCGGGCCAGTTCCTCATCACACTCAACGGGCAGCCGCAGTGCGGGCAGGTCGGTCGGCGTCGATGGCACCTGGCAACCGTTTCAGAAGCCCGGCCACATCAGGTCATCGCGGGGCACGCGTTCATACAGAACCTTCGACGCGGCTACTACGAACTCGCGGCCGACACACCGCCCGCGCTGCGGGTCGCTGCTGCGTTCAACGAACTCGCCCAGGCGACCTGACCCGGACCCCGAACACGGTTCAACGCGCCGGCCGATCCCACAACGCAACAGCCCCGTTATAGGCCGCCGGAGGCCGGATCCAGGTCGTAGGGCCGGAGGCCCCACCCGCCGGAGGCGTGGGCCTGTTGAGGCCGTACGGAACCCCATCCGGTCCTGATCCCGTAGCTGTTCCGGCTATGTTCCGGGACTGCTCTGATTCGGTCTTATCTATTTCGGCACCACAGCCGCTTCAACGATCGGGGGTTCGGAAGCCTGAGAGCCCAGCTGAGCGTGCGTTCCGCTTGCAGAAGGAGCAGGCACGGCAGGCGGCTGAGGCCGCTACGCGCTCTGCCGAACAGAACCGGCATGCTGTAGCGGAAATGCAACGAGCCGAGATGCAAGAGCTAGTCGGCCAGATTATGCCGCGACTTGCCGAACAGAACTGGCGCGAGCAAGTCGGCGTCCCATTGGTCCAGGAAGTTCGGAAGTGGGGCAGGACGCACCGCGTCGAGATAGAGCAGCATGGACGGTTCGTCGCCCGCTACAGCTACGAAGCCGGACCTCGGTTTTACGGAGAGACGACCAAGATAACCGTCACGGTTTACCTCGATGAACGCGGGAGTCTCCGAGACCAGCAGTGAGAGCCGATCGGGAACATCGAACCCTTCGCGGACGAGACTCGCAAATGGGTCTACCCTCGCGACTCGATACTCCTTGGCCTCAGAGTGCTACACCGTGCCCTGACCGAAGGCTCGCCCCTGCCAAAGAGAGTCTGAGTAGAGGCGAGTCACACGGTCCCTTGCGCCCTGGCCTGCCCCGGTCACGTCCAGTGGCGTGGTGTAGCAATACGCCGCGACCGGCGATCTTTGTCCTAGTTTAGGCGGCGGTGGTCAGTTCTGGCTGTGGCTTGGCGTTGGTGTCGTCGGGCTGATCGTCGGTGGTCTCTTTCCGGGCTTTGGCGAGTAGTTCGGGTCCCATGTAGCGGCGTTGCTCGGTCCACTCGTCGGTCTGTTCGGCCAGGACCGCGCCGACCAGGCGGATGATCGCGTCGCGGTTCGGGAAGATCCCGACGACGTCGGTGCGGCGACGGATTTCCTTGTTCAGCCGTTCTTGCGGGTTGTTCGACCAGATCTGGCGCCAGATCTCGTGCGGGAACGCGGTGAACGCGAGCAGGTCGTCGCGGGCCTCGTCGAGATGGATGGCCGGGTTCGGGTACTTCCCGGCGACGGTCTCGACGACCCGGCTGAACTGAGCGGTGACCTGGTCGGAGTCGGGTTGGTCGAAATTCGTCCGCACCAACGTGGCGATCCAGGGTTGAGCGGACTTCGTGACCCGGGTGAGCAGGTTGCGTAGGTCGTGGGTGCGGCAGCGTTGCCAGGCGGCGCCGGGCAGCGCAGACCCGATCGCGGCGACCAGGCCGCGGTGAGCGTCGGAGATGACCAGGCGCACCCCGGACAGGCCACGGGCGGTGAGGCTGCGCAGGAACGCCAACCAGCCGGCGCTGTCTTCCTCGGCGCACACGTCCACGCCGAGGACTTCCCGGTGCCCGTCGGCGTTGACACCGACCGCGATCAGGCACGCGACGTTGACGGTGCGGCCGTCTTCACGGACCTTCATCGTCAACGCGTCCAACGACACGAACGTGTAGTGCGCCGAGTCCAACGGCCGGCTGCGAAACGCTTCGACTTGCCCGTCCAGATGTGAAGCCATCTCGCTGACCTGCGACTTCGACAACCGGGTCACCCCCAGTTGCTCAGCGAGCTTCTCGACCCGCCGTGTTGAGACCTCGAGCAGGTATGAGGTGGCCACGACGGTGACCAGGGCCTGCTCTGCCCGCCGGCGGTGCTCCAGCAACCAGTCCGGGAAGTACGAGCCTTGCCGTAGCTTCGGGATCGCCAGCTCGAGCGTTCCCGCGCGAGTGTCCCACTCCCGGGCCCGGTAACCGTTACGCCGATTCGTGCGGTCGTCGCTGCGTTGGCCGTACTCGGCCCCGCAGACCGTGTCGGCCTCCGCCGACATCAACGCGTTCGCGAACGCGGTCACCATCGTGGCCAACACGTCGCTGCTGCCATCAGCCGCCTGCTGGCGAAGCCAGCCCGCAGCGTCCGCACTCTCAAGTGCGGTCATCGGATACTCCTTCAAGATCTTGGTCGGTCTCTGAAGGATCTGTGAGTCTGTGGTGGCCGCTCTTGGTGGTGTACTGCCAGGATCGGAGCCGGTGGTCGCGGTTGACCCACGAAGGATCTGGCCGCCCTGTGCGTGCCTTGGGATTGACACGTCGCCGCGACCACCGACGCCGGCCTGGCTCACCCCGCTGACCTGATCAGAAGCCTGTCCGCTCTTCGGCGTGACTCATCACAGATATGTACGCGTGGTGTCTCCGCCCAGGCCGGCGCCGTTCACGGCCCGCCTTTGAGAGGAGACCGCATCGCCATGCTGGCAGAAACCGTCGACGCCGTCATCGGCGTGGACACGCACCGCGACACCCACAGCGCGAGCCTGGTCAACGCTCTCGGCGGAGAACTCGCCGCGATCACTGTCACAGCCGACACCGCCGGATACAACCAGCTGATGAGCTGGGCGCACCAGCACAGTCCAGGACCACGAGTCGTCTGGGCGATGGAAGGAACCCGCAGCCATGGTGCCGGCCTGCCCCGCGCCCTCAGGGCCGCGAAGCGGTTCGGCTGTTATTGACGACCCGCGACGGAGCGATCCGGGCCGCACGGCGGCGACCAACCAGCTCAAGGCCGTTATCATGGCCGCCCCTGACGACCTGCGCGAACGACTTCGTCATCTCACCGGCGCCCGCCTGGTCGAGGCATGCCTACGCTTACGCACCGGCCGCCGCGCGGACACCGAGACGCGTGTTCGCGCGACCACGCTACGCCGGCTGGGCGGACGCATCCGTAGCCTCACCGAGGAAATCAACTCAGCAGACAAGGACATCACCGAACTTACCCAGCAGCACGTCGAACCGCTGCTGGCACAGCCCGGTATCGGGCCGATCACCGCAGCCCAGGCATGGATCAGCTGGTCCGAGACCGGTCGATTCCGCAGCGAAGCATCATTCGCCGCCCTCGCCGGCGTGTGCCCCATTCCCGTCAGCAGCGGCAAGAACGAACGGCATCGCCTCAACCGGCACGGTGACCGGGCGCTCAACCGGGCGATCCACCAAGTCGTCGTCTGCCAGGAACGCTCTGACCCACGAACCCGTGACTACATCAGCCGGCGAGTATCTGAGGGCAAGACGCGGCGTGAGATACGGCGATGCCTCAAGCGCTACACCGCGCGCAAGATCTTCAAGATCCTCGAACGAACGCTGACCGCTGCGGCCACTTGACAAACATAGAAGTGTCAATCCGATGACCGTCTATGTAGTTACGGTCAGGTCAACGACCCAACCGCCGTACACCACCTCCGTGGACGTGACCTGCGAGCCAGATCACCGGTGGTCAGGATTCCAACCACCGCATCAGCGGCGGGACCAGCCTGACACTGAGGGAATTCTGAGTCCGGCACGCCGACGGGCGGCCGTTGACCACCTGATCCGCGTGATGGGGGTCAGCCAACGGTTCGCCTGCCGCGTGACCGGGCAGAACCGTGCAACGCAACGCCGCCCACCCCCGCGACCAGCGACCAACCGATCCCGACCGGGCACTGCGCGGCTGGCTGCGCGACTACGCCAAGACGCACCCGAGGTGGGGGTACCGGCGGGCCTACCACGACGCCCGCGGCGAGGGCTGGCACGTCAACCACAAGAAGCTCCAACGACTGTGGCGCGACGAAGGCTTACGAGTACCGCAGCTGCGCCGGCGTAAACGCCTGGGCGTCACCACCGCACCGACCCTGCCCGCAGCGGACGCCCCGAACCGGGTCTGGGCAGTGGATTTCTCGTTCGACGTCACCACCGACGGCCGACCAGTCAAAATCGCCTCGATCGTCGACGAGCGCACCCGGGAATGTCTCGGTGGCTTGGTCGCCCGGTCCATCACTGCCGACATCCTGATCAACGAGTTGGATCGTATCGCCGGGCAGCGCGGGTATCCGCAGGTGCTGCGTAGCGACAACGGCCCTGAGCTGGCCTGCGTCGCGATGGCCGACTGGGCAGGCGAGCGGGTCGGGCTGGCGTTCATCCCACCCGGTCAGCCCTGGCGCAACGGCTACGTCGAGTCGTTCAACGCGAGGCTGCGCGACGAGTGCCTGAACATCAACCTGTTCTGGTCCCTGACCCAAGCCCGCGTCGTGATCAGCGACTGGAAGGACGAGTACAACCACCACCGCAGGCACTCGGCCCTGGCCTACCAGACCCCGGCCGGATACGCTGCCGCCTGCACCCACCGATAACCGACTCTCGCAAGGCCCGGATCAGCTCACGGGGTCACGCCAGCTCCGAGCGGAACGGTACGAGGGATCGCACGAGGCTCGAAACCTCGAGGATGAGATTCGGGCAATGGCAGTCTGAAGACAGGCTCCGCTGTCTGCCTGGCTGCCTGTACCGATCTTCTTCGAACACATGTACTATACCCTACGAAGGCCTAGCGCCGATCTTTCGGTTTCTGGGCTTCCGACCGGCAACGATGGTTGCGATGGGTCGCCTTCGTAGAGCTCGACCGACGCTTAACTGGCAAGGTGGCCGGGTAAGTGGGCGTGCAAAAACGTCATACGCCGGATGTCTGTCTCGTGCGTACGGCGGACTGCCTCCTCTGGTCCTTGGAGGTAGAGTCGATGTACGGGCCTGTTACCGAGGAGCTACTCTGAGTGAGAGCCGTGTCAAGGCAATGACGAGCCAGGCCGACGAGACCTCTGCATGGTCGGTAGGCTTCCGTGCAGCTCTACAAGCATCCAAGCGGCCAGTCGAGGAGCTTTACCAATGCCTTGGGCTACCGGCCGGAGGTGGATGGCTGCGAGAAGCCCTCGACGGACGTAGGCGACCACCGACTCGCGACCTAGCTCTGCTCTCGGCCTTCTCCGGCGTCCCGTTGGCTGTGCTGACCGGAGAGGTGCAGCCAGAGCGTAGCTTGGCCGTGGCGCTTCGTGCTGGCCTGCTCCATACGCCGGACGAGGTGAGCCGGGCGACCAAACGCGCGGAAACAATCCTCGGCGATCTTCGCCTACTGCTGTCATGGTTTCCGCAGGAAGACGTACGGACGCAGGAGACGCTAAGCCGAGCGCGGCGAGCTGTTTCGGGTGACAACTTCGCCCAAAGGGCGGGCGTCCGGACCGCTGAGCGGCTCCGCGACCTTCTCGACTTGGGGGATGAACCCGTAGCAGACATCGTTCCGATTGTTGAGAGCTTTGGCGTGCCTGTCGTTCTTGAGTCGATACCAAACTCGATCCAAGGTCTGACGGTTCATGATGACGCTGGAGCGATAAGACGCTCGGTTGTGGTCGTCAATACCGAAGACTGGTGGGGGCGTCAGCGTTTCACCCTAGCGCACGAACTCTGCCACATCCTGTTCGACGATGCTCGTCCGGTAATCGTGGAACGCAAGGAAGTCGATCCGGAAGACTACACTGAGTTGCGGTGCGAGACCTTTGCGCGCCACTTTCTTGCGCCGACTGAAGCTGTAAGACATTTCTGGCGCGAGCATCGACCGCAAAGAGGCCACTCCTACGCTCGTTTCATAGCGATGCTTATGATGCATTTTGGTATCAGTAGGCAGGCAGCACTGAATACTATGCAATGGGACCTTAAAGTACCCGCTAGCGATCTTGACCCCTATCGCCGCGGGCGTATAGATCTGCTGATGCGGTCATCCGGTTTGAGCGAAGAGTGGGATGAAGCATGCCGGACGCAGCACGACCGCTCCGCCTCAGAGTGGTTGTTAGCTATGGCCCTGGATGCCTTCCAAAGTAGTTTGATAGACGCGTCAGTTGTTGCGAGCGTTCTCGGGAGAGACGACGACCTAAGCAACGTCCGGCAGGAACTCGTAGACAAAGGCTGGGCGCCGGCGCCTCCTCGTGGCTAGGCCTCAGAATTGCGTATTAAGTCACAGGTCGCGCAGGCCTGCTCTGCGGCGTCGCATACAAGTGTGGTCGCCGCTACGGGAAGGTCGTCGAGCGGAATACCGCTGATGCGCTGAGCTGCCACGAGAACTTCGAATGCTTCATCAGGACCGAAATGGCCGGCGCAAACCAGCTCCCTGAGGACGTGTCCAAAATTCCGCGTTGGCACATGATGAAAGGTCGCAACGACGCTTGCTCCACCGTCGTTACTTAAAAAGCTCACGCGCCGGCTCTGGCGTCGGCGCTTGATGCATATCGCGATTGTAAATGCTTCACCGACATTTGCGCGTTCGTGCCGAAGACCCTTTCCCGAGGCATGCGGTAACCGCGACAGCTGACCGTACACTTCGTCGAAGATCTTGCTCTCTGGTTCGTCATCGTCGACGACCACGGCTCCACTATCTAGGAAACGACCGCGTGCAGTTCGTGCTGCATTCTGCACTGCTCCGTCGATCCATGCTGAATTCGCCGGATCGGCGGCCCGTCGTACCTCGCCTTCCACTGTCGAGACGACAAACAGCCGACCATCATAATGGACCAGGAATGCGTTGAGGCAAGCCACCCGAGATGAGGCGGAATACATGACTCCCGTATCGAGATAAGCCCAGGCGCCGCTCATTCCGCAAGGTGGAATACTTGTACTGAATGCAGAACGTTGCGTCAGGTAGGCTGGTGGCCGCTGCGGGATAGATTGGATACGCTTCATCATGAGGGGTGTTGGCTTACGCGATTGGTCAGCCACTACGCGTCCCTAACCTAGGCTCTAGAACGGGGGGGTATCGTCGGACAGTTCGGCCCCTGGTCTGCTACTGGACGTGGCCGGTCTCTCCGTCCAGATGTCTCTGGCGTCGCACCAGCGTCGAACTGTGCAGGTCGGGCAACCGACGTAAGGCGTGGGTTCCCACCGTATGTCCGTCAACCAACTTCGGGCCAGACGACCGTGACGCCCGCGAGCCATCTTCATGAGATCGGTATCATCAGTGTCGAAAGTAAATACGCGTCCGCCAGTTGCCGTCAGCACTTCTAGTTGAACCTGACCCCGAGCAGCATGGAAATGATGGATGAGCGCTTGGTCCAACATCACAAGATCCCAAGCGACAGCGAAGAAGCGATCGAAGATCGAATCGCCGTCTACAGCTTCGCTCAATTGGTCCTGTGTGGTCTTGACTTCTCGGATCACGAGGGTGTCGCCCCGACGCCAGACCGCGTCAGCCTTGGTCGCCAACACAACATCACTTACGCGATCGTATGCGTACAACGTCTGTTCAGAGGCAACAAGTTCCAAAGGGTCCTTTCGTGGGCAGCATTCGAGGTGCGATAGCAGATATGGGTAGGCCAACGCGTACTCCGTCCGATCCAGCACCTCGTTGCCAACCGCAGGCTCACCATCACCAGGTACCGGCAGATCCGCTGCGCCGCACGGAGTCTCGCGTTGGTGGGCAGCAGCCATCCATCGATGGACTGCCGCGCCACGAAGCTGTTGCTCGTTTCCTTCTCGAGTCTGCGGCAGATGCGCTGCCCGCTCCATATGCCACTGCGAGGGGCATTTCTCATAACGCTCCAGATCTAACGCGGACACAGATCGGGTCCATAAGCCAGGCATTTCCGTCTGTATAAATCCGGGAGCGGGTATCAGCGCCCGACAGGCGCCGGCGAGCTTACAAGACGAGCAGTTGCGCCCTGGCTTCGCCTCGATCCCAGCAGTAGCTGCCAGGACGGCTGGTCTAGCGTGTTGCTGGTACAGACTCGCTGCCTCGGATCGCGAAATTCCGTTAATCAGGTGACGTTCGACCCCAGTCTCCAGACTAACTTCTGTCACCCAGATACGAACTGGTGCGTATCTGCCCGTTGTCTCGGCAGCGACGTGGGCCGCGACATAGGCCCAAGCAGTAAGCTCATCATGCGTGGCGCCGTAACGAAGCCTACGCATCTCACGATCCCCGTTGGCCGATTCATACAGAGCTCCCCAAGCCGTCAATCTAGCTGATCTTCCCTTGTCGAACCCGGGGAACGTGTCGATGAGATAGAGACGCCCTAGTTGTTCCTCCCGCGCCTCATGATACTGAAAGAAGCAGTCGAGTGCGTGGCGTAGGAAGTTGCGAACTCCAGTATGTTGTTCCTGGTTCAACATCGCCATGGACTTCTCGACAGCGTCCCACAGCTCCATCCCGCCGAGAAGGCGGCCGTTCACAGCCTTAATCGCATCGGTGAGAACTCCGAGCGCGAAAGGCTCCTTGCGCAGTAGCCAATCTCCGGTTTCCGGGATTGTTCGCGGGCGAACCTTGAGCGCTAAGTGCAGACGACAGTTCCTGTCGTCCTCAACTGCTTCGGCATCTGACGCGCCGACACGGAACGTCTGCTCATTCTGTCGAAGGCCCATTGGCGGGTTCCAAGACAAGCTGATACGCCTCCAGCAGCATCTTCGGTAACGAGGCGACTGCCCAGCGTCAGACTAGGCGTTCGAGTCCGGAAGAAACCAGCCCACAACAGCCGAGTGTGCGTCATACGTTCGATCGATGAAAGACGTGTCTTGACGGCTACCTCTCATACGCATGTCTAGTAGCGAAATCGCCTTCGTACGGATGTTCGAGAAGGGTCAATGCCCCAGCGCCTAGCAGTGAGAACTTGCCGACGAAGGGTTTGACCTCGTTGCGAAGCGTGAGGTCAGCGTCCTCGACGAAGTAACGTGCCAATGATCTGTCGGGCCCCAGGGCGTCCGTGACAGATCAGTCGCGGGACATGGGAGACACGTCGGGCTAGACGATCATGGTTGCGTCTGATTTTAGAGGTAGTCGAAGTAGCGGATCCACCATGTCGCTTCGGATGGCCCGAGGATGGCGGGGTCATAGACGCCGTCGTAGGGCTCCCGGAGGGGCTGTTCGGGGATGCGGATGTAGTGGAGGTCGGCCAGGGCGGTGTGGACGTGGTGAGCGTCGTCCGGGTGCAGGAGTTGGGCGGCTTCGTTGTCACTCCACACGCCGGGGTTGTCGACGGACAAGACCGCCAGGGGACCGAAGTTGCTGATGCTCGCGACGAGGGGCCGGCCGGTGGCAGTGGCCGTTGCGGGGATGTTGATGCGGCCGTAGAGGCTCGCGTCCTGGATGCTGCCGTCGGCCTGGCAGTGACCATCGAAGTACACGTTGAGTCGCTGCACCAGTTGATCGAACCGGATCCGGGCGCGGTGGTTGTCGAAGCCGGCGGGACGTTCGAGGTGGTCGGGGTCGTCCAGGGCGTGGAGCACGTGCCAGAGCTCGTGCTCGTCGAGAGGCATCGGGTCATTGTGCCGGATCGAGCTGGCATGGCGGTTCGGGTTTCGGACCTTGAACCGGGCGATCGGTCGGGTGGTGGTGCGGGCGACCTCGGTGAGTAGCTCGGGGCCGTCGTAGACGCGGAAGGTGTTGCCGGAGGTTTCGACGGTGACGGTGCGGCCGGCGTGGGCCATGCCGACATGGATGCGTTGTCGGGCAACGGCCAGGGAACCGCGGCAGCTGACCCGACGTTCGACCCGCACGGGTTCGGGTGCCGGTTGGGGTGGTGGCCCGGCGGGTCGGGCGTCGCGGATGCGGGTCAGATCGGCGGGGGTCAGCGGGGGCGGGTTCAACCGGTCGTCGCAAGGGCTCGATGAGTCGACGAGAATACGTCGATTCGATCGAGGGAGTTGTGATGAGGCGCAATCTGACGATGGAGCAACGCCAGCTGGCGCGGCGGCTTTCTGCGAAGGGCTTGTCGTTACGGGAGATCGGCCGCCAGGTCGGCTGTTCACACGAGATCGTGCGCAGCATAGTGCGGCGGGAGTCGAAACGTCCCGTGCGATCGGACTCATGGCGGCCTGGTCCCGGACGGCTGACCCTGACTGATCGGGAAGAGATCAGTCTTGGCCTGCGTGCCGGTGATTCCTTTACGGCGATCGCGGCCGGGCTGGGCAAGGCCGTCTCGACGGTGTCTCGGGAAGTGGCTGCCAACGGCGGTCGGGGTGACTATCGTGCCTGGCGGGCGCATCAGCGTGCGCGTGTGCAGGCGCGGCGGCCGAAGCCGTTCAAGCTGTCCGGTGGCCGGTTGGCGAGCCAGGTGACCGAATGGTTGAGGCAGTGGTGGTCACCGCAGGAAATTTCGCATCGGTTGCGGATGGAGTTCGCGGACGATCCGATGATGCACGTGAGCCGCGAGACCATCTACCAGTCTCTGTTCGCGCAGGGCCGCGGTGAGCTGCGCCGTGAGCTGGCTCGGTGTTTGCGTACCGGGCGGGTTAGGCGACGACCGCGTCGACGTCCAGAGAACTGGGGGCAGTTGCGGGACATGGTCATGATCAGCGACCGGCCGGCTGAAGTCGAGGACCGGGCCGTGCCGGGTCACTGGGAAGGCGACCTGATCATTGACAGAGACATGCGTTCGGCGGTCGGCGTCCCTGGTCGAGCGGACCACCCGATACGTGCTGTTGCTGCACCTGCCCGACGGTCGCGACGCGGTGGGCGTCGAGCGGGCGCTACGCGCCGCCATCGGCACGCTGCCAGACGAGCTGCGCCGTAGCCTCACCTGGGATCAGGGCAAGGAAATGGCTCACCACGCCCGTTTCACTGTCTCCACCGGCGTTCAGGTCTACTTCTGTGATCCTCACAAGCCATGGCAACGCGGTTCAAACGAAAACACCAACGGCTTGCTGCGCCAGTACATGCCCAAGGGAACCGACCTGTCGGTACACAGCGCGGAAGACCTCGCCTGCTATGCCCGAAGCCTCAACAACCGACCCCGCAAAACACTCGGGTATATGAAACCATCAGAGCGACTCGCCGAGCTCCTTGCGCACACCGGTTGAACCCGCCCACATCACCCGCCGGTTGTGGCTGGAAGAGGGCCTCAAACGGCCGCCGAGGGTACGTAAGAAACGCCGTACCGGTCCTGGCCGGCACCAGCGGATGCGCGCGGCTCGTCCGGACCAGATGTGGGCGTTGGACTTCCAGGTCGACGTCACCGCGGATGGCCGGCAGGTCCGCTTCCTGAACATCATCAACGAGTACACCCGTCAGGCACTGGCCACGAGGGCGGCCCGGTCCTTCACCGCGGACGCCACCATCGCCGTCCTCGACGAACTGGTCACCACCCTGAGCAGGCGTCCGGAGCACGTCCGGATGGACAACGGCCTCGAACTGACCGCGTACGCCCTCCAGGGCTGGTGCCGGTTCACCGGCGTGGATCCGGCCTACATCGACCCGGGATCGGCACCTGTGAGTCGTTCAACGGCCGGTTCCGCGACGAATTCCTGACCTGCGAACAGTTCGACACGCTGCTGGAGGTGCGGGTACTGGCCGAAGACTGGCGCACCGAGTACAACAGCTACCGGCCCCATGGCTCCCTCGGCTGGCTCACCCCAGACGCCTACCGAGAACAGTGGATCAACAACAACCGGCACACGAAACGCTCATAGCCGGTGGACCACCAACCGGGACCCAGTCACCGCGGTGATCTAGTGGTCGCGCAGCTATCACCGTGGCCGCAGATGTGCTCCCCGCGTATGCAATGCAGTTGGAGGAACGCTTAAACGTCTAGGGAGAGAAGGATCTCTCGGGCTAGCTGATCGCTGCCGGCGGCGACGAAGGTTTGTCGCGGGTTCATGGCCTTGGCGATGTCGTCGAGGGAGTCGAGGTTGTAGTCGAGTGGTAAGGGCCGGCCGGTCAGATCCAGTACGGTGCCACCGGCAGCGTCGAGCACGTAGTGGCCTGGTGCGAGGTCCCAGATAGCAAAGCCCTTGGCGAACTCGACGACGGCCTCGGTGAATCCGGCTGCGACGTGGCAGAGGCTGACTGAGCCGAAGTCGACGCCGATGCGTCCGCGGCTCTTGCCGTGCTCGTCCAGCTCGTCGAGTGCCTCGATGAATCGGCTCTGTCGACATAAAGGCAGGAGGCGTTCCGTGCCGCGCATGAGGAAGTTCGTGACTAGCGATTCCGACAGCCTTCTGGCAGCACGCGGAGTGAGTGGGTGGTGGCTGTCGTCGCTGGTGATCGCGTAGGCGCGGTCTTGTCCGTCGTCGCACCGAGCCGCGACGTAGAAGCGGATGTGGTGGTAGATGTCACCGATCACCGCGACGACGGGTCGACGCAGCGACCGCGAGTAGATCATGACGTGGGTGTAGCCGAGCAGGCCACGGACCGCCAGCTCGCTGGTGTCCAGAGGATCGACCAGAACACAGAGGTCCGGGTTCGGATCGCCGCCGATGATCTGGGGTTCGGCTTCTTCAGAGGCGTAGATGAACGAAGGGATGTATTGGCTAAGCGTGTCGCGGTAGCGTTCATGCATCCAGAGGTCGTGCACAGTGAGCAGGTTGTCGTGGTGCCGCGTATTCTCGCTCTCGCCGATGTCGCCTGTAAGCGCGGCTCCGATGAGCTTGGGACGGAGCTCCGACATGAGAATGTCGACAACTCCGATGGTTTTGCGGGCAAGACGGGGTAACGTCTCGTCAAGATCCATGTCGACCTCCCACGTCTACCGATGACGGTATGACTTCGTGTGTAGCTCAAGGCTGATCACGCGGACGTTCCTCCGCCACTGTAAGAGGACCGCGGTTCACATCGCCGCAGCGGGTCGTCCACACCGATCGGCCGCGTAGCCTCTCGCGTGTCCGGGCCCTGCTACCGAAGTTCCAGAGGCGGTTCGATGCCTGGCGGACTCATGGTCGCGGCGATGAACACCGCTTCTAGCTCCGCCGTACGCATGATCTGCGCGCCGGCCAGGTCGTCGAAACTAGCGACAGCCAGATCGGCGCTCTTTGTCATGGCGCCGAAGACAGCGAAGTAGAGGGATGCATCGGGGTATCGCCTGCGCAGCTCGCGACATGTGAAACCAATGACGTCAGCATGTTTGACCTCAAAATCGCAGATCAAGATCGTCGATCCTGGCGATGCGTCTGGGTAGAACGACTCAGGTGCGAGGGCGACGGTGTCGCGCACCTTGTGACACCGTAGGTATCCAATGGAGCACCGAGCGAACTGAGCCGAGGCGAGGAACGTAGCCATGACGAGGCCAGCCTCGTTGATGCCGAAGCATACATCCGCATCAAGGCGGCGCCCCATGTTCTTGATCTGGCGGATGAGCCGCTCGATGCCGAACCCGAAAGTCTCCCAAGTCAAGTTCAGTAGTTGACCTGGCTGAGGGTTCGGCAGTGTGAAGACGCAAACTTCAGGATTTCCATAAGCAATGGTAGGCACGCCGAGATTGAAGTCGGGCCCCACGATGTTCTTCCTAATGGCAGTCGTCGGTGAACGGCTCACGAGAAGATGCGTGTTGAGGTCTCCGGCAGCTGCATTTGGACGCCGGTCGTTGTATCGCTTGAGCGAGAGCTGGTCCTCTGGGGCGAGACGCTCGTATGCCTCTGATACAAGGTCGCTTGGTGAGATGTCCTCCGTTGTGATCCCGAGAGGTCCACGCCCGTAGGCTGTTGCCAGGACGAGCAGACTCGAGAACGTCGGTGGCGAGCCAGCCCCGCGCGTGCGGGCCCACGTTTCCCAGGCGTTGATGGTTGTTCCACCGAGGCTGGTCTGGTGGTCATTGACCTCGTTGTAGCGCACCGCGGCTTGATCCTGGGAGAGCCCGGCCGCGTATCGGTACGCCTGGATGCTCGGGACGTCGGGGTTCCGGCTCATCAGCTCGGCAGCTGCCGACTTTACTGAGCGTAGCTCCTTCCAGAGCTGTTGGCCATGGCGTGCTAGCTCTCGACCTCGGGCTTGAGGGCTGGGTTCGGCAGTCTTTCGCCCCTGTGTCGACGTCCCCATGCTGCTGCTCCGTCGTAGATGTCCCACTGCTATGAACCGTACGCACCGATCACATTACCGATTTGAATGGGTAACTGTCTTGTCCTCCGGCGTTGACGCAGGTCAGGGCGCCCAGAAATCCGAGCGTCTTTAGGCGTCCCGTGAGGTGCGAGGACAGAGCAGGGTTTGGGACGGTGTTGGTGGGTGTCCGGCACTGGGATTGAGAGTCTCGGACGGACCAACGCGACCCGGATGTTGGAGCGCCCCGCCAAAGACAGGAGGCGATGTGTTCGATCGGAGGGACGCGGAAGTGGGCTGGTTAACTGTGGGCAAGCGTGGCCCGATCGCTACGTCTGGCAGATGACTTCTGGCTTGCTTCCTGCAGCGGCATCACGGGCCGCCGCAAGCTCGGCCCGGCTGCTGGGAATCCGGTCTCAGCTGCATGTACGGGCCTGGTTGATGCACATAAGCTCTCGTGCCCACGACACGGTGGCCAGCTGATTGGTACGACTGATCCAGCCGGGCTGGACTGCTGAGCCCCGCACCGTCCGATCCGCGGCGTCCGGTCGAACGACGACTGATCCGACCTCTCACCCCTGCGGTTTCACGAAGGAGGCATATCGCCATGACCACCAACTCTCTGGCCGCCCCCGCGATGGTTGGGCGGCGCGGCGCCCAGATCCTGGCCCGGCTGTGTGGCGACGCCGAGTTCGCCGCGCTCCGCCGTTCGTCGCTTCGCTACGCCGACTGCTGGTCAACCTACACCGGCTATCCGTTGATCGCTGAGTGGAATCTGGATCTGGACGCGCCGCCTTTGTTCGACGAGGCGGTGAAGGTTCTCGCGCTGAAGGCTGCGGTATTCGAGCTGACCCGCGACGATGCTGCCGCGGAGCTGCTGGTGTCTCCGCCGGTCGATGAGATGGTGCACGCGGTCATCGCCCAGGCCGGGTTGGTGGCCCGGGTGTTCGCCCGGGCGGGTGCCACGGTGGTGCATCAGACCGACCATGAGCAGTTCGGTTGGACCTGGGGTGACTACACCCAGCAGTGCTACGTCGAAGCGGGTTTCGGTGTTCCTCCGGGCCGGTATTGGCTGGATGCGCGCGAGACGCGGTGGCGCCGGCAGCTGCTCAACGAGCGGTACCAGCGCATCGGGATCGGCAGGGACGGCTGCAGCCATGACATCAAGTTTGCGGATCCGGAGCTACTGACCGCGTAGCTGGGCCGACAGCACCCGGCGCATCGCCGCGACGATGTCTTTGGCGGGGAAGCGTTGGGCTGCGGTGGCCTCCGCCCGCCGGAGGGCGGAGACCATCTGATCGGCCGGCACGACCCGGAGCGACGCGACCAGCCACGCTCCCAGGTCCACCGGATCGTGCGGCAGCTCCAGCTGCGCCGGACTGGGCGCTGGCGGCTGTGTCGGGATCGGTAGCAGCGTCTGGCCGCTGCTGGCATACAGGCCGGGTGGCAGCCCGACGCGGAACGGGTGCACACAGGTTGGTTTCCCGGTGTGGATGTTGATCCGCCAGCCGAGTGCCGGGTCGTAGCGGTTGTCCGGGCCGGGGCGGTCGACGACGTCGAAGCGGCCCAGTCCGAGGCACTGCGCGGGGCACACGGTGCAGGTGGCGCCGTCCCACCCGGGAAGACGTCGACCG
Organism: Rugosimonospora africana; assembly: GCF_016862975.1. Lineage (GTDB taxonomy): Bacteria > Actinomycetota > Actinomycetes > Mycobacteriales > Micromonosporaceae > Rugosimonospora > Rugosimonospora africana. The sequence continues at coordinate 18,188 of NZ_BONZ01000109.1, forward strand.
GTCAGGTCATCGGGTTCAGACACAGGGCACCGCGCAACGGGTTCGGGGCCAGGGACTTCAGGACCGCACAGGGATCCAGAAAGGAACGCTACGGTGAGTGTACTGACGAGGCCGCATCATCCGTTGGTCGCCACGGCATTCGGATTGGCTCGGCAATGGTGCGCCGGGCGCGAGATCGACGGCCATCCGACGCTGTCCCATGCGGTGCGGGTCGCGGTCAAACTCGACCAGCACCTACCGGCCGTGCCGCCCCAGCTGATTGCCGCCGTCCTGGTCCACAACAGTCCGGAGTTCGCCCCCGCCACCGTCGACGTGGACGCCGCGTTGACCGTGTGGCTGGGGCCGGAAATCACTCGTGTCGTCGCGGCGATGCATCGTGAACACGCCGCGATGGATGCCGGAGTGCCGGCGGTGCCGCCGCTGCGCGACCTGTGGACGCTCTACGCGAGTGCCGCCGACAAGATCGTCAGTGTCGGGTCGATTCTGGCCAGGGCCGCCGCAGCCGATGATCCGAAGGATTTCTGGTGCGGGCGGCAGGCGTTCGTGGCGCTGGTGCCGTACTTCCGGGAGTTTCACACCGCGACGTCGGCCAGGCTGCCAGCCGGTCTGCGCGACGAACTGGGACTCGCGGTGGCCCTGGCCGAGTCCGCCACGGCCGCACCGGCGTCGACGGCTGCCGCGGGCGATGCCGGCGGTTCCTCCTGCCCCGGCCGGTGGGGGAGGGCGTCGTGAGGTGGAGTGCGTCCACGGGTGCGCCCTCGGAGGGGCTGCGGAGTGCCCGCTCGGGCATCGACACGTCGGTCGCGCACCCGGCACGCCGCTACGGGTACTGGCTCGGCGGCAAGGACCATTTCACCGCCGACCGGGCCTCCGGGGACGCGATCGCCGCCGCGTTCCCTGACATCCGGACCGCGGCTGCCGAGAACCGGCGCCTGCACCGGCGGGTGGTCACGTTCCTCGCCGGTCAGGCCGGCGTCCGGCAGTTCCTCGACATCGGTGCCGGGATCCCCGGCCCGGACAATACCCACGAGGTCGCCCAGCGGATCGACCCAGCGTGCCGGGTGGTGTATGTCGACAACGACCCGATCGTCATCAATCACAGCCGGGCGTTGCTGTCCAGCAGCCCGCAGGGCGCGACCGCCGTTCTCGACGCGGACGTGCGGACACCGCAGGACATCCGGCATCACTCCGACGTGACCGGCACGCTGGACCTGACCAGGCCGGTTGCGCTGCTGCTGTTCGCCGTCCTGCATTTTCTACCCGACGAGGACAAGCCCCATGAGGTCGTGGCGGAGCTGGTCGACGCTCTGCCGGCCGGCAGCTATCTCGCGGTTTCCCACGCCACCTACGACTTCATGCCGCCGCACACGATCACAGCCCTGGAAGCGGCCACCGCCGTCCACGACCGGTTCCAGCCTCGCACTCTGGATGAGGTCGACCGGTTCTTCTACGGGCTTGAGGTGGTGGCACCCGGTGTCGTGCCCACCCCGCACTGGCGCCCCGACGACCAGGCCGCGTCGCAGCCCACACCGGCGGAGGCCGCCGCCTACACGGCCGTCGCCCGCATCCCACCTCGCCGGTGACCCGCCCATGCACGCGCTGAACCCAAACCGCACCCGTCAGTTCACCACCGTGGTCTCAACGGCGGCGGACGAACAGCCGCCCCCGCGCACCCGTCGACTGTGAGGAGATGATGATGAACCGCCAGAACCCGCTCACCGCCACCTCGATGAGGAGTTCAGCTCGGACGCAACCTGGCGCCAGGCCGGCAGGCGCACATGTCGCTGCGACCGTTGATCTGGGCGAGTCCGACATCACCGCGTTGATAGGTCAGCTCAAGACTTTGGATCTGCGTCTGGCGGTCACTCGGCTGGTCGTCAGGGATGTCAGCGAACACCTCGGCGACGATGAGGCGGGTATCGATCTGATCGTTGAGGACGTGTTGCGGCTGTGGCAGCAGTCCGGCCAGGATGATCCGGCAACGTTGGATGGGTCCGACGGCTTCTGGAACCGCTACGCCGACCGGATCGAATTCGCACCGGCTGGCGGCGACGACCGCTACCGGGCAGAGTACTGGCCTCCCGGCCAGGGAATCGGCTTTGAGGAGTACTACCGGGCTGTCTGGCGGGCGCACCTGTCGCAGCTGCGTGACGCTCACCGGGCAGCTCAGTCCCCATCACAGCCACAGGCTCCCCAGCCCGGATCGAACTGAGTCCGGCGCGAGGTGCAGCCGAAACACAGTGGACGGTCCTTCGAGTGGCAGACCAACGGGGCTATCCGTATCGCCATGGCAGTCCACCGGCAACACGTCACCAGCGCCGGAGATCCGGTGGTGTGTTTCGCTTTAGGGAAAGCACGTGAACGGTGTACGACGGCAAAGGAGCAGCGCCACCGGTGTCGGCGCCGTGACAGGTATGTCCGGGCCGGCAGCGCTGACCGGCTGCGGCGAGCACCGGACCGCCGGCGGCGGCCCCTCCCATATCGTGGCCCTGCCGAGCTGTCACATGCTCGTCAGCCGAATCCCGGCCTGCGCACTGAGGAGTCCGGTGCGGCGGTTCCCCAATCCACCAGGCCGGCACACCGACAGATGCTGCAGCCGAATCGGCACTGCTACACCCGATCATCGGGCGTTGCCGTCGACGGCACGGCTCCGTGGCGGAGTGCGGATCTGGCTGCACCGACCCGCGAGGGGCCCCGACGGTGGCGGCGACGAGCCGCCAGCCGTCGCGACCTGGCCGTGGAAGGGACGTCGCGGTGTTGAGCCACGAGCAGCCGGCGCTCGGAGCCGACTGTCGACGGCCAGATGGTGGGCGGCCTGGCCGTCGACTGTGGGCCGGTCGTCATCGGCGTCCGGATCGGCGCGGCACAACCACCCGACGCAGACGCACGGCTGCCGCGGGCCGTAGCGCAGGGCATCGCCGACGCTGTTTCCGCTGGTCTTTAACTGCCACGCATCCGGTGGTGAATCGAGTTGCTCGCCACGCACGACGGGTGCGGCCGGGCGTGCGTGCAGGAATGGGAGTGGACAGGGTGACGGAGTTGACGGTGCTGACCGTGAAGCAGGAGCTGGTGCAGGCCCGCGTCGAGAGAGCGTCGATGGCTGGCAGCTACGCCTTTTCCCAGAAACACTCTCCGCAGGAGACGCGGTGGTACCCGCTGGCCTCGGGCGTGCGTGCCAGTTCGGCGATTCCTGGTCGTCGGGCGGGAACATGAACGCGATCGCTACGGTAACCATTGCCACGTCGGCGACCGGACTGACCGCCTACGCCGTCGCCCGGCGCACCCGGGCCAACGCCGCGACATGGCTGCGACGGGCACCCACGTGCCGCCCGGCCGGTCCGTACCTGCTGTGGCGATCAGCTACCCGTCAGCGGTGTGCCCGCAGGGTAGGACTCCACCGACTGATCAGCGCGAACGACGGTGATCGTTGCTGGCGAAGTCGCCCGGTCCTGTGGGCCGAGCACCACGAGGTCGTGCGCGGGCAGCACGAAGACTCCTTTCGGGGGGCGGATTTCCACGCGTCCCTCAAGCTCCAGTTGGGTGATCGCTTTGTGGACGGTGGTCCGGCTCAGGTTTGTTCGCTGTTGGATGCTCAGCTCCGAGGGCAGGCGCTGACCGGGCTTGATCCGGCCGGCGTCAATGTCGGCACGGAGTGCGTCGGCTACCTGCTTCCAGAGCGGCCGGTCGATCGAGGGGTCGATAGTCATCACGTACCTACGTTACTCGCGGCTCAGGTCTGTCGGCTGCCGGCCTGCGGGCCGTCGGGGTCGCTCGGGTCTGGCGATCGAGTCTCTCGCCATCGCGGGCAGCCCCGACTTCAGCGGTCCGCAGCGCGACCCGGTGCCTTTCCCAGCGGACGCACCATGCCGGGGCGGGGTGGGGGACTCCAGGGGAGGCGCAAGTGATTGTCACGAGGGCTGGTCGGCGACTGGCTGCGGTCGCCCTGGGCGCTGTCCTCCTGCTGGCCGGCTGTTCAGATCGCACCGGAAGTGAGCCAGCCGGGCGTCAACCATCCAGGACCGTCGCTGTGGAATCCGCCGCGCCTTCACCGAGTGCCCGACCGGCTACGACACCGGCCCGATGCCCCGGCCTACTTCTGCAGTGGGCCGGTGTGATTTTCGACCATCCACACCTGCGGACGCCGTTACCCGTCGCCATGTCCCCCTTGGGCAATCTGGATTGCGCGACGGACACCGCCGAGTATCGCCGGCTCGGCGGGCACGGCCTCGCGCAGGTGTTCCTGGGAAGACCAGATCCGGCCAAGGTGCCTGCGAACATCCCACTGGCTGACTGGCTTGAGCAGGACGCCACGGCGATGGTCAGGATCGACTGCGGGCCAGGAACTCCTCCCGCGACCACGGTCGGTCCGGTCGTCGAGCAGCGCTGCACGCATTCGACAACGGCGCCCGGCTTCACCGCCGCGATCGCAGTCTCCAACGATCGGGCAGCCGCTGCCGCGATACTCGATCTCACCGGAGACACGGCGCCGGATACGGCAACGCGGCACTACCTCGTAGCGCAGGCACGGACACTGGCATACGCCATGTTGGGCAGTTTGTGAGGCCCAGGGATCGGCTGACTCACGTGAGCGGCGAGCGGCCCTGTGGTGACGGTCCGGCGGTGGGCCGGGTCCGTACCACGTGCAGCGGTAGGTTGCGCTTCGCCGCTGCTCGCGGGCCCCAGGCCAGGTTGGCGTTCGCGTGTCGCGGCGGTCCATGCGGCGTTAGACCGATCGGTGCGTGTTGGCATTCTCGCGAAAGGGTATCGGTTGTCGGTTGATGAACACGCATCGGCGAGTCAACGTCGCCAACTTGTCTGGATGAGATGTCCAGCGTCCAGAGACATGCGGACAGTTGGCGGCTAACCTCGAATCAAGGAATCGTCAGCCGTCAATCAATGGCAGTGTGTCCGTTCCAGGGATTGCGATGGTACCGGTGTGTCGGACCAGTTCGCGTGTCTGTCCGCGAGGGGAACGGCCGTGTGTCTATGCCAGAAGGGGAACCGCATGGCGCTGCTTCGTGATCTGCTGCGGATCGTGACGATCACCGGCCGTTCGCCGGACCGGTCCGTCACGGTCACCGCCGAGGGCTCCCCGGCCCGGATCGATGTGAGCCTGGCCCCCGGATGCAGCCGGAAACACAGTGAGCAGTCCTTCGAGCGGCAGATCAACGGGGCGATTCGCGTCGCCATGCTGGCCTACCGGCAACACCTCACCCGGGCCTGGGAACAGGCAGCCGGAATAGCCGAGGAACACACGTGAACGGTGTACGACGACTGAGCCGCGCTGTCGGTGTCGCCACAGTGGCAGGTCTGTCCGGGCTGGCAGCGTTGGCCGGCTGCAGCGACCGCCAGCCCACCGGCGCCCACGCCGCGGCGCTGCCCAGCTGCCGCACGCTGGTCGGCCGAATCCCGGCCAGCGCGCTGAAAAGTCCGACCGAGCGGTTCGCCCAGCCCACCAACGCCGGCACACCCACCGACTTCGTCCCTGCATCGACACGGCTGTGCCCGCTCATCGGGGTGGCAGCCGACGGCAAGACCCCGCTGCAGGTGCAGATCTGGCTGAACCGGCCCACCTTGAGCCCCGGCGGCGGCGACCAGGCACAGACCCTCGGCGACCTCGTCGTGGACGAGACGTCGCAGTACTGCGCCACCGTTCCACCAGTCACCACCGGAGATCCGGTGACCAGCAGTCGATGCTCCGGGCCAACAATCGACGGCCAGGTCGCGGGCCTCGCCATCGTCCACGGGCCGTTCGTCATCGGCGTCCGGATCGATTCGGCACAGGCACCCGGTCCCGACGCGCAGTTCCCGCAGATGCTGCAGACCGAAGCGCAAGGCATCGCCGACGCCGTCGCCGGCGGTCTTTGAGCACCCCACCGGACCGGAAGAACGGAGGACGGATGCAGACCCTCTTGGACCGGTACGAGCAGGCCACCCAGCGGCTCCCGATCGCTGTCACCTCACCGGGCGGGTGGGTGACGGTCCGGCGCAGCGAGACCGGCGAGGTGAGCGTGACGCTGCGACGCCACACGCTGGCCCGGATCACCGAGCGGGAACTGGCCGCGGAACTGCGGCACGCACTCAACGACGCCTACCGGACCTACCGCGACGAATGCCGGAAGCTGCGGCGCGCGATCTTCGGACCGGACTACGACGAGATCCACACCAGGAGCGGGGAATGGGCACCGGATATCTCTCGGTAGACGTGCAGCAGTTGGCCAACCATGCCAGCGCACGGTATGAGGATGCCCTGATCTGCGAGGCGCTGCGTTCGTTCCTGCTGTTCGCCGGTGACGTGCCCGCCTTCGCCTGGGGGACCATGGAGTGGTCCACGCGGTGGGCCAAGGACTGGGCAAGCGCCCTGGACTGCCGGGTGGATGAGGCGGTCACGGCGCGGGACGTCCAGGCTGAGACCGCCGCCGTCCTGGCCACGGTCGCCGCGGACTACGCGGATGCGGACATCACCTGTGCATTGACCTTCGACGACATCGCGGCTGTCAACGACTTCTTCGTGCCATGGCTGACCGACAGCGGCCAACAGGCCATCACCGTGCACCCCGGCGGCAGCCCCACCATGCCCGACTACGCCCATGGCACACCGCGTCCGAGGATCCCGAGGGGCGACCCTGGAAATCCTGACGATCTCAAGACCAGGGTCAGTTTCGCCAGCAGCGACCACGCTGTGAACAGCCCCTGGGTGGAAAGCCGCGGCGCGGTGACCGATCGGGACATGATGTTCCGGACGCTCGGCGAGACCCCAGGACGGCGCAGACTGCTGGACTTCATCCGGCAGAACGGTGGCCACGTGCGGCAGGCAGAGCGCATCGTCAGCCAGCTCGGCCTGGCTTCGGGAAGACTGCCGATGGAAGGCTTCATCAATGAGGCGGCGACGGCGTGGCCGGGCATCATCGCCAACCGCGCGGAACTGGTCAACGCGGTCAGCGCGGAGTGGGACGAGCGCCACGCGGACATGAGCGCGCAGACCACCGCGCTGACGGACTACTGGAGCAGCCCTGGCGCCGCGACCGCCTACCTCAACCACGCCAACCGCTGCATCACCTACTACGACGTCCTGCGGGATCAGGCAGCGTGGCTGGGTGGCCAGGGCAAGAACGCCGCCCAGGCGATCGACGCACTTCAGCTCGCCTACGCCAGGGTCGGCTACGACCACATCGACAACCTCATCACTAAACTCGAGGCGTACCTCGACGCGGCGGACAGCTTCACCGGCAGCCTCGACTCGCCGGCCAAGGCGCTGGCCGCGGCACTGTCGGCCATGGCCGCCGACATGCTGGCGAGCTGGCGGGAGGCCAACGACGACGCTGCGTCGGCGCTGCAGATCGCGCAGGCGGCACATGACAGCGCCCCGGATCTCGGCGACGCCACCCACCGAGCTCGGCCCTTTCCCAGCGAGCGCGGACTGCCGGGCTACGGCGACGTTGCCGGGTGGAAACCCAACCAGGGTTGACCCTCTGGCGTCGTCCCCTGACCAGCCATCAACGGCGGCAAACGACCGGCCGGCACCGGAGCGGGGCCGGTGTGTGGCGAGATGCCTCGCTGCTCACTGATCGGCCCGGTATCGCAAGACCAGCGCAGCGGCGGCCTGTCATCACCGAGCGGATCGCTCCCGCCGGCGCACGTGGCTCCCGGGACCTGCTGCCCTGCCGGGGGTCTGTTCACCCCGGATCAGGAAGAGCACGGCGAGGGACGGCGATGTGGCCGAAGCCGCCGGTACGGCGCTGAGACTTGCCGGTGACCCCCGTGGTCTGTCTCGTCGGCGGTCATGGATTCGTGGTGCCCGAAGGCCAGCCACCAACGACGGCTCGTGGACAACGCAGGGTCCAGGACGTCCTGAGCACGGGCATGCGTCCGGTTGTCCCGGCATGGCACGTCGCGATATCGGCTGATGATCGAGGCAGATATGCCGGTCCGGTACGTCCGTCGGAGGGCGGTAGATTCCACTCGTCACGCTCGACGTCCTCGAACACCTGTGCGATTGTGGTCGCCGTGGAGCGACGGCGGAGGCATTGGTGGAACGGCAAGTGGGGACGCATCGCCAGGCGGGACGTCTTCCTGAGTCTCGATGATGGGACCGGGCTGTGGTGGGTCGAGGCCCGCGAAGGCGGGGCCGAGGGCAGGCAGGTCCGCCAGGAGTTCGACTGCGAGCCGGACGCCCTGCGACGCATCCGCCGGCTGACCGAGGGCTCGCCGATCGACAACTGGCGCGAGATGCCGGCGGGCTAAGCGATGCCACTGGAATGCCAACTCTTGGCTGAGGGTGCTTACCTGATCACGAGCAGGTGGGCTCGGCTCGCCGGCTACTTCCTGCGGCAACACCGGGTGGAGCGAGCCTGGGTGACGGTCTGGAGAGGGTGATGCGCTTCAGCGCCGCCCACTGCCTGTGGCTGGCACCAGTACTCCGGAGAGACTGTCGCACGGTTGCCGCGGTAAACCGCGAGCAGACACGGACACCGGCGAGTGGCCGGTTCCACCTGCGCGCCCCGGGACCGGCTGGCCCCCGACGACTGGTGGTGGACGAGGCGCGGCTACGTTTGCGCGACGGGGAAGGCGCCGGGTTCCTGTTCCGCATGTCCAGAGCCGGCCGCAAACGCAACGCCGACCTGACCGTGATCACTCAGGACGACGTGGCCGACGTGCCCGGCACCGAACTCGGCCGAGCCGTGGTATCCAACGCTGCCCAGATCCTGCTCAGACAGGCCCCGCAAGCCATCGACGCAGTCGGCGACGCATTCGGACTCACCGCGGGGAAACGGCGGGTGCTGCCGCCCGTACCGGCCACGGGCTGGTGGTCTGCGGCACCAACCGCGCATCGTTCGAGGCTATCTTTTCATTGGCCGACCATCAGCTGGTGCTACTTCTCCTGGTCACGTCGTAAGTCTGCGAAATTACGATGGGAATTCTGAGACGGCGCAGCTGCGGCTGTCCGGAGTAGGGCGAGCTGTGCACGTCGTCATTTCTGTCACGCCGCTCGGCAGGCACTAGCTGACCTCAAGGTTGATTCGTCTGTCGGATCATGGATCGCCTAATGTCGGGGACGTACCGGTGCGCCACGACTTGACTGGCAGCACGCGAGTATATGCACCGAGTTGGCACTGGGCGCGTGGATCCGCTTTGCGATCACGCTTTTATGGCCACACTTGCTTCGCCGTGAAACAATCGGGTCCCCCTGAAGAGGCGAAGCCGGATGCGAGGGGAAGTCCTCGATGTCAGATCCGCTAACTTTGGCAAGTGTCGGCGCCGTCGCGCTGACCGAAGGAATCAAGTTCCTCTACGCGCAGGCCGGTGAGGCGATTAAGGCTTGGCGGACGAGGCGAAATTCGAATGAGCCTTCAGCCGAGGTGGAACTCGCGGCGCCGGACGCGGCGTTCGACCATGCCCCGCGACAGGCCAGGATCGACTTCGCGGTGGTGGGAGGACTGGAACAGGACCTACGCGATCTTCGAGCAGCGCTCGCCGATCTCAACGACGGCATCGAAGAGGTCGACCCCCATGACCACGCAACACTGGAACGCGTGGACGGCCTACGCCGCCTCCTGGAAGCTGTCTACGGCGAACGGTTCGTCTTCCGAGGCGAACCGGCGGTCTCGTCGAGCGCTGCGATCGTCAAGGGCGAAGCCGTAGTCGAGGACGTGCGCGGGTACGTGGCCGGTCTGCGGGCGCGGAAGATTCTCGGTGGCGCCGTCGCCGGTCACGTGCGAGCGGGACGCGTGGAGACCGGGGGCCGCGCGGTCGGCGTAGAAGTCGACAGTGTCGGGTGATGGCCTCGGGTCGTCCGACTTCACCGGGCGCCGGTGGTTGTTTCGGCAACTCAGCGCCTGGCGGCAGGGCGATGGTGTGGCCCTGCTCATCGAGGGCCCGCCTGGCAGCGGGAAGTCGGCGATCGCGGCACAAATGGACTCGGCGAATGCGGGAGAACTGGCGGAACCAGATCTACCCACGCCCGGCTGGCTGGCCTACACCCACTTCTGCCGGAACCGCGAACCTTCGACGCTGAGCCCCCTGACGTTCGTGGAACGCCTCAGCGAGGCGCTGGCCAGACGCGACGAGGGGTTCCGGCGAGCACTGCTTGAGGCTCGAGCGATAACGGTGGCGCCCGTCGGGGTCGTCCAGGCCGGAGAGATCCATCCGGGCGCCTCGGTCAGCGGCGTTCAGATCTCCGTCAACCTGCACAGCTACTCACCCGCTCTCGCGTATGAGGAGCTTGTCCGCAAGCCGCTCGCGCGGGCATCCGCCGGATCGGACGAGCGGGTGGTTCTTGTCGACGCCTTGGACGAGGGGAGCGAACTGGGCAGCGACAGCATCGCGGAGCTGCTGGCCCGGATCATCACCGACCGGGCGCCGGGAAGGTTACGCTTCGTGCTCACAGCCCGTAGCGCAGACTCCCGCATCGACGATCGCTTCCCCCGGGCCGGCCGCATTCACCTCGTGCGGGATGCACCTGTGGGAGCTCCGGACATTCGGGAGTACATCGCCGCTCGTCTGATGGAATTGCCGGCTCGGGAACGTGAGATCGCGACTGGCCGGATCACCGATGCCAGCGATGGAATCTTCCTCTACGCCAAGCATGTCGTCGACGCGTTGCTCGCCGACCGCAGAGCTTGGTCGAATCCGGAACGCTTCGCACTGCCCAGGTCGTTGACCGAGGTCTACAGCAACTTCCTCACCCGCGAGCTGGCCCGCGATCGGCAGCATCGCGACTGGCAGGAACGTTTTCGGCCGGTCCTTGCCCTTCTCGCAGTCGCTCGCGGTGAGGGTCTAACGCGTGAGGTCCTCGTCGGGGCCTCACGGCAGCTGTCCGACGCGCGACCGGCGCAGCTCTGGGACGCGATCACAGCTTGCCAGCCGTTCCTACAGGTCAACGCGGAAGGTCGCGTAAGGATCTTTCACGAGTCCTTTCGCGAGTTCCTCCTTGCTGCGCCGCCCTACCCGATCTTCGTTCCTGAGGCGCAGGATGCTCTGTGCGATTTCCTGATCGATCATCACGCCGCGGACTGGCAAGGGCAGGATGATCGATATTCGGTCGAGCATCTTCCGGCCCATCTGCTGGACGCGACTCGGGTAGCCACGCTGACGGCTCTGCTGAAGGAGCCCACTTTCATTGAAGCTAAAGTCTCCCGCTTCGGCGTTCCCGCGATCATGCGTGACCTCGCCGGTGCGGTCCACGCGTCGTCCGGCACCGAGGCCGGTGACCAGATGCGGGAGTTGTACGACCTGATCGATCGAGTCGCCCATCGACTCCCCGGCGCCGCCGAAAGCGATCGCCCGGGCCAGATCAGTCAGCACCTTCTCCTGGCCGCCCAGGAGAGCGGCAGCGAGTGGATCGGCGAACTCGCAGAGCGTCACCTCATCGGGATCGGCAGGCCCTATCTCCGTACCAAATGGCATGCCGGGTCCGCGAGCCCAGCGCTTCGCCGGACGCTTGTCGGGCATCAGGCGCCGGTACTGTTCGTGACGATCGACGCGCTGGGTGAGCGGGCGCTTTCGGCATCCGAGGACGGCACGGCACGGTTATGGGACGTCGAGACAGGCGAGTCTCTCCGCGTGTTCGGGCCGCACCCGACGGCTCTGGTGACGGCAAGATTCATCAGGGATGAGTCGGCAGTAGTGACCGCGGCCGGAGACGGCTCGGTCCGAGTCTGGGATATCCGTACCGCTGCGATGACAGCTGAATTCGACGTCTCGGCAAAGATCACGGCGTTCGAGGTCGGATGCGACCAGGCCTCGTGCCTGGTGGGCACCTCTACCGGCGTTGTCACCACCTGGAGCCTGAACGGCGAGGCCACACGACTGTCGCCCACGTGCGATTCTCCCGTGGGGATTCTGCGATGCAACGACCACGTCATCGTCGCCGGCACTCGTGGTGGCGACATACACGTATGGCGCGCCGACGGCCGCTACCACGGTCCGCTGCAGGGGCACACGGATTCGATATCTCAACTTCTCATCATCGACGAGATGCGAGCCGTCTCCGCCTCCTCGGACGGGTCGGTGCGGTTCTGGGACCTCGACACTCTCAGCTGTTCCCGCGACATGCGATCGGAGAATCGGGTTCAGTGCCTCGACCTGGCGTGGGTGCCCGGCTCGGACGTCGTGGTGTGTGCGGGGAACGCCTGGGCGATCCACGTCTACGACCACGAGACTGGCGATGAGGTCGGCACGATCACCTCTGACAAGATGCTGCCGAACTTGATGACCATGTCGCCGGACGGGACGATGCTGCTGGCGACCTCGACAGAGGACAGGCGCATACGGGTCGTCGACCTCTCGTCGATGGACGTCGTGGACGAGTTGAGTGGGCACAGCAACGGCGTGTACGGCATGTGCATCACCGCAGACTCCCGCCGCGTGGTCACAGCGTCCTATGACCGCACAGTACGAGTCTGGGACCTCACTACAACCCCCAACGAGGGCTTTGCCGGTCACGGCGCCTCCGTCCTCGCCGTATGCGCCGCGCCGCGCCACAACCTCCTGCTTTCGAGCAGCTTCGATGACACATTACGGGGCTGGGACCTGGAAACGGGCGAACCGAGGCTCTTCTACTCGCGTGTCATCCAGCAGTTCATCAACGTGATCCACGCCGGCGCGGCCGACAACGGCGCGTTGGTCGGCAACGCCCGGGGAAACATCGAGTTCTTTCCGATGGGCGAGGGCGCGCAGATTCATGCGCTCAACTACAGCCTCCGTCGCGTGGAGTGGATATTCGCCAAAGGTCTGAAGAGTGTCAGCTCACTCGCCGTGCTCAAGCACCAGAAGCTCCTGGTCTCGGCGTCCTGGCACGACACCCCCATCCACGTCTGGGACCTGTCCAACGGCAGTCTGGTTCACACGATGACCGGCCATACAGCACCTGTTCGGGCACTGGCAGCATTGCCGAATGACCTGGTCGCCAGCGCGGCGGAGGACGGCTCGATCCGAGTGTGGGACCCAGGGGAGGGAAGGCTCTCCTACACGATGAGCATGGACGACGGCGTGGGGATCCACGAACTCAAGGCCAGCCCGGACGGGCATCTTCTGCTTGCAGGTTGCGCCGACGGCAGCCTGCGTCTGTGGGACGTCGCCAACCGCCGGCAGATCCGTAACATCGACGCCCACCGGCTTGCGGTGAACGCTGTGGCCTGGTGGGCACCCGATCGGGCGTACTCGGTCAGCGACGACGGCTGGGTGGCAGAATGGGACCTGGCACAGGGCTCACGGACGCTCAGCGTGAATATGAGTTCGCCCATCAACCAGATAGTGGCCGAGAATGGCGCTCTCTACTTCGGCACGGCCGCCGGCGACATGCATTGCCTCGTCCGTGCCCCCGTTCAGCAGGCTTCGGTCTGCCAGGGAACGCAGATCATTGACGCACGGGAGTATCCCGGCCATGTCAATGATCTCAACACGCGCCTGCGCCTAGCCGATCAGCTCAGCAGATCGGGCGACCCCTCCAGCGCCGCCGAAACGTTGAAAACACTACTGCCTGAGCTCGAGCGAGCGGTCGGTCAGGATGATCGACGGAACTTGAACGCGCGGAGTCAGCTCGTCCTTTGGCACGGTGAGGCAGGCGACCCGGTCGCCGCGCTGGAGGCAGCCGGGGAACTGGTGGCCTACGCGCTCCGAATATTCGGGCCCGATGACGCCGACACTTTGAGGGCCCGTGGCACGCAAGCCAACCTTCGTGGCGAAGCTGGCAGTCCAGACGGCGCGGTTACGGCGTTTGAGCAACTGCTGGCCGACCGGCTCAGGCTGCTCGGTCCGGAACATCCGGACACACTGATGACACGGAACAATCTGGCCTACTGGAGCGCCAAGGCGGGTGATCCGGCTGGTGCCGTCGACGCGTTCGAACAACTTCTGGTCGACCGCCGCCGAGTTCTGGGCCCCGACCATCCCCACACGCTGGACACCTATCTCAACCTCGCCCACGCGCGCCTCGACGCAGGCGATGCAGCTGGCGCCGTCGATGCCCTGAAGCAGCTGGCGCATCATCAGAAGCGCGTTCACGGCCCTCGCGATCCTCGCAGTTTGGGCACTCTGCTGAAGCTCGCGAGCTGGCATGCCGAAGCAGACGACCCGGATAGCGCAGCCAAAGTTCTCGAACAATTGCTGCCGGACCTGGAACAGGCGCTCGGTGTCGACCACGTCACGACCCGGGCTGCACGCACGACCCTCGCCCAGCGGCGTGCTGAGGTCGCCGGAAGCGCCGGTACCCCAGACGCCGCGAACAATCGATGAGCACGGAGAGACGTCCACGGGACGGAGGCGCCGTCCCGGACCCTGTCGCTCAGGTCCTGCCAGGTCGGCCATGAACGATGTCGGCCGTAGCGGGCAGGCGCATCGACCTTCTGGCCATTCTGATCATCTGGTCTCGCGCGTGCCACAGCCTGGCATAATTCACCGCCCACGCGTCGTCATCGGGCGGCGACGGCGCATCAAACGCAAGTGAGACGAGGCGATGCTCGTGCTCATGAAGTAGTTCGGCGGCTGCCACGACGTCAGCGGAAGCAAGTAGCCTGAGGCGCGTCATTGTGGAGCGCTGTGTGTCGTGGGCAACCTGAGCTTGCTGTCGCAGCGTGGGAATGTCAGCAGAATCTTGTTCCCCTCTTCTGATGTCTATCGCAACCCGGCAGGCATGGCCTGCCACGTAGCTGGCCCCCATGTACTCCATGAATGCGTCAACGAGTGCCTCGCGCGCCCATTTGCCGTGCTCCCGCCTTCCGGACACTACTAAATTGATGCCGGCGAGGATCGCGGCTGCGGTTGCGGCAATTGGCGATAGCGCCGAGGGGATATCAGTCACGTCAGTCTCCTTCGGGGTCGCCGAAGTTCTCAGCATGCGGGGTCAACTCAAATCAATCCATGTTGGCTGAATACTCGTCCATGTTTCGGCCGCAGTAACGACAGATACCGGGCAGGGTCGACGTGAAGCGGGTCGGGGGAGACCTTGCGGACCAGCTCGGCGAGACAGCAGAACCGGGAACGGTCGTCCATCCACGCCACCACCTTGGCCTCAGTGCCGGTGGCCAGCCGCACGCCTCCGACGATGTCCGGTGGCCAAAGTTCCATGGGTACCTCGTGCTTCCACCGCCTGTAGTCCTCCCGGCGGCGTCGCCGAGGGACGACTTCGGCCAGGCCGTACCGGACCAGGACCGATGGACGATCCGCGATGGGATCGGTCCAGGGGCAGCCGTGGCGACCGAGTTCCTTTTCGATTCACCGGGCTCCTCATCGTGGATGGTGGCGGCGTAGTTCGCAGATCGCCGCTTTCACTTCCGGTGGAGTCTGCCTCGATGAGATACGTGGGAGCTCGGCCGGCCGATGGCCTTCCACGCCTTGATCGTGGTACCGGTGAATCCCAAGTCGCGCGCGGTCATTGGCGGGGGCGCAGATTGCGAGCACGGGGTCGGTCGCAACGGCGCTGAACGGCCCGCATCGGTCGTGAACGTTCGGCCCCGACCTGGGGCGCGTCGTGATTGCGCTGGTCAGGGCTCATTGGATGTTCGCTGACACAACCGCGCCGAGCGTCCGCTAACGGCGCTGAACGGCTGCGCGTCGGCCGAGGTCGGGTGCGTATTGATCGAGGTCTGCGAAAGGGGCCGGTGGAATCGTTGCTGGTCACTGGTGGAGCAAGCTGGGAGCAGGCTTCTGACCTCTGAGCGTTTGGAGAAGCGCTCCGTGGTCTCGCGGTCGAGTCGATGGTGATGCGTTCACGGCGCAGCACGAAGTACAGGCGGTGCAGGGCCGCGTTGCCAGCAGTGAACGGATAGGCGAATGCGTCGTGGACACAGAGGTTCCACGACGCCTGCACGTGGACGTCTAGCTTGGGTTGCTGGATGCCTTCAATGCGGCGGCGGCGTGCTTGGCGTGCGGGCCCCGCTCGCGGTACGCGTGCTGTGCGGCCTCGACGTGCGCGCGGGCCGTGGCCTCGGCGCGTTCCTCGTCGCCGGATTCGATCGTGCGCGCCATTTGGATGTGCTCGGTCCAGGTATGTGGAGCCCGTTCGGTGACGTCTGGCAGGTGGACCCACTGTGCGCGCTTGATCGTCGGTATGGCGATGGTCATGAGGTACGGGTTGCGCGCCATCTCCATGATGCCGATGTGGAACTCGGTGATCAGGTGGGGGAGCCTGTCCAGCTGTCCGTTGGTCAGGGCGGTCAGTGCCTGGGTGACAACGTCGTTCAGTGGCGCGACGCCGAGTTCGGGACCGTTGCGAGCGGCTAGCCGGGCCCCCAAGGGCTCCAGGGCCATGCGTACGTCGAAGAGGTTCTCGGCGTCTTGGACCGTCAGGTGGGCGACGAAGGCCCCGCGTCGCGGTGTGATCTCGACGAATCCTTCGGCGGTCAGGACACGGATCGCCTCGCGCACCGGGTTGCGGGACACGCCGAGCCGCTCGGCGAGCCGTGTCTCGACCAGATGTGTCCCCGGCGGCAGTTCGAATTCGAGGATGAGTCGACGAAGCTCGCCGGTCACGACGCTCACCAGTTGCGGATGATGATCGCCGACGGGCGAGGCGCTCAACTTCGAGAGCTCCACCGTTGCCATGGCGCTGATCGTATACAGCAGACAAGAAAGCGCCCAGCCGGGGGGTCAATCGTCGTCGATGGCCGCGTGTGAGGCGAGGCTTACGTGAGGTTCCACCCTCGATGTCGGAAAGAGCACGGCGCGATACCTGATTGTTACGGTGAGATCTCTAGCGCACCTCTGCTCATTGTATACATTGAACCGAACCAGGAAGATCCACAAAACTAGGTGGACAAGGTGGAGGCGATGGAACGCGCTACTGCTCCAACCGCACCCGACGCCGCCGACCGCGGTGCCCGTGCTGACTTCGGGGATCAGGCTGACCGGGCTGCCGGAGCCGGCCCGGCATCGCGGCCCCGGTCGCCTGCGCTGGTCAGGTTCTACCGGCGCTACGCGACGGTTCTGCACACCATATGTACGCTGATCCTCGGCGCCGTCATCTGGCAGGTCGTTGCCTGGCACTCCAGCAAGCTGGTGCTGGTGCCGCTCGGCGACATCCTGCACGCATTCACGGCCTCGATACGCAGCGGGCAACTGGGCACCGACGCCGCCGCGAGCCTGCAGGGCTTCGCCGAGGGGTTCGTCCTCGCCGCGGCGGCCGGCATCGCCGTCGGCGTCCTGATGGCGGTCAACCGGGTGATCTTCGACTTCCTGGACCCATGGATGTCGGCGCTGTACTCCACGCCGCTGATCGCCCTCGCCCCGCTGTTCATCATCACCTTCGGCATCGGGATGACCTCGCGTATCGCGGTCGTGCTGACCATGGCGTTCTTCCCGATCGCGTTGAACACCACCGCCGGTATCCGGATGACCGACGCCAACCTGATCGAGACGGCGCACTCCTACGGTGCGAATAAGTTCCAGATATTCCGCAAGGTGTTGCTGCCCTCGGCCGTGCCGTTCATCGTGACCGGCCTGCGGCTGGCCGTCGGTCGGGGCCTGATGGGTGTCGTGGTGGCCGAGTTCTTCGGCTCCACCACTGGCCTCGGCCACACGGTGTTCACCGCGTCGCAGAACTTCGCTACCGCTGACGTGTGGCTGGGCGTGTTCGTCCTGGCCGTGATCGGCGTGGTCTTCATCCGGATCATGCACATCATCGAGAAGAAGATCGCACCTTGGCGTAACAGCAGGCAGGGAGGAATCCTGTGAATGTTGTCGACGTGGCCGAGCCGAAGCTCGCACGGGCGGTGCCCAAGCTCGAAGCGCGCGGTCTGTACAAGCAGTTCTATCGCGGCAGCAGCCGCATGGACGCGCTGTATGACGTGAACCTGGTGATCCAGCCGGGCGAATTCGTCGCGGTCCTCGGTGCGAGCGGGTGCGGCAAGACGACTCTGCTGCGCATCATCGACGGCCTCGAGCAGGCCACCGGCGGGGAGCTGCTGATCGACGGCAATGCCTCCCGCGGTACCGGCGTCGACCGTGGATTCGTCTTCCAGCAGGACAACCTGTTGCCGTGGCGCAACGTGCTGCGCAACGTGATGTTCGGGCTTGAACTGCAACGACGTCCGCGGGCCGAGACCAAGGCGCAGGCCATGCAGTACATCGACATGGTCGGGCTGTCCGGCTTCGAGAAGCACTATCCGCACGAGCTGTCCGGCGGCATGCGCCAGCGGGTCAACCTGGCCCGGGCGTTCACCATTTCACCGGATGTGCTGCTGATGGACGAGCCGTTCGCCGCGCTCGACGCGCAGACCCGTGAGGTGATGCAGACCGAGCTGTTGCGGATCTGGAGGCAGGCCGCCGGTGGCCGCACCGTCGTGTTCGTGACCCACCAGATCGACGAGGCAATCTTCCTCGCCGACCGGATCGTGGTGATGACGGCACGGCCCGGCCGCATCAAGGAAGTCATCGACGTGCCCTTCCCTCGGCCGCGGGACCTGCACATCAAGCGGACCGCCGAGTTCGGCGAGATCTACGACTCGATATGGAAGACGATCGAACAGGAGGTACGCGTCTCCATGGGAATGTCGACCTCCTGAGCGAAGGTCGCAGCGCAGCGCCAGATTCCGGCGCGGGGGTGGCCGCGTGCGCCGCCCCGCACTACGCCGACTCGGGTCTCCGACAAGCGGCGCAGTCAGATCCCGGTGTGTTTCAGCACATCCGTGTTCCCCATGTCCCCTGCACGGAGCGGCGGTTCACCGCGCCCCGAATCGACAGACAGAGATCACGCCGACGGCGGCGTCGTTTCAATGAGGTGGGAAAATGGCCAGGAACATCAAGACACTCGTCGCCGGTGCGTTAGCCGCCACGGTGGCCCTGACGTCGGCCGCCTGTGGCAACGGCAGCGACAGCGGCGGCGGCGGGGCCGCGGGTGCTCAGACGGTCTCGATCGGCATCAGCTCGCTCAACGCCTCGCACATGTGGGAGTTCATCGCCCGGGACGAGGGCATCTTCTCCAAGTACGGCATCAATCTGAAGCTGGTGGTCTTCCAAGGCGCCTCGCAGGTGCTGCCCTCGCTGCTCGGCGGATCGACTCAGGTGTCCGAGCCGAGTGCACCGCAGGCCGTGGCCGCGATGCAGAAGCAGCCCGGCCTCAAGATCGTCGTTGGTTCGTTGATGGGCAGCCCGCTGAGCGTGGTCGGGCGCAAGGGCATCAACAGCATCGCGGACCTGAAGGGCAAGAAGGTCAGCGTCAACGCGGCCGGATCGAGTTCCGATTACTATTCGGCTCTCGCATATTTCGGCGCACACGGCCTGTCCAAGACCGACGTCACCTACGTGACCGGCGGTGCCACCAGCGCCCGGGTTTCGGCGTTGCTGTCCGGTGCCGTGGACGCGGTGCTGTGTTCGCCGCCGGACATCGAGCGCCTGACGAAGACCGGGAACAAGGTGTTGGGCAATGTCAACGACCTGCCCGACCAGAAGAACGCGCTGGCCTACGCGCTCATGGTGAAAAGCTCGTGGGCCCAGGCCAACCACGACACCGTGGTGAAGTTCCTTGAGGGGTATCAGGCGACGCTGGCGTTCATGCGTGATCCGGCCAACCACGACAAGGTCGTAGCGGACATCGCCAAGGAACTCAACACCGACGCCCAGGGTGCCGACGACGTCTATACCTACTTCATCAAGGACGCTGAGGCGAACCTCGATCCCACCGGTGCGGTGACGGTACCGTCGCTGACCCTCGCGCTGAAGGCGGCCGAAGTTCCCTCGGTAACGGAAAGCACGCTGTCCGGCTACGTCGACAACTCGTTCGCGCAGGAGGGCGCCCAGGCCACGGGAGCCACGCCGCTCGCCTCGTCCTCGGCGACCAGCTGACACCCGCGCCCGCGGACAACCGCAGCCAGACAACCGCCCACAAGACTGACAGAGGAAAGGCTGACCCGGTGACCGAGTCACGTATCGCCGACGGTATGCGGATCGACTTCGACGTCCCCGTCGAAATGGACGACGGATTGGTCCTGCGAGCCGATGTCTTCCGTCCCGTCGAGGACGGCCAGTATCCGGTCCTGATGACGATGGGTCCCTACGCCAAAGGACTGGCGTTCCAGGAAGGCTGGAAGTTCAACTGGGACCGGCTGGTCGCGGCCTGGCCGGAGGTGGCCGAGGGCTCGACCAACAAGTACCAGAACTGGGAGACGGTGGACCCGGAGAAGTGGGTTCCGGACGGGTACGTCTGCCTGCGCGTCGACTCCCGCGGTGCCGGCCGCTCGCCGGGCCTGCTCGATCCCTGGTCCGCACGTGAGACGCAGGATCTGTACGAGTGCATCGAGTGGGCGGCCGTTCGGCCGTGGAGCAACGGCAAGGTCGGGCTCAGCGGCATTTCGTACTACGCGATGAACCAGTGGCACGTGGCCGCGTTGCAGCCCCCGCATCTGACCGCGATGCTCGTCCAGGAGGGTGCCTCGGACTACTACCGCGAATTCGCCCGCCACGGCGGCATTCTGAGCGGTTTCCTCAACAGCTGGTACCGCGGTCTTCACACCACGGTGCAGCATGGGCTGGGGGAGCGCAGTGCTCGCAGCCGGGTGACCGGTGAACCGGTGGCCGGGCCGGAGACTCTCACCGAAGAGGATCTGGTCGCCAACCGGGTGGACGTCTACGGGGAGGTGCGCGCCCGGCCCCTGGTCGATCAGCACTACCGTGACCGTACTGCCGATCTCGGCAAGGTCGTCACGCCGTTCCTGTCCACGGCCAACTGGGGTGGACAGGGTCTGCATCCGCGCGGCAACATCGAGGGCTTCCTGGCCGCCGCCAGTGAGCAGAAGTGGCTGGAGATCCACGGGGACACGCACTCGTCGCCCTTCTACACCAACTATGGCGTGGCCATGCAGAAGCGGTTCTTCGGTCACTTCCTCAAAGGCGAGGACACCGGCTGGGACAAGCAGCCCAGGGTCGCCCTGCGGGTGCGCCATCCCGGTGAGGTGTTCGTCGACCGGGCCGAGAACGAGTGGCCGCTGGCCCGTACCCGATGGACCAGGTACCACCTGAACCCCAACGACATGAGCCTGGGCACCGGCCCGGCGAGCGGACCCAGCCTGTCCTACCAGGCGACCGGGGACGGACTGCTGTTCCGCAGCGCCGCACTGGCCGAACAGACCGAGCTGACCGGTCCGGTCGCCGCCCGGCTGGTGCTGTCCTCCGACACCACCGACGCGGACGTCTTCTGCTGCCTGGTCGTCTTCGACGAGAACGGACAGGAGGTGACCTTCCAGGGTTCCAACGACCCGCGTACCCCGATCGGGCTGGGATGGCTGCGCGCCTCACACCGCAAGCTCGATGCGCAGCGGACGCTGCCGCACCGGCCGTACCACACGCACGACGACCCGCAGCCGCTGACGCCCGGCGAGCCGGTCACGCTGGACATCGAGATCTGGCCGACCTGCCTGGTCGTGCCGGCCGGCTACCGGATCGGCCTGATGGTCCGCGGCCGGGACTACGACAACGGCGCCGAGGCGTTGCCGGGAGCCAAGTACCCGCTGCGGGGAATCGGGCCGTTCACCCATAACGATCCGGTGGACCGACCGGCCGAGATCTTCGGCGGTACCGCCACCCTGCACTTCGAGCCGGATCAGGAGTCCTACCTGCTCCTGCCGGTTATTCCGGAGTGACGGGCCGATCATGATTGTCGATCTGCACAGCCACTTCTTCCCGGCCGAGGCCGCGAACGCCGCGCGGTCCTCGGTCCGGGTGGAGGCCGGACCGTCCGCGGGCCAGACTCATCTTCGCGTTGACGGCCAGGACTTCATCGTCCCGGCGGCGATCACCGATCCCGCCACCCAGGCACGTGAGGCCACACAGGCCGGGCTGGACGCGAGGGCGTTGCTGCCCCCGCCGTTCGCGGTGCGCTACGAGTTGGACCCGGACGACGGCGTGGACTGGAGCCGCCGCTTGAACGAGGGCACTGCGGCGGCCGCGGCGAGCGATCCCGAGCGGTTGATCGGGTTCGCGTCGGTGCCGCTGCAGGCCGGTGGGGAGCGCGCGGCTGCCGAACTCGACTACGCGATCGGGTCGCTGGGCCTGCGCGGTGTCGAGCTGTTGACCAGTGTCTGTGGGACCGGGCTGGACGCGGCACAGTTCGACACGTTCTGGGCCGCGGTCGCCGAACTCGGCGTGCCGGTGGTGATCCATCCCCACTACGTCGCGGGCGCGCAGCACATGCGGCAGTACTACCTGCGGAACCTGGTCGGCAACCCGACGGAGACCGCTCTGGCCGGCGCCCGGCTGATCTACAGCGGGCTGCTGAGGCGCTACCCCGGGCTGCACGTGATCCTCTGCCACGGCGGCGGAGCGCTGCCGCACATCATCGGCCGGCTGCGGCACGGTTTCCGGTCCCGGCCGGAGCTGCGCGACGCCGCTGACCCTGACGAGGGACTGCGGCGACTGTTTTACGACACTGTCGTGTTCGACCCGACCGTGCTGCGGCACCTGGCCGAACTCGTCGGGCATCGACAACTCGTCGTCGGCAGCGACTACCCCTTCGACATGGCCGAACCGCGCCCGGCCGCCTTTGTCGCCGATTCGGGCCTGTCCGAGCAGGCCGTCGCTTCCGTCCTGCACTCGGCCGACCGGCTGTTCGCCAGCTGAATTCCCATTACCCGGACCTCGCCACCGAAAGGACTCATCATGGCATTGCCGCGCAGCGTCGCGGACTCCTTCGCCCTCGCCGAGACTGCTCTGCTGCTGATCGACCTGCAGCGCCGGCATATGGACGTCGACGGAGTCGGCTACCACACCCTGCCCCCGGAGCGCGCCCGCTCGGTGACCGAACGCGCCGGTGAGGCGCTCGCCGTCGCCCGGGAGGTCGGGCTGCCGATCGTGCACGTCGGCACCTGGAAGAAGCCGGCGGCGCCGTGGGGCAACCGCAACGGCAACAACCCGTTCTTTGCCTGGCAGAACGGCAAACCGATTCCTGGAGCCGGCTTTGTGCGCCAGGCGGACCTGTGCATCGAGGGCAGCGTCTACGCCGAGTTCATGCCGCAGACCACGCCGCTGCCCCACGAGCCACTGGTGCTGAAGTTCCGCTACAGCGGCTTCTACATGACCGACCTGGAGCTCGTGCTGCGCGGCCTCGGCATTCGGCAGCTGTTCATCGGTGGGGTGAACACCAACAACTGTGTGCTCCACACAGCGTTCGACGCCCAGGCGCGCGACTTCGGCGTGGTGCTGCTGGAGGACGCGGCCGGCAGCATGAACGGGCCGGACTACCACCAGGCAGCGGTACGTCAGATCGAGGCGTCCATCGGCTGGGTCAGCGACGTGTCCTCCTTCGCCGACCTGGTCCGGGCCAAGCCGCCGGCGTCCGCGGCCGCCGCTGCCGCTGGAGTGGGAGGGTGAGCGACCCGATGGGCGGCGACGCGCTGCGCGGCCGGGTGGCACTGATTACCGGTGCCGGCAGGGGATTCGGTCGGGCCATCGCCGAGTTGTTCGTCGACAACGGGGCGGACGTGGTCCTGCACTACCGCACCAGTGCCGAGGGCTGTGCCGAGGTTGTCGAGCGCGCCGGCAAGCGGGGCGTGCGCGCCGTGGTGTTGCAGGCCGACCTCGCCGAGCCGGCCGCCGCTCGCGAGCTGGCCGCCCGGGCCCGCGAGGAGCTGGGACCGGTTGATGTGCTGGTCAACAACGCCGGGGTGATGCGCGTGGGCTCGTTCCTGGGTTCCACCGAGGAAGACTGGGACGCTGAGCTCGACCTCAATGTCCGGGCGGCGCTGCGAGTGACCCGCTCGGTCGTGCCGATGATGATCGAGCGGAACTACGGCAAGATCATCAACCTGTCGTCGCAGCTGGCCCTTCGTGGCTGGGGTCGGGGCGCGGTATACGCCGGTACCAAGGGTTTCCTGCTGACGTGGACCAAGTCACTGGCGGTCGAGCTGGGCCGGTACCGGATCAACGTCAACGCCCTCGGCCCGGGCTCGATCCTGACTGATATGAATCGCGAGATCTTCCCCGACGAACAGACCATCCAGCGCAAGGCCCAGGAGCTGCCACTGCGACGCATGGGACACCCCAGCGACGTCGCCGAATGCGCACTGTTCCTCGCCTCCCCAGCCAGTGACTTCATGACCGGCCAGATGTTGGGCATCAACGGTGGAAGCCAGATGTAGCCGCGGCGGCGGCGACGAGACCGATCGAGGCACCACCCGTGCGCGATGAGGGAGACGGAAACGGCATGACTGAGGTTCGCAGCGAACCCTGGCAGTGGGACGAGACGACCTGGCGCGGGCACGTCGAGCTGGTCCAGGCCGGTTCGAGCCTGGCGCCGGGCAGCTGGCCCAACGGTGCCCGGGCGGCGGTGGCGATCTCCTTCGACTCCGACCACGAAACGCCGGCCATGCGCGACGGCAAGACCAGCCCGGGCATGCTGGCCCAGGGAACCTACGGCGCCCGCGTCGGTGTTCCCCGCATTTTGGCGATGCTGAAATCCCGCGGAATCCCGGCGACGTTCTTCATGCCGGCGGTATCGGCACTGCTGCACCCCGACGAGATTCGCACCTATATCGAGCAGGGGCACGAGGTCGCCCTGCACGGCTGGATCCACGAGCGCAACCTGCTGCTGCCCGGCACCGCCGAGCGCGAGCTGGCCCTTCGGGCGGCCGACACCCTGGAAAAGCTGACCGGCGTCCGCCCGGTCGGCGTGCGCACCCCGTCGTGGGACTTCAGCGCGAACACCCTGCGCGTCATCCGGGAGCTGGGCCTGATCTACGACTCGTCGCTGATGGCCGACGACGATCCGTACGAGCTGCTCGATCGTGGTGAGCCGACAGGCGTTGTGGAGCTACCGGTCGACTGGATCCGCGACGACGCTCCGTACTTCATGATGGACCGCTACACCGCGCTGCGCCCGTACGCCACACCACGCCACGTCGGGGACATCTGGCGTGACGAGTTCACCGGCGCCTACGAGCGTGGCGGCATCTTCCAGATCACCCTGCACCCGCACATCATCGGACACCACTCCCGGCTGGTCGTCCTCGCCGAACTGCTCGACGAAATCACCACCCACGACGACATCTGGTACGCGACTCACGCGCAGCTCGCCCGATACGTGCGCGACCAGACCGGATTGGACTGATTGCCATGCCCACACCAACTCTCGACGCGGCCACGGTGGCGGACCTGACGGCGGTGCGCGACTGGCTCGTCGCGCACCGCGCCGATCTGGTCGCGGACCTGCGCACGTACGTCAATCTGGAGACACCGAGCAACGATAAGGCCCTGCTGGACAAGGGTCTGGCGTGGATCAGCGACTGGATCGTCAGTCACCTCGGCCCGCCGGCCGGTACCACCCGGATCGGCGGTGGAGACCGCGGCGATGTGCTGCTGCTCGACTATGCCGGCGAGGGCGAACGACCGGTCCTGCTGCTGTGTCACTACGACACCGTCTGGAACGCCGGCACGCTGAACGAGTGGGCGTTCCACGACGACGGAACGAAAATCACCGGTCCCGGTGCCTTCGACATGAAGGCCGGCCTGGTGCAGCTGGTGTGGGCTCTGCACGCGCTGCGCGAGCTGGGTCTGCCCCGTCCGCCGGTGCGGTTGCTGCTCAACGGGGATGAGGAACTGGGCAGCACGACCTCCCGTTCGGTGATCGAGGAAGCGGCTCACGACGTCGCCGCGGTGCTTGTTCTCGAGCCCTCGGCCGACGCGGCGGTGAAGACATCCCGCAAGGGCGTGGGCATCTTCGAGCTGGACGTGACCGGGGTCGAGGCCCACGCGGGCCTCGACCCGACCAAGGGAGCCAGCGCTATCCACGAACTCGCCCGCCTGATCGTGGCACTACGCGAGTTCGAAGACCTCGAGGCCGGTACGAGCGTGAGTGTCGGCGTCGTCGCCGGCGGCACCCGTACCAACGTCATCGCCGGGCATGCCCGCGCGACCATCGACGTACGCGTCAGCAGCCAGGCCGAGGCCGCGCGGGTCGAGGCTGGCCTGCGCGGTCTGACCTCCTCCGATCCGCGGATATCGGTGGTGCTGGGCGGTGGCTGGAACCGGCCGGTGATGGAGCGCACCGACGAGATCGCGCAGATGTACCAGCTGGCGCGACAGGTCGCAGACCGGATCGGTTTCGAGCTGCCGGAGACCGCCGCGGGCGGGGGTAGCGACGGCAACTTCGTGGCCGGTTGGGCACTGCCGCTGCTGGATGGGTTGGGGCCGGTCGGGGCCGGTGCGCACAGCCGCGGCGAGTGGGTGGACGTCGCGGCGATGCCGCTGCGTGCAGCCCTGGTCGCCGGCCTGCTGCACGTGCTCCGCGATGACGGGCGGGGCAAGGGGACTGCGCAACACAGCGGGGTTCCAGCGGATCGCCTCGTCGCGCCAGACGGGGCGACGCGATGAGCGCGACGACCGTCCGGGACGGCACCGAGGCATGGAATCTGCGACTGCTCGCTCAACATCGGCTCGACGGGCACGGCGACACGATGCACGTCAACGTGCACGACGGCTTCGCCTACGTGGGGCACATGGGTGACGATCGGGTCGGCACGTCGGTGCTCGACGTCAGCGACCCGAGCCGTCCACGGCTGGTGACTCAGCTGCACACACCACCCGGCACCCATTCACACAAGGTGCAGGTTGTGGGCGAGCTGCTGCTCGTCAACCACGAGCGCAACCCGGGCGAGATGAACGACCTCTCCGGCACGACGTGGAGCGCCGGACTGGCCGTCTTTGACATCAGCCGACCCTGGAAGCCCGAACAGATCGGCTTTCTCGCCACACCGGGCAAGGGTGTGCACCGGATGACGTTCTGGCAGTCCCCGTACGTCGTGATGAGCGGCAGCGACCACGGATTCACCGATCAGTTCTTCATCGCGGCCGACTTGAGCGACCCGACTCAGCCGGTGGAGGTGGGGCGCTGGTGGCTTCCGGGGATGTTCAGCGCGAACGGGGAGGCACCCGGGTGGCCTCCTGGGCGGGCCTACAAGCACCACCACTCGATCATTCGCGGCCAACGGGCGTACGGCGGCTGGTGGGACGCCGGACTGGTCATCCTCGACATCAGTGACCTGAGCCAGCCGCGGCTGGTCAGCCGGCTCGACTTCGGGGCCGAGGTGAGCGGAGCGACGCACACGGCGATGCCGGTGCCGGGCCGCGATCTGCTCGTGGTCACCGATGAATGCGTCAAGGCCGGACCGGGGCGACCAGACATCGAGAAGCACGTGCGTCTCGTCGACATCTCGGACGAGACGAACCCGACAGTCATCTCGCAGTTCCCCGTGCCGGCCGGCGACTACCACGACCGCCCCGGGCGCAGCGGCCCGCACAACCTGCACGAGATGCGGCCCGGATCGTTCAGCTCGTCACGCACGATCCACGTCACATACTTCAATGCCGGCCTGCGCGTGTTCGACATCGTCGATCCCTCGGCTCCGCAGGAGATCGCCTACTTCGTCCCGCCGGCGGCACCGGGCTGTTCCGCGCTGCAGTTCAACGACGTGACCGTGACCCCGGACGGACTCATCTACGTCACCGACCGAGCCGGCGGAGGTCTCTACATCCTCGAACCCGAGATCGAGCTTTCGTGATGCGTACCGAACTTGTATCGATACCCACCGACACCGTGCCACTGGACGGGGCGTACTACGAGCCCGACGGCGGCCCCATCGCCGGTGCCGTCATCTTCTTCCACGGCAACACGATGAACTTCTACGTCGGGGCGCCGCGGTTCATGCCGCCGGCCCTCACCGAACTGGGCTTCGCCTGCCTGGCGTTCAATCGGCGCGGGCACGACATCCTCAGCGTTCGCGAGGACAAGGAGACCATCGAGGGAGCGGCCTTCCAGACGACCGCCCAGGCGCAGGCCGACCACGAGTACGCCGGCGCCTGGCTAGCCGAGGCCGGCTTCCCTGACCCGGTCGTCATCGGCCACAGCAACGGCGGGATGATGTCGCCCCCGTTCGTCATCGCCCGCCCGAAGACCCCGGCGCTCGTGCTGTTGTCGGCCGGGCGGGGCGGACCGCTGCGGGGCGTGCAGCGGCCGGGGCTGCTCGGCGGCGCCGATGTCGAGCAGTTCGCCGCCAAGGCCCGCGACATGGTGGCGCAGGGGCGGGGCCGGGAGCTGATGATGGTGCCGGGCTGGTGGTACGTCATCACCGCCGAGAGTTTCCTGGACCGGTTAGCGACTGTCCCCGACGTCATCACGCTCGCCGCGCAGATCACCTGTCCGGTGCTCTACGTGCGGGGAGACCAGGAATCCCCGCAGACGTTTCCCGGCGAAACGTATCAGGCCAACGCGGCAGGCCCGTGCGAGGTGGCGGTCCTACCCGATTGCGGACACTTCTACGTCGGCAAGGAACAGGCCGTCACCGATCTGGTGTGCGACTTCCTGAACCGCAGCGTGCTCGGGAAATGAACCCCTGAGCCGGCCCACGGCGGTCTCGGCTGACGCCTGACATGATCACCGGCGAAGCCCGCAGGCCGGTCGACGACCAGAATGCTCGGCGGCCTGGGCGCCGGGTATGAGGGTCGCGGCCTTGACGCGTCAGCTCGGGCTGTTGAAGCCGCAGGAGGCGATCTCACGGCGCAATTGCGCCGCTTCCTCATCGAGGTCGCACAACAGCAACACCTTGAACGGAAGGCCCTTGCTGCCGGACTCCTGGTGACGGCATCGATGAGGTCGTTGGGCCGGCGGTTGGCGTGGCGGGTAGCGCGGGCGATGTTGGGTTCGCCGTTGTTGCGGTGGGAGACCGATCGCGGTGTTACCT
>NZ_BONZ01000110.1 GCF_016862975.1 Rugosimonospora africana
CCCCCCTCGATACCCCCGACTATCACGAGAGCGAATCCTGGAAACCATATCTGGCGGGCTTGGCGATCGACATTGGCCATTCGCGCAGAATCCATTCATCCCGCCGCCGGCCGAATGGTGTCCGGAGGGCCGATTCGCGCTCGTGACCAGCGGGAACGAGCCCTGTCGGGGGCCGCACCGATGAATCGATGACTATCTCTGAAATAGTCGCGGCGCCGTATAAGAATGGGATTGTCGCTATTCGCCACAGCGCGGGTCCGACCTACAGTGCCGTCGACGTCTCGGCCGCCAGTTGCAACTCCTCCCGGGGCGCGATCACCAGCACGTGCACGGCCGAACCCTCCGGGCTGATCGCGCCGTCATCCGCCCGGTTGCCGCGGACCGGCATCGGCACCCCCAGCAGGCCGAGGCCGGCACAGACCCCGTCGCGTACCTCCGGCTGGTCCCATCCGATCTCGCCGGTGAACACCACGGCGTCGAGCCGGTCGAGGCTGGTCGCGGCCGCGGCGATCTCGCGGCGTACCCGGTGGACGAAGACCTCCAGGGCGAGCGCGGCCGACCGGTCAGCGTCCGCGGCGGCGACCAGGTCCCGGGTGTCACTGGACCGGCCGTCCGACAGGCCGAGCAGCCCCGAGCGGTGGTTCAGCCCGTCCTCCAGTTCCGCCACGCTCAGCCGCGCCGTACCGTCGGGTTCGGTACCGAGCAACCAGAGCAGCAGCCCCGGGTCCACCGCTCCGCTGCGGGTACCCATCGGCACGCCGTCCAGCGGCGTGAACCCCATCGACGTGTCCAGGCTGCGCCCGTCGCGCACGGCACAGACCGAGCTCCCGCCACTCAGGTGGGTCATGACCACCCGGAGGTTGTCGACCGCCCGGCCGGTCAGCTGTGCGGTACGGCCCAGTGCCCAGGCGTAGGACAGCCCATGGAACCCGTACCGGCGCAGCCCCCACCGCCGCCGCCACTGCTCGGGCAGCGGAAAGGTGGCGGCGGCCTCCGGAAGCCCGGCGTGGAACGCGGTGTCGGGGCAGACCACGTGCGGTACGCCGGGCAGCCTGGCGCGCAGGGTGTCCAGGATGGCCAGGGCCGGCGGTACGTGCAGCGGCGCGAGCGGGGCGAGGCGGTCCAACTCGCCGCGTAGCCGGTCGTCGACCAGGCTCGGGCGGCGTACCCGGTCCCCGCCGTGGACGAGGCGGTGGCCCACCGCGTCCGGTGGCCCGTGCCCGTTGAGGAATCCGGCGATCGCCTCATCGGTGGCGGCCGACCCGGGCGGTTGAGTCGAGTCGAGCCGCCGGGTCTCGTGTCCGTCCTCGACGCAGACCAGGTGCAGGCTGTGTGAACCGGCATTGACGGTGAGCACGTTCATCGGATCGACTGGTTTCGCCTCACGCTGGTTCAACGAGCGGCCCCGCCAACCGGGCCGCCCACATATCGGGCCGGGCCGCCTATATTGGGCCGATGAACGATCCCGCCTCCGGTCAGCCGCGTGATTCCCGAGCGGGCTGGCGCGACGCCGAAGAGGTCGGCATCATCCGGGTGTCCGCCGATCGCGGCGACCGCGACGGCGACGGTCGTGGCGGTGACGGTCGTGGTGGCGGCGGTGGCGGTGGCGGTGGCGCGGACATCATCGAGGCGGGTGCGGTCGCCTCGCGCCCGCCCTGGCGGCGCTCCACCACGGCATGGGCCCTCGTCGCGGCGATCCTCGTGGGTGGCCTGGCAGGATATCTGGTCGGGGTCCGGCACGCCGGCACGCCGGTCGCGTCGCCGTCCACCAGCCCGCAGGCGCCGGCCCGCCAGCCGGCGCTGGTCGGCACCGGCAACCGCTGCGCGGTGCAGCTCGGGAAGCAGTTGCAGCTGGGCGTCGAACTGGTCAACGGATCCGACGCGGCGACGACCATCGACCGGGTGGAGGTGGATCTGCCGTTGAACGGTCTGCAGCAGCTCGATTCGGCCTGGGGCAGCTGCGGCCAGCTGACAACCGCCCGGGCCGGTGGGCACCGGCTCGACGCCGGCGCCGTCGGCTGGGTCACCGTTACGTTCGACGTGCTCGTACCGTGCCCGTCCGCGATTCCGGTGGGGTTCATCTTTCAGTACGAGCACGGTGGCGAGCCCGGCAACACGGAGGTGTGGGGCTTCTCCGACCTGGGCGAGGTGACCTACACCGGGTGCCCGACCGGCACGTCGGGCTGACGACCCCTCAGCAGCCGCCCGCGCGCCGTGAGCCGTCGGTGTGCCGTGAGTCGGCCGTATGTCATGAGCGGTCCGTTTGTCATGAGCGGTCCGTATGCCGTGCCGCCCGGTGGTTGCCGAGCACGTCCTCACCGAAGTCGCTCAACGGGCGGCGCAGCACCGTGTGCGCGTGGTTGCCGTCCTCGCTCGTGTTGTCGTACTCCAGGAGCAGATCCGGGCCCTGAATCCGGTAGTAGTGCCGCTGACCGGGCCGCAGCGGGCCCTCCCAGGCGAAATGCAGCTCGTCCCGGTTCACCCGGGCCACCTCGCGCGCTGCCACCTCATCAGGCAGGCGGCCGAGGTACAGGCCGACGAGCTGATCCAGCAGCGTGCGGGCGCTGGCGTCGAGCCGGACAGCGGCGATACCGCGAGGCTCGATCGGTACCCGCACCCGAGGCCGTACCGAGCTGTGGATGTCCACCGGTGCCTCGTCCGCCACGACCGCCTGAGCCCGCCCACCGTCGCCCATCGCGTCGAGCAGGTCGCGGGCCAGGTCCTCCTCCGGAGCCAGCGGGCGCACCACGTCCCGGCCGGCGTAGCTGACCCGGGCTGGATTCGCGCCGAGAAACACCGGTGCGGGGGAGACCTCCTCCCCACGGACGGTCATGGTGACCGACAGGTGGTGTCCCTCGAAGCGCCACGCCCACGGCTGGTCGCCATCCGGCTCGCCGAATACCACGACCCAGTAGTCGTTGCTGTGCCGCTCGTTGACCCAGTTCTCCCGGCGGTCCAGGGTCTCCTCCAGCCCGATGATCGTCATCGCCTGGGCGTACGCGTACGGGCTCAACCCGGTGGCGAGCAGCCGGTGTGCCGCCTTGCGCTGCGCCGGGCCGAGGTCGGACAGGCTCGCGCCCGGGCGCGGCTCGGGCCGGTACTCGATCCACCGGCGTGACTGGTCGTCCTCGAACGGCAGGTGGCCGAGCGCGGCCCGGGGCTCGTCGAGCCCGGCGAGCAACGCGGACGCCGCGGCGCGCATCCCGGCGGCGGGCGAGCTTGAGGCGGGCGAGTTCGAGGCGGAGGAATTCGAGGCGTGGGAATTCGCGGTCACCGGTCCTGTATACCCGGGGCACCGCGGGTCGGCGGTGCCCCGGCTCGTGTCTCAGGCCAGCTTCCAGCGCTGGTTGGTACCGCTGCCACAGCTCCAGATCTGCAACCGGGTGCCGTTGGCGGTGCCCAGGTCCACCGCGTCCAGACACTTGCCCGAGTGGGTGTTGACGATCGTGCCGTCCGAATTGTCCTTCCACTGCTGGGCGGCCGTACCGTTGCAGTCCCACAGCTGGACCGCCGTTCCGTTGGCGGTACCGGCGCCGTACACGTCCAGGCACTTCGCGCTGAACGGGTTGACCAGCGCGCCGCCGCTGGCGGTCCACGCCTGGTTCCAGTTGTGGTTGCACGTCCACAGCTGGACCGGCGTGGTGTTGACCGTGCCGTTGCCGGTGAGGTCCAGGCACTTGCCGCTGGCTTGGCCGACGATGGTCTGGCCGGTGACCGGTACCGGCGACTGGGTGACTCCGGCCGTCGGAACCGTCAGCACCACCGCGCTGCCGGTCGGCACCGAGACGGTGTACGCGCCGGAAGCGGCCGGGACGGACGTGCCGGCCGGGATCGCGATCGTACCGTCGGCCCCGACCTGCGCGCCCTGCACGTGAATGCCGCTCGCGCCGGCGGTCAGCGAGGCGCCGGTCATGGTGACCGCGGTGGCCGGGCCGCTGCCGGTCAGCCCCTTCACCTGCACGCTGACCGGGGCACCGCCGACCGCGTCCTTGTCCAGCAACAGCACCCGGGTGTTGCCGTCGGCGCCGCGCACCGCGTACGCCTTGACCGAACCGGACGAGACGCCCACCGGCAGGAACGAGCCCGCGCCGAGCCGGCTGACCATGAGCATCCCGTAGTACAGCGGCGCGGCGCTGAACACGTTCCCGGAGAGGTTCGACGCGCTGGTGGCGCAGATCGCCGCGTAGTTGCTGCCGCACACGTCCAGGCTGCCGTGCAGGTTCATGCCGGTGACGCCCTGCTGCGCCCCGTTCAGCAGGTACTCGATAGACCACAGCGACGAGGCGTAGACGTTGCTCACCCCGGGCGTGCCGCCGCACGCCGACGAGTTGGTCTCGTCCATCCGGAACGACCGCCCGCGGGCCAAGGACAGTGACACGTCGGTGGCGAAGCGGAGCGTCTCGTTGGTCGCGGTACCCGTCGAGAGCAGGTCCGACACCGTGGCGGTGGTGCCGCCGCAGTTGCTCAGCGGGTAGTAGTGCGCGGCGGCGAAGGACAGCCGCGACCCCTCGTCGTCGAGAAACTGCCCGGGAATCACGCCGGACCAGTTCGGCCCGATGAGCGGCGTCTGGGTGCCGACCGCGTTCGCGCAGGACTGCCACTGCGGCAGGTACGTCGAGTAGGAGTAGCCCGCGTACAGGTCCGGCTCGTTGCCGCATTCGACGCCGAGCAACTGGGAACCCAGGGTCGTGCGGGCGTACCCGGCCTCGTCGGCGACGCTCACCGTGTCCAGGTACTTCAGGTTGACGCCCAGCTCGACCTTCCACCCCGCCGCCCGGCTGAGCGCGTCCAGCCGGTCGAGATCGGGACGGCTGACCACGGTCGTGGCGTACGACGGCACCGTCCGCCCGCCGGGCTGCCACCAGGTACGCGCGTCCATCGAGTTGCCGCCGAAGCGCAGGTGCCCGCTCGTGGACAGGGTCCGCATCAGGTTGACCAGGTTGCCCCGGCTGCTGTCCAGCACCTGGGTGGGCAGGATCGCCGCCTCGAAGGACAACCCGAGGTAGTCGGCGGGCAACTGGCCCGTGGTGTGCAGCGGGTCGATCGAGACCGCCGCGGTGGTCGCCGCCGGCGCTGCGGGCACAACTGCGGGCACAGCTGCGGGCGCTGCGGGCACAGCCGCGGGCGCCGCCGGAGCGGCGGACGCGCCGACGGCCCCGACGGTCGTGGTAGCCGCCGCGACGATGACCGCCGCGATGATGACTGCCGGGGTGGCGGTCAGGAACCGGCCGCGCGAGCCATGTGGCCGGCGGCGCGCGGGGCTCTGGCGGGTGACGCTGAGGCGGGTGGGGCTCTGGCGCGCGGGGCTCCGGCGGGCGGGGCTGCGGCGGGCGGGGCTCTGGCGGGTGGCGCTGTCGTCTGTGGCGCGGTCGTCTGCGGCGCTGCGTAGGCGAGGAACGTGCACGAGGTGTCCTCCCGGCGGGGTCTGCGGAGCGACGGTTCTCTTAACAAGCCTTGCTATTACGCGTACTCGCCGTCCCTGCGGAGTTTGTGCGGGGAGTGGGTACGGCGAGTAACAGGCAGAGAATCATCCTAACTGGCATATGTCAATACCACGATGGCGATTCGGTGCCCGAGTGGATCGCCAAATTCGCAGCTCAGCGGTTTGTGCGGGACTTATTTCCGCAGTCGTATGAGTGCATCGCCAGGGCATCAACGTTGACCACCGTCACGGATCGTTCATCATCGTGAACGCTTGGGCCGGGTGCGCGGCGACCCCGTTGGGAAGCGGGGATTCGGCGGAACTCAACGCAGTACGCCTAAATTGTCCGTATTCTCACCATAACATGGCTTTCAAGGCATATCAGAGGTGAAACGAATGACAACGGTCCAACCACGGCATCAAACGTTGGAGGCACTCGCGGAGACCGGCTTCGCCGTCCTGCGCCCCTTCGCCGGCAAGATTGACCCGAGTGAGTGGGAGAGCCTCACGTACCTGGACTGGCAGTCGGGTGGCGACACCAACTTCGCGGTACTGGCCTCGGCCAACGGGGACGACGACCCGCGCGGTTTCTGGGAGCACGGCAAGCCGGACAAGGACGGCGTGTGGACGAAGAACGCCGAGCGTGCGCCGGGACTGTGCGACTGGGTGCGCTCGGTGGGCTCGCCCTATGGCCGGGTACGCGTCATCAAGCTCCAGCCGTCGACCGACCTGGCCTCGGTGACCGACCGGTACCTGCACCAGGACGACAACAACCGGCTCAACCCGGAGGGAGCCGGCTGGGTCGTCCGGGCGTGGCTCAACCTCACCGACAACCCGGACAGCTACATGGTGCTGCGCGAGGACCGCGACGATCCGTCGACCGAGCGCCACATCCCGTTGCCGGCCGGCGCGCAGTTCGTCGTCGACACCGAGCGCCTGTGGCACGCGGTGTACCACGTGGGCGACGCGCCCCGGTACGCGATGATCACCAGCTTCGAGTCGGGCCCGACGCTCAAGGCGTGGATGGACGCAAGCGCAGCGTCCTGACTCTCCGACCGAATGACCGGGCCGGCCGCGACCTGTGCGCGCCGGCCCGGTTCGCGTACCGCTCGGGCCACTCCTTGACATTCGTCGTCAAGTACTTGACGATGCTCGTCAAGAGACCGGGAGGTGTCATGAGACCGAGCCGTGCCGAGCTGGTCGACCAGCTTCTGCGCATCCTCGACATCAGGCTGCTCGACCCGATGGAGATCCTGCTCGACGACGGCCCCACCGGCACCGGTGCGAGTCGCGGTGCCGGTGGTGGCAGTGCGAGTGACGGTGGTGCGAGTGGCGCTGCGAGCAGCGACGCGGTCGGGGCGCTGCGGATCCTGCTGCGCCGCCGGGTCGAGACCTGGGCCCGGCAGATGACCGGCGACGACGACCAGGCCGCCATCCGTGCGGTCATGCGCGTGATGTCGACGCTGTACCCGGCCGACGGGCCGTTCGAGCCGCCGGTCGACTGGTGGGCCTCGCCGCTGGGCCAGGTGCTGGCGTACCGCGTCGGGCACCCCACCGCGCAGTCCGTCCCGTACCCGGTGGCCGGCGCGATGCTCGGCATCACCCGGCAGGGCGTTCACGACCTGGTCAGCCGCGGCAAGCTCGCCCGCCACCCGCAGGGCGGGGTGGTACCCGACTCGATCCGAACCCGCCTACTTCAGGGAGAGCCACGTTGACCGCGCCAGACATCCTGCTCACGTCGCCCGCGGTGCCGATCGTCGCCCGCGACTTCGGCGGCTCCGGCGACCCGTTGCTGCTCCTGCACGGGGCCGGTGGGAACCTCGCCACGATGACCGGGCTGGCCGCGGCGCTGTGCCCGGCGTTCCGCGTGGTGACCGTCGACCTGCGGGGACACGGCCGGTCCGGCGACGGGCCGTGGAGTTGGGAGGAGGTGCTGGCAGACCTGGCCGCGGCCGCCAATGAACTCGGCCTGCTCCGTCCGGCCGTGGTCGGCATGTCGCTGGGCGGGATGCTCGCCGCGCAGTGGGCACACCGCCATCCGGAGTGCCCGGGGGCGGTGAGCCTGGACGGAAACCCGACGCCCAGCCGCGCGGACCAACTGGCCGGCATGCCGCCCGCCGACGCGGCGAGTGAACTCGACCGGTTGCGGGAGGTGTTCGCCGCGATGTCGGCGGCGATGGCCACACCGATGACCGTGGAGCAGGTCGAGGCCGGGCGGGAGGCCGCGCGCGCCACCGCCCAGCGGTACGGCGGCGCCGAGGACGACTGGGTGGAGAGCTTCGAGCGCGGCCTCGCGCCGTACCCGGACGGCAGCCGCCTGCGCCCCGAGCCGGACCTGACCGAACAACTGCGGCTGGCCATGGAATCGCTCGACCTCGTCCCGGTGTACCGCGAGGTCCGCTGCCCGCTGCTGCTCGTGCTCGCCACCGAGGACCTACCGGAGCAGCAGCCGTTCCACGAGTTGTACGCCGCCTACCGGCACGGGCTCGTCGAGCGGATCGCGACCGTGCGGAACAACCCGTGCCTGCGGGTGCTCCCGCTGGCCGGCGCGAGCCACGCCATGGTGGCCGAACACCCCGACCACGTCGCCGCGCTGATCACCGGCTTCCTCACCGGAGCCGAGGCCGGGGCGGGAGCGGGAGCCGGGGCGGGAGCGGGTGCAGTGGCGGGAGCCGGAGCCGCTGTCGCTGTCGGCGCCAGCGCCGGGGCGGTTGTCAATGCCGGTGTCGATGCCGGTGCCGGGACCCCGGCCCCGGCACCGGCGGGCGCCTGACCGCGCGCCGATTGTGGAGTAGCCCGATCTGTGGAGTGGGCGGCCCGATCCGTGGAGTGGACTGTGGAATGCGCTAGGGAGTGACCGCCGCCGGATCGGGCGCGTGCACCGGCTCGACCGCCCGATCCGCCGGGGCGCGCAGCGCCCGCAACTCCAGGGCCAGCAATCCGAGCGCGGCCAGCGCGAAGACCACGTGGCTGACCGGCGTGACGACCGGGCCGTCGCCCTCGATCGGGTGCGTGAGGAACCCGTGCCACGCGTACGTGAGCAGCGCGCCACCGGCCAGCGCGAGCCGGTGCGGGGCACCCCAACCGGTACGGCGGGACCAGGCGCGTACCGCGACCGGGACGGCCGCGATCGCCGCGATGAGCAGCGGCAAGCCGGCCGCGGTCGGCAGTTCCCGGGCGAGCATGAACGCCGCGCCGGCTGCCAGCGCGGCCACGAACGGAACCCAGGCGGCCGGCGCCGCCACACCGCCGGCACGGGTAGCGCCGGCACTGACACCGCCTGCACCGCCTGCACCGCCCGCACCGCCGGCGCCGACAGCGCCCGCACCGCCAGCCGGAGCGGCCTGCCCCGGTACCGGCGGCAGCCGCAGCGCGACGACCGCGAGGGCCACCACCACGATGACCACCACAGCCAGCGCCGGCCACGGGGCGAGGAAGTGATCGGTGGCGTACGAGGTGGCGACCGTGGCCACGGACCCGACCCCGAACAGCACCGCCGCCACCACGAGTCCGGGAGCCCGCAGCCAGGGCGTCGTGCGCCGCTTCACGGTCAGGCCCTCGACCAGAGCGATCGGTACGCTGATGCTCCACACCGTGTGCAGCGTCAGCACGAACAGCGTCCAGGGCACCGCGATCCCCAGCGCCGGGACGAATCCTCGGTCGAGCAGGTGCGCGTGGGCGTAGTCGGGGTCGAACAGCGACTGTGTCGTGATGCCCTCCTCGAACACCCCGTACGCGAGCGCCAGCAACACGATGCTCGGCCAGCCGCGGCCGGTGCGCCGGGTCACCTCACGGATCAGGATCGCTCCGCCGCCGTACATCGGCGCCAGCAGGACGAGGGCGAACAGGTACTCGACCGTGAAGTCGCCGAGCAGGAATTCGGCGACGAGCGGAGCGAGGAAGAACAACAGGATTGCGGGAGCGACCCGTCGCATGGCGCTGTCTCCTTCGGTGCGTGATCCGACCACACCACTGTCGCGCCCGCGCCCCCGTCCGGGTCAGTGTCAACGATCCCGAGTCGAGCAGTACGGATGTCCTACCGTCCGCGCCATATCCGGTGGCGGCGCCGGGCGGCGGGTGGCTAGTGTCGCGGCTGTGAACCCGCGCCTGGAGATCGCCCGCGACCGGCCCGATCTGGCAGAGCGTGCCGATGAGATCTTCTCCGCCGGCTGGCCGGAGTTCATCTTCCACGAGCCGACCGTGAACAGGTACGCCTCCCGCGTCGCGGAGTTGTTCGCCGACCTGAACTTCCTGCTGCTCGACGGCGGCGCCGGCAATGCCGGCGCTGCCAGTGAGGGCGCCGGCGGTGAGGGCGCTGCCAGTGACGGCGCTGGCAGTGAGGCTGCTGCCAGTGGGGGCGCTACCAGTGAGCGCGCCGGGAGCGACGGTGCCGGCCGCGACACGATCGTGGCCGGCGGCTGGGGAGTGCCGGTGTGCTGGAACGGCACCGTCGAGGACCTGCCCGGCGGGTACACCGGCGCGATGGTCCGGGCCGTCGAGGAGCACGGCCGGCAGCCCGACACGCTGGTCGTCATGGCGGCCCAGGTGCGCGAGGACTGCCAGGGCCGGGGGCTGGCCGCCGACCTGCTCGGCCGGATGTGCGCACGGGCCGAGCGGGATGGGCTGTCCCGTGTCATCGCCCCGGTGCGGCCCACGCTCAAGGCCCGGTACCCGCTGTCGCCGATGCGGCGCTTCATGCACTGGACCCGGGACGACGGAGCACCGCTGGATCCGTGGCTGCGCACGCACCACCGGATGGGTGCGGTGATCCTGGCCGAGGCGGAGCGCTCGATGACGATGACGGGCACCGTCGCCGAGTGGGAAGGGTGGACCGGCATGCGGTTCCCCGACTCCGGACCCTACGTCGTACCCGGCGCGCTCGCCCCGGTGGTCATCGACCGTACCGCCGACCGTGGCGAGTACGTGGAGCCCAACGTCTGGGTACGGCACCGCTGAGCCCCACGGCACCGGGACGGGCTCCCGCCCCGGTACCGGAGCCGGCGTCAGGCGCAGGTGGTGCCGTTGACGGTGAAGCTGGTGGGCACCGCGTTCGTACCGCTCCACGAACCGTTGAAGCCCAGCGACGTGCTGCCACCGGCCGGGATCGTGCCGTTGTAACTCACGTTGGTGACGGTCACCTGCGCACCGCTCTGGCTGAACGTGCCGTTCCACGACTGGGTCACCTTCTGGCCGTTCGCGAACGTCCACCGCAGCGTCCAGCCGTTGATCGCGGTCGAACCGGTGTTCGCGACCGTCACGTTGGCGGTGAAGCCGGTGTTCCACTGGCTGGCCACCTGGTACGTCACGTGGCAGCGGCCGGACGCGGGCGGCGCGCTGGTCGGTGGCGTCCGGGTGGGTGACGTCGAGGTCGTCGGCGTCGAACTGGGCGGTGTTGAACTGGGCCGCGTCGAACTGGGCGGCGTCGAACTGGGCGGGGTGGTGGGGCCGCCCAGCGCCGCGACGATCGTGTCGTACAGCGGCTTCTTGGCAAGGTTCGCGTCCCACGGCAGCGGAGCGCCCTGCCCGGGGAACGTGCTGGGTACCCACGAGTACTTGTCGGTGTAGTCCCAGATGGTGATGCCGACGCACCGGCTGACCGCCAGGCATGCCTTGACCACGTTGGTGTAGTACGTCGCCTGGGTCGCGTCCTGGGCGGCCGTCTCCGGAAGCGGCATGCGCACGTCCAGCTCCGTGATCGCGACGTCCAGCCCGAGATCCGCGAAGCGCTGCAGGTTCTGCTGCATGTTTCCGGGAAACCCGTACTGCGTGGCGAGGTGTCCCTGGATCCCGACGCCGTCGATCGGTACGCCCTGCGACTTCAGCGACGAGACAAGGCTGTACATCGCGTCCGCTTTCGCGCCGCTGCCCTCGATGTTGTAGTCGTTGATGTACAGCTTCGCACCCGGGTCGGCGGCGTGCGCGGTGCGCAGCGCGTCCGCGATGTACCCGACCCCCATCGCGTTGTAGAACACGTCGGTCCGGTACGTACCGTCGTCATTGAATGGCTCGTTGACCACGTCCCAGGCGAACACCTTGCCCTTGTAGTGCGTGGCCTCGTTGGTGATGTGGTTTTCCATCGCCGCCTGCACCTGGCCCGTGGGCAGGCTCGACACCCAGCCCGGCAACTGGTTGTGCCACACCAGGTTGTGGCCGCGGATCGACATGTTGTGCTGCTGGGCGAGTGTCACTACGGCGTCGCCCTTGGTGTAGCTGAACTGGCCCTGGGTCGGCTCGGTGGTGTCCCACTTCATCGAGTTGCCCGGCGTGAGCTGATCGAATTCACCGCCGGTGAGGATGGCGACGTACGGGGCGTCGGTCAGCTCCGGGTTGTCGGTGGCCGAACCGAAGTACCGGCCCTTCGCCTCGGCGTACTGGGCGAGCGTCGAGGCGGCCTGCGCCGGGCGCTGCGGCGCGACGACCGCGACGGCGATCCCGGCGCCGAGGACGGCCAGGGCGGCGGCGAAACCGGCGGCCCGCCGTCGAGCGAGTGTCCGTGACATGGCTGAGTGCTCCTTGAGATCGGAGGTGTTCCACGAGGTCGGAGGTCCACGAGTTCGTGGCGCTCACCGAGATCCGCCGGATGCGGATGCGGCGCCCGGGGACGCGGTGAACGAACGGCAAGGCGCGCCGCGCCAAGGGGCTCGCGGGGCTGGCAGCGCTCGCGAGGCTGGCGGCGCCCGCGACGCTGGCGGGGTCCCGGTCGGATCGGCCGGACCGTCCGGGCACCGGCGGCTCGGTGGTCGCAGCCGGCCGGCGTGCCCTGTCCACGGGCGGTCCGTGACGTCGAAAGTTCCCGAACATGTTTCGACGATCGCTGGCTGGCGACTCTAGGTGCCTCGCCGCGCCCGCGTCAAGACATTGACAATCGCCACTGCTTCACGAGCGAACCGTCCCGAAGGGACGGTCCCGAACGAACGTCACGAACGAAC
This sequence comes from Rugosimonospora africana, assembly GCF_016862975.1. GTDB lineage: Bacteria > Actinomycetota > Actinomycetes > Mycobacteriales > Micromonosporaceae > Rugosimonospora > Rugosimonospora africana. The sequence goes on from NZ_BONZ01000110.1 coordinate 12,352, forward strand.
GTCACAAACGAACGTCACGAACGAACGTCACGAACGAACGTCACGAACCGGCTGCCGGGAACGAACCGGAGGGTGCGGCACGCTGACCGCCACGGATGGAATCGGGTCACGGATCGGGCCACGGGTGCGGACCGGGCCACGGGCGCGAATCAGTCCGCCGCGTGGCGCCGCCGCTGGTGTTCCTCCAGCCGCACCGCGAACTCGGCGTCGATGTCGTCGGGAACCGGGCGCGGCACGATCAACACGACCACGCCACACTCCGGGCACGTCCTGATTTCCCACATCGAATCGTCGTCCCCGGCCGGCTCCATCTCCACGCCGGTCACGAGCCGGCCGGTACCCGCGCCGGCAGCCCTCAAACCACGGCCCTCAAACCCGCCGCCCGCAAACCCGCCGGCCCATCCGGGCCGGCGGATTCGCGCGGGCGCGCGGGTGTTGCCGCGCCGGTCAGGTGCCGGTGACGGTCAGGCGCTCGTGCACGTCAGGCCGGTCACCGAACTGCCGGCCGTACCGGAGCCGAGGAACCCGAACGACGTCGACGCGCCGGCCGCGAGAGCACCGTTGTAGTCGACGTTGGCCACGCTGACGTTCGCGCCGCTCGCGGTCAGGGTGCCGTTCCAGATCTGGGATATCGACTCCCCGTTGGCGAACGTCCACTTGACCGTCCAACTTCTGATCGCGGCGGAGCCGGCCGTGACGGTCACCGACGCCTGGAAGTTGCCGGACCACGAACTCGTGACCTGGTAACTGGCGCTGCATCCGTTGCCGGCCGGGGGCGGCGTCGGCGACGACGTCCGGCTCGGCGTCGGCGACACGGTGCGGCTCGGTGTCGGGGACACGGTGCGGCTGGGCGTCGGCGACACGGTACGGCTCGGGGTCGGGCTGGCACGGGTCGGCGTCGGCGTCGGCGAGCCTCCGCTGCCCGGACCCATGCCGGTCACCTGGCCGTTGCCGCCGTCGAACACGACGTCGGAGCAGCCGTAGAACGTCTCGCTGCTGTCCGAGCGCTGCCACACCGAGTAGATGATGTGGCGGCCGGTCTTCTGCGGCAGCGTGCCGGTCCAGTAGTAGTACGAGTTGACGCTGCCCGGGTCGCCGACCGACGGCGGGTGGTCCGCCGAGGAGAAGGCGGTGCTCTCGAAGTCGTCCCAGGTCAGTGGCGAGTTCTGGTCCCAGCCGTCCTTCGTGATGTAAAGGTAGAACCAGCCCGGGTGTGCCGCCCACTTGTTGTACTGGAACTGCATGGTCGCACCCGAGGTGAGGTGGGTGACCGGCCAGTCCGTGCGCGGGAGGTCGTAACCGGAGAAGTCGTAGACCGTCGCGCCCGCACTGCACAGCTTCCCGTCCGGGATGAAGCCGCGGGTGCGGCCGGCGCCGTCCGAGCGCAGGACCGCGAACCAGTTGTAGAGCCCGTTGACGCCGCTCTGCGCGACGGCCGCGGAACAGGCCGGGTTGTTCGGAATGATCTGGCCGGTCGAGGTGAGGCCGTCTTCGTAGCAGAGCCAGGTGCGGCTGCCGGGAATCTGGAGCGCGCCGTGCGCGGTGGCCGGCATCGCGAGGGCGAACACCGCGCCGGCGGCCGCCAGGCTCAGCGCGGCCCCCGCGCCGAGCAGTTTGTACCGGAGTCTCAGTCTCACGGGAGTGCCTTTCGACGTGTCGCGTTGACCCAACGTCAGGGCAGCCAGGTTGTCCCACGAAACGACGGGCCACTCGCGACGATCGCCGGACATGATCTTCTCCGCGTGACCGTCGGCGCCTCGAAAACAAGCACCTTGAAGATCGGTTATCCGAAAATCGGTATCCGAAAAGCGGCACGCTGAAGAAGCAGTTCAACGGCGGGCGGTCCGCCCAACCTGGTCGCCAGCGAGACCCGAGCCCATAAGGCATTGATATGTAACCATGAATATCGCGCCGGTGGCAAGCCGTACCGGCTGCTCAGCTGTCGAACGAGGCTCGGCTGCCGAAGGGCGCTCAGCTGTTCGGCGCGATGATTCCGTATTCGTGGATCTTCCGGTAGATCGTGGCCCGGGAGATGCCCAGCGACTCCGCCGCCTTGACCTTGCTGCCGTCGAAGTCGAGCAGGCTGCGTACGATCGCGTCCCGCTCCATCGACTCCAGCGGGCTGAGCAGCCTCCGGCTGACCGTCCAGCACTCCGGCGGCAGGTCGTGCGGGTGGATCACGCCGGTACGCCGGTGCTGGGCGACCCAGCGCAACACCTGCCGCAACTGTGCGGTGTTGCCCGGCCAGCTGTAGCGCAGCAGGAACTGCATCGCCTCGGGGGAGCAGACCAGCCGGCCGTCGTGACCCGCCCGGCTGAGGAAGAACGGAACCAGGTCGTGCAGGTCCTCGATGTGGTGGCGCAGCGGCGGCACCTCGACCGTACCCGGGAAGAACCGCAGCACCTCGGCGAGGTGTCCGTCCTGCTCCCGTCGGGTGAGCGTCACGGCGACCCACAGCGTCTCCTGCCGGCCCGCCGCCCGGCAGGCGGCCAACTCCGCGGCCAGTACCCGCAGCTGCTGCGCGTCCAGCCGGTCGACGTGCTGGATCACCACCGCGCCCTCGCCCTCGCGCAGCTCCCGGCACGTGTCGGGCAGCCAGTCGTCCTCGATGGCCTGGGCCGCGTCGAGTACCCGGAGCCTGCCCGCAGGCCGGCGGCGCTGGAGCACCGCCCGGACGACGGCGAGCTTCCCGGCTCCGGGCTCGCTGACCAGCGCGAGCCATTCGCCGGTGTCGTACGCCGTTTCCACCTGGTGGCAGGCCCGCAGCCAGAGCGGCGCCGAGCCCACCAGGCCGGGTACGAAGGTCAGACCGGAACCTCCGGTGTCGGCCACCGGCCGGCCGGCCGGCTCGATCAGCTTCACGTGCATGACGCCGCCCGCCGGCTGCCCCTCGGCCAGCACCGGACGGCAGTACATCCGCGCGGTCAGCCCGGTGGGCAGCTCCACCCGCAGCGTGTGCGACTGGTTGCCGGCCAGCGACTCGCCGGCCCGGGCGAGCAGCACCGACTGGTCCGCGGGGTCGAGCACCCGCCGGGCGTGCTCGTTCATCATCACCGTGTCGCCGTTGATCGCGAAGACGATCCCGGCGGTCCGCCGGCAGGTCCGCAAGTATTCCTGCAGCAGCCCGAACTCCCGGTTCCGGCTGTCCGTGAGCAGAGCCAGCCGGATCTGGTCGGCGGTGGTCTTGGCGAGCGCGACCAGTAGCGGCCCGGCGTCCTTGCGCCAGCAGGTCAGGTCGACGGCGCCGACCGTGCGGCCGGAGATCGGGTGCTGGATCGGCACGCCCGCGCAGGCGAGGTCCTCCAGGTGCTCGGCGTAGTGCTCGTGCCCGAACACGTGCATGGGCCGGCCGCCCTCGAGGGCCGTACCGATGCCGTTGGTCCCCACGAACTCCTCGGCGTAGCTGAAGCCGGGGGCGAGCCGGACGCTGTCCAGGTGCCGGTCGAGATCACGGTCGGCGGTCAGCCGGCTGAGCACCACGCCCTGCTGGTCGGTGAGGATGATGCTGATCGGCTGGCCGTCCAGATGCTCGCGCAGGTGCCTGAGCACCGGCATCGCGCTGCGGGTCAGCGGGGTGTCGAGGTCGGGGTCGCGGACGTAGGACAGGTCGATGCGGTCGGCGGCCACATTCCAGTGCCGCGACCGCCACCACGACGCCAGGATCGCGTCGCGTACCTCGTCCGGTTCGAACGCGTCAGCGGTCAGGAACCGCTCCCTCGTCTGCGCCAGCCGGTCTCCATCTGTGTTTTTTGGGCGTGGTTTGGGCGACATCCGGTCCCCCCAGCCTCCCGGACCGCTCGCACCGGCGTGGGATTCCGGGCGCGCGGCGATGAAGGTTTCGTCGTGGTTACAAGATAGGCGGCGGGGCGCCCCGATGTGTCTCATGTTGAGACCGCGAATGTGCCTTTCGCGCCATCTGATGCTGGCGGCGGTACCCGTCGACCGGACGGAGGCGCGCAATGGATCAACCAACGGCGGATCAACGAGCGCCGGCTCAACCAGCACCGGATCAACAAGCGCCGGATGAACCAACGTCGGATCAACCGACGTCGGACCAGCCAGATCAACCGCCGGGCTCCCGGGCCGAGAGCTTCAACCCGTGGAGCATCGTCAACCTGGTCTTCCACCACCTGGCGGCGCAGGGTCTGCACCCCGTACTCGGAGAGACCGGGGACCCCGGCGTGCCGGCGGCGCAGCTGCTGCGGGCGCTGGGGATCGAGCCGGTCGTCGAGGGGGACCGGCGGGTCTCGGCGAGCGTCCACGCGCGGCTCGCCGAGGTGCGCGCCGCCGTGTTCGGCGATCAGTGACGGCCGGTACCGGGCCGATCGCGGCTGATCGTGGCCGGTTACCTGCCGTCTCATGATGAGATGCGTGGCGCCGCCGCTACGGGGTGTGATTCGGCCTGAGGGGCCGCCCGGTGGGGACCGCCTGACGGGACCGGTCCCCACCGGACGGGGTGTGTCGCCGGCGAGGCCGGGTGCCGGCGGTACGACAAGGCGAACCGGCTGAGGACGGGTGAGCCTCAGCCGACCCGAGTGACGGGTGAGGAGTGACCATGAGCCGTCAGAGCGTTGCGAAGGCTCACCAGAAGATCCAGGAACTGTCCTGGGAGCCGATGTACCACGAGCCGGTGTCGCAGTACGGGACCGACTACACATTCCAGAAGGCGCAGAAGAAGGACCCGCTCAAGCAGGTCCTGCGCTCGTACTTCCCGATGCAGGAGGAGAAGGACCACCGGGTGTACGGCGCGTCCGACGGCGCCATCCGCGGCAACATGTTCCGCCAGGTCCAGGAGCGCTGGCTGGAGTGGCAGAAGCTGTTCCTGAGCATCATCCCGCTGCCGGAGATCTCGGCGGCCCGGGCCATGCCGCTGCTGTTCCGCACGGTACCCAACCCCGAGCTGCACAACGGCCAGGCGATCCAGATGATCGACGAGGTACGGCACTCGACGATCCAGCAGAACCTCAAGCGCCTGTACATGAACAACTACATCGACCCGGCCGGCTTCAACTCAAGCTTGCGCAACTTCCAGAACGACTACTGCGGCACCATCGGCCGGCAGTTCGCCGAGGGCTTCATCACCGGCGACGCGATCACCGCGGCGAGCATCTACCTGACGATCGTGGCCGAGACGGCGTTCACCAACACGCTGTTCGTGGCCATGCCCGCCGAGGCCGCGGCGAACGGCGACTACCTGCTGCCGACCGTGTTCCACTCGGTCCAGTCCGACGAGTCCCGGCACATCAGCAACGGGTACGCGACGCTGCTCATGGCGCTGTCCGACGAGAGCAACCACCAGTTGCTGGAGCGCGACCTGCGCTACGCGTGGTGGAACAACCACCGGGTCGTCGACGCGGCGATCGGCACCTTCATCGAGTACGGCACGAAGGACCGGCGCAAGGACCGGGAGAGCTACGCCGAGATGTGGCGCCGGTGGATCTACGACGACTACTACCGCAGCTACCTGGTGCCGCTGGAGAAGTACGGGCTGGTGATCCCGCACGACCTCATCGAGGAGGCGTGGAACCAGATCTGGAACAAGGGGTACGTGCACGAGGTGGCGCAGTTCTTCGCCACCGGCTGGCTGGCCAACTACTGGCGGATCGACCCGATGACCGACAAGGACTTCGAGTGGTTCGAGTACAAGTACCCCGGCTGGTACGACCGGTACGGCAAGTGGTGGGAGAACTACAACCGGCTGTCCCGGCCCAACGGACACCACCCGATCGTGGCGGAGGACGTGGACTACCAGTACCCGCACCGGTGCTGGACCTGCATGGTGCCCTGCCTGGTCCGGGAGGACATGGTCATCGACGAGGTCGACGGGCAGGTGCGCACGTACTGCCACGAAGCCTGCCGGTGGACCGACACGGTGGCGTTCCGGCCGTCGTACCAGGGGCGGTCGACCCCGAACATGGGTCAGCTCATCGGCGCCCGTGAGTGGGAGACGCTGTACCACGGCTGGAACTGGGCCGACGTGGTCACCGACATGGGGTACGTGCGCGACGACGGCAAGACGCTGGTCGCGCAGCCGCACCTGGACCTCGACCCGAAGAAGATGTGGACGCTGGACCACCTGCGCCGGATGCCCCCGCTGCAGAGCCCGAACGTCCTGCTGAACGAGATGACCCCGGAGGAGCGCGCGGCGTTCCATGCGAACTACGTGCGCGGCGGCCCGGCCGGGCGCCCGGCCCCGACCGACGCCTGAGCCGACCACCCGGACATCGACCACCCGGACATCGACCACCCGGACATCGACCGACCGGGGGAGGGGCCGCGGCCCGCGCGGTCGCGGCCCCTCCCGCACCCGGATCCACAGCGCGTGACCCGCGAGGGAGTCATGGCAGACAAGCACGTCGTGCGGTTCGAGCCCGTCGGCATCGAGATCGAGGTCGACGAGCGGCAGACGGTCCTGCGGGCCGCCGCCGAGCAGGGCATCATGCTCATGCACGGCTGCAAGGAGGGCCAGTGCGCCTCCTGCAAGTCGTTCGTCCTCGACGGCGACGACATCGAGCTGGACCGGTACTCCACCTTCGCGCTGCCCGACTACGAGAAGGAGGAGGGTTTCACCCTGCTCTGCCGGGCGCACGTCTACGAGGACGTGACGATCGAGCTGCTCAACTACGACGAGGAGATGATCCGTTCGGGGCTGCCGATCCAGGAGGCGGTGGCCGAGGTGGTCGCGAACCGGCCGGTCACCCATGACCTGCGCCACCTCGTGCTGCGGTTGCTCGAACCCGCCGAGATCATGTTCTTTCCCGGCCAGTACGTCGACATCGCCGTCCCGGGCACCGACGCCAGCCGCTCGTTCTCCATGGCCAACACCTCCAGCCGGGGCAGCGGCGAGTTGGAGTTCGTCATCAAGGTGTATCCGGACGGCCTGTTCTCGCACTTCCTCGACCGGCAGCTGGCGGTGGGTGACCGGCTGCGGCTGACCGGGCCGTTCGGGGTGTTCACGCTGCGCGACAGCGACGCCGATCTGGTGTTCCTCGGTGGCGGGGCCGGCATGGCGCCGATCCTGTCGCTGCTGCGGTCGATGGCCGAGCGCGGCATCCGCCGGCGGGCCACCTACTACTACGGCGCGCGAACCCGACGGGACCTGTGCTTCGAGGAGGAGTTGCGCGCGCTGGAGGAAAAACTGCCCGGCTTCCGGTACGTGCCGGCCCTGTCCGAGCCCGCCCTGTCCGAGCCCGCCCTGTCCGAGCCCGCCCTGTCCGAGCCCGCCCTGTCCGAGCCCGCCCTGTCCGAGGA
>NZ_BONZ01000111.1 GCF_016862975.1 Rugosimonospora africana
GCCGGCCCTGTCCGAGCCCGCCCTGTCCGAGCCCGCCCTGTCCGAGCCCGCCCTGTCCGAGCCCGCCCTGTCCGAGCCCGCCCTGTCCGAGGACGCCGGGGACGACGGCTGGTCCGGCGAGACCGGTCTGATCACCGACGTGCTGGCCCGCCACGAGAGCGACCTGTCCGGTGCGCACGCCTACGTGTGCGGGCCGCCACCGATGGTCGAGGCGGCGATGCCGCTGCTGATCACGCTCGGCGTGGCCGAGAAACACATCTACTACGACAAGTTCACCACCACCGGTACGACAGAGGTTGGGGGAACGGCCCAATGACTACAGCGCAGGAACAGACCGTACCGAAGCAGCGCAGCCTGCCACAGCCCGTGTTCACCGACGCCGAGGCCGGGGCCCGGGAGTTCCCGGACTCCACCGCGCGCCGGTTCAACTACTTCACTCCGGCCAAGCGCAAGCAGACCCACTACGAGGACGTGACGGTCGAGGTACAGCCCGACCCGCGGCACTACCTGGCGCAGGGCTGGCTGTACGGGTTCTCCGACGGCCGCGGCGGGTACCCGCTGGACTGGACCGCGTGCAAGGCGTGGGGCTCCGACCGCCCCGAGCCGGAGCGGTTCCCGGGTTCGGGCGGCCGGGGCTACGACTGGCCGGCGCACGGCTGGCACGAGTTCCGCGACCCCAACGAGGAGTGGGAGCTGAGCCTGTACCGGTACAACTCCAACGTCGTCCGGCAGGTCGCCCAGAACGTCGAGAACGCCCGGCAGGCCAAGGCGTTCGCGCAGTGGAGCCCGAACTGGGTGCGCTTCGTGGAGCGCAACGTCGGCGCCTGGATGCACGTCGACCACGGCCTGGGGCTGTACCTGTTCGCCAACGCCAACCGGCGCGCGCCGACGAACATGCACAACAACGCCATCTCGGTGAACAGCATGCACCGCATCCGCGCCGCACAGGACCTGGCGCTGTACAACCTCACGCTGTCCGAGGAGATCGACGGGTTCGACGGCGTGGCGCACCTCGACGCGTGGAACAACGACCCGGCCTGGCAGGGTGTCCGGGACACCGCCGAGGCGCTGACCGCCATCGACGACTGGTGCGAGGCAGTCTTCGCCGCCAACGTCGTGTTCGAACCGCTGGTCGGCGAGCTGTTCCGCAGCCACCTGGTCCAGCACGCCGCGCCTCGCAACGGCGACTTCGTCACGCCCACCATCGTCGGCGCGGAGGAGTACGACTTCGCCGAGCGCGACCTGCGCTACACCCGGGCGATGTTCGAGCTGCTGACCGGCGACCGCGAGTTCGCCGACCACAACAAGACTCTGCTGGGGCAGTGGCTGTCCGCCTGGGTGCCGCGCTGCATCACTGCCGCCCGCAAGCTCCAGCCGCTGTGGTCGCAGCCCGACGCCAAGCCGCCGCGGTTCGAGGACGCGCTGGACGCGGCGAAGAGCCGAGTCGCCGGCATCCTGTCCGACCTCGACCTCGCCACACCGAAGGAGTTGGCGCAATGACTGGGACAACGAGCAGGTTCGTGATCGCCGAGAGTCCGTTCAAGTCGGACAGCACGGCCTCCAACAAGTGCGGTTTCACGTTGATGAACAACCAGGTCGGCGTCGTGGTCGCCGAGGTCATGCGCGGCAAGCCGAACGTCACCGTGATGCCGTTGCCGTCGATGATCAGGGTCGACGCGGTCGGCCGGATGGACATCGTCTACGACGAGGTCTCCGAGGCGCTGGGCGAGGAGCCCGGCTACTTCGACGCCGCCGAGTTCGAGGAGAACATGTCGACGCACTACGGCCGGATGATCCACGAGGACGACCGCACGATCATGTTCGCCAACCCCGAGGACGCGGCCGAGTACATCGGATTCGACCTGCGGGTCGGGTGAGCCCGCGGGCCGGTGAGAGGAGGGACCAGTGTACGAGAAGGACGGCGAGAAGTACTTCGTGGTCGACAGCCACATGCACTACTGGAACGCGGCCCCCGACAACTGGGTACCCGGAGCGGAACAGTACGCCAAGGGCTGGATCGAGTGCTTCCACGCGTACCAGGGGCTGGGGCCGGCCGAGACCCACTGGCCGATCGAGAAGTTCCAGAAGTACTCCGAGGAAGACCTCATGCGCGACGTCTTCGCCGACGGGTACGTCGACGTGGCCGTCTTCCAGCCGACGTACCTGAAGGAGTGGTACCGGGAGGGCTTCAACACGACTGAGCGCAACGCCGCCCTGGGCGAGAAGCACCCGGGCAAATTCATCGCCAACACCCGGTGGGATCCGCGCGAGGGCGACGAGGGGTTGAAGGCGCTCAAGGCCAACGTCGAGCGCTACGGATCCAAGGGCGTGAAGCTGTACACCGCCGAGTGGCGGGACGGCTCGCGCGGCTGGACGCTGCGCGACCCGGAGGCGTACCGGTACCTGGAGGCGTGCCAGGAACTCGGCATCGTGAACATCCACGTCCACAAGGGACCGACGATCTGGCCGCTGGACAAGGACGCCTTCGACGTCTCCGACGTCGACCACGCCGCGACCGACTTCCCCGACCTGAACTTCATCGTCGAGCACGTGGGCCTGCCGCGCATCGAGGACTTCTGCTTCATGGCCACCCAGGAACCGAACGTGTACGCGGGCCTGTCCGTGGTCATCGGCGGCCTGATGCACGCCCGGCCGAAGTTCTTCGCGAAGGTCATGGGCGAGCTGCTGTTCTGGGTCGGCGAAGACAAGATGACGTTCGGCAGCGACTACGGGATCTGGGAACCGAAGTGGCAGGTCGAGGGGTTCGTCGACTGGGACTACCCGAGTGACGAGTTCTCCGACTACCCGCGGATCACCACAGCCACCAAGAAGAAGATCCTGGGTCTGAACGCCGCACGGCTGTACGGCATCGACGTACCGGCGGAGTGCCGGCTGGAGGGCGGTCAGGGCGTACCGGCCCAGCGGGAGGCCGCCCAGCTGGTCGAGCCGTGATGACCGGCACCACCGTGGTGCCCGGCCGGGAGCGCGTCGAGGCCCCGGCAGCCGGGAGGGCCGATGTCCTCGCCGCGCTGGAGACGGTGCGCGATCCGGAGTTGGACGAGCCGATCACGGCGCTCGGTTTCGTCACCGCGTGCACCGTCTCCCCGGCCGGCGACGTGCGGGTACGGCTGCGGCTGCCGACGTACTTCTGCGCGCCCAACTTCGCGTTCCTCATGGTGGCCGACGCGTACGACGCGGTCAGCGCCACCGCCGGCGTGCGCGGCACCGAGGTGGTGCTCGAAGACCACTTCGCCGCCGAGGCCATCAACGGCGGGGTGGCCGCGCGGGCCGGGTTCGCCCGGTCGTTTGCCGGACTGGCCGAGGGGGAACTGCACGACCTGCGCGCCGATTTTCTGCGCAAGGCGGTACTGGCGGGCACCGACCGGGTGTGCCGGCCGCTGGTCGACGCCGGCGCCACGCCGGCCCGGCTGGCCGAGCTGACTCTCGGCGAGGTGCCCGCCGGCCGGGACCTCGACCGGCTACGGCGCCGTCGCGCCGAGTTGGGGCTGCCGGCCGGCGACGGCGACCCGCTGCTGATCGAGCCGTCGACCGGAGTACCGGTCGGGGCCGGCGCGGTACCGCTGCACCTGCGCCGGGCACGCGTCACCCGGGTCGGTGCCGACGCGAACACCGGCATCTGCCGGGGCATGCTCCGGCACCGGTACGCCGACACGGGGTTAGGTGAGGAGGAGCCATGAAAGCCGTCCGATTGCACGGGTACCACCAGCAACCCGTCGTGGAGGAGGTGCCGGAGCCGTCCGTCAGCGGGCCGCTCGACGTCGTCGTGAAGATCGGTGGGGCCGGGGTGTGCCGTACCGACCTGCACATCATCGAGGGCCAGTGGGCCGAGGCGATGCACCCGGCGCTGCCGTACACGATCGGGCACGAGAACGCCGGCTGGGTGCACGAGGTCGGCTCGGCCGTCACCAACGTCCAGGTCGGCGACACCGTGATCCTGCACCCGACGCCGACCTGCGGCCTGTGCCGGGCCTGCCGGGCGGGCCAGGACATGCACTGCGCGAACAGTTCCTTCCCCGGGCTGGACAGCGACGGCGGGATGGCCGAATACCTGCTCACCTCGGCCCGGGCCTGCGTCAAGCTCGACCCGCAGACCCGCCCGCAGGACGTGGCGGCGCTGGCCGACGCCGGCATCACCGCCTACCACGCGGTCCGCAAGGCCGTCCCGCTGCTGTACCCGGGAACCACCTGCGTGCTGATCGGCGCGGGCGGGCTCGGCCACATCGGCATCCAGTGCCTGGCCGCGCTGACCGCGACGACCATCGTCGTGGTGGACCGCAACGCCGACGCGCTCAAGCTCGCCGCGCAGTTGGGCGCGCACCACACGGTGCTGGCCGACGGCGGCCAGGTCGACGCGGTCCGGGCGCTCACCGGCGGCGCCGGTGCCGAGGTGGTCCTCGACTTCGTCGCCGAGCAGGGCGCCGAGCAGGACGGGTTCGCGATGACCGCGCGGACCGGCTCGTACTACGTCATCGGGTACGGCGGCGCCGTCCACATCCCGACGCTGGACATCATCTCCACCGAGCGCAACATCGTCGGCAACATCGTCGGGACCTACAACGAACTCGCCGAGCTGATGGTCCTCGCTCAGACCGGGAAGGTCACCCTGCACACCAGGGCGTACCCGCTGGACGCCGCGACCGACGCGCTCGCCGATCTGGACGCCGGACGGGTACGGGGACGCGCCATCCTCGTTCCCTGACCGCCGGCACCGCAGGTACGCAGACACCCAACCCTCCCGGGAGTACCGATGGCCAAAGAACTACGTTTCGGAGCGCAGGCCCGCGGCCTGCTGATGGCCGGTGTCGACCAGTTGGCCGAGGCGGTCAAGTCGACGCTCGGGCCCAAGGGGCGCAACGTCATCCTCGAGAAAATCACCGGGACGCCGGTGGTCACCAACGACGGTGTGACCATCGCCCGGGAGATCCACCTGAAGAACCAGTTCGAGAACATGGGTGCCCAGCTGGTCAAGGAAGCCGCCATCAAGACGAACGACATCGTCGGTGACGGGACGACCACGGCCACCGTGATCGCGCAGGCGATCGTGCACGAGGGCATGGCCGCGATCGACGCGGGCGCGAATCCGGTCCTCGTCAAGCGCGGCATCGACCTGGCCGTCGCGCGGCTCGTCGAGCACCTGCGGCAGGTGGCCCATCCGGTGGTCACCGAGGAGGACTACGCGCGGGTCGCGGCCATCTCGGCCAACGACGACGACACGGTCGGCGCGGTGATCGCCAAGGCGCTGTACACGGTCGGCGACGCGGGTGTCGTGACCGTGGAGGAGTCGCCCGCGAACGGGATGAGTGTCGACTTCGTCGAGGGGTTCCAGTTTGACAACGGGTACCTGTCGCCGTACATGGTGACCAACCCGGCCAGCCTCGAAGCGGTGGTGGACGACCCGTACATCCTGTTGTGCAGCGAGAAGATCACCAAGGTACAGCAGCTGATGCCGCTGCTCGACAAGATCATGCGGGCCCCCCGGCCGCTGGTCATCGTCGCGGAGACCGTCGAGGGCACCGCGCTGAGCATGCTGGTGCACAACCACGCCAACGGGGTGTTCCAGTGCGTCGCGGTGCGGGCGCCCGGCTTCGGCGACCGCCGGCTGCACAAGCTGGAGGACATCGCCGCGCTGGTCGGCGGCGCGGTCTACAGCCGGCAGTGCGGGTTCACCCTGGAGACCATGACGCTCGACCAGTTGGGCCGGGCCGACCAGGTACGGGTCAACGCCGACAGCACGGCCATCGTCGGCGGCGCGGGCTCGGCCGAGGGCGTGCGCTTCCGGCTCGACCAGCTGCGCGCCGAGCTGAGCCGGGCAACGTTCGGCATCGACGAGGACGTGCTGACCGAGCGGATCGGGTCGCTGTCCGGCAGGGTCGCCGTCATCAAGGTCGGCGCGCCGACGAACGCGGAGCTGAAGGAGTTGCAGCACCGGGTCGAGGACGCGCTGTCCGCGACCCGAGCCGCGATGGCCGAGGGCATCGTGGCCGGTGGCGGCGCCGCGCTGCTGCACGCCGAGGGGGCGCTGGCCGACCTCCAGGTCAAGGACGACAACGCGGTCGGGGTCGAGATCGTCCGGAGGGTACTGACCGAGCCGGCGTACCTGATCGCCGCGAACGCCGGGTACTCCGGCCACGAAGTGGTCACGCAGATCTCCGGGCTCGGCCAGGACCACGGGTTCGACGCCCTCCAGGGGCGCTATGGCGACATGATCGAGATGGGGATCGTCGACCCGCTGCGGGTGGCCCGTTCGGCGCTGCAGAACGGCGCTTCGGTGGCCGGGCTGCTGCTGACCACGAACACCCTGATCGCCGAGGAGCAGACACCCTGGGGCGGCAGCCCGGCGCTGATGACCGAGTACGGCGCGCTGGACGAGGGGCTGCACCAACCCTCGCCGGACTCCAGCACGCCGCAGTCGCTCGGGCTCGGCCCGTCGATCGGCTGACCGTGGTTCCCCGAACCGGTGAATCCGCGCTGTGGGCGCCGGCGGTCTCCGCCGGCGCCCCGACGTCACCGCCCCGGTCCGCCGCCCGGCCGGCGCTGCAGACCCTGCGCTCGCGGGGCCGGCTGCGCGGAGTGGTGGCCCTGCTCGGGCCGGCATTCGTCGCCGCGGTCGCGTACGTCGACCCGGGCAACTTCGCCACCAACGTCAGCGCCGGGGCCACCTACGGGTACGCGCTGGCCTGGGTCATCGTGGTGGCCAACGCGATGGCCATGCTCGTTCAGTACCTGTCGGCCAAGGCCGGCCTGGCCACCGGGCGCGACCTGCCGGAGCTGTGCCGGGCGCACCTGCCCCGCGCGGTGTCCCGGGGCCTGTGGGTACAGGCGGAGTTGATCGCGATGGCGACCGACCTGGCCGAGTTCGTCGGCGCCGCGATCGGGCTGAACCTGCTGTTCGGCGTGCCGCTGTTCCCGGCGGGGCTGCTGACCGCCGTGGTCGCGTTCGCGATCCTGGCGCTGGAGCAGCGGTACGGCGCCCGCCGCTTCGAGCTGGCGATCGGCGCGCTGCTCGGCATCGTGTCCCTCGGATTCGCGTACGACCTGGTCACGGTCGGGGCGGACCCGCCCGGCGTCGCGGCCGGCCTGGTGCCGGGCTTCCCCGACCACGACAGCGTGCTGCTGGTCGCCGGCATCATCGGGGCGACCGTGATGCCGCACGTGGTCTACCTGCACTCCGCCCTGACAAAGGCCCGGGTGTACTGCCGCGACGAGGCCCAGCGCCGGGAGTTGCTGCGCTTCCAGCGGCTGGACGTCCTGGTCGGCCTCGGCGTCGCCGGGCTGATCAACCTGTCCATGCTGGTCATCGCGGCGAGCCTGTTCAACCGCGCCGGCATGGTGCACGTCGACTCGATCGAGGCGGCACACGCCGGGCTCGGCCGGCTCGTCGGCGGCGGCGCGGCACTCGCGTTCGCGGTGGCCCTGCTGGCCTCGGGCCTGTCCTCGTCCAGCGTCGGCACGTACGCCGGGCAGGTCGTCATGCAGGGCTTCATCCGCCGCCGGATCCCGCTGCCGGTACGGCGTGGGCTGACCATGCTGCCCGCCCTGGTGGTGCTCGGGCTGGGGCTGCCGGCCACCGCCAGCCTGGTGGTCTCCCAGGTGGTGCTGTCGTTCGGCATCCCGTTCGCGCTCATCCCGCTGGTGCTGCTGACCCGCCGTGCGGACATCATGGGCGGGCTGGTCAACCGGCCGGTGACGACCGCGCTCACCGGCGGCATCGCGTCGGTCATCATCGTGCTGAACGGGTATCTGCTCTACGCCACGCTGATCTGAAATCCGTGACGTGAATTAGAATTCGACACGTGCCCGCCTCCGGCCTGTACCGCGCGTTCGTGTCGCTGGAGTTGGCGCTGGCCGTCGCCACGTTCGTCGGACTGCGCCTGATCCGGGCGCCCTACGGCAGATACGTGCGCGGCGGCTGGGGCCCGACGATCCCGGCCCGGCTCGGCTGGCTGCTCATGGAGAGCCCGGCCTGCCTGGTCTTCGTCGGGGTCTACGCGGCCGGCCCGCACCGCGGCGCCCCGGTTCCCCTGGTGCTGCTCGGGCTGTGGCAGGTCCACTACGCGCACCGCGCGTTCGTCTACCCGCTGCGGCTGCGTGGCGGCGGCCGGATGCCGCTGGCCGTCGCCGGGCTCGCGGTCACGTTCAACGTCCTCAACGCGTCCGTCAACGCGCGCTGGGTGTCGGCGGCCGGCGACTACCCGCTGCGCTGGCTCGCCGATCCCCGCTTCCTGATCGGTGCCGCGCTCTTCCTGTTCGGCCTCGGACTCAACCTCCGCTCCGACCAGACGCTGCGGTCCCTGCGCGGACCGGGGGAGACCGGCTACAAGGTGCCGCGCGGGGGCGCGTTCCGCTGGGTGTCGTGCCCCAACTACCTCGGCGAGATCGTCGAGTGGAGCGGCTGGGCGCTGGCCACCTGGTCGGTACCGGGCCTGGCATTCGCGGTCTACACCGCGGCAAACCTGGTGCCCCGGGCGCTGTCCCACCACGACTGGTACCGGCAGCGATTCGTCGACTACCCGCCCGGCCGGCGGGCCCTGATCCCTTACATCCTCTAGGAAGGAGCGTCGATGAAGATTCTGCTCACCGGCGCCTCCGGCAACATCGGCTCGCACACCCTGCCGCAACTGGTCGGCCGTGGCCACCAGGTGCGCTGCTTCGCCCGGCTCAGCACGGTCAACCGGCGGCTGGCCCGGCAGTGGGCGCCCGAGGCGGAGGTGGCCTGGGGCGACGTCACTGACCCGAACGCGGTGGCCCGCGCGGTCGACGGGGTGGACACCGTCATCCACCTCGCCGCGATGATCCCGCCGCTCGCCGACGAGCACTCCGACCGGGCGCGGGAGACCAACGTCGGCGGCACGGCAAACGTGGTGGCCGCCTGCCTCGCCCAGCCCACCGCGCCGCGGCTGCTGTTCAGCTCCACGTTCGACGTTCACGGGATCACGCTGGACCGGCCGCCGCCGCGGCACGAGGACGATCCGCTGATGGCGACGAACCCATACACTTCGCACAAGATCGAATGCGAGTCGATGATCCGGGCCTCCGGCCTGAACTGGGCCATCTTCCGCCTCGCCGACGTGCCGATCCTGAGCGTCCGCGAGCCGCACCCGATCATGTTCGAGATCGGCCTGGACAACCGGATCGAGTCGCTGCACGCCGACGACGCCGGTCTGGCGATCGCCAACGCGCTGGAGCAGCCGGAGGTGTGGGACCGGGTGCTGTTCATCGGCGGCGGCCCGTCGTGCCAGCTGACCTACCGGGAGTACCTGACCCGGATGCTGGCCGCGATGGGCGTGGAGCCGTTGCCGGACGACGCGTTCAGTTCCGCGCGGTACGCCACCGACTGGCTGGACACCCGGGAGAGCGAACGGCTGTTGCGCTACCAGCGCCACACGTTCGAGGACATCGCCGAGGCGGTCGCCGCGAGCCTGGGCTGGAAGCGTCGCCTGGTGCCGCTGGCCACGCCGCTCGCGCGCGCGGCGATCCTGCGCCTGTCGCCGTACTACCGGGCCCGGGCGCGCCTGCACCGGACCGGCCGGACGATGCCCCGACCGGCGCGGCCCGGCCCCGGCGTGGGCTCCGGTTCCTGACGCGCTCCCGGCCGGGCCTCGCCCGCTTCGCCGCGGCCCGGTTCACTGCGGCATGGTCGCGATGGCGGCTCAGGTGTCGGACGGGATCCGATCGTCGGGTGCCGGAGGCCGGACCGCGTTGGTCAGCATCGGACCGATCCTGCCGAGTACCGTCCCCAGCGCGCGCCGCAGCGCCGGTGCCGGAGTGCCGTCCGGGGCCGGCTGCTGCCAGTGGTGCCCGACCAGTGAGGCGTACACGGTCAGGGTCTGCGCGGCCGTCGCGAAGTCCAGCGTGCTGAGCAGTTCGTCGGCGACACCGAACGGTACCGACAGCGGCAGCGGACCGCGGGCGTACTCGACCGCCCACACGCCGTCGGTGAAGTTCATGGCGCGTGCCTGGTTGGGCCCGACATATACCCGGTCGGCCGGCTGGTAGACGCGCTTGTCGAACTGGCCCTCGCCGTAGTACCACATCTCACCGTCGATGACGGTGTCCCAGAAGCCGACCGCGTGCCGCCCGGAGTGCCCCTCGGAGCCGATCGGGGTGCCCCAGATCATGATGTACTCGAACAGCGACGCGTAGTAGAGCTTCATCTGGATCATGGCGCCGCCGGCGTTGCTGAAGATCCATGGCTGGTCCAGATCCAGCCGCTCGGGATAGCTGCTCTCCATCGCCTCGGCGAAGGCGTCGAACATGGCGGGTTTCGGCTTGCCCAGGCAGGCCAGCGCGCACTCGTGGACGGTGTCGGGGTCGAACACGTAGGCCATCGGCTCGCTCCTGTTCGGTCGGGGCGTGCTTCCAGATTGGTCCGGCTCGGCGCGTCTGGCGCCGCGCGACGACCCGGACCAGTCGAGCCCATTGTCGCGGTTCGCGGGCGCGAAGCCACCATCCATTGTGGACGGAAGCTCCGCGCCCGGTGAACGCTGCCGGGTGACCGGCCGCCCGATCAGCGGTACGTGATGTCCGATGACGAGTAGAGGCAGTACGTGCTGTCGGCGCCGCTGCCGGTCTTTACCGGCTCATCGCCGTCGTCGTTGCCGGTGTACTTGTCGCAGATACTGATCTTCCTGCTGCTGTCGCCGATGATGGTGATGCCGGAGAACCTGGCGCTGTCGCCGTAGTTGGTGTTGATGCCGGCGATCGCGCTGCCCGGAGAGGTGACCCAGACGTTCTGGATCTGCACGGACCGCTTGTACTGCGACGAGCAGTTGCCGCACGACCGGTACAGCTTCCCGAAGTCGGAGACCTGGAAGTTGCGGATGATGAACGTGCCCGGCCCGTTGTGCTGGAACACCTTGTCGTCCGCGTGTCGCGCGCCGCCACCGTCGATGGTCATCGTCTGCGACGACGAACTGCCCTTGAGCGTGGCCGCGTCCTCGCCGACGTCCTCCCACCACACGTTGCGCAGCGTGCAGGTCGCCTCGCAGTGGATGCCGTCGACACCGGGTGCGCCGATGATGACGTTCTGCAGCGTGCCGCCGCTGGGCAGGTCGAAGACCGGTTGCTGGTCCTCGTCCTGGTCGCCGCCGCCCAGGCCGGACGCTGTGTACCGGCGCAGCTGCCCGTCGTACGTGCCGGACACCTTGATGGTCGCGGTGACCGTGACGCTGCCGGTCGCGGTCGGCCACGCGGGCGGGTTGCCGCCGGTCGGAGGCGCCGTGGTGCGGGTGGGCGTCGGGGTGGGACTGGTCCGCGTCGGCGTCGGACTGGGGGCGGATGTCCTGGTACCGGTCGGCGTGGGGGTGATTGTCGTGGGATTGCCGGTGCAGGCGACACCGTTGAGGGTGAAGCTGGCCGGTGCCGGGTTGGCGCTGGTCCAGGTGGCGTTGAACCCGGCGGAGGTGGAGGCGCCGGTACCGAGGGCCCCGTTGTAGCCGGCGTCGGTGACGGTGACCGCGCTGCCGCTCTGGCTGAACGTCCCGTTCCACCCCGAGGTGACCTGCTGCCCCGCGGTGAAGCTGAATTTCAGGGTCCAGGCGGTGAGCGGGTCGCCGAGGTTGGTGATGGCGAGACTGCCGGTGAAGCCGCCCGGCCACTGGGAGGTCACCGAGTACGCGACCCGGCAGCCGGCCGCGGCGGCCTGTGCCGAGACGGTGGTGACAGCGGCGGCGGCCAGCGCGGTGCTGGCCGCGAGGGCGCCGCCGAGCAGCGCGATGCGGCGTCTCCTGGTGAGCAGCCTTCTGGTGAGCGGCTTTCTGGTGAACAGCCTTCTGGTGAGGATGCGCCCATTGCTGAGCATGACTGTCTCCTGCGGGGGTCTGGGCGCCATGGCCCGGTCGCGGCGCGCGTCGGCGATCCGGTGAGCCACTCGCGTTGCCCACGCGAGGGAAGCCTGCAAGGTCCCAGCGGGTACCCATGCTAAGAAAGCTCCCGCCAGTTGGGCAATGACTGCGCTGTGCAGGTTTGTTGCAGTATGCGCGTCCGTTACCCGAATAGAATCGAGAGGCCGCGACAGCCGGTACCGCACCAAGCGAAAGGGCGCAAGCGGAGGCGGGTGTCGAGTCCGTCCCCAGTTGTCGGCAATGATGTGGGCCGGACCTCCGGTCGAGGCGCGGTCGCTACCATCCGTACGACGCCGTCCACCAGCGGCCGGCGAGGTGGGGAGACGCCCAGCGTGTTTGGTACCGATGTGGCCGAGAGCAAGCCCGACGCCACGGTGGGGGACCCGCGCGGGCTCCGCGACGGCTCAGCGGTCGTCGGCACCGGCGAGGGCAACCTGCCCGGCCGCGTGTTCGGCCTCCTGTCTCTGGTTCCGGTGTGCGCGCTGACCGGATGGTTGCTGGCGGCGTTCCCGCTCGCGGCGCTCGGCGTGTTCCGGCCGGTCGTGGTGCTTCCGGTGGCGACGGTCGGCGCCGTGGTCGCGCTCTGGCTGGGCCTGGCACTGATCCGCCGGCCCCGGACCGCGATCCGGGCGCCGTGGTGGTCGGTCCTGGCCACCGGGGCGATCACCGTCGGGTTCGCGGTGTTCACCGCGTTGACACACAGCGAGCACGTCATTCCCCGTCGTGACGCCGGCTCCTACATCCAGATCTCGTACTGGCTCGCCCACCACCAGGCGCTGACCTATCCGTATCCGGCCGCCGCCTTCGGGCCGACGCCGGGCAACCTGGGCTTCGGCAGCCCCGCCTTCTACGAGCACGGCAGCGCGCTGGTCCCGCAGTTCATGACCGGCTGGCCGATGCTGCTGGCCGCCGTCGACTGGGGTTGGGGCTGGGGCGGCATGCTCGTGCTGCCGGCGGTGATCGGCGGCTGCGCGATTCTCGCGGTGGCGGGACTGGCCGCCCGGCTGATCGGCGCTCGCTGGGCGCCGCTCGCGGCGTTCCTGATCGCCTCCGCGTGGCCGGTGCTGCGGGTGGCGCAGAGCACCTTCTCCGAGCCGTTGGCGTTGCTGATCCTGGCCGGCGGCAGTTGCCTGCTCGTCGACCTGATCGTGACGACGAAAGCCGGCCCGGCGGTCGCGACGAGCGCTGGCCCGGCGGTCACGGCGAAAGCGGACGGCGGCGGGCAGATCGGGGACCGGGACATCAACCGGATCCGCCGGGTCGCTTTCGCCGCCGGGCTGGTGTTCGCCGGCGGAGAGTTGGTGCGGCTGGACTTCGGCATCGACGTCGCGCTGACCCTTCCGGTACTGGCCGGGCTGTGGCTGTTCCGCCGGCGTGCGGTGTGGCCGTACCTGGCCGGCGTGGGCGTCAGCGGTGCGCTCGGGCTGATCGACTGCCTGTTCGTCACCCGCCCGTACGTCCAGGTGAACATCTCCTCGGTCGAGCTCATGGTCGCCGCGATGTTGGCGATCGCCGTCGTGACGGTCCTCGGCGCGCTCGCCGCACGGCGGTACGGGCGGTCGCTGTGGGTGAGTCGATGGTGGCGGGTGGTACCGGTCGCCGGTGGTGTCGCGGTACTGGTGATCGCGATCGGCCTTGTCGTGCGGCGGTACGTCTCGGTGGACCATTCGGTCACCGACGCCGGAGTCCGGCAGTTCACCGAGACGGCACAGCGCCGGCTCGGGCTTCCGCTGGACGGTTCGCGCGGCTATGGGGAGCAGAGCGTCTGGTGGGTCGCCTGGTACCTGGGTTGGCCGGTGCTCGCCGCCGCGCTCGCCGGGGCGGTCGCGCTGACCATCCGGGTGTTGCGCGGGCGCGAGCTGGCGTGGGCCGGCGTTCTGCTGGTGTACCTGGGTTCGTCCGTGTTGACGCTGCTGCGTCCCGGCATCACGCCCGACCATCCGTGGGCGGACCGCCGGCTGGTCGTCGAGGTACTTCCCGGCATGGTGCTGTTTGCCACCTGGGCGGTCGCGGAGGGCAACCGCTGGCTGCGCGCACGGGTACGCGGCGCGGCCGCACAACCGAACCCGGCCGCGCGATCGAACCCGGCCGCACAACCGAACCCGGCCGCACAACCGAACCCGGCCACGGAACCGAACCCGCCCGCGGCACGGCGCCGGTTCGCGGTAACCGGAACCGTCGCACTGCCCTGGGCCCTCACGGTGGCGGTGGTCGCGGTGCTGGTCGTGCCGATCTGGAAGGCGACCGGGCCGGTCGCGGAGGACCGCACCGAACTCGGTGAACTCGCCGCGATGGCCGGAGTGTGCCGCGCGTTGCACAGCAACGATTCGGTGGTTCTCACCGATACGTTGTGGGCGCCCACGATCCGGGCACAGTGCCAGGTCCCGGTCGCACATCTCAACGACCCGACGACAGCCGCGCTCGATCAGGTGACGGCGAGCATCCGCTCGGCGGGCCGTACTCCGGTCATCGCGGGTACTCAGCACGACGCGTTGAGCGACCTGGGCCTGGATCCGGTCCGGGCCGTCCGGCTGCGTACCCGGCAGGATCAGCAAGAGCTGATCCAGCGACCGGACGGCACAATGCCGCTGCTGCTTGACTTCTGGGTCGCCCGACCGTAATCGCGTCGCTGCCGCGAGTGACTCGACGTGGCACGTGGTAACGATGACCGCGCTCGCCGTCACGGGAACCCGGGGGAGGATCCCTTCGCAAGCGGCCTTGGAAAGCCGGTTGGCCCACGTGGGACTATTGTCGGGCAGAGGGACCAGGGCGAAGGCGCGGAGCCGCGGCACCGTGCGACGGGTCTGGGCCGAGTAAAGCGAAATCCGATGTGACGATGGGAGTCGGAAAGGCGATGCTCGCCGACCCGGAACAGACAGTGTTGCTGCCCGGTAGCCTTGCGCTTCCACCCCTCGGCGAGAATGCTGACGCCCCGCCGCCACGCGTCACCATCGTGTTGCCGTGTTACAACGAGGAAGCTCACGTCAAGCTCGAGGTCGCACGCATCTGCGACGCGATGGACGCCTCGGGTTACAGCTACGAGGTGCTCGCCGTCGACGACGCGTCGACGGACTCGACACTCGACGTGCTGCGCGAGGCCGAGGCGGCGTACCCGAACGTGAAGGTGGTTCCGTTCCTCCGCAACGGTGGTGCGGGCACGGTGCGCCGGATCGGCTCACAGGCGGCCCGGGGCGACATCGTGGTGTGGACCGACGCCGACATGACGTACCCGAACGAGCGCATCCCGGAACTCGTCCGCCTGCTCGACGAGAACCCCGCCATCGATCAGGTGGTCGGCGCGCGCACCACCGAGGAGGGCACCTACAAGCTGCTGCGCGTACCGGCGAAGTGGTTCATCCGCAAGGTCGCCGAGTGGCTGATCGACCAGCGGATCCCCGACCTCAACTCGGGCCTGCGCGCGTTCCGGCGCGAGGTGGCCCAGCCATACCTGCGGCTGCTGCCCACCGGATTCTCCTGCGTCACGACGATCACGTTGGCGTTCCTGTCCAACCAGCACGACATCCAGTACCTGCCGATCGAGTATGCGCGGCGGTCGGGACGCTCGAAGTTCCGGTTCGTGGCCGACGGTTACCGGTACATCCTGCAGGTACTGCGCATGGTGATGTACTTCAACCCGATCAAGGCACTGATGCCGCTCGCGTTGTGGTTGCTCGCGATCGGCGTGGTCAAGGCCGTGGTGGACGTCGCGGTGCACCCGGTGCGGCTGGCCACCAACACCGTGCTGATCTTCCTCACCGGCCTGATCATCGGTTCGCTCGCGTTGCTCGCCGACCTCATCGTCCGGTCCAGACCCGACTGACGGTCCAGACCCCACTGACGCGGGTCCGCCGGCCCGGTCAGGTGCCTTCGGCGAGCCGGGCGCGGACGACCAGGCCGGTACCGGTGTGCGGGAAGGCTCGCTGCACGATCCGGAACGGCGCGGTACCCCAACGGGCCGCCGCCCCGTACGCGCCGCCGCTGGGCTGCAGAAGCCGCCCGGACCCGGCGGTGCGCTCCTCGACGGACATCGTGGCCAGGCGGGCCATCCGGCGCCGACCGACCGCGTTGCGCGCGGTCTCCAGCAGGTACCCCAGCGGCGTCCCGTACTCGCGGACCTCGATGTCGGAGAAGCCGCACCGGGTCAGCAGCGCGCTCATCACCTCAGGGTCGTACCGGCGGAAATGCCCCGCCATGTGGTCGGCCGGCCCGAACCGGCGCTGGTGCGCCGGCACCGAGAGCATGAGCCACCCACCGGGACGCAGCCGGGCCGCCCAACCGGTCACCGCGGCCGCGTCGTCCTCGATGTGCTCCAGTACCTCGAACGCGCACACCAGGTCGAAACTCCGCGCGTCGAGCGTCTCCACCGTGACGTTGCGTACCTCCCCGGTGCCGCCCACTCCGGCCATCCGCCGAGCGGCCACGGCGTACGACTCCGGATCGGGCTCGACGCCCAGGTACCGGTACCGCAGGGCGAGCCGCGCGCCGAGCGCTCCCTGGCCGCACCCGACCTCCAGCACGTCCCGGATGCCGTCGGGCAGCATGCGGCCGACCAGGTCGAAGCGCAGCCAGGCGTTGGGGGTCAGCGGAGCGAGCGTGTCCAGCCTGCCGCCCCGTCCCGCCCCGGCCGTCGATGGTTCGGTCGTCGATGGTTCGGTTGTCGATCGCTCGGTCACCTGCTCCGTCCTCCGTCCACGTCATGTCGCGTGCTGTCACGTCCCGCGCTCGCCGTACTCGTCGCGCGGCCTTCACCGTGCCCGTCCTGTACCCCGGGAAGCCGGTCCAGCAACGGCGCCACGATCCGGGCCGGGGAGAACCGGTCCCGGGCGAGTCGCCCGGCCCGGTCCCGCATCCGGTCCAACTCGGCGCGATCACCGGCCAGCCGCAGCAGGGCGCCCGCCAGTTCGTCCGCGTCGCCGGGGGGCACGAGGACGGCGGCGTCGCCCAGCGCGCGCCGCTGCGGCGGAGTGTCCGACGTGACGATCGCGCATCCCGCGGCGGCACCCTGGAACACCTTGTTGGGCACGACCCGCCTCGCCTTCGGCCCGGTACCGAAGATGCCCAGGCAGACATCGTGCGCGGCGACCAGCCCGGGCAGCTCGGCCGCCGGTACCCAGTCCAGCCAGCGCACGTCCGGGTTGGCCGCGGCTGCCCGCCGGGCCTCGGCCAGGTCCTGCCCGGCGCCGATCATGGTGACCCGGATCCCGGAGCCGGCGAGCGCGCCCAGCGCGGCCCCGATCACCGGAGTGCCCTGTAACGGTGTGTAGAGGCCGTAGAACACCACGTGGAGCGGGCCGGGCTCCCCTCCGATGGCTCGCGCCCCTCCGCCGTCCCGCGCCGCCGGCGACGGGTCCGGCTCGACCGGGCCGGACAAGCGCCGGGACCCGGACCGGTCGGCGAACCACGCGGTCGGCGCCCCCACCGGGACGACGACGCCCCGGGGGCGGTGCCGGTCCGGTAGCGCGGCGAGGTGTTCCTCGGTGTCGACCAGGATCACGTCGGCGGCGCGTAGGGCCGCGGAGTCGATCAGGCTCAGCAGCGCGCCGCGGGCGCCTCCACCGGCCCGCCGGTCCCGGGCCGTGTCACTCGCCCCGATCAGGTGGTCGAGCAGCACCGGTACCCGCCGGAAGATCAATCTCGCCAGGTGGACGTCGAAGTGCCCGAGGTACCCGACCAACACCGCGTCCGGCCTGGGGCCACGCCGGGCAGTTCGGGTCAGAACCGTCCAGCATCGGACGATCCGGACCAGCAGCCCGACCACCCGCCACGGCTGGGTGAGCATGGCCACCCGGTCCGCGGTGGAGAGGCCGAGCGGGGCGTTGCACTCGGCGACGTCGACGCCGGAGGTTCGCAACCCCTCGGCGATCGTGGCGACACGCGGGTGCATCGCGGCGTCGTACGTGCCGAAGACGAGTACCCGCATGACGTCACACCCTAGTGGGACGCGCCGGGCCACCGGAAACGTGCCGCGGCGGATCCGTCATGATCGACTGCTCACCGCCGTCCGCCCGGCCCAGCCTCTTCACTAAGCTCGCACCATGCCCGAGCAGCCGGTCGCCGCCGCCGAGCCGGACGGCCGGCCGCTGGCCGAACCGCCCGCGCCGAGCGGAGGAAGGCGTGGTCCGCTGACCGTGATCGTCCGGTTGCTGACCGGGCGCGTCGTGCGGTGGGGCTTCGTGGTCGTGGCCGCCGCGCTGTGCGCGCTCGAGATTCGTGATCAATGGACGGCGGTACGGTCCGCGCTCGGGCACCTCGGCGTCCTCCCGGTGGCCGGCGCGCTGGTGGCCGTCCTGCTCGGGCTGACGGCCGGGATGCAGTCCTGGCGGGTACTGCTGGCGGCGCTCGGCTCGCCGCTGCCGCTGCGCTCCGCGGCCGGGGTGGTGTTCGTCGGCCAGCTGGGCAAGTACGTTCCCGGCTCGATCTGGCCGGTACTCGCGCAGATGGAGCTGGGCCGGGCCCATCGGGTACCGCGCCGCCGCTCCGCGACCGCCTCCGCGCTGACCATGCTGTTGTCGCTGGCCGCCGGCCTGATCGCCGCGCTGCTCACGCTGCCGTTCCTGGCCGGTGGCGCCGCGGCCCGGTACCGCTGGGCTTTCCTGCTCGCCCCGGTCCTGCTGGCCTGCCTGCACCCGCGGGTGCTCAACCCGGTCCTGAACCGGCTGCTGCGGCTGGCCCGCCGCGCCCCGCTCGAACAGCCGCTCACCGGGCGCGCGGTGGCCACCGCGCTGGCCTGGGCACTCGCCTCCTGGATCCCGTACGGCGCTCAGGTCTGGGTGCTCGCGGTGCGCCTCGGCGCGTCGCCCGGCCGGGCCGCGGTGCTGTCGGTCGGCGGTTTCGCGTTCGCCTGGAGCGTCGGCTTCCTCGCGGTGTTCGTGCCGGCCGGGGTCGGCGTGCGCGACCTGCTGCTGGTCGCGGTGCTCGGGACCACGATGCGTACCGGTGACGCGACCGCGATCGCCCTGGTGTCCCGCCTGCTGATGACGGCCGGCGACCTCTGCGCGGCCGGGCTGGCCGTCGCGTTCACCCGACCGGGCCGGCGCGTGCGCGGCGGTTCCGGCGGCGGCGACCATACCGGCGGCCCGGATGGCGGCGACCATACCGGCGGCTCCAGCGGCGACCACGGTGGCGGCCCGGGCGGCTCCCATGGCGGCCCGGGCGGTGGCTCCGGTGACGCGTCGTCGCTGGCGACCGGACCCGGACCCCGGTGAGCGGCACCGCGGCGGGACACGGGCCCCGGGCGCGGGCCTCCGAAAAGCCAGCGCCAGAGCCATCCCTGAAGGAAGCGTCGGAGCCAGCGCCGGAGTCAGGGTCGGAGTCGTCCCACCCGGTCCCGGCGGCCGGAGCCGACTCCGGCGGAGTGGCCGCACCGGCGGTCGGGGTACGCCGGTTCCCGGTCGGCGACCGGGTGGGCGTGGCCGTCATCGCCGGTCTTGCCGCCGTCCTCTACCTCGCGCTGTCGTTCAGCCAGTACCACACGTTCCGGACCAGCACGTACGACCTCGTCATCTTCGACCAGGCCGAGCGGTCGTACAGCCGGTTCGGGCTGCCGGTCGCGATCGTCAAGGGCGTCCACAACGGCTTCGGTACCGCCTTCTCGATCCTCGGCGACCACTTCTCGCCGATCCTCGCCGTGCTCGCTCCGCTGTACTGGATCCACGACGGGCCGCAGACGCTCCTGGTCGCGCAGGCGCTGCTGTTCGCCTCGGCGGTCGTACCGCTGTTCGCCTTCGCGCGCCGGGAACTGGGTACCCGGCCGGCCTACCTGGTCGCGGCCGGCTACGCGCTGTCCTGGCCGGTGGCGCAGGCGGTCGCGTTCGACTTCCACGAGGCCGCGTTCGCGCCGGTCCTCACCGCGCTGTTGTTCGAGCGGTACTCGGCTTTCCGGCACGGCCGCGGCCGGTGGTGGCAGGTCGCCCTGGCGGCGGTGGCGCTGTTGACCGTCAAGGAAGACGTCGGGTTGCTGGTCAGCGCGTTCGGGCTGTGCCTGCTGGCGAGCGCCGTGCGGCCGGTGCCGCGTCGCCGTACGCAGGTGCTGCTCGGACTCGCGTTCGCCGCCGGCGGGCTGCTGGCGGTCGCGGTCACCACCCGGTACGTGATCCCCGCCTTCGGCGGCCGGTCGGACTACTACTGGCGGTACGGGCAGTTCGGCCCCACCGTACCGACCGCGGCGTGGGGCATCGTGACCCATCCGCTGGACGCGCTGCGCACGTTCGTCCAGCCGGAGATCAAGGTGCGTACGCTGCTCTGGCTTCTGGGCATGGCGGCGCTCGCCCCGCTGGCGTCGCCGTACCTGGTGCTGGCGCTGGCTCTGCTCGCCGAGCGGATGCTGGCCGACCAGACCAGTTGGTGGGGGCTGGACTTCCACTACAACGCGTTCCTGGTGATCCCGCTCCTCGCCGCGGGCATCGACGGTGTGGCGCGCATCCAACGCTGGTGCGCGGGGCGGGCGGGCGTTGGGCGGTCGGGCGTTGGGCAGTCGGGCGTTGGGCGGGCGGGCGCGGGGAGCCGAGGCGGGCGCGAGGCGCGCGCGGAGGGGACCGGTTCCCGGATCCGCGCGTTCGTCGCCCGGCGGGGCGGGCTCGTGTGGGCGTGCGCCGTCCTGGCGGTCGCGCTCGCCGCGGTGCCGTCGTTCGCGTTCGACCGGCTGCTGCACGGTCCGGCGTGGCAGCGCGACAGCGCACAGCGGGCGGCGGCGTCGGCCGTCGCCCAGGTGCCACCGGGGGTCACCGTCGAGGCCGCGGACACGCTCGGACCGCAGCTGTCGGGGCGCGACACGGTACTGCTGTGGGACCGCCTGCCGCGCTGGGCCCCCTGGGTGGTGGCCGACGTGCACAGCCACGAGTTCCCGTTCTGCGACCTGCCCGACCAGCTCGACCGGGTCCGATACCTAAAGGACAACGGATACCGGGTCACCTACCAGCGGGACGGTTACCTGGTCCTTCACCTGCCGGACCCGCCGAGACGGCTGTCGACCGCACCGTCGCCGGGCTGCCCGTGAACCGGCTCGCTGGCGCCGCCGGCCTGTTCCTCGCCTCGGTCGCCGGCTGGGCGACGCTGGTCGCGTCCCGGCCCGGTACCTACTGGCAGCAGTCGGACGCGGTGGTGTACCGCGAGGCGGGAGCCGCGGTACGGCACGGTGTCGCGCTGTACGCCCAGACGTTCGGCACCGCGCACCTGCCGTTCACGTACCCGCCGTTCGCCGCGCTCGTCTTCGCCACGCTCAGTCCGCTGAGCTTCCCGGTGTGGCAGGTGATCCTGGCGGTGTCCGGCGTGTGCGGCCTGGTCCTGGCGGCCCACGCCGCGGTGCGCCTGGCCGTCGTGAGCCCGGCCGTGACGAACCCGGCCGTCGTGCGCCCGGCCGCTGACGGGCCGGCCGCTGGCGCCACGGCTGGCGGGGCCGGGACGGCCGGCGGGAGCCGCCGGTCGCGGGACCGGCGGCTGGCGCTGACGTTCACCGTCGCCGCCGTCGGTCTGTGTCTCGAACCGGTCGACCTGACCCTGCACTTCGGCCAGATCAACCTGATCCTGATGGCCCTGGTGCTCGTCGACCTCGCGGCGCCCGACACCGCGCGGTACAAGGGCATCGCGACTGGTATCGCGGGCGGGCTCAAGCTCACTCCGCTGATCTTCATCCCGTACCTGCTGCTGACCGGCCGGGTACGGGCCGCCGTGGTCGGCGCGGCCAGCTTCGCCGGTACCGTGGCGGTCGGCTTCGCCGTCCTCGGGCGGGACTCGGCCGGCTACTGGGGCGGGCAGTTCGCGCAGCCGGGCGACAGTCCGGTGCGCCTGGTGAACCAGTCGCTCAATGGTCTGGTGCTGCGGCTGGCCCACCACGACACCGGCGCCGGCCCGGCGTGGATCGTCGCGGCGCTGGCCGCCGGGGTGGTCGGGCTCGGCGCCGCGGTCGCGGCCGGCCGCCGCGGGCTGGAACTGCTCGGGGTCTGCCTGTGCGCGGTCACCGGGCTGCTGGTCTCGCCGATCTCGTGGTCGCACCACTGGGTGTACGTGGTGGCCGGGCTCGCGCTGGTGATCGCGCGCCCGGCCGGCCCGGCACGCGGCGGTACCCGGGGCACCGATCGCGCCGCTGATCACGGCGCTCCCCGGGACGGAGGCGCTGGGCGACCGCCGGCACGGTTGTCGCGGGTTTGGCGGACCCGATGGGTGCGCCCGGTCGGTGCGCTGGCGGCCGGCGCCGCCCTCGTCGGACTGTTCGGGTGGTGGCCGCTGCGGCTGGGTACGCACGGCGGCATCGACCCGGCGGTCGGGATCCACCCGTCCGGACTGCTGCGCCTGGCCCCGCACGACGGCGGCGCCGAGCTGCACTGGACCGGCTGGCAGCTGGTGTACGGCGACGCCTACGTACTCGCCGCGCTCGCCTTTGTCCTGGGCTCGGCCGGCTGGCTCGTCGCGACGGCGCGGCGGTCGCCCCGGCCCAAGCCGTCGGTCGCTGGCTCCCGCCGGCGAGAAACGGCGGCTGCCGGTCCCCGCCAATACCCATAAAAAGGGCTAATCGGTCTCCCGGCCGTCAATTACCGTCCGTGGTAATGCCGACGGCAAGGGCTTTGGCAAGTCCGTCGGGGGAGGCTGTAGGCAGCGCGATGTCGTGACATCGGAGTCATGCCACTCCGACGGGCAGTCACTGAGAGCGACGAAGCGTGGCACAGCGGGTGATGAAGGATCGGGCGACGGGGGCCGCCGGGTGAGCGAGGTCGGGGGAGACGGGCGATGAGCGAGCTGAGCGAGGCGGAGCGATGAGCGTCATGAATGCCGAGCGGGTCCGGGTCACGAAGGTACTGATCGTCGGTGGTCAAGCGCTGGCCCGGGCCGGGCTGGCGGCGCTGATCCAGGCGGCGCCCGGGGTGGAGGTGGTGGGCCAGGTCGCCACCGGTGACCACGCCCTCACGCTGGCACCGGTGCGGCACCCGGACGTGGTGCTCGTCGACATGGACACCGCCGGAATGGACGGCGTCGCGGTCACCGAGGCGGTCGTGTCCCGGGCCACCGCGTCACGGCCCCGAGTGCTCGTGCTGTGCAGTGCCGCGCTGGAGAGCGTCGACGCCGCGCTGCGGGCCGGGGCGTCCGGGGTCCTGCTGCGGGACACCGCACCGGACCGGCTGGTCGCGGCGATTCACACGGTCGCGGGCGGTGAGGGCCTGTTCGCGCCGAGCGTGAGCCGCCGCCTGATCAGCGCGTACGTTCACCATGCCCGGCCGCGCCGGGACCCGCCGCCGAGCCTGCGCGCGCTGACCGGCCGGGAGATCGAGGTGCTGCGGCTGGTGGCCCGGGGACTGTCGAACACCGACATCGCCGGGGAACTGGTGGTGACCGAGGCGACCGTGAAGACGCACCTCAACCGGACGATGACGAAGCTGAACCTGACCAGTCGGGCGCAGGCGGTCGTGGTCGCGTACGAGACGGGTCTGGTCGCGCCCCGCCGCGCGGTGTCGTAGCGCACCGTGTCGCGGCGCAGCGCGTCGTAGCGGACTGTGTCGTAGCGGACTGTGTCGTAGCCGGCCGCCCGTCCACAACGGGGGTTGCGGTGCCGCGCCGCCGGGGTGCCGTCCGGCGACGCGGCACCACGGTCAGGTGGTGGTCCAGACGAACGTCGCGCTGCCGGTCGCTCCGTCCGCGTCCCGGGCCGCCACGGTCACGGTGGTCGTGCCGGCCTTGGTGGCCGTACCGGAGATCACCCCGGTCGGACTGATCGACAGCCCGTCGGGCAGCCCGGTCGCGGTGTACGTGACGCCGGTCGTGCCCGGCGCGTACGCCCAGCTGACCGCCCTGCCCACCGGACTGCTCATGCCGTGCGGGTTGGCCACCGCCAACGTCCGCTCACCGGATGAGCCGGTCGCGCCCGGTGAGCCAGCCGCGTTACCGCTCATCGTCGTGGCGACCGCGAGGTTGCCGGACAGCGGCAGGCTGCGCGAGGAGTCGCCGACCAGGATCTGGTACGTGCCGGCAGTGGTGCTCCACGCGTTCCCGGCGGTGTCCCAGTGCGCCAGGTCGTGCGCGCTCACCGTGAAGTGGACGGTCTGGGACTGGCCCGGCGACAGCGTGACCCGCTGGAAGCCGCGCAGCTGGTGCACCGGCTCCCCGGTCGAGGCCGGGTCGCCGACGTAGAGCTGGACCACCTCGGTACCGGCCCGGGAACCGGTGTTGGTGACCGTGGCGCTCACCGCCGAGTTGCCGCCGGACAGCGCGCCCACCGACAGGTTGCCGAACCCGAACGTGGTGTAGGACAGGCCGTACCCGAACGGGAACAGCGGCGCGATGTTCTTCGCGTCGTACCACCGGTACCCGACGTCCACGCCCTCGGAGTACTGCACCTGGTTGTTAGTGCCGGGCCACTGCGCGGTGGTGTGCGCGGGCACGTCGGCCAGGCTCGCCGGGAAGCTGACCGGCAGCTTGCCGGACGGGTTCACGTCGCCGAACAGCAGCTCGGCCATCGCGGTACCGATCTGCTGCCCCGGGTAGAAGCCCTCGAACACGCCGGCCACCTGGGCCAGCCACGGCATGGTGGTGGCGGAGTTCGTGTTGAGCACCACGATCGTGCGCGGGTTGGCCGCGGCCACCGACGAGATGAGCTGGTTCTGGCTGCCCGGCAGGTCGATGGTCGGCTGGTCGCTGCCCTCGTTGCCGTAGTTGTTGCTGGCGAACACGATGGCCACGTCGGAGCCGCGGGCCAGCGTGGTGGCAGACGTCAGGTTGCTGCCGTCGTTGTACTGCACCGTGGTGCCTGTCCCGGCCACCCGGTTCTGGATCCCGGTCAGCGGCCACACCGTACCCGAGCTGGTGACGGTGGCACTGCCGCCGCCGATGCTCTGTACGCCGGCGCCGCCGTCCACGCCCAGTACCGCGATGGAGTGGGTGGTCGACGTGGACAGTGGCAGTACCCCGTTGTTCTTCAGCAGGACGGTGCCCTCCTCGGCGCCCTGCCGCGCCACGGCGACGTGGGCGGCGGTGGTGACCGTCGCGGTCGGCGAGCCGGTGTGCGCCTTGTCGAACAGGCCGAACGCGAACATCTGGGTGAGCACCCGGCTCACCATCGTGTCCACAGTGGACTGGCGGACCTGCCCGTTCGCCACGGCCTGCTTCAGGAAGTCGGCGTAGAAGTAGCCGTTGGGCATCTCCATCGTCATGCCGTTGTTCGCCGAGTCCACAGTGGAGTGCGCGCCGCCCCAGTCGCTGGTGACGAACCCGCCGAACCCGGCCTGCTGGTACAGCGCGGTGTTGAGCAGGTACGGATTCTGGCACGCGTACTGGCCGTTGACCGTGCTGTACGCGCACATCACCGACGCGGTGGCACCCGCGGTCACGGCGGTCTGGAATCCGGGAAGGTAGATCTCCTCCAGCGTGCGGGTGTCGACGATCGCGTTGTCGGCCGGCCCGTTGCGGTAGGTCTCCTGGTTGTAGACGGCCGCGTGCTTGGCCTGCGCCATCACGCCCTGGCTCTGGATGCCCCGGATGTCGGCGGCGGCCAGCTGCCCGGTCAGGTACGGGTCCTCGCTGAACGTCTCGAAGTTGCGGCCCCAGCGCGGATCCCGGGAGATGTTCAGCGTCGGGCCGAGCGCCACGTTCACCCCCTTGCCGGCGAACTCGTTGCCGATCGCCGCGCCGTACTGCTGCTCCAGTGCGGTGTCGAAGGTTGCCGCCTGGGTGACCGCCGACGGCATCTGGGTCACGCCGCCCAGCCCGTCCCCGACGCCGGCAGGGCCGTCCTGGAAACCCATGCCCGGGATGCACAGCGACGGGATCCCGGTCAGGTTCCCGATGTACGGCGAGGAGTTGCCGTTGCCGTGCAACAGCGAGATCTTCTGGTCCAGCGTCATCCGGCCCAGCAACTGGGACACCCGCTGCGCGATCGGCGCGGTGGAGCCGACCCACGGGCAGCCGGGGCCGCCGCTCAGCGTGGGAGTGGGACTCGGGCTGGGACTGGTGGCGCCGCCGACGCTGTGTACCACGAATTCCCACAGC
>NZ_BONZ01000112.1 GCF_016862975.1 Rugosimonospora africana
CCCCGCCGATACGAGCGGCGGCCCGGCCCCGGATCCGGGGCCGGGCCGCCCTTTCGGGTGAACTCGCTAATGGAACAGCGCGGCGAGCGGCATCCCCAGGAAGAACAGGAGACCGCCCGGCGTCCCGACGCCGGTTTCGTCGTCGTAGCCGCGCGTGCTGTGAATCGTGGTGCTCTGCACGTCGATCGTCTGCAGCTGGTACGTCTTGCCCTGCGTGTTGTCGACCGAGTTGGCGTAGTTCGTCCGCACCTGAGCCAGCGGGCTGGTGGGCGCGGTGATGTCGTGCAGCGCCGGCGTGTTCAACAGCTTGTAGAACAGCGGGTTGACGAAGCCGAGCTTGCGGTGGGCGAACTGGTCCGCCACCGCGATCACGCCGGCCAGCAGCGGCGAGGCCAGACTGGTACCGCCGATGCGGTACTGGTCCCAGTGGGTCCCCTCGGGGAAGACCTGGGTCTCGCCGACCAGGAAGCCGGTGTTCGGGTCACCCGGCATCGAGATGTCCGGCACCGCGCGCATCGGCGTGTTGCCGCCGAAGTACTTCGAGATCGACGCGGGTACCTTGCCCTTCTGGTAGAAGGGCTGGGCGTACAGCACGCTCGTGCCGCCACCGCCGCCGGAGGCGTACGTGCCGGGCGGTGCCGGCGACCACGCTCCGTTGGTCAGCGCCGAGTACGAGCTCTGCCAGCCGTGCTCCCACAGCCACTGCCCGTTCTTGCCGATGCCGACGCTGGTGCCGCCGACGCCGGTCACGTACGGCGAGTCGGCCGGGAACTCGACCGACCGGGCCGCCGGGTTGGTGCCGCCCACGGTGCGGTCCCCGGCGTCGCCGCTGGAGAAGTTCACCGTGATGCCGGTCAACGCCGCCTCGAGGCTGAACTGCGTGTAGAAGTCCACGTAGTCTTGGCCCAGCTCAGCGATGTCGTCCGTGCCGTCGGTCCACGAGTTGGTGATGACATCCGCGACGTGGTTGTCGATCGTCTCGGCCCAGGCGGTGTCCAGACCGCTGCTGCAGTCCGCGCCACCCACGTAGACGACCTTCGCCCCGGGCGCCATCGCGTGCACCGCCTCGACGTCGAGCGTCTCCTCGCCGTACCAGCCCTGTGGTCCGCACAGGTCGGTCAGGTCGTACCCGTCCGGCCCCGGGGTGATCTGGCTGAACTGGCCGGGCTTGAACAACGGCTGCCCGTGCACCTGGTTGTACTTCTGGGCGTCGGCCAGGATGGTCGGCGCCGCGTACGCGTCGGTGATGGCCACCGTCACGCCGCGCCCGTCGACGCCGGAGCGCAGCAGGCTGCTCTCCCCGTATGCCGACTGGTACTGCTGCGGCCCGTACCCGCAGACCGCGTACGGCTGCTTCTTGCCGTACGCGGACGGCTTGTCGGTGGCCACGTTCTGCCCGTAGTAGTCCGAGCACGGCTGGACGCCGAAGCGCTCACCGGGCGGCGGGCCGGGCTCCATGTCGGCCGGGGCGTGCAACTGCGAACCCTGGTCGATGCCGAGCACCCCGGCGACGACCCCGGTGACCGCAGCCGGCGTACCGGCCGGGAACGACAGCGCCGACGAGTTGGAGCGGACCGTCCTGCCGCGGTACGAGTAGTTCTTCACCGTGGTGGAGAACGTCTTCTCGATCTGTGCCGCGGTCCCGCTCGCCTCGATGTACATGCCGCTGGTGAGTGTCTTGGTGACCTGGAACCCTTGCTTGGTCAGCCAGTCGCGCACCGAGGACACGTCCGAGGCGCTCGGGGCGTACTGCGCCCGGAACTGCGCGTCGGACAGCCACTTGCCGTAGTTCGCGCTGTCCGGATCGGAGATGCTCTGCAGCGTCGAGACAGCACCGCTGCTGTTGCGCATGCCGAGCAGCACACCGAATCCGACCCGGTTGCTGGCGGGGGTGTCGCTCAGCGCCTTCGCCTGGCCCAGCCACGCGGGCGCGCTGCCCCCGATGACGTGCCTGCTGGGCGCTGCCGATGCCGCGGGCGCCAGGGCGGCCACGGTCACCGCGGATGCGGCGATCGCCAGCCCCACCATCAGGCGCCGCCGGCCAAACGGCGGTCTTTCCATGCGATTCCTCCATCTCACACGGAAGAGGTTTTCGATGGCGTCCAGCAAACTCGGATCGACGACGGTCGGTCAAGATTCACACAATCGGTTGATTACGGCGAATGCGGAGATCGCGACCATTGCACGTCATCGCAAGGGTGAAGACGAGGGTGAGCGAGCCTGCTCAACCGGGCCTCACTGGGCCGGGCATGCCGAGCCGGCCGCTCGTTCAGCCGGCCGCGGGCCGCCCCGCGATTTCGGCGCGCAGCGCGCCGGCGGTCTGCTCCGGCGTGCTCGGATTGACCGCGACGCCGGTCGCGATCTCCAGCCCGCCGACCGTGGTGACCCGCGGGTAGATGGTGAGGTGCCAGCGGTACCAGTCCTCCGCCGCCGGGTCGCCGACCGGGCCGGCGTGCACCACCAGGTTGTACGCCGGGTCGTCGAGCACCGCCGCGAGTCCGGCCAGCACCCGGGGGAGCGTACCGGCCAGTACCGTCAGGATTTGGTCGGACGCGTCGCCCAGACCAGCCGCGCGCTGCGCGGGCATCAGCGTCGTCTGGTGCGGCACCGACCCGGCCCGGTCCTGGAAGACCAGCACCTCGCCGAGGTCCAGGACGATCCGCTCGCCGGCCCGGCGCTCGGCCGCCGCGACGGCGTCGTGCAGGCACGTGCCGGTCCGGTCGTGGTACTCGCGGGCACGCCGCCACCGGTCGAGCAGGCCCGGCGGCGCCTGGTCGAGCGCCACGATCTGGCTGTGCGGGTGGACCAGGGACGCGCCGGCCCGCGCACCGTAGTTGCGGAACACGCTGATCGCGGCCGGTCCTTCCGCGGCCAGCGCCCGGCAGCGCTCACGCATCGCGAACAGGATCGTGGCCACCTCGTCCGGGTCGCCCCGCCGCAGGTCCCAGTCGTGCCGCCCGGACTCCACCAGGACCTCGTGCCGGCCGGTGAACGGGGCCGGGGACTCCGGCGTGGGCGCCGGCGCCCGGACGGTGTCGCCGGGCGGGTCGACCGCGGCGTACAGGTTGGGTACCACCCGGACCCGCCAGTCGGGTGCGCCGGCCGGTACCCGCAGCACCTCGGGCGGGGTCATGGCCTCGCTGCCCCAGCAGAACGGGCAGGCGGTAGGCCCCGGAGATGATCCGGCCGCCGGAGATGATCCGGGCGTCCGGGACTCGTCGGGTCGGGCGGCCCGCCGGGGTGCCAGGACGTTCCAGCCGCCGGTCGCCTCGTCCACCCGGACCTCGACCATCAACGTCCGCCCCTCCGGCCCCGTCGCTGCCCGGAGCGCTCCCGCTCAGGGCCTGAGCGCGAACCCTACCGCCGCCAGAAGTCGAACTGGTCGCGACCGGGCCGGAAGCCGGCCGCCTCGACGACATCGACAGCCACGTCGAACCGGCCTCCGACCAGCCACGGCCGGTGCGCGTCGCTGCCGAACGACACCGCCCGGCCGCCCTCCTCACGCCACCAGCGCATCAGGTCCGCCGTCGCCATCGGCGACTTCGTGTTGACCTCCAGCACCCGGCCGGTACCGGCCAGCGCGCGCAGCACCGCCCGGTACTCCTCCTCGAACTTCGGCTCGTCGAACAGCTGTGACCCGCCCGGCCAGTACCGGCGCGGATAGTCCAGGTGCGCCAGCACCTCAAACTCGCCGACGCCCTCGATCATCCGGATCAGCTCCGCGAAGTAGCAGCGCATCGCCTCGTCGTAGCTTCCGAGCAGGCGGAACAGGCTTTCGGCCGCGACCAGGTCGCCGCCGTACGGCACGGCGTGCAGCGAGCCGAGCACGCGGTCGAACGGGCCGGTGGCGAGCACTCCCTTGATGCTGCCGGCGAACAGGTGCGGCTCGCCCGCCTCCACGCCGGAGAAGATCCGCAGCGGCTTGTACCGCTCGCGGCACTCCTCGATGTCGGCGAAGTATCCGGTGACGTCCAGCGGCCGGATCTTGTCCCACCACTTCAGCGTCATCGGGTCGGTGGCGATGACGTCGTCGTCGATCCAGTCCGTCCACTCGACATGCTCGGTGAACGCGAGCGCCGGCAGGCCGAGCGCCAGCGCCTGCTCGCATGCCCGGGCCATCGATGCCTGCCCCTCGGTGTCGAATGACCACTGCGAATGCACATGATTGTCGACGGGCAGCACGTTCCGAGTCTGCCAGAGAAGGCCACACCCTCCGGCCGGACGTGTCGCGGCTCACGCGGCCTCGCCGGGCGTCCGGCCGTACCCCCGCCCGACTGCCGCCGGAGGTGGCGGGAATCACTCACACCCGGGGCGGCGGGGCGGTGCTGTCCCGCACGGTCAGGCGCGGTGGCAGCAGGCTGGAGTCGGGCACCGGCTGGCCGCCCAGCTTGCGCATGAGCAGCCGGACGGCCTGGGTACCCACCTCCTCGGCCGGGATCAGCACCGAGGTCAGCGCGGGCGTGGCCCGGTGGGCGAGGCCGTCCGGGCAGATCGCCACCACCGACACCTGCTCCGGTACCCGCCGCCCGTGCGCCACCAGCGCGGCCAGCAGCGGATCGACGACCGCCTCGTTGTGCACCACCAGGCCGGTCAGCGCCGGGTGCCGGGCCAGCAGCTCGTCCACCCTCGCGCCGACCGCGACCGGGTCCTGCTCGCAAGGCCCGGCGGCGGCCGACATGCGCAGCGCCGCCGCCATGTCCAGAAAGCCGGCCATCGTACGGCGGGCGAAGCCGGTGCCCCGGTCGTACACCGCGCCGGGCGCGCCGATCAGGGCGACGTCGGTGTGCCCGAGCCGCGCCAAGTGCTCCACGCACACCTGCCCGGCACGGTAGAAGTCGAGGTCGACGCAGGTGAGCCCGGCCGGTTGGGCGGGAAACCCGATGAGCACGCTCGGCCGGTCCAGCTCGCACAGCAGCGGGATGCGCGCGTCGTCCAGCTCCACGTCCATCAGGATGAGACCGTCGACGAGTGCGCTGGCATCCATCCGGCGCAGCCCGTCGGCCCCCTCGTCGGCCGTCATCAGCAGGACGTCCTGATCGAACTCCCGGGCCGTGGTGACCACCGAGACTGCGAACTGCATCAGCACCGGTACGTGCATGCCGGCCCGCAGCGGCAGCACCAGGGCGATCACGTTGGCCCGGTTGCTGGCCAGCGCGCGGGCACCGGCGTGCGGGTGGTAGTTGAGGGTACGGATGCTGGCCAGCACGCGCGCCCGGGTGGCGGCCGAGATGGTCCGCTTCCCGCTGAGCGCGTACGACACGGTGCTGGGCGCGACCCCGGCGTGCCGGGCCACGTCCAGGATTGTGATGACGCCGTTGGGCGGTGGGCGCCGTCCCGTCACCCGGTCCGGTGGCGTGGCGTGGTGAGCGGTCACTTCCCGGCCCGGAAGCTGAGGCTGCGCAGGGTGACGCCGGGCGCGTCGAACACCGCGTACAGGTCGCGGACCCCGGCCGCGCCGCGCAGCGGCGTACCGGCGGAGACGAACTCGTACCGGCCGGCCCGGCAGGCGGCGGTGACCTGCCCGATCACCGGCCCGTCCAGCGGATCGTCCAGGCGCAGCGTGATCCCGGCCGGGCCGCTGCCGAGACGCGACAGCTCGGCCGCGCACCGTGCCGCACCGTCGCCGAAGTCAGTGCCGTCGAAGCAGACCCAGGCGCCCGGCTCGGTGGAGGTGACCGCGTCGCCGCGCTCCGGGCCCGCGTCGCACAGGGTGATCCCGGCGTACCCGTCGAAGTCCGCCGCGCACACCGTGCCGTCCAGCGCCCGCCGCGGCGGGATGGTCTCCCCGGCCACGTCCAGGGTCGCCGCGCACCGGATGTCGGCGCTCGACCGGCCGACCAGGATGTCGTGGGCCGCCCGTTCCACCACGGCGCGCTGCCGGGTGACGTCCCAGAACGCCAGGCCGGCGGCGGCCAGTCCGAAGTGGACGGTGGTGCGTTCGCCCGGAGCCAGGTGCAGCCGGCGGAACCCGCGCAGCTGCCGTACCGGTTGCTTGACCCGTGAGGTCCGCTGGCGCGTGTAGAGCTGGACGACCTCGTCGGTGGCCCGTGCGCCGGTGTTGGTCACGTCGAGGCTGATCCGCACCTCGCCGTCGGGCTCCACGGTTGAGGAGGACAGGCGCAGGTTGTCGTACTCGACGGGGGAGTAGGTCAGCCCGTGGCCGAACGGGTACAGCGGGGTGCCGCGGAAGTAGAGGTAGGTCGCGTCGCTCGCGATGATGTCGTAGTCGAGCAGGTCCGGCAGGTCGGCGGCGTGCCGGTACCAGGTCTGGGTCAGCCGCCCGGCCGGCGCGGTGTCGCCGAACAGCACGTCGGCCAGCGCGCGACCGAACTCCTGACCGCCGTGCGCGGACCAGAGGATCGCGGGTACGTGCTCGTCCGCCCAGCCGATCGCGTACGGGTAGCTGCTGGTGACGACGAGCACGCAGCGCGGGTTGGCCGCGTGCACCGCCCGTACCAACCGGTCCTGGTCCGGCGGCAGGGACAGGTCGGCGCGGTCCTCGGTCTCCCGGCCGTTGATCAGCGGATGGTTGCCGACCACCACGACGGCGATGTCGGCTTCCGCGGCCACCGCGGCGGCCCCCAGGATCCCGTCGCTGACCAGTTCGACGGCGAACCCGGTCGCCTCCGCCCCGCTGGCCGCCACGGCGCGCAGCGCGCCGTCCGGATCGATCGCGACGTACCGGTCGCTGGCGAAGTGCCGCAGCACCGTGTCGCCGCCGCGCTCGACCAGCTCGAACGTCTCGTTGACCACCCAGCCGCCCGGGCGCGGGGACTCGTTGGCCAGTGCCTTGCCGGTGTCCACGGTGAGGTAGCGCCCGTTGCACACGCAGCGCAGCGCGAGCACGCCGTGCCCCCAGTCGTGGACGTCGAGCCAGGAGTCCGGCCCGGCACAGTCGGCGCCGGCCGTCAGCGGGCCGCCGTGCGCGGAGCCGTCCGCGGTCACGTACCGGCCGGCCGCCGTCCCCGCCCCGGGCGCCACGCGCAGCGCGATCCGGTCCACGCCCTCGGCGAACCGCACCGCGTCCGGGCTGTCGAACCGTGCGGCGAGCCCACCCCGCACCGTCGTCGCGTACGGCAGCGTGCCGCTGTACCAGTCCTCGTACAGTACGTCGGCCAGCGGCCCGACCACCGCGACACGGTCGCGCCGGGACAGGGTGAGCGGCAGCATGCCGTCGTTGCGCAGCAGCACGATCGACTGCCGGGCGGCCTGGACCGCCAGGTCCTGGTGCTCCGGGCAGTTGATGACCTCCTCGGTCACGTCCGCGTACGGGTGGGACTCCGGCGGATCGAACTCGCCGAGCCGGAACCGGAGGAGCAGCAGCCGCCGCACCGCCGCGTCCACGTCGGCCTCGGTGAGCAGGCCGCGCGCCAGCGCGGTGGTGAGCCGTTCGACGGTGAGCGTCGGGTGGTCGCCGTTGTCGGTGAAGCTGTCCACGCCGGCGCGCACCAGGGCGGCGTGGCCGGACACGTGGTCGGGATAGTAGTGCTGCGCGTCGACCACATTGGACGGTGCCTGCGCGTCGCTGACCACCACGATGTCGTGCTCGCTCCAGCCGCGCAGCTCGTCGTGCAGCAGCGGGGACAGGTGCGCCGGCCGCCCGTTGACGAGGTTGTACGAGGCCATCACGGCGACCGCGGCGCCGGCCCGGATCGGGGCCTCGAACGCCGGCAGTTCATACTCGCGCAGTACCCGGGGCGGCATGCCGCTGCTCGTGCTCTCCCGGCGGGTCTCGTTGTTGTACGCCAGGAAGTGCTTGAGCGTCGGTGCCGTCTTGAGTACCCGGGGGTGGTCGCCGCGCAGGCCCCGCGCGTACGCCGTGGCGAGCACGCCGGTCAGCAGGGGATCCTCCGAGTACCCCTCCTCGTTGCGGCCCCACCGGGGATCGCGCAGCAGGTTGACCACCGGAGCCCAGACGTTGAGCCCGCCCCGGTCGGGGTTCTTGTGGTGGAACCCGCGCGCCTCGTCGCCGACCGCGTCGCCGACCCGCTCGACCAGGTCCGGGTTCCACGTGCTGGCCAGGCCGATCGCCTGCGGAAAGACGGTGGCCGGGCCGAGCCAGGCCAGACCGTGCAGCGCCTCGGTGCCGGTGTGGAACGCGCCCATCCCGAGGCGGGGGACCGGCGCCTGGTGCTGGTGAAGCAGGGCGACCTTCTCGGCCAGCGTGAGCCGGTTCATCAGGTCGGCCACCCGTTGGTCCAGCGGCAGGTCCACGCTCTGAAAGCCGCCCGGCTCTTCCATGTCGATCCTCCCGGCCCGGTAGCGCTGCCCGGCGCCGGGGGCGTTTCCGGCGCGGCAGGTCGAAGCGCTTCGACCGACCCCGGACGGGCCGCTGTCGTCCGGGAAGTGAGGCTTCGAAGCGCTTCGATAGCGATTTCCGTTAGGTTGCCCCGCGGTTAGCGCCACGTCAAGAGGTCGCCGTCGATCCGCACGATGTCCCGGCAGTTGCGGGTCAACGGCGTCGGGTCGGGATATTGAGTCGGGTGAGTGCCGGTCAGATTTGCCAGTTCGCGTCCACGTCATCGCTCTGCAGGTCCAGGTGCACCTTGTACTCGTGAACGCTGCCCTTGGTCACGTCGAACACCACTGTGCCGGACTTCTTCTGACCCGACTGGATGTCACCCGCATCCATGTCCTCCCAGCCAAGCGCGGTCGTCTCGTCGTAGGTTGTCCCGTCCGGGCCGACGGGCTGGAAGTCGCAGCTGCACGCGTAGGCGGTTCCCTACGTAACCGACTCGGTCACGTACACCACCACGAACATGCCCTTGACACAGTACGGGCAGCAGCCCGGATATCCCCAGCAACCGCCACCCGGTTTGCCAGTTCCGCCGCCGCCACCGCGGAAGCGGAAGTCGCGGGTGGGGATGGTGATCGGCATCGTGGTCGCAGCAGTGATCGTGCTCTGCGGTGTGGGCGCGGTGATCGCAGCCTTCAACGGCGGCGGAAGCTCGTCGGGCACCACCACTGCCTCGGGCGCAGGGAACGGCAGCGGCGGCGGGAAGAAGACGACGGTCGGCCTGAATCAGCCGGCCCGTGACGGGAAGTTCGAGTTCACCGTCACCAACGTCAAGTACGGGGTGGCGGAGGTGGGCGATCAGTTCCTCAGCAAGTCCGCCCAGGGCCAATTCGTCGAGGTAAGCGTCACCGTCAAGAACATCGGCGATCAGCCCCGCACGTTCGCCGGATCCAACCAGAAAGCGTTCGGCGTCCCTACAGGGACACTGCGGGCCATTGAGAAGGACATGGAACCAGTGTTCGGAACGGGGTGGCTGAAGTGAGCGCCAAGACCTACCGGGTGGACGTCATCCGCGAAGATGGCTCCTGGCTGGCCGACGTACCGGATCTTCAAGGAGTCCACACCTGGGCTCGCAACCTGCCTACGCTGGACCGGTCGGTGCGCGAGGTCATCGCCTTGGCCGAGGATCTTCCCGACGGTGCCGAGGATGGCCTACGCCTCGACTACGAATACAACATCGGCGACCCAGAGCTGAACGCCATCACTGCACGGCTACGCGCCGAACGCGAACGCATCCAGAAGGCAGAGCGGGAGCTGGCCGAGGCGACTGCTGCCGCCGCCGGGCGCCTTGTCGGCGACGCGGCTCTGTCCGTCCGAGATGCGGCCACCTTGCTCGCCGTATCCCCGCAGCGGGTGTCGCAGGTGGCGCCGCAGCCGGCCCATGCCGAGCGAAGGGCGCGGGTAGCAAGGAGCAAGAAAGCCGCCAAGAAGGTCCGGAAGCAGCGGCAGGAACGCACGAGCGCCTGACACCTCTGTCGGGCCGGCCACCCTGGAGTCGCCAGGGCTGGTCGCGCCGGGCGAACCCGGATCAGGCCGTGGGCAGCGGCAGCCGGCCGGCCTCGACGGCGTCCAGCACGGCGGCCGCTCCGCCGACCGCCGCCGCGTCATGGCCGAGCGCAGACGCGACCAGCCCGGCGCCGGGCGGCTGGGGCGCGACGACCAGCGTGTCCAGCGCCTCGCCGGCGGTCGGCAGGATCCACGGCGCGAGCGGGACGTAGTGCCCGCCGAGAATCACCACGCTCGGGTTGACCAGGTTGGCGAGCAGCGAGGCGCCGTGACCGAGGTGGCGACCGGCCTCGTGCAGCGCCGCGAGGGTCTTCGGTTCCTGCGCGCGGGCGCGGCGCACGATGCCGGCCACCTCGGGCTCCAGGTCGCCGGCCGGTTCCGTGCCGGCCAACCGGCGGATCAGCGCGCCGACGCCCGCCACCGCCTCCAGGCAGCCACGCCGGCCACAGCTGCACTCCGGGCCGCCCGGGTCGACCACGAAGTGACCGATCTCGCCGGCGTACCCGCCGGCACCGCGCAGCAACCGGCCACCGGCCACGATGCCCGCGCTCACGCCCGGCCCGCTGGTCAGGTACGCCAGGTCGGGCGTGCCGGCGTAGGGCCCGTACCGGTGCTCGGCCAGCACCGCGAGGTTGGCCGAGTTGTCCACGGTCACCGGGTAGTCCGGCGCACCCAGTGCCCGTACCAGCGAGTCGCGCAGCGGCACGTCGCGCCAGTCCAGGCCGGTGGCGATCCGGACCACCCCGTCCGGGTCGACCAGTCCGCCGACTCCGACGGTCAGCCCGAGCACCTGCCGACCCTGGTCGGCCAGGCGGCCCAGGGCGCGCCGGGCCAGCGCCGCGATCGCGGCCACCGATCTGCCCGGTGTGGCGCCCCGACCGGTGAAGGCGCGCCGCCAGGCCAGCAGGTGCTCGCCGCCGAGGTCCACCGCGATGACGGTGAGCTGGTCGGTGCCGACGTCCAGGCCGATCGCGGCGTACGGCGCGCCGTCCAGGACGATCATCGTCGCCGGGCGGCCGATGCGCCGCTCGGTCATCCCGGTCTCGCGCAGCAGCCGCCGTTCGATCAGCTCCCCGACGAGGCTGGACACGGTGGCCTTGTTCAGTCCGGTGGACGCCGCGATGTCGGCCCGCGAGCAGGGCGCGTTGGTGCGTACGTAGTCGAGCACGACCGCGAGGTTCGTGGCGCGTACGTCGGTGAAGTCCGCCGGCGCGGGGCCGGTGTACGTCGTCGTCAAGGTGTGTCCCGCTTCTCGCTGGGCTGGTTCTCGCCGGGCTGGGCTGGCTGGCCCGGGCTGGCTGGCCTGGGCTGGCCTGGGCTGGGCTCTGCGCCGGTCCGGCAGCCGGGCAACCTTCCTTTTGTTTGTAGATCCAACAAAACTGTACCGGCCGGGGACTGTGCCCGCATCACCCCGGCCGGTCCCCGCGTGTGTCCGTCAGGCCAGCCGCGCGGTCAGCCGCCCGTCGACCGTCTCCAGCGTCGCCACCACCCCGTCCACCGTCACCACCTCAGGCGGCTGCGCCC
Source organism: Rugosimonospora africana (assembly GCF_016862975.1). GTDB lineage: Bacteria > Actinomycetota > Actinomycetes > Mycobacteriales > Micromonosporaceae > Rugosimonospora > Rugosimonospora africana. The sequence goes on from NZ_BONZ01000112.1 coordinate 11,327, forward strand.
CCGCCACCGGCGCGAAGACCACCCCGTGTACCCGGGCCGGGCCGTCGGTCACGATGTCCAGCCGGGTGTCCTGGCGGACGGCGGTGATCCGGGTGTCGCCGGACACGTCCGAAACCACGGTACCGGTCTCGCCGTCCCCGCCGGCCGCCCAGCTGACCAGGGTCAGGTCCCCGAACGCGCCATCGCCCACCGTGTCGCCGGCATCGGTCGTCGCGATCAGCGCGCCCAGCCGGACGAACAGTGGCACGCGTCCGACGCCGCGCGACGACCCAGACCAGTCGTCCGACCAGTCTGGCTCGGCGCGTCTGACGCCGCGCGACGACCCAGACCAGTCGTCTGCGATGGTGACGTAGCGGCCGCCGGCCTGCGCCGTGCCGGTCCAGTAGTCGACCCAGTCGCCCTCGGGCAGGTACACCCGGCGCACGCCGGCCGGGTCGGTCATCGGCGCGACCAACAGGTCGGGACCCAAGAGGTACTCCAGGTCGGCCTGCCAGGCGGCCGGGTCGTCCGGGTACTCGACCAGCAGCGGGCGCATCATTGGCAGCCCGGTGCGCGCCGAGTCGGTGGCGGCCGAGTACAGGTACGGCATCAGCTCGTACCGCAGCCGGAGCGCCGCGACCGCGTCCCGCTCCGCCTCCGGCGGGAACTCCCAGGGCAGCCGGGACGTGGTGCCGTGGAAGCGCACCAGCGGCGACAGCGCGCCGAAACCGGCCCAGCGCGAGTACAGGTCGGGCACCGGGGTGCCGTAGAACCCGCCCACGTCATGGCTCCAGAACGGTACGCCGGACAGCCCGTGCGACAGGCCGCCGCGCAGGGTGCTGGCCATCGCCGGGTACGACGCGTTGGTGTCGCCGCTCCACTGGGCGCAGTGCCGCTGCCCGCCCAGGAACGACGAGCGGGCCCACACCATCGAGTGCCCGGCGACCTGGCGGGTCGCGTCCGCCACCGCGTCGTTGTAGAGCAGGCTGTAGACGTTGTGCAGGACCGTACCGCTCATGCCGTTGGACGCCACCGAATCGACCGGTACCCCCTCGGCGAAGTCCGTCTTGAACACCGCCACGCCCTGCTCCAGCAGCCCGCGCAGCCGGTCGCAGTACCAGGCGCTCGCGGCCGGGTTGGTGAAGTCGACGATGCCGGACGCCGGGTGGCTGCCGTGCCAGACGTCGGCGATGTAGACCGAGCCGTCCGCGCGGCGCAGGAAGTACCCGCGCTCGGCCGCGTCGGCGAAGTCGGGGCTGAACTGGCTGATGTACGGATTGATCCACAGGCAGACCCGGAACCCCGATTCGGCGAGCGTGGCCAGCATGCCGGCCGGGTCCGGAAAACGCTCCGCGTCCCAGCGCAGGTCTGACCAGTGGCCCTCGGTCTGCCAGTAGCAGTCCAGGTGCAGCACGTCGCAGGGGATGGCGCTGGCGCGGATGCGACGCGCCCGGGCCAGCACGGCCTCCTGTGTGTCGACGAAGAAGCCGGACGAGATCCAGGTGCCGAACGCCCACTTGGGCGGCAGCGTCGGCGCGCCGGTGAGCCGGTCGAACCGGGCCAGCACCCGCGCCGGGGTCGGCCCGGCGAGCACGTAGTAGTCGATCAGGTCGTCCGGTACGACGATCTGCAGGCTGCTGTGCGTGGAGTGACAGATGTCGAACTCGGTCGCGGTACCGCTGTCGACCAGCACCCCGTAGCCGCGGCTGGACAGGTAGAACGGCACGTTCTTGTAGGAGCGCTCGGACTCCGCGCCGAACGCGTCGTAGTTCCACATCACCACGCGCTGGCCGCGCTTGTCGAAGCCGGTGAACTTCTCGCCGAGCCCGACGAAGTGTTCGTCGGCGGCGGCGGCGAAGCTCTCGTGGTACGCCGCGACGACACCGTCCACCGTGGATCGTCCCAGGGGCAGGGTGCGCATCCGTCCGCTGATGTCCACCTCACCGGGATCCTCGGCCACCAGTACGCGACCGTCGCCGTCCAGGAAGCGCAGGTGCCACGGGTCCAGGGTGATCTCGGCGGTGAGCGGGCCGGTGCGCAGCCGCACCCGTCGGTCCTCGACCTCGACCCGGGCCTGCGGGTCGGTCGCCGGGCGCACCAACTGGGCCACGGTCGCCGAGCGGGAGCGGACGTCGAGGTCCTGGGCGAGCCGGACGCGCACGACGCCCTCGCCGGCCGCGCTGATCTCGGCGGTCAGTACCTGGCCGTCGGCGGTGACGGCCTTGACGCTCACCCCGTTGCGGTCGGTGGCGACCAGTTCGGCGCGGACGAGCGCGGACAGCCCGCCCGCGCCCGGTGGGCGCACCGGGAGGTCGATCGGGTCGGCGACGAACAGCTCGTGAGGTACCAGTGGCGGGCGGTAGGGCATGCGAATTAGTTTTCCGACTAACCAAACGAACGTCAACCTTCCTACCGATTGCGGCTTGGACGAGCGGTGCCTTGTGGTCCATGGCCCTGTCGTCTAATTTGTTTAGCGTCCAGCCCAACTAACTGACGTCAATGTCTGCGCCGCCTTCACACCCCCGTCTCCATACACCCGAAGGGTGATCCGTCATGCCACCCGAAGCTTCGCCATCGGTGCCCCTCGCCGTTTCCCGGCGCGGCCTGCTCTCCGCCGCGGCTGTCGCGGTCGGGGCGGCCGTGGCGTCGCCACTGCTGTCGGCCTGTGGTTCGAAGGGCAGTGGCGGTCCAGGTACGACCGGCAAGAACGAGCTGCAACGCGCGCTGCCCAGCTACCTGCCCAACCATTCGGTCACCGCCGACGTCCCGAGTGTGACCGGGGCCAACGGCGCCATCTCCGACCCGTGCTTCCTGAAGTACCCGGCCAGCCCGGTGACCACGGTCAGCGGCGCGGTCGGCTCCGGCGGCAGCTACACGACCATGACCCCGCTCTGGGGGGCAATCCCGCCCTCGGCCGGCAACAAGTACTACGACGCGGTCAACAAGGCGATCGGCGCGACGCTCAAACTCCAGCCGTCGGACGGCAACACCTACGGCAACATCCTCCCGCCCGTGTTCGCGGCGGACAAGCTGCCTGACTGGATCATGATCCCGGGCTGGTTGAACGTCCAGCTGAACCTCGGCGAGGCGATGGGCACCAAGTTCGCCGACCTGACCCCGTACCTGGCCGGCGACAAGGTCAAGCAGTACCCGAACCTGGCCAACGTGCCGGCGGCCGCCTGGGCGGCCGGGGTGTGGAACGGCAAGCTGTACGGCATCCCGACGTACCCGTCGGCCGCGGTCTTCAACGGCGCCTACTTCTACCGCAAGGACCTGCTCGACAAGCTGGGTGTCTCGACCGCCGAGCTCAAGTCCGCCGACGACCTGTTCAATCTCGGCAAGGAGCTGACCCACGCGAGCTCCGGCGTGTGGGCCTTCGACGACTTGTTCGGTCAGTCCGCCGCATACGCCAGCCAGCTCTTCCAGTTCACCAACCACTGGACCGCCGACAGCGCCGGGAAGCTCATCTACAAGTACGAGACCGACCAGATCGTCGAGGCGCTGAACTGGCAGGTCAAGATCGTGAAGGCCGGGTACATGCACCCGGACGCGGTGGCCAACACCAACCAGAACGGCAAGCAGAGGTTCTGGAGCGGCAAGGTGTACTTCGAGGTCGACGGCACCGGGGCCTGGAACGGTTCCGACGCGCAGTCGGGCACCGCCGCGAATCCCGGCTACAACCGGCAGGCGTTGCCGCTGATGGCCGCGGACGGCAAGAGTACGCCGACCATCGAGCTGGGCAACGGCGCGGCGATGTTCAGCTACCTCAACAAGAAGCTCTCCGACGCTCAGATCAAGGAGTGCCTGGCGATCGCGAACTACTTCGCGGCACCGTACGGCTCGGCGGAGTGGCTGAAGGTGAACTTCGGCGACGAGGGCGTGGACTACACCATGGTCGACGGCAACCCCGTGCTGACCTCGGCCGGCAACAAGGAGGTGGCCACCACCTACCAGTTCCTGGCGTGTCCGCCCGCGGCGACCACGGTCAGCAACGGCTTCACGCAGGTCGCCAAGGACTACGCCACCTGGCAGGGCCAGGCGGTCGCCCGCGCGGTCAAACCGCTGTTCTACGACATGAACATCGCGGAGCCTTCGCAGTACAGCTCGATCAACAAACCGGTCGACGACACCATCGACGACGTCCGGTTCGGTCGCAAGCCGATCTCAGCCTTTACCGACGCCGTCGCCACTTGGCGCAAGCAGGGCGGCGACGCGCTGCGCACGTTCTACGACGGCATCCGCGACAAGTACGGAACCGGTCAGTAGGGGCGACGGGGCGTCCGGCCCGCGCCTTTGCCCGGGCGCGGGCCGGAGCGGTGAAGCGTGAGGAGGCGGAGGTGTCCGCGATCATCGAGGACGGCGCGGTACCGGGCGCGTCCCGGGAGGCCGCCCGGGCGGACACGGTACCGGCCAAGCGGCGCACGGGCTGGCGGATCCGGATCCGCCGGGACCGGTCACTGCTGATCATGACGGTGCCGGCGGTGGTGCTGCTGCTCGTGTTCACCTACGTACCCATGCTCGGCGTCATCACCTCGTTCCAGAGCTACGACATCTACCAGGGCTTCCTGCACAGCCCCTGGGTCGGGATCGCCAACTTCACCAACCTGTTCGGCGACACGCTGTTCTGGCACTCATTCGCCAACACCCTGGTCATCAGCGCGGTGCAGTTGGTGCTGTACTTCCCGATCCCGATCGTCCTGGCGGTCCTGCTCAACTCCGTGATGAACGGCAAGGTGCGCTCGTTCGTGCAGTCGGTGGTGTACCTGCCGCACTTCTTCTCCTGGGTCCTGGTCGTCACCATCTTCCAGGAGATGCTCGGCGGCGCCGGAGCGGTGAACATGGTGCTGCGCCGGCACGGCCTCGGCACCTGGAATGTCATGACCGACCCGGCGACGTTCAAGTATCTGGTCACCGCGCAGGCGGTCTGGAAGGAAGCGGGCTGGGGCATCATCGTGTTCCTGGCCGCGCTCGCCGCCATCGACCAGGCTTTGTACGAGGCGGCCGCGGCCGACGGCGCCAACCGGTGGCGGCGGCTGTGGCACATCACCCTTCCCGGCATGCGCGGGGTCATCGTGCTGATGCTCGTGCTCCGGCTGGGCAACGCGCTGACCGTCGGCTTCGAGCAGATGCTCGTCCAGCGGCAGGCGGTCGGTCGGGACGCCGCGGAAGTGCTCGACACGTTCACGTACTACTACGGCGTGGTCAACAACCACTTCAGCTACGGCGCCGCCGCCGGCCTGTTCAAGGGCGTGCTGTCGCTGGTTCTGGTACTGGCGGCGAACAAACTGGCGCACGCGTTCGGCGAGGATGGGTTGTTCCGGAAATGACGACGTTGACAGCCCGGCCGGGTCCGCCGGCCACCCGGCGCCGGCCGCGCGACGAGCGACCGGCCTGGGAGGAGAAGCCCACCGCCGCCGGGCAGGCGGCCAAGGGCGTGACGATCCTCGTCGTTCTCGCGGTCGTGCTGGTGCCGCTGTACGCAATCGTGCTCACCAGCTTCTCCACCCAGGCATCGATCAACATCGCGGGTGGCCTGGTGCTGGTGCCGCACGGGCTGACCGTCGAGGCGTACCACCAGATCTTCACCAATCAGCTCGTCCTGCACTCGCTGCTGGTCAGCACCGGGGTCACCGTCGTCGGTACGGCCGTGTCGATGGTGGTGACCGTGCTGTGCTCGTACGGGCTGTCCCGCCCCGGCTCGTACGGGCACCGGACGATCCTCATGACGCTCGTCGTCACGATGTTCTTCAGCGGCGGCATCGTGCCGACCTTCCTGCTGGTCTCCACGCTCGGCGGGTACGGCCAGTACTGGTCGCTCATCCTGCCCAGCGCGGTGTCGGTCTTCAACATCCTGGTGATGCGCGCGTTCTTCGCGAGCACGACGCCCGAGCTGATCGACGCGGCGCGCATGGACGGCGCGGGCGAGTGGCGCATCCTGTGGAGGGTCGTGCTGCCGACGTCCCGGGCCGTGACCGCCGTCATCGCGCTGTTCTACGCGGTCGGGTACTGGAACTCGTTCTTCAACGCCCTGCTGTACCTGCCGGACAACGGCAAGTGGCCGATGCAGATGGTGATCTACACGTACACGCTCCAGGCCAACTCCCTGCCGGGCAGCGGGGTCACCAACACCGGGGTGTACGCCGGGCACCAGCAGATCGCCGCCCTGTCGCTGCAGATGGCGGTGGTGAGCCTGACCCTGCTGCCGATCGTGGTGGTGTACCCGTTCGTGCAGCGGCACTTCACCAAGGGCATGCTGCTCGGGGCGATCAAGGGGTAAAGACTGAACGCAGCCGGAGCCGCCGTTTGGCGGAGGCGAGCACAGTCACAGACAGCGAAGACTGAGCGCAGCCGGAGCCGCCGTTTGGCGGAGGCGAGCACAGTCACAGACAACGCAGCCGCGGCCGACACGAGGCACCCCCGCGGGGGTGCCTTTTCTCACCCCACTTTGTAAACCCAGACTTATAAGTCTATGGTTAAGATCTGTGGGAGAGAAACAGAACGCCGCCGACGCGGTCGCTCTCGGTGCGGAACTGCGGGTGGTGCTCGGCCGCGTGGTGCGCCGGGTACGCCAGGGACACAAGCCCGGAGAACTGACCCTGTCCGAAGCCTCGGTGCTGGCCCGGCTGGACCGCGACGGTCCGGCGACCCCGGGGGTACTGGCGGAGCAGGAGCGCGTACAGCCGCAGGCGATGGGTGTCACGCTCGCCGGGCTGGAGCGCCGTGACCTGGTGAGCCGCGCGAGTGACCCGGCCGACGGCCGGCGCGTCGTGCTGTCGGTCACCGACGCGGGCCGCCAACTGCTGAGCGACCGTGCCTCGGCCAGCGTCCAGCGGATGACGCGCGCCCTGGCCGAGGGCTTCACCGCGGACGAGCGCCGGCTGCTGGCCGACGTGATCCCGCTGCTGGACCGGCTGGCGGATCAGCTGTGAGCGTTTCGGAGGGGAGCACGTCCGCGGTGAACACTCCGGACAGGTACAAGTGGGTCGCGCTGTCCAACACCACGCTCGGTGTGCTGATGGCCACGCTCGACGCCTCGATCGTGATCATCTCGCTGCCGGCCATCTTCCGGGGGATCGGGCTCGATCCGCTCGCGCCGAGCAACATCGGCTACCTGCTCTGGATGATCCTCGGGTACCTGCTGGTCTCCGCCGTACTGGTGGTGGCGCTCGGCCGGCTCGGCGACATGTTCGGCCGCGTCAAGATGTACAACCTGGGCTTCCTGATCTTCAGCTTCGGTTCCCTCGCGCTGTCGGTCGACCCGTTCACCCACGCCAGGGGCGCCCTGTGGCTGATCGCCTGGCGGATCGTGCAGGCGGTCGGCGGATCCATGCTGACCGCCAACTCGGCGGCGATCCTGACCGACGCGTTCCCCGCCCGGCAGCGCGGCATGGCCCTGGGCATCAACCAGGTCACCGCGATGGCCGGGCAGTTCCTCGGGCTGGTCGCCGGTGGCCTGCTGGCCGCGGTCGACTGGCGGGCGGTGTTCTGGATCAACGTGCCGATCGGCGTGTTCGGCACCATCTGGTCGTACCGCAGCCTGCGGGAGATCACCGCGGCGCGCCGGGCCCGCATCGACTGGATCGGCAACGTCACCTTCGTCTGCGGCACCACGAGCCTGCTGGCCGCCATCACGTACGGCATCCAGCCGTACGGCGGCCGGGCGACCGGCTGGCTCAACCCCTGGGTCCTGGCCGGCCTGATCATCGGAGTCGTTCTGCTGGCCGGGTTCTGCCTCGTGGAGACCCGGGTCGCCGAGCCGATGATCGACCTGGCGCTGTTCCGGATCCGCGCGTTCGCGGCCGGCAACATCGCGGCCCTACTGATGGCCATCGCCCGCGGCGGTCTCCAGTTCATGCTGATCATCTGGCTGCAGGGGATCTGGCTGCCGCTGCACGGGTACGCCTTCGAGGACACCCCGCTGTGGGCCGGCATCTACATGCTGCCGCTGTCGTTCGGGTTCCTGATCGCCGGTCCGGTCTCCGGGTACCTGTCCGACCGGTTCGGCGCCCGTTCGCTGGCGACCGGCGGCGCGCTGCTGGTCGCCGCGTCCTTCCTCGGGCTCATGGGCCTGCCGGTGAACTTCGCGTACCCGCTGTTCGCGATCCTGCTCGCGCTCGTCGGCGTGGGGATGGGCATGTTCTCCTCGCCGAACACCTCGTCGATCATGGGCAGCGTGCCGAACAACCGCCGGGGCGTCGCCTCCGGCATGCGCTCGACGTTCCAGAACTCCGGTCAGGCGCTGTCCATCGGCGTGTTCTTCTCGCTGATGGTCGCCGGGCTGGCCAGCTCCCTGCCGCACTCGCTGTCGACCGGGCTGGCCGCGCAGGGGGTACCGGCACCGGTCGCCGCACACGTCGCGGGCCTGCCGCCGGTCAGCGCGCTGTTCGCCGCGTTCCTCGGGTACAACCCGGTCGGTACGCTGCTGGCCAGCGCCGGGGTGCTGCACAGCCTGCCGGCGGCGAACGTCGCGGTGCTCACCGGTACCCACCTGTTCCCGAAGCTGATCGCGGCCCCGTTCCACCACGGGCTGGTCACGGTGTTCGTCGCCGCGACCGCGATGGCGCTCATCACCGCGCTGGCCTCGCTGCTGCGCGGGCGGCGATACTCCCACCCGGACAACGCGGTGGACACCGCCGAGCGCGGCGACCGGGTGGACGCCGGCGATCCCGGTCGCCGGTAACCGGCTTGACCGGGGGCGGTGGTTGATCAACCATCGGTGCCACCGCCCCCGGCGCACGGGCCGGGCGCACCGGGAGACGGAGGCTGCCGCGTGGACATCGGGATCGTGGCCTTTTCCGGCTCGGACGGGCTCACTCCGCAGGCGCTCGGGCGCGCGGTCGAGGAGCGCGGCTTCGAGTCGCTGTTCTACACCGAGCACACGCACATTCCGGCCGCCAGCACCCGCGGCGACGGCAGGCCGACGCGCGCCTACGCGGACACGTACGACCCGTTCGTCGCACTGGCCGCGGTCGCGGCGGTCACCACGACCCTGGCGCTCGGCACCGGCGTGTGCCTGGTCACCCAGCGGGACCCGATCGTCACGGCCAAGGAGGTAGCCAGCCTCGACCGGCTGTCCGGCGGCCGGTTCCTGTTCGGCGTCGGCGCCGGGTGGAACCGGCTCGAACTGGCCAACCACGGCACCGATCCGCGGACCCGGATGGCCCTGCTGGCCGACCGGGTACGGGCGATGCGCGAGATCTGGACCGCCGACGAGGCCGAGTACCACGGCACGTACGTCGACTTCGACCCGATCTGGTCCTGGCCCAAGCCGGTCGCCCGGCCGCACCCGCCCGTGCTGGTCGGCGGCAACGGTCCCGGTGCCGAGGACCGGGTACTGGCCTTCGGCGACGGCTGGCTGCCGCAGTGCGGCCCGCTCGCCAGCGTCGAGGAGTTGGCGGGGCGCATCGCCGGGCTGCGCGCACGCGCGGCGGACGCCGGACGGGGACCGGTGCCGGTCACCCTGTTCGCCGCGCTGCCCGACCTCCGGGACCAGTTCGAGGCGGCCGGGGTGGACCGCTGCCTGTTCCCGCTGAGCGACCAGGACGAGGCCAAGACGCTCGAGCAACTGGACGCCTGGGCCGCGCTCATCCGGCGCTGACTGCCCCTTCCTCAGTCGGCGTTACTCGTCTCCGCCACAGATCGGCTCCGGCTGCGCTCAGTCGGTGTTGCGTGGGACTGTGCTCGCCTCCGCCACAGATCGGCTCCGGCTGCGCTCAGTCGGCGCGCTCACTCGAAAGTGCCGCCCCGGCCGCTGCCCGCGCTGAACCGGGCCGCGCCCGGGACCGCCTCGGTCGCCAGCGCCGCCTTTCCGTGCTCGTACTCGACGGAAAGAGCCCGCTCGAGGTCGAGCCCCGCCGCGTCGTACACCGAGGCCCGGTCGTGCCGCAGGCACGTCTGCGGGAACGCGGCCAGGGTGGCGGCCAGTTCCTCGGCGGCCTGGCGCGCTGTCCCCGTCGGTACCACCCGGGTGGCCAGCCCGATCGCCAGCGCCTCCTCGGCGGGTACCGGCCGGCCGGTGAGGATGAGGTCCATCGCCCGGCCGAGCCCGACGATCCGGGGGAGCCGGACCGTACCGCCGTCGATCAGCGGTACCCCGAAGCGCCGGCAGAACACGCCGAACGTGGCGTCGCGCTCGACCACCCGCAGGTCGCACCACAGCGCCAGCTCCAGCCCGCCGGCCACCGCGTACCCGCTGACCGCGGCGATGACCGGCTTGGTCAACCTCATCCGGGTCGGCCCCATGGGCGCGTCGCCGTCCGGCTCGAACCGGTTCGGCCGGCCCTGGGCGACGGCGTGCAGGTCGGCCCCGGCACAGAAGGTGCCGCCCGCGCCCCAGAGCACCGCGACCCGGGCATCGCCGTCGGCGTCGAAGGCGCGGAACGCGTCGGCCAGCGCCCGCGCGGTGTCCCGGTCGACCGCGTTGCGGACCGCCGGGCGGTCCAGGATGACCGTGGTCACCGGGCCGGCGCGCTCGACCCGTACCGCGTCGGTGTCATAGCTCATCGCACCGCCCCTCGCCGCCCATCCACGCTCGCGGCGATACTAGCCTCGTCGGATCGCGACGATGAAGGAGCCGGATTGGGCAGGACGCACAGCTACGAGTTGACCGTGACGTGGACCGGCAACCGGGGCACGGGTACCAGCGGTTACCGCGAGTACGGCCGGGGGCACGAGGTGACCGCGCCCGGGCTGCCGATGCTGCCGGGCTCGTCGGATCCGACGTTCCGCGGCGAACGGGACCGGTGGAACCCCGAGCAGTTGCTGGTCGCCGCGCTCACGCAGTGCCACATGCTGGCATACCTGCACGCCTGCGTGAACGCGGGCGTGGTGGTCGTCGGGTACACCGATACGCCGATCGGGCAGATGGCCGAGACGCCGGACGGCGGCGGCCACTTCACCGAGGTGGTGCTGCGGCCGGAGGTGACCGTGGCGTCGCCCGACATGGCCGACCGGGCGGCCGAGGCGCACGAGACCGCGCACCGGCTGTGCTTCATCGCCAACTCGGTGAACTTCCCGGTGCGGCACCAGCCGGTGATCCTGGTCGCCGGACAGGCGCCGGCTGGGGAGGCCGCGCCGGCTGGCTGAGCGAGGCCGGGTGAGCGGGCTACGCCGGCCGGCCCACCACGGTGAGGTCGAACACCTCGACCGGCGCGCCGGGCACGGTCTGTGCCTGAAGCACCCGGACGTCGGCGCTCAGCGAGCCGTCCGGCACCCGGTAGCTGGCGTCCAGGCCGCCCCACACGCCGGTGGTCGGGTTCCACACCACCACGCCCTGCGGGTTGCCGTGCTTGTCCGACCCGGCCGCGAGCGCCACCGCGCCGCCGTCCGCCAGCCGGTACGGACGGTCCAGCTCGGTCGGGCCACCGGAGCCGTCCGCCTTCACCACCGCGAACGAGATGTTCTCCACCCCCGCCCCGGCACACCAGGTCGGGGAGCACTCCAGGCGCTCGTCGTGCCCCACCCCGCCGACCGGTACCCGCATCCGCCGGCCGGTCAGCACGTCGAACAGCTCGTCGCGGCCGGCGCCGTCACCGCTGCCGCCTCCGTCACCGCTGCCGGCACCGCCGGCGACCTGCCTGCCGGCCGGCTGTGCCCAGGCGCCGGTCACCAGGTCGTACCCCGCCGTGCCCGGCACCGGTGCCGGGGTGCCGCCGGTCGCCGGTACCCGGTAGATCCCGGTGGTCGTCGACTGGGCGTACCGGTCCCACACCACGGTGCCGTCGACCGGGCGGGGCTGGCCGACTTCCCGGGCCTGGCCCCTGGACGTCCCGGGGATCCGGGTCAGCCGGACCGGCCGCCCGCCGGTCAGGTCGGCCGCCCACACCTCGGTGTCCGGCGAGCCGCCCTCGATGACCGTGTCCGCCCAGGTCACCACGTCGCCGTCGACCAGCGGCGGGTACAGCAGGGCGTTGCGCGGCAGGCCGAGCTGGAGCTGCCCGGGGGTGTTCGGCGGCAGGGCCGCGATCGTCGTCACGGTACGGGTACCGGTGTCGAAGACCCGCACCGCGGTCGCGCCGGCCGGGCTCACCTCACCGGTGGTCACCAGGTACCGGTCGGCGGACAGGACCGCGACGACCTGATACGCCGAGCCGTCCGGCAGGGTGGCCGGCAGTGTGTGCACGGCGCCGGGCCAGAACAGCCGCGCCGGTTGGATCAGCCGCACGATCGGGATCCGGCCGGGCAGCGGCGACGGGGAGACCGGGCCGGCCGCCTTCGGGTGCGGGGACACCGCGCCCCGCGCGACGTCCCTGATCGCGACGAGCGCCCCGGCGAGGCACAGCACGCCGAGTACCGCCGAGACGATCACCCGCCGCAGGGTGCGCGAGCCGCCCGGCGCACGGCCGTCCCGGTGGCGCTCACCGTCCACGCCCACGCCGCGACCCGGTCGGGTCCGGTCGCCATCGAAGTTCACGGCTGAACTGTCGCACGGCGGCACCCGTCCCCGCGCGCCGCCCCGCGCACTCCACTGTGGACAGTCGGGGTCACCCGCTGACGGCCAGCACCCGAGTCTGGTGATCCTCCAGCCAGTGCAGGCCGGGTACGGCGGCGAAGGCGACCCGGTCGCCGAGAACCGGCCGGCGCTGCCCGGTGAAGTCGGTCAGCAGGGCTCCGTCGGCGCCGACCGCGACCAGTTCGTCGCCGAGGCGCAGCAGTGCCGGGCCGTCGGGCGACTCGCCGATCGACACCGGTCCGGTGCGCAGCGCGTCGAGCAGCATGCCCGCGGTCGCTTCCCGGGGATCGGTGACCGGGCACAGTACCCAGGTGGTCGGCGTACCCAGCCGCCAGCTGTCGGACGGGTCGTGGAAGTCCGAGCCACCGACCGGTACGGCGGCCGGGTCGAACGCGAGCAGCCAGGCCAGCGGCGCCGTCCAGGTCCGGTCCCACCAGCCGGAGTGCCACACCTCGACCAGCCGGGGCCTGGCGTGCAGCGGGTGCAGCCAGGCGACGTCGGCGGCGAGCGGGTGGTTGACGGAGACCAGCCCGCCCCGATCGTCCACAATGGACAGCCAATCGTCGGCCGGGAGCCGGAAGTCCACCCAGCCGACGTCCCCGTACGCGTTGGCGTGCCCGCGTGCCGTGGTCACCTCCTGACCGGGCAGCAGCAGGATGCCGGACTCGTCCGGCAGCCACGGGTGGTGGCTGACCGTGTTGTGGTCGGTGACCGCGAGGAAGTCCAGTCCGGACGCCACGGCCAGCCGGGCCAGTTCGGAGACGGTGAGCGCGCCGTCTGAGTGCACGCTGTGCGCGTGCAGGTCGCCGGCCAGCCACCGGTACCCGGGCGGGGCCGGCAGCGGGGGACCGGACCGGGTCGGCCGCTGTGGCCACGGCGCGAGCGGTGCGGCGGCGTCGGGTGCCGGGCCGGGCTCGGACGAGGTGGAGACGGTCAGCCGCCACGGCAGGCCCTCCGCCGGTACCCGGTGCAGCCCCAGCATCACCTGCCACTGCCCGGCGGGCAGCGGACCCGGCAGGTACCCGGGGGTCGACCAGGTTTCCGCGATCGTGAACCCCTCGCGTGCGCCGCCGGACCAACCGCGAAACGCCCCGGTGGGGTCCAGGCAGCCCAGGTCGAGGACGCCGGCCGACCGGTCGTACGCCAGCCCCACCCGCAGGGCGCGATGCCCGGCGCCGACCTCGACCGGCACGTACTGGTAGATCGACGCGGCTCGGTCCTCCGGCCGCCACACTCCGTGCTGGACGCTGCTCACCCGATCAGGGTGCCATCAACGCCTCCGGGCGAGGGCGGATCGGCGCCGGAACCGGGCCCGCCAATCGAGGGGCAACCTCCGTTACCTCACCCTTTGCGGAAGTCGTCACTCTTTGCCGAGATGCGCCGTTATTAACCCGAGATGGGAGGGCAGTGGGCTCATGGATTTGCGTAGCTATCTGCGTGCCGTACGGCAGCGGTGGTGGATCGTACTCGCGGCGGTGTTGATCGCACTCGGCATCGGTGCCGCGATCACCATTCGCACCCAGCCGCAGTACGCGAGCACGGTGACGTTCTTCGTCAACACTCCGAACGAGGGGGTGGCCGACGCCTATCAGGGCAACCTGTTCACCCAGCAACGGGTCAAGTCCTACGTGGACCTGCTGACCAGCGACCGGCTCGCGCAGAGCCTGGCGTCCTCGTCCGGGCTCGGGTTGTCGACCGACGGGGTACGGCGGCGGATCAGCGGGTCGACCGAACCCAACACCGTGCTGCTCCAGGCGACCGTCACGGACACCCAGCAGTCCCGGGCGCTCAAGCTCACCGAGGCGCTGACGAAGACGTTCCCGGCGCTGGTCCAGCAGATCGAGACACCGCCCGGTGACGGCGCGCCGACCGTCAAGATCGAACTGGTGAACGGCCCCCGGCTCAGTACCAACCCGGTGTCCCCGCGGCCGGCCCGCAACCTCACCTTCGCCGGTCTGCTCGGCCTGCTGGTCGGGCTCGCCACCGCGATCCTGCGCGAGCAGCTGGACAACACGGTACGCAGCGGCATCGTGCTCCAGCGGGTGGCCTCGGCCGCGGTCCTCGGCCAGATCCCGTACGACGGGGAGAGCCGGACGACACCGCTGATCGTCGGGACCGCCGGCCAGTCGCTGCGCGCCGAGGCGCTCCGGAAACTGCGTACCAACCTGCGGTTCGTCAACATCCAGGAGCCGAGCCAGGTCATCGCGGTCACCAGCGCCACGCAGGGCGAGGGGAAGACCACCACCTGCTGCAACCTCGCCATCACCCTCGCCGAGACCGGGTCGCGGGTCCTGCTCGTCGACGCGGACCTGCGCCGGCCCAAGGTCGCGCACTACTTCGGCCTGCCGTCCGAGGTGGGTCTCACCGACGTCCTCATCGGCGAGGTCACCGTGCAGGACGCGGTGCAGCCGTGGGGTGACAAGCAGCTCTACGTGATGGCCAGCGGCTCGGTGCCCCCGAACCCCAGCGAACTGCTCGGCTCGCCGCGGATGGCGGAGCTGCTGAAGTCCCTGCGGGAGTGGGCGGACATCGTCATCATCGACACCCCGCCGCTGCTGTCGGTCACCGACGGCGCCGTGGTCGCCGTGCAGACCGACGGTACGGTGCTGGTCACCCGCTCCGGGAAGACGACACAGACTCAGGTCACCGCCGCGATGCGGGCGCTTCAGACGGTCGCCGCCCGGGTCCTCGGCTGCGTGCTGAACATGACCAAGGCGTCGAAGTCAGACGCCTACTACTACAAGTCGTACAAGATTCTGTCCTCGGAGCCGGCGGCGGACATCAGCCCGGTCGCGGACATCGACGCGGCCGAGCCCGTGGCGGCGACCGATCCGGTCGACGCGGACGCGCCGCTGGCGCCGGAGACCGAGCCGGCCGCCACCGGACCCGCGCCGCAGCCGGGAGCGAAGCCGCACCGGCGCCCGGGCCCGCAGCTGACCCGCACGAGGCGGTGAGACGGCCGCTTGTCGGGCTCACCGCGGGGGCATGGTGAGCCCGACAAGCGGCTTCACGCGTTGTTGGTCAGACGTTCCTTCGGAGGCGAGCAGCCCGGCGACGCAGCCGGAGCCGTTCCGTGGCGGAGGCGAGCACCGGCCGCGAATCACCCACAGGACGCGATGAGCGCCACCACCGGCTCCAGGGCCGCCTCGATCTGGCCGGCACACTGGTGGAACGCCGCGACCGGCTGCCCGACGGGATCGGCCAGGTCGTCGTCGCCGGGTTCGACCGGCTGAAGCTGGCCGCGAGCCCGTACCGCCGCGGCAACCGCGGCCGCCAGCCGCCGCGCCGCGTCCTGTCCAACGTCCCTCGCGGCGTCCTGTCCACGGTCCCTCGCGGCGTCCGGTACACCGTCCCGGCCGGCATCCGGTCGCGCGTCGTCCGGACCGCTTGACGCGCTCTGGTCTCCGGCCGCCGCGGCGAGCCGGCTGAACTGGCGCAGCGTGAACGTGCGGTGCAGGGCGGCGGGTACCAGCGACAGGCACACGGCCCGCTCCCGCTGGGTCGCGGCGAGTACCAGGCCGGCCTGCGCGATCGTGTCGGCGGTCAGCGGCCGGCTGCGGAACGGGGCCGGATCGGCGCCGAGCCCGGCCGCCACCGTGGCGGCGTGCGGGTGCATCCGGTACCCGGGCATCGCGTTCGTACCCGCGCTGGACACCGGTACCGGTGCCCGATCCGCCCCCAGCCGCCGGGTCAGCATGTCCCGCGCGATGTACTCCGCCATCGGCGAGCGGCACATGTTGGCGTAACAGACGAACAGGATCCCGGACGCCATCGGGGCCACTCCCTCCGCGACCGGCTGGAAGATCCGTTCGCGTGGCGGAGTGTAGCTCCACGGTGAGGTGGGCAGGCGTACCGGCATCGTCGCCGCTACCGCCGGATCCCGGCCCAGTCGTGGTGCCGGCGCACGGTCGACAGGATGAAGTCGACCACCCGCCGGGAGGTGTCCGCGACCTGGTAGTCGGCCGGGCAGCCGACTCCCTCGGCGGCGACCTGCTCCACCGTGACGGCGACCGCCTCGATGACCCCGTCCGGGTCGAGCCCGGTCATGATGATGCCGCCGCTGTCCAGCGCCTCGGGGCGCTCGATGGACTCGCGCAGCGTCACCGCCGGGAAGCCGAGGATGGCGGCCTCCTCGCTGATCGTGCCGCTGTCGGACAGCGTGCACCGGGCGGAGGTCTGTAGGCGTACGTAGTCGAACAGTCCGAACGGCTCGTGGAACGCCACGCCGTCCAGGGTCATGCCGTCGCCGGCGAGCGCTTCGAGCCGCTTGCGGGTACGCGGGTGGGTGGACACCAGTACCGGAAGGGACCAGGTGCCGCGCACGGCGCGCAGGCAGCCGAGCAGCCGGCGCAGCCGGGCCGGGTCGTCCACGTTCTCCTCGCGGTGCGCGCTGACCAGGAAGTACCCGCCGGGCTCCAGCTCCAGTTGGCGGAGGATGGACGAGCGTTCGACGTCGGGCCAGTAGTGCTCCAGCACCTCGCGCATCGGCGAGCCGGTGTGCAGGATCCGGCGCGGGTGCAGCCCCTCGGCGAGCAGGTTGCGCCGGGCGTGCTCGGTGTAGACCAGGTTGAAGTCGGCGATGTGGTCGACCAGCCGGCGGTTCGTCTCCTCCGGCACGTTGAGGTCGAAGCAGCGGTTGCCGGCCTCCATGTGATACACGGGTACCCGCATCCGCCGCGCGATCAGCGCGG
Organism: Rugosimonospora africana; assembly: GCF_016862975.1. Lineage (GTDB taxonomy): Bacteria > Actinomycetota > Actinomycetes > Mycobacteriales > Micromonosporaceae > Rugosimonospora > Rugosimonospora africana. The sequence goes on from NZ_BONZ01000112.1 coordinate 28,448, forward strand.
CGATGCAACTGTTCGTGTCGCCGAGGACCAGCAGCGCGTCGGGTCGCAGGTCACGGATCGCGTCTTCGATCCCGGTCAGCACGCCGCCCAGCACCCGGCCGAGCGACGAGGTGTCCACCCGGAGGAAGTGGTCGGGCTGGCGCAACCGGAGTTCGGAGAAGAACACGTCGGACAGGTTCGGGTCCCAGTTCTGGCCGGTGTGCACGAGTATGTGGTCGACGGTACGGTCGAGCCGGTCCAGGACGCGGGACAGCCGGATGATCTCCGGCCGGGTCCCGACGACCGTCATGACGCGGCTCACGACTCGGCCCGCAGCCCGACCTTGGACAGCATGTCCTCGATCTGGTCGACGCCCACCGCCAGCGACATCCGGTCCTCGTACAGCCGGCGGGCCCGGTGGCCCATCGCCACCCGTTGCCGGTCAGGGACCTCGGCCGCCTCGGCGAACCGGGCGGCCAGCGCCCGCCAGTCCTCCGGCGCGCAGGTGAATCCCGCGCCCGCTGAGGACACCAACCGGGCGGCGTCGCCGGCCGCGGAGACGATGACCGGCGAGCCGCAGGCCAGCGCCGCCTGAAGCTTGCACGGTACGGTGCCGTGCAGCGCGGCCAGATCGCGGAGGGTCAGCAACTGGTAGTCGGCGGCGGCGTAGAGCCCGGCCATCTCCTGCACCGGCCGGCGGCCGAGGAACCGCACGTTGGTGGCCCGCAGCTGTTGGGCGAGCCGGCGCACCTCCTGCTCCTGCGGCCCGTTCCCGACGATCACCAGGTCCATCCGGGAGCCCACCTCGGCGGCGGCTCGCACCGCGGTCTGTACCCGCTGGAACGGGCCCACGTTGCCGGCGAACATCACCGTGCACCGGTCGCGGTAGCCGATGGCCTCACGCGCGGCGCCGGTCACCGGTACCGGCCGGAACATGTTCTCGTCGGTCCAGTTGAGCACCACCCGGACCTTGCCGGGATCCGCGCCCCGCTCGATGACGAGGCCGGCCATGGACGGCGCGATGACCGCGATGCCGGAGGCGGCGCGGTACAGCCGGCGCATGGTCGCGGTCAGCGCCCGGTGCACGGCCGAGCCCGCCCGGCCGCCCGGCGCCATGTCGGAGGCCGTGACCGACTCCGGCCACATGTCCTGCACGTGCAGGATGGTGGGGATCCGCCGGGCCAGTTGCAGCAGTCCCGCGGCCGTGTACGCGGTCGGTGGCGGGTGGTACACGTAGATGACGTCGACGTCACGCAGGTACCGGATGCCGGCCAGCGAACTGGTGGCCGCGAAGGACAGGTAGCTGGCCACCCGGCGGGCGGCGGAGTTGTCGTGACTCGGATATGCCGGCACCCGCCGCACCGTGATCGCCCCGGTTGTCGTGCGGTCGTTCCAGCGCTGCCGGTACCCGGGGTAGACGTGCCCCTCCGGGTACGACGGGAACGCGGTGAGCACGCGTACCTCGTGCCCCCGGGAGGCCAGTTCCCCGGCCAGCTCGCCGGGGATGAAAGCCGGCTCCGGCGGGTACCACTGGGACAGGATGCCGATCCTCATGCGCCCGCCCGGCGCCGTCCCGCTGTCATTGCCCATCACGCCGCCGCCATCATCACGTCGTCCAGCCGCACCGGCTCCGGATAGGTGTCCGGGCGCCGGGGATCGAAGATTTCGTTGCTCCAGAAGCAGGTCAACAACTCGTCCCGCCCGGTGTTGGCGATGTTGTGCGCCCACATCGCCGGCATGTCCACCACCACCGGGTCGTCGCCGCTGACCGCGAACCGCACGATCTCGTCGCCACCGACCCGGCGCAGCGCGATCTCGGCGCTGCCGCGCAGAACCGCGAACCGTTCCACCTTCGCCAGGTGGTAGTGCTCGCCCCGGATGACTCCGGGCCGGGTGGTGGAGTGGAACGTCTGCCCGCCGCTGTGCGCCTTGACGACCTCGACTAGCTCGCCGCGGGCGTCGGCGTGACGCACCAGCGGTATCGGGTAGTGGGTGGGGAAGCAGTGCGAGCGGTACGTGTTGAACAGCCGCACGTCGTGCCGGTCGCGCAGCGCCGGGATGTCGCCGGTCCGGTACGTGGCGGCGGTCGCGCCCAGCCAGCCGGCCAGTTCCCGTACGCTGACCCGCTTCGCGGGCATCGTCGCGTCCCACGGGCCACCGGCCGGGGCGCCGACCAGCCGGGCCGCCGCGTCCGTGGCGTGCACCAGCTCCAGTTGCCGGTCGTCGCGCACCTCCGGCTCGCCGCCCCGCGCCAACTGACGGCAGAACGTCGCGACCACCGAGTTGTAGAACGGCCGGCCGTGCTCCCCGTACAGGTTGGGCAGCCGTACGTCGGCGAACTCCGAACCGCCGCACGCGTCGGCCAGGGTGGCGGCCGCGACCGCCTTGGCGTCCCCGTACGCGGTGCCGTTGCCGGCCTGGACCGAGTTGGCGAACACCACCGTCGCCGGCGGTACCGCACACCGGCGCAGGCCCCGGGCCAGCGCCCCGGCCAGCTCCACGTTGCCGGCGGCAACCTCCTCGTCGCTTCCCCGGTTGACGCCGGCCAGGTGCAGCACCCGGTCGACGCCGCTGATCCGGCTCGCGACCAGCAACGGGTCGGCGAGGTCGGTGCGGTCGAGGACGACCGGCTCGGGCCAGCCCAGCGCGTGCAGGAACACCCGTACGTGCCAGCCCAGGAATCCGCCGGCACCGGTGACGGCCAGGTTCATGACGCCATCACCAGCTCGGCGGCGGCCAACTCCTCGTTGACCTCGGGTAGCGTGCGGAGCAGAGCGATGATCTCCGGTACCGCCAGCCGGTGCGCGTTGGACGAGTTGAACGCCGCCGAACTGGCGCCGGCCGGATCGCCGTCGGACACGTACAGCGCGTAGTTGAGGTCGCGGGCGTCCAGCGGTACCCGGAAGAATTCCCCGAAGTCCTCGGCCTGCGCCAGTTCCTCGCGGCTGGCCAGCGTCTCGTCCAGCTTCTCGCCGTGCCGCACGCCGATCACGTCGAGCTTTGCCGGCACGTCGAACAGCTGGCACAGCGCGGTGGCCAGATCGCCGATCGTGCACGCGCTGGCCTTGCGGATGAACACGTCTCCCGGCCGGGCGTGGGTGAAGGCGTGCTCCACCAGCTCGACAGAGTCGGTCAGCGACATCAGGAACCGGGTCATCGACGGGTCGGTGACGGTCGGCGCCCGGCCGGCCCTGATCTGCTCGATGAACAGCGGGATCACCGAACCGCGGGAGAACATCACGTTGCCGTAGCGCACGCAGGAGACGGTGGTGCGGCTGCGCGGATTGTTGCGGGCGTGCGCCTGGGCCACCTTCTCCATCAGCGCCTTGCTCATGCCCATGGCGTTGACCGGGTACACCGCCTTGTCGGTGGACAGCACCACCACCGACCGCACCCCGCACGTCTCCGCCGCCTCGATCACGTTCGCGCTGCCCAGTACGTTGGTACGCACGGCCTCCAGCGGGAAGAACTCGCACGACGGGACCTGCTTGAGCGCGGCGGCGTGGAAGATGAAGTCGACCTCCCGGGTGGCGCGCAGCACCGTGTCGAAGTCGCGCACGTCGCCGACGTGGTAGCGCACCCGGTCGTCGCCGATCCGGCGGCGCATCGTGTCCTGCTTGGCCTCGTCGCGGCTGAGTACCCGCACCTCGCCCACGTCCTGGCGGAGCAGCCGACGCACCATCGTCTGGCCGAAGGAGCCCGTCCCCCCCGTGATCAATACCCGGCACCCCGCTGGCAGGAAGCTCATCCCCGTACACCCTCTGATCTGGTTCGTACTGGTACTTACTCAGCATCCCGGTCAACGAACTACAAAGGCGCTGGTTATCCGTTAAACGATCCAATATCGGGCAAGATGGTTTGAGTCAGGCTCAGGGCGATAGGCGGCTAATTTACCCGCAAACCGCCTAGAAATCGCGAAGTCTCCGGAAACGGCGATATGTGCCCGATCGACCTGGTAGAACCCAGGAGGAGCTTTACGGTGTCGTCTGGGTCGGAGGTCCTGCCGCATGGGGCTCGTACTTCTCGCTGGTGGCCGCGCCACCGGACTCGCTGTCGCATCCATCGGGCTCGCCGCCGCATCCGCCGGGCCCACCCTCGCCTCCCTGGCCGACGCGCGAGGGTGGTCTCTGCGGCAGCCTTTGCTCTGCTTACCTCCACGCAACACAAACGGCGTTCGAGTGTTGCGTCCAGGTAAGCAGAGCAAAGCGTCCGTGATGGGCTCAGCCTCCGTGATGGCTGCGGCGTCCGTGATGGGCTCAGCCTCCGTGAGCGGCTCAGCCTCCGCGATGGGCTCAGCCTCCGCGACCGGCCCGGCGGCGTCGCCATGCTGAACCACCGGGTGTACCTGTCCGCCCCGGACGTCGGACCGGTCGAGGAGGCGTACGTCGTCGAGGCCCTCCGGTCGGGCTGGGTCGCGCCGCTCGGGCCGCAGGTCGACGCGTTCGAGCGGGAGATCGCCACCCGCGCCGGCACCGCGCACGCCGTGGCGCTCAGCTCCGGTACCGCCGCGCTGCACCTGGCCCTGCAGACCCTGGGGGCCCGGCCCGGCACGGTGGTCGTGGTGCCCACGCTCACCTTCGTCGCCACGGCCAACGCCGTCATGTACACCGGCGCCGAGCCGGTCTTCGTCGACTGCGACCCGGCGACCGGCAACGTCGACGTCGGCCTGCTCGCCCAGCTCCTGCGCCACCTGCGGGTCTCCCGGAAGCGGGTCGCCGCGGTGGTCCCGGTGGACATGTTCGGCTCCTGCGTGGACTACGGCGAGCTGTTGCCGGTGTGCGCCGCCGCCTCGGTACCCGTGCTCGAAGACGCGGCCGAGGCACTGGGCGCGACGTACCGGGGGCGGCCCGCCGGGTCGTTCGGCCGGGCCGGGGTGCTGTCGTTCAACGGCAACAAGATCCTCACCACGTCCGGGGGCGGGATGCTGGTGACCGACGACGCGCTGCTCGCCGAACGGGCCCGGTACCTGTCGACCCAGGCCAGGCAGCCGCTGCCGCACTACGAGCACACCGAGGTCGGGTACAACTACCGGCTGTCCAACCTGCTGGCGGCGCTCGGCCGCGCTCAGCTGGTCCGGCTGGACGGGATGCTGACCCGGCGCCGGGCGCTGCGCGAACGGTACGCGAAGCTGTTCGCCGCGGTACCCGGCGTACGCCTGCTCGGCGACGGCGACCCCGGCGCGAACTGCTGGCTGACCACGATCGTGGTGGACCCGGACGCGGCCGGCTGGTGCGCGCAGGATCTGGCCGGGCACCTGGCCGCCCTGGACATCGAGTCCCGCCCGATCTGGAAGCCGATGCACCTGCAGCCGGTCTTCGCCGGTACGCACGCGGTGCTCACCGGCGCCGCGCAGCGCCTGTTCGAGACGGGGCTCGCGCTGCCCAGCGGGTCGTCGCTCGGCGACGCGCAGATCGGCCGGGTGTTCGGCGCCATCGGCCAGTTCCTGGACGAGCGGTGAACCCGGCGCTGCGCCCGGCGGCGCCCACGGACCCGGCGCCCCCAGACCCGGCGCCCCCAGACCCGGCGCCCACGGACCCGGCGGCGGGTCAAGACGCGGCGGCGGGTCAAGACGCGGCGGCGGGTCAAGACGCGGCGGCGGGTCAAGACGCGGCAGACCCGGCGGCGGGTCGGAACGTGGCAGACCCCGGGGCAGATCGGGCGGCGGCCGACCCGGGGGCGTTCGCCGGTCCGGCGGGGCCGCGGTTGGTGGTCAAGCGCGTCGCCGATGTCGCGGTCGCGGCGCTGGTGCTGGTACTCGCGTCGCTGGTCCTGCTCGTCGCGGCCGTGGCGGTACGGCTGCTCCTCGGCTCGCCGGTGCTGTTCACCCAGCAGCGGACCGGCCGAGGCATGCGGCACTTCCGGCTGCTGAAGTTCCGGACGATGACCGACGCTCGGGACGCGTCCGGCCGGCTGCTGCCCGATCGCGAACGCTCCTGCCGGCTGGGCCGCCTGCTGCGCCGGTACAGCGTCGACGAACTGCCCCAGTTGGTCAACGTGCTCCGGGGCGAGATGAGCCTGATCGGGCCGCGACCGCTGCTGCCCCGGTACGACCGGTGCTACACCGACGCGGAGTTGGCCCGGTTCGCGGTGCGCCCGGGCATCACCGGCCTCGCCCAGATCACCGGCCGCAACGCGGCCAGCTGGGATGAACGCCTCGGGCTGGACGCGCGGTACGTCGCGCAGTGGTCGCTGGCGCTGGACGCCAGGATCGCGCTGCGCACGGTGGGCCGGGTGTTCGCCAGCTCCGGTGTCTCGGCCGATCCGGCCGGCGACATGCTCGACCTCGACCAGGAGAGGGGGATGTCCCGCCTATGATCGGCGAGCAGGACATCCAGTCCATCGACAGCCGCGACTCCGACGCCCGGCGGGCCGCCGTCCGGCTGCTCGGCGCGTCGGTACCGACAGAGTGCCAGGGGCTGGTCGCGTACCACGCGAGCGGGTATTCCACGTTCCTCGCCGCGGCGCTGTCCCCGCCGCCCGGGCAGCGCACCGTGTGCCTGCGCGCGGCCCGGGTCGCCGGTGAGGTGATCGCCGTCGCCGACTGGCGCATCATGAGCGGTCAGCTGTTCCTGAACGGGATCTCGGTACGCCCGCCGTACCGGGGGCACGGCTACGGCACCCGGTTGCTCGACGACGGCGTCCGGATGGCTCGCGACCTGGGCATCCCGGCGCTCGGGCTGGACGTCGCGGTGGACAACGTGGGCGCCTACGCGCTCTACCAGAAGATGGGCTTCGAGGAGATGGGGTACTCGTGGTGGGAGCACGTGCCACCGGAGGAGGACTCCCCGGGACGGGTACCGGTCCGGATCCTCGACTGGCCGGCCTTCGAGGCGCAGCGCATCGCGTACGGGTTCGGGGACCTGTCGGTACGGCACGCCAGGCAGGTGAGCAAGGTGCGTACCGTGGGCGACGTGTTGCGCGTCGAGCCGGGTACCGCCGGCGTGGTCCTCGCCCAGGCGCTGTCGGACCTGCTCGTGCCGTCCCGGGTGTATTCGGTGCGGGCCGGCGCGACGGCCGGATCCACCCCGGGATGGTTCGCGCGCTTCGTCCGCATGCGGATGTCGCTCGGCACACTGCGCCGGCCGATGGACTACGACCAGCGGCGTTCGGCGCGCGCGCCGTGGCGCAGGTGAGCGCCGCGCCGGCGAGGCGGTCGCGACCGGCATGAGGTTCGAGATCTGGAACGCTCGCGACGCCCGCGAGCGTGGCCGCTGGCTTGCCGCGCACGAGGCGCTGCCCACCCGGGAGGTGTACGCGCACCCCGCCTACGTCGGCCTGTTCGCCGGCGCGGGGGAGCAGCCGCTGGCCGCGTACGCGGAGACCGGCTCCGGTCCGGTGCTGTACCCGTTCATCCTGCGCCCGATCGGGGCCCCGGAGGCCGCAGACACCACAGACGCCGCGGCCGGCTACGACATCACGAGCGCGTACGGGTACGCCGGCGCGTTCTGCCCGGGACCGCTCGACGAGCCGGACGCCAAGCAGTTCTGGGCCGCCTTCGACGACTTCTGCCGGGACCGCCGGGTCGTCTCGGAGTTCACCCGGCTGTCCCTGTTCGAGGAACAGCGGCTGCCCCATCCCGGCCGGGTCGAGCCCAGGCTGGTCAACGTCGTGTGCGACCTGCGGGTGCCAGAGGACGAGGCGTGGCGGGGCTTCGAGCACAAGGTACGCAAGAACGTGAACAAGGCCCGGCGCGGCGGCGTGACGGTCGAGGTGGACGAGGCAGGCACCCGGCTGGACGACTTCCTGCGCATCTACGCCGGCACCATGGACCGCCGGCAGGCCGCGGCGAGCTTCTACTTCCCCCGCGAGTTCTTCGAGACCATCGTGCGGGAGATGCCCGGCCGGTTCGCGTTCTTCCACGCCCTGCACGGCGGTCGGGTGGTGTCCACCGAACTCGTGCTGGCCTCGGCCGGCACCATGTACTCCTACCTCGGCGGGACCGACCGGGCCGCGTTCGACCTGCGGCCGAACGACCTGTTGAAGGTCGAGGCGTGCGCCTGGGGCCGGGCGCGGGGGATGACGCGGTTCGTGCTCGGCGGAGGGCACGCCCCGGACGACGGGATCTTCCGGTACAAGCGGGCGTTCGCGCCGGGTGGGCTGGTGCCGTACTCGGTGGGGACCCGGGTGCTGGACGAGCGCGAGTACGCGCGGCTGACGGCGGAGCACGGCGCAGAGGCGCGGCGCCGCGACCCCGGCTGGGTACCCGATCCGGGGTTCTTCCCCGGGTACCGTGCCTAGTTTGATCCCTGAATTCCCGAATCGGATATTTATCCCCCATGGCACTGTTAGCGTGATTCGCGGCATTCATTGGGTTTCGGGGTTTTGAGGCGTCAGGTGGATCAAGCACTGCGTCCCGGTGGGGACGGCGAACGGCCGGGTGCCGGACCAGCGACGACCGTGCCCGCGTCACGGGTCGGCACCCTGGGGGAATCGCGGGCAGCGACCGAGCGCGGCCGCCCGGCACCGTCCGGGGCACCGTGCCCGACCTGCGGCACCGCGAGCGACCGGGTGTCCGGCGACTTCGACGGCTACATCGAGGGGTACCAGGTGTGCGTCCTGGAGTGCCCGCGCTGCCTGCTGCGGTTCAGCAGCCGGCTGGATGTACCCGGCGGGCTGTACGACGCCATCTACCGGCACACCGAGATGCTGCCCGGGTACGACCGGTACGCCGGGTACGCCGCCGCGGTGTCCCGCCACCCGCAGCCGCTGGACCTGCTCGCCTCCTGCGAGCTGCCCTACTGGTACGTCCGCGACCACGTCCGTCACCGGCTGCGCGCCGGCGCGACCGTGGTGGACTTCGGCTGCGGTGAGGGGCACCTGACGTACGCGCTGCGTCAGGCGGGCATCACCTGCTACGGCGTCGACATCTCGGGTACCACGATCGAACGCGCCCGGCGGCGCTTCGGCCACGACGACTGGTTCCTGACCAGCGAGGAGTTCGCCGACCGGCGACCGGCGACCGCCGACCTCGTCGTCGCGCTCGAACTGATCGAGCACGTGCCGCAGCCGGCCCGGGTCCTGGCCGGCGCGCTGGAACTGCTCGGCCCGGACGGCTGCGTCCTCGCGACCACGCCGAACCGGGACGCCAGCCCGGCGCACGCGGTGTGGGACACCGACCTCCCGCCGGTGCACCTGCTCTGGTTCGGCGTACGGGCGATGCGGGAGCTGGCGGCCGCCGCGCACTGCGAGGTGACCTTCCCCGCGGTACCGGGCCGGGTGATCGACGCCCTGCGGCCGGCGGTTCAGCGGCGGGGTACCTGGCCCCCGCTGCTGACCGCGTCGGGCGAGCCGTCCCTCGCGGTACGGCGGGCGCGCAGCCTGCCGTGGCGGTTCCGCCGCCGGGCGGCGCGCTCGCTGGCCTGGATGTCGGAGGTGATCGACCGCTCGCCGCTGCGCGAGATTCCGGACGTACGGCGCAGCTACCGGCCGGCCACGCTCGGCGCGTGCTTCACCCCCCGGTCCCGCCGCCCGGCCCCACCGCGGGCACCTCAGCCCGAGGCATGAACCGGCGCACCTACCCGACCCTGCTGTCCGGGCGCTCGGCGACGCTGCTCACCAACGGCGGGCTCCTGGTCACCGGGATCCTGTCCAGCATCCTGGTCTCCCGGGTGCTCGGCCCCAACGGGCGCGGGCACTATGTCACCTGGCAGACCTGGGCCGCGACGATCGGCATCTTCGCGCTGGGCGGCCTGCCGCAGGTGCTCGTGCTCGACGACTGGACTCCCGGGCGACACAAGCCGCGCGAGCTTCTCGCGCCGATGGCGTTGACGGTCGGCGCGGCCCTGGCGGTGCTCGCCGGGCTGTCCGCGTTCCTGCGCCCGGACTGGATCGTGTTCACCGCCGCGATCCTCGTGGTGCTGGCCAACCAGTTCAGCGCGCTGGGCGCCTCCGAGGCGCAGCGGATGGGCCGGATGGGCATCGAGTTCAACCTGGCGCGCATCGTGCCGCAGGCCGCCTCGCTGCTGGCCATGGGTGGGCTGCTCGCCGTGGATTCCGGGGCGTACCCGGCGTGGCTGATGGGCGTCGCGGTCTGCCAGGCCGTCGCCACGGCGCTGTGGCTGTGGTACCGGTGCGACCGGGGCCGCCGACCGTCGGTCTCCGCCCGTCCCACGGTCGCCGACTCGGTACGCCTGGCGCCCGGCAGCTGGGTGACTCTGTTGCAGTACCGGTTCGACCTGCTGGCCGTCACGGCACTGTTCCGCCCCGAGATCGTCGCCTTCTACGCCACCGGCCTGGCCGCCTCCGGCGCTGTGCTCGCCGCCGGCCAGTCGCGCGGCATGCACTGGTTCTCCCGGCAGGGCGGCACGTTCACCGACCGGCACGGCGCGCTGGGCCGGGAGCTGTGGCGCACCGCCGGGATCGCGCTGGCCGTGGCCGCCCCGCTGGCGCTCGGCGGCCGGCTGTGGGTCGCCGGCGCGTACGGCTCGGCGTTCCTGCCGGCGGTACCGATCGTGGCGGTGCTGTGCGGCGTCGGCGTCATCCAGTCCGTCGACTACCTGCTGGCCCACGAGTGCCTGATCGTCGGGCTGGGCAGCCGGGTCCTGTTGTTCCGGTTGCCCAGCGTCGCCGTCGTCGCGGCCGGGTTCGGGCTGGCCTCGGCGCAGCACTGGCCGACCGCCGCGATCGCGGTCGTCCCCGGCGCCGGGTACGCGCTGTCCTCGGCCGTGTTCCTGGTGGCGATCCGGTCGCGGCGGTCGGTCGCGCCCTCGGCGCTGCCGGTACCCGAGCCGGCCGCCGCCGGTGCGGCGCCGTCCCGGTGAGCCGGGTCAGGACAGCGGGCGCCAGAGCTGGGTACTGAGCACCTCGCCGTCGGCGTACTGCGACGTCGGCGCCGGTACCCGGAGCACCTCGACGACCGGTGCGCAGTCGAACGGGGGGCGGGAGATGTCCACCCAGGAGCCGCGGTCCAGCCGGGTGTCCGGGCCGTGTGCCTTGTCGAGGTTCGGTTCTCCGGTCCGCTCCGGAGCCGGCAGGTGCTCGGTGACCAGCACCAGCGGGTACTGGCCGCAACGCTTGAGGATCCTGGTGATCTGGTCGTTGCTCAGGTGCTGGAGAACCTGGCGGACCAGGCAGATGTCGGCCGGCGGCAGCTCGTCGGTTGCCGCGTCGAGCACCGAGAACCGCACGCCCGGCCGGCCGTGCAGGGCGCTGTTGCGCGCGACGAGGTCGGGGACGACGTCGATCCCGTGGTAGCTCTCCAGCGCGTCGGCGAACAGGGACGCGACCCGGAAGTCGCCGCAACCGATGTCCACCGCACTGCGCCCCGCGCTCTGCTCGATGAGCCACCGGACGATGTCCGCGTAGCCCAGGGCGGCGTCGCCGCGCGAGCCCGAGCCGGAGTCGAAGTCGTCCCCGGCGCCCCACTGGCGGGCGGCGTAGACCTCGGAGAACACCTCCTGTGCCGACCGTGAGGAGTTGCGCTGGCGCAGCCGCGCCAGCCGGGCCGCGGAGACCCAGTTCCGGACCGGGGCCGGGGTGCGCTCGGCGACCAGGTGGCGCCACTTTTCATACGACATGGCCGTATCATAGTCAAATAAGCATCAGAACGATTAGTATGTCCGAAATGAACGAGACGAACCCGCCGGCGGGGCGGCGATCGACGTCCGTCATCGTGCACTACGGCGACCTCGAACCGACCGTCCGGCTCGCCAATCACCTGGCGGGCTTCGACACCGACGTGGTGGTGGTGGCGAACGACCGGTCGCCCCGGCCGGAAGCGCTGCACGGTCGGGTGGAGTGGATCGTGCCGGACCGCAACCTCGGGTACGGCGAGGCGTTCATGACCGCCGCCCGCGGCCGCTCGACCGAGGCGCTGGTGTTGCTCAACAACGACATCGCGCTGCCCCGGGAGACCTTCGAGCGGTGCCTGGACGCCCTGCTCGGCGAGCAGGACGTCGGGGTCGTCGGCCCGGTGCTGCGGCGCGAGGACAACTCGCTGCAGTCCGGCGCGGCCCGGCTGACCCGGTGGCGGCGGGTACCCCGGGTGCTGATCGATCCCGGTCCGGTCACGGTCGAGTGCGTCTGGGTGACCGGTGCGGTGATGTTCATCCGCCGCGAGGTCGCGCAGCGGGTCGGCATGGACGGCTCGTTCTTCCTCGGCGCCGAGGACGCCGACCTGTGCATCCGGGCGCGGCGGGCCGGCTGGCGGATCCTGTGCCGCGGCGACGCGGTCGCCATCCACCACGGGTCGCGGGTCATCGGTACGCGCTGGAACTACTACTCCACCCGCAACCGGGTCTGGTACACGCGGTCCTGCTTCGGCCTGCTGCCCGCCGTCCTGAACTGGACGTGCGCGGTGCTGATGCTGCCCCGGGTGGTACTCGCCGATCTGGTCAAACGCAACGACCTGACCGCGTCGCGGCTGTGCGTCCTGGCCCTCGCGCACGCCTGGCGGCGCAAGCCGGCCGCGGCGGAGGGCCCGCTAGCCGGGGAGCCCTTCCCGGACCGGCTGATCGGCTCGAAAGCGCTCCGCGCGTAGCCGGCGACCGGTCTGGGTCGTCGCGCGGTGTCAGACGCGAGCCGGACTGGTCGGCGACTGGTCTGGGTCGTCGCGCGGCGTCGCGACGCCCAACAGGTCGTCGTAGACCGAGGTGAAGCGTCCCAGCGCGACGTCCGAGGAGAAGTGGGCCGTGCAGCGCTCCCGGGCGTGGACACCGAAGCGGCAGCCCGGGTCCGCGAGCACCCGTAGCGTCCGCTCGGCGATGGTGGCCGGTATCCGGTCGGCGGGCAGTTGCGGCACCAGCCACCCGGTCTGCCCGTCCTGTACCGTCTCGACGCTGCCGGCCGTCTCGGTGGACACCACCGGCAGCCCGCAGGCCATCGCCTCCAGGACGGTCATCCCCAGCCCCTCCTCGTGGGAGGTCTGGAGGAAGACCGAGGCGTCCTGGTAGAGCCTGACGAGATCGTCGAGGCCGACGTCGCGGTGGACGACGACCCGGCCGCTCAGCCCGAGGTTCGTCACCAGGTCGCGTACCGGTCGCGGCAGTTCGCCCCGGCCGACCAGCAGCAGATCCGGTACGGCGTCGTTGCGGCGGACCATCTCGGCGTAGGCGCGCACCATCCGGTCGAGGCCCTTGCGCGTGTCGCCCAGCCGGCACACCGACAGCAGGTGGCCGTCGGGCCGCCACGGGTGGTCCGGCGGCGTGAAGAACGAGGTGTCCACGCCCGGTGCCGCCTTGACGACCCGGCCCTGGTTGAGCGAGCGGACCCAGGCGAGCATCGTCGCGTTCTCCACCAGGACGGCGTCGACGCCGGCGAGCGCCCGCCGTTCGGCACGGCTGGTGAGCCTGGTCATGGCGCCGCGCCAGGCCCGGGCCGGCAGCGGCTGCTCGACCAGTTGCGATGCGCGTTCCCAGCAGGCCCGGGTGGCCACCTGCAGGACCACCGGAATGCCGGTTCCGACCACCGCGGACGCCCACGCCGGGCTGCCGGCCACCACCTGGATCAGGTCGTACCCGCGGAGCACGGCGGTCAGCTCGCGGCGCGGGCGGTACCGCATGAATTCCAGCTCGACGGCGTTCGCGCCCCAGTGCTTCGCGGACGGGCCGCCGGCCGGCGTGGCCAGGCTGCCGCGCGGCCACGAACCGGGCGCGACCAGGCGCCGGCTGCTGGGATCCCGGCTGGAGGTCGCGAGGGTGTGCACGTCGACCGAGTAGCCCTCGGCGGCCATCAGCGCGTCGTGCAGCCACCGGCTCACGGTCGCCACTCCGCCGCCCGCGTTCAGCCCGTGACTGACCAGAGCGATCCTCCGGCGCCGCCGAGTTGTCATCGACCCACCGCCCGGGAAGAACACAGCACCTGCTCGAAGATGTTGATCTTTATCGACTGCGCCTGCCACCGCCGGTACGCCTCGCCGGCGGCCAGTCTGGCCCGAAGCCGCGCGTCCGGGGACATCGACACGACCGATCGCAGCGCCGCGGCGAGACCGTCGACGGTCAGGTCCCGGACGACCTGCCCGCCGCCCTTGTCCAGCACGTCGGTCCACGGAGTGGTGTCCGAGCAGATCACCGGGCAGGAAGCGGAGAGGCTCTCGGCGATCGCGTGGCCGAAGTTTTCCCCCAGCGTCGGGAAGACGAAGGCGTCGTAGGCGTGGAAGGTACCGGGAACGGCGGCGGGCGCCAGTTCGCCGCGGTACCGCACCCGGACGGTGGGCGGCAGCAGCGCGATCAGCGCCTCGCAGCGCGCCCAGTACGCGGCGTCCTCCCGTGGTCCGTAGATGTCGAAGTCGATCCGCCCGCCGACGAGCGGCAGGGCCCGCAGAGCCAGTTCCAGGTTCTTCTTCGGGCTGATCCGGCTGATGAAGACGAGCCGGGCCGGACCGGCCTCCGGCTCGGTCGCCGGCATCGGCTCGGCGGGCAGCTGGCTCTGATCCTGATTGATCTCAACGCTTGCCCACGGGAACGCGGACCTGATGTCGGTGGCCTCGTGCCGGGTGGAGGCGTGCCAGACGGTGTCCATGCCGCGCAGGAACGGTCGCCACCACCGCAGGAACAGTCGCTTCTTGCCGGCCTTGAGCGACAGCGCGCCCGCGGACAGTTCGCCGCGCGGTGCGATCAGGACGGTCGCCGCACGGATCAGTCGCAGCCGCGCGGCGAGCACCGGCACCACGGTGAACACCGGCGCCCAGAGGCTGTTGACGTACAACAGGTCGTACTCGTCCCGGCGGAGCGCGCGCCACAGCCGCAACCACTGTCCCGGCCGGCGGGTGTCGAGGTAGAAGATCCGTGAGCGGTACCGGTCGACCCACCGGCCCGAGAGCCCGGGATAGGGCTGCGCGGAGCCGAGGTCCCGGTCCCGCGTGACGAGCAGCAGGTCGACGTGCCCGGGCAGGCTCGCCATTATCGCCGCCAGTGATCTGACCGGTCCGCCGCCGCGGAACCCCGGTTCGAAGCATCCGCACGTGGCGAGCACCCGTACCCGCACCCGGTCGCCCTCCATCCCGGTCGCGGCGAGCGAGCGTGCGCGCGACGTCATCGAAGACCCCTCCCTGCGACGTAGTTCGCGGATATAACGACCTTACGTTCGAATACGTGACTGAAGGCTGAATAGACCTTTTAAGCTCTCAAACCGGCTCAGCCGGCCCTATGCTGGCAAAGGTACCGTAGCCGCTCAGATCGGCCGAAACCGGTAAAAAACCACGGGG
>NZ_BONZ01000113.1 GCF_016862975.1 Rugosimonospora africana
CGCCTCGACCTCCTACGCCAACGCATCCTGCTACCGGACTAACGACAACCACGGACCGTAACGCTGCTACAAAGATGATGCCGTTGGTGATCTTGAGCGGGTGAGGTGATCACCGGCGCGTCGTCGACGCGGAACTGCTTTCTGCTGTTGAGATGGCCGGATGTCGATGGGATGTGGTTCGGGTAGGCCGATTCCAGTGGAGACGGCGCGGGTGGCGTGGTCGGCTAATCCGAAGGGAACACCGGCGATGTGGGTTCGGGACCGGTTGGATTGACCTGTTCGTCGACGAGGACTTCGCTGATTGGTTCCCTGCTGATGGGCGGCCAGGGATATCCCCGGCTCAGTTGGCGTTGGTGTCAGTGCTGCAGTACGCGGAGAATCTCACCGATCGGCAGGCGGCTCGCGCAGTGGCGTGCCGCATCGACTGGAAGTACGCCCTCGGGGTGGAGTTGACTGAACCCGGGTTTGATCATTCCGTGCTCAGCGAGTTCCGTGACCGTCTCGCTGAAGGTGACCGGGCCGATCAGCTGTTGGCGGTGATGGTCGAGCGGCTGGTGGACGCGGGGTTGGTCAAGCGTCGGGGTCGGCAGCGGACGGATTCCACCCATGTCCTGGCTGCGGTCCGCAAGCTGAGCCGGGTGGAGTTGGTCGCGGAAACGATGCGGACCGCGATCAAGGCAGTCGAAGCCCTGGACGAGGTCTGGCTGGCCGGTGTCGCTTCGCCGGGTTGGGACGCCCGTTACGGGCGGGCGGTGCGGCACGAGCGCCAGCCGGCCGGGGCGGCCGCGGTGGCCCAGTACGTTGAGCAGGTCGGCGCCGACGGCGTGGAATTGTTGCAGGCGGCCCTGGCAGCGGAAGCGCCATCGGCTATCCGGAACCTCGCCGAGGTGGACATCCTGCGTCGAGTCTGGATCCAGCAGTTCTGGTACGACGAGTCGGGCAGGCTCCGGTGGCGGGAAGCCAAGCAGTCTCGCGCGCGTATGAGTAGACAAGGTACCGCCCGTCGTTCCTCCCGCGCCGGTGCCGCCGGCGACGATGCGGAGCCGGCCCGAGTGCCGTGGTCGAGCCTGGAAATCGTCTCCCCACACGATGCTGAGGCCCGATTCAGTCACAAGCCCGGGAAGATTGAATGGGTTGGCTACAAGGATCACCAGACGGAGACCTGCGATGACGACCGGCCCCGTGTCATCGTGCACGTGGTGACCACGCCTGCGCCGCAACAGGACATCGACGTGCTGGGTCGCATCCACGACGACCTCACAGGGCGGGGCCTTGAGCCGAACGAACACCTCCTCGACAGCGGGTATGTCACACCAGAAGTCGTCCACCATGCGGCAACGCGACACGCCATCACCGTTGTCGGGCCCGTGCGACTGGACCCGACCGCCGCCGAAAGCCCAGGGTTCACCAAGGAAGACTTCCACATCAACTGGGAAGACAAGACGCTGACCTGCCCGCAAGGCACGACCAGCCCACCCTGGAAACCCACCATGGCCGACCGCAAACCACGGCTGTCAGTCCTGTTCCGACGATCGGACTGCCGCGGCTGCTCTGTGCGCCTGCAATGCACCGGCAACGTCGACGGCAAGGGACGTCACATCCTGCTGCTACCACAACCGTTGCAGGAGATCCAAACCCGCACACGAGCCCAGCAGAAGACCCTCGAATGGCAGAAACGCTACGCGATGCGCGCCGGCGCGGAGGCAACCGTCTCCGAAACCGTCCACGCCCACGGCCTACGTCACTGCCGATACCGCGGACTCGCCAAAACCCACATCCAACACGTCCTGACCGCCGCCGGGACCAACGTAATCGGCCTCAGCCAACACTCACCCCGTTAACGACTCCACACCAAGATCACCAACGGCATCCAAAGATTGATCCAGAACCGAGATCACTGGCCGTTGACAAGAGGGCTCGTTTCTGCCGCTCATCCGGACTTTATCCGGTGGTGCCCCCGGCAGGATTCGAACGTGCGCCACCGCCTCCGCAGGGCGGCACCGATGGAGCAACCTACACCCCAGCGCAGCACGTGGTAGACGTGCACGGCGTCGGCGTCGGCGCCGAAGATGAGGAAGAAACTTCCGGGGTACCCAAGCTGACGTTGACATCGGGCAGGCTCGGGCGGCGTCTGTGCTGGGTTGCCCGGCGTCGTCCTGGACGCCGGTCTCCCACGGTGGTCCGTCCGGCAGCTCGAAGAAGCCGTACTCCCGCCAGGGCGGCAGTCTCCTGAAGCTCGACCGTGGACCCGGCCTTGAGAGATTCCACCACCGCGAGCGTCTGCTCACCGTTGCCCTGGTACCGCGACAAGCGGTGAAGCCCATCCCCATAGCATCATGGCAGGCGCCGTACTGTCCGGTGCCTGCCCCGCTGGCCCGCGACGAGTGTGGTGCTCGATGCCGGTGAAGACGTAGTAAATGCGGCCTTCGACCCGACCTGGCGTTCGGGGCGCCGCTCGCGGTGCGCTACAGGATGGCGAAGTACGCGGATCGTCACAACTCTGGATCTCTTCGATGCGTGGCGTGAGGAGGACGCACTGTTCGAGCGCATCTTGTTCCCCGTGGCTGAGGCCGAGGCGTCGCGGCCCCTGGCCCGGCGGCGGGCGGTTGGACAGCTGGAACGCCCGCATCAGGCGGCCGATCGGGCATCGACGCGATCTCGTCGAACGGCTTGCTGGACGTGTCGTTCAGCAAGTCTCTGGGATACGGCGCCATCCACGAAGGCGTACGGCGCGAATGACCTGTGATGTGACGATGCTGACTGCGGAGTGTGAACATGGGAGCGCTGTTCGGTGTATTGCGTGCGCAGATCGAGGCCAACGCCCAGCAGGCGGTGGAGATCTTCACGAGCGAGGTGCCCGAGTACGAGGCGTCGCGCAGGGACGTCATCGACCGGGATGACATGGTCGACTTCGCGGTCTTCATTCGTCGGCGCACACTGGACCTCGCCGCGAACGGGCGGCCGCTGGAGGAGAATGATTTGTCGACCTTCGCCGAGGCGGGGCGGATCCGGGCCGAGGCGGCGTTGACGCTGGCCTCGCAGCAGCGGGTGGTGGACCTGCACACCGGGCGGCTCCTGCACGAGATCAGGGCGGCCTCCGGCCCCAACACCATCGGCGACCTGCTGCGGCTGGTCGGCTGGTTGGGCGCCCAGGGGGTGCGCGCACGGGCGGCCTACCTCAATGGCTACCTCGACGGCGCGGATCCCCCCAACGCCGTGGCCGGCCGGATGGAACTGCTTGCCCAGGCATTGATCGCGGACGAGCCGGTCGAATGGCTACCCGTGGACGGGCTGGGTGTGCCAATGTCCGACCGATACGCGGTGTCGGTGCTGCGGATACCCAGCCCGGTGCCCGCTTCGCAGCGTCACGGGGTGAGTCATGCCCTAGCGGACCGCCGACTTGTGACGGCGTGGTTGGCGCCGGACGAACTGGTAATCCTCACTCCGCTGGACGGCGCGAGCGAGGACGTCCCGCTCGAGCAGGTCCGGTCGACAGTCGTAGCGATTGGACGGGCGTGCCAGGTCGGCTCCGTTGACGGCGTGATTGGGCACCTCGCGGAAAGCCTGTCCCTAGCCCGGGGTCTGAGCCGGGTCGCGCCGCTGGAGGATAAGCCGGCGCGACGGTATGCGGTTGCCGACCTTTTCGCCGAGCTGTCGGTGGCCGGAACGCCTCAGATCGACACCTGGCTGGGGGGATTCGCGCAACGCCTGGCCGCCGGGCCGAGTCTGGTCGAGACGCTGTACGCGTACTACTGCCACGATATGGGGCGGCTTGCGACTGCCTCGGCGTTGATCATCCATCCGCGGACCCTGGACTACCGGTTGCAGCGAGTTCGCGACATCACCGGCCTCGACCCCGCGTCGACCGCTGGGGTGAGGATCCTCAGCGTGGTGGTGGCCCGCATCCGGGCCCGGGAGCTGTTTTGAGCGGGATTTCAGTTTCTTACCAGATCCGCCAGTTGATTCGGCACAGCTGACGAAGACGTCGACCGCAGCCGATCGGCAGAATACCTGAGGCGGTCCTGGAGGTCCGCCTGGTGAACTTCCGACGGGTAATTCCCAATCCGATCGACTTCTCGTCCATCGGCGTGCGCTGTGGTCACTATCTGCAGGATCGGGAACGGCCCGGCAAGCCGTGTCTGTAAACGTGGAGGACTCATGTCCGCAACGGCGGCAGTCGACGCACGTGGATTGCGGAAGACGTACCGGTTTCGCGACACGGACGTGGCCGCGGTGCAGGGTGTCGACCTGTTCGTCGAATCAGGGCAGATCTTCGGCTTCCTCGGACCGAATGGAGCGGGCAAGACCACCACGCTCCGGATGCTGACGACGCTGTTGCCGATGGACAGCGGGACTGCCACCATCGCCGGTATCGACCTCGCCACCCGGCCGGCGGAGGTGCGCCGCCGCATCGGGTATGTGGCGCAAGGTGGGAGCACCTGGTATGAGTTGACCGCTCGCGAGGAACTTGTCCTGCAGGCACGCATGTACGGCTGTTCCAGGGCCGACGCGGTGCGCCGCGCGGCCGCCGTGATTGAGGCTTTCGAACTCAACGACTGCGCGGACCGTCGGTGCAAGACCTATTCGGGTGGCCAGCGGCGCCGAGCGGATGTGGCCCTGGGCGTCATTCACGATCCAGGGTTGCTCTTTCTTGACGAGCCGACCGCCGGGCTGGATCCGCAGAGCCGGGCGCACATGTGGATCGAGATCCGCCGGCTACGTGACAACGGCATGACGGTGTTCCTCACCACGCATTACCTGGATGAGGCCGACGCGCTCTGCGACCGAATCGCGATCATCGACGATGGCCGGATCGTTGCGGAGGGCAGTCCGGCGGAGCTGAAGCGGGAGTTCGCCGGCGACGTGGTCAGCATCGGACTCAACGGTGCCTCGCAGGCCGCCGCCCGGCTGTTCGAGCATCAACCCTACGTGCGGCGCCTGGAGGCACCGGGCGACGGCGGGCTGCACCTGTACGTGGATGCCGCCCAGAACGCGGTACCACTGATCCTTCGCGTCCTGGACCGCGCCGGTGTCCTGCCAGAGTCGGTCGAACTGCACAGGCCGAGCCTCGATGACGTCTTTCTGGCCAAGACCGGCCGCTCGTTGCGCGACTAGTGGCAGGAGAACCTACATTGACGATGTTGCGCGAAACGTGGCTGATTGTGGAGCGTCAGCTGCTCCTCCTGCGACGTAGCCCGGCCTGGATGATCACCGGCGTGTTACAGCCCGCCCTCTACCTCGTACTGTTTGCCCCGTTGTTGAAGACAGCACTGCACGCTGGATCGACCGGTCAGGCGTACGAGACCTTCGTGCCCGGCCTGCTGGTGATGCTGGCTCTCTACAGCACGTTGTTCGCTGGCTTCACGCTCATCGGCGAGCAGCGGGCCGGTGTGCTGGAACGCCACCGAGTCACCCCGGTCAGCCGGCAGGCCCTGCTTCTCGGCAGGTGCCTGCGCGAGGTCATCTCGTTGCTCTTTCAGGCCAGCGTCATTGTCGTCTTCGGTCTGCCGTTCGGACTGTCGGTGTCGATCGGCGACCTACTTCTGGTGTACCTGTTGCTGGGCCTGGTGGCGCTGCTCATGTCCATGCTGTCGTACGCCGCGGCGCTGCGGCTGCGTAGCGAGGATGCGCTGGGTCCGGTGCTGAACACCGTCACCCAACCCCTCCTGTTGCTGTCCGGAGTCCTGCTGCCCATCACCGCGGCCAGCGCCCCGGCCTGGCTGCTGGACATCTCCAGGGTAAATCCCATGACCTGGACGGTCGACGCGGTGCGGGCACTGTTCGCCGGTGACCACGCCGATCGCAGCATCTGGGTGGCGGTCGTCACGACGGTCGTGTTGACGGCCGTCGTGCAGGTCTGGGTCGGCCGATTGTTCGTCCGAAGTGTACGGTGAGGCCTTGGCGGCTCGCGCACCGGACGAGCCGCTGGAACGCTCCGTCGCGCTCGCCGAAATGTCCCGGTCCCTGGCCGAGTGTGCGGAAGAGGGCCGGATCGTTTTGGTGACCGGCGAGGCGGGCATTGGTCGCTCGACGTTGGTGCGGCACTTCGCGCAGCAGCGTCCGGGAGTTGGCGAACCGCTCATCGGGTTGTGTGATCCGCTCACCCGGTCGCGTCCGTTGGGGCCGCTGTACGACATCGCGCGGCAGTGCGGAGGCCGGCTCGCCGAAGTACTGGCCTCGCACGGGTCTGATTCCAATGTGTTCTCCGCGCTGCTCGACGAGGTGTGCCGACGGGGGCGGACCGTTGTCGTGTTCGAGGACGTGCACTGGGCGGACTCGGCCACCCTGGGACTCCTGGCATTCATCGGCCGCCGGTTGGACCGGGTGCCGGCGCTGGTCGTGCTGACCTACCGTGATGACGACCTGCGGACCGACCATCCTCTGTACACCGTCCTGGCCGGTTTGCCGGCCCGGCTGGTTCGCCAGATACCGCTGCATCCGTTGTCGCCGGCCGCCGTCGACGTGCTCGCTCGCCGCAAGGGCGCGGTGGGTGGGGATCTGTACAGGCTGACCGGTGGCAACCCTCTGCTCGTGAGCGAGGTGCTGGCGGCCGATGACGAAGCCGGCACGCCGGCCCGGGTCCAAGCCTTGGTGCAGACCAGGTTGGCCGGCCTCGCCGAACCGGCTCAGCAGATGATCCGACTGCTCGCGGCGAGCCCGTCCGGGCTCGATCGGGGTGTGCTTGCCAAGTGCGGCGCCGACGACCCTGCTGCGCAGGCCGATGGCCTGGCCACCGGCCTACTGGTGCAGACTGAGGAACAACTCGGCTTTCGCTATGAGCTCCTGCGGCGAACCGTGTACGGCCTCCTACCCATCGCCGTGCGACGCGAGCTGAACCGGGCGATCCTGGATGTGTTGGTGGCAAGCGACGCCGATCCGGCGCGACTGGCGCATCACGCGGCGGAGTGCGGAGACGAGGTCGTCGTACTCCGCTATGCGCGGATGGCTGGCCGACGTGCCGCTGCCGGGCAGTCACACCGCGCGGCCGCCGATCACTTCAAGGCGGCGTTGCGGTATGCCGACCAGCTGTCCTGCCAGGACCGTGCCGAACTGTGGGAGCTGTTCGCGGAGCACACGTTCTGGGCGGGCGACGCCGCAACCGCGATCGACGCCCGCCGCGCTGCCGTCGCCATTCGCCAGCAGCTCGCACAGCCGGCCATGGTGGCAGACAACCTGCGGTGGTTGTCCAGGCTTTTCTGGTGGGCGGGCCGGCGCCAGGACGCTGAGCGGGCGGCGGTGTCGGCCGTGGAGCTGCTGGAGCGTACGGGCACGGACGGGCGGCAGCTCGCGCTGGCCTATGGCAATCGCGCCGAGCTCGGCGTGCAGACCAAAGGTCCGAGTCGGGCCATCCGCTGGGCCGCCCAGGCGCTCGACGTGGCGGAGCGCCTGCATGACTCGTACGCTGTCGCCCATGCCCTGACAGACCTCGGCACGGCGCGCCTCGCAGCCGGGCTGGTCGGCGGGCGAGACGACCTGCACCGCGCTCACGCGCTCGCCCGACGACACGGGCTGGCCGGGGAAGCCGTCCGTGCCTTGACCAGGCTGGCCACGTACGGCGTCGAGCAGCGCGACCCCCGCGCCTCCGGGGATCTGCAACGGGCGTTGCGGTTCGCCACCGATCACGAGCTGCTGCCCGCGGTCCGGTACCTGACCGCTGTCCGGTCCCGGCTACGCCTGGATCGTGGCGACTGGTCGGGCGCCGAAGAGGACGTGCGGACCGCCCTCGCCCGGCCCCTGCGGCAAGGCCCGTTCGCGGCGATTGCGCTCGCCGTGCTCGGCCGGGTACGCGCGCGCCTGGGTGAGCCGTCGGCGGTCGAGTCGTTGCGCGCGGCCAACGCCCAGGCCGTGGACGCAGACCTGCGCCGGAAGGCCCCGGTCACCGTTGCCTGGGCCGAGTACGCCTGGCTGACCGGCGCCGCGTTGGACCGGGGTGACCTGACCAGCGCCTTCAGGTTGGCCTCTCGGGCCAGGCACCCCTGGTACGCCGGGGAGCTGGCCTGGTGGCTGCGGCGTGCCGGGGCGGACCCGCCGGTGCGGGAGTGGTACGCCGAGCCGTACCGGCTCCTTCTGAACGGCGACTGGCGGCGCGCCGCACAGGCGTGGGAGGACTTGGCCTGCCCGTACGAGCAGGCAGAGGCTCTGGCCTCCGGTTCAGACCCCGATGGGTGCCTTCGCGCGCTTCGGTTGCTGGACGTTCTCGGCGCGCACGGCGCTGCCCGAATGCTGCGCCGCCGGATGCGTGCGCTCGGCGAGTTGAGGATCCCGCGTGGCCCTCGCCCGGCGACCGCGGCCAACCCAGCGGGACTGACCGTCCGGCAGGCGGAGGTGCTCAGACTGCTCTCGGTCGGGCTGAGTAACGGGGAGATCGCCGCCCGGCTCACTCTGTCGGAGCGCACCGTAGAGCACCACGTCGCGGCGGTCCTGGCCAAGCTGTCGGTCGGATCACGGCGAGCCGCCGCGACCGCGGCCCAACGGCTCGGTCTGGTTGCCGCCGAACTGGGCGGTCCGGCTGACCAATCTAAGTGATGTCACGTAACCCGATGGCGGCCATCCAGCGGCCGTCGAACCGTTGCGAGTGGTCAATACCCAGCTGGCACGCGCCGACCTGCGCCGCAGGGCCCCGGTTGCGATCGCCTGGGCGGAGTACACCGGGCTGACTGGCGCGGCGCTGGATCCGGGCGACCCGACCCTCGCTCTGGAGTTGGCCACTCAGGCCCGGCCTCCCTGGTACGCCGGTGAGCTGGCCTGGTGGCTGCGGCGGACCGGGACAGACCTCCCGGTGCGGGGATGGTACGCAGAACCATACCGGCTCGTCATCACTGGTGACTGGCGGGGCGCCGCGGAGGCGTGGGAGCAGTTGGGCTGCGTGTACGAGCAGGCGGACGCTCTGGCCCGCGGCCTCGAGCCCGACGCGTGCCTTCGTGCGCTGGAGCTGTTGGAGGCTCTTGGTGCGCACGCCGCCGCTCGCGCGCTGCGGCGACTGATGCGGGGACTCGGCGGGTTTCGGATTCCGCGCGGCCCGCGCCCGACGACCGCAGTGCTGGCCAAGCTGTCGGTCGGCTCACGGCGGGCCGCTGCGGCAGCGGCTCGGCGGCTCGGTTTGCTGGCTGTCGAAGTTGGGCGGGGCGGCCAGCCAATCTAGGTGGTAGGTACCGATCCCGCCGGCTCGGGGGAGTGTGAGAGTGGAGCTGGCGACCGACCGGTGAGAGTGCACGCCACCGGCTTGCCTACGGATGGGTGCCGTGGTCGCCTCGGACACCAGCACATGGAAGGCAGGTGTAACCGGATGGACAACAACATGGATCTGATCGATCTCGATGATCTTGAGATCACTGAGGTCGATGTGAGGACGCTGCGGGACACGGTGGCGTTGCCGGAGACCGCCGCTTCGTGCGGTGACTCGGTCACGAGCCAAGGGTCGTGCTCCCATTCGAACTGAGGCACCTCGCAACCGGCTTGCCTACGGATGGGTGCCGTGGTCGCCTCGGACACCAGCACATGGAAGGGAGGTGTAGCCAGATGGACAACAACCTGGATCTGATCGATCTCGATGATCTCGAGATCACTGAGGTCGATGTGACGACGCTGCGGGACACGGTGGCGTTGCCGGAGACCGCCGCTTCGTGCGGTGGCTCGGTCACGAGCCAAGGGTCGTGCTCCAAGTCGAACTGAGGCCACCTCGCCACCGGCTTGCCTAG
>NZ_BONZ01000114.1 GCF_016862975.1 Rugosimonospora africana
CTCCAGCAGTGGCTCGATCACGACGAAGGGGTCGTGCCAGCCGACGTGAGGCCACCTCCTTTGCTGGCGGCTCTTGGGTGCGACAGCCACCGGCGGCTCCGGTCCGGTTACGGCCGGAACGGGGCCACTGCTAACGGCGGGCGCGGCTCGACGGCTCGGTTTGTTGGCTGTCGAAGTTGGGCGGAGCGGCCAGCCAATCTAGGTGGTAGGTACCGATCCCGCCGGCCCGGGGGAGTGTGAGAGTGAAGCTGGCGACCGGCCGGTGAGAGTGCACGCCACCGGCTTGCCCGTGGATGGGCGCCGCGGTCGCCCCGGACACCAGCACATGGAAGGGAGGTGTAGCCAGATGGACAACAACCTGGATCTGATCGATCTCGATGATCTTGAGATCACCGAGATCGATGTGACGACGCTGCGGGACGCGGTGGCGTCGCCGGAGACCGCCGCCTCCAGCAGTGGCTCGGTCACGAGCAAGGGGTCGTGCACCCCGACGTGACCGGCGGCTGGGTGAGGAAATAAGTCCCATCGGATCGCGCGCCCCACATCGGACCGCCAGGCTGGCGTACAGCGGACGTGTCATCCGATGGAGCGTGTGGATCGCGCAACCCCGCGACAGCAACCGGCGGCTCCGGTGCGGTTACGGCCGGACCGGAGCCGCTACTAACAGCGGGCCAAACTACCTTGGCCACGATAACGGAAGCGTCGATGAGCGTATCTGCGATAGAGCATGCAGTTACCGGACCGCAGCCGGGTCCGGATCCGACGCCCGGCGACGGGCCGGCCACGATCGAGGTCGCGCCGTACGCACTCGTGCGGGTGTCGGCACTGCCCTTCCCACAACCCGCAGCGGCCGCCGAGCGCTACCGCGACCTGATGCACGCCGCGATCGACTGCGAGCGTGCGCTCACCCGGACGGCGCAGCGGCTCTCGGATGAGCTGTACGCAAGCCGCGCGGACCATTCCGGGGAGTACCACCGGACAGTGGTGTTGCCGCTACGCCGAGACGTGCACAACCGGCGTTCTCCTAACGCGACGGTCCGCGCCGGGCTCGGTGAGCTACCCACCAGGATACCGCAGCTGGCGAACTGGCTGTCTATTGTGGACCAGCGGGAGCGGTTGCTGGCAGACCTGACCGCCCAGACCGGGCCGGCGCTGGCGGCGGATCGGGAGGCGCTCGCCGCGGTGTGCTCCGATGAACGTGTGCGTCGAGCGGTCGCGCTGTCTAGCGCCTCACTGCTCTCGGGACTTCAGCGGGCCGCGGCCGCAGGCGGCGAATCCGACGCGAAGACACGCAAGGCCGAACCGAAAATCCTCCGACACGCCCTGCGCGTGACGACGAAAGTGAGCCCGTGGTCGTGGTTTACGACCGTGGGCTGGGGACGGTGGACGCCTGCCGCGGCAGGCAGCCCCGACGAACTCCGCGGGACCGCAGTGAGCCTGCCCAACCACGTGCTGGTGACGATGTTGCTGCGCGGAGTGCTGGCGATGCCGGAGTACCGGCGAGGGATCCCGCACCGGCTGGCGCCGGCACTGACCGTCGGCGACCTGCGGGTCGAGTTCCAGCGCGACGAGTCGGTCGCCGTCGTCGGGTTCATGCAAGTCCGGGCACAGTTGGTCCGGTTGCCCCGCACCGCAGCGCTCGACGCCGTGGTCGCGGAGCTTCGCGACGCCGGACCTGCCGGCCGAACCATCGACCAGCTCGCCGCCATGCTGGCCGGCCGGCTGCCGGCCGGTAGCTCCCGTGCCGGCGCCGCAGCCGCATATCTCGGCCGGCTGGCGGACGAGCAACTGCTGGTGCCGATCGCACCGGTCGATCCACAGGCAGCGGACCCGCTTCCCGCGCTGGCCGATTGGCTGGCCGGCCGCGGCGGCAGCGAGCTGGCCCGCGAGCTGCGAACCATCGCTGAGCAGAGCCGGCAATTCGCCGAGCTTCCGGCGACAGAACGCGTGCCGGTACTGGACCGACTGGCCGACCAGTGGCGCGACGCGTTCGCCGTGACCCGTACCGAACGTCCACCGGACGCCGCGGTGCTTCGCGAGGATGTCGTCTGCCGCGATCGGCTGCTTCTCGGCGTATCCGCCGGCAGCAACAGCCGGCCCGACCTGGCGAAGGTGTCGGCGTTGGCCGAGGTGTTCGACAATGCGGCAGTGATGCGGGCGCTGCTGCGCCAGCGGCTGGTGCAACAGTCCGGTCCGGGCGGCAGCGCTCCGGTTGCCGAGGTCATCGGTGATGGCGAGTGGCTGTGGGCCGCGGGCAATGGGATCGACTCGGACGGCACCGTGGTCGAAATGCCGGACGGCGCCCCGCCGCTGCCGCCGGACCTGGTGGACCTCGCGCGACTGCGGCGCGAGGTGGTCGCGGCGGTCCGGCGCGCGCCCCGGCACGGCGATGAACTGGAACTGACCGATGACCTGATCGATGAGGCGGTGGCGACGGCACCACGGTGGTTGTCGCGGCGGCCGTCGTCGCGCGCCTACTTCGTCCAACCATTTCAAGATGCCGAGGGCATCGGGTGGTGCTTAAACGGGGTCGGCGACGGGTGGGGCCGGTACACTAGCCGCTTTCTCGCCGCGCTGGGGCCCCAGTTGGCCGCGGCGGTGGGCAGGCAACTGCGGGAAGCGCTGCGCGACGGCCGCCCCGTGCAGTACCGCCCGACGTACGGCTTCAACGCCAACCTCCATCCGCGGCTGCTCGCCGACGAGGTTGGTGAGGATCCGGCCTGGGCGAACCTGCTCGCCACCGAGCTGGAGCTGGTTCATCACCAGGAAAGCGACACGGTGCGGCTGCGGGTGATCGGCACCGGCGAGCTCCTCAACGTGCTGTACCTCGGCTTCCTCTTCCCGGGATGGCTGCCGGACCGGGTCGCGCCGCTCTACCTGGACCTTGGCGGGTCGCTGACTCACTTCAGCCACCTGCCGCCTGCGGAACCGGTCGAGGTACGCGGGCGGACAGTCAAGCGGTACGCCCGGCTGCGCTACCGCTCGCTGGTGCTCTCCCGGCGCGCCTGGCGGCTCGACCCGCAGAGTGTGCAAGATCTGATCTCGGACCTGCGCCACGACGGTGATGTGCCCGCCCGCGGCGCCGTCCGCTGGGCGGCGACGCTGGGGCTGCCGCCGGCGGTGTTCGTCTCCAGCTACTTCGCGCGCCTGGGGAATCACGCGGCGATGCGCGCCGCCCTCACCGATCCGAAGCCACAGCTCGTCGACGTTCCGAAACGACAGCGCGCCGCCGATCCGAAACCGCAGTTCGTCGACCTGGCCAGCGCCCTGCACCTGCGCTGCCTTGCCCGACTGCTGGCCGAGCACAGCGGCCCGGTACTGATCGAGGAGGCGCTGCCGGTACCGGGCGAGGCACCGACCGGGCGGCACGCCACCGAACTGGTCGTCGAGACCTACCTCCGGAGGGGATGAACATGACCGTGATTCAGCGGGACGTCGTCGTCTACTACTACGACCCGATCAAAGCACCACTCCTGCGCGATGCCGTGCTGCCGGCACTACGCCACCTCCAGCCGGGCATCGAAGCACACCTGGAGCGCGGCTGGCTGCACGGGCCACACGTTCGTCTCCGCCTGGCCGGCGAGCGGCACACGCTCATCGATGCCTCCGCACAGCTGGCACGCGGCATTGCCCGGCATCTGGTCGACCACCGGTCGCGGGTGCGGATGTCGCCCGACGAGTTGTCGGCGTTGGCTACCGCCGCCGGACGGGCGGAGCTGGTGCCGCCGCCCTACGAGCCGTTCATCGACGACAACACCGTTCGGGTCGAGGAGCCGGACCCGGCCGCGGCGGCCCGCGTATCCGGCGGACCGGCCACCCGCGCCGTGCGCGCCGCCCTGCTGCGGGCCGGAGTACCGGCGGTCGAGGCGACGGTCGCCGACGTCGGGCGACGCGCCGACACCACGCAAGCCCGGGTACGCGCGGCCGTCATCGCGCTGGCCGCGCACGCAGCGGCGGGCCGCTGGGGGTTGCACAGCAACTACATCTCCTACCTGTCACACCTGGAGCTGTACCTGCACCACGCCGACCCGGACGGAACGCTACGGGCGCGGCATCACGCGATCTGGCGGCGCACTGCCGACCGAGTGACCGACCTGGTCGCCGGCAGCGTCGACGCCAACACCAGCGATCCGCTCGCCGCCGCGTGGCAGCGCTGGGGCGCGACGGCACGGGACCTGGCGGCGGCGGCACACGACCGCGGCGAACTGCGCTCGGCCTCACCCCGGGACACCCTGCGTCGCCTCGCAGCGTTCGACGATCCGACCCCGCTGATGGCGATGCACGCCAGCACTGACTCCAGCGAGTTCCACCAACTTGTCCAGGGATTCCAACGCGACGCAGACGCACAGCGTGGTTTCGACATCGAGCGCTTCTGCACCAACATGCTGTATCTACTGCTGGCGGTGACCGACCTGACCCCGGCCGAACGGTACCTGGCCGCCGCGCTCGTCACCGAGGCGGCACAACGCCTGTCCGGACGCACCTGGCGGGAGTTCGTCGAGGAGGTCTTGAGGTCCCAGGCCGCTGCCGCAGCAACGCCGCGATGAGCGCCCCAGTGGGGCCTACCAACGCGGCGGCGACTGTGGTGCGGTTGCGTCCGGCGGTACACGTGTCCCCAACCCCCGACGGCATCTACGTCCGCGGCTGGAACACCGCCTTCACCGTCGTCGGCGGCGCGGACCTGTGGCGGCTGTGGCAGCGGTTGGAGCCCGCCCTGCGGCGTGGTGTGGCGACCGAACGGCTGGCGGCGGCCGCGTCGCGACCAGCCCTGCTGAAGGTGCTACGGGAACTGGTGTCTGCCCTACGCGATCACGAC
The DNA here is from genome assembly GCF_016862975.1 of Rugosimonospora africana. Classification (GTDB taxonomy): domain Bacteria; phylum Actinomycetota; class Actinomycetes; order Mycobacteriales; family Micromonosporaceae; genus Rugosimonospora; species Rugosimonospora africana. Next base: position 4,817 of record NZ_BONZ01000114.1, read on the forward strand.
CTGACGCTGCCGGTGGTCTCCGCCTGGCGCGACGACACCGAGCATGCGCCGCCGCCGTTGGTGGCCGACTGGCTCGAGCAGCTGGCCGCCGACCCAGCCGTGGCCTGGCACCAGCTCGCCGCCACGACCGTGGACGTGGCCGTCACCGGGGACGCTGGGTCGGCGGTGGCCGACGCTGCCATCTCCGCGTTGCTCGCGACCGGCGTGCAGGTGTCGCGCTCAGGCGGTGTGGCCCTGCAGGACCCCGCAATCGTTGCCTTGACCGCCCAGAACTGGGCGGTGTTCGCCGGCATCGGCGAGCACCGCGGGTTCGCAACTCATCCGGCGGCGCCTGACGAGGGCGCGGCGACCGCCTCGCGGGTCGCCATCCGCCTCGGCGTCGCCGGCCGGCCGGCCCGCGCAACAGCCGCGCCCCAGCCACTCGCGGCGGTCCTGGGCGCCGCCGCCACCGAGCGGCTGCTGCGGGTGGTCGCCGGGCTACCTGATCCGGGGCGCGGCCCGATCACCGCGCCTGCCGGCACCGAGCCTGCCGGCGCTGCCGTCCCCGCCGGCCGGTCCGCCCCCGACACACTGCCGGACTCGTGGCCGATGGTCCTCGTCGCCCGAGCCAAACCATTCACCGTCGGGTACCACCCGTGGCTCGCCGATGGTGGGGACACACCCGGCCCGGCGGACAGTCCCGACGTCGTCCTGGCGCGACTGGACGCGCTGTGCGACCCGGAACTGGGCGTGCTGCCCGTGCCGCGCTACGAAGACCTGCCCCAAGTTCCGGCCGCCCTGGCGATGTGCGAGGCCGACAGATGGCGGGTACTCGGGACAGGCGACAAAATCAGTACGGCCCGACTCGATGCCACCCTCGGTGGCGCCGAGCGGCTGCTCAACCCTGACGGAACCGACGGTCCAGACGGAACCGGCCGGTTGGCGGTCGGCATCGACGACCAGCATGCCACGGGACGTCTCCTGCGCCGCGCCGCCTACCAGGTGGCCGGGCGAGCCGCCGCGACCGCCGCCGGCCCGGGCACCGAGCACCGATGGCGCGACGATCCGGCGGCGCGCAGGTGGTGGATCACCCTGACCATCCGATGTGGACTGGATGCGCGACTCGGCCTCGCCCGCCTCGCCGATGGCGCTTTCGCCGCCCGGGTGGAGGTGGCCGGCCGCGAGCTGGCCTGGGCGGTCGAGGCCAGCGCGGGAACAGCGGTCGCGAACGCGGCGCTGGGTGCCGTGGCCATGCACGAGGCCAACCGCGCTGGCCTCGAGGTCGACGCGCCGGTCACCGTATGCCGCGCCGTGTCGGCACAGCCATCCGACCCACCGCTCGTCGGGCCGGCCACTGACGACCGGGCGGTCCGGCGCGTCGCCGAGCAACAACTAATCCACGGCCTGCGCCGGTTCGTGCCGCGCGGACGTCAACTCCGGCCGGCCCCACCGGGTCGCCACGAGGTGGGGCTGGCACTGCGCGCCGTCGCGTTCTGCGTATGGGAGCTGGGATGACTGTCGTAGTTCAACCCCCACCGACGGCGGCGCTCACCAGTCAGCTATCGACGCTGGTCGACCTGAAAGATGTCCGGGTATGCGCTGGGCTCGCCGAGCCGGACCCCGATACCGAACCGGCGGGTGGTGTGACGATCGCTGTCCCGTCCGCCTGGACGCCCACCGAACTCGGTGAGTTCAGCCGCCGCGCGGTGGCCGGCGGCCGCACCGTGCTGCCACTGCGGCAGGACGGCGCGGTGACACTGCTCGGCCCACTCGTCGGCCCAGGCCTGCTGGGGTGCCTCGACTGCGCCGAGGACGCCCGAATGCGGATCCTGTCGTTGCCCATCGATGCGGAGCGGGTCACGTTCGGTGGGCCGATCCCGCCAACGAACCTACCGGCGGTCGCCGCGGTGGCTGCCTCGATCATCCAAGATCCGGCGGCCGCGGCCGACCGAATGTGGATATTCAACAGTGCCAACGGCTGGGTATCGGCGAACTCGCCCGCACCGCGTCCCGGTTGTCCAACATGCGACCGCAGGCCCGAGGACACACCCGACGCGGCCCGCGTCGCGCTGACTGCACGACCGCTGCCGGCGGGCGGCGCCTGGCGGCAGGACAACCCGGCCACGGCCGGCGGCAAGCTGGCCGGAGGGTTGCTCGACGGCCAACTCGGTGAGGTGGTCCGAGTCAACATCAACGACGAGCGGCCGCTACCCACGGCATCGGCGCTGTTCGCGACCGACGGCAGGCTTGATTACGGCTACGGCCGGGGGCTCACCCCGCAGGAGGCGCGGCGCATCGCCCTGTTCGAGGCCGTGGAGCGGCAGCTTGGCCGGCGCCCCGCCGGTCGTCGGACCGTCCTCCATGCGGCCTACGCAGACCTCGGGCCACAGCGTGCCGTGGATCCTGTCCGCCTCGGGCTGCCTGACCTCTGCTATCCGGAGCAGTCTCCACACGTGACGGCGTACCGGCCTGACCTACCGACACTATGGGTGTACGGATGGTCGCTCACCAAAGGCACGGCCATCGCGGTACCGGAGCATGCGGCGTACTACGGCATCCGGCCCACCACAGAAGCTCCGCACTTCATCGATGAGACCTCCAACGGCTGCGGGTTGGGCAACAGCCTCGAGGAGGCGGCGCTCTACGGACTGTTCGAGGTCGCCGAGCGCGACGCCTTCCTCATGGCCTGGTACGCCGAAACGCCGCTGCGGCGAGTCGCGATACCAGCCGACGATATGCAGACCTGGCACATCGCCGACGTGCTGGACGAGGCGGGATACGAGCTGTTGCTCTTCGACGCGACCAACGATCTGGGGCTACCCACCGTGGTCAGCCTCGCGCTGAGGAGAGACCCGGACCCCGCAGCACCCAACGCCTACTTCGCCGCCGGTACACACCAAGACCCCTGCGTCGCGCTTGGCTCGGCGGCAACGGAGGCAGGCGTCGGCTTGTTCGCCAACGCGCTTATCCAGCACGAGGCCGGCATGCGCGATCCCGAGCGGGCACTGCGCATGCTCGCCGACTCGACGGAGGTCAGGGACCTGGACGACCACGTGCTGCTGTACACCATCCCCGAGGCTCGCTCCCGGTACGCGTTCCTGCTCGATGATCAGGAACCGGTGGACTGGCGCGAGCTCTGGCCGGACCTACCGCCGCGCCCCGCTGACCTCACCGACCTGCTGACCGGCTTGGTCGGCCGGCTCGCCGATCTCGGACTAGAGACCATCGTGGTGGATCAGACCGATCCGGCAACGCGAGACCGGCTTGGCCTGCACGCGGCAAAGGTGATCGTACCCGGGACCCTGCCGATGACCTTCGGTCACATCAATCATCGCACGCTCGGCCTGCCCCGGCTGCTCGAGGTGCCGGCCCGGCTGGGCCGGATGCCAACCGTTCGCCAGCACGCCGACCTGCCGCTGTACCCCCACCCGTTCCCGTGACCCTGGGACGCACAACCTCTCGGAGGTGTCCACAATGGATGCTCGCGCCGATGCGGTGATCCGGCCGCGGTTGCGTCGCGACGCGGTACTGCACCCGACGACCGATGGTGCCGTGCTCCAGGCCAACGGCGAGACAATGTGGTTGGCCGGCGCGAATGCCTACCGGCTGTTGTCGCGGCTGGTGCCACGCCTGACCGGCGAACGTACCGTGCGCGAAATCTGCGCCGGACTACCGGCGGCCAAGCGGGAGACGGTATCCGCGCTGATTCGGGGCCTGCTCGACCGCGGAGCCGTCATCGACATCGGGCAGGAGAACGGGTCCGCTCCATCGGATCCACGCTTCCGCGCCCAGTACGAGTACCTGGCGCACGCCGGCGACGCACCCGCCGAAGGCTTCCGGCGCTGGCGTACCGCACGGATCCTGCTGACAGGCAACGGCATTTCACTACAGGCGGCCGTGCTCGGCCTGCTGCGCAACGGGGCCGGCCCGGTCTTCCTCGCGGCACCGCCCGGCTGGCCGTTGCACAGCGCCGTGGCGGCCGAGGCGGCGCGGCTGGGCACGCCCGAGCCGGTACCTGGTCAGTGGCCGCCGCCACCCGGGGGCGACGGGTACGACATCGTCCTCTACAGCGCCGACCGGGCGGAGCCGGACCTCATCCTCGACATGATCGGCCGCGCCCGAAATGGTGGTGCGCCGGTGCTGGCGGCGGCCGCGCTCGACGGCCGGGTGGTCATCGGTCCGACGACCACGCCGGGCTCGGCCAGCTGCTGGTGGTGCGCGGCGGCCCAGCTCGGCCTCGACCCGGCACGGCCAGTGGATCCCACCGGGGCCTTGACACCGTTGGTCGCGCGCATGATCGGCGGCGCGTTGGCCTTCGCCGCCTTCGGCGAGCTGACTGGCGTTTCGCCGAGCCAACACGCCGTCGTCCAGCAGTTGCGCACCCTTGAGACGAGCCGGCCGGTGGTAGACGGTGGCTGCCCCGTCTGCCACGACCACGCGTCCGACCATGCCGGGACACCTCCTGCGCGCGAGGCCCCGGCGACGCCGGGTTTCGTCGTGCGGACCGTGCGGGACATGCCGGCGGCCTCCGTGCGCGAGTACTCGGCGGTGGTACACCGCTTGGTCCGCAGCCGGCCGGCACCAGCGGACTTCCAGCCCGACTGGAACGACCAGCCAGCCGCCCAGAACTCGTACCCGCGGGCTGCACTGATCGCTCTGCCCGAGGACGCCCCGGCGACCTTGCGGCCGTTCGCGGCCGAGCTGGCCGCCGGACCCGCGCGGTCGCGCTTCAGCCTGCCGACGCTGGCCTGGTTGCTACGGATGTCGTACGGAAGGCTGTCCCGGCGGCTACGGGTCGACTCGGGGCAGCCACGGCGGGCGGGCGACTACGCCGCCGCGGACTGGCGCCGGGGCGCGGTGAGCGGCGGCGGCCTGTATCCGCTGGAGATCTACTGGGTCGCCGGCAATGGCGGCCCGCTGCCCGCTGGCATCTACCACTACGCGCCCGGCCATCACGCACTGGAGCGGCTCGCTCTTGGCAATCACACCGGCCGCGTCCGGCAGGTCGTACCGCATCCACAGGCTCAGGCCGCAAGCCAGTTCCTGCTGATAACGCTGAGCTTCTGGCGCAACGCGTTCAAGTACGCGAACCTGGCCTATCACATCGGCACCATCGACCTCGGCGCGTTACTCGGCGCCCTCGGTCACCTCGGCGCCGCCATCGACCTGCCCGTGTGGCGCCTGCTCTGGTTCGATGACCAGGCCCTCAACGAGCTGCTGGGTCTGGACACTGCAGTGGAGAGCGTCCTGGCCGTGGTGCCCATGCCCTGGCAGGACGGCCAGGACCGCCAGGACGGCCAGAACCCGCCGGCGTGCGCCGGTCCGGCGGACCGCCCGGCGGCGTTTGAACGGTCCCGGACCCTCCTGCGGTTCGCCTGCACCGCCCGGGTGCACGGGCAAACCATGTGGTCCGGCCAGCAACTACCGGACGCAGATGACGCACGGCGGGCGGCCGTCGACCCCGCACCCGCCGGCCCGCATCGTCCGGGTGACGCCTACCCCCTGCCGGAGCCAGCACAGCCGCCGCCGACGGATCCGGTCTCAGACTTGCTGCCACGGCGCCGCTCCAGCTCCGGCGCCATGGTTGCCACGCCGCCGCTCGAGCTGCCCAGGCTTGCCTCGGTACTGCGACTGGCCACCCGAACCAGCGGGTATCGCAGCGACACCACGCCCGATGGCGGGCCTACCGGGTGGACCAGACTGTCGGTTCTCGCCAACCACATCGCGGGCCTGCCGGCCGGCGGCTACCTGTACGACCCCGGCACGCAGGTGTTGCACCGCAGCGCCACCGCACCCACCGACCGGTGGCTGGACGTGCTGGCCGGCATCGGTGTCAGCCTGATGAACTACGACCTGAACCAGGCAGCCGCCGTGCTCGTCGTCTCCGGTCGATCGGACGCGATGATCGACCACTGTGGACCTCGTGGCTACCGCCTACTCAACGCCGAGGTGGGCACGGTTGCGCAGAGTGTCTACCTCACGGCGACCGCCGTCGGGCTCGGCTGCGGCGCCGTACTGAACCTGGACCATGTCGCCGTCGACCAGGTACTCGGCTTCGATGGCACCGACGAGCGGACGTTGCTGTGCCTGCTGATTGGAGGTGAACGCGATGGTAGCGCCGAGTTCGACCACCGGCTCTACTGAGAGCGACGCGGCGCCGCATGCCAACCGCCCACAGTGGATCAGCTTGCACATCTTCTACGCCGACAACCAGGACCAGCTGCTCATCGACGGCGTGGCGCCGATCGTGCGGTCACTGCGTGAGGGCGGTCTGATCGCGTCGCACTTCTTCATCCGGTACTGGATGGAAGGGCCACACGTACGGCTGCGGCTGCTACCCGCGCCCGGCGTGGCGCCCGACGATGTGGCGGCCGAGGCGCAGGCACACCTGACGGCGTACCTCGCCGACAACCCCTCGCTCGACCAGGCGCTCCAGCTGACGGCGCAAACATACCGTGGACTGTTCCTCGCCGAGTACGACCAGTCGGCCTGGGACCAGCGGTACGGGCGGGACGGCGAGATGTCGGTCCGGGACAACAACAGCGTCTGGCGGACAGACTACGAGCCGGAGTACGCCCGCTACGGCGGCCCGGCCGGCATCGAGCTCGCCGAGTGGCACTTCGAAGCCTCCAGCGACCTCGTTCTGGGCTTGCTGGCCGCCAAACGGCCGGCCCCGTCGGCCCGGCTCGGCCTGTCGGCCCAGTTGGGGCTCATCCTGTGTCTCGTGCTGCTCGACGATGTGGATCGGGTGGTCGGCTTCCTCGACGACTACCGCGACTTCTGGACGCGGGCGTACGGAACCGCCGACGCGGACCTCCGCCCGGTCTACCGCGAGGCCCATGCGCCGCTGCTCGCCCGACTACGGCGTCGGGCCGACGAGATCCGCGAGGCCGTACGCACGGCCGGCACCGAAGATTCCCTTCCGACCGCACTGCCGGGGTCGGCGCGGGGCTGGCTGGGGCACTGCCGGGCGCTGCGTCGACGCCTCGCGGAGCTGGTGGCCACCGACGGTGTCTCGTTCTCCGACGCGGGTCTGCGGCACGGCGAGGTCGGCCTCGATATGGCACTGCCGCGACTGCTGCACTCCTATCTGCACATGACGAACAACAGGCTCGGTGTCTCCGTTCTCCAGGAGTCGTACCTGGCAGACGCGCTGCACGCCGCTCTCATCGCAGAATCCGCAAGTCGTCGCGGGATAATTCTGTCGTGACGCGCTCGAGGGGGATCAGCGCCCCGGCCGCAGCACGATCTTGCCGCGGGTGTGCCTACGCTCCAACTCCCGCTCCCGGTAGGCGTAGTTCAGTCGCGAACGATTCAGACACGTCCGGCCGCAGCCGCAGCGTCGGCACCGAGCCGCCTCACAGCGCCGTGGCGTGCGCGAATCTACTCTGGATCGACCCCGGAATCTCTACGAACAAGCGAAACCCGGCCAGACCTTCGGTGGCGGCCGTCGGCTACTCGACCACTCCAGGCACGACCGTGGCCCGCACACCGAACTCCTCCACCTCACCGATCAGCCAGGCCGCGACAGCGCCTGAACCCACCCCGCCGGCCAGTGCGCCGCCCCCGCCCGCGCCGCCGAATCCGCCACCGAGGAACGAGGGTACGGCCGAGTTCCCGGCGGTGCCGGGCGGTGTCAGGCCGACCTTGGAGGCCAGAGACGACTGAGCCACGGCGGACGGTACGCCGCCGTCCAGACTCGACCCGGCGCCGGCACCCGAACCCGACAGGGCACCCGCGCCGCCGAGCAGGGCGGCCGCCGAATCACCGGATCGGGCTGCGGCTCCAACCCCGCCGCGGCCGAGGCCGGCCGCGAGTGTACCGGCCACGCCACCGGCGGTGGCGAGCCCGCCGCCGGGCGGGCCACCGGCCAACGAGCCGCCGGCCGACGGGTCCTTCGTCGCGACCGGCGATGTCGCCTGATACGCCCCGATGAGCTGGGCCTGCGGTAGGCCGGCGGCCAGGCCGTCGCCCCACAGGTCGGCGAAGAGCGGCCGGGCCGCGGCCGATACGCCGGACGTGCCCGACGTGCCGGTCGCGCCGGAGGTGCCGGTCGCCGCCTCGGTGGAGAAGATGGGCGTGCCGTCCGGGGCCAGGGTCGGCGGCTCCGCGACCTGAGGCAGCGCCGGAAAGTCTACATTGGAGTAACGGTCGCGCAGGTCGCTCAGGATGGCTACGGCTGCGGCGGCGCGCACCCCGGCGGCGGCCTGCGCCCGCTGGAAGTTCTGCAGGGCCCGCACCGCGTTGGCCTGCGCGGCGGCCACGGCCGGCAGTTCGGGTCGACCGTACGGCAACGCCGCCGACGCGACGGCGATGGTGGCCTGGTCGGGCGGGGTCGAGGTCAGCGGCGGTCCGAGCGCGACCATCTGTGCCTGTGCCTGCCGCAGCGCCTCGCCCGCGGCATCCACCTGGTCACCGGCGCCGCGGGCGACGAAGGCGACCCGACGCACACCGTCCACAAGGGAGGCAATCATCTCGGCGTGCGCATCGGAGGCCGCACCCTCCCACAGCGGACGGAGCTGGCGGTCCCGTTGCTCGATGAGCGTGGCCACGTTGTCTAGTGTGTTGGCCAGGTCGCGCCAGCCCTCGGTGGCGACCCGCACATCGGCCGGCCGACCCGCGGTCAGCATCGCGATGAGCTGTGCGTGGGCGAACTGGCGGAAGTCCGTCTGCCCGTACCGGCTGTCCATATGCGGCTACGCGTCCTGCGCCTGGATGTTGACACCCACCTGCACCGCGGCGGCACCGTCGTAGTAGTACACGGTGCCGCCGGCGGGCGGGATCGGTACCTCGAACTGCGCCACCTCCCGCGGCGGCACGAGGCTGCCGGGCGGTGGCGTCGCGGTACCCGTCGCGGGTCCGCTGGCCGAGACAGCACTCGTGGTCGCGGCTGTTGGCTGCGTCGCGTATCCGGTTGGCGCGCCGGCGCCGGCCGGTATCGAGTACACGGTGGGCAGCGGGGACGCCGTCTTGAGCGGGTCGGTCGGGGCCGACAGATCGCCCACGACCGCGCCGATGCGGTGCGCTCCACCCGCGTCCAGCGCGGCGTACCGCTGGGCCACCAGCGTGGTCACGCTGCGGGCGAAGTCGACGCTTCGGGCGACCTTCGCCACCAGGTCGGCCACCCCGGCCACCTCGTCGGAGTGGTCGTCGCCGAGCGAGAACGCCTCCGCGAACGCGCCCAGCGGCAGGTCCGGTGGCCGGGTGAAGATGGCCACGGTCTGCGCCGACCGCTGCACCGTATCCAGCTGATCGGCGAGCAACTGCGCGAAGTCGTTGACCGCCTGGACGTTGATCCGGAAGGAACCGCCGGAGTTCATCGTTGCCTCCCGATACCGGTCGGGCACCGCGCCCGGTGCCCGACGCGACATGGTCAGGTGAACACAGGGTCAGGAGAACAGGCCGGTGTTGGTCTGCTCGGTCTTCTGCGAATCCTCGAGGTGCTGCTGCAGTGCGCTGAGGAATTGTTGTACGGTCTCCCGCACCTCGTCGCCGAAGGACCCCAGCTGCTTGGCGACCGCCGTGGCTCCCTCCGCCGCGGTGCCGCCCCACTGCTGGGCCAGGGTCGTGTACGTCGTTGTGAACTGCTCCAGTGTGTTGGAGAACTCGCTCAGCCGCTGCTGGACCGCTGTGTTGGTTTCCTGCATCGCGCCGAACTGGTAGTCGAGGATGTCAGACATGTCATTCGCTCCTCTCAGGCACCCGGACTCAGCCGGCTCAACGTGGAGGTCTGCAGGTTCTGCACGTTCCCGGAGACCGTCCCGAACGACTGCACGCCGGAGTCGCTGTTGCTCTGGTAGTTCCTCGCGCTGATACCGACGTTCTCGGCCAGCTGGTTCGCGTACTGGTTGAACTTGTTGGCCTGCTGTGTCAGCTCGCTCGCCACCCGCTGGGCCGCCGTGAACGCGTCCCCCTTTGACGGGTTGTTGAGCACGGCCTCCTCCAGGTTCTTGAACGTCTGTTGCACCTGCTGCGCGGCCTGGTCCAGGTCGTCCTGCGCCTTCTTGAGCGCGGCCTCCGACAGGTTGAACTTGCCTGGTGTTGTCACGACGCGTCACCTCCGCTGTGCGTCACCTGTGGTCTGTCAGTGCGGGCGGCGTGTCCAGATGAAAGCGCCGCGTGGGTCTTCTGAATCGCTTGATGTGCCAAGGCTAGCCAGCCCGCGAGCTGACCAGCAGTGGCACAACTACCGGTCTGCGGCTGTCAGTATTACCTACCCCGGTACGAGTCAGGCGTTGTCGAGCGGCAGGTAGCCCAGCTGCACCAGGTTCGCGCCCGAGCGCCGGGTCATCAGGTACCCCCGTCCGGGCGGCTGCGGGCTGGGCTTGATGTCGCCGATCAGCGGCCCCTCCTCGCGCGGCCCGGACAGTTGCACGCCGGGGGTCGCGATGTCGCGCATGCGTTGCAGCACCGGCTCGAACATCGCCCGGCTCGCGCCACTGACCCGCCGCACGATGATCAGGTGCAGCCCGATGTCGCGGGCCTGCGGGATGAACTGGGCCAGCGGGGCCAGCGGGTTGCCGCTCGAGCTGGCTACCAGGTCGTAGTCGTCGACCAACAGGAACAGCTCCGGCCCCTTCCACCAACTGCGGTTGCGCAACTGTTCCGGCGTGACGTCCGCCCCGGGCAGCCGCTGCCGCATGGCCTTTTCGACCTGAGCCACCACCGGCGTGAGTACGGCCTCCGACCCGCAGTAGTCGAGCAGGTGCTCGCTGGTCACCACGCCGAGCAGGCTGCGTCGATAGTCCACAACGGAGATGACCGCCTCCTGCGGCGTGTAGCATGCCATGATGGCGCGGGTCAGCAACCGCAACAGGCTGCTCTTGCCGGACTCGACATCGCCGAAGGCGACCAGGTGCGGGTCGGCACTGAAGTCGAGGAACACCGGGGACAGATCGTTCTCCGCGATGCCGATGGGGATCCGGTGGTCGCCGGCGGCCGGGGCAGGCAACGCGTCCGCGGGCAGCAGGTCCGGCAACAGACGCACCTGCGGCGCCCGGAGGCCGCACCACGCACCATCGATCCGCTTCACCAGGTCCGCGACCCCGGCGGCCAGGTCGCGGGTGGACTGCTGGCCGTCCACCCGTGGCAGCGCGGTGAGGAACTGGAGCTTGTCGGCGGTCAGGCCGCGTCCCGGCTTGCCCTGTGGTACGTTCGCCGCCGCCCGCCGGTCGACGACCGAGTCGGACGGGTCGCCCAGCCGCAGCTCGAACTGGGTACCGATGAGGTCGCGCGTGGCCGCGCGTACCTCCAGCCACCGGTTGGCAGAGAGCACCACGTGGATGCCGTACCCGAGGCCACGCGCGGCGAGCACACCGATGGCCTGCTCAAGTGGCTCGTACTCCTGGCGCAGCGTCATCCACCCGTCAACGACAAGGAACACGTCGCCGAAGACCCGCCCGTCCGGCATCGGGAACGGTGCGGCGCGGAACGCGGCCATCGAGTCGATGCCGCGCGTGGCGAACGCCCGCTCCCGCTCGGCGAGCAGCCCGACCAGCTCGGCGACGATGCGCCGGCACTTATCTGCCTCCAGCCGGCCGGCGCAGCCGCCGATGTGCGGCAGGCCGGCCAGGCTGGACAGCGCGCCACCACCGAAGTCCAGCAGGAACATCTGTACCTCGGCTGGCGTGTGGGTCAGTGCGAGGGTGGCCAGGAAGGTACGCAGCAGGGTGCTCTTGCCGCTCTGTGGCGCACCCACGACCACCGCATGCCCGGCGGCACCCGACAGGTCCGCCCACAACAGGTCGCGGCGCTGCTCGAACGGTTTGTCCACAATGGCCACCACGGCGGAGAGCTTTCCGTTGCCGGAGAATCCCGGCAATGTGTATCCGCGGTCGCCGGTCTCGGTCAGGCCGGGCATGAGCTGGTCGATGCTGGGTGGTTCGTTCAGCGGCGGCAACCACACCTGGTAGGCCGCCGGTCCGCGGCCGGTCAGCCGTTCGACCAGCACGTCGAGGATGGTGTCCTTGCCCGATGGTGCCTCGTCGTCCGGTTCCGCGACCGGCGGGCCCACCGGTACCGGTGGCTGCCGCACGGCGATCGGGGCGAGGGTGAAGGGTACCGGCTGCCGACCCGGCGGCACCTCACCGCTCGGCGTCGTACCGCTGCGGGCCGTGCCGGCCGCCGCGGTCGTGCGGGACTGCTTCGGTAGCGGGCCCGAGACGTAGGCCCCCTTGAAGCGGATCAGGTTGCTGGTGTCCACCTTGAGGAAGCCGGAGCCGGGGATCGAGGGCAGCTGGTACGCGTCGGGCACCCCCAGCACCGTGCGGCTCTCCGAGGCGGAGAACGTGCGCAGGCCGATGCGGTAGCTCAGTTGGGTGTCCAGCCCGCGCAGCCTTCCCTCCTCCAGCCGTTGCGAGGCGAACAGCAGATGCACGGCGAGGCTTCGACCCAATCGGCCGATCATCACGAACAGGTCGGTCAGCTCCGGCCGGCTCGACAGCAGCTCGCTGAACTCATCGATGATCACCAGTAGCGACGGCAACGGACGCAACTGCGCACCCTCCTGCCGGGCCCGTTCGTAGTCGCGAACCGACGCGTAGTTTCCGGCCGCGCGCAACAACTCCTGCCGGCGCACCATCTCACCACGCAGCGCGTCGCCCATCCGGTCCACCAGGCTCAGCTCGTCGGAGAGGTTGGTGATGACCGCGGACACGTGCGGCAGGCCGGCCATGCCGGCGAAGGTCGCGCCGCCCTTGAAGTCGACCAGCGCGAAGTTCAACGTCTCCGAGGAGTGGGTGACCGCCAGGCCGATCACGAGCGTGCGCAACAGCTCGCTCTTGCCCGACCCGGTGGCCCCGACGACGAGCCCGTGCGGCCCCATGCCGTTCTCCGCGGACTCCTTGATGTCCAGCTCGACCGGGCGCCCGCTGGGGTCGACGCCGATCGGGATGCGCAGCCGGTCGCGCGCCGAGCGGGACCGCCACGTCAGCGCGGTGTCCACCATCCGCGGGTCGCCGAGGTTGAGTAGTTCGGGCAGGCCCAGGTCGCGGGTGAACGCGGTCTCGGCCGGCACCGGTGCGGCGGTGTAGAGGGCGGTCAGCTGGCGGGCCACGAACTCCGCCGAGGCCGGGTCGAGCCGGTCCGGCACACCGAGGTACCCGACGCCGTCGGTACCGACCCGACCTAACCGTCCGGCGTCGATGCGCAGTTGCAGGGTGCTGTCGTTCGGCGGCACCGGCGGGATCCCGAGGTCCAGGAAGGTAACACCACCGTTGCCCCGCGCAGGGTCCAGCGACGGGTGTGCGCCGCCGGCGGCACCATCCAGGATGACCAGGATGTGCGGCCGTGCGGGGTCGGCCGGCGCGTTCCTGACGAACGGCTGACGGGTACCCAGGTCGTCGCCTAGCAGCCCGGCCAGCTCGGTCAGTGTGGCGGCGCACAGCCGACCGGGACCGGCCGGGTCCGACCGGGAAACGTCGGCGGCGTGCGGCAACCATTTGAGCCAGTCCCAGTCGGGCAGCCGCTGCGCGGACAGGCAGCCGGCGATGCGCAGCGTACTCGGCGAGTGGAAGGACGCCAGTTGGGCCACCACCGCCCTGGCCACCGCCAGCACGTCGGCGCGCCCGCCGCCGACCGCCACCCGGGAGAACGCGCGCAGAGACACCGCCACCGGCACGTTCTCGACCGTCGCGTAGGCCCGGATGAAGTGCCGCAGCGAGATGGACATGAGCGGGTCGAGATTCTCCAGTGGCGCGGTGTCGGCCACCCGCAACGGGTTCGCCAGCAGCTGCGGACCGGTGGCAAGCCGTACCCGGCCGAACTCGGCGTCGCCCGGGCGCCGCCCCCACATCCGGTCGGTACCGGCCAACAGCCACAGGTCCTCCGGGGCGGGCAACCGCTCACGCGTCCGGTCCAGTTGCCGCTGCGCCACGTCGCGTACCTGCTTGCGCAGGCTGGCGAGGTAGCGCAGGTAGTCGCGGCGCTCGTCGTTGATCTGAACCTTTTTCGCAGATCCGCCGCGGGTCAGCGAGGTCAGCACGGTGACCAGCAGGCCGATGCCGGACACACCGGCGGCCACCCAGGTCAGCGTGCCGCCCTGGCCGCCACGCCCCAGGTACAGCGCGGCCACGCTGCCCACCCCGAGCAGCGGCAGCAGAAGGTAGAGCAATTGTTGGCCGCCGCCCTGGCCGCCGCCACGGGGCTGCAACGGCGGCGCCTGCACGACGAGGCTGTCGGGGTCCGCCGCGGTGAAGGGTTCGGCGAGCCGCGCCGGAGCGTACTGAGGCGGGGCGAACGGCGGCGGGGCGAGCGCGGGCGGCGCAGCTCCCGGCACCGCCGGAGCCGGCACCGCCGGGGGTGGCGCTGCGGGTGGCGGCGTGAACGGCGCTGCTGTGCTCGGTGGCGGTGCACCGAACGCGGGAAGGGTCATCGGTCGCCTCCAGGGCACGTCACCTCGACAGGCATGTCACCTCGACGCTAGTCGCGGCTGGTTTCTCGCGCGCGTAGGTACTTTTGCCCCTGCTGCCCGGCCGGGTGCACGGCCTACCCTGCGCCTGGAGACATCCGGTCAACGGTGGGCGGAGCAGTGTGATGGCCGATGTGAATCGTTACCAGGTCGACCCGGACGAGGTCGACCGCGTCGTACGCGACATGTACAGCCAGATCGATGAGTTCGGGAAGCTCTCCGGCCAGTTGAGTCGGCTTACCCCGCCGGTCTCGGCCTTCGGCGGGATCGGCGTTCCGGCCGCCACCGCCGCTGTGGCCGCCCACGAGCTGCTCCAGCAAGCCAACCAGGCGCTCGGGACGGTGCTCAACCAGGCCACGCAGAACATGCAGACAGCGATGAACAACTACCGGCAGGCCGACGCGTCCGGTGCGACGAGCATCAGCGCGGTCTCCGCTGGCCTCGGCGTGCCGGGCAGCCTACTGCAGAATCTGCGCGTCGGCGGGCTCGGCGCCAGCGCGATCCACACATACCTGCAGGATCAGTCCAAGCAGGTGGGTGCGGGTATCGCCGAGGTCTACGTCGGCGGCGACCTGGCCGATGTCCGGGTCCGGCCCGGCGACCTGGTGACCACGGCGGACTTCGCCGCGACGGTCGGGCCCGACGGCCGCCTGTACGCCAACGGCCAACCGGTGCAACACCTCAGCGGTACGGAGGCCCGGGTGTACCGGTCGATGGGCACCACCGCGGCGACGGAGGGGTACGCCTGATGGCACCGACAGAAGTGATTGTCTGCGTCGCGGTCGACGTGTGCAGCGGGCGCCAGATCAGCGTGCTGCTGGCGCAGCAGATCGGCGGCTGCGACCCGCAGGCGATCGCACAGATCGCGCAGCAGCAGAGCCAGATCCTCGGGCAGCTGGACAACGTGCAGAAGTCCCTCTCGGACTCGACGAAGAAGCTGCAGGCGGTGTGGACGCTCGGCACCTCGACCGCCAGCATGGCCTCGACGCTGGGCCAGCTCGACGGCTGCTTCGGCGCGCTGATCAGCCAGGGCACCAGCGCGGCACAGCAGATCCAGGCGGCGGCGACGCTGCTGCAGGACGTGACG
This sequence comes from Rugosimonospora africana, assembly GCF_016862975.1. Classification (GTDB taxonomy): domain Bacteria; phylum Actinomycetota; class Actinomycetes; order Mycobacteriales; family Micromonosporaceae; genus Rugosimonospora; species Rugosimonospora africana. The sequence continues at coordinate 20,290 of NZ_BONZ01000114.1, forward strand.
CGCATCGTCCAGTTCGTGAAGGCCGCCAATGCAGCGTGTGCCGCGCTGATGTGCAACCCGTTCACCGCGGGGGCCGCGCGGGCGCTGGGTACCGCGACCGCCGTGCAGGTGACCGCGTGGATGTCGGTGGTGGCGCAGGTGCTGTCGGCGATCGGGCAGGTGCTCTCTGCGGTGCAGCAGTCCACCCAGTCGACGAACGGCACGACCACAACCGTCGCCGAGCTGCTCGCCCCGGCCGCGACCACCACCACGACGCCTACCACCACGACGCCGACAACCACCACCACGGCGACCTATCCGAGCTACCCGACCTACCCCACGTACCCGACGGTGACGGCCAATCCCGCCACCACCTACCCCGCCGCGTCGGGTACGACCGCGGCGGACCCCATGGCATCGGGACCCCTCGCCGCGCCCACGTACGCGCAGCAGACCGCCGTCCCGACGGTCTACAGCTCCGGCCTGGTGGCGCAGAATCCCGGGGGGGCCGCGGGCTCGGGCACCGCGGCGGGCGGCACCGTGGCGGGCAGCGCGGGCACAGGCGACCACCTGACCATCAACATCACCGAGAACAGCGACGGCAAGTACAACCTCACCGTGGATGTCCCGGACGACCAGCTGGACAAGGACCTGAAGATAAACGTGGACGCCAACGTCGGCGGCCAGGGAATCAAGGGAAACATCAACATTGATCGGTGATCGGCAATCGGTCAGCGTCAATCACGTACGGACTCACGGCGAGCAGGAGAAGGCAATGGACTCGACTGAGGCCATCCTCGCGCAGGCGCAGGAACAGCAACGGCGCATCACCGAGGCGCAGCGGGCATTGGAAACCAAAGAAATCGTCGGCCGGTCCCGCAACAGCGTGGTCACCGCGAAGCTCCGCGGCTCCGGCCAGCTCGTCGACGTCGCCTTCGACCCGCGGCAGATGGCGCGCTACGACGCCAGGGCACTCGGCGCGCTGGTGGTGGAGGCGGTCAACGACGCGATGAACCGACTGGCACTCGCAACCCAGGAGGCGTTCGCGCCGTTCCTCGCCGAGAGGCAGGTCGCCCAGTGACCGCGCCAGCGCCCGTGCGTCGGGTCACGGTGGTCGCGCCGACCGCCCGCGTCGACGTTTCGCTGCCCCAGCAGAGCACCGTCGCCGAGCTGGTGCCCATCCTGGTCCGGATGACCGCGGGGGAGCGGGCCGGTACCGGATGGACGCTCGGCCGGCTCGACGGCGCGGCGTTCACCATGTCGGCCACCGTGGCCGACGCCGGTATCCGCGACGGCGAGCTGCTCTACCTCAACGCGCTCGGCGGGGGGCCGGCGCCGCTGCTCTTCGACGACGTCGTGGACGCGATCGCCAGTACCGCCGCGCGGCCGCAGAGCCGGTGGCGGCCGGCGCTGACCCGCGCGGTGGGTCTGGCCGGCGGTTCGATCGCGCTGGCAGGGATCGGGGTGCTGGTCGCCGCGGTACGCCCCCGGTGGCCGATGACCACGCTCATCGATGGGCTGTTGGCGCTCGTCCTGCTGGCGGCGGCCGCACTGCTGGCCCGCGGTTCGGGCGACACCTGGGCGGGTACGGCACTGGCCTTCGGCGGCGTGCCGGCGGCGTTCTTCGCCGGCAGCGGGTTGGGCGTCTCCGACGGCGCCAACCCGTTCGCCATGTGGGCGACGTCGCTCGCGATGGGGTGCGCCGTGCTCGCCGGGTACCTGATCCTCGCCGCCGCGGCGGTGGTCGCCCGGCTCGCCTGGTTCATCGGGGTGGCCGTTGCGGCGGTGGTGGGCCTGGTCGCTTCGCTCATCACGGCCGGCACCGGTGCGCCGCCCGCCTCGGTCGCGGCGGTGATCTCCGCGGTGGCGCTCGCGACGAGTCCGTTGCTGCCCGTGACGGCGCTGCGGCTGGGCCGGCTGCCGCAGCCCCGCGTGCCGGTCGACGTGGCCGCGTTCCGCCGGGACGAGACGCCGACGCTCGGCCCCGAGGTGGCGGCGCGCACCCGCGACGCTTCCCAGGCACTCGGCGGCCTGCTGGTGGCGGTCGCCGCCATGGTGGTGGCCGCCGCCTTCGTACTGTCTTGGTCGCACAGCGCGTGGGCGTGGGGGCTCGCCGCGCTGTCCGGGTTCGCGATGCTGCTGCGGGCCCGGGCGTACCCGAGCGCGGCGCAGCGGGCGGCGTTTGTCGCCGGCGGCTTCGGCGCCCTGGCGCTCGTCACGCCCGGACTGGTCATTGGCGCCCCGGACCTGCGGCCGCTGCTGATCGCCGGGGTGGTGCTGCTCGCCGTCGTGTGCCTGACCTACGGCGTGCGGGCCCCCCTGCAACAGCCCTCGCCGTACTGGGCCGGGTTACTGAACGTGCTTGAGGTGCTGGTGGTGGTGAGTCTCGTACCGCTGGCCGCGGGCGTGCTCGGCCTCTACGCCAAGGCCCGTGGCCTGGCCGGGTGACGATCGCACAGGAGGTGACGACAGTCATGGGTGAGACCGCAGGCAACGGCTTCCGGGCCCAGACCGGGCAGCTGTCCGACGCTTCGAAGAAGCTCGACATGTTCTCCGACGACCTCGGTCAGGTACGCGGCGACGTCGGGGTGACCCCGCCGTCGGCGGCGTTCGGCCAGCTACCCGAGTCCGACGAACTGGCGCAGGCGCTGGCGCACAGCGTGCAGCTGTCGACAGACGCGCTCGGCTATGCCGCCACCGTGGCCACCAACCTCGGCAGCGGACTGGCCTGCTGCGCCCAGAACTACGCGGAGCTCGACTCCACGCACGCCGGCAACATCACCGCGGTCCTGGCCCGGTAGCCGTCCATAGTGGACCGACTGCGGGAACGAACCGCCGCCGGTCAGAACAGGGCCGCCAGGGGGACGGTGGCCCGGACGCCGGAGAAGTGCTCACCGTGCAGCGGGGTCAGCCGGGCTGGCAGATCCGCGGACGCCTGCCGCAGCGCCCCCCGGATCGTGTCCGGGCCGCCGCCGGTGGGCACAGCCACCCGGACCACGACCGCGGCCCGTCCGCGGCCGGGCGCATAGAGCGCCGACACGCAGGTGGTGACCGCCGGCGGACGCGCCAGCAGCGCGAACCATGAGACCAGCCCGGCCGACCGGTGGGGCGGGCGCCGCGGCCGGAAACACGCGTGGTGCAGCGGACCCAGTGACCACCACCGCCAGGTTTCCTCGGCCACCGGCCAGGGGATCGGGTCGGCCACCGGCGCTGCGTGGGTGCTGCGTGGGTGTGGGGCCAGACCGAGCGACGTACCCAGCTCCGCGACCAGCTCCGTGGCGTCGAGCACGCGCAGCCCGTGCCCCCGGGCGCGCAGGGACGTCGCGAGGCGCAGCGCGGCGGTGGCGGCAGACCTTATCGCCCCGTCCTCCCCGCCGCCCCGGGCGGCCACCGCGGCCGGATGCCGCGCCGCGTCGAACCGCGCCGCGACCCAGAACGTCCGCCGGACCGCCGGCCCGTGGCTGCCGGGCGGGCCGCCGCCCGTCCACGTCGGCGCGCTCAACGACCAGCCGATCAGCTGCACCCCGTCGAGGTCGCAGTCGCTGCGCTGCACCGTGGCGGCCAGCTCATCCATCACGCCGCCCAGTCGCCCGAACAGCACGTCGTCGGCGATCGGGTCCAGCCGTAGGATCGCGGTCCACCCGCCGCCGTCGGCCAGCAGGCCGATCCGGTTGCCCGCGCGGTCGGCATGACCACGGGTGCGCGCGCCGGGCACCACGAACTCGATCGGCCACCGCGGCCGGTACCCGCGCCAGCGCGCGACGCGGAGGCGGAACCGTGCCCGGACGAGCAGCCAGCCGGGCAGGGTGCGCCCTTGCCGCCGCGGCAGCGCCAGCGCGAGCGCCACCACGATGACCGCGGCGAGGGCGGCGCGGACCGGCAGCGGGACCGACAACAACAGCAGGCAGGCCCCGGCCGCCTGGAGTCCCGCGATGCCGACGGCGATCCGCGCGGCGAATCGGCCAGGACTTGTTGGAGCGCTCGCCACGCGTGCACCATAGCCGAGTCGGACCGGCACCGGCAGCCCAGTCGAGGCCGGCATCTCACGCGATGACGCACCCGCCGACCCGATCACAGGGGGATCCAATGTGGACGGTCAAGGACCAGATCCAGGGGTACCAGTTCCTCCGCCGCCGGCTGGTCTCCGCACTGGTTAGCGGCGACGCGAACAACCCGTTGCCGCCCAGCCGCCGGCTCATGCTCTCCTACACGATCGGGCTGGCCGTAACGTTCCTGGTCATCGCCGGCCTCGGCGTGCTCGGCCTGATGCGCCACCACTGACCGGTCACGGTGATGGCCGGGCTTATGGGCACTTCTGACGATCCGGCGCCCGGCCGGCGCGACCTATCATGCGGGCATGGCCACGGACATGAGTACCGCGCTGGTCGACGCCAGCGGCACCGTGCTGGGCATGCTCACTCCATACCAGCAGCAGCTCAGCACGATCATCCAGCAGTGCACCGGTAACCCCACCACCGTCGGACAGGCGGCGCAGACCTACGCGGCCGGAGCCAGCGGCTCCACCCAGGTCTCCGGCAGCGTCGGCGATGTGTCCCGCGTGCTCGCCGAGGCATGGCAGGGCCCGGCGGCCACCGCGTACGGCACGGCCGCACAGGGCCTGCAGTCCCGGGCCACCGACGCGTCGCACCGACTGCAACTGCAGGCCGACAGCATGCACCGGGTTGCCCAGTCGCAGCAGGAGATCCAAGGCCAGCTGACCGACCTGGCCAACACGTTCGGCAGCCTGGGCAACCAGCTGGTCGCGGCCAGCCGCGCCGTGCCGCCCGCCGCGGTGCCACAGCTGCAGGCGCAGGCGCAACAGCTCGGCACCGCCTACGCCCAGCAGGCCACCCAGCTCAAGCAGAGCCTGAGCACCGTGCTCGCCCAGGAGGCCGCCAAACTTAAGCAGGCGAAGGCGGCGCAGCCGGCGACGACTGCCCGCCCGGCGCTGCCCGCCTTCCAGCAGATGTACGACTGGTTCTACGACTGCGTGCAGCGGCAGGAGTTGGGCACGAAGACCGCCAAGGACGCGAACGGCCACCTGGTCACCACGCTGAATGCACCGCGCGAGTCCAGGCTCCGCACGGTGGCCGGTACGCCGGCGAGCATGGCGACCCGGAACCAAACGACGATGGCCAACGCTGTCACCACCCTGGGCTACCCACAGAACGGGGCCCTGCTCAACCAGGCGAACCCACCACTGACCCCACAGGAACTGGCCGCCGCCCGTACCCACATGAACAACATCGCGGCGGCGCAACACGCGACCACCGCGGCGCTGGTCGCCGACCAGGCGGTGACCGCCGCGACAACGGCCCGCGACAAGGCGCAGAAGACACTCAGCACGCTCACCGCCCAGGCGACGCAGCTGAGCCAGAGCCGGCCGGGCTCGGCCGCGTCACAGGCCGCGGTCGCCCGGCAGACCGCCGTGCTACAGCAGGCGCAGGCCAAGCTGAACGCGAAGGTCCAGGCGGCACAGCAGGCCGCCGGACCGGCGTCGGCGTTGCTCGCCAACCCGGCCAAGTTCGTCCAGGACCACAGCAACACCGGGCTGAGCCAGGGCGACCTGCAGAACATGCTGCTGGCCGGCGCCGCGGCGCGCGACCCGGCCAAGCTGACGCCCGCCGACCAGGCTCAGGTGGCCGCGCTGCAGCAGACCCTGACCGCTGCGGGCGACCTTCGGGTCGATGCCGGCACGACAAAGACTCTCCAGGAGTTCCGGTACGAGGACCTGGCCGGGTGGCAGCGCCTGGGCGTGAACAACCTTGACCTGGGCAGCGGTTCGGTGGGGCAACGGATCCAGGACATCGCCTACTCCGACCCCGACCACCGCACGCTGACCGACGCCGCCCTGCAGAAGTACCTGACCGACGCGCGGGCCCAGTACAACAGCGGCAAGCTGCGCTCCGACGACGCCGTGATCCAGGCGGCCGCGAAGCGACAAAACGGCGGCAATGTACCGATCAGCAAGACTCAAAAGCGTCCGTACCCGGACATCATCGTGGACTGCTACAACCAGAAGAAGCAGGCCGTGGCGAAGGCAGCCGCCGCCAAGTAGCGGGAGGCGACAACGACTTCACAGCAGCAGGTCCTCCCGGTAGCGCACGATCCCCTTCTCGATGGCGAGCCGGGTCAACTCCGGCCGCCTGCGCCGCCCGGTCTTCTCCCGGATCCGGTCCAGGTGCGAACGCACCGTGCGCACCGAGATGGACAACGCCTTGGCGATGTCCTGATCCCGCTCGCCGTCGGCCAGCAGCGCGAGCACCTGACGTTCGCGCTCGGAGAGCGGGAACGGGTTGTCGTAAGCGAGTAGGCGCGGGGCGTCCAGCAGGTAACCGGCGAGCGTCGGCGACAGGTACCGGTCACCCGCGGCCACCACCCGCACGGCGAGGCGCACATCGTCGATGTCAGCGTCCTTGGTCAGGTACCCGCGGGCGCCGGCCGCCAGCGCGCCGAGCACCTCGGCCCGCCCGCCGTACGCCGAGAGTACGAGCACCTGGAAACCCAACGCGGTGACGGCCGCGACCGCCTCGGCGTCGCTGGCGCCGGGCAGTTTCAGGTCCAGCGACACGATCCCGCCCGGCCTGGCCCGGTAGCCGGCGAACTCCTCAACCGACCCGACCGCGACCCCGACCCGCATGTCGTCGGTGGCGTTGATGACGTTCACTAGCGCGCCACGGTAGACGGGATGGTCCTCCACCACATGCACGTCGATCATCGCCGGCTGCGACTCGACCAACACGCCCTCCCTCGCATGGTTGCGCCCCGAATGCGGCGCGACGGTGGCTGCGGCGGCCAACCGCGCAGATTGGACAGTTGGCCAGGCGACGTTCACCGGGACTCTCACCGCCGCACGCATCGCGGCGCTCACCGGTGCGCCCGCGGGCCGGTGCCCGTCGCGGCCGAGCGGACGTGCTGCGGCAACTCCTCGGCGAAGCGCAGCCAATCCTCGGCACAGGCCCGGGCGAGCGAAGCGATCGTGTACACGCAGTGCGGCGGGAGCGACCTCAGCAGGTGCAGATCGGGTGGCCCGGCGCACCGCGCAAACAGCGCCCGCAGCAACGACCGTCCCGAGTCGGTGAATCGCAGCGAGGGGTCCTTGCCGAGATTCTCCAGCAGCCGCTTTCGGCTGGCGCCCGGATCCGGCGGCGTCGCCCCGCCACCGTCCGCGCGCGGTCCGCGCCCGGCCTGCGCGCGATCCGGTACGGGGTCCTCGCCCCGCCGCATCCGGTCACGTACGTCGCGCACCGTCGTCGGAGAAAGCCCGACGGTACGGGCGATTTCCCGCAGGGACGCGTCTGGGCGCTGCACAATCGCGTCTCGGGCCCGCCGCCTCGTGTCGGCGCTACACAACGGACGTACCCGGCCGTCGAGACCGACCCGCGCCGCGCCCGCATCGTCACGCGCCGGTGCGCTCCGCTGGCGGATCTCGCGTACGGTACCGGCGGCGAGCCCGGCGATCTGCGCGATCGACCGGTCCGAGTAGTGCGGATAGGTCACCAGGATGCGGGCGGCCGCGGCCTGCCGATCCTCCAGCGTCAACGGCAGGCCGTGCGCGATGTTGGCGCGTACCGCAGCGACGAAGGTATCGTCGTCAGGGCCGTCGAAGAACTCCACCTCGATCGTCTGGTCGCCGCGCAGTTCGGCGGCGAGCAGCCGGTGCATCCCGTCGATCACCCGCATACTCGCGCGATGCACCAGGATGGGTGGCAACGCTGCGCCCGACTCGGCCAGGACCCGCGCATGCTCCGCGCTCTCGCCGGCCAGTCGCGGCGAGTCGCCGGCGCGCAGAGCCCGCACCGGGACCCATTGACCGCTCCGCTTCCCGCCGGCCAGGTCCGGGACCGCGGCGAGCCGGCCCGGTTGCGCACGTTCCTCGCGCCGGCGTTCCGGCGCCCGTACGACCAGGGCATTCGCTTGATCCGGCATGCTCCCGGTGCACCCCTTTCCATGGCCACGACGGCTCGGTCTGCGCCGACGTCTCGGATAAGATTCGTTGCGCGCGGGCGTCCGGATGGGTTTCGGGGTGCACCAAACGTTGGCTGGGCGCGGCGACGCTCACGCCCGGACGGCCGGCGGTGACGGCGTCGTGGCCGGTGGCGAGCTGGCTGGTCAGCCAGGGATCCAGGTGCTGCGGGATGTATTCAGGGAACAGCATGACGCTCGCTGACGCCCGGGCCAGGGCGTGAAGCCGCCGGCGCACCGCCGCCGATTCCCCCAGTACGCGACGACACGTTCGACGTCCGCGGCGTCTCACTTCCAGACGGCGGGTACACCCTCTCGTTCGCGCTGCTTGAACCCCACCAGCCGCGGATCCGTCCGGCTGGCCAGCGCCGATCCCGAAACGGCGCCCCTGATCGACCCGGGCTACTACGCGACGAGCGGGATCTGGCAGGGATGCGCACGGCGTTGCGGGTGGCTCGCGAGGTGGGGCAGGCCGGCGCGCTGGCCGACTGGCGCAGCTCGGAGATATTGTCCGGTGTCGATACGGACGAGGTGGGCTGCGCGAGTATCTGGGTCGCACGTCGCGTACCTACTTCCACCGGTACCTGCCAGATGGGTACCGACGACATGTCGGTCGTCGATCCCGAGCTGCGGGTACAGGGGTTTGAACTGGTTCGGCTTCGGTGTGTTTTGGCGTGTGTATTAGTGTTCTGGCCGGTAG
>NZ_BONZ01000115.1 GCF_016862975.1 Rugosimonospora africana
GCTAAGCAGAGCAAAGCGTCTCGCGCCCACACCGTCGGCTCCCGGCTCGGCCACCGAGAGTAGCCGAGCCGGGGCTTCCGGGGGCTGACGGGAGCGGCGACAGCAGGTCTAGGCGCGCGGGAACGTCAGCTCGGCGAACACCGCGCGGTGGTCGCTGTCCTCAATGGGGTGTACCGAGACCGAGCTGACGCCGATCCGCCGGTCCGCCAGTACGTGGTCAGGGGTCACCCAGGGCAGCGGCGGCCCGAGGTACGGGAACGTGGTCGCCAGGCCCCGGCCCACGACATCGGCGGCGTCCCGGTATCCGGTACCGAGAATGTGGCGCAGATCCGGAAAGTCGAGCGTCATGTTGAAATCGCCGAGCAGCAGCCGCACCGGCCCACGGGGGGTGGCCGGTGGGATGTTGCGTACTCCGGCGTTCCAGCACGCGGTCTGGGTGGGATCGACCGGCGCGCAGTAGTGGATCACGTCGATGGCGACCGGTACGGCGCCGGGCGGCTGCACGGTCGCCAGGGTCTCGGTGAACGTGATCGGCAGCCGGCGGCGGCCGACGTTGGTCAGCGGGTACCGGGAGAACAGCGCGGTACCCGCCGGGCCGATCCACTCGGGATTGGCCGACCAGTACGGCAACATGCCGCCGAGCCCCGCGGTCATCAGCCGGTCGAGTTCCGGCGGGGTGACCTCCTCTAGCGCGAGGACATCCACCCGCTGTCCGCGGGCCAGGGACACCACCGGGGCCGGATCGGCGTGGCCCTCGCGCAGGTTCGCGGTCATCACGCGTACCGCCGGGCCCCGCGCCGGGTCGGGTCCGCCGAACGCCCGCGGCGCCACGACCCCGACGAGCGCGACGAGTGCGGCGGCGGCCAGCGCGGCGGCCAGCCAGCGGCGGGCGGCCAGGGCGAGGACGACCGGAATCACGGCGGTGAGCGCGGCGTACGGCACGACCGCCGGCTCCACCGTCAACGGGAACCGGTCCACGTGCAGGCCGAGCAGCCGGACCAGCGCGACGAGCGCCCACCCGGCCGACAGCGGCCAGCACAGCCGCGTCAGGAACCGCCGGAGGCGGCGCGATCCGGACAGCCGGTCCGGCGCGTCCACCGGCAGTCCTGACGGGGCGGTGGAGGTCGTCACTCGCGCACGATATCCGCCGGACCTCAAAACCCGCCGGACCAGCGCATGAACTGAGCGTCAAACCACACGCGGTGGCGGGAGCACCACGGTCAGCGCATCGGTTCGCCCAGCGGCGCGTTGATGAACCCGCCGCCGACCAGGCTGTGCAGCGGGTCGGTCAGGTCCGGTTCGCCCTCGGCCGCGATCCGTGCCGCGGCGAACCGCTCGGCGTCCTCGGCCGGCTCGTAGCCCAGCGCCCGCGCGCCGGACAGCGAGAACCAGCGCCGGGTGTTGTCGGAGATCGCCCAGACCACCCGGAAACCGGGCTCCCGGTCGGCCAGCGCCGCCTCGACCAGCCGTGCCGCGTCGCTCGGCGCCAGCCAGGTGGCCAGGGCGCGGACGTCCGTCGGCTCGACGAAGCAGGTGCCGATCCGCAGCGCGGTGACATCGATGCCGTACCGGTTGTGGTACAGCGAACCCAGCGACTCGATCGCCGCCTTGCTCCACCCGTAGTAGGTGTCCGGGCGGCCCGGCACGTCGCCCGGCAGGCCGTCGGAGCCGGGTGCCACGTCCGCCCGGCCGTAGAAGCCCACCGCGTGGTTGCTCGACGCGAGGATCACCTTCCGCACCCCCGCCTCGACGACGGCCTGCAGCAGGTTCTGGGTGCCCACCACGTTCACCGCGAGGATGTCGTCGAACGATGCCTCCAGGCTCAGCCCGCCGAGGTGGAGGACGGCGTCGACGCCCTGGCAGGCTTTCGCGACCGCGTCGGGGTCGGTGAGGTCGGCCGCGATGGTCTCCTCGCCGGATTGCGGGTCTTCGATTTCCACCAGATCGGCCAGCCGCACGATCCGGCCCTCGCGGGACAGCAGGGGGCGCAGCAGCCGACCCATGTTGCCGGCCGCTCCGGTTACGAGGAGCCGGTAGGTGTCTTCGCCATTCTCAGTGCCGGCCAACCCGTTCGCCACCCTCCGCGCGTCGGAAAAACGCGTATAGAAAACGCTTACCGTATGACGTCACATGGTATCCGTTACCGGGCATCCGGCTCCGGGGTCCGTCCGGGCGCCGCGAGGAAATCGAAATCGCATCCGGTGTCGGCCTGCATGATGTGCTTCGCGTGCAGAGCGCCGTACCCGCGCGGGTACCGGGCCGGCGGGCGGACCCAGGAGGCCCGGCGCCGGGCCAGTTCCGGCTCCGGTACCAGCAGATCCAACCGGCGATCGGCGGTGTCCAGCCGGATCATGTCGCCATCCCGGACGAGGGCCAGCGGCCCGCCGACGTTCGACTCCGGTGCGACGTGAAGCACGCAGGCGCCGTAGCTCGTGCCGCTCATCCGCGCGTCCGACACCCGTACCATGTCGCGCACGCCGCGCCGCAGCAACTTGTTCGGGATCGGCAGCATCCCGTGCTCGGGCATGCCCGGTCCGCCCTGTGGCCCCGCCTCGCGCAGCACCAGCACACTGTCCTCGTCGACCACGAGTTCCGGATCGTCGATGCGGTCGAGCAGATCCGCGTACCCGTCGAAAACCACCACCGGACCGGTGTGCTGCAACAGCCGCTGCTCCGCCGCGATGTGCTTGATGACGGCCCCGTCGGGCGCGAGGTTACCGCGCAGCACGGCGAGCCCGGCCTCGGCGGACAGCGGGTTGTCCCGCGGCCGGATCACGTCGTCGTTGTAGGTCTGCGCACCGGCGACCGCGTCGCGCAACGACTTCCCGGTGACCGTCGGGCGGTCGAGGTGCAGCAGGTCGTCCAGCCGGGCCAGCAACGCGCGCAGCCCGCCGGCGTAGTAGAAGTCCTCCATCAGCCAGGCGCCGCCGGGCCGGAGGTTGGCCAGCACCGGGGTGCGCCGGGCCGCCTCGTCGAAGTCGTCGAGCGAGAGCGGAATGCCGCCCCGGCGGGCCATCGCGATCAGGTGGATGACCGCGTTGGTCGAGCCGCCCAGCGCCAGTACGGTGGTGACCGCGTCCTGGTAGGCCTCCTCGGTGAGGATCCGCGCCGGGCGCCGGTCGGCCCACACCATCTCCACCGCCATCCGGCCGCTGGCCGCGGCCATCCGGGGATGCCCGGCGTCGGCCGCCGGGATCGACGCGGCACCGGGCAGCGTCATGCCGAGCACCTCGGCGGCCGAGGTCATCGTGGAGGCGGTACCCATCGTCATGCAGTGGCCGGGGGAGCGCGCGATGCCATCCTCCAACTCGTTCCACATCTGGTCGTCGACCAGGCCGGCGCGCCGGTCGTCCCAGTACTTCCACATGTCGCTGCCGCTGCCGAGCACCTGACCGCGCAGGTTGCCGCGGAGCATGGGCCCGGCGGGTACGAAGATGGCCGGCAACCCGGCACTGATCGCGCCCATCAGCAGCGCCGGGGTGGTCTTGTCGCAGCCGCCCATGAGCACCACGCCGTCGACCGGGTACGAGCGGATGACCTCCTCGGCCTCCATCGACAGCAGGTTGCGGTAGAGCATCGCGGTCGGCTTGGTGAACGTCTCGCCGGCGATGGCGGACATCGGCAGCTCGATCGGGTACCCGCCGGCCTGCCACACGCCGCGCTTGACCGCCTCGGCGCGCTCGCGGAGGTGGAGGTGGCACGGGTTGATCTCGCTCCACGTGTTGAGGATGCCGATCACCGGCTTGCCGGTGTGCTCCTCGGCCCCGATGCCGAGCTGCCGGGTACGCGCGCGATGGCTGAACCCGCGCACACCCTCCCCGCCGTACCACCGCTGGCTGCGCAGCTCTGTCATGGATTAATCCCTTCGATCGTCCGCCACCCGCGTCACCAACTGGGTCGGGTTGACGAACCGCAACGCGATCACCAGCAGTACCAGCATCGTCAGCATGTAGAGCACCGCCATCGCGTCCGTCGACTGGGGAGCCCGGATGCCGGCGCCGTAGTAGGCGTTGTAGAGCGCGACCACCAGGGTCTGGCTGTCGGTACCGGCGGTCAGATAGGTCAGCTCGAACATGCCGACGGTACGCACCAGCACCAGGACGGCGGCGGCGAGCACCCCGGGCACCAGCAGCGGCAGCAGGACCCGCAGGAACACCGCGCGGGTCGTCGCCCCGCACATCCGCGCCGCCGCCTCGATCTTCGGGTCGATCTGTTCGATGAACGGCGTCATGGTCAGCACCACGAACGGCACCGAGGGCACGAGGTTGGCCAGGATCACGCCGGTCAGCGAGTTGGCCAGGTTGTACTTGTAGAGCACGGTGGCCAGCGGGATGCCGTACGCGATCGGCGGCACCATCACCGGCAGCAGGAACACGAGCATCACCAGTCGCTTGAGCGGGAACTGGCGACGGGCCAGCGCGTACGCCGCGGGGACGCCGATCACCGCGGCGATCACCACGACCGCGATCGACACCTCCAGGGTGACGATGAGTACGTCGGTGAGGTCGAACTCGTTCCACGCCTCGGACCAGTACTGCGTCGTGAAACCGGCCGGCCACCAGGTGCCGAACCACTGCGTGGAGAACGACTTGACCACCACCGAGCCGACCACGCCGGCCAGGTTGATGAAGAAGAACGCCACGACGGCCCAGGTGATCCAGGTCGACGGGCGCCCGATCAGCCTGCGCCGCCCGACCACGTCGGGCGCGGCAACATCCGCACTCATGCCGGATCCTCGTTTCCCTGCGGTGCGCTCATCCCTTACCTCCCGACGAGCCGCGGTAGAGCCGGCCGCGGGCGAACAGCACGATCGAGATGACGATCAGCATCACGGCGGCCATCACCATCGCGATCGCCGATGCTTTGGAGTAGTCGTACTCCTGGTACGCCGCGTCGTACGCGGCGATGGAGATGACGTGTGTCGACCGCTCCGGATCGCCGAGCAGGACGGCCGACGGGAACACCGAGAAGGCCAGCACGAAGTTCAGGCAGAACGTCATCGCCAATCCGGGCGCGAGCAACGGGAACACGATGTCGCGGAACCGTTGCCACCAACCGGCTCCCAGGGTCGCGGCGGCCGACTCCAGGCTGGGATCGATGCCGGACAGGTAGGAGAGGGTCAACAGGAACGCGAACGGGAATCCGCTGACGAGCAGCGAGAGCATCACGCCCCAGTAGTTGTGCAGCAGCGGTACCGGGTGGTCGATGTCGGTGATGTGCAGCGCGATCAAAATCTTGTTGAGCCAACCGGTACCGCTGAAATACTCGATCATCCCGATCGCGGTGAGCACGGTGCCCAGCGTGATCGGGATGACCAGGGCCGTGGTCAGCGCCCGCTTGCCGCGTACCCGGCCGCGCAGCCGGTACGCGATCGGCACCGAGGCGAGCACGTTGATGAGGGCGGCCGGCAGGCCGATCTTCAGCGTGATCCAGATGGTGTCGCGCTCGTACGGGTCGGAGAAGAACTTCTGGTAGTTGTAGAGCGCACCGCTGCCGTGCATGGGCTGGAAGGACAGGCCGAGCCCGTACACGAACGGGTAGATGAACAGCAGGATGAGGAACACCAGACCGGGCAGCAGCAGGAGCAGGGTCCGGTCGATGCCGCGCTCGGCGAGCCGGTGGGACAGAGCCGGGCGCCCGGTTCCGCCGGACCGCTCCGCGGTCGGTGCCGGCGGATTCGGTGCCGGCGATGTCGACGCCGACGTGACCGGTGTCATGACGCGCTCGCCTCGGCAGCGGTCTCCTGCCCGGAACCCGTGGCGTCCGGCGCACCGGACTGCGGCGGGCCGGGTTGCGGGGAGATCGCGGTGGCGTCGGCGAAGATGAGCACCCGATCCTTCGGTACCCACACCCGGACGGTCTCGCCCCGCTCGACCCGCGTCGAGGTACGCAGCCGCAGCGCCTGCCCCTCCGGCAGTCGGGCCTGTACCGCGAGTTCCCGCCCGTGGTACTCGACGACCTCCACGCCGACCTCGATGACGTTTTCCGCGTCGGCCGGCGGTTCGCCGACCAGGAAGTCCTCCGGCCGGATCGCGACGGTGGCCGGGCCGGACCCGACGCCCTCGCCGGCCACGCCGGTCAGTTCGATGCCGAGGCCGCGCGCGGTCGCGTGGCCGCCCTCGCCCCCGGTGACGGTCATCGCGAACAGGTTGCGATAGCCCATGAACCCGGCGACGTACGGGTTGGCCGGCGACCGGTACAGCTCCTCCGGCGTACCCACCTGCTGCACCACGCCCTCGCGCAGCACCACCAGACGGTCGGCCAGGGACAGCGCCTCCTCCTGGTCGTGCGTCACGTAGACCGTGGTGAGGCCGAGCGACTGGTGCAACCGGCGGATCTCGGTGCGCATGTCCAGCCGCAGCGCGGCGTCCAGATTGGACAGTGGTTCGTCCATCAGCACCAGCGGCGGTTCGATCACGATGGCCCGGGCGATGGCGACACGCTGCTGCTGGCCGCCGGAGAGCTGGCCGGGCAGCCGGTCGGCGTACGGCGCCAGCTGCACCAGCCGCAGCGCCTCGTCCACCCGCGCCCGCGCCTCCTGCCGCGCGATGCCCCGCATCCGCAGCCCGAACCCGACGTTGCGGCGCACCGACATGTGCGGGAAAAGCGCGTAGTTCTGGAAAACCATGCCGAACCCGCGACGCTCGGGCGGCAGGGTGTCGACCCGCCGCTCGTCGAGCCAGATGCCGCCGCCGGACAGCGGCAGCAGGCCGGCCAGGCAGTTGAGTGCGGTCGACTTGCCGCAGCCTGACGGGCCGAGCAACGCGACGAATTCGCCACCGGCGATCCGCAGGTCGAGCCCGTCGAGCACGAGCTTGTCACCGAAGCGCCTGCTGACCTTGTCCAGGCGCAGGTGGGTGAACTGCCCCTCCCGGGCCGGTGCGCGCACCGGCCCGGGAGGGCTTGTCCGATCGGTCATTTCTTCGCCGCGCCGATCTCGGTGTCCCACTTGGCGAACGCCGCGACCTGCTTGTCCGCCGGCAGCGACGTCTCCTGCGGGTTGTTCGCGATGAGCGCGTCGTACTCCGGCCGGCCGTACTTGTTGATCGCGTCCTGGCTGGACTGCGGCGCCATGGACAGCGTCACGTCCTTCACCGCCGGGCCGGGGTAGAAGTAGCCCTTGTCGTAGGAGATCGCCTGCTGCTCCGGGGTCAGCATGAACTGGAGCAGGTTGAGGATCGCCGACAGCTTGTCCTTGTCGATGCCCTTGGGAACCACGGCATACTGCGCGTCGGTCACCCAGTGGAAGCCCTTGAGTGTAGTGATCTTCGTGGTGTTCGGTACGGTGCCCAGCACCCGCGGGTTGATGTCCCACCCGGTCGTACTGGCGATCATGTCGACCGTACCCTTGCCGATGTTCGTCATCGTGTTGGCCGTACCCGACTCGTAGGGCGCCGAGCACTGGCCCAGTTCCTTGAGGTACGCCCAGGTCTTGTCCCAGCCGGTGTCCGGGTTCTTCGGGTCACTGTCGCCGAGGATGTACGGCAGGCCCATCAGGAGCGTCCGGCCGGGGCCGGAGTTCTTCGGCACCGCGTACTGGAACCGGCCCGGGTGAGCCTTGCACCAGGCGAGGAGCTCATCGGTGGTGGTCGGCGGTGTGGTCACCTTGGTCGGGTTGTATTCCAGCAGCGGACCGGACGGATATTCCACCAGCTCCACGCCGTATCCCTCGGCCAGTTCCTGCATCTTCTGCGCCGGGTCGGTGTAGTTGTTCATGTTCGACAGGTGGGAGCTGTAGTCCGTCATCTTGGTCCACAGGTTCTGCGCGATCCCGGCGGACAGTCCGTCGGTGCCGGTGAGCACCACGTCGATGTCCAGCCGGCCGGCGTCCTCCTGTGCCTTGACCTTGCCGGCCAGGTCCGGCGCCTTGCCGGTGGACGTCGTGATCTTGCTGACGATGTCCCCGTGCTGCTTGACGAAGTTGTCGAGCATGCCCTGGGTGAGCTGAAGATTGCCGGCCACGTCGAGGATGTTCAGGGTCACCGCCTTGGACGGCTTGTCCGGCACGTCGCCCGCGGAGACCGGTCCGTTGGACTTCGGGGCCGGCGCGCCGCAGGCGGTGGCGGCCAGCGCCGCCGCCGCGACCGCCGCGACCAGCCCGGCGCCCATGCGGCCCCGGCGGCGAGCGGTGCGGTAACCAATTGCTGAGTCACCCATGTCGGGCTCTCCTGTCGTAGTCCAGGGGTGAATGAGCGCGACCGGTCAGGAGCTCGCCGGCCGTTCGTCACCCGGCTCAACCGTGCGACCCCCGGCCAGCCATCGGTCGGGGATCGTCGGAAACGGAGTGGCTACGGGCGGCGGCGGTCGTCGCCCGCACGATCAGATTCGTGGTCAGTTCCCGGTGTGATCCGGCGCCGTCGCCGGCGCCATCGATGCCGGAGAGCAGGAGGTCGACGGCTGCCCGGCCGCCGGCTTCCATCGGCATCGCGACCGTGGTCAGCGGGGGAGCACAGACGGCCGCGTAGAGCAGGTTGTCGAAGCCGACCACGCTCATCTCCTGCGGTACCGCGACGCCCCGGTCGGCGAGCCGGGACAGCACGCCGAGGGCCATGAGGTCGTTGTAGGCGATGATGGCGGTCACGCCGTCGGCCAGCGCCAGGTCGGCCGCCTGCACGCCGCCCTCGAACTTCGGCTCGAACGGGCCGAACTCGACGACGCTCAGCTGGGCGCGGGCCGCCGCGGCCCGCAGGCCACGCCGACGCTCGCGGTTGGACCAGGCGTTGTTGGGACCGTTGAGGTACGCGCAGCGGTGGTGCCCGAGCGCGGCCAGGTGGTCAACCACCTGGCGCATCCCGCCCGCACTGTCCATCAGTGCCGCCGGGATGTCTCGCAGTCGCCGGTTGAGCAGGGTCAGCGAGGTGACCGCGGCCAGCGACCGCAACTGCGCGTCGGAGGCGAACGGGGCGCACACGACCACGCCGTCGACCTGCCGGGCCATCGCCCGGACCAGTGCCTCCTCCGCGGCCGGGTCCTCCTCGCCGTCGGCGAAGAAGACCGCGTATCCACTCTGCCGCGCCCGCGCCTGCACGCCCCGCAGGACGCCCGTGTAGAACGGGTTGTTCAGGTCCGGCACGACGATGCCGATGTTGCCCGTGCGGCCCGTGATGAGGCTGCGTGCCGCCGGGTTTGGCTGGTAGCCCAGTTCCTTCGCCGCCGCCAGCACCCGGTCGCGGGTGGTGCCGCGGACCAGATGCGACGCGCTGAGCGCGCGGGACACCGTGGACGCGGACACCTGGGCCCGCTGGGCGACGTCGTGGATGGTGACCGGCATGCCGCTCCCTCGATGCCGAGTCCTCCCGGCGGACAGACCCGGCGCTTGCAAACGTTTGTGGCAGAGAGTCAATCGTCGATCAGCCGTCCGCGTCAAGAGTCAAACCCGATGCAACTTTTCAGGCAGTTTCAGTGGCGTCCCGCGCCGCCGCGGTGACCTGGGCCGGTGTGGGACGCGCACGGCCGATTCTCGCGGCACCGCGCGCCGGCCGCATCGAGGAATTCCGGCAGGCGGACTCGCTGCAATGGTTTGCGTAGCCACACATAGCATCCCCGGCCCCGTCGTCTGTGCCCTGACGTGCGCGATCGCGCCGCCAGCGGGGCGCCGGGCGCTGTCTGCGTTGCGGTCCAGACCTGTCGCGTACCGAGTTATCCGCCGCGTCGGCCGCGGCGGTCCACCCGCCGCTCGACGGGCGCCGGACCCGTGTCCTGACCTGGCGATCGCCACGCAACGCGGGAGTTGGGAGCGCTCCACGCCCTCGATGTCCAGCGCTCGGCGCAGATCTCCCCGCGCTCCCGGCCACGCTCTTCCCGCCGCGGTTGCCGTTATCGTGGTGGCCAAACCAGACACCCCGAGGAGGCGTCGTGTCCGTTGACAACGTCCGGCGAGCCCTGGAATCGGTGGTCACCATCGCCGTCACCCCGTTCGACGCCGACGGCGCCGTCGACACGGGAACGTACGCCGGGGCGCTGACCCGGTGCGTGGACGCCGGGATCGATGTGGTCACCGCGAACGGGAACACCGGAGAGTTCTACTCGCTGACCGCGGCAGAGCGCGAAGTGGCCGTCCAGACCACGGTGGCCGCCGTAGGCGAGCGGACCACCGTACTGGCCGGCGTGGGCCACGACGTCGCCGACGCGGTGTCGGCGGCGGTCGGCGCGGCCCGAGCCGGCGCCCACGGTGTGATGGTGCACCAGCCGGTGCACCCGTACCAGTCGCCGCAGGGCTGGGTGGACTACCACCGGCGGATCGCCGACGCGGTACCGGAGTTGGGCGTGGTCTGCTACGTACGCAGCCCCGCGCTGACCGCGTCGACCTTCGTGGCGCTCGCCGACGCGTGCCCGAACGTGGTCGGCGTCAAGTACGCGGTGCCCGACCCGATGGCGCTCGCGACCCTGGTCGGCGCGGTCGGGCAGGAGCGTTGGGTGTGGTCCTGCGGGCTCGCCGAGACGTGGGCGCCGTACTTCTGGCTGTCCGGTGCCCGGGGGTTCACGTCGGGCCTGGCGACGGTCGCGCCGCACCACTCGCTGGCCCTGTTGAGCCAGTTGCGCGCGGGCGACTTCACCGCCGCGATGGCGACCTGGCGGCGGTTGCGCCCGTTCGAGGACATGCGCGCCCGGGGCGGCAGCGCGCTGAACGTGTCGGTGGTCAAGGAGGCGCTGGCGCAGCTCGGCGTCTGCCGGCGCGACGTCCGGCCGCCGATCGGCACGCTGAGCGCCGCCGAGCGGACCGAGGTGACCACGATCCTGGCTGGCCTGGGCGTCGACGTCCCGGTCGCCGCATAGCCTCACCCGACTGACCCGTCCGTCCACGGTGCCCGTTCGTTCACGGTGTCCACTGTGGACGGACGGGCCTCCGTGCGTGTACAGCGGCGACTGAGTAACCGGAGCCGGCAGTGTGCCTCCGGGTCCGGCCGCACCGGAACCGGCGGGACAGCTACGCGCAAGCGCGGCATCCATTACGCTGAGCCATACGAGGGCCCAGTCGCCATCAACGACACCTGCGACGACATCACCACCCACAAACGCCAATTCATCGGCTGGGCCGGCACGAACCCGATCCCGAGCGGCGGCAGCGGCGCGTGAGGAGCGCCGGGCGCGAACCGCCGGGGCATCCCGCCGGGCGTCCCTCGTGACGCCGGATCCGGCAGTGTCGTCGACACCGGAATTCACCGGACCCGTGCTGTGGCACGCATCCGTCGGGGTGGCTCGTCAGCGTCCCGCGTGAACGCGGCCCGCGCCATCGCGGCGACCGGTCTGGGTCGCGGTGCGGCGCCAGAGGCGCCGAGCCATGACGCGTGCGGGACACGACCGCGAAAACCAACCCATGGAGGCAACATGCGATTGCGTGGGGTGCTCCTCGCTGGCGCGGGAGCGCTGGCGATGGCCGGCACCAGCGTTGCGACGAGTGGAGTCGCGCACGCCGCGACCTACCTGTACGAGGCGGAGTCTCCGGTCAACACACTGACCGGCGCCACGGTTTCGGCCTGCGGCACCTGCCTGGGCGGCAGCATGGTGGGCTTCGCCGGTGGCACCGGCAGCCTTCGCTTCAACGGAGTGGCCGCGAGCGCGGCCGGCCCGGCGACGGTGACGGTCTCGTACGCCGCCGCCACAGCCCGTCAGGCACAGCTGTCGGCCAACGACGGCGCGCCGGAGACCGTCAGCTTCGCCCCTACCGGCGGTGCGACGGTATCCGGCACGCTGAGCCTGACGGTGAACCTCAACGCCGGTAACAACACGTTGACGTTCAGCGACACCGGCGGCCTCGCACCGGCGTTCGACGCGGTCACGGTGGCCAGCGGCGCGAGCGCGAGCGGCGCGGACGGCGGGCCGGCTGGCGACGGGCCGGGCGACGACGGGCACGGCGGTGGCAATGGAGTGGTCGCCGGTGCGGGTGCCGCACCCGCGTCCGGTGGTGCCGGTGGCGCGGCCGAACGCCTCGAGGCCGGTGCGGCAGGGGCCAGGGCCCCTGCCGCCGGCGGCGGCACGGATGGGGCTGGCACGGCTGCGGCTGGGGCCCCTGCCGCCGGTGGTACGGCCGCCGGAGACGAGAACGCCGGTGGGCCGAGCGCGTCGGACTTGCTGGCCAAGACGGCCAACTGCAAGCCGGTCTCCAACGGCAGCTTCGACAGCGAGGGGGACTCCGGCTCGGCACAGGTCTGCGCGGCGGCGGGCGCGGTGTTCTGGACGTCCGGCATGGCCATCGACTGCGACGGCCAGCGCAGCGCCCAGTGCAATGAGAACACCGACTGCTGCTTCGCCAGCGCGACCGCCTTCCAGCAGTCGGACGGGCGGCAGCTCGACTCGGCGACGCTGCCGTACGTCGTGGTACCGGGGGCCAGCGGCACCTGGAACTACGCCAACTCGGGTGTCCAGGCCGGTTCGGTGGCCGCCGTGATCTACCAGGGCAAGGTGGCCTACGCGGTGGTCGGCGACATCGGTCCGACCCGGATGATCGGCGAGGGGTCGTACGCGCTGGCCGAGCAGCTCGGCATCAACCCGGACGCGAGGGTCGGCGGTGCCGGGTCGGGCGTCACGTTCATCGTGTTCACCGGCCCGTCCGCCGTGGCGCGGCCGATCGAGAGCCACGCCGCGGCGGTGACGCTCGGCGAACAGCTCGCACGGCAGTTCGTCGCGAACAACTGACAGTCAGCGACCGAACCGCGAAACCCAGCGGCGCCCACCCCGGGCGCCGCTGGCGTCTGTCGCTCTCTGTGCCCGTCGGCTGCTCTGCGTACCCCTCGGCTGCTCTTGGTGCCCCTCGGCCTCCCTGGATGCGGTCTGCGCTGGAGGTTTGCCGGCGATTGATCCGATCGTTACCAGCGAGCTGCCCCCGGCGCTCTTGTGGAGGTCCGACGCGACCTGGTAGACATCCGATGTATATACGTCCGAGTGCCTACGACGGGATGACGCGTGAAGCTGCTTCGTGTCGGGCCGCGGGAAGCCGCGCGGCCGGCCGTACTCGATCCGACCGGTCAGCTGACCGACCTGTCCCGATTGGCGGCCGCATGACCGGGCCCGGCGCCGAGGTGCGCTCGACCGTGCCGCCGCAGCCGTCTCGGTTGGGCCAGTCCTCGGAAGCTGGCCAGGCGGCGCAACCGGCCGGGGACGCACCGGGGGCCCGGTTCCTGTCCCTGGACACCTACGACGTCCGCTTCCCGACTTCACGGGAACTCGACGGGTCGGACGCGATGAACCCCGACCCCGACTACTCCGCGGCATACGTCGTGCTGCGCACCGACGCCGGCGACGGCCACGAGGGGCACGGCTTCGCGTTCACCATCGGCCGCGGCAACGACGTCCAGGCGACCGCCATCGAGGCGCTGCGTCCGTTTCTGGTCGGCCGGCCGGTGGACGCCGTCCTCGGTGACCTGGGCGGCTTCTGGAAGGAGCTGGTGCACGACTCGCAGCTGCGCTGGCTCGGTCCGGAGAAGGGCGTCATGCACATGGCCATCTCCGCAGTGGTCAACGCGGTGTGGGATCTGGCCGCGAAGCGTGCGGGGCGTCCACTGTGGATGCTGCTGGCCAGCATGTCGCCGGAGGAGATCGTCTCGCTGGTCGACTTCCGGTACCTCACCGACGCACTGACTCCGCAGGAGGCGCTGGAGATCCTGCGCCGGGCGGAACCGGGGCGGGCCGAGCGCACCGAGCGGCTGCTGGCGGACGGGTACCCGGCGTACACCACGTCACCCGGCTGGCTCGGGTACGACGACGAGAAGCTGCGGCGGCTGTGCAAAGAGGCGGTGGCGGCCGGGTTCCATCAGATCAAGCTCAAGGTCGGCGCGGATCTGGCTGACGACATCCGGCGCATCCGGATCGCCCGGGAGGCGTGCGGACCGGACATCCGCATCGCGGTGGACGCCAACCAGCGCTGGGACGTGGGTAGCGCGATCGCGTGGGTACGGGAGTTGGCACCGTACGATCCGTGGTGGGTCGAGGAGCCGACCAGCCCGGACGACGTGCTCGGCCACGCGACGATCGCCCGCGCCATCGCACCGGTCAAGGTGGCCACCGGGGAGCACGTGCAGAACCGGGTCATCTTCAAGCAGATGCTCCAGGTGGGTGCGCTGTCCTACCTCCAACTCGACGCCGCCCGGGTCGCCGGGGTCAACGAGAACGTGGCGATCCTGTTGCTGGCGGCCAAGTTCGGCGTACCGGTCTGTCCCCACGCCGGTGGGGTCGGGCTCTGCGAGCTTGTCCAGCATCTGTCGATGTTCGACTACGTGGCGGTGTCCGGCTCGCTCGACGACCGGGTCATCGAGTACGTCGATCACCTGCACGAACACTTTGTCGACCCGGTGGTCATCCGGGACGGCCGGTACCAGGCGCCGACCGCGCCCGGTTTCTCCGCGACCATGCGCGCGGAGACGCTCACCGAGTTCGCGTACCCGCACGGTCCGATCTGGACGGAGGCGGTCACGTGACCGATCGCCTCCCGAACAGCTGACCCATCACAACAGATGAGTTGCACAGCGAGTTTCCGTCCCTGACACCCCGAGCGAGGACTCCATGTTGCACCGCAGAGCGGCGGTCGTCGCCGCCGGAATCGCGATCGTGGCGCTCGCCGCGACCGGATGTAACCGTGGCACCAACAACTCGACCTCCGGCGGCGGTTCGTCCGCCGGCAAGGTCGGCATCGATTTCCCCCGGTCGGACTCCGATTTCTGGAACTCCTGGGCCGGCTACATCAAGTCCGACATCACCAGCATGAAGATCGACGCGTTGCCGCCGACCAACTCGCAGAACGACATCACGAAGCTGGCCAGCAACGTGCAGGCGTTGCAGGCGCAAGGTGCCAAGGTGATCGTGATGGCGCCGCAGGACACCGGTGCGGTGGCCAGCACGCTGGACACCCTGGCCGGGAAGAACATCCCGGTGGTGAGCGTGGACACCCGCCCGGACAAGGGCAAGGTCTACATGGTGGTCCGCGCGGACAACAAGGCGTACGGCACCAAGGCGTGTGACTTCCTCGGCGGCAAGCTGAAGAACAAGGGTACGGTCGTGGAGTTCGAGGGCGACCTGACCTCGGTCAACGGCCGGGACCGCTCCGACGCGTTCGGCCAGTGCATGTCCTCGAAGTACCCGGGCATCAAGGTGCTCGCCGAAGAGACCAACTGGGCCGGCGACGTGGCGTCGGCCAAGCTGCAGAACGCGCTGAACCAGGGCACGGTCAACGGCATCTACATGCAGGCCGGCGGCGTGTTCCTGGCTCCGACGCTGGCTCTGTTGCAGCAGAAGCACCTGCTGGTCCCGCCGACCGATCCGAAGCACATCTTCGTCGTGTCCAACGACGGCATCCCGGCGGAGTTCACCGCCATCAAGGCGGGCCAGATCGACGCGACGGTGTCCCAGCCGGCCGACCTGTACGCCAAGTACGCGCTGTTCTACGCCCAGGCCGCCCTGCAGGGCAAGACGTTCCAGCCGGGCCCGACCGACCACCAGTCGAACATCATCTCCATCCCGAACGGACTGGAGGATCAGCTCCCCGCGCCGCTGGTGACGAGTGACAACGTCGACGACCAGTCGCTGTGGGGCAACCAGGTCGGCAAGTGAGCGACGATCCCGCGGACGCCGGGGCGGCAGCGAGCCGCCCCGGCGCCGTCTCGAACGAAGGCGCCGGGCAGAGCGCAAACGCCGTGCCGAGACAAGGCGCGGGGCCGAGCGGAAACGCCGTCCCGAGACAAGGCGGCGTCCCGAGCGAAGGCGCCGGGCAGAACGAAAACCCGGTCGCCGAGGCCGCCGGTGTCACCAAGCGGTTCGGCGCGACCGTCGCGCTGAACGACGTCGGGCTGCGGGTGGCGCCCGGCGAGGCGCACGCGCTGGTCGGTCGCAACGGTGCGGGCAAGTCCACGCTCGTGTCGATCCTCACCGGACTGACCCGCCCGGACCACGGCCGGATCTCCTTCAACGGCGAGGCCGCCCCGCCGGTGTCGGACCCGAACGCCTGGCGCCGACACGTCGCCTGCGTGTACCAGAAGTCGATGATCATCCCGTCCCTGTCGGTGGCGGAGAACCTGTACCTGAACCGGCAGGACCTCGGCGGCGGTGGGCGGATCTCCTGGCGCGCGCTGCGCTCGCGGGCGGCCGACCTGCTGGACACCTGGGGCATCGACGTCGACCCGCGGGCCGAGGCCGGCTCGCTCACGGTCGAACAGCGCCAGACTCTGGAGATTGCCCGTGCGCTGTCGTTCGGTGCCCGGTTCATCATCCTGGACGAGCCGACCGCGCAGCTCGACGGCGCCGGCATCGAGCGCCTGTTCGACCGGCTGCGTACCCTCCGGGACGCCGGGGTGGCTTTTCTGTTCATCTCGCACCACCTGCAGGAGGTGTACGAGCTGTGCCAGACGGTCACCGTGTACCGGGACGCGCGCCACGTGCTGACCGCGCCGGTTGCCGAGCTGGGCCGGGAGGCGCTGGTCGAGGCGATGACCGGCGAGGCGACCGGGCTGCGTGAGATCGGCTCCGGCGCGGCGCCCATCGACGACGCGGCGCGCGAGGCGCTGACCGTCGACGGGCTGGGCGTCCAGGGCATCTACCAGGACGTGTCGTTCCGGATCCGGGCCGGTGAGGTGCTCGGGCTCGCCGGGGCGGTGGGCGCGGGCGCCACCGCGCTGGGCGAGACGATCGTCGGGCTGCGCCGCGCCACCGCCGGTACGGTCAGCGTCGACGGCCGGCCGGTCAGGCCGGGCAGCGTACCGGCGAGCCTCGCGGCCGGGATCGGGTTCGTTCCCGAGGACCGGCACCGTGAGGGGCTGGTACCGCTGCGGTCGATCGCCGAGAATATGACGCTGACCGTGACGCAGCTGCTCGGCAGGTTCGGCTTCGTGTCCGCCGGAGCCCGGCGGGACGCGGCGCGCGAGTTGATGGAGCGGCTGGACGTGAAGGCCGCCGGCCCCGACCAGCCGGTGTCCGCGCTGTCCGGCGGCAACCAGCAGAAGGTGGTGATGGGGCGTGCGCTGGCCGGAAGTCCGCAGGTACTGGTGCTCCTGCGCCCGACCGCCGGAGTCGACGTGAAGTCCAAGGAATCGCTGCTGGGCACCGTGGCCACCGCGGCGTCCGACGGCTGCGCCGCGCTGATCGTCTCCGACGAGCTGGACGATCTGCGGGCCGCGGACCGGGTGATCGTCATGTTCCATGGCCGCGTGGTCGGGGAGTTCGCACGAGGTTGGGACGACCGTCGGATGGTCGCCGCGATCGAGGGGTTGTCTGGTGAGCACGATAGTTGAGGAACCCGTCCGCACCCGGCCACCGGCCGGCCGTTTCACCATCCGGCGACTGCGCGACTTCTCGCTGATCCCGGTCATCCTGCTGCTGCTGATCGTGGGCTTCATCGTCAGCCCGAACTTCCTGACCAAGGACAACATGCTCGCGGTGCTCCAGCAGTGCACCGAGCTGAGCCTGTTGGTACTCGGCGAGGCGCTGATCCTGATCGCGGGGCGGATGGACCTGTCCCTGGAGTCCACCATCGGGGTCGCCCCGGTACTGGCGGTCTGGCTGGTACTGCCGGCGCACGGCGGCCGGTTCAACGGCTTGGGCACCGGCCTGCCGGGCTGGACCGCGATCCCGCTGTGCCTGCTGATCGGCGCCATCATCGGCGCGATCAACGGGCTGGTCATCCTCAAGGTGCGGATCAACGCGTTCATCCTCACCCTGGGCATGCTGATCGCCCTGCGCGGTCTCCAGGTCGGGGTCAGCGGCGGCAACTCCATCTTCGAGCTGCCCTCCTCGTTCACCTACCTGGGGCGCACGTCCTGGTTGGGTGTCCCGGCATCGGTCTGGATCTGTGCCGCGCTGTTCGCGATCGCGATCGTACTGCTGTCCTGGCACCGGCACGGCCGCGCGCTGTACGCGATCGGTGGCAACGCGGACGCCTCCCGGGCCGCCGGGATCCGCACCGATCGGCTGCTGCTCATCGTGTTCATCACCGCGTCCACGCTGGCGGCGCTGGCCGGCATCCTCTACGTCGGCCACTATGGCTCCATCTCGGCCAGCCAGGGTGACGGCTGGATCTTCCAGGTGTTCGCCGCGACGGTCATCGGCGGGGTGAGCCTCAACGGCGGGCGGGGAAGCATGTTCGGCGCGCTGACCGGTGTCGTCGCCCTCCAGCTGATCCTGAACGTGATGAACTTCGCGCACGTCCCGCCGGTGTGGGACCAACTGCTCGACGGCGTCATCATCCTCGCCGCGCTCATCGTGTCGCGATTCTCCTCCGGGGAGGCTCAGGACTGATGCAGCGGATCGCCCTGCACACCCGGCTCGCGCCGGGCAAGGAGGAGGAGTACGGGCGGGTTCACGCGGTGATCCCGCCCGAGCTGGACGCCGCGTTGCGCGAGGCGGGCGTCCACGCCTGGCGGATCTGGCGGGACGGGCGCGACCTGTTCCACGTCATCGAGGTGGAGGACTACCAGCGGATGCGCGACTTCCTGCGTGACCACCCGGCGAACCTGCCGTGGCAGGCGCGGATGGCGCAGCTGCTGGAGGTCGAGGACGACTACTCGGGCAACGACTCCGGCATCGGGCTGGTCTGGGAGTTGCCGGCATGATGCTGGGCCGCACCGAGGTCGCCGTGACCGCGTTGGGATTCGGGACCGCGCCGATCGGCAACCTGTACCGGGCGGTGCCGGACGAGCGGGCCGCGGCGACCGTGGCGGCGGCCTGGGACGCGGGGGTCCGATACTTCGACACCGCCCCGCACTACGGGCTCGGGCTGGCAGAGCGCCGGCTGGGCGAGGTGCTCGCCGGGTACCCGCGCGACGAGTACGTGGTGTCCACGAAGGTCGGTCGGCTGCTGGTACCGAACCCGGACGGTGTCGGCCGCACCGACCTGGACAACGGCTTCGACGTACCGGCCGACCTCCGGCGGGCCTGGGACCTGACCGCCGACGGGATACGGCGCAGCCTCGACGAGAGCCTGGGCCGGCTCGGGCTCGACCGGGTCGACGTGGCGCTCATCCATGACCCGGACGAGAGTGACGCCCCGGAGACGGCGCTGACCGGCGCGTACCCGGCCCTGCGCGAGCTGCGCGCGCAGGGCGTGGTCGGGGCGATCGGGATCGGCTCGAAACAGCCGGCCATCCTGCGCCGGTTCGTCGAGGAGACCGACCTCGACGTCATCATGCTGGCCGGCCGGTACACGCTGCTCGAACAGCCGGCGCTGGACGACCTGCTCCCGTCGTGCCAGCGGCGCGGAGTCTCGGTCGTCAACGTCGGCGTGTTCAACAGCGGCCTGCTGGCCACGGACTGGCCCGAACAGGACGCGCATTACGAGTACGATGCCGCGCCCACCGACCTGATCGACCGCGCCCGCCGGATCGCGTCGGTGTGCCGGCGGCACGGTACGGCGCTGCCCCAGGCGGCCCTGGCGTTCGCCGCGGCGTACCCGAGCATGGCCAGCGTGGTGGTCGGTGCCGAACGGCCGGAGCACATGCGCCGCAACGCCGAACTGTTCGCCGCGCCACCGCCGGCGCCACTGTGGGCCGATCTGGTGGCCGAGGGACTGTTGCGTGCCGACGCACCTATTCCATCACCGACAGCGGCCGCTTGAACGCGACGCCTCCTTCGTCGGCGCCGCTGGCGACCGCGAGACCCGATCGGAGCCACTCCATGATCGTTGACGCGCACCACCACCTGTGGGACACGTCGCACCGGACCTACCCGTTCCTCGGCGCCGAGACGATGACACCCGTCCGCCGACCGTACACAGTGGACGATCTGCGAGCGGTCACCGGCGGCCGGGTGGACCGCACGGTACTCGTGCAGACCGTCGGCGACGTCGACGAGACGGCCGAGTTCCTGGCCGCCGCGCACGGCAGCGACGGTCTGATCGCCGGCGTGGTCGGCTGGGTCGACCTGACCGCGCCCGATGTCGCGGAGCGCATCGCCCGGCTGCGCGAACTGCCCGGGGGCGACCGGCTGGTCGGCATCCGCCACCAGGTGCAGGACGAGCCGGACCTGCGGTGGCTCGACCGGCCCGAGGTGCGCCGCGGGATCCGGGCGGTGGGCGCCGCCGGCCTGGCGTACGACCTGCTGGTGCTGACGCCGCAGTTGCCGTCCGCGCGGAGCGTGGCCGAGGACCTGCCGGAGATACGGTTCGTCCTCGATCACCTGGCCAAGCCGGGGATCGCGGGGCAGCAGTGGGATCCGTGGGACGCCGGCATCTCCGCGCTCGGTGCGCTGCCCAACGTCACCGCCAAACTGTCCGGCCTGGTGACCGAGGCGCGCTGGGATGGCTGGAAGCCGGACGACTTCCGCCGGTACGCCGACCACGCGCTGCTTGTGTTCGGGCCGGACCGGCTCATGTTCGGCTCGGACTGGCCCGTCTGCCTGCTGGCCGCCGGGTACGGCGAGGTGTTCGACCTGGCGCAGGAGCTGACCGCCGGCCTCGACGCGGCCGAGCGCGCGGCGGTCTTTGGCGGCACCGCCGTCCGGACCTACCAGTTGCCCGAACCTCCTGGCGCGATCGCCCCGTAGCCGGTCTGCCGCCGGTTTATATTCGGGTCGGTGGAGACCTCGACGCTCATCGTGCCGGCAGGCGTGGCGCTGGCCGACGTGGTGCGGAACGTCCGGCCCGACCAGCTGGACGAGCCGACGCCGTGCCCGGACTGGACCGTGCGGCAGCTGGTCAACCACCTCATGTTCTGGGCCCCGGTGATGGAGCGCGCCGCGCGCAAGGATCCGGTGCGGCCGCTGTCCGATCTCGACCAGGATCTCGTGGTGGACGACTGGCGGGAGCGGTGCGCGCGGCTCGTGGACGCGC
This sequence comes from Rugosimonospora africana, assembly GCF_016862975.1. Lineage (GTDB taxonomy): Bacteria > Actinomycetota > Actinomycetes > Mycobacteriales > Micromonosporaceae > Rugosimonospora > Rugosimonospora africana. The sequence continues at coordinate 20,747 of NZ_BONZ01000115.1, forward strand.
TCGCCGAGGCGTGGAGCCAGCCGGACGCGTGGATCGGTACCAGCCGGATGACCGGTCCGGAGAGCCCCGCCGCGATGTTCGGCGGCATGGTGCTCTGCGAGTTCGTGCTGCACGGCTGGGATCTGGCCCGGGCGACCGGGCAGGAGCTGGCCTGCGCCGAGGCGACCGCGTTGGGCACGTACGCCGTGGTCGAGCCGATGCTCGTGCAGGGCCGGTCGATGGGCGTGTTCGGACCGGAGGTCGCCGTGCCGGAGACGGCACCGGAGCTGTGGCGGGTGGTGGCGGTCAGCGGCCGCGACCCGAACTGGCGGGCCTGAGGGGCCACCCCCCACGGTCAGTCCTGCAGGGCCCTGCGCAACCACTCCTCGACGCCGGCCACGTGGACCGTGGCCCAGGACCGGGCCAGCTCCGGCTGGCGGGCCGCGATCGCGTCGCAGATCGCCGAGTGCTGCTCTCGGGTGCGCTCCACCGCGCCCTCCTGAGTCAGGCCGCGCCAGATCCGGGCCCGGGTCGTCGGCCCGGACAGGCTCTCGATGAGCGAGCACAGCACCGTGTTGCCCGAGCCGAGCGCGATCCGGCGGTGGAATTCCAGATCGTTGGCGACGAGCGCCTCCACGCTCGGTGCGGCGGGCAGCTCGTCGAGGACCGCGCGGAGTTGCTCGACGTCGGCGTCCGCCATCGCCAGCGCCGCCATCGCGGTCGCGGCCGGCTCCAGAATCCGCCGTACCTCAAGGAATTCCAGCACGGTGTCGTCGCGGTGGAAGTCCACAACGAACGTCATCGCGTCGAGCAGCAGCCGGGGTTCGAGGCTGGTGACGTAGGTGCCGTCGCCCTGCCGCACGTCGAGCACGTGAATCAGCGACAGCGCCTTGACCGCCTCGCGCAGCGAGTTGCGGGACAGGCCGAGCCGGTCGGCCAGGTCCGCCTCCTTGGGCAGCCGATCGCCCGGGCTCAGTTCGCCGGAGACGATCATATCTTTGATCTTGTCGATCGCCTCGTCGGTGACTGCCAAGGGGCCCCCTCATACATAGGATGATTCGCGCCATCCTAGCGCTTGAGGACGCCCGAGACGGAGTGGCCGGACGTGTCGAGATGGCCGGGGAACGGCCGATCCGGCCGGCGCGTCGCGCGCACACCCGGCGACGAGACCCGCCGATGAACCCATGAACTCAGTCGTTGACTGGGTCCACCTTCACCGCCGTCCCGTATGCGCAGATTTCCGCCCAGGCCGTACTGATGTTGCGATTGTCGAAGCGCAGGCCGATAACCGCATTGGCGCCGCGTTGCCGCGCCTGTTCGACCATTTCTGTCACCGCGTCCTTTCGCCACTGGGTCAGTTCCCGCGACCGCTTCGGGTTCAGGTTGCCGTCCAGCGACCGGATGCCTTCCGTGAAGGCATTGCTCAGTCGGGCGATGGAGCCGATCACTTCGCCGATCACAGCGCTGATCCGGTACCCCGGAATCTCCTCCGTGGTCACCACCAGTACGGCGGCCATTCCTTACCCCCGGGTTTTCTGCGCTGTGCGCGTCACCTCTCCACTGTACGGCGATTTGGGTGGATTTGGGTGGCATTGTCGAGCCGGTGGGGGCCCTCGGAGCCGGCAACGTTACAGCCGGATTATCGCGGGTACCGGTGCGGGAGCCACAAATCGAACCGCAGGGGCGCTAGCTCAGTGCGGAAGAAAAGAGGCTGACCGTGACCGAATCACCACTGGAGCCCCCGCATCGAGGACACCGACGCCTTCGGATCGCCATGGTCGTTCCACCCTGGTACGAGGTGCCACCGCTGGGGTACGGCGGCGTCGAGGTCATCGCCGGTGCACTGGTGGACGCGCTGGTGGCCCGGGGCCACGAGGTCACGCTGTTCGGCGCTGGTTCGCGAACCGGCACCGCCGCCTCTCACTTCATCGCGAGCAACCCGTCCTTGCAGCACGCCCGGCTCGGCCAGCTGCTGCCCGCTCTGGTGCACACCGCGCGAGTCAACAAGCTGATGAGCGAGGGCGAGTACGACGTCGTCCACGATCACACGACCGACGGCCCGGTCACGGCCGCCATGCGCAAGGCCCCCACCGTCGTGACCGTGCACGGCATCGTGAACAGCGATCTCGGGGACTTCCTGGACGCCCTGGGCGACAGCGTGCGTCTGGTCGCGATCTCCCGGTCCCAGCGGCAGTCGCGCCCGAGCCTGCCGTGGGCCGCGACGGTGCACAACGCCCTGCCGTACGTGGATCCGGTCGACGCGCCGCAGCGGCACGACGGTCCGGTGCTGTGGCTCGCGCGGTTCAGCCCGGACAAGGGGCCGGACCTGGCGATCCAGGCGTGCCGGGAGGCCGGTCTGCCGCTGGTACTGGCCGGCAAGGCGAGCGAGCCGAGCGAGGCCAAGTACCTGGAAGAGGAGATCCGGCCGATGCTGCGCGACGACGACGACATCCAGTTGCTCGCCGACGCCGACCGGACAGTCACCGACAAACTGCTCGCCGAGGCCCGTTGCCTCATCATGCCGATCCGTTGGGACGAGCCGTTCGGGATGGTGATGATCGAGGCGATGGCGGTCGGCACCCCGGTGGTCGCGCTCAGCCGCGGCGCGGTACCGGAGCTGATCCGGGACGGGTTGACCGGCTGGGTACGCGGTCGCCCGGAGGACCTGCCCGCGGCACTGCACCGGATCGACGAGATCGACCCGGCCGACTGCGTGGCGCACGTGCGCGCCAACTTCTCCGCGCCGCTGATGGCTCGCCGGTACGAGCGGGTCTACCTGGAAGCGGTGGACGCGGCGATGATCCCGGGCCGGCGCCGGCGCATGGTCGACTCCCGGCCGCAGCCGGTACCGGTGCTACGCCGTCCGGACCGGCGCATGCCGTACGTCGGCTGACCCGGAACGCCACAGCCGCCGGCGGTTCGGCCCCATGCCGGTCGCCAGGATCTCGCGCACCAGTGGGTAGCGGAACCTGAATCCGTAACGGGTCTCGTCCAGGATCCGGTACCGTCGCGCCGCGTCGAGCTTGTCGAGCACCAGCTCGGCGTCGCGCTCGTCGGTGGCCAGCTGCCCGACGCTGACCGTCGGGCCGGCCAGCGCCATCCGGCGCAGCAGCAGCACCACCGGCTCCGGCAGCGCGGAGAGCTGGTGCACCACGGCCATCCGCAGGTGCCACGGCACCGCCTGCCCGGCGACTGTCGATCCGGGCTCCGCCGCGCGCCCGTCAACAGCCCGCCCGTCGACCGTCTGAGTGTTGACCGTCTGAGTGTTGATCGCCTGTTCCTGGACCGCCTGCCTGTCGAGGGTGGCGCGGGTCAGCTCGACGAGAAACAACGGCAGCCCGCCGGAGAGCCGGGCGATCCTGGCGCGCGCGGAGTCGGACAGCGTCGCCTCTCCCGCGGTCGCGGTGATGAGCGCGTCCGCCTCCGGCGGGGTCAGCGGGGCCAGCCGGCGCCCGCGTACCAGGTGCAGCCGGGCCAGATCGGCGGCGCACAGCGCGAGCGGCGTCCCGGGTACCACGTCGCCGGTGCGGCACGCGGTGACCACCCGCAGGTACGGCCAGCACCGGCGGACCAGATACGCGACCAGCTCCGCGGTGTCCGGCCCGGCCCAGTGCAGGTCGTCGAGGACGAGCAGGAGACGGCCGGTGCCGGCGATGTTGTCCAGGAACCGGCCGACCGCCTCGAACATCAGCCGGCGGTCCTGCGGGGCTGTCGACCCGCGGTTTCCGGGGTCTGTGCTCGCCTCCGCGACAAACCGGCTCCGGCTGCGCTCAGACGGTGCCGCGGGGTCCGGGCTCGCCTCCGCCACCCGGCTCCGGCCGCGCACAGCGGGGTGAAGCTCCGGCAACAACAACTCCAGCCCGGCACAGCCGCGCAGCATGGCTGCCAGCGCGCTGGGCGGGGTACGCCGGACGTGATCGGCCAGCGCGGCGGCGAGCGGCGAGTACGGATCGCTGTCCCGCCGGCCGACTCCGGCCAGCACCGGCATCCCGATCCGGGTACCCAGCGCGATGGCCTCGGCAAGCAGCCGTGACTTGCCGATGCCGGCCTCGCCGTCGTAGCTGAGCACGGCCGAACCGTTCCCGGTCAGGTGCGCGTGCAGCTCGGCCAGTTCGGTGCGCCGGCCGACCAGCGGGCCGGCCGGGCCGGCGATGGGCAGCAGAGCGCCGACCGGAACCGTGCGCCGCCGGCCGTGCGCCGCGGCCGAACGCAGGCCGGTGCGCTGCGCGCCGGTCAGGTCCAGCGCGGCGGCCAGCCGGTCGAGGGTCAGCCGCCGGGGGTGGCGGCTGCCGCATTCCAGACTGCTGATTGCCCGCACCGAGAGTTCCGCTCGGTCGGCCAACTGCTCCTGAGTCAGCCCCGCGGCCCGGCGCAGCCGGGCCAGGAGGGTGCCGAAGGAGTCCTCCCACTCCTGCGCCGGCATGACGCCTCCCCACGGTCGACGATGACCTACCGGTTGGTGCTTGGCGGGACCGCCCGGGTGCGACGGGTGGGCGCCGGTCGGCGTACCCGTGGCACCGTTCCAAACACCCGGTGGGCAGGCACGCTGTGTTGACGTTGTTGCAAGAGTTTTACATATCTAGATGTGTTTGTCACAGGGAAAGTTAAGACTCCTGCGAGAAACAAGTGGGTCGGCTGTGTGGGTTGTGCGTGGTCTTACCTCAGTTAAAGCCATCAATGGAGGGGGGAATCCGGTGAGCCACGAGCACGGATCCCCGGAACCATCCTGGTGACCCCTGCATTGGAGGAGAACATGCGGGTTAGACCCCCGGTGCTCGTCGCGATCGGCGCTGCGGCGGTACTCACCGCCGGTGTGCTGGCCGCGGCACCCGCGTCCGCGGCGACCACCGCCGCGACCCCCGGCTACACGCACAGCTGCGCCAGCGCCAAGGCGCACGAGATGACCTGCTTCGCCCTGCGCCGTACCGATATGGCCAACGCGCACACCGTCGCCCCGAACGCGGCACCCTCGGGCTACGGGCCGTCCGACCTGAAGAGCGCGTACAAGCTCCCGGCCGGTAGCACCACCGCCACGGTCGCGATCGTCGACGCGTACGACGACCCGAACGCCGCGTCCGACCTGGCAGCCTACCGCTCGCAGTACGGGCTGCCGGCCTGCACCACGGCCAACGGCTGCTTCTCCAAGGTGAACCAGAACGGATCCACCACCTCGCTGCCCTCCCCGGACAGCGGCTGGGCCGGTGAGATCTCGCTCGACGTCGACATGGTCTCGGCGATCTGCCCGAGCTGCCACATTCTCCTGGTCGAGGCGAACTCGCCCAGCGACGCCAACCTGTACGCGGCCGAGGACTACGCGGCGGCGCACGCCAAGTACGTGTCCAACAGTTGGGGCGGTGGCGAGTACTCCGGCCAGACCACCGACGACTCGCACTTCAACCACCCGGGCGTGGCCATCACGGTCAGCTCCGGCGACGACGGCAACGGCGCCGAGTACCCGGCCACCTCGCGGTACGTCGTCGCGGTCGGCGGCACCTCGCTGCGCACCGCGAGCAACTCCCGCGGCTGGACGGAGACGGCGTGGAACGGCGCCGGCTCGGGCTGCTCCTCGTACGACGCCAAGCCCACGTTCCAGACTGTCACCACCGGCTGCTCCCGTCGGGCCGAGGCGGACGTGTCCGCGGTCGCCGACCCGAACACCGGCCTCGCCGTGTACCAGACGTACGGCGGCAGCGGCTGGGAGGTGTACGGCGGCACCAGCGCGTCCGCCCCGCAGATCGCGGCCGTGTACGCACTCGCCGGTACCCCGGGCTCCTCGGACCAGCCGGCCTCCTACCCGTACGCGCACACCGGCAACCTGTTCGACGTGACCAGCGGCAGCAACGGCTCCTGCGGGTCGCCGATGTGCACCTCGGGCACCGGCTGGGACGGGCCGACCGGACTCGGTACCCCGAACGGCACGGCCGCCTTCACGGCTGGTGGCGGCACCGGCGGCGTCTCGGTGAACAACCCGGGTAACCAGACCGGCACCGTGGGCACCCCGGCCAGCCTGACGTTGTCCGCCTCCGGTGGCACCGGCTCGTTCACCTGGTCCGCGTCCGGCCTGCCGAGCGGGCTGTCGCTGAACTCGTCGACCGGCGTCATCAGCGGTACCCCGACCACGGCCGCCACCTACTCCGTGACGGTCACCGCCACCAGCGGCGGCCAGAGCGGCAGCGCGTCGTTCACCTGGACGATCAACCCGACCGGCGGTGGCGGCTGCACCGGGGCCGGCCAGAAGCTGGGCAACCCGGGCTTCGAGACCGGCAGCGCCTCCCCGTGGACGGCGAGCGCTGGTGTCGTCGACAACAGCTCCGGTGAGGCGGCGCACTCCGGCTCCTGGAAGGCGTGGCTCGACGGGTACGGCACGACGCACACCGACACGCTGAGCCAGACCGTCAGCATCCCGTCCGGGTGCAGCTCCTACACGTTCAGCTTCTACCTGCACATCGACTCGTCCGAGACCACCACGACGACGCAGTACGACACGCTGACCGTGAAGGTCGGTTCGACCACCGTGGCCACGTACTCGAACCTGAACAAGGCCACCGGGTACACGCAGCGGTCGTTCAACGTGGCCAGCTTCGCCGGCCAGACCGTGTCCATCTCGTTCAGCGGCAGCGAGGACTCCTCGCTGCAGACCTCGTTCGTCATCGACGACACGGCGCTGACCGTGAGCTGACCGGTTACTCCACCAGTACGGCAACTCCACCGGGCCCGGGGGCGACCCCCGGGCCCGGTGCGCCATCTGAGCGGATGGTTTGGGCGGCAGCCGGTGGCGGGAACTGTCCGCGCATGAGTGAGCGCTGGTACGAGCAGGCCGTGGTGTACTGCCTGGAGGCGGAGTCCTTCCAGGACTCGGACGGCGACGGGATCGGTGACTTCCGGGGCCTGATCGGCCGGCTGGACTACCTGGCCCGGCTCGGCGTCACCTGCCTGTGGCTCAACCCGATCCACCCGTCGCCGCGCAGGGACGGCGGGTACGACATCACCGACTTCTACACCGTCGATCCCCGGCTGGGTTCCCTCGGCGACTTCGCCGAACTGCTGCACCAGGCCGGCAACCGGGGCATCAAGGTGCTCATCGACCTGGTCGTGAACCACACGTCCGACGAGCACCCGTGGTTCGTCTCCGCGTGCTCGTCGGCGGACTCGCCGTACCGCGACTGGTACGTGTGGTCGGACAAGGAGCCGTCCGATCGGTACCAGGGCATGGTGTTCCCCGGTGAGCAGAGGGAGACCTGGTCGTACCACCGCAAAGCGCACGCCTGGTACTACCACCGCTTCTACGACTTCCAGCCGGACCTCAACATGGCCAACCCGGCCGTCCGGGCCGAGGTCAAGAAGATCATGGGCTTCTGGCTGCAGCTCGGCGTGGCCGGGTTCCGGATGGACGCGGTGCCGTTCATCATCGAGCTGACCGAGCCCGACGTGACCGACCCGAAGCACGACTTCGAGCTGCTCACCGAGCTGCGCCAGCATGTCTCCTGGCGGGCCGGCGACGCGGTGCTGCTGGCCGAGGCGAACGTCGCCCCTGACGAACTGGTGCACTACGTCGGCGACCGGGGCGGGTCGACCAACCGCATCCACATGATGTTCGACTTCCTGCTCAACGACCGGCTGGTACTCGCACTCGCCCGAAGCAACGCGGAGCCGATCGTCGAGGCGCTGCGCAGCACGCCGTCGCTGCCGGCGGGTGGGCAGTGGGCCACCTTCCTGCGCAACCACGACGAGATCGACCTGTCCCGGCTCACCGCCGACCAGCGTGCCGAGGTGTTCACCCAGTTCGGGCCGGACGAGAACATGCGGCTCTACGACCGGGGCATCCGTCGCAGGCTCGCCCCGATGCTGGGTGGCGACCGGCGCCGGCTGGAGTTGGCGTACTCGCTGCAGTTCACGCTGCGCGGCACACCGGTGCTGCGCTACGGCGAGGAGATCGGCATGGGCGACGACCTCACGTTGCCCGGCCGGGAGGCGATCCGTACCCCGATGCAGTGGTCCGACCAGGTGGGCGGCGGCTTCACCACGTCCGCGGAGCCGGTCCGGCCGGTCGTCGCGAAGGGCCGGTACGGGTACCGGAGTGTCAATGTCACCGATCAGCGGCACGATCCCGGCTCGCTACTGGCCTGGTTCGAGCGCATGATCCGTACGCTGCGGGAGAGCCCCGAGGTGGGCGCCGGCCGGTGCAGCCCGGTCGACCTGGAGCTTCCCGCGTCGGTACTCGTGCACCGGGCGGACGGGCCGACCGGCACCATGCTGTTCCTGCACAACCTGGGTACCGAGCCGGTACTGCTGGATCTGGGCCGGCTGGCGGCCGAGGCGGACCATCCGAACCAGGTGTTCGGCAACCAGGAGTACGCGGACGTCGACGGCCTGGCGAAGCTGGAACTGGACGGCTACGGGTACCGGTGGATCCGGCTGCACCGCAACCCGGTGGGTTGACCACCGGTACGCCGCCGGTGCGGCAGAATCCCTTCTGATGAGTACCCAGGAGATCGTCACCCGGCTGGCTGCCGCGCTCCAGAAGCTCGAGCAGGGCCAGGCCAAGGCCGCTTCGGCCGCACAGGACTTCGACGAGGCACGGGCACTGGTCGGCGATGCCCTCCAGGGTGGGATGGCCGGGCCGCTGCTCGGGCTGATCGACACGCTCCGCGCGGCCGCCGCGCAGGCGTCCCGCTCGGGTGCGGCGCGCGATCGGGTCCAGGAGACCATCCACAAGGCTCAGGGCCTGGGCGACTTCTGAGGCCCGCCGTCCCGCCACTCCGCCGCTTCTGAGGCTCCGGCCGCTTCTGAGACCCGCCGCGGGTGGGGGCGGAAGGGCGACCAGCGCGGTGCGTTCAGCGGACCGCGGTGGGCTCGGGCCGGCGAGTGGATCGGGTACGGCGCGGACCCGGCGGCCTGCGGTCCCCGCGGTCGCCGCGCCCACCGGGCCGGGACGCCGCGAACAGGCCGCCCTGCGCGGCGAACCGGGGAAACGTCAGGCGCAACGCGTCCGCCCCGTAGAGAGCGACGGCCAGGCCGTGTGCCTGCGGCGACCAGTCGGCGGCGTCGGGTCCATGCTCTGGAGTCAGGTCGGCGTGCCGCCTGCGCAGCCTGCGCATCAGGCGCCGGCCGGCGCCGGTGCGCCCGGGCAGCAACGCCAGTCCCGCGACCGCCGCGGCCAGCACGAGCAGCGCCACCGCGGCCAGCGTCGGGTGCCCGCCCATCGCCGCGGCCGGATCCACCCCGCCGGCACTCACCCGGTCAACGTCCGCCCCGCCGGTTCCGAACAGCCCGGCGACGACCAGCAACCCGACGACGGTCGACAGGGCGGCGGCGACCGCCACGGTCCGCAGCGCGTACCTGCGCCGGACGGGCAGCATCAGGCCGGCACCCGCCAGTCCGGCCGCCAGGTCGGTGAGGCCGCCGCGTACCGAGCCACGGGTGGTCAACTCGCGCGGGCCGACCGGGTGCGTGAGCGATTCGTACACCAGCCGGGCGAGCGGGTCACAGCCGTGCGGCAGCCCGCCGCTGCGTCGTACCGTGCCCGGTGCCGCGGCGTCCACGGCGGCCCGGGCGTGCAGCAGCACCAGAGCGGTGACGACGGCTGCCGCCGGCCCGGAGCGCAGCAGGGCGACCTCGGTCGGGCGTAGGTCGCGTGCGGTGCGGCGGCGTAGCGGGAACCGGAGGCGCAGCGGGACCGCGACCGCGAGCAGGACGGCGTTGACGATGAGCGCGGCGTTGACGATGAGCGCGGCGTTGGCCACGACCACGGCGGTGCCGGCGATGACGGCGTGGCCGGCGGCAACGGTGTTGGCCACGACGACGGCGTCGCCGACGAGCACGGCGTACGCGAGGATCAGGCCGCCACTCATTGTCACCTCCGCACCACGCTCATGGGACCAGTGTGTGCGGGCGACGCAACTCCCGGCCCGCGTTCGGCGAGCCGACCGTTGTCCGAGCGGACGGCGCCCGAGCCGGCAGTTGTGCGAGCCGACGGTTGCCCGAGCCGACGGTTGTCCGGCGTGTGGGTCGTTCGGGTGGTCGCGCGGCGCCCATGGTTCATCGATGACGAACCGGCGTAACGTGCTAATGTGCTCGCCCAACCCGCTCAGTCGCTGACTGACTTCCTGCTCGGGCTCGTAGTCACCACGCTGACGATCCGGTTGCGCCGCCGACCGTGGGTGCCCCGGCCCTGGGTGTCGGCGTTCGGCTGGGCGGCCGTGGCCGCGCTGGCCGGTTCCGTGCACCACGCCGTCCTGGTGCGGTGGTCCCGGTGGGGAAGCGTGAGCTGGGCCATCATCAGTGTGCTCGTGGTCGTCGCGGTGTCGTACATTCTCGCCGGTACGGTCGTCGAGGTGCTCGGTACCGGCCACGCGCGTACCTTCTGGTTGCTGCGCTCGATCGGCCTGGTCGCGTACGTCATGCTCGCTGCCACCGGCCATGCCGGGGTGGCCTCGATGATGTCCTGTGAGGGCCTGACCATGGCCAGCGTGCTGGCGCTCTGGTGCTGGGCGACCTACCGGCACCACCCGCTCGGCTGGCCGGTGCTCGTGGCGATCGGGGCCAGCGGCGCGGCCGGCGCGACCCAGGCGTTGAGCCCGGGCGTGACGCACTGGATCGATCTTGACCCGACCTCGACCTATCACCTCGCCCAGGTCGGCGGCATGCTGCTGCTCTACTGGGCGCTCCTGCGCGGCCGTTCCGAAGCCGACCTGTCCGGGGCTCCACAGGGCGAGCCCGGCACCGCGGTCCAGGCCGGCTGACCGGAGCCGAGAGACCGATCTAGCCCGTCAAGGTCCCTCGCCCGATTCGTTTGTCGATTGTGCGACAAAGCATTCGAGGATTTTTTTAAACCCCGGTCCGGGGATCACGGCCCACACGGACAGGCCCACCGCTGCTTCGAGGCAGATGACCTGGAACGTGGTCGGTTCCCCGGCGAAGCCTGCTAGAACCTGGGCAGCCGCCGCCAGCCCGGCGAGGAGCGCCGGTCGCAGCCACTTGGGGCTCAGGTTCATGTCCCAGATTATGGAGGGGGCCGTCGATCTCTGAGGGGCGGGGATCAACCCGGGCCATGATCGGTGAATCGGCCGTTGACGTGCGGGGACTCCCGTAGGCCGCCGGATGGGGCAAACATCCGCATCTGAGGGTTTATCAGGTACAACCCGGGGCAACTGGGGCGAATGGCGAAGATGTCCGAGTCTCCTCCAGCGCCGGCCGCCGCGACGGAGGCGGTCGGCGCGCACCCGGACGGCAACCGACCGATCGAGTCGCTGAACACCGCGGAGCTGATCCGCCGCGGGTCCGAACAACTCTCCACGCTGGTCCGCGATGAACTGGCCCTCGCCAGGGCGGAGATGATCGACAAGGCCGGTCACGCCGGCAAGAGCGCCGGACTGTTCGGCGGCGCCGGAGTGATCAGCCTGTACGGAGTGTTCGGGCTGCTGACCGGATGCGTACTGCTGCTCGCCCGGGTGATGCCCGACTGGGGCGCGGCCATGGTGATCGGGGCACTGCTGCTGGCCATCGCCGGACTGATGGCCATCACCGGGCGCTCGCAGGTGAAGCAGGTGGGTGCGCCGGTACCGGAGGCGGCCGTCGACGGCGCGCGCCGCGACCTGAGCGCGGTCACCTCGGCCGTCGAGAGCCGGAAGAACCGATGAGTGCCGAGGGTGGCCTCGACCCGGCGTCGCTGAGCCTCGACCACCGCCGCGCCGCGTTGCGCGCCGAGATCGAGCAGACCCGGGCCGCGCTGGGCGAGACGGTCAGTGCGCTGGCCGCGAAGGCGGACGTCAAGGCCCGCGCCCAGGACAAGGCCGACGAGGTCAAGGCCAGGATGCGGGGAGTGGCACAGAACCGGTACAGCGACCTCGCCTACCGGGTCGGCCGCTCCCGGGAGCGGGTCTCCGGCACGGTCGGCTCGCGCTGGCCGTTGCTGATCGGGGCGGCGGCGGGCCTCGTCGTGCTGGCCGCCGGGCTGACCATCTGGCGCCGGCGGGGGTGAGGTCGCGATGAAGAAACAACTGCTGTACCGGCCGGTGGGCATGCTCGTCGGGGTGGCCGCCGGCGCCATCTCCGGGATGGTGGTCAAGCAGGTGTGGCGGCTGATTCCGGGCAAGGAGGGTACGCCGGACGCGCTGGACGAGGAGCGCGGTTGGGGCGAGGTGCTGGCCGCGGCCGCGCTCCAGGGGTTGGTCTTCGCGATCGTGCGGGCCGCGCTCGACCGAGGCACGGCCCAGGGGGTACGGCGGCTGACCGGTGAGTGGCCCGGTTAGCTACCGCGTCGGCCGTTCTGTGACGTCCTTGTACTCGGGGTGGCGCTCCAGGAAGGCGGACACGAACGGGCAGACGGGTACGACCATCTGCCGTCGCTCCCGTTCCATCTCCAGTGCCTGCCTGACCAGCACGCTGGCCACGCCCTTGCCGGCGAAGTCGGGCATGGTCTCGGTGTGCAGGAACACCCGGGCGCCGTCGTGACGGTCCCGGTACTGGATGATGCCGGCGACCGCATCGTCGGCGACCGCCTCGTACCGGTGTTGTTCGGGGTTGTCCCGCACGGTGATGTTCACGATCCCCATGCTGCCACGGGCCTCACGCGATCACGGGCTCGACGCTGCCATGGGAGGGACCGGTCACTGCGCCAGGCCGGACGACGCCTTTCCGATCACCTGGATCGCGGTGCGGCGCGGAAGCAGGCGGCTCATCAGCACCGAGCTGACCCGCATCATCGCGCCGGGCACCGCCCGCGGGCCGCGGCCGAGCGACTTCAGGGCGGTCTCCGCGACGGTCTGCGCCGTCACCGTCCCGGGTGCCGGACGCTTCATCGATTCGTGGTACCCGGGAGTGCTCACCGCACCCGCCACGCAGGCGAGCACGTCCACCCCGGTGGAACGCAGCTCGGCCCACAGGCTCTCGGCGAGGACGGCGCCGAACGCCTTGCTCGCCGCGTACCCGGCCAGTCCCGGCGATCCCTGGTTGCCCGCCAGCGAACTCATCACGATGACGCCGCCGCTGCCGCGGGCGACCATGTCTGGCAGGAAGTGCCGGGCCAGCAGCAGGGGAGCTCGGCAGTTGAGGTCCAGCAGGGTCTCCAGCCGGGACGGGGTCAGCTCCAGGAACCGGCTGACCGGCGCGTACGCGGCGTTGCACACCAGCGAACCGACGGCCTTGCCCTCGGCCGCGGAGAACACCGCGTCCAGACCGTCCTTTGTGGACAAGTCTGCCGCGACCGGTACCGACTCCACCGGCAGCCGGCCGGCGAGCTCGGTGAGCGGCTCGGAGCGCCGGGCCACCAGGATGAGGTTGACGCCGCGCTGCGCCAGGCCGGTCGCGAACGCCGCCCCGATGCCCTCGGACGCACCGGCCACCACCGCCCACGGCCCGTACTTGCTGGCAAATCCGCTGTTCATGTCGTCACCAATCGTGAGAAGGGTCGGTCCCGGCGCATCCGCCAGATCATCGCGAGCGGGAACACCAGCCAGGCCAGGTTGGCGGCGAGCACCATGCCGAAGTGCGGGGTCGCCCACTGCCCGAAGCGTTCCTGGCTCAGCAGGATCAGCACGTTGGACAGCATCATGCCGGACCAGACCAGCGCCGGGCCCCGGATCCAGTCCCGGCCGCGGATGAACGCCACGATGCCGGCGAGGTAGAACGGCCCGAAGAACAGCACATCGATCCAGATCGTCATCTTCCAGAACGGCGGCCTAGCCATCAGCAGCGGGTCCCACTTGTTGCCGTACCAGTGCACGAGGTCGACCAGTGGGTGCGGCGGCCAGACCGGGTACCGGAAGTGCCTCGTGTCCGGGATGGCGATCTGCTCCAGGTCAATGATGTACGTGACGAAACAGACATTGATCGCGAAGAACGCCACGAATATTGCGTCGTACCAACGGCGGCGCAGCGGCACATGATCCACGCGAACACTCTGGCATGGTGGCGCCCCGATCGGTAGAGCGTCCACGTGGCTCTCGTCAATCAACTGGCTCTTGTTAATCGAGACGAAGACTGCTATCAATATTAACTATCGAACATTAAGGTTTCTTTACTAATCGGCCAACCCGATGGGAAGGGGACAGCGGTGAGAGCAGCGATTCTCCCGGAATGGGGCCGCCAGCGGAGCGGGGACACCCGACCCGCCGTGCCCCGATCCGGATCCAGGCGGGCGCCCGCAGCGGCGCTGATCTGCGCGCTGGTCGCCCTCGCGGCGGCGGTACCGGCATTGCTCACGGGCAACTCCGCGGCCCACGCGGCAACCAGTGGCGGCGTGAAGATCGCCTACTACGACCAGTGGTCGATCTACCAGAACGCCTACTACCTCAAGAACGTCGACACGTCCGGCGCGGCCGGCAAGCTCGACTACATGCTCTACGACTTCGAGAACATCGACCCGACCAACCTCACCTGCTTCGAGGCGACCAAGGCGACCGACCCCGACCCGGGCGGGGAGAGCGATCCCAATGCCGGCGACGGCGCCGAGGATCAGTTCGCCGACTACCAGAAGACGTTCGACGCCAGCACCAGCGTCAGCGGCGTGGCCGACGTGTTCGGTCAGCCGATCGCCGGGAACTTCAACCAGCTCAAGCAGTTGAAGGCCAAGCACCCCAACCTCAAGGTGTTGCTGTCCATCGGCGGCTGGACCTACTCCAAGTACTTCTCCGACGCCGCGAAGACGGCGGCCAGCCGGCAGAAGTTCGTCAGCTCCTGCATCGACATGTTCATCGCCGGCAACATCCCGGCATCCGGCGGGTACGGCGGCCCCGGCACCGCCGCCGGCATCTTCGACGGGATCGACATCGACTGGGAGTACCCCGGATCGAGCGGCGGACACCTGGGCAACCACGTCGACCCGACCAACGACCCGGCGAACTTCACCGCGCTGCTGGCCGAGTTCCGCAGCGAACTCGACGCGTACGGTGCCGCACACGGCGGCAAGCACTACGCGCTGACCGCCGCCCTGCCGTCCGGCCAGGACAAAATCAAGTACATCCAGACCAACCGGATCGGCCAGTACCTCGACTTCGGCAACATCATGACCTACGACATGCACGGCGGGTTCGAGCCGACCGGCCCGACGAACTTCCAGGATCCGACGTTCACCTCGCCCAACGACCCGATGAACCCGGTCGCGCCCGGCACCGGCAAGTACAGCATCGACGAGGCGATGAGGGCATGGACCCAGGGTGCCTCGGCGTACGGCATCCCGGGCGGTTTCCCAGCGAACAAGGCCACCATCGGGTTCCCGTTCTACTACCGCGGCTGGACCGGGGTACCGGCGGGCAGCAACCACGGCCTGTACCAGCAGGCCGCCGGCCCGTCGCAGGGGTACACGCTGTCCGGCAACGTGCCCGGAGTGGCGATGTACAAGGAGATCACCAACATCGTCGCCAACCCATCGGACACCTTCTACGACCCGTTGACCCAGGCCGCCTGGTTCTACGACGGCAACACCCTCTACGTCGGCGACTCACCGCAGTCCATCAAGGCCAAAGTGGACTACCTGCACTGCAACGGGTACGCCGGCGCGATGATGTTCTCGCTGTACGACCTCGACCCGGCGACCACCCTGTTCAACGACGTGGTCAACGACGTCAACGGCAGCACGGCGACCTGCGTCACGCCGTCCGGCAGCAGCAGGCCGAGCGTGTCGCCGTCGAGCAGCCGTTCGGCGAGCCCGAGCGCGAGCCCGAGCCGCACTCCGTCGGCCTCACCGACGCCGTCGCGCTCGCCCAGCCCGACACCGACCGGCGGCGGCAGCGGCGCGGTGGTCAACGGCGGCTTCGAGACCGGATCGCTGTCCCCGTGGACCGGGGCCAACTGCAGCGTGGTGGGCAGTCCGGTACACGCCGGCACGCACGCGCTGGCCGGCGCGGTGAGCAGTTCGGACACGGCACAGTGCTCGCAGACGATCGCCGTGTCGCCCGGACACACGTACACGTTGCGGGGCTGGGTGAACGGTTCTTATGTGTACATTGGAGTCACCGGAACCGGGACCTCCGACCCGAGCACCTGGACACCGGGTACTTCCGGGGCGTACTCCCAACTGTCGGTCGGGTTCACCACCGGCCCGTCGACCACCTCGGTCACCGTCTGGGTACACGGCTGGTACGCGCAGGGTGCCTACCACGCCGACGACTTCTCGGTGAGCTGATTCGTCACGTCCGCGAAGACGGTGCGGTGGGGCGGAGTGAACTCCGCCCCACCGCACCTTCCCCCCGGGGAACCCCCGTGGATGGATCAGGGCAGCGTGGCCAGGTGCGGCTTGACCGCGTTGGCGAACGCGTATCCGTTGGACGCGTCCCAGTTGATGGACCAGGTCATCACGCCACGGACGGCCGGCCAGGTGGATGGCGGAACGAAGCTTCCACAGTTGGTACCCCGGGCGAGGCAGTCCAGCGCCGCGTTCACGGTGGCCGGGGCGAGGTACCCGGCACCGGCCTGCGTCGAGGCGGGTACCCCGAGCGCGACCTGGTCGGGGCGCAGCGCACTCTGCAGCTGGATGCAGGCCAGGGCGGTCAGGAAGTTCTCGGTACCCGAGCCGTAGGCGAACATCTGGTCGCAGCCGAGCATCGACCCGGAGTTGTAGTACTGGGTCTGCACGATGGTCAGGATGTCCTTGATGGACAGTGCCAGCTGGAAGTAGGCGGCGCCGGTCGACTGCATGTCGATGGTCTGTGGCGCCAGCGTGATGATGAGGCGGCTGCCGACCCTGCTCGACAGGGAACGCAGCGCCTGCGCCATATACGTCGGGTTGACGCCGTTCTCCAGGTCGATGTCGACGCCGTCGAAGCCGTAGCTGGTCATGATGGCGTACACGCTGTTGGCGAAGTTCGTCGCCGCGCCGGAACTGGAGACCGAGACGCTGCCCTTCTCACCGCCGACCGACAGCACGACGTGCTGGCCCCGTGCGTGCAGGGTGGCGACATCGGCGCGGAAGTTCGCGTCGGTGTACCCGCCCAGCGCGGAGGACAGGCCGGAGTCCACGGCGAAGGTGACCGCGCCGGCCTGGCCGGGATCGGCGTTCGCGAACGCGACATCGACGACGTCATAACTGGTCGGCACGTCGGACAGGCGCAGCGGCCTGGCGGTGTTGGTGAAGTCCTGCCAGTACCCGGTCAGCTCGTGACGTGGCAGCGGGCCACTGTTCGGAGGTGGGCTGGTGGGCGGTGGGCTGGTCGGCGGGGGAGTGGTGGGTGGTGGGG
>NZ_BONZ01000116.1 GCF_016862975.1 Rugosimonospora africana
GGTGCTCCGCGCAGCCCGCTCCGGCAACGTCCGTTGCGGCCGTGAAAAGCGGCGCCCGCCACCGGTTCGAGGACTGGCATTGGGTGCACGCGTTCAACTGTGGCCAGGGGAGGCATCCTGGCTTCAGCCTCACGGCACCGGGCGGTACGACAAGGGTCCGGCGGGATAGCGTGGTGGGGTGGGCAACAGCGCCGGGCCTGGTGCGGTTCAGCCGCATCCAGGCGAGCCGCACTTCGGTGGTTTCGCGTCGCGGTTGAACTGGTTGCGGGCCGGGGTGCTGGGCGCCGACGACGGCATCGTGTCGATCGCCGGCATCGTGACCGGTGTCGCCGGGGCAACCATGGCTCGAGGGCCGATCCTCACCGCTGGCATAGCGGGGCTGTTCGCTGGCGCGATCTCGATGGCGTTGGGCGAATACGTATCGGTCAGCAGCCAACGCGACACCGAGCGCGCGTTGCTGGACAAGGAACGCGCGGAACTCGCCGAGGCGCCAGGGCAGGAACTCGCCGAGCTTACTGCCCTCTACCAGGCGAAGGGACTGTCCGCACAGACTGCCCGTACCGTGGCCGAGGAGCTCACCCGACACGACGCGTTCGCCGCTCACGTCGAGGTGGAACTGGGTATCGACCCCGGTGCCCTCACCAATCCCTGGCAGGCCGCGACCGCCTCGGCTGCCGCCTTTACGATCGGCGCGCTCCTTCCGTTGGTGGCGGTACTCGCCCCGCCCACGAGCTGGCGGGTGCCGGTCACTTTCGTCGCGGTGCTCGTCGCACTGGCCGTGACCGGTGAGGTCAGCGCCCGCCTGGGGGGAACGAGCCGCCGCGCCGCCGTCGCCCGGGTTGTCATCGGTGGTGCCCTTGGCATGCTGGTCACCTACGGCATTGGCCACCTCGTCCACTCCGCCGGCATCTGAGTGGCATACCGCGACGGCGACGGCCGTTGGCGCCAAGCGGGTTCGGACCCGGTTACGAGTCGGTTGGCCTCGCTCCGCTCTATCAGAGCTGGCCGATCGCGCCGGCCGCGCTGGCCGAGGCCCCACACTGAAATTCGCCGCGGGGAGTGGTCCTTGATCCGGTAATATCGCGAGCCCAACCCTGGGGGGAGGTGGAACGGGCGCGATTCGCGTCATAAGGTGCTCAGTTTTATTCCGGAGGCTCGCATATGACCCAAGGCACTCCCAACTCGTCCTCAGGCCCACCCGCCGCCAGGCACCGCCTCATCCTCGACGTGGACACCGGCGTGGACGACGCTCTCGCGATCCTGCTCGCCTGCGCGTCCGATGACGTCGACCTGTTGGCCATCACCTGCGTCGCGGGAAACACCCGACTTGCAGACGTGATCACGAACACGACCGCTCTGATGGGTCTGGCCGGGCGCTCGGATGTGCCGGTAGCAGCAGGTCGCGATCGGGCCCTGGTACGCGTGCCGGTCGGCGTCGACAATTCCTGGGTACACGGTGGCAACGGGCGCGGCTACGCCACCGTGCGGGAGAACCGCCGGGCCGTGGCCGACATCGACGCGACGGACCTGTTGATCGCCGAAGCTCAGGCGCGTCCTGGCGAGGTCACGCTGATCACGACGGGGCCGCTTACCAACCTCGCGTTGGCGGTGCGACGGGAACCGCGCTTGCCCGAGCTGCTTAAGCGGTGGATTTACATGGGTGGCGCATACCGCACGCATGGGAATGTGACGCCAGCCGCGGAGTTTAACGTCCACACTGATCCAGAGGCTGCCAAAATCGCACTTGAGGCGTTCACCGGCGCCCCGTTGAGGCCAACCGCCGTCGGCCTCGACGTGACCCATCAGGTTCGACTGCTGCCGGCGCATATCGAGGCGTTAGCCTCGGCGGCCGGCGACGTACTTGCGGTGCGGCCCGGTACCACCTCGTGGGGAACGCCCAACAATCCGATCATGAAGTACTTGGAGGGTGCGCTGCGGAAATACGCCGAATATCATCACAAGTTCCACGGCTTCTACGGCACCTACCTACATGACGCCGTCACCGTGGCCGTGATGCTTGATCCCACGTTGGTAGCCACCCGGCCGGTCGCCGTCGACGTGGAATGCGCCGGCAAACTGACGAGCGGACAGACGGTGGCTGACTGGCAGAACGTCTGGCAAGCGGAACCGAACGTTGACGTCGCGGTGTCGATCGATGTCGAGCGGTCTCTCGCGGCGTTGGTCGACGGAATCAGCGTGATGCTTGCTTCGAGTTGAACATGGGAGCGGGCAACGGTCAGCCGGGGATTCTCCGCAGCCATGGTGGGTCTGTCCCGCTCTCACACGTTCGAGGTGTCGTAAGAATGCCGGGGAGCGCAGCCCCGTCGGCCGCGTCCAGACAAGTCTTGACTAGACTCACGCGGTGCCGAGCTACGCGGGATTCGATGGAGCACCACTGCATTACGGTGAAAGCCTTTCTGGACGAAGCCTGGACCTTCCGCCCGTCGTCGTTCTCGCCGGCGGACCCGCCCGGCATCCGAGCTATCTCGGAGATCTGGCCGGACTTGACAGCCGGTGGCGGCTGATCGTGCCGCACCTGCGCGGCGTCGGCCAGTCACCGCAGCCGCGGGTGGACGAGGCGGGCTCGTTCTGGCGCCAGGCCGAGGATCTTGAGCGTCTGCGAGAAGATCTAGGGCTTGACCGGCTCCTGCTCGTCGGGCACTCGGCAGGTACACGGCTGGCAATTGCGTATGCGACACAGTTCCCGCAGAGACTTTCCGGCATGGTCCTCATCACGCCCCCGGCCGGCTACCTTGTCGACACTCCGTCCGACACGGTCGAATTGATTGCCCGGCGTCGTGGGGAGCCGCGGTTCGATGAGGCCATCGCCGCCTCGGATGCCGGGCCCGACCTCACTAGCGACGACGCTTTCAACACGTGGCATCAACGTACCGCGCCACTGGGATACGCGGCGTGGGGGCCGGCAGAGCAGGCACACGCCACGATCGGCCGATGGAGTGCGGCGGCCGCCAAGGCATACTTCAGCGTTGAGCCCCCCGGCGACCTCGTCGCTCGGATCGGTACGCTCGCCGCCCCGGTGCTGGTCATTGCGGGGGCGAATGACTGCCTGACCGGGCTCGCGCCGGTGAAGGCGCTGGCAACCCGATTTCCTGCCGGCCGTGCCGAGGTGATCGCTGAGTGCGGGCACTACCCCTGGCTGGAACAACCGGGCGCGTTCCGGCGAGCAATCGACGCGTTCCTCGATCAATGGGGGTCTGCGGACAAAGCACGGCCCGCCAAGTCCTGAGTCACGTCCCGCCGCTGGTGTTTCCTACTCCTTCGGCGATTCGGGCGAGATAGTCAGTACTCGCTTGCTCGGCGGCCTTCTGGCGGACAAGCGCGGCAGAATCAACGCTATAGCGTAAGTCCCGGTACAGCTCGACGCAGTACTGCACGGCTTCGGCGCACTGCCGACGGTCATAGCCTGCGACTGTCCGCTCCAAGGCGGCGGCGAGCGTCGGTGCCCGCTGTTCGAGCCGGCGTACTCCGCGCGGTTCCTCGCCCTGTCGCGCCATGTAGAGCGGGGCTAACACTGTCGCGCGCAGAAAGCTCAGGACGTCGATGACCTCGAACAGTTCACCGCGCCCGAGTTTCGTGGCTGCGTAGTGTACCTACACCCAAAAGCGATCCTCGATCCATTGCGCATCCAGCGTCGCCGTTTCAGCTTGGGTGCGGTTGATGACGGCGGAGACAGCAGAACCCCGCTCCCAGAGCACGGCGGGATCCTCGATCCGGTGCTTGAGTTCGTCCAGGGTGACGAACTTGAGATCGACGTGCAGTATCGGGTCGTCGTAGAGGCAGATGAGCAGCCGGGGTTCGCCGACATGTTCGCCCGTGAACGCCACCAGCAGTTTGCCCCACGCTCGCGCGAGCTGCTGCCTGGCATTCATCACGGCAGCGTGATGCGCGCTGTCGACGACCACCAGCAGGTCCAGGTCCGAGTACCAGTCGACGGTCCCGGCGAGCAGGGAGCCGCCCGCGGCGAGTCCGATGAAGCGCTCGTCGGCACTGATCGACGACCGCAGCCGATGGAGAACGGTGGCATGGTCTTCAGGGAGGTCCATACAATCCTCGACTCCGTCATGGCCGGGCGTCTGTTCATCCCGGCCGACTCAAAGTTCTCCAGAATGCGGGCCGTCTCTGCCTTACGCAACCGGATTTGGCTTCCGCGCCGGTTGGCCTTGGTCGATGAGAAAGTGCGCCGGCGTCCGGTGATCCGTTCCGGCGACCACCGGACGCCGGCGCGGCCGTTAGCGGGTGTGCCTGCTGAGGACCACCTTCAGCGCGCCGCTGGTGGCCGGGGAGGCGAACACGTCGTACGCCGCCTCGATGCCCTCGATCGGGAATCGATGGGTGATCATGTGGCCGACGTCCAGTTGGCCCGCGCCCAGCATACGCAGCAGGGTCGGCGTGGAGTAGGTGTCGACCAGGCCAGTGGTGATGGTGATGTCGCGGATCCAGAGGTCTTCCAGGTGCAGGGTCGCCGGCTTTCCGTGCACGCCGATGTTGGCGATGCGCCCGCCGGCGCGGACCAGGGTGGCGCACAGTTCGAACGTCGCCGGGGTACCGACGGCCTCGATGACCACGTCCGCGCCGAGACCGTCGGTGAGGACGTCGATCAGTTCCCGCGGGTCCTCGTCGGGCTTGACGGTGGCGTCGGCGCCGAACTGCTTAGCAGCCTGCAGCCGGGCGTCGGCCTTGTCGATCGCGACGACGTGAGACGGTGAGTAGAGGCGGGCGCCGAGGATCGCGGCCAGCCCGATCGGGCCGGAGCCGACCACGACGACGGTGTCGCCGGGGCGTACCTGACCGTTGAGGATGCCGACCTCATACGAGGTGGGCAGGATGTCGGCGAGTAGCACCGCGGACTCGTCGGTGATGCTGTCGGGCAGCTTGTAGGTGGACAGGTCCGCGAACGGGAGCCTCGCGTACTGCGCCTGCACTCCGTCGATCTTGTGACCGAGGATCCAGCCGCCACCGCGTAGGCATTGCCCGTAGCTGCCTTTCCGGCAGTAGGCGCACACGCCGCAGGCGGTGATGCACGAGGCCAGAACCCGCTCGCCGGGTACCAGGTTGGTGATGCCGGTGCCGACTTCGACGACGGTACCGACCGCTTCGTGGCCGAGGATCCGGCCGGGGGTCACGGCGGGCACGTCGCCGCCCAGGATGTGGAGATCGGTGCCGCAGATAGTGACGGTGTCCACCCGGATGATGGCGTCACGCGGATCGCTGATCACCGGGTCGGGCACGTCGATCCAGGACTTCCGCTGCGCGCCACCGTAAACGAGCGCCTTCATGGCTGCCTCCTTGCCTTTCGCCGTTCCGCCAATTTCCACGGTGCGGGCGGCCGGTACCGGTATGAAGTGCCGAGCGGCCCGGACGGGCGGGACGAAGGTCACGGCGGGGGCGATCGCGAGGTGAGGTTTGAGCCGATCATGGGGACAGGACCTTCGGCCCGGCCGGCCGGCCCTATCCGCGTCCCTTGATCCGGGCCAATCTGTCGGTAGACGTGAGGAGGTTGCCGTGAGTGGTGAGCGCGAGCGCAGGGTGATTGTGGGCGTTCAGGACAGCGTGGCTGGCCTTCAGGCGCTGCGCCGCGGGGTGGAGGAGGCGCGTCGGCGCCGCGCGACGCTGTACCTTGTGCGGGTCGCCCCCGGTAGCGTCGACCGGTACGCCGGGCCGGGGGTGTGGGCGGCGGAGCTGGCGGTGTGGGCCGGCGAGTACGCGCAACAGACCCTGGCCAAGTCGCTGGGCGCTATCCCTGGCGATGTGGAGATGCGGACGGTGGCGCTTCAGGGCGCGGTCGCGCCGGCGCTGCTGCGGTTCGCCGACCGGGACGACGACCTACTGGTTGTCGGGGACGCGCAGAGTCCGGGCGTGCGCAGGCTGTGGTCGGGTCGGGTCGCCCGGCAGTGCGTGCGCCGAGCCACCTGCCCAGTTCTGGTGGTCCCGCCGCCGGCGCTGTCCCGGGTGACCGGTCGCGTGCTGACTCGTGAACTTCAACGGATGGTCGACACGGGTTGACTCCGGGAAGGGAGCTGACGATGGGAACGCGGATTGTCGTTGTCGGAGTGGGCGACCGGTACCGGCGCGACGACGGCGTCGGCCCCGCGGTCGTCGACCGGCTCGTCCGGGCCGGCCACCATGGAGTGCGGTTGGCCGTCTCCGGGGGCGAGGCCAGCGAGCTGATCGAATTGTGGGACGGCGCACGGCTGGCGATCGTGGTGGGCGCGGTCCGCGCCGAACCGGACCTCCCCGGCCGCATCCACCGGCACCGCCGCCGGAAGAGGCTGATTTTCGCGGGCGCGTTAAATCCGCCCGGTCCTGGGCTTCGGCTACGCGCCTGCTGGCGATGCGACAAGGGTTCCGGGGATGCGGGCCGTATGCCCCTGGGTGCCCTGACTCGGACGAGGCCACCCTGTGGTTGAGCACAGCGAGGGAGGATCCGATGATGTACTGGTACGGCGGCGGCATGCCTGGATGGGGCTACCTGCTGATGGCGTCGAGTTCGGTTCTGTTCTGGGGACTGCTGATCGTCGCCGGCGTTGCGCTGTTCCGCATCGCCCGACGCCCGCTCGACCCGGGCCATGGTGCGCGTCCTACGCCTGAACGAATTCTCGCCGATCGACTGGCCCGCGGCGAGATCGACGAGGACGAGTACCGGCGGCGTCTGGATGCCGTCCGGGCGGGCGGGACCGCGATCCGCGAGGACTGAGCCTTACGAGGTCCTTCTACGCCCGTTCCGTGTTCTCGAACATTCTGGGGTACTAAGGCATGTGAACGTGACACGGTACCGGCGTCAGTCGCGGAGGGCGCCGGTACCCCGGCCGTGACGTGTCTCGGGTCGGCGCTGGCAAGCAACCGGAAGGCTCGCTGCAGTGGGCCGTACTCGAACTCGCTGCGTCCCGGACGTGCTTCTGCTCGCATCGCTCCGCCTGCACGCTCCGAACTCCCTCCGCCGCAGCCACCTGAAGGTTCGCGATCGACATCGCCGTCAGCTCGACCTCCAGGGCGACGTGGTACCCGAAGGTCGGCCTGGGTCAGGACCTTTGCCTCTGAAGCGTGTCCGGCGAAGGAGACACGATCGAGTTGTAGGGGATCGTCCGAGACCGATCTGCCTGGTGGTGAGCGATCCCGACCCGCGCGAGGCCGTTGGGGCCGAGGTGCGGAACCCGATCAAACCTGATGGAAGGGGGCGAGCCGGCGATGGGAGATGTCGACTCGATGGGCTGGATCGTCGTCGGAGTGGACGGCTCAGAAGCGTCCTTGGACGCATTGCGGTGGGCAGCGCATCAGGCCAGGCTGACCGGCGCGCCGGTCGAGGCGGTGATGGCCTGGGAACTGCCCACCTACTACGGGTGGGCCCCGGTCGACGACCTCGACCTGTCCGTGGCGAGCCGCGACGCGCTGCACACGGCCGTCGGTGAGGCGCTGGGCGACGACCCGCTTGTGAACGTCCGCGAACTCGTGGTGGAGGGCAACGCCGCCCGGGTGCTCATCGACACGGCCAAGGACGCGAGCCTGCTCGTGGTGGGCAGCCGGGGCCACGGTGGATTCACGGCCACGCTGCTCGGCTCGGTCAGTCAGCACTGCGCACAGCACGCCACCTGCCCAGTAGTGATCGTGCGCCACCCCGCGGCTTGAGCTATTAGCGAAAGGAGGACGCGATGAGCTATCGCGTCGCAATCAACGGATTCGGTCGCATCGGCCGGGACTACCTGCGCGCCGTGCTGGAGCGCGGCCTGTTCGGTAAGAGCATCGACGTTGTCGCGGTCAACGACCTGTGGGGAACCGATATCCTGGCGCACCTGCTGGCGTACGACTCGACGTTCGGCAAGCTGCGGTGGGACGTCACCCACGATGACGCGGCCATCACCGTGGCCGGGCAGCGGATTCCGGTGACCAGCCAACGCGACCCGGCCGCCCTGAACTGGGGCGAGCGGAGTGTGGATCTGGTCATCGAGTCCACGGGCAAGCTGCGGGCGCGGGACGACGCGGCCGCGCACCTCAAGGCCAGCGCGCGCCGGGTGCTCATCTCGGCGCCCGGCAAGAACGTCGACGCGACGCTGGTGGTCGGCGTCAACGAACGGGACTACAACCCCGTCGAACACGAGATCCTGTCGGCAGCGTCATGCACCACGAACTGCGCCGCGCCGCTGGCGTCCGTGCTGCACAACGCGTTCGGCCTCGAGCGCGGCTACCTGACCACGGTGCACTCGTACACCAACGACCAGGTGCTGCTGGACTCGCCGCACAAGGACCCGCGCCGGGCCCGGTCGGCCGCCGTCAACATCATCCCGACCAGTACCGGTGCGGCCAAGGCGATCGGCCTGGTGCTGCCCGAGCTGGCGGGCCGCCTCGACGGCGTGGCCCTCCGGGTACCGGTGGAAAACGGCTCGCTGTCCGACCTGACCTGCCAGCTGTCCGTCCCGGTCACGGTGGCCGAGGTCAACGCGGCGTTCGCGGTGGCGGCCAGGGACCGGCTGAACGGGATTCTCCGGTACACCGAGGCGCCGATCGTATCGCGGGATGTGATCGGGGATCCGGCCTCGTGCCTGTTCGACGCCGGCCAGACGCAGGCGTGCGGAACGCTGGTCAAGGTATTCGGCTGGTATGACAACGAGTGGGGGTACACCAACCGGCTCGTCGACCTGAGCCTGCTGTTCAGCAAGGAATGACCCCGCTCCTCCCGCCGCTGGCCGCCCGACGCGGGCGGTCAGCGGCTCGGCTTCACTAGACCGGTACCTCGCTCGGCGGCACCGCGTCCGCCGGGGGCGGTAGTGCCTCCGCGGGACTTGACCGTCGGATCCGGCGGGGTCTTTCGGCCCTGGCGCGTCCGGCCGGCCGCCCGCCATCGTGGTGTCCATGTCGGACAGTCGCCGCAGCGATCCGGTGCCGCAGTGCCCGCTACGCCCGGGCGAGCCGTGCACGTTGTGCCAGCTCGACGTGACCGGGCCGCAGGACTGCGGTCTGGTGTACCTGGTGATGCACGATCCCGAACTGCGCGAGCAGTTCCACGCCCACCAGACCGCGAGGCGGGCGGCGCACCAGGAGGCTGTGTCGTAGCCGGCCAGTTCCGGCCGGCGGATTGACGCCTCCGGCTCGCAGCCGTACGGAGGCATTCGGCCGGCCGCCGTTGCCGGCGGATCCATCGGCAGCGGGTGGGGTCATCCGTCGAGGACATCGGCGACGGGCCGACGAGCGGTGGGGTAGCCGGGCAGCCCGTACCCGATACGCAGCACCATCTGCGGCGTATCGCCGACGATGGCGCGCAGCTGGTCGCGGGCGGTGGGCACCTCGATCGGCTGGGAGAACATCGACACGGCGAGCTGATTCTCGGTGGCGCTCAACAGGACGTGCTCCAGCGCCTGGCCGGCGGCGAGCTGGTCGTGCAAGGCGTCCGCGGCGGTGACGAGTATCCCGATGAGCGGTTCGCTCTCGAAGTCCCGGCCAGCGCGACGGTTGCCGGTGCCGAAGGTGCGCATGGTCAGCAGGTCGTGAGGTTCCGGTCCGGGCCCTGCGGCGTCCAGGGCCACGCCGTCGGTGCTGTGCGGATCCCGGTGGCTCCACTGGGCGAGTTCGTCGCGGTAAGCGGGGTCCCGGTTGAGCGTGGCGTCAGCGGTGTGGACCAGGCCGGCAACCACGGCCAGCGACTGCTGATCGGGGAGTAGCCGCAGCCGGGCGCCCTCCTTGCGAGCCGCCCGGATCAGCTCCGCACGGCTGCTCGCTGGTACCGGTTCGGCCCGCAACGGGTGCCGGTTGCTGTACCGCCGGCCGATCGCGCGGTACAGCGCCGTCTCCCGCGGTGTCGGCGGTCGCGGTGGCCCGGGCGTCAGGCAGGCGAGCAGATCGGGCTGGTCGGGCTGCGGCAGGAGGGCCACGGCGACCGGCCGGCCCGCCACGGCGAAGGCCAGCCGGGCGTTGAAAATGGCCGCGCCGCAGGCGAGCCGGACCGCCCAGCCGTGCGGGTCCGCGACATGCAGTTGCCGGGCGGGGTCGGCGAGCACGTCCAGGCCACCGTCGTGGATGTGGAAGTGCCAGGGCTGGGTGTTGTGCATTGATGGCGCTCTGATCGCCGCTGCCACGGCATTCACCAACAGGGTGCGTTCCGGGCTTGTGATCTGGGACATGAATACCTCACCGCCTCTCGACGCGGGAAGGCCGCTCCTACGTCGGTTCGATGGTCTGCTCGGGACGCAGCCGCGGGGTGTGCGCGGGTCCGGGGTGGTCCGGATCGGCCATGCCCAGGCGCAGTAGGAGGTACGGCTCGCCCAGGCCGGACAGCATCCGGCGCAGTACCGCGCGGGTGGCGGCCACCTCGACGGTGGCCGACAGGGGCAGCGTCGAGACGCCGAGTTCGGTGGCGGTCAGCCAGGCGGCCGACAGGGCCTCGCCGGCGCGTAGCCAGTCCAGCGGCGTGTCCTGTTCGCCGTACAGGATGGCGAACGTGGCGCCCTTGTCGTGGTCGACGCCGAGCGGCAGCGTACCCGGGTGCCCGAAGTCTCGGCTGGGTAGGGTGGTCTGGCTGGGTGCCTCGGGGATGGCGGAGTCGGGTACACCGGCTCCGGTCGGGCGGGTGCCGCCCGCCCAGTAGGCCAGTTCGGCCTGCTATGCCTGTTCGGCGGCCTCGGTCTGCTGGGCGTAGGAGACCGCCGCCAGCTCGACGACCTTGTCCCGGGGAAGGATGTGCAGGCTTGCCCCTTCGCCGCCGACGGCCGCGGTGATGGCCGCGAGCGTGTGGTCGTCGAGGCGGGTACCGGTGACTGGCCGGCGATCGGTGTGACGCGTCCGGACGGTCTGGATTCGGCGCATCGCCTCGGGTGCCACGGGAATCGACCCGACGATGTCGACACGGGCGAGATGTCCCGGATCACCCGGGTCGGGAAGCCTGACCACCCGCGCCTCGCGACCCTCCGCGGCCAGCGCGATCCGCGCGTGGTGCAGCGCGGCTCCGCAGCTCAGGATCGCCAATCGGCCGTCCGGGTCGGTGATGCCCAGCCGGCGTCGGTGGTCGGTGTACAGGTCCAGGCTGGTCTCGCTGACTCGCCACCGCCAGGGCTGGCTGTCGTGGATGGATGGTGCGTACCGGGCGATGTCGGCGGCCTCGGTGGTCGCGGGCATGGCGGCCTCCCTGCTGGATCTGATCCCTGCGCCCAGACTGCGCCGGCCGGGACGGGATGGGCAGGGGCGCAGGTCCCGGAAAGGTCCCGGTTCGCCAGGGCCGTTCGGCCCTGCCCGGTCCCGCTCGACAGGGTAGAAAGGTGAGGTGATCCGTGTATTCCTGCTTGATGACCACGAGGTGGTCCGCCGGGGCTTGGCCGACCTGTTGCAGGCGGAAGGTGACATCGAGGTGGTCGGCGAGTCCGGCTCCGCGACCCAGGCCGCGAGCCGTATCCCGGCGTTGCGTCCGGATGTCGCGGTGCTCGACGCCCGGCTGCCGGACGGGAACGGGATCGATGTGTGCCGGGACGTGCGGGCGGTCGACCCGTCCATCAAGGGGCTGATCCTGACGTCGTACGAGGACGACGAGGCGTTGTTCGCGGCGATCATGGCGGGGGCCGCCGGATACGTGCTCAAGCAGATCCGGGGGACGGATCTGGTCGATGCGGTGCGCCGGGTGGCGGCGGGGCAGTCGTTGCTGGATCCGGCGATCACCGCCCGGGTTCTGGAACGGATCCGGCACGGCGTCGAGGAGCCCCGCGAGCTGAAGTCGTTGACGGATCAGGAGCGGCGGATTCTGGAGTACATCGCTGAGGGTCTGACCAATCACGAGATCGCCCAGCGGATGTTCCTGGCCGACAAGACGGTCAAGAACTACGTGTCCAGCGTGCTGGCGAAGCTGGGGTTGGAACGGCGTACCCAGGCTGCGGTGCTGGCCACCAAGTTGCTGGGCGCGGAGCGCCGGTCCGGCTGAGCCGCGGGCGCGCCCGCCGGTGTGCCGCGGGCGTCATTCGCCTGTGCTCCCCTCACCTCGCCCTACGGCCGCTGGACGTCGGTCGGACACCAGATGGGGCAGGAGGTCCCGGTCGTTGCGGGCCGGATGGTCCTGCCGCACTCCCGACCGACGGACGACGCTGGTGCTGGTAGGAGACGGAGGTGCCGGACATGAAGAGATGGCGAGTCGTCGACGTGATGACCACCGCTGTGGTCAGCGTGGGCGCGGACACGGGGTACAAGCGGATCGCCGATCTGTTGGTGGCGCGGGGCATCAGCGCGGTACCAGTGGTGGATCCCGACGGGGTCGTGCTCGGCGTGGTGTCCGAGAGCGACCTGCTGCCCAAATTGAACTACCCGGACCGGGTCGGCAGGCACCCGCTGTTGTCGCGGCGCAGGGACACCATCCGCCGTGCCCTGGGGGACACCGCTGCGGATCTGATGAGCAGCCCGGCCACGACGATCCGGCCGGACGCGTCCATCGCCCGTGCCGCTCGACTGATGGAGGCCGCTCGGGTCAAGCGCCTGCCGGTGGTGGACGACGCCGATCGGCTGGTCGGCATCGTGTCGCGCCGGGATCTGGTGCGCCCCTATGCCCGGCCGGATTCGGACATCCGGGCCGATGTCATCACGCATCTGGTGAGTGGCTTCTGGATCGATCCGTCCACTGTGGAGGCACGGGTCGTCGCCGGTGTGGTGACCCTGACCGGGCACGTCGACCGGACGAGTACCCGGCACATCGTGGTCAACGCGACTCACACCGTGCCCGGTGTCGTCGATGTGGTCGATCAACTCACCGCCGACATCGACGATGACGCGGCCACGCGAACCGGTTGGTACCGCGGACACCTGTTCAGCGCCGAACCACGCGACATCGCCAGGAGCCCCCGATGACGACGACGTTGTCCGGTCGACGACCGGCGGTGTCGGATGAGGGCCGCTACGAAAGGCTGGCGATCGCCCGAGTGACGGAAACGCTGTGTGCACAGTTCGCCGGGCGGGTGCCACCGGCCGCGGTGAAAGCCGCGGTGGCGGAGGCTCACGGACATTTCGAGGCGGCGAGGGTGCGGGAGTTCGTGCCGGTTCTGGTGGAGCGGTCCGCTCGGCGTCGCCTCGCGATGACCGTGTCATCGTGAGGCGGTGCGGCCGACGGCGCGGCCGGGCGATCCGGTAGAGCGGGTTCCGGTGCGCGGCCCGGTCGAGGACGGGAGGAGGAAGTCATGGATGAGCGGAGGAAGCCCCGCGTGATCGTCGGTGTCTCCCGCTCGCTGTCCGGCCTGCAGGCCCTGCGCGTATCGGTCGCCGAAGCCCGATCGACAGGCGCGCAGTTGTGGGCGGTGCGGTCCTGGCGGGAACCCGCCGGATGGGGTCGGCCGCCCATCTGGCAGTTCTACGACGAGGTCACCCAGGAGGTGACGGCCGAGCTGCGCGACGCCTTCGCCATGGCGATGGGCGGGCTGCCGGCGGACGTTGCGGTACGACCGCTGGTCCTGGCCGGGGAGCCCGGGCAGACGTTGATCTCTGTCGCCGATCGCGACAACGACCTGATCGTGGTGGGCGCGGGCACCCGGCGAGGGCTCAGGCGCGGCGGCCGGGTGGCGCGGTACTGCCTGCGGCACGCGAGTTGCGACGTGCTCGTCGTGCCGGCGCCACGACTGGCGCGGCTCGGCCGGACCTCGACCCTGACTCGGCGACTGTCCCGGGAACTGAGCCGGTCGACCGGCTCCAGAGGCACCGTCGAGACAATCTCACCTTGAGGACCCGGAGAAACCGGTGGTACCGGCACCCGTGATGGATGCCGGTACCACATTGGGATCTACGATGCGATCGGGATTTGCCGGCCGGTCGGCTGCGCCGCGGTCACTTCCAGGACGCCGTCTCGGTAGGTGGCTGTGACATTCTCCTTTCTGCTCTCCTCATTCCATCGAAGTACTCGGCGCACGAGTCGGCCAAGGCCGAAAGTCCATTCTCGCCGCCGAAGGGCCTCTCAGGGATCCGCCCGGGACGGGACCTTCGACCCTGACTGCGTGCCCGATACGGGCCGATCCTGACAATGGAGGCGAGAACCATGTCACGCACGCACGTCGTCGATGTCATGACCAGCAGAGTGATCTCCGCTCCGGGGAACGCGAGCTACCGGCAGCTGGTCGCGTTGTTGACCGAACACTGCATCGGCGGGGTACCGGTCGTGGACGCGATGAACCGGGTGATCGGGGTGGTGTCCGAGGCCGACCTGATTCGTCGGCTCGCCCCGAACCCCCGCCGCCGGTGGTGGTGGCCCAGATCCGTCCGCCCGGCTGCGTCGACCGCGAGGGACCTGATGACCGAGTCGCCGGTACTCGCGATGCCATCGACCACTGTGGACGAGGCCGTGCGACGGATGCGTGCGGCGAATGTCAAGCGGCTTCCGGTCGTCGACGAACTCGGTGTGCTGGTGGGCATCGTGGCCCGCTCCGACGTGCTGCGGACGTTTCTGCGCGACGACGGCTCTATCCAGTCCGACGTCGTCGACGGCGTGCTTGCCCGCGACTTCCTGCTCGGGCCGGGATCGGTGGACGCGCAGGTGACCGACGGGGTGGTGACCCTTCGGGGGCAACTGTCCAATCAGGACCTGATCGATCTCGTCGCGAGTGAGATCGGTCAGGTCGAGGGCGTGATAGCGGTCGAGAACCGGCTGCTGACCACGAGAACATAGCCGTCGCGGACGGTAGATCGAGCCGCATCAGCACGGGTCTTCGCGGAAACGCTACGACTGTGACGAGGCCGCCCCATCGCGTCTGGGGCCGGGGTGCTTCCCGGCCCCAGACATTGGGCAGCGCAGGGCTGAGCGTGGCGGTCCTCGGCCGACTCAGCGTGGCTATTCGTCTTCGGTCGTGATGATGCGGTCGGGTGGGATCCGGGGGGTGGGTGCCGGGCCCTTGCCGTCGCCGGTCGTGCCGAAGCGCAGGACCAGGTACGGGTAGCCGATGCCGGACAGCGTGGCGCGTACCGCCTGCCGGGTGGACGGGATCTCGATCGGCGCGGACAGTGGCATGACTGACACGTCCCATACGGTGGCGGCCAGCCACAGTGCCGACAGCGCCTGACCGGCGTCGAGCCAGCCCAAACGGTCGTCCTGCTCGCCGTAGAGGATGGCGTAGGTCGCCGCGGTGTCGTGCTCGTTCCCGATGTGCAGGGTGCCGGGACGGTCGAAGTCGCGTTGCGCGACGGTGGTCTGCGGCTGCCTGTCCGGGATGTTTGCGTCGGGGATGCCGGTACCGTCCGGTCTGGTGCCGCCGGCCCAAGTGGCCAGCTCGTCGCGCCAGGCGTCGTCGGCCAGCTGGGCGTCCTGGGCGTGGGCGACCGTCGAGGCTAGCTCGATCACCTGGTCGCGGCGCAGTGGATGCAGGTAGCAGCCCTGGGCCTGGGCGGCCATGCTGAGGGCCAGGAACGCCTTGTCGTCAATGAGGCGCGGGAGCACCGGACGCCGGTCGGTGCGTCGCAGCGCGACGGCCTGGCACCGGCGGGTTGCGGCGTCGGTGACCGGGGTGCGCCCGATGATGCCGAGGTGGGCGACGTGGTCAGGATAGTCCGGGTCGGGGTACGGCAGAACCAGCGTGCGGTAGCCCTGCGCGGCCAGGTAGATGCGGGCGTGGTGCAGGGCCGCGCCGCAGCTGATCGTCAGCATCCGGCCGTCCGGGTCGCTGGCCGGCAGCTGCCGGGTGCGGTCGGCCCACAGTTCCAGCGCGGCGGGCCTGATCCGCCAGCGCCACGGCTGGGTGTTGTGAATCGACGGGGCGAGTCCGGCGACTACCGCCGCCTCGCGCATGTCGGTACCGGTCTGGTCGACGTCCGGCTGACTGGTCGTGGTAAGCATCTGCGGCTCCTTATCTCGCTGACCGCCCCACTCTGACCGATCGGCGGGGGTGTCCAGCAGGGCCGGAGGTCCCGTCACGACGGGACATCGCTCCGGCAGGCGGCGGATCGCGGCTCGGCGATCAGCGTCTCGGCAAGCGGGCGGCGTGGCGAGGCAGCGGTCGCGCGCCCATAACCCAGACGCAGGATCACCTGGGCGTACTGGTTGTGCGCCTGATCGCTGATCAGCTGGCGGGTCAGGGGTTCTTCGAGGGCCTGGGTCATGGGTGCTGCCGCGACGCCGCGCACGGCCGCGGTGAGCAGGACTCGTTGCAGTGCCTGCCCGGCCCGTACCCACGCCAGCCTCCCGTCCCCTTCGGTGCTCAGCACGACCAGGGTGGGATCCGGTTCGAACCTGGCGTTCCGTCGGTGCAGGTCCGGCTGGACCAGCCCGAAATCGCGCATCGGAAGGGTGTCGCGTTCGTCCTGGGGCCCGAACGCCTGCGCCGGTACGCCGTCGCTGCGTCCCCTCGGTGGCAGAGTCCACGCGGCGAGCTCCTCGCGGTACGCCGGATCGGCTCGCTGCCACTCGTCGGCCGTGCGGGTCAGCGCCAGAACGGCTTCTGTCCCGGCGGTGTCGGCGGTGGCCAGCACGGCTCCCTCGGCGGCGGCAGCAGCGGTGAGTTCCGTGACGACGGGATCGGGCAGGGGAAGGTCGCTGAACGGGCGCCGGTTGGTTCGCCGGCGACCGATCGCCGCCGCCAGCGCCCGTACTGTGGGATCGGGCGCCGCGGCCGGTCCGGGAGTTATCCGGGCGACGAGGTCGGGTTGGGCCGCGTTCGGGAACACGCGCAGGATCGGCACCCAACCGCAGCCGAGCATCGCGACCCGTGCGTTGAGGACTGCGGCGGCTACGCTGATCAGCAGCTCGCGCCCCTGTGGGTCAATGACTTCCAGGCGCCGGCGTCGGTCGGCGAGGATGTCGATCCCCCCGTCCCGCAGCCGGAAAAGCCACGGCTGGGTGTTGTGGATCGACGGCGCCGCGCTTGCCGCCTCCAGACATATCCGCATTGCTCTGGAGGTGGGCGCTGACGAGGACGGAACGTAGGCCCGTCGGACAGCGGTGCCTCGTCCCATGTGGTCCAACGCGGTCACGGTGTTCCTCCGTCCGGTAGTCGCGGTACGGTGCGCTGCCCCCGCCGGCGCACCGTTGATGCTTCACAGGATCGCGCTGGGCATCCCGTTCGGTTCCGGCTCGGCCGGCACCTTTTCGGTTTGGGGTACCGGTATCACAACGACGGGGCAGGTCGCGCGGCGTACGCACGAATCGGCGACCGAGCCGAGTACCGCGTGGAACAGGCGCCCGTGGCCGTGGCTTCCCAGTACCAACAAGGTGGCGTCGCAGGCGCTGTCCAGCAGTACCTCGGTGGGGTTGCCGAAGACTACCCGGGTGGTCACCGCGACCCTCGGGTCGTTGGCGAGCGCGGCCACGACCTGTGCGCCCAGCATCTGCTCGACCGTCACCTGATGCTGCTGGCGGCCGGCCAGGCTGGCCGGGTCAATGTTGTCGAAGGTGTAGGCGGTGACCGCCTGTACGGTGCCTCCGCGGCTGGCGGCCTCGTGGACCGCCCAGCGCAGTGCCCGTTCGCCGCCGGCGGAGCCGTCGACTCCCGCGACGATGCGGTAGGTGCTCATGATGTCCCTCCTGTCAGTCCACGGTGGACGGTGGGGTGTGCACGACGGCGACCGGGACGGGTGCGTGCCGGACCAGGCCGTCGCCGACCGAACCGAGCAGAAGCCCGGCGAAGCCGCCGTGGCCGCGCGGCCCGACCACGATCAGTGAGGCGCCGTCGGACTCGTCAAGGATGGTGTGCACCGGAACCAGGCTGTGGATGGCCCGGGGTCGCACCTGGACGCCGGGGTAGGTGTCCTCCCACCGGGCCAGGGTCTCGGCCAGTGCGGCCTCCGCCGCTCGCTGCTCCCGGTTCGGGTCGTCGTCGCCGGCGTCGGCGGGCAGGATGCCCCAGGCATAGACGGCGATCAGGTCGATGCCTCGGGCGGCCGCCTCGTCGAAGGCGAAACCCACGGCTGCGGTGGACCCAGTGGAACCGTCGACGCCGACCACGACCGGGCCGGTACCGACGGTCGGGGGCCTGGCGGCCTTGTCTGCCGGTGGTCGTACGACGATGACCGGCGCGTGCGCGTGTGCGGCGACCTGGC
Organism: Rugosimonospora africana; assembly: GCF_016862975.1. Taxonomy (GTDB): domain Bacteria; phylum Actinomycetota; class Actinomycetes; order Mycobacteriales; family Micromonosporaceae; genus Rugosimonospora; species Rugosimonospora africana. Next base: position 17,989 of record NZ_BONZ01000116.1, read on the forward strand.
CGCTGACCGATCCGGCCAGCATGCCGATGAAGCCACCGAGCCCGCGTGAGCCGACCACGACGAGGCTGGCGGACTTCGATTCGTCTACCAGCACGCCGGCCGGTGAGCCGGCGATGACCGCGGTGGTGATCGTCAGGTCGGGGTGCTGCTCGCTGATCCGGCTCACTTCGGCCTGGAGCATGGCCCGGCAGTCACGGATCGGTACCTGCGGGTCGTAGGCCAGGCCAGCAACGCCGTACGGCGGCACCGCCTGGAACCCGTGAACCAGGCGCAGCGGAAGCTGTCTGCGGGTGGCCTCCCAGCCGGCCAGGTCGACCGCTGCCTGGGAGTCGTCGGACCCGTCGAAGCCCACTACCACCGGGCCGGTCGTTGTGTTGGTCATCGTTGACCTCCCTTCCTTCACCTTCAGGTTCGGCTGGTGCGACGCGGCCGGCCAGGGTCGCTGTGATCCACCGAACGGGACTTTCGGCCCGCCGCCGAGGGCGTCGGGTCCGTGCCGTGGTCGTGAGCACGCCGGGCCGCCCGCGCTTCGCGGGCGGCCCGAGTGTCGACGGAGCGGTTCAGCCCCGGTCCGGCCACCTCCAGTCCCGTACCTCGGGCAGGTCTTCGCCGGTTTCCCGCACGTACGCGCGGTGTTCGGCGCGCTTGTCGACCATCTGCTGGCGCAGTGACGCGGCGCGGCGGGCCAGGCCCGGCACCCGGTCGATGACGTCGATGACGAGGTGGTAGCGGTCCATGTCGTTGAGCACCAGCATGTCGAAGGGCGTGGTGGTGGTGCCCTCCTCCTTGTACCCGCGCACGTGGATGCTGTGGTGGTTGGTGCGCCGGTAGGTCAGCCGGTGGATCAGCCACGGGTAGCCGTGGTAGGCGAAGATGACCGGCTTGTCGGTGGTGAAGATGGCATCGAACTCCGCGTCGGGTAGCCCGTGCGGGTGTTCGGTGTCCGGTTCCAGGCGCATCAGGTCGACCACGTTCACGACGCGTACCCGAAGGTCGGGCAGTTCCCGGCGCAGCAGGTCGGCGGCGGCGAGCACCTCCATCGTCGGCACGTCGCCGGCCGCGGCCAGAACCACATCGGGTTCCCCATGGTCGGTGGAGGCCCAGTCCCAGATGCCCAGCCCACGGGTGCAGTGCATCTCCGCTTCGTGTGCGTCCAGCCAGGTGGGGGCGGGCTGTTTGCCGGCGACGATGACGTTGACGTAGTTGCGGCTGCGTAGGCAGTGATCTGCGACCGACAGCAGCGTGTTGGAGTCCGGTGGCAGGTACACCCGCACCACTTCGGCCTTCTTGTTGACGACGTGGTCGATGAATCCAGGGTCCTGGTGGGAAAAGCCGTTGTGGTCCTGGCGCCACACATGCGAGGTGAGCAGGTAGTTCAGCGACGGGATCGGCTTGCGCCAGGCCAGATGCCGGGTCACCTTCAGCCACTTCGCGTGCTGGTTGACCATCGAGTCGACAATGTGCACGAACGCCTCGTAGCAGGAGAACAGCCCGTGCCGCCCGGTGAGCAGGTAGCCCTCCAACCAGCCCTGGCAGGTATGTTCGGACAGCATCTCCATGACCCGGCCGTGCCGGCCGAGGTGCTGATCGACGGGGGCGATCCCACCCTGCCAGACCTTGTCGGTCACGTCGAGCACGGCGCCCAGGCGGTTGGACTCGGTCTCGTCCGGACCGACGACGCGGAAGTTGCGGTACGGCTCGTTGGCACTCATCACGTCGCGCAGGTACCCGCCCAGGACCCGGGTGGCCTCCGCGACCTCGCCGGGCTTGACCGCGTACCCGCGGAAGTCCGGCAGCTCCAGATCCCGCGGGACGCGGCCACCGTTGGCGTGCGGATTGGCGGACATGCGGGATTCGCCAACCGGCAGCCAGTCCACAACGGATGCCATCGGCACTCCGTCGGCGTCGAACAGCTCCTCCGGACGGTACGACCGCATCCACCGCTCCAGCATCTCCAGATGCTCGGCATCATCCCGCGCGGCGGACAGCGGGACCTGATGCGCCCGCCAGGTGCCCTCCACCGGTACGCCGTCAACCTCTCGCGGACCGGTCCAACCCTTCGGGGTACGCAGCACGATCATCGGCCACTTCGGCCGCTGGTCGACGCCGTCCTCGCGGGCACCGCGCTGGATCCGCGCGATCTCGTCGAAGATCTCGTCCAGGGTCGCGGCGAGCAACTGGTGCACCGCCGCCGGATCGTTCCCCTCAACCAGATAGGGCCGGTAGCCGTATCCGGTCAGCAGCGCGTCCAACTCGTCGTCGCCGATGCGGGCCAGCACGGTCGGATTGGCGATCTTGTAGCCGTTCAGGTGCAGGATCGGCAGCACGGCCCCGTCCCGGGCCGGGTCGAGGAACTTGTTGGAGTGCCACGAGGTCGCCAGCGGCCCGGTCTCCGCCTCGCCGTCGCCGACCACGCAGGCGACCACGAGGTCCGGGTTGTCCAAGGCGGCGCCGTACGCGTGGGACAGCGAGTAGCCGAGTTCGCCGCCTTCGTGGATCGACCCGGGGGTCTCCGGCGCCACATGGCTGGGGATGCCGCCGGGGAAGGAGAACTGCTTGAACAGCCGGGCCATGCCGGCCGCGTCCCGGGACACCCGGGGATACACCTCGCTGTAGGTGCCCTCCAACCAGGCGTTGGCCACCAGTCCGGGACCCCCGTGCCCGGGCCCGGTCACGTAGATCAGGTCCTGACCGCGCCCGGCGATGATCCGGGACAGGTGAGCGTAGAGCAGGTTCAGCCCCGGGGTGGTGCCCCAATGGCCCAGCAGGCGAGGCTTCACATCCTCCGGACGGAGCGGCTCGCGCAGCAGCGGGTTGTTCATCAGGTAGATCTGGCCGACCGACAGGTAGTTGGCGGCCCGCCAGTAGGCGTCGATCCGCTTGAGCTCCCCGGCGGTCAGGGGCGTGCCGTCGGCGATGTGCATTGCGAACTCCTCCGGTCGATGAACAGCAGGTGGTCGCCCGCTCCGGGCATGACATGGTGCGCCGGTCGCACGCCGCCGCGAATTTCTGCTGCGGTCGCGCCCCACCTGTGCAGCGTCGATCGCGCGGCGTCGGATCTGGAAGGGTCGAAGGTCCCGGGTGCCCGAGTCGGCGTACCCGGGCGAGGCGGGTCGCCCGGGCCTTATCGTCGTCGTGAGGGTTCGCGAAGGAGGTCGCGGTGGGGGACAACCCGGGGGTGCTGGTACTCAACGCCGGCTCGTCGTCGCTGAAGTACCGGCTCGTCGCGCCAGACCGGCCGGACGATCTGGATCACGGACTGATCGAACGCATCGGCGAGCCCGGCGGGGACGCGACCGACCACGCACACGCCGTGGCGACGGTGGTGGAGCGGTTGTCCGGGCAGACCATCACCGCGACCGGCCACCGGGTGGTGCACGGTGGCGACCGCTTCCGGGCACCGGTATTGGTCGACGATGAGGTGATCGGCGCGATCGAGGAGCTGGCCCGGCTGGCGCCGCTGCACAACCCGGCCGCCGCGGCGGGGATCCGGGCGGCCCGGGCCGCGCTGCCAGGCACACCCGCGGTGGCCGTGTTCGACACCGCGTTCCACGCAACCCTGCCGCCGCCCGCGTACACCTATGCGCTGGATCAGGAGCTGGCGTCCCGGTACGGCATCCGCCGGTACGGGTTCCACGGCATCTCGGTCCGGTACGTCGTCGACGCGACCGCCCGGTTGCTGGACCGCCCGGTGGCGCAGCTGAACCTGATCGTCCTACATCTGGGCAACGGCGCCAGCGCGACGGCGGTGCGGGGTGGGGCCAGTGTGGCGACATCCATGGGCCTGACGCCACTGGAGGGTCTGGTCATGGGGACCCGCGCCGGCGACATCGACCCGGCCGTGGTGTTCCACCTGGCGCGGGTGTCCGGTCTGAGTCTGGATGAGATCGAGGACCGATACCAACATCGCAGCGGGCTGGCCGGGCTGTGCGGCGACAACGACCTGCGTGTCGTGCAGGCACGCGCGGACGCCGGCGAACCGGACGCCGCGCTGGCATTGGACGTGTACTGCCACCGCATCCGCCACTACGTCGGCGCCTATCATGCGGTACTGGGCCGGCTCGACGCCGTAGTCTTCACCGCCGGGGTCGGCGAGCACAGCGGCCAGGTCCGGCAGCAGTCCCTCGACGGTCTCGACGCGCTGGGCATCGTCGTAGATCCCGCCCGCAACCGGTCCGGCACCGGTGCCCGAGTCGTTTCACCGGACACCGGTCGGGTGGTGGTATGCGTGGTACCCACCGACGAGGAGCGGGCCATCGCGCAGGAGACGGCCGCTCTGCTTGAGATGAACGGATCGTGGTAGGAGCTTGGTCGGGTCACCGACCGGGCGCGCTCCTGGTGCCCAACTGCCGCAGGCGGGTGCCCGCCGCGGCGCCGAGCAGCGCCAGGACGCCCAGGACGATAGGGGACAGGACGAAGCCGGTGAGGATCGCGCCGGCGATCGCGTCGCTGAGGAGATAGCTGGCGGCGTCCGGGTAACCGCTGTGCGGGAAGGCGGCGATGTCGTAGGGGTTGGTCAGAGTGTCGTGGTGCACACGCAGCTGTGCGGTCATGCCGGCGGCGAAATGCAGTGGTGCGCTCAGGGCGATGGTGAGCGCGCCGGCCCGGACGCCGGTCGTGCGATCGGCGGCGGTCGCGGACGCGCCGATCGCGGCGGCCAGGGTCGCAGCGGTCGCCACGGGGGACAGGAACGCGCTGACGCCGTCGGGGACAGCCGATGTGGCCAGGGTGGTGAGAGCCCAGGCGCCGCCGCTGGCCAACGTCGCGGCCAACGCCCACCACGGCACCGCGCCGTCGCTGAGCCGGCGGGCGGCCAGCGCGAACCCGAGGTAGCCGGTGAGCAGGGCAGCGAACAGTACCGAGAACACATGCGTGGGGTCGGCGGTTGCGGCCGGGTGCGTGACCGCGACGCGCAGGACGGTGGCGACCGCCGCCGTGGCGGCGATGACCGCGATGGCGGCGACGATCACGTGCGGTAGCGACCTGCGGGGTCGCGCTGATCGGGTCCCCGCCACGGTCGCGTACCCGCACAGCAGCAGACTCAGGGTCGCGACGAAGACAGACAGGTTCGGCACCTCCCGGACGGCGGCAATCGTGGCGACGGTCGCGGCCGTCACTCCGGCGGCGGCGACCGGTAGGGCCCGGCCAGGGTGTCGCGGCGGCGGGAAGAGCACGACCCGCAGCACCCCTGCGGCGAACCGCCACCGCTGCGCACGGCCGTGAACCTGGGCGAGTTCGGCGACCATGGCCTGTCCCCACTCGCGCCGGTGCGCCGGAAGCGCCGGTATCGCGGCCGTGACCAGCCGTGTCGGCGTGTCGCCGTCGCTTCGCCCGCGCCTCAGCCACAACCCGGCGACCACAGCCATGCTCGCGATGAGCAGGAGAACCGGCATCATGCGCTCCCGAGTCGTGGCGGGGCGGAACGCCTGGCGTTCGTTGTCGCCGGGATCGTGGTGGAGGTCGCGGCGGCGTTGGCGGTGGCGTAGGCGCGGCCGGTCGCGGTCAGCCGGTACAGGTGCCGGGGTGGGCGACCGGAGACCGACTCCGACTCCCACCTGGTCTCCAGCAGCCGCCGGTCGGCCAACCTGATCAGGATCGGGTACATCGACCCGGCCGGCATGCCCAGGCGGGCACACAGGTCGTATCCGTAGTGCCAGTCGTCGGGCCGTTCGGCCAGGGCCTGCAGGACCGCGACCGTTTGCGCGGAGGGCCGTCGAGTACGGGTCACGCCAATAACTCTATATAGATAGAGTTAGGCAGGCAAGCCCTTCGACTTCGAGTGCCAGGTCCGCACCCAACTGGTCTGCGGGCGTCACCGTCACGCCGGCTCGCGCAGCGCCCGGATGCCCGCATCGGGTTCCTGTCCGATGGGTGCCAGGCGCAGCTTCACATCGACCGCGACTACACCGTCAGGATCGGTGAGGATTGGGTTGAGGTCCAGTTCGGCGACCTCGGGCAGGTCCTCGGCCAGCCGGCCCAGGCGCAGCAGCAGGTCCTCCACCGCCGCGGTGTCCACGGCTGGCGCCCCCCGGTACCCGGTCAGCAGCCGGGCCGCCTTCAGTCCCTGCCACATACGGGTGGCGTCCGTGTCGGTCAGCGGTAGTACTCGTAGCGCACGGTCGGCGAGCACGTCGGTGTGTACGCCGCCGATGCCGAGCATGACCAGGGAGCCGAACAGGGGATCGTGGACGATGCCGGCGACCAGTTCGACGCCGGGCGGCAGTTGCCGTTGCACCAGCACCGGCGGCTCGGCTACCCCCAGCGCGCCGGCGATGGCGTGGTAGGCGACGCGGACGGCTTCCTCGCCGGTGAGGTTCAGCCGTACCCCGCCGACATCGCTCTTGTGCACGAGGCTCGGATCGGCGGCCTTGAGCACGACGGGGAAGCCTAACTCAGTGGCTGCCCGTACGGCTTCGTCGGCGTCGGTGACCACGCGCCCGGTCGCGACCGGGATGCCGTACCGGGTCAGGAGTGCGGTGGCGCACTCGGGTGGCTGCCACCCCCCGCCGCCGGCCAGCGCCTCGCGGACCAGATTCCGCGCGCCGGACTCGTCGATGCCGTCCAGGTCGGGTCGGGCACCGAGCGGGGTGCGTCGCCAGCTCGCATACCCGGCGGCGTGGCCGAACGCGGTGACGGCCTGCTCCGGCAGCGGGTACACGGGTACCCGGCGGGCGCCGAGACTGCTGGCCGGTTCGGGTACCCCCAACAGCACGGTCGCCACGGGCAGGTCGGTGTGGTCGGCCGCGTCTGCGATGGCAGCGACGACCCCGGGCACGTCGTTGGCGAGGGTGGCGGCGAACACGACCAGGATCGCGTCGACCGCACCGGAGTCGGCCACCGCTTCGATGGCGCCGGCCATCGCGGCCGGGGTGGCCGCCGCGCCGAGGTCGATCGGGTTGGCCACGGTGGAGGCGTTCGGCGCGAGGTCGGCGAGTTCGGCGCGAACCGGCACTGGCAGCTCGGGGACACGGAGCCCGGCCCGGTCGGCGTCGTCGGTGGCCAGCACGTTGATGCCGCCGGCGTTGCCGATGATGGCCAGCCGCGGTCCACCCGGCAAGGGTTGGTCGACCAGCAGCCGGGCGGCGTCGAGCAGCTCGCCGAGCCCGTCGCAACGGATGACGCCGGCCTGGGCGAAGAGCGCATCGATGGTGGCGTCGGGTGCGGCGGCGGCCGCGGTGTGCGAGGCGCCGGCGCGGGAGCCGGCGGCGGTGCGTCCGCTCTTGACGACCAGGACGGGCTTGCGACGACCGAGGGCGCGGGCGATGCGGGCGAAGCGGCGCGGGTTGCCCAGCGATTCCAGGTACAGGGCGACGGCGCGGGTGGCCGGGTCGTCGTACCAGTAGGACAGCAGGTCGTTGCCGGACACGTCGGCCTTGTTGCCCAGCGACACGAACGCGGACAGGCCGATGCCGGCGCGGGCGGCGTGGTCGAGCAGGGTGATGCCGACGGCGCCGGATTGGGAGGCGATCGCAAGTCCCCCGGGTGGTGGCGTGACCGAGGCGAAGGTGGCCTGCAGACGCACGGCGGGGTCGGTGTTGAGGATGCCGAGGCAGTTGGGGCCGACCAGCCGGATGCCAGCGGCACGCGCGGCGCGGACAATCGCGGCCTGCGCGGCGCGGCCGGCGGGTCCGTCCTCGCTGAATCCGGAGGAGAGGATGACGGCCGCCGGGACCTTCGCCGCGGCGCAGTCCGCGATGGCGTCCGGCACTGCCGGGGCGGGTACCGCGATGACCGCCAGGTCGACCGGCCCCGGCGCCACAGCCACGCTCGGGTAGGCGGGCTGATCGGCGATCTGATCGGCACGCGGGTTGATCGCGTAGACCGGGCCAGTGAATCCTCCGTCTCGCAGTCCGGCGAGGACGGCGTGGCCAATGCCGCCCGGGCGACGGCCGGCGCCGATCACCGCCACGGCGCGCGGTGCCAGCAGCGGGGTCAACGAGTGCCGTTCGGCCTGCCGGTCGCGGTCGTCCAGCGCCGCGTCGCCGTTGTCGTCGGTGGGCAGGTCGACGTCGACCAGCCCGTCGCGCAGCTGCAGACGTTGCTCGCCTAGATCGTGGGCTACCTGAAGCATGGGGGAGTTGCTGGGCAGAACGTCGCCGTGTAAGGCGGTTATACCGTGCCGGCGGGCGGTCGCTCGCAGCCGTTCCAGCAGGAGCGTGCCCAGGCCCCGGCCGTGCGCGGAGTCCGCGACGAAGACGGCGAAGTCGGCGCGATCGGGTTGCGGCAGCCGCTCGTAGGAGGCGACGCCGACGATCCGATCGCTTTCGACCACCACCAGTGCCGCGTGCTGGTCGTCGGCCGGGCGGATCAGTCGCTCCACCTCGGCCGCCACACCGCCGTGCCCGGCGCACAAGAACCGGCGGTAGAGGCTCTCCGCGGTGCCGCCGTAGTACAGCTCGGCGAGGGCCGGGCCGTCGGTGGTGGTGACAGGTCGGATGCGGACGATGGCGCCGTCCGCGGCCAGGGCGTCATAGCCTGGCTCGGGATCCGCGACGGGCGGGATGTCGGTGGTGGTCACGCGGCCAGTCTCGCGGGGGTGCGGCCGGTGCCGGCAGGGCCGAAGGTCCCGGCGGGTGCGGGACCTTCCTTGGCGTTACAGCGGCACAGTCCAGCGTAGAGTGAGCCCGGACGGCTCGGTCGCCTCGATGTCGACGCAGCCGCCGTGGCGAGCCGCCCGCTCGCGAAGATTGACCAGACCGCTGCGCGGGTCCACTGTGGACGGGGAGCCGACGCCGTTGTCCGCGACGGTGAACCGTATCCGGCCGTCGGCCAGCTGGACGTGAACGGCGACCTGCGTCGCCTGCGCGTGTTTGACCACATTGGACAGTGCCTCGCGCAGTGCGGCGACCAGGTCGGGGTGGATCTCGTCGGGGACAGCGCTGTCGATCGGTCCGTCCACCCGCAGCTCCGGCCGGAAACCCAGTGAGGCCGCGGCGGCATCCACAGTGGCGCGGATCTCGGCGCGCAGCGTGGTGGCGACCGGGCTGCGCAGTTCGAAGATGGCCGAGCGGATGTCGCGGATGGTCGTGTCCAGGTCGTCGACCGCGCCGGCGATACGGGTGGCGATGTCCGGCCGGGCCAGGCGCGTGGTGGACTGCAGGTGCAGTCCGGTGGCGAACAGCCGCTGGATGACCACGTCGTGCAGGTCCCGGGCGATGCGCTCACGGTCCTCCAGCACCGCCAGCAACTCCCGTTCCTCCTGGGCGCGGGCCCGCTCCAGGGCGAGCGCGGCCTGACCGGCAAACGTGGTGAGCAGGTTCACGTCCACCGCGTCGTCGAAGCGGTCACCGCCGGGCGCGTGGGCGATGGCCAACAGGCCCTGCACGGTTCCGGTAGCGGCCAGCGGAGCGATCATCGCGGCACCGGTGGCGACCTCGACCGGCCAGTCGGCCGCGGCGCCCAGGTCGTCGACGATCACCGCTTGACCTTCCACGATGACGGCTCCAAACACGCCGTCTTCGGAGGACAGGGTCAAGCCGTGTAGGTCCGGTTGATCGGGTTCGACGACCTCGACGGTCAGCCGGGCGGTGTCCGGGTCGTGCAGCAGCACGGCGACCATGGCCGCGCCGGAGACCTCCCGCGCCCGGCGCGCCACCAGCTCCAGCGCGGAGGTGCGCTGCACCTCGCCGAGCAGCACGTTGGTGATCTCCGCCGTCGCCTCCAGCCAGCGCTGCCGGTACCCGGCCGACGCGTACAGCCGGGCATTGTCGACGGCCACCCCGGCGGCCACCGACAGCGCGACCATCATCTCCTCGTCGTCGGGCGTGAACTCCTCGGCGTCGCGTTTCTCCGTCAGGTACAGGTTGCCGTACACCTGGTCGCGGGCCCGGATCGGTACCCCGAGGAAGCTGCGCATCGGAGGGTGGTGCGGCGGGAAGCCGAACGAGCGCGGATGCTGGGAGATGTCGCGCAGCCGCACCGGATGGGGCTCGTCGATGAGCAGCCCCAGCACACCCCGGCCGGTCGGCAGGTCCCCGATGCGCCGGTGCTCCTCCACAGTCAGCCCGTCGGTGATGAACTCCACCAGCCGCCGGTCGGGTCCGATCACGCCCAGCGCGCCGTAGCGGGCTCCGGCCAGCCGGACGGCGGCGACCACGATGCGCTGCAGGGTGCTGTGCAGGTCCAGGTCGGTACCGATGCCGACGACCGCCTCCAACAGCGCGGACAGCCGTTCTCGGCTGTTCATCACGTCGCCGACCCGGTCGAGCAGCTCGGTCAGCAGTTCGTCCAGCCGCACCCGGGACAGTGGGGAGAGCCCCAGCGACGGGGCACTCCAGAACTCGTCGCCAGGGCCGGGGGTCGGTCCGGCAGCCTCGGTCACGACAGCATCGTATCCGCAGGCCAATCCCCTAGTCACCGCCGTGCACGAAGACCGGGCCGGTCGCCGCGTGGCGACCGGCCCGTATGGAGCGGTGGTCAGCTCGTGGTCAGCTCTTGGTGCTGGAGCACCTCGGGGGATTCGGGCACCCGGACCCGTTGCGGACGGATCGCCCACGCCGTGGCGCCGAACACGACGCTCAGCCCGAACAGCAGGACGCCCAGCCCGATGACCAGCCAGGACAGCTCCCATGCCTGGTAGGCGCTCATCAGCGAGGCGCGCAGCGACTCGCCCATGAAGGCGGTCTGGCGCTGCTGGGCCAGGGTGGCGTCCTTCATCCCGCCGGCCATCCACGCCGCGGACACCTCGGAGTAGGTCTTGCCGCCGGTGGTCTCGCGGACGTGCACCTCGACCATGTCGGCGTACGCCTTGGCCTGGGGGCCGGTGATGACGGTCTGGCCGCCGTAGGACTGGAGGTTGGCCGGCAGGCTCTTGTCGCCCTTGGCCGGGAAGGTGATCTTCTGGTTGGTCAGCTGGGTGCGGACCTGGTTCTGGCCGTGCACGCCTTCGGCGACCATGATCGGGCCGGCCACGAACAGGGCGAGGGCAGCGAGCGCCAGCAGGATGCCGGCGACGGTGCGGGACTTACGCATGATGTTCCTCCTCGGTCGCGGCCCGCTGTAGTCGGTGGGCCTCACACCGCAAAGCGTGTCGGTAGCACTGACACGGCGCAGCGGGCGAAGGCCCCGTTCCGTTCCCGCCCAAGGTCCCGTCTCCGTCCGGGACCATCGCCCCGGGCCGAAGGTCCCGGGACCAACGGCCCGCGGGGTCGTGCCGGCAGGACCTGCCGGACTGGTGTAGGTCGGCGCACGGTACGGGTGAGATGCGAAGAAGGGGGAGCGTCATGCAGTTCGGGACTCACCAGGCCGTAGGCTATCGACACACGCCAGTACCCGTACACCGTGGCGACCTGAGATATGTCACGGTGACCACGCTGATGTCCCGTCCGGTCCTCGCGATTGCCGAACGCACCGTCCTTCAGGATGCGTTGCTGGCGCTGGTCAGCGGGGGAGTGCGTCACCTGGCCGTGGTCGACGCCGACGGCCGGTGTGTGGGGATGGTGACCGACCGGATGCTCGCCGCGGAGTGGGCGTACCGGCCTATGGCTTTCGCCCGGCACACCGTCGCCATGATCTGTCATGACGAGCCGCCGATGATCGACCGTGATGCGACGGTGGCGGCCGCCGCGAAGGTCATGCGCCGCTGCGGCAGCGACGCCGTTGTGGTCGCCGATCCGGACCTGTACCCGATTGGTGTGCTGACCAGTGGCGACATCATCGCCCTGCTCGCCAAGCCCGACCCGGAAAGGAGCGGGGACCATGCCCGAGCGTGACGCCTGGCGCGGCTTCGCCGGCACCACCTGGCGCACCGCCATCGACGTAGCCGACTTCATCCGCCACAACTACACGCCCTACACCGGCGACGGGGGCTTCCTCTCCGGCCCGACCCAGCGCACCGCCACGCTGTGGGAGGACCTGGCCGGCCGGTTCGCCGAGGAGCGGGCGCGCGGCATCTACGACGTCGATACCCACCACCCGTCGACCATCACGGCTTTCGGTCCTGGCTACATTGACCGGGGCCGCGAGCTGATCGTCGGCCTGCAGACAGACGCGCCGCTGCGCCGGGCCATCATGCCCGCCGGCGGCCTGCGCATGGTGGAGCAGGGGCTGGCGGCCTACGGGTACGAGCTGGACCCGGTGGTACGTGAGACGTTCAGCCGGTACCGCAAGACCCACAACGACGCGGTCTTCGACGCGTACACCCCGCAGATCCTGGCGGCCCGCCGCTCGCACATCATCACCGGGCTGCCCGACGCGTACGGCCGGGGCCGGATCATCGGCGACTATCGGCGCGTAGCGCTGTACGGGGTGGACGGGCTCGTGCAGGCGAAACAGGCTGAACGGGTCCGGCTCGACGCAGTGCCTTCTACGGAGGCGATCATTCGCGACCGGGAGGAGTTGGCCGAGCAACTGCGCGCCCTGGACGAGCTCAAGATCATGGCCGCGAGCTACGGCTTCGACATTTCCGGGCCGGCGCACGACGCCCGCGAGGCTATCCAGTGGTTGTACTTCGCGTACCTCGCCGCGGTCAAGGAGACCAACGGTGCGGCCATGTCGCTGGGGCGTACGTCCACCTTCCTGGACATCTACCTCCAGCGTGACCTGGCCGACGGCGCTCTGTCCGAGATCCAGGCCCAGGAGCTGATCGACGACTTCGTCATCAAGCTGCGGCTGGTGCGGTTCCTCCGCACACCCGAGTACGACGCGCTGTTTTCCGGCGACCCGACCTGGGTCACCGAAGCCATCGGTGGTATCGGCGCGGACAGGCGACCGCTGGTGACCCGGACCAGCTTCCGGTACCTGCAGACGCTCTACAACCTCGGCCCAGCACCGGAACCGAACCTCACGGTCCTGTGGTCGCCGCGGCTGCCCGACGGGTTCAAGCGGTTCTGCGCCCAGTTGTCTTTGGACACCAGCGCAATCCAGTACGAAAACGACGACCTGCTGCGCCCGTACCTCGGTGACGACACCGCCATCGCGTGCTGCGTGTCGGCCATGCGGATGGGCCGGGACATGCAGTTCTTCGGCGCGCGCGCCAATCTCGCCAAGGCACTGCTGTACGCCATCAACGGCGGTCGCGACGAGATCACCGGCGCGCAGGTGACACCGGCCTTCGCGCCGATCGAGGACGACATCCTCGACTACGACACGGTCGTCGCCGCGTTCGACCGGGTACTTGCTTGGCTGGCCGCCACGTACGTGGACGCGTTGAACGTCATTCACACGATGCACGACCGGTACGCCTACGAGCGCCTGGAGATGGCGCTGCACGACTATCCGGTGCACCGGTTCCTCGCCTGCGGGATCGCCGGCCTGTCGGTGGCCGCCGATAGCCTCGCGGCGATCCGGTACGCCACCGTCAAGGTGGCCCGGGACGCCACCGGTCTGGCCGTCGACTACGCCGTCGATGGGGAGTTTCCCCGGTACGGCAACAACGACGACCGTGCCGACGCGATCGCCGTGTGGCTGGTCGAGACGTTCATGTCAAAGCTGCGCAACCAGCCCACGTACTACCGCGGCGCCGAGCCGACGCTGTCGGTGTTGACCATTACCTCGAACGTGGTCTACGGCAAGCACACCGGCAACACCCCGGACGGCCGCCGGGCAGGGGAGCCCTTCGCACCCGGCGCGAACCCGATGAACGGCCGGGACCGCCACGGCATGGTGGCCGCCGCTCTGTCGGTGGCGAAGCTGCCCTACCCGTCGGCTCGCGATGGAATCTCGTTGACCAACACGGTCACCCCTGACGGCCTGGGGCACACCCGCCAGGACCGCATCACCAGTCTGGTTGGAGTCCTCGATGGTTACACCGAGGCCGGCGGGTACCACATGAACGTCAATGTGCTGGACAAGGCGACCCTCCAGGATGCGATGGCCCACCCGGACCGGTACCCGAACCTCACCATCCGGGTCTCCGGCTACGCCGTCAACTTCGTCAAGCTGACTCCCGAGCAGCAGCGTGATGTGATCTCCCGGACCTTCCACGGTGGTCTGTGATGTACGGCCGCTTCCACTCCTATGACCTGTCCGTCGGCGTGGACGGTCCGGGCACCAGGTTCGTCGCGTTCCTGGCTGGATGCCCGCTGCGCTGCCTGTACTGCCACAGCCCAGATACCTGGAACCTGCGCAACGGGAAACTGTCCAGCGTGGACGATGTCATGACCGAGGTGGACAAGTACACCCAGTTCATCCGGGCCGCCGGCGGCGGATTCACGGTCAGCGGCGGCGAACCCCTGCTACAGCCGCGGTTCACCACCGAACTGCTGGCTGCGGCCAAGCAGCGTCAGCTGCACACCGCGCTGGACACCTCCGGGTTCCTGGGCGATCGGGCCGACGATGCCCTGCTGGCGGCGACCGACCTTGTCCTGCTCGACGTCAAGTCCTGGCATCCCGACACCTACCGGCAGGTGACCGGCCGCGAAGTAGCGCCGACCCTGCGGTTTGCCCGCCGGCTTGCCGAACGCGGCACCGCGATCTGGCTCCGATTCGTGCTCGTGCCCGGCCTGACCGACCGGCCGTCCAATGTGGAGGGCATCGCCCGGTTCGCCGCGTTGCTGCCCACCGTGCAGCGGGTCGAGGTGCTGCCCTTTCACCGCCTCGGCGTCGCCAAGTATCAAGTGCTGGGCATTCCGTTTCCACTGGCCGACACCCAACCGCCGGACGAGGCTCTGCTGTCCCGAGTCCGCGGCCAGTTCGCCGAGCAGGGGCTGACAGTCTGCTGACGTGCCGAAGGTCCCGGCCAGAACAACCTTGGACTCTGCCGACACTTCATTTTCAGCGCTACCAACAAGTGTGGGCATCGATTACTGGTACCAGACCTGGAGGCGACCATGATGCCGAAGTACGTGTACACCTTCGCCGAGGGTGACAAGCACATGCGTGACCTGCTCGGTGGCAAGGGCGCCAACCTGTGCGAGATGGTCAGAATGGGTCTGCCGGTGCCTCCAGGTTTCGTGGTGACCACGGACGCCTGCCGCGCCTACCTGTCCACCGGTCACGAGCCGGCCGAACTGGCCGAACAGCTCGGAGTGCACCTGCGGGAACTGGAGGCCCGCACCGGGCGCTCGCTGGGCGACCCCGCGGACCCACTGCTGGTTTCCGTCCGTTCCGGGGCCAGATTCTCGATGCCCGGCATGATGGAGACCATCCTCAACGTCGGACTGACCGACGCGTCCGTGGTCGGACTGGTGCGACACACCGGCGACGAAAGGTTCGCGTTCGACTCATACCGCCGCCTCATCCATATGTTCGGCAAAACCGTGTACGGCGTCGCCGACGAACACTTCGAGCAGGCGCTCGAAGAGGGCAAGCAGGCCAAGGGGGTCACCAGCGATCAAGACCTGTCCGCCGACGACCTGCGAACCGTGGTCGAGCGGTACAAGAAGATTTTCGCCGATCACACCGGGCGGGACTTCCCACAGGCGCCCCACGAGCAACTGCAGTTGGCGATCCGGTCGGTGTTCGACTCCTGGAACTCTGATCGCGCCGTGGTGTACCGCCGGCAGGAACGCATCCCCGCCGATCTGGGAACCGCGGTCACCGTCATGTCCATGGTCTTCGGCAACCTGGGCGCGGACTCGGGCACCGGCGTGGCGTTCACCCGCAACCCGGCCACCGGGGGGCGCGGCCTGTACGGCGACTACCTGCCCAACGCCCAGGGTGAGGACGTCGTCGCCGGCATCCGCAACACCATGCCCCTGTCTCAACTCGCGCAGCTTGACAGGGGCAACTTCATCGAGCTCGTTTCCATTATGGAGCGTCTGGAACACCACTACCGCGACCTGTGCGACATTGAGTTCACCATCGAGCGGGGCAAGCTGTGGATGCTCCAGACCCGCGTCGGTAAGCGAACCGCCGCCGCGGCGTTCATCATCGCCAGTCAACTCATCGACGAGGGTGCCATCGACCCCGATGAGGCGCTGCGCCGGGTCACCGGCGCGCAGCTCATGCAGCTGATGTTCCCGACGTTCGACCTGGAGCGCGCTCCGGCACCACTCGCCACCGGTGTCCCGGCATCGCCTGGCGCCGCCGTCGGGCACGTGGTCTTCGACGCGCACCGTGCGGCCGCCGCGAACACCCCCACCATCCTGGTACGGCTGGAGACCAATCCCGATGACCTGCCCGGCATCATCGCCGCCCAGGGCATCCTCACCTCGCGTGGCGGCAAGACCAGCCACGCGGCCGTCGTGGCCCGCGGCCTCGGCAAGACCTGCGTCTGTGGAGCAGAGGCCCTCGACATCGACCTGCACGCCGGACAGCTCGTGGTGGGCGGCACCGTCATCCGCGAAGGTGACCTGATCTCGATCGACGGCGGCACGGGCAAGGTCTACCTCGGTGAGGTGCCGGTTCGGCCGTCGCCGGTACTACGGCACCTCACGGAGCACCCGACGGAGGCCGCCACAGACCCGCTGACCGCTGCCGTTGACCGGCTGCTGCGCCACGCCGACTACCGGCGGCGGCTGCGTGTGTTCGCCAACGCCGACACTCCCGCCGACGCCGCCCGCGCCCGTCGGCTGGGCGCCGCCGGCATCGGCCTGTGCCGCACCGAACACATGTTCCTCGGCCCGCGCCGCGCCCTCGTAGAACGGCTGATCCTCGCCGAGACCGACCGTGAGCGGCAGAACGCGCTGGACGCCCTGCTACCGCTGCAGCGCGACGACTTCGAACGGATACTCGCCGAGATGGACGGCCTGCCGGTCGTGATCCGGCTCATCGATCCGCCGCTGCACGAGTTCCTGCCGAGCCTGCACGAGCTGACCGCCAAGGTCGCGACGGCCCGTGCCGAGGGCAGGGATCCCGGACACGAGGCGGTTCTGCTAGACGCCGTGTCCCGGATGCACGAACAGAATCCGATGCTTGGACTGCGCGGAGTGCGCCTCGGGCTGGTCATCCCCGGCCTGTTCGCCATGCAGGTTCGCGCCGTCGCCGAAGCCGCCGCGGCGCGGGTCGCGGCCGGCGGCGACCCCCGGCCGGAAGTCATGGTCCCGCTCGTCGGTGCCGTGCAGGAACTGGAGGCGGTACGTGCCGAGGCGCAACGCGTTCTCGCCGAAGTGGAGAATGCCCCGCATATTCCGATCGGCACCATGATCGAAGTTCCCCGAGCCGCGTTGACCGCCGGTGAGATCGCCGAAGCCGCCGACTTCTTCTCCTTCGGCACCAACGATCTGACACAGATGGGCTGGGGCTTCTCCCGCGACGACGTGGAGGCCGCCTTCTTCCCCCGGTACCTCGACTTGGGCATCTTCGGAGTGTCCCCGTTCGAAACCATCGATAAGATCGGAATCGGTCGGCTCATCCGCATCGCGGTCGCCGAGGGCCGTACCGCGCGCCCACACCTGACCATCGGGGTCTGCGGCGAACACGGCGGCGATCCTGATTCAGTGCGCTTCTTTGACCAAGCGGGTCTGGACTACGTGTCCTGCTCACCATTCCGGATCCCAGTGGCCCGGCTGGAGGCCGGCCGCGCCGCCGCAATCACGAAGCAGTAGCTCGAAGAGGAGAGCCGTGGTTCCTGGAACGTGACTCCCGGCCGGTCAGCGTCGCCGTAGCCTGTCACCGCATGAAGGACGCGGCCGGCCGGCACCAGAGCGGGGAGGACACAGTGAACGCGCTCTCCTCGCCGCTGCTGCTGGTGATCTTCCTGGGCAGCGCCAGCGTGATCTGGGGTGCCGGCATCTTCCTGTCGGACAGCACGGACGTGCTCTGCCACCGTCTGCACCTCGGGGAGGCGCTGGGTGGCGTCATCCTGCTGGCCATCGCCACCAACCTGCCTGAGGTCGCGATCACCGCGAGCGCCGCCCTGTCACACCAGGTCGGCATCGCCGTGGGCAACATCCTCGGTGGCATCGCCATCCAGACTGCGGTGCTCGCTTTGCTGGACGCGGTCGGCGTACGGCCCCGCAGGCCGCTGACCTACCTCGCGGCGTCGCTCACCCTGGTGCTCGAATGCGCCCTGGTGCTGGCGATGCTGACGGTGGTGGTGATGGCCACCCAGCTGCCCGAGTCTCTGATCGTCGCGCGCCTTACCCCCGGTGTGATACTCATCGTCCTGCTCTGGATCATCGGGCTGACCCTGGTGCGTAAAGCCCGACGCGGGCTGCCCTGGCCGGGAGGCGGAAATGCCGGCGAAAGCCCGGAGAACGGCGGCGAAACGCAGGCGGCGCAGGCGAAGAGGGCCCGGCTACAGAAAACGAGCCTCGGTAGGGCGGCGCTGGTTTTCGGCGTCGGGGCGGCGGCAACCCTGGTTGCCGGTGTGTTCGCCACCCGCTCCGGAGAGGTGCTGTTCGGTCGCCTCGGCCTGTCCGGGGTCGTCTTCGGGGCCACCGTGCTCGCGGCCGCCACGGCCCTGCCCGAGGTCACCACCGGGCTCACCTCCACCAGACTCTGTGACTACCAACTCGCCGTCAGCGACATCCTCGGCGGAAACGCGTTCCTGCCGGTGCTGTTCCTGCTCGCCACCGTGCTGTCCGGGAAGGCAGTGCTGCCCGCGGCCCACCACAGCGACATCTACCTCACCGCCCTCGGCGGCCTGCTCACCATCGTCTACCTCATCGGCCTGATATTCCGGCCGCGCCGGCAGTGGCTGCGCATGGGCCCGGACTCGATCGCCGTACTCGTTCTCTACGCCGTCGGCATCGCCGGCCTGGCGTTGATACGAACCTGAACGCCGCACAGCGTCCGGGTAGGTCGTCACAACGCTGCCGCACGGCCCGGGCGAACCCGGGACTTTGGTCCCGGCCGCGAGGGCGGTCGGGCCCTGACCCGAATCCGCCGCGTCGAGCAGGCTGAGAGGCGACAGAAGAGATCGCGACAGAGGAGGACGACATGAGCATCGCCCCCACCAACCACACTCCGGCACACACCCTGGAACAGGCCCAGGCCCCCGGCTCACTGCTGACCACCACGGCGGCCAAGGCGCTCGCCGTGCTGCGGGTCGCCACCGGGTTCGTCTTCCTCTGGGCGTTCCTCGACAAGACGTTCGGGCTGGGCTACTCGACGACCTCGGCAAAGTCGTGGATCCACGGCGGTTCGCCGACCAAGGGCTTCCTGGCCTCCGTGGACGTCGGACCGTTCCAGTCGGCGTACCACACGATCGCCGGCACATGGTGGGCGGACTGGTTGTTCATGCTCGGCATGCTCGGCGTCGGGGTGGCACTGATCGTCGGCGTCGGGCTGCGCGCCGCTGCCACCGCCGGTACGCTGATCATGACGATGATGTGGTTCGGTGAGTTCCCGCTGGCCCGCCACACCGCGACCGGGACGCCCAGCGCGTCCACCAACCCGCTGACGGACTACCACTTCATCTACGTCGCGGTGCTGATCGTGCTCGCCGCCACCTACGCCGGCCACGTCTGGGGGTTGGGCCGGCAGTGGGCCCGGCTTCGGTTCGTGCAGCGCCACCGTTGGCTGATCTGAATGACGCGGCCTGCGGGCCGCGCCAGCAAGGCCAGAAGCGTCCTGTCCCCGAGGGATCACCCTGGGGACAGGACGCAATTGGCGTGTGCGGGCCGCGATCGGCGTGGATTTGACGACCATGGTGTTGCCGGCGGAACGGCATGCACAGGCGGAGATCTCGCTGCCGAGGTTGAGCTGCGATGCGGGCCGCCGTGAGTTCGATCAAGATGTGGATCCCGCGTGAGGGTGTGGGTCGACGGGCTGGGCAGCGTGAAGATGTACCGGGTCTGACTACCGGTTGTCGGCCAGCAGTTGG
>NZ_BONZ01000117.1 GCF_016862975.1 Rugosimonospora africana
CGAAGCTGGTCTTCCGCGGCGCCGATCGACCCGCCGAGGTTCCCGAGACCGTACCCGCCGATCTCGGCAGCACCGCTGCCGCCGGCTCGGACGAGTAAGCACCTCCGGATCGATCGAATAGCGCGGAACGCCAAACTGGCCCCGGACCTGACGGTCCGGGGCCAGTTTCGTTCGCGGCTGGGCCTGGTCGCGCGTCCGGAGCTGCGAGGTGGCAACCGGCGTCATGGTGGCGGGTGAGGCGGCGCCGGCTGATGCGGCGTGTCGGCGCGCCGGGCCGGGCGGAATCCGAAACTGAGTCGCGTGCCGTGCACACACGGTAATTTCGCGGTATGGGCATCACCGGGGGAATCGCCTGCTGCTTCCTGATCGTCGCCATCGTGGCGCTCGTCGCGATGCTGGTCATGCGGAACCGGCGCAACTCGGGACCGCCCCCGCCGCCGCCACCGGACAACCAACCGCCGCCGCAGCAGCCGCACTTCGGCCCCCCGTAGGGCTCGATCCACACGGCGAGTCGCACAGGCGTGCTGGTTCTCGTTCATGGCGGAGTCCTGCGACCCGGTGCCCCGGAGTCCTGCGACCCGGAGTCCCGCGATCCGGAGCCCGGCGACCCCGTGGCCGGCGACCCGGTGGCCGGCCGCCTACGAGCGGTGCGAAGCCTCGCCGGCCAGCGCGTACCGGTGCCCCGACGCCGCGACGACCAGCCCGTCGGTGATCAGCCCGGCCAGCGCCCGGTCCCGTTGCCTGGCCTCCGGCCAGACCAGGTCCAGCCGGGCGGCCGGCACCGGCCCGGACGACTCCCGGAGTACGGCGAGCAGCAGGCCGCGCACCTGCCGGTCGGTACCCGCGTACCGCTGTGGCCGGCGCATCGGTCCACTGCCGGCCGGGCTCCCGGTCAGCCGCCAGGCGCAGCCCGTCCAGAGTGGACAATCCTGGCACCGGGGATTACGCGCCGTGCAGATCAGGGCGCCCAGTTCCATGAACGCCGCACTGGCCCGGGCGGCGAGCCGGTCCTGTACCGGCAGGAGCGCCTCGACGGCGGTGAGGTCCGCGGCCGTGGTGGCCGGGCCGGCGTCGGGGCGCCCGGACACCGCACGGGCCACCAGCCGCCGTACGTTCGTGTCGACCACCGGCTGCCGCTGCCCGTACGCGAACGCGGTCACCGCACGAGCCGTGTAGGCGCCGATACCGGGCAGGGCCAGCAGATCGTCCAGCCGGTCGGGCACCACCCCGCCGTGCCGCTCCACGATGGCCTCCGCGCACGCGTGCAGCCGCAGCGCCCGGCGGGGGTAGCCGAGCCGCCCCCAGGCCCGGATCGCCTCCGCGACCGTGTCCGCGGCCAGCGCCGCCGGATCGGGCCAGCGGGTCATCCAGGCGCGCCACGCCGGCTCCACCCGTACGACGGGTGTCTGCTGGAGCATGAACTCGCTGACCAGTACGCCCCAGGCACCCGCCTCGGCATGGCGCCACGGCAGGTCCCGGGCGTTCTCGTCGAACCACGCGGTCGCGATCCTCGCCAGATCCAGGAAAGGCTGATCCACGGGAAGACAGCCTGCCATCCTGAGCCAACCCCGGCCGGTCGTGGGTACCCGACGCGCGGCGTGTGCGGCAGACTACCCAGGTGAACGAACTAGCGATCACGGTCGTCGGTCGGGACCGTCCCGGAATCATCGCCGACGTGTCCGCCGCGCTGTCCCGGCTCGGACTCAATCTGACTGACTCGACCATGACGCTGTTACGTGGTCACTTCGCGATGACGCTGATCTGCGTCGGCGAGGTCGACGAGTCGGACGTACTCGGGATGTTGGAGCCGCTGACCGCAGACGGTGGCCTGCTGGCCACGGCTCACCGGGTACCGCCGGAGCCGTCGGGGGCCAACACCGGTGCCCCGTACACGCTGCTCGTTCACGGCGCAGACCGGCTGGGTATCGTGGCCGCCGTGACGGGCGTGATGGCCGAGATCGGCGGCAACGTGACGGACCTGACCACCCGGTTGTCCGGCACGCTGTACCTGCTGTCCGCGGAGATCGATCTGCCCTCCAGTGCGGACTTCGACGAGCTGCTGACCAAGTTGGACGAGGTTGCCGACCGGCTCGGTGTCGAGGTCAGCCTGCGCTCGGGCGACGCGGACGTGTTGTGAGCGAAGCGCAACTCCCGGTACCGGAACCAGGCTCGGTGAGACCGGTGGTTGCCGCGCCTGATTCCGTCCTCTCCCGTGCCGGCGACCCGGTCGACCCGCTCGACCCGGAGATCGTCGCGCTGGCCGCCGACCTGGTCGCCACGATGCGCGTGGCGCCCGGCTGCGTCGGCCTCGCCGCGCCACAGGTCGGCGTCTCCGCCCAGGTGTTCGTCGTGGACGTGACCGGCCACCCCCGCGCCCGTACCTGCCATGGCACCGTCGCGCTGTGCAACGCCGAGGTCGTCGAGGCGTCCCGGTGGCAGAAGGGGCGCGAGGGCTGCATGTCGGTGCCGGACCTCACCGGCGACGTGAAGCGGGCCGGGCACCTGGTGGTCCGCGGGACTCCGCCGGGAACGGGAGAGCCGATCACGTTGACCACCGACGCGTTCGAGGCGCGGGCTTTCCAGCACGAGATCGACCACTGCGCGGGTCTGCTGTTTCTCGATCGGGTACCGGGCCCGCACGCGATCTTTGCGCGGAAGGTGTATCTCTGACGGGACGGCGGCGCGTCGCCGTGAACCCCTTCCGCTCTACCGATAGCGTGAGGAAATCATGAACCTGACGGTTGGTCCGCTGCCCCCGGCCGTCTATTGGCGGCGCCGGGCCCTAGTACTGGGTGTGGTGCTGCTGCTCGTCATCCTGCTGGTCTCCACGTGCGGGGGCAACGGCGGTGCGAGCAAGGGACACTCAGGTCTGACTGGTTCGTCGACGAAGACGTCGCCGACGCCCAAGGGCAGTTCCCAGCCCCCGATCCTCGGCGCGCCGGGCTCGACCACCGGCTCCCCAGGTGGCAGCGACGGCTCGGGTGGCGGTGACGGCACGGGCGGCTCGGGTGGGACCGGGGGCTCGGGCGGAGCCGGCGGGACGGCGCCGTCAACCGGCGCGAGTGTCGACCCGTCATTGTGCACCGACGCGGAGATCCTGCTGACCCCGTCCATTCAAGAGGTCGTGGCGGGCAACTACCCGTACCAGATGACGTTGAAGATCCGGAACACCTCGACGCGCACCTGTAAGCGCGACGTCGGCGCCGGTCCGCAGGAGCTGCACATCACGGACACCGCCGGGCACATGCTGTGGTCCTCGGACTACTGCCAGAACGGTGCGGGTGGTTCGGATGTGCGGTCGTTCGGCCCCAACATCGAGACGCCGTTCAAGCTCGTCTGGGACGGCGACGGCGACGGTCCGGGCTGCGCCAAGGGAAACCAGCTCGCGCCGGGCGGCTACCAGTTGGTGGCGAAGCTGGGCACCAAGGTGAGCGCCCCGGTCGGCTTCACCATCAAGGCAGGCGCCGCGGTCGGCAGCTGACCTGCCGGCCGCGCGATACGCCGGTCGTCAGACGTACCGCTCCAGGATCGACGCCTCAGCCAGCCTGGACAGCCCCTCCCGGACCCCGCGGGCCCGGGCGTCACCGACGCCGTCGACGGCCTGCAGGTCCTCCACCGTGGCACCGAGCAGCCGCTGCAACGAACCGAAGTGGTCCACCAGCCGGTCGACGACCGGGCCGGGAAGCCGCGGTACCTTCGCCAGCAGCCGGAATCCGCGCGGCGACACCGCCGCGTCCAGGGCGTCGGATGCGGCCGGGTAGCCCAGTGCGCGACCGACCGCGACGAGATCGATCATGTCGGTGGCCGACAGGGCGTCCAGCTCGTCCAGCGCCTCGTCGATCATCCGGCCTCGCCGCCCCTGCGGCAGATAGTCCCGGATGACCAGGGTGCGGTCCGCGTCGACACCGGCCATCAGCTCCTCGAGCTGAAGGGCGAGCAGCCGGCCATCGGTACCGAGCTCCACGACGTACCCGGCGATCTCGTCGGCGATGCGCCTGACCATCTCCAGCCGCTGCACCACGGCCACCGCGTCCCGTACCGTGACGAGATCCTCGATCTCCAGCGCGGACAGCGCGCCGGACACCTCGTCGAGCCGCAACTTGTACCGCTCCAGAGTGGCCAGCGCCTGGTTGGCGCGGGACAGGATCGCGCCCGAGTCGTCGAGCACGTGCCGCTGACCGTTGACGTACAAGCCGATGATGTGCATCGACTGGCTCACCGAGATGACCGGGTAGCCGGTCTGCTTGGCGACCCGCTCCGCGGTGCGGTGCCGGGTGCCGGTCTCCTCCGACGGAATCGACGAGTCCGGCATCAAATGCACGCCTGCCCGGACGATCCGGGTGCCGTCGCTGGACAGCACCACGGCACCGTCCATCTTGCACAGCTCGCGCAGCCGGGTCGAGGAGAACTCGACGTCCAGCACGAAACCGCCCGTGCAGATCGACTCCACGGTCCGGTCGTAACCCAGCACGATGAGCGCGCCCGTCCGGCCGCGCAGGATGCGTTCGAGGCCGTCGCGCAGGGCGGTACCGGGCGCCATCAGCGCCAGATTGACCCGCAACGGATCGGTATTCGCGCCGCCCGCCCACGGGTTCACCGAGCCACTGCCCGGGCGCAGCGTGAGGCCGGCGCCGGCCCGGTTGGGCCCGGTGCTGTTGATCCGGGTGGCGTCACGGTCGATCGGCACCCGCACATTCTACGGATGGCTATCCACCCAGTGACGCTGTGGTGTGCGTCATTGCTCACCGGATGCCGCTTCTGCCGAGACATGTGCCGCCCAGCGCACCGCACTGCGCACGTCGCCGACCTCGCGGACCAGCATTCCCGAGGGCGCCGAACCCTCCGCCGCCGGCCCGCAGCCGAACGGAACGAGCGCCTGCCGGAACCCGAGCCGGGCCGCCTCAGCGAGCCGGCGCGGCACCGCACCGACCCGGCGAACCTCTCCGGTCAGCCCGACCTCGCCGATCGCCACGAGGTCGGCCGCCAGCGGAAGGTTGTGCCGCGCGGACGCGACGGCCAGCGCCATCGCCAGGTCCACTGCGGGCTCGACCACCCGGATGCCGCCGACCGTCGCGGCGAACACCTCGCGGTCGTGCAACCTCGCCTCGGTGCGGCCCTGCAACACGGCCAGGACCATGGCCAGGCGCGCCGCGTCGAGCCCGGACACGGTGCGCCGCGGGGAACCGGCCACCTGGGCGCCGATCAGCGCCTGGACCTCGGTCACCAGCGCGCGTCGTCCCTCCATTGCCACGGTGACGCAGGCGCCCGGGGTCGGTTCGGCATAGCGGGTGAGGAACAGCCCACTCGGGTCGGGGAGGCTGCTGATCCCACCCTCGTGCATCTCGAAGCAGCCGACCTCGTCGGCGGCACCGAACCGGTTCTTCAGCCCGCGCACCATCCGCAGCGAGGAGTGCTTGTCGCCCTCGAACTGCAGGACCACGTCGACCAGGTGCTCCAGCACCCGGGGGCCGGCCACCTGACCGTCTTTTGTGACGTGTCCCACCAGGATGGTGGCGATGCCCCGGTCCTTGGCGATCGAGACCAGCGCGGCGGTGACCGCCCGGACCTGGGTCACACCGCCGGCCACGCCGTCGGTGCCCGGCGCCGAGATGGTCTGCACGGAGTCGATGATCAGCAGACCGGGCTTGACCGCGTCGAGGTGACCGAGCACCGCTTCCAGATCGGTCTCGGCGGCCAGGTAGAGCCGCTCGTGCAGCGCGCCGAGCCGCTCGGCTCGCAGCCGCACCTGGCTGGTCGACTCCTCACCGGAGATCACCAGGCAGGTCGACGCCGGAGAACCGGACGGCAGGCCGGAACCGGCCGCCCACTGCTGAGCGACGTCGAGCAGGAGAGTGGACTTGCCCACGCCCGGCTCGCCGGCGAGCAGCACGACCGCCCCGGGGACCAGGCCGCCGCCGAGCACCCGATCCAGCTCGGCGACACCTGTCGGCCGGAAGCGGGCGGGTTCGGCGCTGATCGTGGCGATCGGCCGGGCCGGCTCCAGCGGCGCCCGCGCGGTGACCGAACGCAGGCTGGCCGACATGCCGGCACCGCCGGTCGAATCGATGATCGAGCCCCACTCGCCGCACTCCGGGCAGCGGCCGACCCACTTGGGCGGCCGGTGACCGCACGCGTCGCACTCGTAGGCCGCGCGTGCCGGCCGGGCCGCCCGCGGCTTTGCCGATCTCTCGTTCACGCCAGCAAGCTAGCCGACCGGTACGACAATCGCGCTATCGGCAGGGCCGGGCAGCGCCCGGCCCTCGCGCGCGGCGGGGACTACTCGCCGGGCGTCGGTACCGTGGCCGGCGGCCGTGCGCCGGCGCTGCTCGGTACGTCGACCGGCACGGTGAGCGGCTGCTGGGCCGAGCCGATGGTGAACTGTCCGCCGCCGTTCTTCTGGAACGTGAACCACAGGCCCACGGTCATGCCAGGCACGGCCTTCTTGGTCAGGTCAGAGATCTGAAGGAACTGGCTGCTCCCCTTCGTCAGGGCGACGCAGCCGCCCGACTTGATCGTGACGCTGATCTCGGTCGAGGTCTCGGTGGCGGCGGCAGCGGAGGCGGACTCCGAAGCGGACGGCGACCCGGAGGCGGCCTCCTGCGCCGAGCTGGTGGGCTTCGCGGAGCTGGCGTTCGACGGGGTGCCGGTCGGACCCTGCGGGCTGATCCCGCCCGAGGCGCCCAGCGACGGCGCGACACCCTGGTTCGGCGCGCCGGTGGACGGGTTCGGCTGGATCGGCCGGGCCGAACTCTGGCAGACGCTCGGCGCGCCGGGCGTCGCTCCGTCGGCGATGACCACCTGGCCACGGTCGCTGTTGACCCCGGTCAGCGTGATGTCCTCGTGGGTGTTGTCGAAGATCCAGATCGACAGCGGCGCGTCGTCGCCGATCGCATACCCCTTCGGGCCGTTGTAGTCCACCGTGGCGTTGGCGACCTGGATGGTCTCGTCCGGCCGGTCACCGGCCTGCACGGTGGAGTAGGCGCCCGGTACCGCTGCGGTGATCTTCGACGTCTCGGCGAGCTGGCCGGCGCTGCACGCGGCGAGCAGTCCGGTCGGCAGCGCCAGCGCTGCGGCGACAGCCGGGGCGACCAGGCGCCGGCGATGCGAGCGGGTCACGGCGCTCCTCCTCGGAACGACAACGCGGGAAAGGACAACGCGGTACAGCGTAGTGGCCATGATTCCGGCACCGGCGGGCACCCCGACGCCTCACCGCGACCGTCAGCCGGCCGTACCGGAGACGAGCAGCAGGATCACGTCTGCCAGGGCCACCACCAGTACCGACCGGAACGCCGCCCGGGATCCCGGGCGGCGGGACAGGTACCAGCCGGTGGGCAGCACCACCACGG
Source organism: Rugosimonospora africana (assembly GCF_016862975.1). Classification (GTDB taxonomy): domain Bacteria; phylum Actinomycetota; class Actinomycetes; order Mycobacteriales; family Micromonosporaceae; genus Rugosimonospora; species Rugosimonospora africana. The sequence continues at coordinate 7,347 of NZ_BONZ01000117.1, forward strand.
CCGCCGCCAGCACCCCCAGGGCCGGCCACGACGGCGGCCCGGCCGGGCCGAAGACCAGGACGGCCGTCGCCGCCACCAGCAGCGTCCCGCCCACGACCCAGGAGCCGGTGAGCCCGATCCGGTGCGGCAGGCCACGCACCCCGGCGGCCACGTCGTCCGCCAGGTCGGGCAGCACGTTGATGAAGTGCGCCCCGCCACCGAGCAGGGCCGCCGCGACGATCAACCACCAGGCGCGGGTACCCGCGACGAACGCGGCGAGCGCCCCGAACGCGACCAGGTACGGCAGCGGCGAGGCGGCGGTGAACTTCAGCGGCCAGTCGTACAGCAGGCCGGCGATCATGCCGCCGATCAGGAACCCGGCCGGGGCAGGTCCGGACAGCAGCGCCAGCGGTACCGTCGCCAGGGCGGCGATCAGGGCGCCGGCGCCCACGGTACGGCGGGAAACCTGCCCGGCCGGGATCGGCTTGTCCCGCCGGCCGGCCCGGGCGTCCCGGTCCGCGTCCAGCCAGTCGTTGGTCCAGCCGACGGCCAGCTGGCTGCCCAGTACGGCGACCGCGACCGCGGCAACCGCCGCCGGCCCGCGCCCGGCCACGATCGCGAGCAGCGTGGCGACGAGAGTGACGGCGAGGGTGGGCTCCGGGTGACACGCCCGCACCAGGCCCCGCACGCTCGCCCCCTCCCCGATCCCGGCCCGACTACGCCGCCGGCCGCCGCGCGGGGCACCGCCTGCCCCGTTGCCCCGTACCGGTGATCGTCCTTCCCGGAAGGGGATCGTCCATCGCCGCAAGTCTGTTGGATCCCGCTGTTTCATGTCAGGCTAACCAGGGTGCGGCGGAATGACCTGGCGCAGTATGACGCCCTCGCGGGCGAATGGTGGCGCCCCGACGGCGCCTTCGCCATGCTGCACTGGCTGGCTGCCGCCCGAGCCCGCCTGATCCCGCCAGCCACCCGGCCGGACGCCGTCCTCGTCGACCTCGGCTGCGGCGCCGGCCTGCTGGCCCCTCACTTGGCCGGGAAGGGCTACCTGCACGTCGGCGTGGACCTGGTCGAGTCGGCCCTGGAGCAGGCGGGAGCCCACGGGGCCCTGCCGGTTCGGGGCGACGCCACGGCGGTGCCGCTGCGGGACGGCTGCGCGGATGTCGTCAGCGCGGGTGAGCTGCTCGAACACGTGATCGATGTGCGGCGCGCGGTGGCCGAGGCGTGCCGGTTGTTGCGACCCGGAGGCACGCTGGTGCTGGACACGCTCAACGCCACCCGGGCCGCCCGGCTGCTGGCGGTGACCGTCGCCGAGCGCATTCCCGGCGCGGCGCCACGCGGCATCCACGATCCGAACCTGTTCGTCGACGTTCGCGTGCTGATGAGTGAGTGCGCCCGGCATGGGGTAGACCTCGACGTGAGGGGCATTCGGCCATCGGTCCGCGGTCTGCTCGGGTGGCTTGCCACCCACAGAGGGGAGGTGACCATGGTGCCGACCTGGTCCACCGCAGTGCTCTACCAGGGACGGGGGGTCAAGCGTGAGCAAGCGTGAGCGAGCCCGTCAGCGTCGCGGACTGCTCGTGCCTCATGCCGGACCGTGGCGAAGCGGGGATCCGGCACCGTGGCGAAGCGAGGATCCGGCATGAGCGATCCGCTGGCCGCGGCGCGACGGTTGGCTCCGCGCTTCGCCGGCCGCGCGGCAACGCATGACCGGGACGGATCCTTTCCGGTCGACGACTTCGCCGACCTGCGCACCGACGGCCTCTTCGGCCTCATGGTTCCCACCCACCTCGGCGGTCTGGGCGCCGGCTTCGCCGACTACGCGGCGGTGGCGTTCGAGCTGGCCAGGGGCAACGGCGCGACTGCGCTGGTGTTCAACATGCACGCCTCGGTCACCGGAGCGCTGGCCGGCATCCCCGAGGCGATGGCCAGCGCGCTGGGCGTACCCGACGAGTTCTTCACGGCGCGGGACGAGATCCTGCGCGCCGCGGCCCAGGGCGCCTTCTACGCGGTCGCGATGAGCGAACGGGGAGCCGGCTCCCGGCTCTCGAAGCTGACCACCGAGTACGTGCGCGAGGGCGACGCGTACCTGATCAAAGGTACGAAGTCGTTCGTGTCCGGTTCCGGGCAGGCCAACGCGTACCTGGTCGCCGCGCGCAGCGCCGATGATCCGCAGACGGTCTCCCAGTTCCTGGTACCGGCGGACACCCCCGGCATCCGGGTCGAGGAGACCTGGGACTCGCTGGGCATGCGCGCCACCTGCTCGCACGACCTGCATCTGGACGTCCGCGTCGCGCGGACCACCCTGCTCGGCGGCGTGGAGGGGCTGGCGCTGTGGTTCGCGCAGCTCATGCCGCACTGGCTGGTGGCCAGCTATGCCGCCGTGTATGTCGGCGTGGCACAGGCCGCGATCGACGCCTGCGTGGCGCACGTGAGCGGTCGCGGAGTGGCCGACCTGCCGTGGGTGCGGGCCCGGGTCGGCCGGGCCGACGCGGCCGTTGCCGCGGCGCGGCTCGCCGTGACCGAGGCAGCCCGGCGGGTCGACAGCGACCCCGGCGACTCGGAGACCAACCGCTGGGTGTGGCGTGCGAAGCTGCTCGCCGGTACGACCGCCGCCGACGTGGCCGCGTCGATGCTGGAAGCGGCGGGCACCTCCGCCACCCGGCGGGGCAACCCGCTCGAGCGGCTGTACCGGGACGCCCGCTGCGGTTCGCTCCAGCCGGCCACCTCCGACGTGTGCGCTGACTGGCTGGGCATCGCGGCAATGGGCGGCGACCCGGACACCGACGGATCGGCGCCGCGATGGTAGTCATCGCGGGCGCCGGCATCGCGCACCCCACCTCGCAGAGCCAGGACGAACTCTGGTCCGGCTTCTTCTCTCACCACTACTCGGGCGTCCAGCGGGCACTGGCCAACCGGCTGTTCCGCAATTCCGGGGTCCAGCGGCGGCACGGCGCGATCAATCCGATGATCGAGGACGTGTCCGGCTGGTCGACCGCCAAGCGGATGCAGCGGTACCTCACCGAGGCCATCCCGCTGGGCAAGTCGGCGGTGACCGACGCGCTGGACGCCGCCGGGCTGGCCGCTTCCGAGATCGGCTTGTTCGCGGTCTGCTCGTGCACCGGGTACGTGACCCCGGGCCTGGACATCCTGCTCGCCCGGGATCTGGGCATGTCGCCGGACACCCAGCGGCTGTTCATCGGGCACATGGGCTGCTATGCGGCGCTGCCCGGGCTCGGCGTGGTGACCGACTTCGTGCAGGCCCGCGGTCGCCCGGCGGTGCTGCTGTGCCTGGAGTTGACCAGCCTGCACGTACAGCCGCCGAGCGCGGACACCGACCAGATCGTGGCGCACTCGCTGTTCTCCGACGCCGCCGCCGCCGTCGTGGTGCTGCCGGGCGGTCCGGGGTACGAGGTGCTGGACGTGGGCTCTGTGACTGATGCGGCCACGGCCGACCACATGACCTGGGACGTCACCGATCTGGGCTTCCGGATGGGCCTGTCCCAGCGGGTACCCGATGTGCTCGACCAGCACGTCGCGTCGCTCGTGGACGGACTGCTGGACCGGCACGGGCTGGCCCGCGACGACGTGGACGGCTGGGCGGTGCACCCTGGCGGCCCGCGCATCCTGGACGTGGTGCGCGACCGGCTGGGACTGACCGATCCGGCCATGGCGCCGTCCCGGCAGGTACTGGCCGAGCACGGCAACTGCTCGTCGCCGACGGTACTCATGATCCTGGACTCGCTGCGCCGGGCGACCCCGCGTCACGTGCTCGCGATGGCCTTCGGGCCGGGTCTGACGCTCTACGGCACGCTGCTGCGCGCGACGCCCTAGCGGAACGGCTGACCAGGTCGGCCCGGCCGCGGTCAGCCGATGCTGATCAGGTCGGCCTTGAAGTCGTCGATGCGCCTGACCGGCTGGATGGTACGGGTGATCTTGCCGCTGTCGCTCACCAGTACGGCGACCACCCCGTCGACCGCCGTGGAACTGGCGTATCGCGATCTCAGGGTCGCGTTGGGATCGGCGACTGCCTTGATCTTGTGACCGGACACCGCGCTCGGTAGCGGTGGAGCCGTGCGGCCGACGGCGAGAACGGTCACCGAGCCGGGAGCGGCGTTTGAGGCTGTCGAGATCAACGCGGTGCAGTCGCACCCGTCGACGATCAAGATCAGTGCGGGAAGGTTGCCCTTCAGGCGTATCGGCTTGTTCGCGGCGTCAGACAGAGTCACGTCCGGGAGCGTGCTGCCGGACGGCGGTGGCGCGCCGGCACTCGCCGTGTGCTGAGCCGGACGGCTGGGCCAGGCGAGCGCAAACAGGCTGGTCAGCGTCGCGATGATGGCCACCGTCATGATCAGTAACGGAATTCCCAGAGTCGGCGCGCCGTCGCCGCTCAGCTTGTTGCCCCTGGGCGGCAACCGGAGGCGTTTCCGCCACCTGTCGCGGCGGGCGGTCCGTCGCCATTCACGCCGCAGTGTGGCGGCTTCGTGGTCGAGTTCGGACGCATCGTCCGGTATGACGATGGCGCCCCATTCTGGTGGGAGACCTGGCACGCGACCGCCATCGTGCGGTCGTTCGCCGCCGTTGTCCCCGCGCAGGGTGCCCATGGCTTGTCTCCTCGGCCCTACCGTTAACTTTCCCGTATCCGACCGGCGACGCGCCAGAGTGCGGGCCATACTTTCCTTACCCGCCGACCGCCGCACTTACTCTCTCCTATGTCCCGACATGTGGTGGATCAGCGTTCTCGCTGGTCACGGGCCAATTACCGAGCGTGATGATGCACGGATGACAGCCCGTGTCAAGCTGGAGAAACCGGTCTCACAACCACCCTGACCAGCGCTAATGCTCACCCCCGGACTGGGCCGGGACGGCGATGGCGTGTTACCCTGGACACAGCGAAAGGGGTTTCGAACCTATGGTTTTCAGTGTCGGCGAGACCGTTGTTTACCCCCACCACGGGGCCGCACTCATCGAGGCAATCGAGACTCGGGTCATCAGGGGCGAGGAAAAGCAGTACCTCGTCCTGAGGGTTGCACAGGGTGACCTGACGGTGCGTGTTCCTGCCGAGAATGCCGAGATCGTGGGTGTTCGTGAGGTCGTGGGCGAGGAGGGCCTCACCAAGGTCTTCGACGTGCTGCGTGCCCCGCACACCGAGGAACCGACCAACTGGTCCCGGCGTTACAAGGCAAACCTGGAGAAGCTGGCGTCCGGTAACCCGCTGAAGGTGGCCGAGGTCGTGCGTGATCTCTGGCGGCGGGAACGGGAGCGCGGTCTCTCCGCGGGCGAAAAGCGAATGCTCGCCAAGGCCCGCGACATTCTGGTCGGCGAGGTGGCGCTTGCCGAGAAGAGCACCAAGGACGAGGCGGAGATGCTCCTCGACAAGGTTCTCACCGAAGCCTGACCGGCCCGAAGTCGAATCAGCTGCGAAGGACCGCGACGTGACCGCGCGCCTCGATTTGCGCGGTGACGTCGCGGTCCTCGTTCCTGCGGCGGGTATGGGGGTCCGGCTGGGCCCCGGTGGACCGAAGGCGCTACGCCTGCTGGGCGGTCAACCCCTCCTGGTGCACGCGGTACGGCGGGTCGCCGCCGCTGCCGGCGTCGGTTGCGTCGTGGTGGCGGCCCCGCCCGCCGAGGTCGACGCCGTACGCGCCCTGCTCGCCGGGGTGGCCCCGGCCACGGTGGTGGCCGGCGGCGATACCCGGCAGGCGTCGGTGGCCGCCGCACTGGCCGCGGTACCGGCCAATTTCGAGATCATCCTGGTGCATGACGCGGCTCGGGCACTCACGCCGCCCGAGCAGGTCGCCCAGGTCGCCGAGGCGGTCCGCGCCGGGCACGATGCGGTGATCCCGGTGCTGCCGGTGGTCGACACGATCAAAGAGGTGGCCGCATCCGGCGCCGTGGTGGGCACGGTCGACCGGTCTGTCCTGCGGGCGGTCCAGACGCCGCAGGGGTTCCGCCGGGAGGTGCTGGCCGCGGCGCACGCCGCAGCGGTGGACGAGCACACCGACGACGCCGGCATGGTCGAGAAGCTCGGCGTCACGGTCTACTGCGTACCCGGCGACGAGGCGGCCATGAAGATCACTCGCCCGGTCGACCTCGTGATCGCCGAGGCACTGCTGGCGCGTACCCTCCGCACGTGATCGTTCCCCGGGTCGGTGTCGGCACCGACGTCCACGCGTTCTCCACCGAACGCCCGTGCTGGGTCGCGGGCCTGGAGTGGCCCGGTGTGGCCGGGTTGGCCGGCCACTCGGACGGCGACGTCGCCGCGCACGCCGCCTGTGACGCGCTGCTGTCCGCCGCCGGCCTCGGAGATCTCGGCGCGAACTACGGCGTCGACCGCCCGGAGTGGGCCGGCGCGTCCGGCGTCGCCCTGCTCACCGAGACCGCCCGCCGGGTCCGTGACGCGGGATTCGAGATCGGCAACGTCTCGATCCAGGTGATCGGTGTGGCGCCGAAGATCGGTACCCGCCGCGCCGAGGCGCAGTCCGTGCTGGGCAAGGCGATCGGCGCCTCGGTCGCGGTCTCCGGCACGACGACCGACGGGCTGGGAATGACCGGGCGCGGCGAGGGACTGGCCGCCGTCGCGGTGGCGTTGCTGCTGCCCCGCTGAGCACGGCGTCCCGGCCGCGGTCGGGTCACCGCGGCCGGGACGGTTCACCGATCACTCAGAGGCTCCGCCCGGCCCACGTCCACGCGTAGCCGGTGTCCTCACAGGACAGTCCGGGCTCGCACAGGTCCAGCGGGCGGAACGTGTCGACCATGACGGCCAGTTCGTCGAAGTACTCGACGCCGATCGCGCGCTCGGCGGCTCCCGGCTGCGGCCCGTGGGTGAACCCGCCCGGGTGCAGCGATATCGAGCCCTGCTCGATGCCGGATCCCCGCCGGGCCTCGTAGTTGCCGCCGGTGTAGAACAGCATCTCGTCCGAGTCCACGTTGTGGTGGTTGTACGGCACCGGGATCGACAGCGGGTGGTAGTCCACCTTGCGCGGTACGAACGAGCAGATCACGAAGCCGGGGCCCTCGAACGTCTGGTGCACCGGCGGCGGCTGGTGCACCCGGCCGGTGATCGGCTCGAAATCGTGGATCGAGAACACCCACGGGTACAGGCAGCCGTCCCAGCCCACCACGTCGAACGGGTGGTCCGCGTACACGTACCGGGTCCAGCCGCGCCGGTGCCGCACGTACACCTCGACGTCGGTGGCGTCCTCCAACAGCGGTTCGCCCGGCCCACGCAGGTCCCGCTCGCAGTACGGCGACGCCTCCAGGAACTGCCCGCGCGTCGACAGGTACCGCTTCGGCGGCCCGATGTGCCCGGACGCCTCGATGATCAGCATGCGCACCTGGCCGTCCGGCACGATCCGGTGGGTGAGCGAGGTCGGGATGACCACGTAGTCGCCCTCGCTCACGTCGAGCGCGCCCAGCACCGACTCGATGCGCGCCCGACCGGCCTCGACGTAGAGGCACTCGTCGCCGATGGCGTCCCGGTACAGCGGGGACGGGCGGTCGGCGAGGACGTACGACAGCCGGACGTCGTCGTTGGCCATCAGGTACTGCCGGCCGAGCACCGGGTCGCCACCGCTGGCGTCCAGCTTGTGGGTCTTGAAGTGGCGGGGCTTGAGCGGCCGGTTCGGCATGCGGAGCGGCCCGGTCGCGTCCGGCGCCCAGCCCGGTGGGTCGAAAGCCTCGGCGGCCACGATCGCCGTGGGGAGGTGCCGGTGGTAGAGCAGCGAGGAGTCGGACGAGAACCCTTCCTGGCCCATCAACTCCTCCGCGTAAAGGCCGCCGTCGGGCTGCCGGAACTGGGTGTGCCGCTTCGATGGAACCTCGCCGACGCGCCGGTAGTAGGGCATGTCCTCACCTGCCTCCGTCTGGCGTCCGATTATCGGACACAGTTGCCCGGTACTCGTAGACTCCGTTACCTTTCTAGCCGTGTCAACACAGGTGCCGGAGTTGCTGGTCCGGCTCGTCGACGACGCCGCCGTCTTCCCACCGGGCAACGCGCCGCTGCCGGTGGCGGTCGCCGCGCACCGGGATCACCGGGACGCCTGGTACGCCCGCCTGGTCGGCCCGCTGGTGATTCCGGCCTCGATGGTCGGAGACCTGATCGGCGGCGCGGGCGCCGGGCTGGCGGACCGGCTGACCAGCGCACTGCTGCCAGGGACCGAGATCGGGCTGATCGGCGACGGCGGCATCGATTCGCTGCCCGACGCAGTGCGCGCGCTCGACGGCGGCCGGGTCGTGCTGCGACAGGTGGAGGTCGCCGTCGCGCGGCGGGGCGAGGACCCGCAGCCCGGCCTGACCCGGCTGGCGGGGCTGGCAACCGGCTGGCCCGGCGTCACCTGCTTCGCCGAGATCCCGCTGAGCTGGGGCCTGATGGCCGCGCTGGACACCGTTGCCGCGGCGCGGGCCGGCGGCGCGGACGTCTGGCCGAAGTTCCGCACCGGCGGGCTGGCCGCCGAGCTGTTCCCCACGCCGGCCGACCTGGCGGCGGTGATCTGCGCCTGCCGGGACCGGGGCCTGCGGTTCAAGCTGACCGCCGGGCTGCACCACGCGGTACGGAACACCGATCCTGGGACGGGCTTCGTCCACCACGGGTTCCTCAACGTCCTGGTCGCCGCGGCGGTGGCCGCCGAGGGCGGGGACACCGCGGCGGTCGCCGCCGTGCTGAGCGGCACGGATCCGGCGCCGCTGGTCGAGCGGGCCGCCGGGATCCTTTTCCGGCCGCGTCCGCTGTGGACCGGGTTCGGCAGCTGCAGCATTCCGGAACCGCTGGCCGACCTGCGGGGGTACGGGCTGCTCTGACGGCGCCCGATGCGGCCGGTCCGAACCGGGCACCGAGGTACGTCGGGTAACCTGCCCGGCGGAGGTGCAGGTATGGAGGCAGGCCGCCAACCGGTGGTCAGGTACCGGGTGATCGGCCTGGTCACGGCTCTGCTGGTGGTGGCCGGCGGGATCGCCGGGTACCGGGTACTCGCGCCGGGCGCGATCCTCGACCATGCCAGGACTGCGTACCCCAGCACCGCCCCGGCCGCCCGGCCGGTGGTGTACGGCACGCTGCTGGCCGCCCCGATCGTGGTGGACGGCAGGCTCCGCGTGTACGCCGGCAAGCAGCAGGTCTTCGCCGACAACCCGGTCGACATCAAGTCCACGATGTCGCCCTTCTGGTCCTACCGCCGCTGGCCGGCTCAGCTGCTCGGGGTGGTGGCGGTCGGTACCACCGTGGTGTCGCAGTGGTCCGACGGCCAGGTCGTCGGGATCGACGCGGCCACGGGCACCGTCGCCTGGCAGGCGAAGACGCCGGTACCCGACGGGTTGAAGTTCACCGGCCGGCGCACCGGCGCGTCCACCGTCTGGGAGCCGTCCCGCCTCTACACGGCCGGCCAGACCGTGGTGGCGGTCGGCAGCCGGTACGCGCAGGGGTATGACGCGGCATCCGGCCGGAAGCTCTGGCAGCAACCGCTGGCCGCCTGCGCGAGCGCCTTCACCGGCCCGGACGTCTTCGTGTCGGTCGCCACCTGCGGCGCGCAGGCGGTACACGCCGTCGATGCCCGCACCGGTGCCGAGCTGACCTGGCCACAGGCGGCGTTGACGCCGGTCGGTTGCGCACTCGGCCACTCGGGATGCCTCGGCGTCCGGGACTCCGCCGGCGCGTGGGCGATCGGGGCCGGCGGCACGCTGACCCCCGCACCCGCGCTGGCCGCAAAGGACGTGTGGGCCACCGGGAAGGTCGCGATAGTGCCGAAGCCCGGTGGCGAGGTGACCGGCGTGGGGCTGGCCGACAACAAGCAGCTGTGGGCGGTGTCCGGGCGGGTGCTCGCCGTCGAGCCGGGGGCGGTGCACCTGGTCGTGGACGACCGGTCGCTGCGGTTCCCGGAGATCGTCACGCTCGACCCGGCGACCGGCGAGGAACTGTCCGGCTACCCGCTGGACGTGAAGGGCTCCGAGCCGTTTGACATCGGGCCGGCGTACGCGGTGGACCACTACCTGTTCATCGAGCGGAGCAGGCCGGGCGCCACCGCGGACCAGCCGGACAGCGCGTACTTCTACCCGTCCCCGAATGTCGTGGTCGCCGGCAGCTGACCGCCGGCGACCAGCTCAGAGTGCGAACGCCGCCTCGGCCGCGGCCAGGAAGGCGTCGTTCTCTTCGGGGGTACCGAGGGTGACCCGCACCCCATCGCCCTGGAACGGTCGCACCACCACGCCGCGCTCCTCACAGGCGGCTCCGAAGGCGGCCGACCGGTCGCCGAGCGGGAGCCAGAAGAAGTTGGCCTGGGTCTCCGGTACCTCGGACACCAGCTTGCGGACCGCGGGCAGAACCCGTTCGCGTTCGGCGCGTACCAGCGCGGTACGCCGCTCGACCTCGTCCGCCGCGGCCAGCGCGGCGAGCGCCGCGGCCTGGGCCAGCGCGGAGGTCGAGAACGGGGTGAGCACCTTCCGGACCGCCTCGGCCACGGCCGGCTGCGCGACCAGGAAACCGACCCGGGCCCCGGCCAGGCCCCATGCCTTGGACAGGGTACGCAGCACCACCACGTTGGGCCGGTCGGCGTAGGTCTGGATGCCGTCCGGCACCTCGGGGTCGGTGATGAACTCCCGGTACGCCTCGTCGATCACCACCAGGGTGGTCTCCGGTACCGCGTCCAGGAAGGCGTCGAGCTCCGCCCTGCGCAGCGCGGTACCGGTCGGGTTGTTCGGGTTGCAGACCAGGATCATGCGGGTGCGCGGGGTCACCGCGGCGGCCATGGCCGGCAGGTCGTGCCCGTGGTCGGGCAGGTTGGGCACCCGTACGCTGGTCGCCCCGCTGACCGCCGCGATGATCGGGTACGCCTCGAACGACCGCCACGAGTAGAGGATCTCGTCGTCCGGACCCAGGCAGGTGGCCTTCGCCAGGTGCTCGGCGAGGGCCACCGAACCGCAGCCGGTGACGACCCGGTCGGCATCCACCCGGTACCGGTCGGCCAGCGCGTCGCGCAGCCGCACGGTGCCCATGTCCGGGTACCGGTGGCTGTTCGCGGCCGCCTCGGTGATCGCCTCCACCACGCCGGGCAGGGGCCCGTACGGCACCTCGTTACTGGCCAGCTTGATGGCGCCGGGCAGCGACCGGCCCGGGACGTACGCGGGTAGCGCGGCAAGGTCCTGGCGAACGAGGCTCATGACTGTTCTCCCGGCTTCTTCTGTGCCTTGAGGGGGGTTATCTCGTGCCCGCGCCGCCCGACGCGGACCACCACGGTCTGGGCGGAGCGGTCGTGCAGGGCCAGTTGCAGCGGGCCGCCCATGGCCGGCGAGATCGAGTCCACCAGCTGGAGGATGAGGCCCAGGCCACAGGTCCACAGCAGCAGCGGCACGCCGAGGGGGCTCCACCGGCGCAGGGCGCGGGCGAAGCCGAGCGAGGCGTCGCTTTCCAGGGGCATCACCCTGATGCCGACCACCCGTTTGCCGAAGCTCTGCCCGGTGCGCCCGACCGCCGGTACCTCGTAGACCAGCCAGATCACCATCCAGATCACCGGAATGAGGTAGGTCAGCGCGGTGGCCCGACCGGACACGGCCGGCAGGTTGCTGTAGTCGGCGCTGTGCTCGACCGCACGGAACAGCGGCAGGTAGTCCGAGATGAGCAGGTAGACCAGCCAGCCGGTGGCCACCGCGCTGAGCCCCAGCACGACGCCGAAGTCGATCAGGCGGGCGAGGAAGCGCAGGCCCAGGTGGGCGATCGGAAGCCCGTGCGGCCGAGGCTCGGCCGGCGCGTACCCGTAGGCCACCCGGTACCCGGGTGGGATCGGCGCGCCGGCCGGCCACGGGATGCTCCCGGGCGGTACGCCGGGCGGAAGGTTCGGTGGCGCACCGGGGGGCCAGCCACCGGCCGGCGATCCCGGCGGCACCGGCACGCCCGGCGGCGGCACCGCGGTGCCCGGCGGCAGCGGCATCCCGGCCGTGGGCGGGGGCCCGACCGGCGGCGGTACCTGCGGCCAGCCGGGAGGGCTCTGCGGCCAGCCGGGGGCCGTCGGAGAGGCCCCGATCTGCGGCCCCGGCGCCTGGCCGGCCTCCGGCGTCCCGGCGCCTGCCGGCGGCTCGCCGCCCGGTGCCTGCCCGCCCGGTGCCTGGCCGCCGGGTGCCTGGCCGCCGGGTGCCTGGCCGCCCGGCAGCCAGGGTCCCGGCGTGCCGGAGGTCGGTGCCGGCGCCTCGCCGGTGGTCGGGGCCGGCGGCAGGGTCACCGGGCCGGCCGGAGCCACCTTGGGCGGCGTGCTGGGCGGCGTGGCGTCGATCGGCAGCGACTCACCGATCCAGCCTTCGCCGTCCCAGTACCGCTGGGTGCTCGGCTCGGCCGGGTCCTTGTACCAGCCCGGAGCGATGTCGTTCACCCGGTAAGTGTTACAGGTTCCCTCTACGCTCCTGTTCCCGCTCGATCGCCTCGAAGAGCGCCTTGAAGTTCCCTTTGCCGAAGCCCAGGGAGCCGTGTCGCTCGATCAGCTCGAAGAACACGGTCGGGCGGTCCTGTACCGGTTTGGTGAAGATTTGCAGCAGGTAGCCGTCCTCGTCCCGGTCCACGAGGATCTTCCGGGCCTTCAGCTCCTCGATCGGCACCCGTACCGTGCCGATCCGCTCGCGAAGCTCCGGATCCTCGTAATAGGAGTCGGGTGTGTCGAGGAACTCCACACCGGCCGCCCGCATGGCGTCCACGCTGACCAGAATGTCGTTGGTCGCGATCGCCACGTGCTGGGCGCCGGCCCCGCCGTAGAACTCCAGGTACTCGTCGATCTGCGACTTGCGGCGGGATACCGCGGGCTCGTTGAGCGGGAACTTCACCTTCCGGGTGCCGTTGGCGACCACCTTGCTCATCAGGGCGGAGTAGTCGGTGGCGATGTCGTCGCCGACGAACTCGGCCATGTTGGTGAAGCCCATCACTCGCCGGTAGAACTCCACCCACTCGTCCATCCGGCCCAGTTCGACGTTGCCGACGACGTGGTCGACGGCCTGGAAGAACCGCTTGGGGGCGCCGGCCGCGATCGCCGGGCCGCGGTCCACGATCGGCGGGCGCGCGACGAACCCGGGCAGGAACGGCCCGTCGTACCGGGACCGGTCGACCAGCGAGTGGCGGGTGTCGCCGTACGTGGCGATGGAGGCCAGCCGTACGGTGCCGAACCCGTCGGTCACGTCGTGCGGCGGCTCGACGCCCCGGGCGCCGTGCTCGGTGGCGTACCGGTAGGCGGCGTCGACGTCGGGTACCTCCAGGGCGATGTCCATGATCCCGTCGCCGTGCTTGGCGTGGTGCTCGGCGCCGGCCGTACCGGCCCGTACCGAGCCGGCGAACACGAAGCGGGCCGAGCCGCTGGTCAGCACGTACTCGACGTAGTCGCGGCAGTGCTGGTAGGCCGCCGGGTCGCCGTCCGGGTCGGCCTGCTCCGGCCCCCGTACCGCCACGCAGGTCATCCCGTACGCGGTGGAGTAGTAGTGGGCGGCCTGCCGGGCGTTGCCGACCATGAAGTACAGGTGGTCGAGCCCCTTGACGGGGAAGGGATCGCCGGCCACGTCGTGTTCGATGGCGCCGATGAGTTCGTCAACGTTGATATCTGCCTGCGTCATCGCCGGGTCCTTTCGGTGCGCGGTTGTCCGCAGGATCGCGGTTCGGGCCTGCCTGGGCAACTGTCGCGTGATCCGGTAGTCACTCTGCACAACGTGTTAGGCATGAGCGGCGTTCTACTGGACAATGTGCCTATGCGGCGTCCCGGGTTTACTTCTCTCCCGCTCCGGCTACCAGAAAGGAGAACCGGAAGGGAGACCACACATGGCATCGAAGAGTTCGACCAGCCAGAACGTCATCCGGCCGACTGCCGCCAACGGCCTGAAGGATGTGGACGTGTCCGCGGTGGGCACCGACCTGCAGGACACCCTCGTCGAGCTGACCGATCTGCACCTGCGGGCCAAGCAGGCTCACTGGAACGTGGTCGGGCGCCACTTCCGGCAGGTCCACCTGCACCTCGACGAGTTGACCGAGGAGACGCGCAACGCCGCGGACCTGGTCGCGGAGCGGGCGGTCAGCATCGGGTACCCGGTGGACGGCCGGCCGTCGACGGTGGCGAAGTCGACGCCGCTGCCCGAGTTCCCGGCCGGTCAGGTGATCGACGACGAGGTGGTTTCGTTGATCACCGAGGCGCTGGCCGACGTGTGCGGCACGGTACGCAAGCGGGTCGAGCACACGGAGGAGTTGGATCCGGCCACCCAGGACCTGCTGATCAATGTGCTGCAGACGCTGGAGAAGCAGCACTGGATGTTCGCCGCGCAGAAGGTCGAGAGCTGACCCGAGCCGGCGCCGCGCCGGTCTTGTCCGGCGCGGTTCGGCAGATGGCGGCGCCGGTCCGCTCGGGCGCGGTACGGGTGGTATTGCGGTGAGCACGCGTCCCGTCCCGCCGATCGACCGGCTGGACGCGCAGTTGATCGCGTTGCTTGCCGAGGAGCCCCGGATCGGCGTGCTGGAGTGTGCCCGCCGCCTGCGGGTGGCCCGCGGCACGGTACAGGCCAGGCTCGACAAGCTGACCGAACGCGGAGTGATCCGGGGATTCGGTCCGGACGTGGCACCGGAGGCGCTCGGCTACGCGGTGACCGCGTTCGTCACGCTGGAGATCGCGCAGAGCCGGGGGCACGATCCGGTGTCGGCCCACCTGGGGACGATCCCGGAAGTGCTGGAGGTGCACACCATCACCGGCTCGGGTGACCTGCTGTGCCGGATCGTGGCGCGGTCCAACTCCGACCTGCAGCGGGTGATCGATCAGGCAGTCTCGTACCACGGGATCGTCCGGGCTTCGACGATCATCGCGCTGTCCGAGCAGATCCCGTACCGGACCCTGCCGTTGGTTCACGCGGCTGCCGACGGCTGAAGCCGCAAAAGCAGTCGAACACGGTCGACACCCCCAGGTCGGACATCGGCCCGCGAGTACTCGACACGGCTACGGTGTGCGGATGGCGAAGGGCCGGTTCGTCAGACGTTTCGTGGGATTCCTCGCTGTGCTCGGGGTCATCGGCCTCGTCATCGTCTACTCGTTGCTCACCGGCTGGCAGTTGCTGCCGAGCGTCGGCAACTGGTTCACCAAGCTCGGCGCCCAGTTCAGTTCGCTGAGTACCCCCGAGCCCACCTGGCAGACGAGCGTCGGCGACCAGCCGGTCGCGGCCGCCGCCACCGACTTCGCCGTGGTGGTGACCTCGCGGGGTGGAGTCGAGGCGCACCGGCTGTCCAGCGGCGACAAGCTCTGGTACCGGGACGCGGCCTGGGTGGCCGTCGGGGGCACCGGCAACGACGTGGTGGTCGTCGGCCGTACCGGCAGGAAACACGGGTACGACGCGGTCGACCCGGATACCGGCGCCGTCCGCTGGTCGGACGGCTCGGCGATCGGCGTGTGGGCGTACACGAACCTGATCGTCGACCTCACCTGCCCGGAGGCGACGACCTGCAAGCTCACCGGGCGCTCGCCGGAGAGCGGGTCGAAGCGGTGGACCACCACGCTGACCGGCAACGCGCGGCCGCTGGGTGGGGCGAACCACCGGCTGGCCGTGGCGCGCCCGTTCGACGACGACGCCGGTACCCGCCCGCCGCAGGCGGCCCCGCCGCTGCTCGGCCTGCCGATCGACGGGCAGGTGGAAGTGGTGGCCACGTCCAGCGGCCGTCGGCTGCACACCTATCAGCCGACGAAGACGACCCGGGTCGTGGTGGCCGGAGACCGGGTCGTGGTCAACAGCGCGGTGCCGCGCAACGGCAGCTGCCGGTTCAGCGTGGACGGCCGCGATCCGGACGGCGACCGGCGGGCCTGGCACCTGGACGGGTACGACCTGAAGACCTCCTCCGGGCTGGCCTGCGAGCAGCGCACCGACCCCATGGGCGAGGGCGGCCTGCTGGACGCGGTCGCCCCGGACGGCCGCCACGTGCTGCTCGACGCGTCCACCGGATCGCGGGCGTATCAGCTGGCCAACGACGAGACGGTGGTGACCACGGACGGGCGGACGCTGCTGGTCCGCTCGGCGGGCGGCGGGAAGATCCGGGCGGTACGGGTGAGCGGCGGGTCGACGCTGTGGACCCGGGACGAGGGGAAGTCGGTGGGGGTCGCGCTCGGCCCCGGTGTGGTGTTGTTCACCGATCCGGGGGCGAACCGGCTCGTCGTCGTGGCGACGCAGGGCGGCACGCTGATCGATGTGGAGAGCGGGGCGACACTCCTCGGGTACGCCGACAACGGGCTGGTGGTCCACATCGGGCTGCGGGTCGGGTACCTCACGTACCACGGCAGCGCCGGCTGATCGATCACGCCGGGTCGCCGCGAGTAGGGTGGCAGTCGTGCCGGATTTCGTGTATTCGCCGCTGCTGCCGTTGGGTGAGGACAAGACCGAGTACCGCCTGCTGACCACCGAGGGCGTGGACGTCGTCGACGGGCCGGGCGGGCGCCGGTTCCTCACCGTCGCGCCCGAGGCGCTGACTCTGCTCACCGATACGGCGATGCACGACATCGCACACTTCCTGCGGCCGGCGCACCTGACCCAGCTGCGGTCGATCCTGGAAGACCCGGCCGCGTCGCCGAACGACCGGTACGTCGCCCTGGACCTGCTGCGCAACGCGAACATCGCGGCCGGCGGGGTGCTGCCGATGTGCCAGGACACCGGCACCGCGATCGTGATGGGCAAGCGCGGCCGGTACGTGCTCACCGACGGCACCGACGAGGAGGCCATCGCCCGGGGCGTCTTTGACGCGTACACCCGGCTGAACCTGCGGTATTCGCAGTTGGCCCCGCTGACCATGTGGGACGAGAAGAACACCGGCTCGAACCTGCCGGCACAGATCGAGCTCTACGCGGGCGATGCGCACCCGGACAGCTACGAGTTCCTGTTCATGGCCAAGGGCGGCGGCTCGGCCAACAAGTCGTACCTGTACCAGGAAACCAGAGCACTGCTGAACCCGACCAGGATGATGCAGTTCCTGGAGGAGAAGCTGCGGCTCATCGGCACCGCGGCCTGCCCGCCGTACCACCTGGCCATCGTGATCGGTGGCACCAGTGCCGAGTTCGCGCTCAAGACGGCCAAGTACGCGTCTGCGAAGTACCTGGACAACCTGCCCACCGAGGGCTCGATGAGCGCGCACGGCTTCCGGGACCTGGAGCTGGAGGCGCAGGTACTGGAGCTGACCCGGCAGTTCGGCATCGGCGCGCAGTTCGGCGGCCGGTACTTCTGCCACGACGTCCGGGTGGTCCGGCTGCCCCGGCACGGCGCGTCCTGCCCGGTCGCCATCGCGGTCTCCTGCTCGGCGGACCGGCAGGCACTGGCCCGGATCACACCCGAGGGTGTCTTCCTCGAGCAGTTGGAGACCGATCCGGCCAGGTTCCTGCCCGACGTCGCCCTCGACGAGGGACCGGTGGTCAACATCGACCTCAACCGGCCGATGAGCGAGATCCGCGCGGAGCTGTCCCGGTACCCGGTGGAGACCCGCCTGTCGCTGACCGGCCCGCTGGTCGTGGCGCGGGACATCGCGCACGCGAAGATCGCGGAGCGGCTGGACGCCGGCGAGCCGATGCCGGACTACCTGCGCGACCACGCGGTCTACTACGCCGGTCCGGCGAAGACCCCGGAGGGCTACGCGAGCGGCAGCTTCGGCCCGACCACCGCCGGCCGGATGGACTCCTACGTGGAGAAGTTCCAGGCGGCGGGCGGCTCGCTGGTGATGCTGGCCAAGGGCAACCGGTCCGGCCAGGTCACCCGGGCCTGCCAGGAGCACGGCGGCTTCTATCTCGGCTCGATCGGCGGGCCGGCGGCCCGGCTGGCGCAGGACTGCATCACCCACGTCGAGGTGCTGGAGTACCCGGAGCTGGGCATGGAAGCGGTCTGGAAGATCGAGGTGGTGGACTTCCCCGCATTTATCGTGGTCGATGACAAGGGCAATGACTTCTTCGCGGAGACCAGTAAGCCGGTGCTTACCGTCGGTCGACGTGTCTAACATGTGACCGGTTTGCGGCTTGTCCGCGCCGGCTGAGGCGAAAGACAATAGCGCGCGTGTCACACCCTCCGTACTCGTTTGGTCCGTCGAACGATCCCGGGCAGCAACCGCCCGCCGACCCGTATCAGCCGAGCGGATACCCGCCGGCTTATCCCGACCCGACGTACGGCGACCCCGCATACCACGACCCGAGCCAGCAGCACGGCTATCCCGGGAACACCGGGTACCAGCCCACCTCGCCGTACTCGCCCCAGCAGCAGTACCCCGGTGGATACCCCGGCCAGCAGCCCGGATACCCGCCGCAGCAGCAGTACCCGCCCGCGCAGGGCTACCCGCACCAGCAGGGATACGGCGCTTCGCAGCCGCAGTACCCCGGATACCCGGGCTACCCGCCGGAGCCGCCGAAGGGCAACAAGACCGGCGTGATCGTCGCGGTCGTCGCGGTGCTCCTGGTGCTGGTCGTCGGCGGTGGCGTCGCCGCGGCGTTCGCGTTCAACCACGACAAGAAGCCGGTCGCCCAGGGCACCGGCGGGCCGAGCGACACCCCGTCCGTCGCGCCCAGCGACGGCGGCAGCGGCACGGACACCGGCTCCACCCACACCGGTGACCTGCGCAGCTACCTGGTGCCGATGCCGAGCGGCGCGCAGAAGTGCTCGGACGAAGAGGGCACCAACGAGTCCCTGAGCCTCGACCAGGCGTCGAAGCTCAGCAGCGACCCCGAGAACCGCAAGAAAGACCTGGAGAGCTACAAGTTCAAGGGCGGCGCGGTCCGCTGCTGGGTGACCGCCGACAACACGACCGTGGATGTCCGGCTCTACCAGTTCGGCGAGACGGAAAAGGCAAAGAGCTTCTTCGACTCGGACATCGAGGGCACCAGCACCGAATACACCGCGAACAACATCACGGATGTGAACGGAGTCCCGCAGGGGAAGTCGTTCGCCAAGCCGGAAAAGGACTCCCAGGGCTACGTCCGGGTGATCAGCATCGGGCTCAACGGCGACGTGGTGCTGGTGATCGCGATCGCGCAGCTGCCGCCGCTGAAGGTGAGTGTCTCCGAAACCCTGCTTCAGCAGGAGTACCAGAAGCTCTGAGCGGTGCACCGGAGACCGACCGGTCTCCGGTGGCCGGTTGCCTGCCGTACGGGCAGGATGAACTCATGGTCGAATATCGCGTCGAGCGCGACACCATGGGCGAGGTCAACGTCCCGGTGGACGCGTTGTGGCGGGCGCAGACGCAGCGGGCGGTGGAGAACTTCCCGGTCTCCGGCCGTGGCCTCGAACGGGCGCACATCGCCGCACTCGCCGAGATCAAGTCGGCGGCGGCCCACGCGAACGCCGCGTTGGGCGTCGTCCCGCGGGCGGTCGCGGACGCGATCATCGAGGCCGCGCGGGAGGTGGCCGGCGGCGACCACGACGACCAGTTCCCGGTCGACGTGTTCCAGACCGGCTCCGGTACGTCCTCGAACATGAACATGAACGAGGTGCTCGCCACGCTGGCCGCCCGCCGGCTCGGCGAGCCCGTTCACCCCAACGACGTGGTCAACGCGTCGCAGTCGTCCAACGACGTCTTCCCGACCTCGATCCGGCTGGCTGCCACGGCCGCGGTCACCCGGGACCTGATCCCGGCTCTGGAACACCTGGCGTCCACCGTGGACGGCAAGGTGGAGCAGTGGGCGGGCGTGGTGAAGTCCGGCCGTACCCACCTGATGGACGCCACCCCCATCACGCTGGGACAGGAGTTCTCCGGGTACGCGGCGCAGATCCGGTACGGCGTCGAGCGGCTGCGCTCGTGCCTGCCCCGCCTCGCTGAGCTGCCGCTGGGCGGCACCGCGGTCGGTACCGGCATCAACACCCCGCCGGACTTCGCCCGGCTGGCGATCGAGCGACTGGCGGAGCTCACCGGGCTGCCGGTCACCGAGGCGCGCAACCACTTCGAGGCGCAGGGGGCGCAGGACGCGCTCGTGGAGGTGTCCGGCCAGCTGCGTGTCATCGCGGTCGGGCTGCACAAGATCGCCGGGGACATCCGGTGGATGGGCAGCGGCCCCCGTACCGGGCTGGGAGAGCTGCGGATCCCCGACCTCCAGCCGGGTTCGTCGATCATGCCGGGCAAGGTGAACCCGGTGGTGTGCGAGGCGGTACGGCAGGTGGCCGCCCAGGTGATCGGGAACGACGCGGCGGTCGCGTTCGCCGGCTCGCAGGGCGACTTCGAGCTCAACGTGATGCTGCCGGTGATGGCCCGCAACCTGCTGGAATCCATCCGGCTGCTGGCCTCGGTGAGCCGGCTGTTCGCGGACCGGTGCGTGGTCGGGCTGGAGGCCGACGAGCGCCGGACCAGCGAGTACGCGGAAAGTTCCCCGGCCATCGTCACGCCGATGAACCGGTACGTCGGGTACGACGAGGCGGCGGCGATCGCGAAGCAGGCGCTCGCGTCGCGTACGACAATCCGCGAGGCGGCTCTCGCGAGAGGGCACGGCGACCTCGATCTGGATGACATTCTGAACGTGCTGCGCATGACTGGTCAGTAATCGAGGTGTAGAGATCCGTGCTGATTGTCACCATTGATGACCTTCCCGGGTACCAGATCCGTGGGGTGGTCGGCGAGGTGGTCGGAGTGACCGCCCGCCCGCAGAACAAGTTCACGGAGGGCGTCCGCTCGCTGTCCGGCAGCCTCTCCGAGGCCGGGGAGCAGTACCTCATCGCCGGGCGGCGCGAAGCAGTGGAGCGGATGGCGTTCCACGCCCGCAACGCGGGAGCCAATGCCGTGATCGGCATGCGCTTCGACCACCGCGTCATCTCGCCGATGTGGGTGGAGATCTGTGCGTACGGCACGGCGGTGGTCGCGGTCGCGGTCCGCACGGGACTGCCCGCTCCCCGGCGGGCGACGGCCAGGCGGCTGACCTCGCGGCCGGCGGAGCCGCCGCAGACGCTGTACGAGATGATCCTGGAAGAGGAGACGGAGACGCCCTAAGTCCGGTCCTGCGCTAGTTTCCGGTACGCGGCGCCAGCGCCCGCGCCGTCGCGGCCGCCGCCCCGATGACCGCAGGCCCGACCACCTGCGCGTCCAGCGGGGCGAGGGCGACCACGCCGACGCTCGCCTCCAGCCCGGGTACGCCGAGTACCGGCGCGGCGATGCCGTAAGCGCCGGCCTGAAGCTGGCCGTTGGTCTCGACCCAGCCGGACTCGCCTCGCCGCCCGGCGAGAATCGCCAGCCCGGCCGCACCGTGATCGAGCGGGTGCCGGGAACCGGCACGGTAGGCGACGTGCAGCGCGGTCCAGCTCGGTTCGACGACCGCCAGCGCGACGGCCTCTCCCGGCGCCGCCTGGTCCCTCAGGCCCGGCCCCCCGGTCGGCCGCTGCCCGGCGCCGTCGGCCACGGTCAGGTGCGCGGTCGCGCCGACCTGCTCGGCGAGCCGGCGCAGCACCGGCAGCGTGGCGTCCGCGATCAGCGGCTGGGCACGCCGGGCCAGGTGCAGCACGCCGGCGCCGATCCGCAGTTGCCCGCCGTCGTCACGGCGGATCATGCCGTGCATGGCCAGCGTCGCGGCCAGCCGGTAGACGACCGAGCGCCCGACGCCGAGCCGGTTCGCCGCCTCGGTAACGGTCAGCCCTCCGGGGGCGTCCGCCACGAGTTGTAGCAGGCGCAGGCCGCGATCCAGGGTCTGCGCGGTCTCCTCCACACCGGGAGGGTAGCGCCCGGACGGCGCCGGCCAGGTATCCGGACGATCCGGAATCGTCGCGGAGGCTACCCTTTGAGGGTGACCCTACGGCTGTACGACAGCGCTACCCGATCGGCGCGGGATTTCGTCCCGCTGATCCCCGGTCAGGTGGGCATGTACCTGTGTGGTCTCACCGTGCAGTCCGGCCCCCATATCGGCCACCTTCGCTCCGGAGTGAACAACGACGTGCTGCGTCGCTGGCTCATGCGCTCGGGGCTGAAGGTCACCATGGTTCGCAACATCACCGACATCGACGACAAGGTACTGGCCAAGTCGATCGAGCACGGTGAGCCGTTCTGGTCGATCGCGTACCGCAACGAGCTGACCCTCGGTGCCGCGTACCGGTCGCTGAACGTGCTCGCCCCGACGTACGAACCCAGGGCCACCGGCCACATCCCCGAGATGCACCAGCTGATCGCGCAGTTGATCGAGGGCGGCCACGCGTACCCGGCTCCGGACGGCTCCGGCGATGTGTACTTCGATGTCCGCTCCTATGCCGATTACGGCGCACTGTCCGGTCAGCGTCCCGACGCCATGGAACCGGCCGCCGACGCGCCGGCCCGCGCCAAGCGTGACCCGGTGGACTTCGCGCTGTGGAAGGGCGAGCGGCCCGACGAGCCGGCCGAGGCATACTGGCCGAGCCCGTGGGGGCGGGGCCGGCCGGGCTGGCACATCGAGTGCTCGGCCATGTGCTGGCGGTACCTCGGCGCCGAGTTCGACATCCACGGCGGCGGCCTGGACCTGCTGTTCCCGCACCACGAGAACGAGGTGGCCCAGTCCCGCAGCGCCGGCCTGCCATTCGCCCGGTACTGGGTGCACAACGCCCTGCTCAACCTCGGCGCGAACAAGATGGGCAAGTCACTCGGCAACGTGATCGACCTGGACGCGATCGTCGGCATGGGCATCCGTCCGGTCGAGCTGCGCTACTACCTGGCCCAGCCGCACTACCGCTCGATCATCGACTTCACGGAGTCCGCGCTCCAGGAGGCGGCCACCTCGTACCGCCGGATGGAGAGCTTCGTCAGCCGTGCCGTGGAACGGGTCGGTGCGGTCGAGCCGGGCGAGTTGCCGGCCGAGTTCGTCGAGGCGATGGACGACGACCTGAACACGTCGCGCGCGCTGGCCGTGGTGCACGACGCGGTACGGTTGGGCAACGCCGCGCTCTCCGCCGACGGGGACGTCAAGGAGGGGCTCGCCGCCGTACGCGGGATGCTGGACACGTTCGGCCTCGACCCGCTGGACCCGCACTGGTCCGGTGCCGCGGCCGGAGGCGCCGCCGCCGACCTCACGTCCACAGTGGACGCTCTCGTGCAGCTCGCCCTGCAACAGCGCCAGCTGGCCCGGGGCCGGAAGGACTGGGCCGCGGCCGACGCCGTACGCGACCAGTTGCGGCAGGCCGGCGTCGTTGTCGAAGACACCCCCCATGGACCACGTTGGAGCATCGCAGATGGCCGGTAACTCGCAGCGCCGCGGTCGGCGCGTCACGTCCAAGAAGGGCGCGAGCGTCGGTTCGGGCGGCCAGCGCCGCGCCGGCCTCAAGGGCAGGGGCCGCACCCTGCCCGCCGACGAGCGGCCGTGGCACAAGGGCTACTCCGGCGACGAACCGCTGCCCCAACGCACCGCCTGGAAGCAGGACAAGGAGCGCCGGGCGGCCGCCGCGGAGGGCCGGGCACCCAAGATCGGCCAGCCGGGCACCAAGTCGACGACCGGCGGCAAGTCGACCGGCGGCCGGAAGGGCGCCGCTCCGGCAGCCCGCAAGGCCGGCCCACGCGTCTCCCCGGGTCGCCGGTCGGCACCCGCCAAGGACGCGCCCGAGCTGCTCGTCGGCCGCAACCCGGTGGTCGAGGCGCTGCGCACGAGCGTGCCGGCGACTGCTCTCTACCTGGCGCTCGGCATCGACATCGACGACCGGATCAACGAAGCGGTGCGCACCGCCGCCGACCGGAGCATCCCGGTACTCGAGGTGTCCCGGGCCGAGCTGGACCGGATGACCGGTGGCGTACTGCACCAGGGCATCGGACTGTCCGTACCGCCGTACGCCTACGAGCCGTTCGAGGACCTGCTGGCGGCCGCGGTCGAGGCGACGCCGCCCCTGCTGGTCGCGCTCGACGGGGTGACCGACCCGCGCAACCTGGGCGCGGTCGTCCGCTCGGCCGCCGCCTTCGGCGCGCAGGGCGTCATCATTCCCGAGCGGCGGGCGGCCGGGATGACCGCCACCGCGTGGCGAACCAGCGCGGGCGCGGCGGCTCGGGTGTCGATCGCGCAGGTGACCAACCTGACCCGGACGCTCAAGCGGTGCCAGGAGGAGGGGTTCCTGGTCGCCGGCCTGGACGCCGATGGCGAGACGCCGCTGCACGAACTGGAGGCCGCGGTCGGGCCGCTCGTGGTGGTCGTCGGCTCCGAGGGCCGGGGCCTGTCCCGGCTGGTCGGGGCGACCTGCGACCTGCGGGTGGGCATCCCGATGGCGTCCGAGGTCGAATCGCTCAACGCGTCGGTCGCGGCGGCGGTCGCGCTGGCCGAGGTGGCCCGGCGAAGGGCCGCCGCGGCCTGAGACGCGACACCCCGGCGCCCGCTCGGCGCCGGGGTGCTCTCTTATCGCTGGTACGTGCTCATCGCTGATATGTGCCGGCGGCTACTTGTTGTCGCGGATCTCCGCGAGGTACTTGCCGCGGTCCTTGGCCTTGCTGCCGCCGACCCGGTACTCGTTGGCCACCAGGTCGAGCAGCTCCTCGGCCGAAGTGTCGGTGACCTTCTTGTCGAACGTGATCTCCCCGTGTTGCAGGAGGTTCACTCGGTCGCAGACGTCCAGCACCTGGGTGTAGTTGTGCGCGATCATGATGATCGACAGGTCGCCGCGGGACCGGAGCATCTGGATCAGATCGAGGATGATGCCACCCTCCTTCGCCCCCATGGCGGCCAGCGGCTCGTCCAGCAACAGGATCCGCGCGTTGGAGTACACCGACCGGGCCACCGCGATGGCCTGCCGCTGCCCGCCGGACAGGTTGGCCACCTCGGCGTTGACCGACGGGATGTTGATGCCGATGTCGTCCAGGTACCGGCGGGCGTTGCGCCGCATCAGCGACTTGCGCAGGAACGGCCCGAACCTGGGCTCCTTGTTCAGGTGCAGGTTGAGGTACACCGGCAGGGTGTTGATCAGCGCGAGGTCCTGGAACACCGTCTCGATGCCCAGCGAGCGGGCGTGCTGCACCGAGTGCAGGTTCGTCGGCTGCCCGTCGATGTAGATCTGCCCGCTGGTCGGTTGGTGGAAGCCGGTCAGGATCTTGATCAGTGTGGACTTGCCGGCACCGTTGTCGCCGATCAGGCCCAGGACCTCGCCCCGGCCGACGGTCAGGTTGACGTTGCGCAGAGCCTGAACCTGGCCGAACCTCTTGCCGACGTTCTCCGCCCTGATGGCCGGCGGAGCCGCTGGTGTGGTGGAGTCTGCCGTCACGGGGTCGCCAGTGGCGCCGACGGAGGTCGGACCGCCAGCGGCACCGAGGGACGAGGTGTCGCGGTCAAGCGACCCCTTCGGATCAGTCATGCGTCAACCCTCTTTCGCGCCGCGGCGTAGCCGGGACAGCTGGGTGTTGAGCACCATGGCGAGCAGGATCGCCACACCCTCGATCACGATGAACGTGGTGGCGTTGATGCCCTGGATGTTGAAACCGTCCTGGAGCACGGCGAGCAGCAGCGCTCCGAAGAACGCGCCGATCACGGTGCCGGAGCCACCCAGCAGCGCGGTACCGCCGATGACGCAGGCCGCGACCGCCTCGAACATCAGGTCGTTGCCGCCGGCGTTCGGGTCGAACGAGTGCGAGATGTGGACCCCGTCCAGGATGCCGGCGAGCCCGGCGAAGGTCGAGGCGATGATGAACGCCCGGATCTTCACGAGCCGGGTGCGGATGCCCGCCTCCGACGCGCCGAGCATGTTGGCCCCGGTCGCGATGGTCTGGGCTCCCCAGCTGGTCTGCGTGAGCACCACCTGCATCACCACGCACAGCGCGACAGCCCAGATGAACTCGGACCACTTCGAGGCGCCGAGGATCTGCATCAGCGTGCCGTCCTGCGGTGCCGGTCGGGGGAAGTTGTTCGAGACCTTCAGCGTGACGCCGTGCAGCAGGTAGAGCGTGCCGAGCGTGGTGATGAACGACGGCAGCCGCAGCAGCTGGTTCACCAGGCCGTTGAACAGCCCGATGACCGCGGCCACCAGCAACGCGATGAGTACCGACAGGAGCATCGGTACGCCGTCGTCGTTCGCGGCCATCATGATGAAGGGGACCAGGCCGAAGGTCATACCCGCGGACAGGTCGATCTCGCCGCACACCAGCAGGAAGACCTCGCCGGCCGCGACGATCGCGGCTGCCGAGGCGAAGTTGGCGATGTTGCCAATGTTCGACGAGGACGAGAACGCCGAGTTCGAAGCCTGGAAGTAGATGATGAGCGCGATCACCACGATGACCACGCTGAGTTCACGTAGCCGGAGTACCGAGGCGCCCCACGAGGCCAGTCGGCCGCGACCCGCGATGGGCGCCGGTGCCGCTACCGATGACTCGGTCGCGGTACCGGCGCCGTTTCGCTGGGTCGGAACCGTCCCGCCCGCGCTGGCGTCATCCTTGGCCGGCACGGATTGTTCGGTCACGATGTTTGCCCATTCAGTTACGAGTGGAGGTACTGCTGCTTGGGCGAGCTGCCCTCGTACCGGTTCTGCGACTTGAGGTAGGGAGCGACCAGATCCTTGGTGACGAACTTCAGGCCGGTGTCGGTGGCCGGCGGGCTGACCAGGGAGCCGGAGAGCTTGTACAGGTACAGGTAGAGCACGGGCAGGAAACCCTGCATGTAGGCCGACTGGTCGATGGTGAAGTCCAGGATCCCGTCGGAGATCGCCTGCTCGGTCGGGACCAGCAGGTCGAACCCGCCGCCGTGGTAGCCCTGCTGGTGCAGGTTGTACTTGCGCATCACGTTGGCGATGCCCTGGGTGCTACCGGCGTCGACCGCGAACAGGCCCTTGAAGCTCTTGTTGCCCTGGGTGAACGCGTCGATCGCGGCCTGCTCCGGGTTGACGTCGGCGCCGGTCGTGACCTGCCGGACGTTGAACGGCTTACCCGACGCCTGAAGCGCGGCCTTGGCGCCGTCGGCCCGGGGCTGAATGTTCAGGGAGCCCGGAGTCGCGATGAAGATGGCGACGTCGCCGCCGTTCGGGAACAGCCCGGCGATGCGCTGTCCCATCGCCTGGCCGGCCGCGAACAGGTCCTGACCGACGTAGGCCAGCCGGCCGTTCGTCGTCACGTCCGCGTTGTAGGACACCACCGGAATACCCTTGGCCTGCGCCTGCTGCGTCGGGTCATTGAACGCGCTCTGGTCGACCAGCGCCACCGCGATGCCGTCAGCGTTCGAGGTGACGGCGGTGTTCATCGCCTCCACCATCTGCGCGACGTTCGAACTCTCCGAGCCGGTCCACTGGTACGTGCAGCCGAGCAGGTCGCACGCGTCCTGGATGCCGTACTGAGTGGCCTGGAAGAACGGGTTCGTCGTCACGTGGTTGACGAAGACGAACTTCCACTTGGGAGTGTTCGGGAAGCTTCCGTGGCCGCCACTACCGGAGCTTGTCTTGTCGTTACTGCACGCCGCGAGGGCGGCCAGGCTCGCCGCGGCCGTAGCCAGGCCGGCGCCGCGCAGCATCGTGCGCCGTGACGCGCCAGGAAGTGCGAGCGACGAATCCTCGTTGTATGACACCTCTCGTCCCTTCGATCGCCACGGCCGGTGTGCCCGCTGGCAGACCGGCCGTCGTAGTGGAATCGATCGCCACCAGGAGGCTGTGCCCGGGGCGAGGAGCCGGGGCGTGCCCATCGCGACCCGATGACGTATAGCGACGTGCCATGCCGGAGTGCGCTATGCACGCATGTGTCACACCGGCACGTTATTCAGATCAAAAACGACCCAAGTTGGTGTTGAGGGAGATCCTAGTCCCGGGGACATGCGACCGAAACCGTTTCGGTGTGAGCGTTCACAACTGTTGCCGACCTGAGATCCTGCGGCAAGGTCAGGGACGCCTACAGCAAACGGGGCGACCTCCCGTTACAGGAGATCGCCCCGTTGTTGGGCGCTGGAATGTTAGATGCGCACACCGCTGTCGGCGTTGAACGCGTGGTGGTGACCGACGCGCGGCTTCACGAACACGGTGTCGCCCATGCGCGGGGTGCTGCGCCCGTCGGTACGAACGACGAACCGCTCATCGGCGCCACTGAGGTTCACGTGGCCGTACACGTAGGCGTCGGAGCCCAACTCCTCGACGAGGTCGACAAGGATCGGCATGCCGCCCTCGGTCTCGGAGACCAGGTCGGTGTCC
>NZ_BONZ01000118.1 GCF_016862975.1 Rugosimonospora africana
CCGATCGTGTGCTCACTAGAGTGCACTGAAAGGTAACGGACTGGAGTCGGTCAGCGCCGCGATCCACACCAGGTCTCGACCTGTCCAGCCGAGCGAAGGAGCCTTCGGAGCCGTAGGGCTCCATCACCGCCGCAGACGTATCCCGGACCGTCCGGTATCGGGATGTCTGCGCCGGAAAGGATTTCGACGCTGGATACGCTGTCGAGATCCTCGCCCAGCATGGCGGCCAAGTGGAGCGGCGGCCCGAGTTCGAACCCGCCCAATCTCGCTCCGCCGCCCAGTTCGACGACAGGTGCAGAACCCGTCAACTTGAGCATCGCGAATCTGATTTCGACGAATTGGCTGATGCCACCGATGCGTCCGGTACGTATCACGGGTCGGTACGACCTGACCACACTCTGACGAGCACACAGTCACTGTCACGCAGGTCCTGAGACCGGACAGTTGTCCGGTCTCAGGACCTGCGTGACACTCCGCCGAATGCTGGTGGAGTTGACCGTGACTGAACAGCGTTATCGGGCCGTGTTGAAGGTCCAGGCCGGGGTGCCGGTGACTGAGGTCGCCGAGCGGTTCGGGGTGTCACGGCAGGCAGTGCATCGCTGGGTGCGTCGGTATCGCGACGAAGGTTGGGACGGGTTGGTTGACCGGTCGCATCGACCCCACGCCCATCCGGCTCAGGTCAGTCCCGAGGTGGAGGCAGCGATCTGCGAGCTGCGCAGGAACCATCCGCGGTGGGGTCAGCGGCGTCTGCACCTCGAGTTGGCATCATGCGAGCCGGAGATACCTGCCCCGGGTCTGGCAGGAGTTCGTTCAAGATTCTGGAATCCGCCGAAGCCGACAAGCCACTCGTCTACAGCGAAGGCCTGACCGGACGTGTGTTCCGGAAAGGACCGGATGATCTTCGGAATTTATCACGCCATGGTCGAAGAACTTCGGGGATCGGCTGCTAGCACTGTTTGCACTGCTGGCAGTTGCTCTAGCCGCTGAGAAGGAGTTGCCGTTGACCAACCCACGTGCTGGAAAGTCGAATGTGCAGTCGGGTCATGAGGACCCACCGAAGCTGCCAATCCGCTGGGCCGTGATCCTGCTCGCGGCCGGGTTCACCGCGTACCTGGGGCACAGGTACGCGGGACCGATTCAGGCTGGCACTGCCGCCATCGCGGTGACCACCCTGCTCCACACCATCCTGCCGTAACTAGTGTCGACCGGCCGCGCTCGCCTCAGGGCGCGGCCGGCGTAGACGTCGACGCGCCATCGGCCGCCACTGGCTGCGAACGTTCCGAGCATCCTTTTCGCGACGCGGGTTAGCTCGCGGCAGCCCAGCACTTCGTATGCGATGCCAGCGTTCGGAGCTCTCGTCAAGGACGGCCCAGATAGACAGGCGCGGCGTCGGTGACCACCTCGCTGGGTGTCACCCTCAACGTCGATCACGCCCAGCGGAGAAACCTTCACGCCCCGTCAACGTCGCGGCGGGCCGAGCCCAGCACGTCGATGACCTACCCGTACTGATCAACCGCCCGGTACACCTACCGCCAGACTCCGTCGACTTTGACGTAGGTTTCGTCGACGTGCCACCTATCGCCTGGTGTATGACGGCAGAACCGTGCGGCGTCGGCCAGCAGCAGCGTGAATCGCCGCACCCACCGGTAGACGCTGATGTGGTCGGCCTCGACGCGGCGCTCGACCAGTAGCTCCTCAACATCTCGGTAGGACAGATTGAACCGCAGATACCAGCCGACCGCGACCACGATCACCTCGGTGGGGAACCAGAACCCGGCGAACGCCGACCTCGGCGGCAGCCACGGGCGCGGACGACTCGACCACTTCACAGCCCAAGCCTGCCTCGATCACGCCAACGCTCAACGCAACGGAGCCGTAGGAGGACCATCAGGGCCCTGGATTCTGCTTCGGGGGATGACTGTTGATGGCTGGGACGGCGCCGGGGGCAACAGCTACCCCGTTGCAGTTCGAAATCTGACACCCGCGGACTCAGGTGGATGGCTATGATTTCGCCACACGGCTGGTCGATAGCGTGTCTCCCGAAAAAGGAGACAGAGGCCGGGCGTTCTCAGCGTGGGCCGTCGAGGGCGGGTTCGCATGGGAGTGACGGAGCAGGCTGGGCCGGTCCCAGGCCGTGGCGTACTTGCCGGGGCGTTTCGGGTACTGGATGCGTTGTCGGCGGTCCCTGACGGCGCCGGGTTGTCGGAGGTGAGCCGACGGTCGGGGCTGGCGAAAGCCACCACCTACCGGCTGTTGGAGCAGCTTGTCGCGGCGGGTGCGGTCCAACGCTGTGGACAGCGGTATCTGATCGGGCAGGTGATCGCCCGATTGGCCGAGTCCTGGCGGCCGGACCCGGCCTTGCGGCAGGCCGCGCTGGCACCGGTACGGGCCTTGGCGACGCTGTCCGGCTGCGCCGTGGCAGTCACCGTACTACACGGCGACAGACTGGCCGTTGTCGCCGGTGCCCGGGGCTCGGTGGGGGAACTGCCACGGGCACCGGTGGACGCTGACCTTGCCAGCTGTACCGCCGCAGGTCAGACGCTGCTGGCCGCACTGCCCAACCGCGATCGGCCGGATGCGTTGTCCGCGCCACAGTGGCGCCGGTTGCGCGCCTTGGTTCGCGGGGACTCCCCGGTGGTGGTGGACCATCAGGACGTGGTGCCTGGGATCTGTTGCGTGGCCACCCCAATATCGTTGGGGATTGATGCGATTCCCGCATCGATCAGCGTCATAAAGGTCGGCCGGTCCGTGCCGGCGGGGCTGCCCGACCTGGTCCACCGCGCCGCTGCCCAGGTCACCCGGAACTTCCCGGTCCGCTGACCGGACCGACGCCTTGTGAGACGCCACGGGCGCAGCCGATAGTGGCGTATGCGTGAGCGAGTCTCCGCTCGGCTGATCCCTCTCATCTCAAGGAGCCCCGCCGTGCAACCGTGGCAGACCAACCAGCAGGCACAGCAGGCCAGCCAGCAGGCACAGCGAACCAGCCAGCGGCTCAGCCAGCAGGCACAGCAGACCAGCCAGCGGATGTCCGACCTGGCCGGGCGCAACGCGCAGCGGACGCACGACATGCAGCGGCAGTCGTTCCAGCGCATGACGTGGCAGCCACGCCAGCGCACCTCGTCGCACGGTATCGGATACCGTGCCGTGGCGACACTGGTCAAGCTCGCATTCCTCGCGGGCATCCTGTACGCCGGCTATGCCATCTTCGAACACTGGCGATGAGCACGCACAGCGCGCCTTTCCGGAGGCTGGCATGACGGCCGGGACCGACCGGGAAAGCTGGCGGCGTCACGTCGCCGACGTTCCGGTCAGTGGTGGCCCGGCGAGGTCGACACCGCCACCGAAGCGGCGGTGGCCGCTATCGGCGCTGATTTTGCAGCGGCGAACGCCGCGGAAAAGGCGGCCGGCAAACGTTTCCGTGCCGGCAACGCCAAGGGGCCCACTGCGCTTTGGCATGGCTGGTCGCGGTGACCCAGGCCGTTACGAGCGCGATGTTGTTGCGGTGTAGGCGTGATATGAGCTACCTCCACGATCGGGCATGCGTTGGTTCGGGATATAGGCGGTCGCACCAACTCGGCAGATACGTCAATCCAGTCGACCATGCCTGGACCGTGCCGGCGCCCACCCTTCTGTCGTAGGCACCACGCCGCCGTTCGTTGTATCTGCCCGGCGTGTATTCGCCTCCTTCGCGCTTACGACCACGAGCTGTACGGAGATCATGATCGTGAACGGAACCGACCGAATGAGCTGGCGCCAGCACTTCGCCGACATCCTCCTCAGCGGTGACAAGGCGGAGGTGGAGGCGGCCACGGATGCCGCGCTCGCGGCGTTGGCCAGGGGCGGGGACAGGGCGGCTGCGAACGCTGCCGGGAAGGCCGCCGCCAAGCGGTACCGGGAGTCCCGCGGCGCCGCCGGGGTCGCAGGCGGCTTCGCCGACCATTCTCGGGCCTCCCCGGGCGGCGGGTTCACCGCCTCGGACCGGGCAGGGGGGCCTGGCCCGGCGACCGGCAGCGCGCAGCCGAGCCCGTCCGCTAATGCCCTCGACTGGCCTCGGCAACTGGCGCCACGCCTGTTCGACCTGCCCGCGCGATGGGGCTGGCAAGCTGCACCCCTAGCGGCCCGCGCGGCGACGCACGTCGAACTGCCTCCGCCCCGTCCGCAGTGGGTCGAGCCGCCGCACCCGGACACCGGGGCGCTGCGGGCGACCCGGACGCGGGCGGTCACCAGGTTGACCTGGCGGTTGGCGTTCACCGTGGTACTCGTCGGAGCCTTTACCACTTACCGCTTCGCCATCGAGGAACAGGTCGCCGGGTTCGGTTCCTCGGCCGGCCGGGTGTATAGCCTTGTGGTCCTGGTGGCTGCCGGGCTCCTCGCGCTCGGGGTGGTCCGCTCATTGGCCGCGCTCAACCACGCCAACCGCAACATCAGGGACTTCGAGCGGCCGTACCTGACCATGCGTACCCAGGAGCGGCAACGGCACGACGCGGCGTTGCGAGAATGGGACGAGGCCGTACGCCGGCATGCCGCCGCAGCGCAGGAAGCCGAGCGGGCAGCGGCCTCCGGCGCGAGCGGTCCGCGGTGGTATCCAGTTCGCCCAGTCAGCCAACCGATCCGCATCGACGTGCTAGGCGGCGACATCTGGCGGCACGGCTGGGCCAGCCTCCTGGTCACGTTCGGGACATCGGTGCTGACCACAGGCCAGCAGGTGACCGTACTCGACCTGACCGGACAGGACGTCGCAGGAGGCCTGGTAGCTGTCGCCGCGGCCAGTGGCCGGCGTACCCGCTGGACAGCGCTGTCCGACGAGGGCAGCGATCTGGACCTACTGGCCGGGGTACCCCGGCGCGAATTACCCGAGTGCCTGGCGGTTGCGTTGCTCGGCCGCCCGTCCAGCCCCGCCGGAGGCGACCAGCGCCAGGAACGCGCCCTGGCCTCTGACGTCTTGACCCGGGTGGTGCGATCCCTCGACCCGCCGCTGACGTTCGCCCGGCTCGCCGGGGCGGTCGGGGTGCTGCGCCAGAGCAGCGGCGACGGCGTGCTGACCACCGACGAGGTGACCCGCCTCGCCGGCCAGGTCGCCGACCTCGACCGGACCGAATGGGCCACCCGGCACCTCGGGTTCCTCGCCAACCAGCTGGACGTCCTCGCCCGTTACGGTCGCCCCTCCGGCGGCCTTCCGCTGTGGACGGACGACCCGGTGTCGGTCATTGCCACGCCCGGCGACCGGGATGACCACAAGGAGCTCCTCGATCGGATGCTCGTTCAGCTGGCCCAGATTGCCATGCAGCAGCGCGGCCCGCTGTCCGGGGTCCTAGCGGTGGCCGGCGCGGACCATCTCGGTGGCAAGCTGTTGCGGATCCTGTCCGACCACGCCCGGATAGCCGGCGTTCGGCTGATCTTGATGATCGACCAGCCACAGGACGACCTGGAGAAGGCCGCCGGCACCGGCGGCGCGGTCTGCCTGATGAAGATGTACAACCATCGCGACGCGGCGGTCGCCGCGGAGTTCATCGGCCGGGGCCACAAATTCGTGGTCAACCAGGTGACCCGGCAGGTGAGCAAGTCGTTCAGCGACGGCGGCAACGACAACTTCGGTGCCAGCACCGGACAGAGCGGCAGCCGCAAGCAGTGGCGGTCCGGCCTGGCCGGCCGGCCAACCGGCCTATCGGACAACCGTGGGCACACCTGGAGTGCGAGCCGCACCTGGCAGACCGGCGACACCGTCGGTACGACGACCGGATCGCAACGAGTGTACGAGTTCGAGGTCGAACCACGGGAGATCATGGGTATGCCGGAGACGGCGTTCATCCTGGTCGACAACTCCAGCGCCGGTCGCCGAGTGGTCATGGCTGATGCCAACCCGGGCATCTGCCTGCTAGACCGGGTCGCGTCCACGCCGATCGAGGGCTCCTGACGATGCATAACTGGCAGGACTTTCGCTTCCTGGAACTGGCTCAGGTGCCCAAGGCGGAGGACGAGGGAGACCCGGACCGGCGCAGGCAGGAGCAGGACCGGGCGGGCATGCTCGCCGCGTCCCTGATCGGCTCGCATGCCGGGCTGCTGGCCACCGGCCGGTCCGGGCCGATGCTGCTTGCCGCATGGATTCGGGCACCGTGGGACCGCCGTCTGCACGTCCTGCTAGGTGGCCGGCCGTTCTTCCCGCCCGCGGGTGAGCCGACCGATTCGACGGGCATGGACGGCCTGCGGCCAGTGCTCTACCCGCCCGGGGCGCTCGGCCATGATGTGGCGGCTCACCATGTGGCCAAGCTACTGGACCAGTTTCCGCACTGGGTCAAGTGTGCCGGGCGGGCAGACGTGCTGTGGCTGCCGAACCCCGCCAAACCGCAGCCGAATCCGGGCCGCCGAGCTTCGTTCTACCGGTACGCGGCGCACCTGGAGGTCCCGTACGCGTGGCTTCTCATCGCCGAACCGCTGAGGCCGCAGGACCTGAAGCCGGAACTGGACCGGCTGGTCAACGAGATCCTTCCTCTGTCGCGGGCCGAGGTAGGCGAGGCCAACCGGATCGCGCTAGAGCGCAAGCAGGCCCGGTACCGCGAGCTCAGCCGGGCCCAGGCGGGCAGTGCCTGGCGGGTACGCGTGCTGGCAGGCGGCGGTTCGCCGGGCGACGCCGCGGCCACGGCAGCGATCCTCTGCGCGGCGAGCGACCTGGACGGCCTGCCATACACCCTGGCCCCGTCCGGCGCCCCAACCAGTCTCGCCACGGCCCTCACAGCCGAGGCGCACGACGGGTACGACAGCCACGCACCCTTCGTGGCCGGCACCGAACTTCTGGCCGCGCTGACCCGCCCGCCCGAGCACGAGCTGCCCGGCCTGCGGGTGGCGGAACCGCACCGCTTCGACGTCACACCGGAGACCACCGCCGCCGCCGGGCTCAATCTCGGTTCGGTACTGGATCAGGGTTACGTCGAGGCGGGTGAGCTGGTGCTCGGCCGCAGCACGCTGAACCGCCATACCTTCGTCTGCGGCGCGACCGGCGCCGGCAAGTCACACACCATCCGGCACCTGCTGGTCGAGGCGACGAGGACAGGACTGTCGTGGCTCGCGGTCGAACCGGCCAAGGCCGAGTACGCGCAACTGGCCACACCAGTCGCGGCGCTGGGCAGTGGCGTGGTGGTGATCCGGCCCGGCGATCCTGACCAACCGCCGGCCGGCCTCAACCCACTGGAGCCGGCCCCGGGGTTCGCCCTGCAGACCCACGCGGACCTGCTCCGCGCCTTGTTCCTGGCGGCGTTCGAGGCGCAGGAGCCGTTCCCGCAGATTCTGTCGGCGGCACTGACCCGTTGCTACGAGGAACTGGGCTGGGATCTGAGCATCGGGCAGCCGATCCGGCCCGGACACCGGCCGCGCTACCCGACCCTGGCCGACCTGCAGCGGGTCGCGTCCATCGTCGTTGACGAGATCGGCTACGGCCAGGAGATCGCGGACAACGTGCACGGCTTCATCTCGGTCCGTCTGGGCAGCCTTCGGCTGGGCACCACCGGCCGGTTCTTCGAAGGCGGACACCCCATCGACTTCGGTGAGCTGCGCCGGCGCAACGTGGTCCTGGAAATCGAGGACGTCGGCGACGACGCGGACAAGGCGTTCCTGATGGGTGCGGTCCTGATGCGACTGTCCGAGCAGCTACGGGTCGCCGCGCGCAAAGCCGGCCCGGCCGCCGCCAGCGAGCAGGGCCTGGAGCACCTGACGGTGATCGAGGAGGCACACCGGCTGCTCCGCCGCTCTGAGCCGGGCTCGAACGGGCCGGCGGCCCAGGCGGTGGAGATGTTCGCCTCGCTGCTGGCCGAGGTGCGCGCCTACGGCGAAGGGCTGATCGTGGCTGAGCAGATCCCGGCCAAGCTGACACCAGACGTCATCAAGAACACTGCCGCGAAGATCGTGCACCGGCTACCGGCGCAGGACGACCGGGAAAGCGTCGGCGCCACCATGAACGTGGACAAGTTCCAGTCCCGCTACCTGGTCACGCTCAAGCCAGGCGAAGGCGCCGTCTTCACCGACGGCATGGACCATCCGGTCCTGGTACGCGTGCCGCGAGGCCCTTCCCTGCCGACCGGCAGTGACGTGGCCGGAGCCGGACCAGCGCCGATCGCCGCCCTCATCGGTCGGCGCAGCCCCACCTGCGGGACCGACTGCGCCGCCAACGCCTGCACCCTGCGCCAAATCCGAACCGCCCAGCACCTGCTCACCGCGCAGCCGTGGCTGATGGTCTGGGCCGAGCTGACGGTCCTCGCCCACCTGGCAGGCTACGACACGCCCGCCGTCACCGCGGATCATCTCCGCGCCTTGTCCGCGATCGCAGTGCCCGCACGGGTGCTGGACTGTGCAATCTCGCACGCGATCGACGGCGCCGTGGCGGTGCGCTCCGCCCTGCTCCAGGCCGACGTGTCCCCGCTCGACCTGGCCACGCACTGCTGCGCTGTCCTTCGCACGGCGCTGACCGGGGCCGCACCGGCCGAGGTCTGCGCCAGCGACGACCTGGGCTACCTCGCGGAGACGTACAGGTGGGAGAAGGTCCGCGACGCGCTGCTCGCCAGCGACCCTGACGGCGGCCCGCACCCGGACACCGCCGGGTGGGAGCGGCAGTACGGTCGCCCGCTCCCGGGCGAAACCATCGACCAGCAGCTGGCCCTGGTGGAGCGTTGGCGCAACGTCGACCTCGACGATCCGCAGGCTCGCGACGCGGTCGCCTTCGGCACCCGCCGGCCATCCGCGCTCGAAGCGGCGATCGGCGTCCCGGCCGGGGACGACCGCTTCGGGGCTCACCTCGCCGACGCGCTCGCGCCGTTCCCGGCCGGTGGCTGGGCGCGGATCCACCTGCTGCCGGCCGACGTGCTTTTGAAGGAAGACGAAGGTGTCGCGTGAACCAGCTCGAACGACCGGGACCCCCGAAGGACAACGTGGTGGAGCTGAAGAACAAGGCCGAGGCGGAGCGGCACAGACAGGGAACGCTGATTGGGCTCGAGCCGCCGCTGAGTCACCACTGGACTGAAAAGTACGACGAGAGCCGGCACGGTCAAGACCGGCACGGCAACCCACAGGCGGAGGAGTAGGGTGAACGAGGTCCGCGCCAACACTGCCGATGCACCCGACAAGCGCCCGGCCGGGCCACCGCCGGACCAGCGGGCAGCGGCCCGGGGTGCCTGGAACGACAGCTACGACGCCAGCCGTCGCAGCGGGCAGCCCAGGGAGCAGCAGTCGAAGCCGCGCGAGGCCGACCGGGCTCACCCGAATCAATCGGCCGGGCGCCCAATGCTCAACTTCGCCATACACGGCCCTGAGCCGCGAGTGCTGCCCGGTTCGCACAGGGTGGACCAGGGAAAGCCGCCAGGAGTCGCCTCGCGCCCCGACCGTGATCCTCGCTCAACAAGCGGCACCGCCGGCCGCTCCTCCGACTCGGGATCCGGCCGCGTCGCGGACAAAGTCCAGGCGCGTCAGCCGGCGGGTCCTCCTCTCGATGTGCATACCGACGACCGACACGAGCGGGCGAAGGAGAAGGACCAGAAGAAGGACCACCCACCGAGCTACGGGGCCTTCCGGAGGGATCCGTGGCTGCACGACAAGGGACCGCACATTCGACCCGGCGGACAGGAGCAGCACCGGCCGAACCAGGACAAGACCCCCCGACCCGAGCACAAACCCGGCGCAGCCGAGCACAAACCTGGCCCAGCGGAACACAAGCTCCGCGCACCCGAACGAAAACCCGGCCCGCCCGAGCGCAACCCCGGCACAGCCGAACACAAACCCGGCGTGCCGGGCGGCCTGCCATCGCGGGAAGGCGGGCGCGACCGGCAGCACTCCATGCCCGACAATGCTCAGCGATCCGAGCAGACACCAGGCCGGGAGACCCCGAAGCCGTCGCGGCCTTCCGAGATGTGGCAACGCCTGCACGACCTTCACCGGTCGGGTGCGCTCCCGCCGGTCCACGACCGGAAGGAACGGGACAAGCCCACCCGATGAACGAGACACAATGCACCGCAGATAAGCAGCAGGCTCCGTCAGAGGCCGCGGCGAGACGGACCGACGCGGCGTCGCAGGCGCAGCGGGAGGCATGGGACAGTGCCTACGACGGGAGCCGCCACACCGACCCCGTCGTGCCCACCGAGATGCGGGGGGCCCTGTCGCAGTCGCCCGTCTACCGGCTGCAGGCGGCGCTGGAGGACAAGGGGATCAACCCAGCAACGATCGAAAAGTTCCGCGATGTCCTCCGGGCGAATCCGCAGCTGTACGACCAGCTGGGCGGAACCCCGTCGGGCGCCGCGCTGGTGCGAGACTTCGCCCACGTGGGAAAGGTACCGGCGGAGCGGTACCTGCCGCCGTCCAAGGAGGTTGACACGCTTATCCACAAGGCGCTGGGCCGCCTGCCGGGTGAGTACATATCGCAGCGCGACCTCGACCGGCTGACCGAACGGATCGCGTTCGAGGAAAAGTCGCTCACCGCGCGCGGGTTGTCCACCGCGGACATCTCCAGCATGGGTCGCTACCTGCACGACACCACCGGCCGGCGTCCGGAGGACACGGCAACGGATCCATTGGTATACGCCGGAGACGGCGACATCGTGCGGGAAAGCAACTACGCGCAGTACGAACGGATGAGGCAGCTCAGCGGCGCGGCGGAGGCGCCGATCGTGTACGGTGCGGCGCGCCTCTTGGGCTTGAGCCACGACCAGGCCGTCGCCATCGGCAAGGTCTCGAACCTGGTCTTCGAGATGGCAGGCGCCATGGTGCCGCATATGTACGAGCAACGCGCGCAGCGGGATGCGGCTGCCACGACCCACACCGAACCGCCCGGGATCGTGCGCCACGCCGCCGAACCGGTCGGAGGCCGGGACGTCCCTGCGGCGGGACGGCCGGTGCAAACCGGCCTGCCAGGGGCCACCAGGTCGATGCGAGCCGAGCCGCCGGAAAGCACCGGCCGGGGCGGGATCGTCCGCAACAGCGACCAGTACCGGCCGGCGGACGCGGCAGGCCCAATTCGGCCGGGCACCAGCGACCATCCCCTGCCATCCGACGCACGCCTATTGGAGGCCAACCACAATCCGCACAGCCAGAGGGACACGTCGTCGCCGCACGCCGTCGGCGACCGCCAGCCGGTTGCGCGTAGCGGCCGGCCGGCCCCCCGCGCGACCAGCCCGGCGGGGAAGGAGCGCCCGCTGCGCGAGTACGAGGCAATGGCCCGCAAGCTGCGCGACACGAAGGTGGACCTGGAGAACATCGCGTCGCGGATCGAGAACGTCACCGAGCGGGGCAACCCGAAGGAGTGGGCTGCTGCGAAGGCCGCGAGCGACGCGTACCGCGCGTCGGTGCGGGTCGAGGGCCGAGAGGTGGCCGCCCGGGAAGCCGGCGTCACCTATCACGAGGCGATCGGCTCGGCGGGCCCGGGCGAGGGAGCGGACTTCCGCAGGCCCGACGGGAGCCTCCACGAAGTGAAGACGCACACCGTGGCTAGGCTTGAAGTGTTCATCATCGATCAGGCCAATCTGCAGATGCTCGCCTATCTGCTGAAGGACCTTCACGAGCACGGCCTCGCTCGTAACGGCACTGTGGAGCACGTGTTCATCAAGCCGGAAACCAAGTCGTCACCGATGCGGGTCGTCCGGGTGACCGTCGACCCATTGCAGGGCCGCAACATTGCCGACCTCGTCAAGAAAAAGCGATGAGCCGCCGACCGCCACCGCGCCTTGTGCCTGTGCGGTGAGCGACGGGCAACTCAGTCCGCTCAGTGGGGAGCGACTTCATCGCCTCGAACACCTGGAGCCCGATCCAGACACTGACGGTCACGACGCGCTTCTCCAAACAGGAAGAGGTCAAAAGTCTGCTGCCACCGGGCGGTTACTGGCGACCTCGTGCTGCCAATCTGCTGCCCCATCGACGATCCCCGATTACCGCATCGCCGGGGCGTCGACAGCCGAGCCTCGCCTATCGGAGGCGTTGCGTGACATGCCCCCGCGTCAAGTCCCGCTTCGATCAGATGTTCAGGGCTTCGCCGCTGTCGAGGTCGTTGAATCAGTCGGGTGGCTGGATCCCGCCCGCAGCTCGCGGTTCACTGCGTTGCCGGCCGCTTTGCCGCTCCCTCAGAAGGGCGAACGTGTCGGTGTGGCAGTGGCTTCTGGCGGCTGGGGCACCGTCCAGGTCAGCGTTGCGGTTGGTTGGCAACGAGGGCATCGCTTGTGCGGGTTCGGTGGTAGAGCACCAAGCGGCCGACGCGGGAGCGGGTGACCAGGCCGCATTCGAGGAGTACACCCAGGTGCTGGCTGACCGCGCCGGGGGTGATCGACATGCGGCGGGCAAGGGCGCTGGTGGTGGCGGGTTCTGTCAGGGCGATGAGCAGGCTGGCGCGGGTTCGCCCGATGAGGGCAGCAAGTGCGACGGGTGCCAACGGGGTGCCGTTCTCCCACAGGGTGGCGATTCCGCGGGCCGGGTAAGTGAGGGTCGGCTGGTACGGGTCGATCATCTTCCGGACTGCGGGCCAGCACATGACGCTGGGCTCCAAGACAAGTCCCTGTCCGGACAGGGCGGCGGCGTGGTGGTGCCGGTCGGCGGCAGAGACTCGGTCACCGTGCCATTTCACGGTTGCGTGTAAGTCCTCGAACAGCAACCGAGCTCCGCCGGCTGCCAGGCGCTGGGAACGCCAGAGCACGTCCGCTTCGAGCACGGCGCGGATCCGCGGCCAATGTTCGGCCAGCGCCACGCTCCAGTACGCCTGAAGCGTGTCGGCGATGCGGTGGGCGGCACCTGCTGGATCTTTCTGGATCCGCTGCCAGATCGGTGCGGCGGTGCCGACCATATCGGCCGCTTCACGCGCTAGCTGATCGGGGGGCGTGTGTCGCACCGCCGCCAATTCGTCGTCCAGATCCGGTAGCGGTGAGGTCGGTGGCGGGGTGAGGAAGTCGGCGGTGTCGCCGTGGATCGGGACGAGAGCGAACAGCTCGGCCAGATCGAGGCCGGCCAGTAGTGGACGTGTGGCCTTTGTCCAGGGCAGGTGCAACGAGTGTCGGGCCGGCGCGCGTAGCACGATGAGGCTGCGTACCAGCTCTCCGAGCGGGGAGAACGCGAGCCTGATCCGCGCTACGTCGTCTGGGGTGAATTTCCACTCGATCAACCGGGCAACCTCACCTTTTAGGGATATCTAAAAGCCTCGCGCGATAGGCCGCCACCGTCCAGGGTCAGGCGTGGCAGAGGAGGGAACCGGATGAGCGCGGTGACGTCAAGGGATGGCACCTCGATTGCGTACGACCGCACCGGGCGGGGACCGGCGCTTATTCTGATCGGCGGCAGCCGTGAGGACAACGCAAGCCTCGCGGCGGCCCTCGCCGAGCACTTCACGGTGTACAACTACGACCAGCGTGGCTACGGCGCCAGCGGCGACACGCAGCCCTACGCCGTCGCCCGGGAGATCGAGGATATTGATGCTCTCATCGCCGAGGCCGGCGGTAGGGCACACGTGTATGGCGTCTCCGCTGGCGGCGCGCTCGCGTTGGAGGCGGCAGCGGCCGGTAGTGCGCTCGACCGGATCGCGGTGTACGAAGTGCCGTATGGTCTCGCCGAGAGCCCGGATCGGTGGCGCGAGTACGTCGAGACGATCACGGACCTACTTGGGCAGGGGCGCCGGGGTGACGTGTTCGCGTTGTTCATGCGCACGGCTGGCTCGTCCGACGAGGATATCGCGGCGGCGAGGAACTCTCCGATGTGGCCCGCTTGCCAGGCGATCGCTCACACGCGCGCCTACGGGGCAGCGTGCTTGAGTGATGGGCAGCCACCGACAGGCCGGCTGAGTAAGATCACCCAGCCGACACTCGTACTCACCGGCACAAAGCTCGACCGCCACATGACCCGGCTACGCCCAGACGTTTTCCAGAAGGCCGCCGACGCGATAGCGGCGAGCATCCCACACGCGAAACGTCAGACACTCCACGGCCAGA
Organism: Rugosimonospora africana; assembly: GCF_016862975.1. Lineage (GTDB taxonomy): Bacteria > Actinomycetota > Actinomycetes > Mycobacteriales > Micromonosporaceae > Rugosimonospora > Rugosimonospora africana. The sequence goes on from NZ_BONZ01000118.1 coordinate 13,938, forward strand.
CCCACATGGTCGACGCACACGTACTCGCTGCGGCGCTCGTACGGTTCTTCACCTACGGTCTGTCTCAAAGTCGTGTTTGTTGACTTGTCTGACAGCGTCCTTCTCGGACGTCCCTGCCACCGCACCCGCCGGGGTGTGGTGGTGGGGTTCCCCCGTCGTTTCGTGTTACCGCAGCTTCCAGTGCGCAAACAAGGTATGCGACCGCTTCGGAACCCCCTCAGCAATCCCCGTGCACGCTCATCACTGCGTTCCAGTCGCTTGCACTTCCTCCTCGCCCAGCGCATCAGATGGCCATCCATGAGGACGCAACCAGAACACATACAGCGCTGCCCGCTGCCCGGCGGACAGCGCCTGCCGCCCCTCTGACGCATGGCCGACACGCGAGTTAGGCTGCCGGTTCTGTAACGACTTGGGAACTTCTCGTAATGTTAGCGATGGCCATCGATAGATGATCAACTGGCGAAGAACGGTGGGTGTCACGCATGGGACTACACGCAACCTGGGCACGTCGAATCCTCTTCGGTGCCGGGATGATGGTGGCGGTGGCGGGGCTTGTCGGGGCCACCACCTCCTCGCCCGCCGTGGCCGGTGGTCCGATTCTCCGTGAAGGGTTCGAGACGCCCGTCGTGGCCAGTGGCTACGTCCGGCTGCCGGCCGGTACGCAGGTCGGTCAGTTCACCGTGACCCGCGGCAACGTCGACCTGGTCGCCAACGACCTGTGGCAAGCCAGCGAAGGCAGGCAGAGTCTCGACCTAGCCGGCGACACGCAGGGCGCGATCACCAGGACCTTCGGCACCGTGCCGCTGATCACCTACCGGGTCACCTACGCGCTGGCGGGCAACCCGAACTCGACGCCCGTCGTCAAGACCACCGAGACCAGCGTGAACGGCCAGGTTGTACAGCAGGCGAGCTTCGACACCACAGGTACGACCGACACCGATATGGGGTACGTCCACCACACCTTCTACTTCCTCACCACAGCGTCGTCGGTCACCCTCGAATTCGCCAGCACGACGGTGCCGGCGCCATTCGGACCGGTCATCGACGACATCCGCGTGGACAGCTGCCTGCTCGTACTCTGCCCGCCAATCCACGCCATCTCCGTCCGGTAGCGCTTCCAGCTGACCCCATCACACATCCAGGTGCGGCTCCCACATGGCATACGCCCTGCGGGTCGTCGCACGATATGGACGAGCACAGCAGACAATCAAGATGACACATCTCCGCTTCGTCGAGCACTTCTCCAGACAGGAAGAGGTCAAAATCCTGCTCCCAGTTTGCTCCCACCCGTAACCAGCAACGACTCCGTCGACCCTTTCCCCAGCCTCGATCATCAGTTACCTGACCTCGTACGATATGAAGCCGTTCAGCGCCGTTCGCGGACGTTGAGCGCAGTTGTGTCAGCGAACGTCCGCCAAGCCCGTGACCAGCACCAACACGAGGCACACCAGGTCAGGCCGGACCGTTCATGGCCGATGCCAGCCGTTCGCGGCCGTTAGGCGCCGTTGCGAGCGACCCTGTGCTCCCAATCTGCTCCCCCACCAATGACCACCGATCACCCGCGTCACCTTGTCCCTCCAGCAGCTGCCGCCCGATCTACCTCCGGCCTTGCCGTGAACGTCACCGTTTCCGGCTACATGTGGCACGGCGTCGCATCGACCGCTGTGACCACCCCGCTCGCGCGTGTCCCCCAGCAACGAGGCTCAGCGTGCAGCGGTGATTTGTTCTCGGAGGATGTCGCCATGGCCGGCGTGGCGAGCGAACTCCTCGATCAGGAGCAGGTAGATAAACCGGAGACTGACATCGCCAGTGCGGGGGTGCGTCTTGGTGTCGTCGAGTTGGAAGTCAGCGGCGATCCAGCGGGAACGCTCGCTGGCGCGCTCGAATTCGGCGATCACGTCGGTCAGCGTTTCACCGTCGGCGACCACGAAACTGCCGTCGTCAGGGGCGGCGTAGCCGTCGCATTCGGATTCGTCCAGGCCGAGCAGGATGCGTTGGAACCAGCGGCGCTCGGCGAAGGCGGCGTGTTTGATCAACCCGATCGGTGTGGTCAGTGAGGCGACCAGGCGCCGCCGTGCATCAGCCTCGGACAGTCCTCGCACGGTGTCGATGAGTGCTTGCCGGTTGCGGTCGAGCATGTGCTCCAACATGAGGCGCTCTGGCCCGGTGGTCATTCGGGGCATTATCCACATTGGTCGTTCGGGCCTTCCAGGTTGAAGGGACATTTGACGGCTCCGGACCGTGGGCGCGTGTTCGAGCAGCATGGGTTCGATCGGACAGTAGTCACCTCGATCGCCGAGGAGAACGCCGATGACAATGGTGCCGGAGGCCCGCGAAGATGTAGGCGATGCAACACCGCGCCGCAAACGCTTTTCCGGCCCTTGTCAGACGGTCCTCGGGGAATACTTTCCAGAGCCGAGGAGATCCGGATCGACGACAAGGATAACGTCCAAGCTGGTGCCCGTGTCAACCGCCGCGACCCGGTCATAGATCGCCGTGCCGGCCAGTCTGCGCGGGAGCGCGGCCGTAGCAGCACTGCGACCCACCATCTCGACTGCACCGAACTCCCACCCACTCCACTTTCGCGATTGCCTCGAACATTCGTTCGTCAAAGGTTCGCGCTGAACGTGGCAGAAGCGGGCCGCACGGTCCCTTCGAGGTGGACGTGCAGTTCAATCCTCGGAGTCACGGCACCGAGTCAACCGCATGCGGGTGGACACTGCGTCCCGCGGCAGCGGCCGGCAGGTACAGCCAGGTCGTCGTGCCAGGCTCGCGGCGCAGGGTCGACGGCTTCCTGGAGGCGCGTGGCAGCGCCGCCTGCAGGGCCGCCCAGCCCAGGCCAGCGCTGTTTTCGCGGGGCGACGGACTCAGCGAACCCGCCGGCTGACACGGTTCGGAACCTCTCTGGCCAGGTTCGCGGTCCGCGCGATCCGGTGGTGCACGCCGCACAGCAAGCGGATCTGCAGCACCATCTCGGCCAAGAAGGCGCGGCGCGGCGATTGGTTCCAGGTGCGGTGCAGCAGTCGCTTGTTGAGGGCAAGTGCGTCCGGCGAGCGGGTGATGAGTTGGCCATTTCGGCGTCCTTGCGCGGGTCGTCGGATCCCTCGGTGATGAGGCCGTACTCGAATGCTTGCCGGCCGTCGAAGATCTCCGCGGTCAGACCCAGCAGGCGTGCTGGAACAGGTTCATCTTCTGGCCCGGCAGTTTCCGCCCGGTAAGGACGAATGCCGCGGCCGACCTGCCGACGGACGTGAAGTCCAGACCCGCGCAGAACGCGTTGCCCGCGCCGGGGAGGATGAGGTTCACGTAACCCACCCCGTCGCGGACTTCCAGCAGCACGCTCATGACGGCACGTTGCTCATAGTGGAGTTCCCAGTGATTCGGCTGTCCAGGGTGCCGCTCTCGACGAAGCGGAGGTGGCGCCGCCGGGCGACGAGCGGTCCCGTGTGGCGAAACAGCATCTTTGCGCTGTTCAGGACCATGTTCTTGTAGGTGATCGCCTTACGCCCGGTCAGTATCCGGTTCTTCGGGCTCTCGTCGGCGTTGAAGAATTGCACGAGTCCGTGCCTACGACCCAGACTGATGCACTCGTGGAAGTAGCGATACCTGAATGGTTTGGGTTCGCGGCCGGCGAGACGGGCCGCGACGATGCCAGCCACCTGCGGGCCGGTAAACCCGCCGGAGCGACAGCCCATCGGCAGTTGTTCTCCCCAGGATCCTGCGACCGCGGCTGCGTCCCCGATGACGTAGACGTTCGGGTGGGTGATCGAGCGAAGGGTCGCATCGACAAGCGCGCGATCGTGCGAGTTCACAGCCAGACCGGCCGCTCGAGCGAGAGTCGGCACACTGAACCCGCCGGCCCAGATTGACAGGCTGAACGGCAGATGTCGCCCGTCAGCCAGGACGAGCGCCTCGGGCTCGACGTGGTCGACGTCTACCCCGGTAACGACACGAATCCGAAGCTGGGTCAAGGTCTCGTCCAGGTACGTTCGCGCCTTCGGTGAGAGCCATCCGCCGGGTGTGCCACGGCTGATCAGCTGGACCTTCAGGCTTGGGAAGGCCTCGGCGACCTCGGTCGCCGTCTCGATCCCGGTCAGTCCCCCGCCACACACTGCTACGGTGCCGCCCTCTCGCGCAAGACCCGTCAGCCGCTCATGCAGGTCCAGCGCAGACGAGGAGCCCATGAGCGTGTAGCAGTGTTCGGCGACGCCGGGCACTGAGGTGACGTCGATGTTGCTGCCGAGCGCGTAGATCAGGGTCTGATAGCCCACCCTGCGCTGCCGTCCGCGCTCGTCGACCGTCACCAAGTGGCGGGCTTGGAGGTCAATGTTGGTGACCGAGGCGACGACCAGTCGCACCCGGGAGCCGCGCAGATAATCAGCTAGCGCGATCTGTTTGATGGGCTGTCCCACGGCCAACTGGTGTAGGCGGGGCCGTTCAACGAATGTTGGAAAAGCCGAGACGAGAGTGACGCTGACCTCATCCTTACGTACTTGACGAGCCAGGCGCTTCACCGCCGGCAGACCGGCGTACCCGGCCCCGATAACGACTACGTTGTGAGCCATTGCGCTCCCCTTCCTCGGCGCTGGACGCTGCTACCGTCGTGAGGTAGCCGCCCGCTAAGACGAGATGCGGACCCGTGCTGTGACAGCCCGCCGGGACCTGCCGACCTAGCGCACCGACCTCTGGGGGGTTGGGTTGATCAAGCGATCCCGGGCGACGGCACGACATGCTGAGCGCTGCGGAGAGTCCTGTCGGACGCGATGCCCGTCGGCAAAAGTCGGTGTCACAGATTCCGGTGGTATCTCGTCCTGAGGGAAGGCGTCACGGATGGATGGCTGTCATGACTAGGGCAACAGATACCGAAGCGGACGATTTCATGCAGCTCCGTCCGCTGTTGTTCTCGCTGGCCTACCGGATGACCGGGAGCGTGGCCGACTCGGAGGACATCCTGTCTGAGGCGTACCTGCGGCTGCGCCGCGCACAGCAGAGGTGTACACCCATCGACTCGCTCAGGACGTACCTGTCCGCTGTGGTAACCCGTCTGAGCATCGATCACCTACGGTCCGCACGCATACGCCGCGAGTCCTACTTCGGAACATGGCTGCCCGAGCCGTTAGTCGACGCCACCGAGTCGGAGTTCAACCGTGTGGAGCTGGCGGACTCGCTGTCCATGGCGTTCCTGGTTCTGTTGGAGACCCTCACGCCGGCAGAGCGGGCGGCGTTCCTACTCCACGACGTGTTCGAATACGACTACCCCGGCATTGCCGTAATAGTTGACAAGACCGAATCCAACTGTCGGCAACTGGTGACCCGCGCCCGGCGTCAAATCGCCACCCGCCGCCCGCGCTTCGACGCCGCCAAGCAACAGCGTGACGAGCTCGCGCGGAGGTTCTTCGCCGCCGTCGAGAGCGGCGACATGAAGCCGCTCATCCAGATGCTCTCGGCAGACGTCGTCGCCTACGGCGACGGGGGAGGCAGGGGTCCGTCACTGCCCCGGCCGATCAACGGTCGCGACAAGGTCGTTCGGCTGCTCACCGCCATCAGCGAGGCGATACGCCAATTCGACTTGCACCTTGAGCATGCCCACGTGAATGGACAGCCAGGCGCGCTCATGAAGGACGAACAGGGACGACTCCTCAACGTCTTCGAACTCGACATCTTCGACGGCACGGTTCAAGTAGTTCGGTCTGTGGTCAACCCCGACAAACTCCAGCACCTAGCACCACTGATCGGACCGGACCACCCCTTACGACGCGGAGGCCCTCGCGTCCTACCGAACCGCGCTCGCACCGACCCGATCAGCAGGAACCCGGAGGACTGATGGTGAGCACCCGGGATGCGCAACCTGCGCCCGCTCGCGGCCAGCAACTACCACCTGTCGAGGCCAGACCCATACCAGCCGCTGGCGAGAAGGAACGTGACGAACCAGACGATCACCGTAGGTCCACCTCGGCGGGAACCAACGAAACCCGGACAGGTGTTCTGACATTTGACTTATGGCCGGGATCGGCCTGTCGCCGGCCGCTGGCCGGGCGGTGCCGACCGCGCTGTCGATGATGGGTTGGCCGGCGTCGGCTTAGCTTTATCGAGTGGAGCGGGGGCAGCGGGTGGCAAGGAATCGAAGCGACGCCGATGTTGACGTCCTGGTCGCCGGATGCGGACCGGTTGGTGGAGTTCTGGCCGCGTTGCTCGGTGTTCACCGTACCCGGGTGGCGGTGATCGACCCGCACGTGGCGCCCTATCCCCGGCCACGGGCTGCCGCCCTCGACGCCGAGGTGATGCGGATTCTCGTCAGGGTCCCGGGCCTGGCCGACGTCGGAAAGTGGGCCGTAGGGGTGCGCCGCTCACGGGTGCTCGGGCCCGACCACCGACCGTTGTTCACCGTGGATATACCGGATGGTAGGCCCGGTCCGCTGCCGGGCGCGCTGATCGACCAACCGGGCTTGGAGAAGGCGCTGCGGGCCGGCCTGTCCATACTATCCAACGTCGAGCTACGTACCGGCCGGTCGGTGGTCGCGGTCGAACAGGATGACGACCACGTCGACGTCACTCTCGACAACGGCGACCGGGTTCGGGCCAGATGGCTCGTCGGTTGTGACGGCGCCTCCAGTACGGTCCGCACGCTGCTCGGCGTGCCGTACGAAGGGGTGAGCTTCCCCGAGCCGTGGCTGGTCGTCGACGCGACAATCAACGGAAACGTAGATGCGGTCCCCACATTGTCGTACGTGTTGGATCCGAGGCGTCCCCTGGTGACCATGTCACGTCCGGGCGCCTACCGCTGGGAGTGGATGATGTTGCCGGGTGAGGATCCCGCCCGGATGGTCGACGAGGCGATCGTGCGGGAACTGGTCGGCGCCTGGGTGGACCCGGACACAATACGGGTGCAACGTGCCGCGGTGTTCACGTTCCACGCCCGCGCGGCGTCGCAGTGGCGCAGGGGACGGGTTCTGCTGGCCGGGGACGCTGCGCATTCCATGCCGCCGTTCGTCGGGCAGGGGCTAGGCAGCGGTATCCGTGATGCCGCGAATCTCGCCTGGCGACTGGCCGAGGTGGTCCAAGGGCTAGACGGCAACGCACTGCTCGACGGGTACGAGTATGAGCGGGCTCCCGACGTGAGGGCGATGACCACGATGGCGCTACGAACGGGCCGTGTCGTGCAGACCCGCAATCGTGTGAGCTCGGCGCTGCTGCGCGCGGTGCTGCGTACCGCCGGTGCGGTGCCCGGTGTGGAGCTGTCTGTTGGCCGCCGGGCGCAGCCTGCGCGGCGCCTCCCGCGGGGTACGGCCGGCCCGCATCCCGGCGCGGGTCGACTCCTGCCCGACGCTAGGGTGCGTATACCCAGCGGTGACGTGGTCCGGCTCGACGACCTCGTGGACAACCGCTGGGCGGTCATCGGTTACGGCGGTGACCCGCGGATCCACCTGGACGCGGGCACCCGCGAGTGGGCGGTGGCGCGCCGGGCGGTGATCCTGGCGATCGCGACGCCAGGGCAGCAGACAACCGCTGAAGCCGGTTGCACGGTGATCGAGCGTGTCGATGGCGCACTCCCCGCGCCGCGGCGACCTGCCGTCACCATCGTGCGGCCGGACCGATTCCTGCACGGCACCATCCCGGCGCCACTGAACGCCGCACGGCGTGCCTCGACCGAGTCCGGAGCGCGTTAGCGCATCCGCCTGGTGCCCAGGGTTGCCCAATGGGCGAAGGCTCTCGGGCATACGAAGACGCGCGCCTCGACGGCATCTTCCCAGCGCGCAACAAGGTGCGCCGCCGCGTCACCTGCTACACCAACCGGTCCGGGCAAGGCCCACGTCCCCGACGGTGTAGACGCGGATGATGTGCTGGGATCCGTTGCGTCTTGGGACCGGGGACGTGTCGAACCCGACCGGGCGGACGCCGGCGGTACCGGCACCAGGTCGATTGCCATAGCGTCAGGCCCGCGCCGTTCCGGCGGAGTACATCTTCCAAGGGATCCCGGTGCTGGGGATCTCGAAGTTGAACTGGCACGGGATGACCGCCGATGATCTCCAGCCGGCGTTCGGCAGGATCATGGAGCCGAGCCCGCCCGGTTCGCCAGCGGCCCAGGACTTCAACACAGTCAGGCAGTCGGTGCGCAGCGATGATCGGCAGGCGCCGCCGACCGGGTGACGGGCAACAACCACATATCTGCCCCTGGGCCGCGGATCACCGAGCAGTACAAAAAGCTGCTCGCCCACATCGAGCGCGCCAAGATCGAGATCACCTTGAACAAGAAGGGCGAACATAAGGGCGTGAGGTCGGAGCAGGTTGCGCCGAGGGTCTCGGCCCCACCGTTCCACGCCCGCCCACCGTGGCACCTCCCGCGCTTCACTCCAATCTTCGGACTCAACCTTTCCGTCCGAACGGTGGTCTTATGAGTGACTGGACCGATGTGGAGGAAGCGGGATGCCCGACGACGAGTTGCGAGACTTCGTCCGCGTCCGGTACCTGGATCTGCTGCGCATGGCGTACTTGCTGACCGGTTCGTGGCCCGGCGCCGAGGATCTGGTCCAGAGCGTGCTGGTCAAGGTAATGGGTCGCTGGTCGCGCATCGACGATCCGATGGCGTACCTGCGCCGCGCGATGGTCAACCAGCAGTCGAGCGTATGGCACCGGCTACGTGCCGAGGTGCTGACCGCTCGCCTCCCGGAGCGCCCGGTGGCTGGCGACGTGAGTGAGGAGGCGGCCCAGCGCGACGAACTGATGCGCGCCCTGGCCACGCTGCCCCCGCGTACCCGGGCGGTGGTGGTGCTGCGCTACTGGGAGGACCTCTCGGAGGCCGAGACCGCCCAGATCCTCGGGTGCTCAGTCGGGGCGGTCAAGAGCCAGGGTTCTCGGGGTCTGGCACAGCTTCGGACCGCGCTGCGGCCAAGGAAAACATTTGTAGGAGGACCTTCCGATGGTCGATGACGACGTGCTGGACGGCGACGTGTTCGGGGCCGACGTGCACCGAGCCTTCGCTGCGGTGCTGACGAACGCGCGGATGGAGCCCGACCCGTACGGGCGGATGGTACGCCGGGCTCGCACTCGCCGGCTGGTCAGGCGTGCCGCAACAGGAGGGCTGGTCGCCGCACTCGCCACCACGGCGGTCGCGGTGTCGCTGACCGTACCGGGCGACCGACCCGAACCCGCCGGACCGCAGACCGGCACGCCGGGCATGGCCATAGACTCGGACTGGGCGCGTCGTCTCATCGCATCGCCACCGCGCGGATCGCTGAGCGGCGACACGGCATACATGCGGGCGTTGGCGAAGGCCGTCGACCGGCGGCGGCACTCCTGGAACGTCTGGTCCGACCTCGACCAGGTGAGCATTCTCTACGCCGGCGACGTCGGCACGTCCCGCGTCGCCCTGGTCGCACTGCACAACAGGGAACGGGCAATCGCGGTGTGGCTCGGCGCGCCGCGGGCCGCGTCCGCGGACACACTCGCCGCGCAGTCACTCATCGTTTCGGACCGGCTCGAGCCGTTCGAGCGGGGAACCTACTCGGGCCTCCCGTACCACGACACGCAGGACATCACGTACCTCGTGGGGGTCGCGCCCGCGGGCTGCGTGATCGATACCGCCAGCGACGCTCAGCATCAGCAGTGGCGTCCGACATCCACCGGCTCGTACGTTGCCCAGACGCAGCCGACCACCGCGGACTGGTGGCGCGTCACCTGCGACGGCACGGTTCACTACCAGGGGCCAGCCAAAGGGACCTCCTCGATGATCTCGCTGCCCCAGGTTTCCGACACCCAGCTGGACGCGGCGCTGGCCGGCGCCCGTGGCACTGCCGATCGGAGCATCGCCCGGTACGCGACAAGGACCCTCGCGGCACCCGACCAGCACGGTCGACAGACCACGGGCACGCCGCGCGTGCTCTGGGGCGGCACCACCCCGGGTTCGAACGATCCCGCGGTGCTCGCGGCGGTACCGGTGACCGGCGGCTGGGAGGTGCTGTTCGACTACTCCAACGGACAGGCGGGCACGAACGATCTCCAGTCCGCCTTCGGCGTCAGCACCCGAGTGGCACTGGACGATCCATCCAGCCTCTACGCCCTGCGGCTGGCCAACCGTACGAACTCCGATCCATCCGGTAACGTCCTGGTCCTCGCCCCCCGGCAGGCCGCCACGGTGGTATCGATCGCCAGCGACGGCAAGGAGGAATCTCGGGCAACACTCACGCAGGGGACCGGCTGGATCGTAGCGTCGAACTCGGCCGTCCTACGGGCGCTGGACTCCTCCGGCAGGCAGATCGCCTCGTACCAGCTCGACTCGAAGTCCGACCTGCTTCCCGTCGCACGACCGGCAATCGACACCTGGTGACAACGGCCCCTTGACCACACCACCGCTGGCGCATCTGAGCGCGGTCACACGCGGGCTGCTGGCCGCTTCACCGTCAGGCAGGGGTGAACGAGACGTGTACCTCTGGGGCCGTGACCACCGATCCGCAGACCCGGACTGCCCGCAATGTACGGCATCAGCCACGGCCAGCCCGGAGTGCTCGGGGCGTCATGGATGATGAAAAACGTGATCACCATCGTCACAGACGAGTGGGCAGAGTTGTATCTGCAGCAGGTCAAAGGCGTCAAACCGGCGGATCCGCTGCTCGTCGAGGTCCGCACCCTTGTCTGGGACGGGGGCAGAATGGCCGCGCTGCGGCATGTGCGTCAGCGGGCTCCGCGGATGAGCCTGCAGGACGTCAAGGCGTACGTCGAGGCGATACGTAAGGGAAATGAGCCCTCGGAGCACTTGGCAAGTCTCACGCGGGAGCAACCGAAAGGGCCGCCATTGCTCGGGATCAAGACGCTCGCCGGTCCTTGTGACGAGAACCGCGAGCCTAAGAGCTCCTAACAGAATTGCTCGTTGATCAGCGAAGGACAGCAGGGTGAACGCCTGACGGGTATTTTTCAGGACGTGGCGATCCAGGTCGACGACTACGATGATCGATGGCCGGTGCTTGCCGACGCTGCCTGTCGAGAGCTAACCGACGCGTTGCCGGGGATCTTCACGGTGATTGAACACATTGGCAGCACGGCGGTGCCTGGCCTGGCCGCCAAAGCCATCATTGACCTGATGGCCGCGGTGCCAACGCTAGGCACGATGGCGGCTCAGGAGGGGATGCTGGCAAGCCTTGGCTATCAACGCTACGAGACTGGGATGCCCAATCGGCTCTTCTACTTTCGCAACCGCGGTAGCCGCCGCACTCATCACCTGCATGTCGTCACGATTGACACTTGGCCCAGCCGAAATGAACGAGTGCTGAGGGACTATCTTCGCAGCCATCCCAAGGAAGCTGCCCGGTACGCCGAACGCAAACGCCAGCTGCTGAGTGCAGACGTCGACGCTGACTCCTACACCCGCGCGAAAACAGCCGTCATTCAGGAGCTGACCGATCGCGCACGGACCGAGCGAGGTCTGCCGCTGAGTCCTGTCTGGGAAGAATAGCGATCGATCGCGCTCCTCCTGGTGGCACCCGGGTCAGGAACGCACGGTGGTGTCATGGTGTGAGTCTGCGCCAACAGATGATGGCGTAGGCGAGTCGGAGGAACGCTTCATGGATGTCGTCGCGGATTTCCCAGCGGATGCGTAGGCGTCGGAACCAGTGCAGCAGTGCGAAGCCTTGTTCGACGACCCATCGGTGCACGCCCAGCCCCGAGCCATGTGGCTGGCCGCGGCGGGCGATGACCGGTGTGATTCCGAGTTCTCGCACTTTTCTGCGGTACTTGTCGTGGTCGTAGCCGCGGTCGGCGTAGACCTTGTCGGGCCGCTGTCGGGGACGGCCACGACGGCCACGTACCGGTGGGATGGCCTGGATCAGTGGTATGAGTTGGGTGATGTCGTTGCGGTTGCCGCCGGTCAGCGAGATCGTCAACGGGATGTGCGCGTCGGTGATCAGATGGTGTTTCGAGCCTGTTCGGGCACGGTCGACCGGGCTCGGTCCGGTTTTGGGCCGCCTTTCATGGCCCGGATGTGAGAACCGTCGATCACCGCCCGAGACCAGTCCAGGCCGTCGGCGGCATTCAGTTCGGCCAGCAGGCTCTCGTGCAGTCGCTGCCACACCCCGGCCTCGTTCCAGTCGCGTAGCCGCCGCCAGCAGGTCATTCCAGAGCCGAAGCCCAGTTCCTGGGGCAAGAACTCCCAGGGGATGCCGGTGTAGAGCACGAACAAGATGCCGGATAGGACCTTGCGGTCGTTCAGGCGCTTGCGGCCGGGGTGGTCCGAGCGACGGGGTACTGCCGGAAGCAGTGGGTGGATACGGTCCCACAGGTCGTCGGGTACGACCCAAGGTTGTTGCTGACCCTTCCTCACGACTTGATCAACGACCATCATGATCAATCTGTTCCAAGATCCATTCTGTTAGCAGTTCTAAGGCCGTTTCAAGCTGATGCCTCGCCCCTCCAACGCCCCGCCTCGTACCAAGGCGCGTGGAGTACGCGACGACCGGATGGCCGCGGCGGTTAACGTACGGGTCTACTCTCGCTAGTCCTGGCGGCCTCACCGCTGCCGGAGGAATGCGGCACGGCGACAAGACGTACAACGGAATCCGTAATCACAGCCACCGTCGCCGAAGTTCGCCGCAGTCTGATGATTGTGGCCTTCCTCCAGCTGCACGACGAATGACATCGGTTCGCGGCAAACGCTGCACGCGGGCGTCTCGTCGTTCTGAAGCCATGCCGGCAGGCCGCGGACCTGCCCGAGCACGTCCAGTACCGACCGGCCGGTATCCCGAGCCCAGCGCTCGCGCGCTTCCAGGTAGTCGTCGGTCTGGACCTGGACGAAGTCGACCGCGGACGTCTCCTCCAGCAAGCAGACGCCGTCGTCAGGCACCGAAACCACGTCCGTAGCGTCAGACCCGAACACGAACGCCCGGTTGCCGCCGGCATTGGCATCCCACTCATCGCAGAGTCCTGGATCGTTCTGGCACATGAAAATAGACAGAACGCCTGCACTCACCGGATCGACGTCACTGAGGCCGATCTGAGCCAGGAACTGCATCGGCCCCCCGCACTCGCGACACCGAGGCCACTCAAATCCCGGCGGTGTCAGCGGAACTCCGCCCGTGCGGGTACCTGGGGCGTTCGGCGCATCATCGCCGGCGTACTCATGAGCATCACCACGGGAGCAGACTAACCATCCGCAGAAGCAGTGGTCGGCGAAGGCCGGCTCTGGTCGGCCGGTGAGGCTCCGGAGCCGCCCCGGTCCGCTTGTCGGCGGGCATCTGACCGCGCAGCTGGCCGACAGATGGCCGCCCGCGCCGTCATGAATGCGTCGGGATGGCTAACGCGGGAGCCAGTGCCGCGCCGACGACCATCGAGTCGCGAGGTTAGGCGTCGATGCCTGTGAGGTCGGTGAAGCGGTGGGGGTTGGTGGCTGGGTTGTCGGGTCCGTGGTCGCTGGGCAGCTCCTGTAGCCAGCGACGGGGCCCGGGGTCGGACGTGAGGGTCCAGGCCGGGCCGGCGGGGTGCTCGGTGTGGATGCTGGTAAGCGACGGGCATGAGGGTGGGCACGCCGGCCAGGACGTGCAGCAGGTTTGTCTCCCGGCGTCGGCCGGGTACGCGCAGCAGTACTGGGTAGCGGGGGCCGAATTCGGCCAGCCGTTGGTAGCCGCGGAGTTTGGCCAGGACGACCGACAGCGGTTCGGTGCCGTTGTCGTGTTCGAGGAAGAACCCGACGTCGTGGCCTGCGGTGCGCCAGATGCCGTGGCCGTCGGGGTGGATGTCGGCGAAGGCATAGGCGGCCGTGGCGTGCTGCTCGGACCACCAGCGCAGAAGACCAGCGCCCGGATCAGTGCGGGCGTGGGCGATGAGGTCGACGAACAGCTGGTTGGTGCCCAGCAGGTGGGCCAGGCGGCGGCTGCCGACGATGCGTTCGGTGCGTTCGATACTGCTCCGCGCGCTCTCACCTGCGCCCGGGCGGGGTCGTTGAAGGTGGTCGGGTGGACGAGGGCGCCCAGCGGTCCGAGGGCGTAGAGGTACTGCCGGTGCCCGGTGGTGACGTCGACGAACCGGGTCACGGCCTCGATGCGGTGCAGGATGGCCAGTCAGAGGCGCGCGGAGCGGGCGGAGATGTACAGCGTTTAGGTGGTCTGGTCGGTGGTCAGGATGTAGTGCTCGGCGAGCCAGGCGAGCAGTTGATGGTCGCGAGGGGTCAGCCGGCGCAGGTGGTCCAGGCGGTTGCGGCGGCTGGTCGTTGACGGTGAGCCGGAGGACCGGGCAGACGTGGTGGACACGGATAAGTGCTCCTTCAGCGGAGTGGAAGGGAACCCCTCGTTCGGAGGGGTGTCTGAGTAGGAGGCGCCACGGATGTGAGCAGGCTCTGCCGCCGGTGCTGCACTGACAGATCCCTGGTCAGGCTTCTGCCAGCGTCCAGTGGTGATCAATGGTGATCGGTGGTGGAGGGAATGGTGAAGCACCGACGGAAGGCACCACGGAACCCCGTCGGACACTGTCCGTGGGTGCCAGCGGAGGCGCCGGCCGTCTATCCAAGGCTTGCTGGATATTACAAACGAGATGGGCTCCGCCGGACCCCCATAACCGTCCCAGGCAGGAGCCGGCTCGCGCTGACACGCACGTAGCGGTGCGTGAGGGCCCAGTCGTGCCGGTGCTGCCGCTCGGCAACGCGCGGATCTGTTTGATGTGAGTACGACAGGCCGAGTGAACCGCCCAGCCGACGGGCAGGGATGAGACTCGACCAGACGGTCGGGTCTCCGGCAGGCGGAAAAGATGATTACGTGCAAGAGATATACATGCTTCGATCTGTCAATCAGTCTTCCTAACGATTGACGGAGGTATCTCACGATGTCATCGACCCGTACGCGCTTCGCGGTGGCGGCCGCCGCAGCTCTCGCGCTGGCCATCCCGCTCGCCATCAGGAACGCCGACGCCGCCACGACGCCCACCGCGGCCGCCGCATCGCTCACGCCCGCCCAGGCACTGGCCGCCGTTCAGGCGAACATGACGAGCGCGAACCAGGTCAACACCAAACCGCACATCAACACCATGACCCGGGCCCAGAACGTGAACGTGTACCAGGTGGCGCCCGGCGTCTACGCCTACACCTCCAGCATGGCTATCGACGATGACGGCAGCGACCCCGATCCCGACCCCGATCACCAGGGCGAAACGACTTTCCAGGACAGCAACGGCAAGCAATTGGCCGCACACCACGTGCCGTTCTACGTACTGGGCGACGACTGCTGGGACCGTAAGACCCCCTGCCCGCACTTCTTCTACAAGGAACACAACATCAAGGGCCGGCAGTTCGCGCTGATGTTCTACAACGGCAAGGTCATCGGCTCGATCTTCGGCGACACGCAGACCGCGAACAATCAGACCACCTCGGACAACGATTCCCGCGAACTGGGCGAGGCGTCTGTGAAGGCGGCTTCGCTGCTCGGCATCCCGAGCAGCGGCACCACCGGTGGTGTCGACAACGGCGTGACCGTCGTGATCTTTTCCGGCTCGTCCTGGGTCGTGAACGGCACCAACGCCAACCTCAACGCCAACGCCCAGGCCATGGTCCAGCAGGCCCTGGACAGCCTCGGCACAGGCCCGGGAACGCCGCCCACGACTCCGCCGACGGGTAGCACGTTCGAGGCGGAGACCGGCGCACTGTCGCCCGGTGGCACGTTCGACTCCAACCATCTCGGCTTCACTGGTACCGGCTTCGCCAACACGGCCAACGCGGTTGGCGCATACGTCGACATCCCGGTAACGGCAGCCACCGCCGGCACCGAAACCCTGAGCTTCCGGTATTCCGACGGCACCACAGCGGCGCGACCCGCGACCATCTCGGTCAACAGCACCTCACGCGGCACGCTGAACTTCCCGATCACCGCCAACTGGGACACCTGGGCCACCGCGTCCATCTCGGTGCCCCTGACCGCAGGTACCAACACCATCCGGATCACCAGCACCACCGCAGGCGGCGACGCCAACATCGACTCGGTCACCATCTCCCAGTAAAACCCGCCGTTCACATACGTCCCGGTCCGGCCGGCGGGCCACCTCCCGTCGTCCGGGCCGGTCCGTCTCCACCGGCCGACCGTTCGCGGACCAACGACCGCCGCAGGCGCGCAACGATGCCGGCAGCACGAACCCTCGAATTCCCCATCGGATTCCTCGGAAACCCGTTCGTCGCCATCTCCACCATGCCCGCATGGCTCGGCGCCATCGCACTATGGAACCCACTCTCCTCAACCGTCTCGGCCGCCCTCCAGCTCTTCGGCGACCCCACCGGGGCCACCCCCTCCTGGATCACAGATCACGCGATCCTCATGGCAGTCGCCTGGCCACTGCTGCTCATCGCCGCCTTTTTCTCGCTATCCCTACTAGCTGAGCGGTGACTTCTTGCGGCGCCCGCAGGCTCTCGGGTTTCATGGTCCGGGGTGCGGCCGGCTACCGCACCCCGGTACCGGTTGTTACTCGCGGGCTGAGTCGCGGGCCCCACGCACTGTGGTGACTATGACCCCGGCGGCGAAGACGAGGGCGGCGCAGATCGCCGCGCCGCGGTCGTGTGGCGGGCGGGCGGGCCAGATCCACGGCGTCTGCCAGCCGTAAGAGAGCGCAAACTCGGTCACCAGCCAGTAGACGACGGGAGTGATCCAGGCCAGTGAGCCGCCGAGCACGGCGGCCGACAGCAGGGCGATGCCCGCCAGCCCGGCGGTGTTACGCAGCATGGCCAGGTCGCCGTCGGGCAGGTGCGCGCCTGCAGATGCGGCGGCCAGCACACCGGCCGCAGTGCCGGTCAGCGCCAGCGCGGTGCTCAGCCGCAGGTAGGGAAGCCACCGGCCGGTGATTCGTTCCGGCTCGCCGAACGGGCTGCGGGTGGTGACGGCGATGACCATGGCGGTCCCGGCCTCGATCGCCAGCGGCAGTTGCTGGGGGCCCGGGTGCGGGGCCCAGTTGCGCCATAGCGCCGCCCGCAGCACGGCGGCGCACGCGGCCAGTACCGCGAGCGTCATCGGTACGCTGCGGCTGGCCAGGTGCAGGCGCACCAGGCGCAGCCCTGCGCCGGCCGGTGTCAGCCGCGGCCGGGCCAGCGGCGCCGGCTTCCGTAGCGCGGCGGCGGTCATGGCAGCTGCGCCAACGTGACGTGCCCGGCGCGCAGTGTGGACAGGTGGGCGGCGAGCCAGGCGTGCCGGGTGGCCGCTGGGAGCGCGGCGAACCGCTGGGCCGCCGCGTAGGCGGGCGAACCGGCCGGTGGCATCTGCCCTGGGGTTGGCAGGCCGACGCCGGGGGGTGGCAACGGCACGTTGGCTGCCTTCAGCAGGGCCGCCGCAACCGCCTGCTGCGCCGGGCTGCCGCCTCCGGAGCTGTCGACGCCGATGAGAGTCCGCGTGATCGTTGCCGCGGCCGCGAGTTGAGGCGGATCAACGAAGTCATCGGTGGTGTAGCGGCTATTCGGCACCGTGTCGGTCGGCACGAACACCGTCAGGTGGAGCACCGGCGGGCTGCCGTCGATCGTCGCGTCGGCGTCGAACTGCAGGCTGGCGGTCTGGGTGACGCGGACCGGCGCGCCGGGCAGCCCGGCCACCTCGCCGAGCAGCGGATCCAGGGCGGCGATCAGTGCGGGCAGGTACGTCTTGAAGGCCGGGTGCAGGCAGACCGGGATCGTGGAGCCGCCGTGGTCGCAGGCCGGGGTGTAGGGGGTCGGCCGGTCACTGGCCGTGTCGTGCAGGGCGGGGATGACCACACCGTTGGCCGTGACGTCGGAAGTGCCGGCCAGCCCGACCCCGGTGCCCGCGGCCGCTAGGCCGGCCACGGTGACCACCGCGGCGGCGGAACGCAGCCGCCATCCCCCGGCGATGGCCGGCAGGCCCAGCGCGCCGAGCACCGCGACCGCGATGCCGCCGTAGAACATCAGCTGAGCGATGGACAGGTCCGGGATGAAGGAGTGGAAGATCCCCGCGCTGGTGCCGAGGGTCTCGGTGGACAGCGGCGAGAGCCGCCCGACCGCGTCGCTGTTGGCGCTCGGGCTCACCACCACGAGCAGCATCAGCGTGACGACCACGACCAGCGGCGGCGTGAACCGGCTGGACAGCAGTGCCCCGGCGGCGAAGCCAAGAGCAGTGGCTGCCGCGATGCAGGTGGCGCCGACCGCGAGCGGCCACCACACGGGGCCGCCCCAGGTGGCCTGGGCCGCGGTGACCCCGTACAGCACGGCCGCGCAGCCCAGGTAGGCAGCCTCCGCCCAGCAGGTGGTGGCGGCCCAGCCGGACAGCTGCCGGACCCAGCCCGGCCGGGCGGTGACCCCCACCAGGTCGGTGATGCGGCGGCGGCCGTCCCGCGACCCCGTCCACGCCGCCACGCCCGCCACGAACGGCAGGAACTCGAACATGGCGCGCCACTGCATGGCCATGCCTCGCACCGTCCACAACGGCGGAAGGCCCGTGGCCCGGCGGTAGGTATCGAACCAGAACAGCGCGGCCAGCAGCGGCAGCGTCCAGATCATCGCGTTGCGACGCAGCTCCAGGCGCAGCAGCCGCCCTGCCGCTACCGGGACGACGCGGGTGACGCGCGGCGTACGGACCCGCGCCGGTACTCCCAGGGCCGTCATGACCGCGCCGCCGCTGCGGCCGTGGCCCGCGCCTGCGCCAGAACCGCGCTGTAGCCGCGTTCCAGCGGCGCGTCGCCCGCCGCACCGGCGCCCTCAGCGCCCGCGGTCAACTCGCCCGGCGTACCGCGAAAGACGATCTTCCCGCCGTCCATCAACGCCACCTCGGTGCAGGCGGCGCCGACGTCCTCGACCAGGTGGGTGCTGACCACGACGGTGGCGCGCTGGCCGAGCTCGCGCAGTAGGGCGCGGAAGGCCACCCGTTGCTCGGGATCCAGCCCGGCGGTCGGCTCGTCGAGCAGCACCAGTTCGGGATCGTTGACGATCGCCTGCGCGATGCCGGCCCGGCGCAGCATCCCACCGGAGAGGGTACGCAGCTTCTTGCGTGCCCGATCTCCCAACCCGACCCGCTCGATGGCGGACGCGACCGCGGCGGGTATCCGCTGTGGCGGCATCTCCTTCAACAGCGCGAAGTACTCGACGAACTCCGCCACCGTGAAGGACGGGTAATGGCCGAAGTTCTGCGGCAGGTACCCGAGCCTGCGCCGGATCTCCTTGCGCGGCCCGTATGACCCGGGGTCGCGGCCGAGCAGCCGCAGCCGACCCGAGGACGGACGGATCACCGTGGCCATCATCCGCAGCAGCGACGTCTTGCCGGCGCCGTTCGGCCCAAGCAGACCGAACACCCCGGCACCCACCTCCAGGTCGACGCCGGCAACGGCCTTGAAGCGGCCGAAGCGCCGCGCCAAGTCCGTGATCACGATGTTGTCGTTCATGCTGTTCCTCTCGGGATACGGGTCGCATACCAGGCGATCGCGCCGCACACCGCCGCGAACCCCAGGTACGGGAGGACAAGAGACGATTCAGTGACCACGACGGTGAACCGGCCGGCGACGACCTCCCCGGACAACACCGTGATCAGCCAAGCGGCCAGGCCAGCCGCCACGCCCACATTCGCCGACCCCGCGACCGTCGCGGCAGCCAGCGCCAGCGCGCACACCGCGGTCATCGGCACCAGCCAGCTGAATGTGACCGCAACCGCGGCCCCCGTCGCAGCCGAGGCGGCCAGCCCGAGCGCCGCGTTCAGCGCGAACACCGCCAAAGCGCGGACCAGCAGTACCATCCGGTCGCTGACCGCCATGCTGCACGACAGCTCCCAAGCCGGATCGGTCCCCGGCCCATACGCGTACGCGATGCCCGCCCCAGCCACCACCGGAGCCAGCAGCGCCACCAACGGCTGACCCGTGCCCGCCGCCGCGCCCGCGCCGGCACCGAACACCACGACGCTGGCAATCAGCCACGGCAGCAGCAGCGACGGCGTGGTCAGCAACGCCCGGGCCAGACCGGGCGAACGCAGCAGCCGGCCGGCCAGCCGCTCCAGCCAGCCTGGCTCGCGGCGCCACACGTCCGCCGCTATCCGCAACCAGACCCGGCCGAGATCGACGTCACCGGGGCCAGGCGGCTGTTCCCGCACGTCCTCGTGACTGCCTACCATCCTGTCACCACCGGTCATCGGTCACCTCCATCCGGCACCGGCTCGTGGGGCCGTAGCGCCGCACGCAGCAGCTGCCGTGCCCGGTGCGCCCGGCTCTTCACCGTGCCCTCCGCAACCCCCATCAGCTCGGCCACCTCCGCGACCGTTCGGTCCTCGACGTACATCAGCCGCCACACCTCACGCACCGCGCTGCCCTCCGGTCCGAGCACCTTCACGGCATCGGCGACCTCCGCCGCCGACAGAGCCGCTTCCGCCGGGTCACCAGGGTCCCGCCCGTCGGCCGCCTCTACGGCAGGCAACAGCACCTCGGCCGGCCCGCGACGGCGCAGCCACGCCGCCGCCTGCCGCCGCGCGATCCCCCACAGCCAGCCGCCCACCGAACCCTCCAGCCGAAAGCCACGCGCCCCCCGCCACACCGCCAGAAACGTCTCCTGCAGCACGTCCTCCACATCAGCGGCCGGCAGCACCGCACGCAGCCGCCCGGCAAGCCACGGCGCATGCCGGCCGAACAGCTCCCGCAGCGCGGTGTCATCGCCCTCCGCCACAGCGGCGATCAGCGCATCGTCCTCGTCCATCACTTCACTGTTGCGACCTGGCGGCATCAGGTTCATCCCGATCAGCACGAATCTTGGGCCGAACCTAGCCGCGGAAACTCACGCTCCACTGAGCTCGGCCTACGGCGTGTCTCGACGTCGGATCAGTCCGCGGTACCGGTTGGTTGGTGGGGG
>NZ_BONZ01000119.1 GCF_016862975.1 Rugosimonospora africana
CTCGGCCCTGGCCTATCAAACTCCGGCCGGATACGCTGCCGCCTGCACCCACCGATAACCGACTCTCACACAGCCCGGGTCAGTTCACGGGGTCACGCCACACCCACCCGGCCAAGACGAAGCCTGAGCTGGTGGCCCCATACCCCCGGCGAGGTCTACAGCTGGGATATCACGAAGCTCAAGGGCCCGCGGCGGGGTGTCTACTATGACCTGTACGTGATGATCGACATCTTCAGTCGGTACGTGGTCGGGTGGACCGTCGCCGCGACCGAGTCCGCAGAGCTGGCCACCGAGTTCATCGATAACGTCATCGCGACCTACGGCGCACCCAGGGTAGTGCATGCCGACCGGGGCACCTCGATGACCAGCAAATCCATCGCGCAGCCGCTCATCGACCTGGACGTGGCCCGCAGTCATTCCCGACCCTTGTGAGCAACGACAACCCGTTCAGCGAGGCCGCGTTCAAGACGCTCAAGTACTGCCCCGCGTTCCCCGACCACTTCGGCAGTATCGAGGACCCCCGAGCGTTGTGCGTGCAGTTCTTCAACTACCACCACCACGATCACTACCACTCCGGGCTGGGCCTACACACTCCCGCGTCCGTCCATTTCGGAATGGCCGAGCAAATCCGCGAGGGCCGTGCCGAGACCCTCACCGATGCCTACGCCCGACACCCGGAGCGATTCAGCCGACGCCCCCGAACCCACTCAAGCTGCCCGCCGCAGCGTGGATCAACCCACGCAACACGACCACCCGACTACAGACGACCTGAAGACTCAGTGTCCAAAAAGATCTTGACAGGTTCCGGAGCCGTACCCCGGATTCCCGGCGCCGCAGGACTGGACCGAGCAGATGCTCGATTAGTCGCGGCACAACATCGCGTTCGCAGCCCACTCAGGCGTGCTCTGGATCGGCACCTCAGATGGCACGTTGATAGCGTTCGATCTGGCCTCCATGGCCGGGACCGCACATCCAGTGTCGACGCCCCGGTGACCGCGCTTGCGAGAACCGCAACTGAGCGACTGCTCCTGGCCGACAGCGACGGCGACCTCGCACTGCTGTCGGTTCCAGGCGGGCCGGTCGCGGCCGACGCCGACGCGATCACGACGTTCCTCGACGCCACCGAACCGGTATATGCCGATGGGGACCTTGGGAGCAGCTCGAACTAACCGACGGCCTGCCCATTTGGAACCACGACGACCTCGACAACGTGACCGACGCCGACGATTCAGACCCGACCTGGCTGCGCATCCAGTCAGCGATCAACGAGGCCAGGGACGGTGAGCACAAGCCGTAGGCTCGTCTAGGGCGCGAACTGGGTGGCCGACAGATTGCGGGGTAAGGCTCACCGCCACCGCCTATTCGCGCCACGGGTCGTCGAGGCACCTCCGCCGAAGGACTACCCGTGGCGCCAAACGTTAGCCGAGCCCGTATGAGCCGACATGTATCCGGTTCGCTACCCGCTACCACGGGTTGACCGCACGCCGTATCGTTCTCAAAAACATGAAGGGGGTGTCGGTGACGGCCTGGGCGGGCGAGGTACAGGGCTGGGCTTGGCTGGACCACACCTCCGCGGCGGATGTAGGCCCTGAGCTGGGTCGTGCTTCCTCGCCTGTGCGGCTTGAACCCAGAAAGAGCGGCGAGTCTAAGCCGTGGAGCCTGTCCGGCGCCTACGGTCTGAGCGCCTTCCCCTGGCACACAGACGGGGCGATTTCGTCCGACCCGCCTCGGTGGCTGCTGCTGCAAGCCGTTGAACTGTCCGACTCGACTTGGACCGAACTCCTCGTTCCAGATGCGGACACTCTTGCCCGCCTACGGGGCACGACGCTGAGGGCCCTAGACCAGGTGGGGCGCGTAAAGTATCTTCCCGCTGTCATGCCCCTGGGTAACGGCAACTCGCGACTGAGGTGGGACCCCCGGACTTGCACACCCCGTACGGGATTGGCCATCAAGACCGTGGAGGATAAGCCACCAACCGCCTACGTCGAGTGGCGGCCGGGGCGCCTCCTTATCATCGACAACTTCCGGGTTCTGCACCGGCGCCCGGCAGTTCACGGTCAGACCAAGCGCGTGCTCGAGCGCACCTACGTATGGGATCACTGATGTGGGATTACGACAGCTTCATCGGTAAGGCCAAGGTGTACTTCGAACGCGCACGGGAACACCCAAGGCTCGACTACGAAGTCTTGGCGATATGGTTACTGCTCGGGCTGGAGTTCCTGCTTCGCGCGCCGCTTGCGCGAATTAGTACTACGCTACTGGCCGAGCCAGACTTCGCTCTTGATGCGGCGGGGTTTCCCTCTCCGGAGGGGACCGAGCCAAAGTCCATCGCATCGAAGACCGTGATCGTCCGCCTTCAGCGCGTCGTGGAAGGATTTACTCCATCGAGAGCCACTGACGCAAATTACTTGATCAACATTCGGAACAGAGAGTTGCACACCGGCTCCGTTGCCGTGGGGCTCGATAGCGATACTTGGCTTCCGCGGTTCATCAGGCTCGTTGACGTTATCTGCGCACATCTGACCCTTGAGCCGAAGGATCTGATCGGCAGCGAACTGCTGGCGCAGGGTCGAGCGCTCGTCGCGGACGAAGACAAGAAGCTTGTAGCGGAGGTCCAGAAGCGGATCGCTTCTGCCAGAGCCCATTTCCAACTCTTGCGTCCGGATGAAGTTGCGACCCGCCAACTCGATATTCCCGACGCTCGTGGGCAGTACGAGATGCTTCCCGGATTCGGTCCTGGCCCGAGCCCAGCAGCGGGCGCGGCATGGAGCAGGATTGTTGCCGAAACCGGGACTGCACCAGCATTTATCAGGTGCCCGGCCTGCGGTGCACAAGCGGCCGTCCGACTCCAACTTGTCAGGGCAACGAGTGAGCGACTCGAAGACGAGTCGATCTATCGTGACATCGTTTTCGTTGGTACTGGGATGACCTGCGTGGTATGTGGGCTCGAGCTTTCCAGCACTGCTGAAATGCACGCAGCAGGTCTTCCGCAGCAATACACACGTGAGGAGGAGGAGAGCCTCGAGGAGCGCTTCGGCGCGGCCTACGAAGGCGAGGATTATGGCAACGATTGAGCCGTAGAATCGCCCTACGAGACGGCGGATCCGATCGCCCGCCTCGTGAAGTAACCGGATTGAGCTTCCCTTCGTTCGTTAGTTCAGAGAAAGGGGCCCCGTCGCTTCGCGTGGGTGGCGCGCCGGTCGTGGGCCAGGCGAGGATCGCAACCGGCGCAGCTCGCCCGGGCACGCAAGCCTTCGTTGCTCAACTTGGCCTGCTGGCCGGGCGAGGTAGCCAACGTCCAGTGTTCGAGGTAGTCCTCGAACAGCCGGGCCGAGTTAAGCCGGTCGCCTTTCCAGTGGAGTCCGTTGTAGCGTCCGCTGGCCGCGAGGACCTCAGGCGGCGGCCGGGTTGGGAGGGTCATAGGGGTTGGCTTGACGGGTATTTGTAGTAGGCGCCGTAGAGGTCGACGAGTAGGTCGACGGTTGCTCCTCCGCCGTTGTAGAGGTCGATGGAGCCGTTGGCGCCGACTGGGGTGATGGCCATGTTCGCGGCGGTCTTCCCGCCCGCGAAATCCAGGCTCGACGTGCCTCCACGTGCGCGCGGTATATATCCGATATCCCGTTTAGAGAACGAAATATATAACCTTGCTAATTGCGTGGACCGTGAGCATAGGGCAACTTCACATGGATTGTCCCTCCCCGAGCGTCGCTCCGCAATGCGCCGCCTTAGAAGTCCTAACAAAATGGATCTTGGTGTTTCGTCCTGGATGGATGGTCGATATGATCATGACTCGTGAGGAAGGGTGAGCAGCCTCCGTGGATCGTGCCGGACGGGCTGTGGGAACGGATCGAGCCGCTGATTCCCAAGGTCGAGCGCTCATACCGCAACCCTGGGCCGCCGACGGCTACCCGACCGCAAGGTGCTGTGCGGGATCCTGTTCGTGCTCTACACCGGCATCGCCTGGGAGTTCCTTCCTCAACAGTTGGGGTTTGGGTCCGGGATGACCTGCTGGCGCCGGCTGAGCGAGTGGCACGAAGCCGGTGTATGGCGACGCCTACACGAGGTATTGCTGACCGAACTGCACGCCGCGGACAAGCTGGACTGGTCCAAGGCGGTGGTCGACGGCTCACATCTACGGGCCACGAAGGGCGGCCCAAAACGGGACCGAGCCCGGTCGACCGCGCCAGGACCGGCTCGAAACACCACGTCATCTCCGACGGCGCCGGCATCCCCTCGCAGTCAGCCTTACCGGCGGCAACCGTAACGACGTCACCCAACTCCTCCCACTGATCGACGCCATCCCGCCGGTACGCGGCAAACGAGGACGCCCCCGCCGCCCCGAGGACCTGTACGCCGACCGCGGCTACGACCACGACAAGTACCGCCAAGCGGTCCGCGCCAAAGGCATCACCCCACACATCGCACATCGCGGCACCGAACACGGCACCGGCCTCGGCAAGCACCGGTGGGTCATCGAGCAGAGCATCGCGCTACTGCACTGGTTCCGACGACTACGCTTCCGCTGGGAAATCCGCGACGACATCCGCGAAGCGTTCATGTCACTCGCCTGCGGCATCATCTGCTACCGCAGACTCATCAGATGATCATTCTGTTAGGACTTCTTAGCGGGCCGGGTTATCGAGATCGCTGACGCGACCAAACTAAACCGGAGCATGTTCCGTGTCGAGCGCCGTGACTGACGGCGTGGGTGGTTCGCCATCATCTTCCACTCGCGCACTCGGTCGACACGAACGCTGCGACCTGCTGTTCTGGCCCATCGCTGACCGCAACCCCGAGCCACGGTACGGGAACCACGCCGCTGACCCTGGTGTACCGAGTGTCCGCGACTTCGCCGAAGGGGGTGTCGTACTGCGACACCTCGGTCGCCTGCGGTTTCTCCCCACTGGCGGCCAGATAGTCCCCGGCGCTGGCTAAGGTTTCGCGGCGACCTCCTCGATGATCAGACCTTCTGCAACCGTCAGATGACGGATCATCGATCGAACGCCACTCTGATGGACCTGCTTCATACCCATGCGACCGCGTGCAGCGGTCAACCAGTGTGGTATGGCCATAGGTTGACAGGGGTTGACTATTAGTTGGTCGGCGTTGCGACGACGATTCCTGAACGGAAGGCTGGTGCTATGAAGTACGCAGACGCAGTGGAGCGCGCGACCCACGACCTCAAGAGCGACTTTGGGCCCGAGTCGATCGCGATACGCGCAGCGGTACGGCTCGCGATCCACGCCGCATACGCCGTCGATCCGACGGGGCCTCAAGCAAGCGACTGGGCACTGTTCCTCACCGCCATCGGAGCTGTAAGCGACGCCCTTGTGCTCTATGACCCGCCGCTGATCATCAGTATCGATGAGACCACTCTGCAGGACACATCCGTCGTTCGTCGGGACACCATCAAACTCGTCAAAACCACCGCTGAGCGGCTACACGAGCAGAGCTTCGATACCACCGCGAGCACTGAGTTGCGCTGGCAATGGGAGATCGCCTCGGTCGACCTTCAGAAGGCAACGGTGTTACTAGCAGGGCCGATGTGACCTACGGCTACTGGCTCGACCAAGCCGCCGCGGCCCTCGACGAATGCCGCACCATCATTCGCGGAGGGCTCCGAGGCGGCTACGCACGTGCACCAGCCATCATCGGAGCCCGCTCCGGCGTCTACCGCACCCTCGCTCGAATCGCCGTGATCCTCACCGGACCAACCGCCCACCCCCCGACCATCACCACCGCCGACTACCTCATCAACCGCCGCCATAGGATCGTGGACACCGACCCCGCCATCATCCTCGGTACCGGCCTCCAGGCAGCCGCGCAGACCGACGCCCGGCTCCCCACCGCAGCGACGATCGACGACCCCGTCATCCATCAACTCAACCGAGCACGCGAAGCACTCGCCACCGCCGGCGACGTTCTCGCCAGCCACCTCGGCTGGCGCGTCGGCGGCCCCACAACACCCGAAGGGCAAGCGATCGCGCAGGGTACCGGCACACGCAACGCGGTCGCCGACATCGCCACCCTCGCCATCACCGCCGTCGCCATCGACCGGGCCCTCCTGCGATGGCTCAACAGCCACACCGCATCACAAACGCTGCGACCACTCTACGAAGACACCACCGCGACGATGACCTGGTGGACGACCAGCAACTACCCCGCCACCCTGCGACAGCTCGCTCGTTCCTCCAGAAATGACTCCATCGTCAGATTCCTCGACGTCGCCCCAGCGACCGAATCCTCAACCGGACCCCGCCAGATCCGGAGCCTGACGGATGTCTCCACGATCCTCGACTCAATCCGTGCCTGGATGACCCAACACCCGCAAGACACCAGCCTCCGACACATCCGCGCGGCAACCCGACTCGCCCTCACCATCGCGACCACAGCGGATACCCTGAACGTTGTCCCCGCCGGCAAACACCGCGCCCGACGATGGCTGGCAGCCGCAAACAGCCTCGAAGGCATCGCCGATCTACTCGGTCCCATTCACCCGACAATCAGCCAGGACCTGAAGAAGGCCACAGACTGGCTACGCGATCACTACACCCCAGGCCAGCTACCAGAGTCTCCCGCGACCCTACAGAAGACAGAACTGCTCAATCTCACCCTGAAGCTCCCCGATCTCGCCGCCCAGCTCCACATCGTGGCGCACGACCTGCTCCATCGTGGGCAACTACTCGTCTGTCACAGACTGCTCGACTCGATGCCAAGGAACGGGCTGTTCCACGCAACAACCACCTGGAGTCACGCTCGCCCGAACGAATCCGCCACCGCCATCCTCCTCAACCGCCTCCGTAACGTCGCCGTCGGCCAATCCCTCTACCCAAACCTCGCCAAGACGCCGGTCCCAGTCGCCACGCCCTTCGACGCCGGACACACATCCGGCGCACCAGAGCCCACGACGGCCGAACCGGCACCCACGATCTCCGACACCGGTGGGCAACGGCCCGATACCAGCGCCCATGCCAGATGGGCACCCTCCTGGGCATCGCTGACCGAAGACGTTGGTGTGCTCGTCCACAGCATCAGCACCGACCGCCGAACCACCACATCCACGACCGGCAGACATCAGCCGCGATCATCCAATCCGCCGCCACCAGAGATCGCCGAGCCATCCCCACATGAACCGGATCTGGCCTGACATCGCCCGCATGCTACACACTCGGCGATTCGGCCCCCGAAACCCGATCGCTCCGCGCCTGAACGTCGGCATCCACCCTGCGATAGGGAACCCCGGCGAAGGCGAAACCATTCGGGGATGGACCCTCCGGCCCCGCCCCGACCCCGACCGGGGAGCCGAGACGCTCGTAGAGCCGAACAGCGCCGGGTGGTCGCCGGGAGGGCGTGGTCAGGCTCGCGGCGGAGTCATCCGGGTCAACAGCGCCGCCGACGCGGCCCGACCGACAGCCGCCAGATACGAGCCGGCGACCAGGTGATACTGGCTGTCCCGGAGGTGCTCGTAGGGATCCTCGGCACGGTACGACCCGGACCAGTTCTCCTCCGCACGGGCGAGCAACCCGACCGCCTGCTCCAACAGCGGCACGACACCGTGGAAACCGCCGTCCACGGACCAGTCGGCCGGCGGCCGGTAACTCAGCAGCGGCGTCCCCAGGTCCGGTGCGCCGGCCGCCGCCGCGGCGGCGAAGGCCGGCAGCTGCCGCAGCGCGTCCGCCCAGACCTCGGCACCGGTGCGGCCAAACAGCGCCATCGCCGCGGACGGTGCCAACCACGGCGGTTCCTCACGCTTGGACAGGGCGGCGCACCGGGCGGCGATCTCATCGACAAGCTGCGGCAGCCGGTGCAGATCGGCGTCACGTACCGCGTCCGGCACCGGCCGGTCGGCCAGCGTCGCCCGCACATCCCGCTGCCCATCACCGGCCCACGCCACCGCGTTGCGCAGCATCGTCGCGGCGATACCGACGTCATCCATGGCCAGCGACGAGCCGAACTCCGGATGCGACCCGAACAACACCACCTTTCCCGCGCCGAACTCCCCCGCGACAATGTTCGCCACGCCCGCCTCGACCGCCTGATCGATCAACCGCGGCGCGGTGGCCGGCTGAAGGAACTCCTCCGCGGGCGTGAACTTCGACGTCGGACCGCCGACGCGGGCCAGCGCGTGACCGCCGACGAACAGCGGCCCGTTGTAATGCGTAATCCGGAACGTGGCCGGCATCCCGGCCATCACCGGATGCTCCGGCGCGGCGTTGACCGCCTCCAACTCCCCGATACCCGGCGACTGGATCACCCCGAGAACCGACTCGCCGTCGTTCCACACCCGCGCCTCCAGCAGGCACAGCTCCGCCTGCTCGGGGCAGACCCGCAGGAACCGGGCCGGAACCGTGGCCGCGTCATAGCTACCCGCACACGATCCGATGTACGTGCCGCCGCCGGCGACATAGTCGCGGATCGACCGGCACCCGACCGCACCCAGCGGTTCCAACTGCCCCTGCATCGCCCGGTAGCCACCGCCGGGCATGACGAACGCGTCGAAGCCGGCCAGCGCGCCGCCGATGATGTCGGCGGGGAACACGAACGCCACCGCGTGCCCGGCCCGGGCCAGGATCGCCGCGTGGTGATAAGGCGAACCACCCGCGCCATACAGGGCGATGCGCGCCATCAACGTCCTCCGATCGTGATCGCCTGGTCGGCCTCAAACCATGTGTCCGGTGCACGTTCGGTGATGTGGCAGCGGGCCAGGTCGCCGGACGGTCGTGGCGACAGCGCCGGCGGCTGCTGCGCGCAGACCTCCTCAGCCAGCCAGCACCGGCCGCGGAACCGGCAGCCCGGGTCCGCGTCGCTGAGCGGGACCGGATCGCCGATCGCGATCGGCTGGTACGGCTGGGTGGGGTCGGCCGGCGGGATCGCGGACAGCAACGCCCTGGTGTACGGGTGCTGCGGATGGGTGTAGACGTCCTCGATCGGCCCCAACTCGATGATCTCGCCCTGGCACATCACCGCGACCCGGTCGCTGATCTGCTGCACCACCCCGAGATCGTGGGAGATGAACACCATCGCCACCGAGGTCTGCCGCTGGACCTCGGCGAGCAGGTCGAGGATCTGCGCCTGCACGGAGACATCCAGCGCGGAGACCGGTTCGTCGGCGACGATGACCTTCGGGTGGACGGCGAGCGCGGTCGCGATGCCGACCCGCTGGCGCAGTCCGCCGCTGAGTTCATGCGGGTAGCAGCGGCGGTACCGGTCGGGCAGGGCGGTCTGGTCCATCAGCTCCCGGACCCGTTCCCGCCGCTGGTCCAGGGTGCCGATGCGGTGGATGTCCAGCGGTTCCCGGATGATGTCCTCGATGCGCTGCCGGGGGTTGAGCGACGAGTACGGGTCCTGGAAGATCACTTGAAGGTCCCGGGTGAGCGCCCGCCGCCCGGCGGGTGGCAGTGCGGTGATGTCGCGGCCGTCGAAGGTGATGGTGCCGGAGGTTGGCGGCATCAGGCCCAGGATCATCCGGCCGAGGGTGCTCTTGCCGGAACCGGATTCACCGACGATGGCCAACGTCTCGCCGGGCGCCACGCCGAGGCTCACGTCGCGGACCGCGACCAGCGGCTCGTGCGTCGCCCCGGTGAGCTTCGCGGCCAGGCTGGCGTGGCGGGGGAACTCCTTGCGGAGAGCCTCGACGCGCAGCAGTTCCGGGTGCTGGTCGCTCACCGCTCACCTCCGGCGGTGTCGGTGGCGGCCGTGAGGCCGCCGGTCGGCGCGGTCGCCGGCTGGTCGCCGGAACCGGCGGGCAGTGACGGGTCGCGGTGCTCCGCGACCGTCCGGCGGGACGGCAGCGAGGCGAGCAGGCGGCGGGTGTAGGAGTGACGCGGATGGGCGAACAGCTCCTCGACCGTGCCGCGCTCGACGATGACACCACCGTTCATGACGACCACCTGGCTGCACAGTTGGGCCACGACCCCGAGATCGTGGGTGATCAGCGCCATGGAACTGCCCGCGTCGTCGATCAGTGCCCGCAGCAGCCGGATCACCTGAGCCTGCACCGTGACATCCAGCGCCGAGGTGGGCTCGTCGGCGATGACCAGCTTCGGGCTCAACGCGAGCGCCATGGCGATCACGACCCGCTGGTTCATGCCGCCGCTGAGCTGATGAGGGTACGCCTTCAGGCGGGTCTCGGGCGCCGGGATGCCGACCTTCGCCAGCCACGCGACCGCTTCCCGGCGGGCCGCGTCGCGCCCGAGCCCGCGGTGGCGGCGCAGCAGCGCCGTCAGCTGGGTGCCGACGGTGAAGCACGGGTCCAGGGCGGTCGACGCGTTCTGGACGATGGTGGACAGCGCGGTGCCGCGCAGCCGGCGCAGTTTCTTCTCCGGCAGGCCGAGCAGTTCGTCGCCGTCGAACCGGATGGCGCCGCTGGCGTGGGCGCCGGCCGGCAGCAACCCGAGCAGGGCCAGTCCGAGGGTGGTCTTGCCGGATCCGGACTCGCCGACGATGCCGAGCACCTCGCCACGGCCGAGGGTGAACGAGACACCGTCGACGGCGTGGTGCGGTGAGCCGCCGTAGCGGACGGCGAGGTCACGGACCTCCAGCAGCGCGCTCATCGGGCGATCGCCCGCTTCTTCGGGTCGAGCCACTCCTGCATCCCGTCCCCGACGAGGGTGAACCCGAGGACGACCAGCAGGATGGCCACGGCGGGATCGGCGACCACCCACGGTGAGGAGGCCATGAAGTCGCGGCCGGCCGACAGCATCAGCCCGAGCGACGGGGTCGGTGGCTGCACGCCGAGGCCGATGAAGCTCAGCGCCGCTTCGAGCAGGATGGAGACCGCCATCAGGATGGTCGCCTGGACGATGACCGGGCCGAGGCTGTTCGGGGTGATGTGCCGCAGCACCAGCCGCCAGTAGGAGGCGCCGCGTGCTCGGGCCGCCTCGACGAAACTCTGCCTGCTGGTCTCCAGGGCGGCGGCGCGCATCACCCGGGCGATGATCGGTGTGTAGACGATGCCGATGGCCAGCAGCAGCACCAGCGTGCCGGGGCCGAACAGGGCGACCACCACGATCGCCAGCAGCAGTGCCGGGAAAGCCATCAGCACATCCAGCACCCGCATGATCAGACCGCCGAGTCGGGGCGAGCCGGTGGCGGCCAGCAGGCCGAGCGGGCAGCCGATGAGCAGTGCCAGTGCCACGGAGCCCAGCGAGACGGCCAGGGAGATGCGGTACCCCTCCGCCAGTCGGGTCAGCAGATCGCGACCGAGCTGGTCGGCACCGAGAAGCCGGCCCGCGCCCGGTCCGGCCAACGAATCCTGAGCCTGCAGGCGGGTCGCGCCGCCCGGGTCGAGCAACGGCACGATGATCGCCACGAGCAGCACGATGGCCAGCAGGACCAGGCCGGTGGCCAGGCTCCTGCTGTGGGTCAGGGTGCGCAGCCAGGGCCGGCGAGCCGTGGTCGCGTCGCCGGGCGCGGCAGATCCCGGTGGCGCGGCCCCGGGAAGCGGGGCCGGGTCCGCGGCGAGGATGTCGGGAACGCTCACGCCCCTGCCCTCCGAAGCTTGGGGTTGAGTACGGTGTACAGCAGGTCGGAAATCAGGTTCACCAGGATGAAGCCGACCACGAAGATCAGGACGCAGGCTTGGACGACCGGGTAGTTGCGGTTGAGCATCGCCTGCACGATCAGCTGCCCCACACCGGGGATGGCGAAGAGCTGCTCGACCACGATCGTGCCGCCGAGCAGGTAGCCGACCTGGAGGCCGGCGACAGTCACGATCGGGATGGCGGCGTTGCGCAGCGCCCGCCCGAACACGATGGACACCGGGCTCATCCCGCCCGCCCGGGCGAAGCGCACGTAGTCGGTGTGCAGCACCTCCAGCATCGCCGAACGGGTCACCCTCGCCAGTACTCCGCCCAGACCGAGGGCCAGCGCGATCGCGGGCAGGATCAGCGACCGTAGGTTGTCGCCGAGTGAGGTGCTGACCGCGACGTATCCCGAGGAGGGCGCAAGCCCCAGGGTCAGAGCGAACAGCAGGATACCCAGGATGCCGAAGACGAAATCGGGTACCGCGATGGTCAGAACGCTCAGGCCCTGCACCACCTTGGCCACGATGCCGCCCTGACGGACCGCGGCGAGCACCCCGGCGGGGATGGCCACCACGGCGGCGAGGACGAACGCGATACCGGCCAGTTCCAGGGTCACCGGGAGCCGGGCGCCGAGCTCCGCGGTGATCGACTGGTTGGTGATGTAGTCGTGGCCGAAGTCCCCGCGTACCACGCCGGAGACCCAGGAGCCGAACTGTGCCCATAGTGGACGGTTGAGGCCGAGGTCGGCGCGGACCTGGCGGATACCGGCGGGCGTGGCGTTGGCGCCCAGGATGGCACTTGCCGGGTCGCCGGGCACGAGGCGCAGGATCAGGAAGACGATGACCGCGGTGCCGACCAGGATCGGAATGGTCATCAGCAGCCGGCGGGTGATCACTGCGACTTCCACATGTCCTCGACCCGGATCTCCAGGGACGGCAGCGCCTCGGCGCCGTGCAGCTTCGGCGTCGTCCAGTACTGCTGCTGCCGGTTGGCCAGGAAGATGAACGGCGACTCGGTCTGGAACGCGTTGACCAGCTCCGGGTAGACCTGCTTGCGGACGCTCTGGTCGGCCTCGAAGGTGAACTTGGCCAGGGCGGCGTCGAGGGTGGGGCTCTTGTAGGCGCTGAGGTTGAAGCCGGACTGCGAGTAGCCGAGCAGGTAGTAGGTCAACGCCGGGTCCAGCGAGGCACTGAAGTAGGTGACGCTGATGCCGTACTGCTGCTTGGCCATCAGGCCGAAGTACTCCGACGACGACGCGGTCTGGATGTGCAGGTTCAGGCCGATCTTCTTCAACTGCGACTGCAGGATCTGCGCGATCAGCGTGTAGGAGGAGTCCTCCTGCTCGACCAGGATCGTCACATCCGTGCTGGCCAGCTTCGCCTGGCTGAGCAGCGATTTGGCCTTGTCCAGGTCGGGGCCGCCCTTGTACGGGCTGACGCCGGTGTAGAACGGATTCGGCGGTGACACCGCCTCGGTCGCCTCGGTCGCGGCACCGAAGAACGCCAACTTGACGACTTCGGAGCGGTCGATGGCCCAGTTGACCGCCTGACGCACCCGGATGTCGTTGAACGGCGGGGCGGTCGTGTTGAGCAGAACCAGGTACGGGAAGTAGGCGCGGGCCGGGGTGTGCGCGATGCTGGTCGACTTCATCAGCGCGGGGATCTGCTGCTGCGGGACGGTCTGGATCCAGTCGAACTGGCCGGTCTGCAGGCCGGACAGCCGCACGGTGTCGTCACCGACCGACTGGAAGGTCACCTCGTCGAGGTACGGCTGGTTCGACTTGAAGTACTTGTCCCACCGTTGCAGGGTGACGTGGCTACCCTTGACCCACTCCCCCATCTTGTACGGTCCGGTGCCGACGGCGGTCTGCTTCGGGTCGCTGGTGGAGACCGCCTTCTCGTTCACGATGTCCACCAGGCTGGCCATCGTGGCCTCCATCGGCCCGTACGGCTTGGACAGGTGGATGCGGCAGGTGTGCGGGTCGACCACCTCGACCGAGGAGAAGAATCCGACGAAGGCGGCCAGCCCGTGCGACGGGTCCTTCATCCGGTTGATGGTGTACGCGACATCCTTGGCGGTGAACGGCTCACCGTTGTGGAAGACCGCGTTGTCAACCAGTTCAAAGATCCAGGTCTGCGCGTCCTCCTGCTTCCAGGACGCGGCGAGGTTCGGCTTGAAGTTGAAGTTGGCGTCGACCTCGAGCAGTTCACTGAAGACGTTCTGGTAGACCTGCAGCGACGAGTACAGCTGCCCGTCGGCCGGATCCATGTTGACCGGGTTGTCCTGGATGGCGAGTACCGCCTTGCCGCCACGCACGGGCGTACCGGCACTCGCCGAGCCACTGGTCGACGTGGTGGACACCTTGCCGCAGCCAGCGAGCAACGGTGAGGCGAAGGCGGAGACGAGTGCTGTGGCGCCGAGTCCCTTGAGCAGGGTACGGCGATCCGAGGTGTAGTTGCCCATGGTGATTCTCCCGATCAACGCCCTGAGCCGGTCAGGATCTGTCGACTATGAAAAAGAGGCGCGACGCGTCACGGCATCACAACCCTGGCACGGCACTGTGCGCCGCGCGAAGCCGTGGTCGGATCGTCAGTGCCCGGTCGTGGTCTTCGACTTCTTCTTGGTTCGGCTGGGAGTCACGTCGACATGCGGTGCCTCCGCGTCGCGCATCCGGGCCGCCGCGGCCAGGGCGAGTGGATGCGCCGACGTCGGAGCGCCCGCGGAAAACAACGGGTAGCGGTATTCGCGTTTGATGGACTCAAGGACGACGTCCAGCTCGACTTCCCGTACCCCGGGGATGCGGGCCAGCGTGTGTGTCATGAATTCGTACAGATCGTTGGCGTCCCGGAATATCGCGTCGACCGCCAGGTC
Source organism: Rugosimonospora africana (assembly GCF_016862975.1). GTDB lineage: Bacteria > Actinomycetota > Actinomycetes > Mycobacteriales > Micromonosporaceae > Rugosimonospora > Rugosimonospora africana. The sequence goes on from NZ_BONZ01000119.1 coordinate 14,397, forward strand.
GCTGTCGCCGGTGGTGGCCGAGACGTAGCGCACCTCGGTCATCGCGGCCAGCGCCAGCGCGATGGATTCCAGTCTGGCCAGTTCCACCCGGATGTGCAGCATGACCTCGAATTCGAAGCCGAGTGCCGCCGGGTCGACCATCGCCACGAAGTAGAGCCGGTGCGCGGCGGTCAGCGCGTTGACGCGCCGGGCGACCGCGGTTTCGCTCAGACCCAGCTCGTGGGACAGGTCGGCGTAGCTGCGCCTGCCGTCGGGACCGAGCGCGGCGAGCAGTTTGATGTCCATCGCGTCGAGCTGGCCGCCTTTCTCCGGTACCGCCGCGGTGATCGCCCCGTCATCGGGGGCGAGCGGTGCGGCGGCGCCATCGAGAAGCGTGTGGCTCCACTGGTCGCGGGTCTTGAAACGCTTGAGCACGATCTCGGTCCGGGTGCCGGTCACCCACTTGGTGTCCGGCAGATCGTGCATCAGCACCCTGCTCAGGTACCCATGATCCGGTGTGATGAGTTCACACATCACGTCGCTGCGGCCGGTCAACAGCGATACATAGCGGACGTCGTCCCGCTCGGCCAGGTAGTGCGCCAGTCGTGAACCCTCGCCGGGCACGGTACGGAAGTGCAGCAGTACCGGCTGCCCAAACCCGCACCGCAGTGCGTCCGGCGCGGCCACGATGACCAACGAACCACTGTCCCGCAGCCGCTGGACGCGGCGCAGCACGGTGGTTTCGGAAACTCCGGTGACGCCGCCGAGCTGCGACCACGAGGCGCGCGGATCGGCCTGCAGCGCCGCGACGATCCGCCGGTCGACGTCGTCGAAGCGGGGCGTCTTGGAGGCTCCGTTCATGTACAGACTCTCGCATCATTCCTGCAACGTGTAAAGATCTGACGCAGGACTCCTGCGCGAATAGGGCCGGTAACCTGTACGAAACCGCAAACGAAGGCTCCCGACCCCCGACCGCGGCGCTGGTTCGCCCGAACGATCCGTGTGCGTCCACTGTGGAATTCAGCACGTCGCCAGCGCGTACAACGTGTTGAGCAGGACATCGGCGCCCCGCTCCAGGTCGGCCCAGTCGGTGTCCTCGGCCGGCGAGTGGCTACGCCCATCCTTGCTCGGCACAAAGATCATTCCCGTGGGCGCCAGGTGCGCCATGTTCTGCGAATCGTGCCCGGCCCCCGACGCGATAGCCACCGAACGCAGCCCCAGCGCGTCCGACGCGGCCTGCACCGCGGAACGGATGGTCTGGTCCAGGGGCACCGGGTCGACGATGTCCGCCCCGTGCCACAGCACACCCACCCCGTGCGCCTCGGCGCTGGCCTCCGCCGCGTCCCGCAACGCCCGGCCCAGTGCGATCAGCCGGTTCCGGTCGGGATCCCGGAAATCCAGCGTCACGTGGGCCCGCCCGGGCACGACGTTCGCCCCGCCCGGCTCGACCCGGATCAGCCCGCAGGTCACCACCGACTGCTGCCCCACCGAGGCCGCCACGCCCGGCAGCCTGGTCAGGTAGTCCCCGGCAGCCAGCAGCGCGTCGCGACGCATCGTCATCGGCGTGGTTCCGGCATGGTCGGCCCGGCCGGTGAACTCCACGACCGCACCGCCGAGCCCGACGATCGAGGTGACCACTCCGATCTCGGTACCGGCGGCCTCCAGGTGCGGCCCCTGCTCGATGTGCAACTCCACGAAGGAGTGCACCGAGCCGGCGCTCACCCGGGTAGCGGTCGGCTCGCCCTGCGCCCACGTCCACGACGCCAGGGCGTCCATCAGCCGGTCCCCGTCCCGCCCGGTCATCGCCTCAAGCGCGGCCAGCTCATACCCCTGGACCAGGCCCCGCGACCCCAGCAGATGCCCGTAGTTGCCCTCCTCGTCGGAGAAGACCACGGCGCACACCGGCCGGGCCAGCGGCACGCCGAGTTCAGCCAGGCGACGTACACACTCCAGCGCCGCCACCGTGCCCAGCGCCCCGTCCAACGGGCCGCCGTTGGGCACCGTGTCGATGTGCGAACCGGACCAGACCGCCGGCAGACCAGTATCCGCGCCGGGTGCCCGCGCGAACATGTTGCCCAGCCCGTCGACACGCAGGTCCAGCCCGGCCGCCACACACCGGTCCCGGTACCACTGGCGGGCCAGCGCGTCGGCCGCGGAGAACGCCGTCCGGGAGATGCCACCGGCCTCGGTGCGACCGATCCCGGCGAGCGTGGCAAGGTCGTCGCGCATCCGCGCGGCGTCGATGTGCAGCACCATGCCCAGTCACCTCCCCGCCGCGGCGACCGCGGATACCGCACCATCACCGGATACCGCGCGCCGTCCTGCCCGGTAGACCGCCTCGACGTCGAACACCGCGGTGATGTCCGCGAACGGGTCACGGCGCAGCACCACGAAATCCGCGTGCGCACCCGGCCGCAGCACTCCGATGTCCGGGTCGCCGATCAGCTCGCCACCGTGCCGGGTGCCGGCCACCAGCGCCTCCAACGGCGACCAGCCGTGCTCCACCAGCCACTGCAGCTCGTACCCGAACAAGCCATGCATCGAGTCGGTGCCCAACGCCATCGGGATGCCCGAAGCACGCACCCGACCCACGTTGCCCTCCACGTACGCGCGTGCCTCCCGCACCTTCGCCATGATCGCCGGGACCTGGGCGTCACCCTGCTCGATCCCGCTCGGGTGGAACAGGATGGTCTGGGTGAACGTCAGCCAGGTGCCCGCGGTGGCCATCGCGGCGATGTTGCCCTCGTCCAGCAGGGCGCCGTGCTCGATGGAGTGGATCCCGTTGGCCACGGCCAGGTCGACTCCCGGGCCGCCGTGCGCGTGCGAGGACACCTTCAGCCCGTACTCGGCGGCGCTCCGCACGATCGCCGCGATCTCCTCACCCGAGTAGTTGGACTCGGCCAGCGACGAGTTCACCGACGACACCCCGCCGGTGGTGAAGATCTTGATGTGGTCGGCGCCGCGCTCCGCCCGAGCCCGCACCGCCTCCCGCAGCGGCCCCACCCCCGCCACTCCCCCGGCCGCACTGCCGTGCCCGCCGGGCGGGCTCAGGCCGGGACCGGCGACCCGCAGCCGCGGCCCCGCGGTCTCACCACGGGCGATCGCATCCCGGAACTCGAAGTCGATGTCGTGTTCCTCGGTCATGATCTTCGCGGTGGTGACCCCCGAAGCGAGCATGCGACGCAGGTTCTCCACGCCGCGGATGGTCTGCCACACCGCCGGCTTCACGATCTGACCGTGCTGGTCGCCCTCGCCGGGACGGATGGTGACGTGGGTGTGCGCGTCGACAAAACCCGGCACGATCACCGCGTCGCCGAAATCCACCACCGTGGCGCCTGCGGCGGCGAGGTTGCCCCGGGTACCGACATCCACCACCCGCCCGTCACGCACCAGCAGACCGTCCCCCTCGCGCCGGCTGAAGCCATCAAACAGTGCGCGTGCATGGACGAAGACATCGACGGGCGCATCCGGGGCCATGGGCGACTCCTCACGACGACACGAACCACAGAGGCTCGAACGAAGATCCAGAATGAGCGCCAGTCTTGCAGCGATCCTCTACATCAGCAATACTTCCCGCCAGATGCCGTCACCAGACACGTTGACGATGCACGAATCGGAACCGCCGGCCCGAGGCAGCGTGGTGAGCTGCCCGAAACCTGGCCGACACGAGCGATCCCCGGACGGCACCGTTCCAGACCCAGCAGGGAAGGCACACCCATGAGTGAAGACACCGCGCAGGAGTTCGCCGTCGAGTTCCGCAAGACCAGCTACAACGGCTACCAGTCGTTCTCCTACCTCAAGCCCGGGCAGGACTACGAGGAGTACAAGCTGGCCAAAGACCTCGGCCGGGTCCCGCTACACGACATGGGCCTGGACGCCGAACAGGACGCCCGCACCCGCCGGCTCATCGACGAGAACATCATCATCAGCCTGCACGACCACCCGCAGATCTTCCCCGACGACATCAGCGAGGTCCGCGGCTACATCCGCACCGGCCGGGAACACACCAGCTACCTCGGCCTGTCCAAGTCCGGCATGACCGCCGTCTTCGACAACATGATGGACGGCACCGCCTGCGTCACCAGCAAATTCGGCTGGAAATGGGACGACGTCATCTACGACCTGGGCATGCGCCGCGCCGACCTGGCCAAGCAGCACTACGCCAGGATCGTCTACGACGTCGACGACATCCGCGCCGCCAAGGACAACGGCCAGGTCGGCATCGTGCTCTGCCTCGAGGCGGCCACTCCGATCGAGAACGAAGTCGACCGCATCGACATCCTCTACGGCATGGGCATCCGGCAGATGGGCATCGCGTACTCCGAAGCCAACGGCCTGGGCTCCGGACTCAAGGAGAGCCGGGACGGCGGCCTGACCGTCTTCGGCCGCCGTGCGGTGGAGCGGATGAACGACATCGGCATGGCCATCGACGTCTCTCACTCCGGTGACCAGACCTGCCTGGACACCTTCGAACAGTCCACGAAGCCAGTACTCATCACCCACGCCGGCGCCCGCGCAGTGTGGGAGACCCCGCGGATGAAGCCCGACTCGGTGCTCCGCGCCTGTGCCGACGGCGGCGGCGTCATCGGCATCGAAGCCGCACCACACACCTCACTGTCGCACGCCCACCCGCAGCACTCGATCGAGTCGGTGATGGACCACTTCACCTACTGCGTCGAGCTCATGGGCATCGAGCACGTGGCCTTCGGCCCCGACACGCTCTACGGCGACCACGTCGGTCTGCACAAGATCTTCGCCCAGAACCTCGGCGTCCACGTCGCTCACGGCGGCCCGGAATACACGCCAGTGCCGTACGTCTCCGGCCTGGAGAACCCGACGGAAAATTACTACAACATCGTCGGCTGGCTGGTGAAGCACGGCTACAGCGACGAAGACATCATCGCCGTCACCGGCGGGAACATTCTGCGGGTGCTGCAACAGATCTGGTGACCACCCACGGCCGGTTCCCGGACACCGCACCGCCGGGAACCGGCCGCGCCCGACCCGAATGGCCCGTCACGACGCGGGTACCCGTACCCATCAGCGAACGACTCCTGCACCGTCACAACATCCGCCCGGCCGACCGCGACCGCTGCTCGACCAGCACTCGGCACCTCCGACCCACGACGTCGTCGTCATGAAGCCCGTCGGGTTCTCAATCGCAATACGACCGACGTTGTAACACTGTGGCGAGGCCGATCCGACGATCACCCTCACCGAGATTCTGACCGACGACCGCTGGTCCAGAAGTGGACGCTCGCACGGTACAGCGGTCTCCCATACCGTCCCACCTTTGGTGATCCGCTGTCAGGCAACAAGCGGTCACTCGCCTCGTCACCCGATGTTCCAGAATTTCATCGACGACGCTGATCAAGGTGTTGCGCGTGTCGCGGATACGACCGAACGCTCCGCCGAACACGCCCTCTCTCGTTACCGTCGGCGGGTAGCCCGATCGAGGTCAGGTGGTTTCGCCATGCCCGCACGCCCCAACACCACGCCGGCCGCCACCGGGCCGTTGACGGTGATGACCTGGAACGTGGAGAACTTCTTCCCGGCCGGGACCGAGTCAGGGCCGCCGGACGAGGAAACCTACGACGCCAAGGTCGCATACCTGGCCAACATGATCCGCGGCCTGGCCCCGGACATCGTCGCCCTACAGGAGGTCGGCGGCCAGCAACCAGCCGACGACCTGGCCGCCGCCGTAGGCGCCGGGTGGAAGGCAGCGCTCTCCACGCACCCGGATGGACGCGGCATCCGAGTCGGCGTCCTGTCCCCGCACCCGGTCACCGTCGAGAAGCAGCTCGCCACCCTACCGAAGGCCGGCCTGCCGCAGGTGCCCGACGTCGACGGCACCACCCTCAAGGAACTCGGCCGCGGCGCGCTACAGGTACACGTCGACGTCGCCGGCGGGATCCGGCTGATGACCGCCCACCTCAAATCGAAGCTACTGACCTACCCGAATGGTCGCCGGTTCCCGATCAGCGAAGACGAACGCGCCCGCGGCGCCGGCTACGCACTCCTGCGCCGCACCGCCGAAGCCGTCGCGGTACGAGTCCAACTGAACAAGGCCATGACCGCCGCCGCCAAAGACGGCGAACCGGGCATCCCGACGATCCTCTGCGGCGACCTCAACGACGGCCCCGACGCCGTCACCACCACCCTCCTCGGCGGCCCGGACGACGGCAGCGTCACCCGTCCCGACAAAGGCGACCCGGTACGGCTATACAACCTCGCCAGCCTGCTACCCGCAGGCCGCGCCTACTCCCGCATCTACGAAGGCAAAGGCGAACTCATCGACCACATCTTCGTCTCCCGCGACCTACGGCTACGCCTTGCCAGCGTCGACAGCCTCGTCGACGACATCGGATCCATCACCGCCTCCACCGAAACACGGCGACCCGCGACCGTGCCCGACCACGCTCCAGTCATCGCCCGGTTCACGGCGGTCTAGTCCGCCGAACACGGTGAATCCGGCCAGGCGCCAGGCTCATTGCTGTACAACCATTCGCCCATCCTGGCACGCTGCACCGACACAGCCCCAATGAGGGCTGCGCACAGTCGCGGCGATACTGGCCAACCCGCGATACACCGGCCGGCAGGCGTGGAACCCGGCAGCGCACTGACCGCGGCCCCTCGACGAGACGAACTGCTCGGCCAATCCGAGACACGACGCTGGAACATGGTGCATCAGTGGGTCATCTCCCGCGAACGGGCGCATCCGCCTCTGGCGAGCGAAGAAGACGTCGTGGTCGGGCAACTGGCCAGCGCCACCCGGGCGCCGGAAATCGGTAACGGCGAACGGTACTTGCTCGCCGGGTTGACCCGCCGACACGAACGCGGCCGAATCCCGACTCACACTGGGTGCACAACCACACCGCGTGCCGCTGCCGCCACATGCTCGATGAGCGCGTGTTCGGTGGGGGTTTCTGCTGGTCGGCGTCGGTACTCATCCATGGGGTTGATGTGTCCGTGACAGCACGCCGGCGCAACCCGACGCCCCGAGACGGACAAACTGGGCGGAACCGTTTGCTGTAACGTGCGGGACAGCCGCGCCAGATTAGGCCAATATTCCAATACGCGCCGCCGCCGATGAGATCGCATTCTATTGCGCCGCGCGGAAATCAAACTGACTCGTCGACGGTCGCCAATGCGTGTTGCGCAAATTCGCGATCATCGGCAGAAATCAGCTCGGATTTCGACATCGACACGAGTAATGTTCGTAGTTTGCCGACGTCGAAGGCCCCCGACTGAACCATTGCACCGGCCCACGGGACAGCTAATCTCATCCAATACGGCCGACCAGACCTCCACGCCGAACTCACGATGCACTCGATGAGCATCTCAGGTCCGCCGACGTCCAGATTGAGTTGCTTCCGCACACTGTAAAGCTGCCGATAGACGTCGTCGAACCCATTCGACAGTAGTGGCCACGCAACGACGTAATGCGACTCATCGAGCGACACACGGCCGACGTCGAACTTTCCCACTCCAAGGGTTCCGTCTGGCATTATGCCGAGCCATGAGTCGTAACTTGTCGAGAGCACAGGCTTCCAGGTCCCCATTACTCAGCCCCAGGGTCGATATTCTGCTTGAATTCCGTAATTACCCATGAAATCTTTGAATTGCTGCCAACTCCCAGCCGTCCAGTTCTGCCCGAAATGACCACTAACCTGCGTGAATACGAGCGATCCGTTGGTGTCACGATACATTGTCCCGCCAACGATCGCCTTCGGATCCGTGGCCCCCATTTGTTCCACCAACTGTTCGTGAGGACTCGGTCCACTGTTATGGGTCGCCGGCGGAGTCCGATCGCCCGCGAGGAAATCACCCGTGGCCGGATCATAAATGAACTCGGTCTCCGGAGTGGTCGAAGACCATGATCGGAGCGCGTCGGCATTGTCGACACCGGGACCGAGAACCACATCGGGCCCACATCCTGCATTGTGCACCAGCACTGGCGTGGTGCCGGCGATCACGAAGTACGTGTGAGTGGTCTCGATGGTGAGGTTGTACATGGGGTGTTGCTGCGTGAACGAGTGCACCGCGGCCACGGTCTCGACTTGCCCGTCGAGGGTGTGCAGGCGGTCGCCGGGCAGCAGGTCTGCAGCGTCGATCCAGGCATGCCGGGTGGCGTCCCAGAAGGGATGATGCTGTGTCGTGTGGAGCGCGGCGGTCGAGCCGTCGCTGGTGGCGACGGTCAGATCGGTGAGGCCAGTGTCTTGGTTAAGGTGCAGAGCGGTAACGTGCCGGGGGGCTGTGGTACCGGTAGTCGGATCGGTGGCGAGGACCTCATCGCCGATCTTGACCTGATTGATCGGTTCGGTTGTGCCGTTAGCCATGAGGACGCCGGTGTGTTGGTCGAAGCTGTTGCCACCGCAGGCGGTGCGCAGCTTGCTGATGTCGCCCTCGGCGAGGCCCGCGATGTCCGCGTACTCCTCTTCGACGGCGTCGGCTACAACGCCCCTGGCCTCGGCGACGTCGGGATTGACGGCACCGAGCCGGTCATCACCTCCTGGGCCCTCGCCCCCGAGCGCGACTGCGTTGGCCACGCCGCCGAGGGATAGTTGGAATTGCCAGCAACTGCCGCGGCATTTATTGATCCATGCTGCGCGGTCGGCCATGGCGGAGCTGATGTCGCGGGCGAACGCCTCTGTGCAGACCCCTGCTTCATGTTGGCAGGCTAGGTCCATCGCGTGAAGTACCTGTGCTGCAGCGTCTTTGCCCCAGGTCGGATCGTAATAGGCGTCGACCTGCTGGGCGAATCGCCATTCGTCGTCGTTTACGCTGGTGGCGCTGATCGTGATGCCGTCGACGGTGACGGTGCCGTCCTGGTGAACGTTTACCACGGTGCCGTGTTGGAGTGGGATGTCTCCGCTACCGGAGCCTCCTCCCCCGCCGCCACCGCTGTGGCCTCCTCCCCCGCCGCTGTTGTTCCCGGAGGGCGGGTTGTTGGGTACGCAGGGCCCGTCGATGTCGAGGCGGACGCAGCCGAGCGTCCCATCTGGGTCGGTCTTGTTGACGGGGTCGTTGCCTGAGTAGCTGTAGCCGCCGAGCTGGTTGGGGTCCGCGGGTTCCATGATGGGGTCGACGGAGACGAATCGCCCCGTTGTCGGGTCGTAGTTGCGGGCCCCGAGTAGGTCGAGGTTGGTCAGGGAGTCGGTGGGTTGGCCGAGGAAGGCGTGGGTGTCGGGCCATGGCACGGTGCTGGAACGTGGTGCGCCGTAGGGAGTGAAGGCCCGCCAGGACGGTGTCTGGCCGGTGTGGTCGAGGCTGAGTGTGGCGGTGCCGTGTTGGTCGGCGAGCAGGTAGTTGTAGGCGGTGCTCGTGGTGCCGGTGCGGACGCAGGTGACGTCGTTGGCGGTGTAGTACCGCTGACCGGTGAGTGTGTTGGTGCCGGTGTTGAGGTGAAGCTCCTCGCCGGGCAGGTACAGGGTGGTGGTTCCGGGGTCGCGCTGGAGGAGCAGTCCGCCGTCGGCGTCGTAAACGTAGCTCGAGGACTTCGTTCCCGCGGTGACTTGGCTGAGTTGGTCGAGGTCGTTCCAGGTCAGGGTCTGGGAGCCGGTGGCCGGGGTGGTGCGGTTGAGGGTGTTGCCGGCATTGTCGTAGGTGTAGGTACTGGTCTGGGTGCCGGCAGGGCTAACGGTGGCTACCGATTGCACGGTGTTGGGTTGAGCGTTCGTACCTGTGGGGTAGGTGTAGGTGGAGGTGGTGTCGCCGGCGGGTTGCGTGGGGAGCGCGTGCTGGGTTTCGGTCTTGCGATCGCCGTCGTCGGTGAAGGTCCAGCTGGTCCAGTATGGGTTGATGCCGCCCACGGTGGAGTTTGTTCCGGTCTTGCCCACGTCGTTGGCGCAGGCGTCGCTGGCGGTCCAGGCGGTGGTCAGTCGGCCGAGCAGGTCGTAGTCGAAGCACTGGGTTTCGCTGGTGGTGTTGTTGCGGGTGTCGGTGCTTTGTGTGATGAGGCCGGCGTGGTTGTAGGTGTAGGCGACGTCGTCAACCCGGCTGGGGGTCACGGAGCGGTCTACGGTGGTGTCTTTGACTTGCCGGGTGTGCGGATCGTAGATGTTGCTGACGTAGGAGATCTGGTTGGTCAGGATGCCGAGCTGGACGCGTTCGGGTTCGCCATAGGGAGTGAACGTGGTGGCTTCGATGTAGGGTCCGCCGCCGCCGACGCTGACGAGTTGTCCTTGAGTGTTGTATCCGTAGTTGACGGTCTCTTTGGGGAGCGCGCCGCTGGTGGCGGGGTAGTCGGTCTTCGACAGGGCCCCGGTAGTGGGAGCGTAGGTGTTGGTGAACGTGTATGACCCGGCGAGAGCCCCATCGGTGGGGATGGTGATGGTGGTCTCTAGGGGAAGGTAGCGGTTGCTGTAGCCGGAGATCGTCGACGTGTAGGGAGTCGTCCCGGAGTAGCTGGTCTCGGAGCTGAGTTGCCCGATGCCGTTGACGATGTCGGTCGAGTCGTAGTGCCATTCGGCGAGTTTCGGTGCCGTCTCATCCGGACCGTCGTATTCAAAGGTCTTCCGGTTGAGGGGGTCGTAGCTGTAGGAGATCGTGTTGCTGCGCGCGTCGGTGGCCGTGAGGACGTTGCCGTTGTTGTCGTATGTCCGCTGGGATGTGCCGCTGTCGGGGTCGGTCTGGGTGACGGTGTGACCGAGGAGATCGATGGTGCTCGTCCACGTGTTGTGCTGGTCGTCGGTGATGCTGTTCTGGTTTCCGCGGTGGTCGTATCCGTAGGTGATGGGGACGAAGCTGCCTCCGGTGACCCGGTTGCCGGTGACGGTCGGGGCGCTGCTGTAGGAGTCCTGCTCGATGGTGCGGCCCAGGGTGTCGGTGAGGGTGGTGACGGGGGTGCCGCCGTCGGGTGGGATCACGGTGGTTCGGTCGCCGCCGTACACGGTCTGGGTGTGCCACTGCTCGACTCCCTTCGCCCGCGACACGTCCAGTACCGGCCTCCCGAGTCCGTCGAAGGTGATCACGTCCTGGTTCGGGACTTTTTCGTCGAGTCCCCTCATGTCCAGCAGAGTCGTGGACGGTGTACTCGAGTCGTCCCAGTTCGCGTTGTTGGTCTTGTACGCCCAGCCGCGTGAGTCGTAGAAGGTGTCGGTGACCAGCCGCCCGCCGGCGGGGCTGTCGCTTTGCGTCTGCCGTTGGCGATCCAAAGCGTCGTAGAAAGTCACCGAGGTGGTGTAGGAGCCGTGTTCGTTGAGTGAGGCGCTGGTGACCGCTGACGGCTGTGTCTGGGAGATGAGATAGCTGTACTTCTGGTTCGCTTGCTTTGCGGTGTCGTTGTTGCCGGGCAGCCATACTCCGGTTATCCGCCCCAAGGCGTCGTAACGCAGGTCGGTTTCCAGCAGGTTCGGGTCGACGGTCTTGGTGGTGACGCCATGGGTGGGGTCGAGTGTGGCCGTGGTGGCTTGGTGCAGCGGGTTGGTGGTGGTTGTGGAGGTCGTCAGGCCGTTGGTTGTGGTGTAGGACAGGGTGGTGGTGTTGCCGTCGGCGTCGGTGCTGGCGGTGGTTCGGCCGTAGCCGTCATAGAGCGTCTTGGCCTTGGTGATGTAGGTGAAGGCGCCGCTGGCGTAGTCGATGGCTTGACGCACCATGTTGGTTTGCCCGGTTGTCACTGCCGACTGAGGCCACGTCGTAGCAAATGAGGGGTCGTCGTAGAAGGCTCGGGTGTCGGAGATGACGTCCGCGGGTCGGGTCAAGGACGTGGGCGCGGTCAGCCCGTTGACACCGGAGCCGCCGCATGGCTTGGCGTCGTTCTCGACCTCGGCGGGTAGGGACACCAGGTTCGTCCCGTCGGCGGCGGGTGCGTAGCTGGTGACGGTGCAGGTGGCCTGGGAGGGGTCGGTGATGTCACCGTGGTGATAGACCACAGTGGGCAACCCGATGGCCGTGTTGTAGGTGATTTCGGTCTTCGTGGTCCGCCAGGTCGTCGTCGCGCCGGAGGTTATCGCCGCGGTGGCGTACGTGGTCACCGGTCGCACCATGACCGAAGTCAGGGCGGGCAGACCGGTCCGGGTCCGGGTCGCGGTTGGTGAGCTCACCCAGTAGTCGGTGACGGTGGCGTCGTTCGGCGGGCCGCCGTCACCGTTGTACGACAGCTGTTCACGCACCTGCCCGGCCAGCTGATCGGTGTCGGCGACGCTGCTCGCCGCGCCGGGTACGGTGACGTCCGAGGACAGCGTCACCGTCGCGGTGCGATGCCCCCCACTGGGCAGGCTGTCGCCGTCCATCCCCCTGAAGTAGTACGCCTCCGACAGGGTTCTCGCGTCGGTGCCGGCGCCGGTCCGGGTCTGGACGACCCCGTAGCCCCGCCACTGCCCATAGGTACGCAGGTTCGGCTTGACCAGCTCGTTGTTGTCGAAGTGCCATGCCGGCGGGTTCGGATAGCCGTACTTCGTGGTCACCGTCGCGGACTTGCCGGTCGGGTCCTGGTCGTCGATCTCCGTAACGACGTACTTGTTGAACCAGTCCCGCGCCGGTTGTGTGGTTCCTTCCTGCGTCCAGTACACCGGGTAGCACAGGCTTGTGTTCTGCGACGGGTCTGTACTCACGGGCGCAACGCAACCCGGGTTCTGGTAGTTCACGCCGACGACCTCTCCGGTCTCGGTGGTGATGGTGGAGATCCGGTTGTGGTTCATCGCTGGGGCGTGGTCAACGGTGCTGTCCGCCCGGTTGGGCAGGTTCGTCGCGGCGAACGCCACCGCGGGCAGGTCGATCGAGCCGCCGACGTTGCCAGTGTGCTGGATGGAGGCCAGCCACAAGGCGGGCGTTCCGGTGCCATCCTCGGGATCGGGCAAGGTCTGCGTAAGGCGGTAGGTGTCCACCGGGATCGTGGCCGTTCCGCCCCACACCGACGTCGTGATGCTGGTGAGCCGAACCTGGGACCAGAACGTTTGCGAGTGGACGTTGCACACGGCGTCCTTCTTGCAGTTCTGGTCGTAGGGGACGTCGGGCCAGTTCGATGGGGTGGTATCGATGTTGGCTGGCGCACAGGCCGAGGTGGACACGACGCATCGCTGGTCGACGCCGAAGGTCACCTGTGCCGGGGCGTGCCCGGGGTACGGGTTGGGGTCGACCAGGCCGTAGTCGATGTGGTCGAGGTAGCCGCCGCGCACGTAGGACACGCCGGTGGTTCCGGAGTCGGCGCCGTAGTAGTTGGTCTCGGTCTTGTAGTAGAACGCCTGCGCGTTATGGTGCGAATCGATGACGTAATCCAGGTTCCACCGCCATCCCTGATTGCACGACGACGACGCGAACCCGGCCGAGTCATGGCAGGGATCCCCGTCATGCGCCCCATAGACCCGCTCAGTGAAGGTGGAGTTCGTCGGTGGGGTCGCCGTGTCGCTGGTGTATCCCGGCAGTCGGTTGCGACCGAAGAAGTACTGAGTTCCATCCTGCGTGGTGATCTTCCAGTACTCCCCGTCGTTATCGCCGTTGGTGGCGCCGGTCAGCAGCTCAACGACGGACCCGTCATCGCCGGAGATCTTCCAGTGCGTCGGCGCCGACGTGTCGTAGACGAGGTCACCAGAGCGCGATCCGAGTGACAGGTGCACGACCTGTCCCGCCCAACAGTTGTCGCCGGTCTTGGGTGCCGTTCCGGCCGGGTCGTCGGCACAGTCGATGTAGGACCGTTCGACGTACCCTGGGGTGTAGTCCCACCCGTCACCGACCCACGACGACTGCGTGTTGGTCGCGACCTGCTCGCCATCCACTGACTGCGACGAGTACGACAAAGTCACGTCCGGAGTGAACTGGCCCGGCACTGGCGGCACGGCGATCGGGTAGGAGTAGTTGAAGTCTCCCGAGCTACCACCCGCGCTCCAGGTGCCCGACGGCTTCAACCCGGTCGCGGTGTAGTCCCCCGCGTTGCCGGCGGGGTCGCCGTCCACTCCCAGCACAACCGACGGTGCGACCTGCCGCGGCGCCTGGACCGCTTCGGATCCAGCGGCGCCGGTGCGCAAACTCGCCTGTCCACTCAACAACTTGGACGCGGTGTCGCGTTGCGTCGCGACCGGCTTCTGAACCCTGCAGGAGCCGACCTGTGGTGTCGTGACCGCACATGACGGCAACTCCACGAGATGCAATCGATTCGCCCAGTCGCCGCCGTAGGCGTTGACGATCGCGGAGTAGTCGACGGAGACGCCAACCGCTGAGTCACTCGAGCTGCCGTCCGCGGCGCGAACCGTGAACAACATGCCGTGCACTCCCGCGCGCAGCGTAGAAGCGTGATCCAGCAACGCCACCGACACCTTCGACGCCGCCACTCCCTGAGCCGGGCGAGAAACCCACAGCGGCAGAGCCCCAGCTCGTATCCCGGCGGGGCTGGCTTTGGCGCTAGCTGCGGAGGTGTGGGCTCCTCCGGCAGGGACCGTAGCGACACTCACCACCGCAGTGCCGGCGGACGGCCACGTCGTCGCGGGCAGGATCCGGGACGTCGCCGCGTCGTTGTGCGGATGCGGCAACGCCACCGGCTTTGCCGGCCGCCCGTGAACACTGTCCCAGTGCTGCAGCGGCGGCGGCCCCGCCGGCCGAGCTACTGCGGGAACCGGCGGGGCTGCCAATAGGCCGCCGGCTACGAGAACGACCGGCAGTAGGATGGCGGCGCCTCGACGCATTGACACCCGCATCCGGTGACCGAATTGTCGACGAGCGGACTCGATCCACGATGCACGTAGCGCCACAACCATCGCCGCCTCCCCGTTAGTAGCAAGCCGGTTGCGAGAGGGACGCTACCGGACGATCTTCGGGTTGCATAGAGATCAATCGTTGAGATAACTGCTCCCACGCCCCCACCAGCACCACTTCATAGCCGGGTCCTTCACGGCCGAAGAGCTGTCTATATCGAAGATCACCGGAGAAAGATGGGCACTCATGCCATTCGCACCTGTAACCCCTGCAGCCACGCAATACCAACCATTCGGAATGCCTCGATCTAGCACGATTGCCGGTCTCGACATTCACCACCGTCGGGCCGTAATCTTCGGCGGCAGGCGGCCCCGCGACGCACATGCACGCATCGCGACGGGTCTGCCCGCACCAGGTGTTGCTCCGGTACCCGAGTGACACGCCGGCCGTGACAAGGAACTAGGACGGGGACCGGGCCGATGGACACGCATCGGATCGACAGCGGCGCCAAGTCATCGACGGTTCGACATTGATGCCAGCGGTGAGCGACCCGGCCGGGAACACCTTGCCGCCTGGCCGACCAACATCAGCAGCGAAAGCGGTCGCACAAGTCATCGCCTACGGCAGTTTCGATGGACGGCAACCGCAACAGTGTCGGTGGCTTCCGAGTCCACGCGCCCACCCTCATCAACCGATGTACGTCAAGGTGCAACAACGATCGCTGTCTAATGCCTGAGCCACAGCCAACCACGTTCACACGGAACAGGAGCGAGCCAATGTACAGGCATCCTCACAGCCGCGGACGAGCGATGCGATGGCTGATGCCACTGGTTCTGGCCGGGGCAGGCGCGCTGGCTGTCCCGCAGACGGCCGGTGCCGTGCCAGCACCAAGCCCCGCTGCCACTCCCACACCGGCGAGTCACACGACACCGTTGGCGGTTGCCGCGGCTAAGGCGAAGGCGTCCGGGCGTCCCGTAGAGGTGGCCGCGTCCACCACCGAGACGCAGCAGACCTTCGCGAACCCAAACGGCACCATGACAGTCACCACCAGCGCTCAACCCGTACGAGTGAAAGTGAACGGGTCCTGGGTGAAGCTGGACGCTACGTTACGCGCCAACCCCGACGGCAGCCTCAGCCCGGCCGCCTCAACCATCCCGTTGACTCTTTCCGGCGGTGGAACCGCACCGTTGGCCACCATGGTCAACTCCACGGCGACCCTGGCCATCTCGTGGCCCGGTACCCTGCCAAAACCGACGACCAGTGGCGCGAGTGCGGTCTACGCCAACGTGCTGCCAGGCGTTGATCTGCAAGTCACCGCAACCGTTCAAGGCGGGTTCAGCGAGGTCCTCGTCGTCCACGACGCCGCCGCCGCCCGCAATCCGGCACTGAGCACCCTGCGGCTGACAACACATACCCGTGGGGCCGTGGTTACCGCTACCAGCCAAGGCAATCTCCTGGCCACCACCCCCACCGGAGCACTGGCCTTCAGCGCACCGGCGCCTCGCCAATGGGATTCCAGCCAGGCCGCCCCAATACACCCGGCTACCCGAACCCCGCTGCCGGACCCTCCGGTAAAGGATCAGCTCCCATCGGGCGCGGCCAGTCCTCCTACCGGGGCCCGTGTCGCCCCAGTAGGAGTTCATGTCAGCGGTGATTCTATTGGGCTCACCCCCGACCGTGACATGTTGACCAGCGCCCTCACGCACTGGCCGGTGTTCATCGACCCGTCGTGGAACCCCGACTCCGCCGCAGGCAAACGCAGCAACTGGACCTACGTCGCCTCAGCCTGGGCCGACCAGTCGTACTGGAACACCGGCGACGATGCCCGCATCGGTTACAGCTACAACACTCCTCACTACACCGCCCGATCCTTCTTTCAGATGAGTATCCCGTCTCAGATCTGGGGTACCCACATCGTCAAGGCGACGTTCCAGACCAGCGAAGTGTGGACAGCCAGTACCACAGCCGCGCCCACCGTTGAGGTGCATCACATGTGCGGCATCGGCCCGAGCACAACCTGGAACAATCAGCCGTGCAAGGGCAACACCGTCGCCTCGCGTCAGGTCCCGGCCGACTGGTCGCCAGGCGAAACGCACAACCCGATCGAGGAAGACTTCGACATCACCGGCGAAATCGTCTCCGCCGCCTCCGGCCGCTGGAGTACCGACACTCTCGGCCTCTACAACAAGGACGAGTCAACCACCGAAGGGTGGAAGAAGTTCGCCAACAACCCGACCATCGCCATCGAGTACAACGCGGCACCCAACCCGCCGCGAAACATGGCGACGAACCCCAGCACCCGCTGCACCGGCGACGGCAACGGCAACTACGACCCGGTCGGCAACACCGACGTCAGGCTCGCCGCGACCTTGACCGATCCTGACGGCAGCCAGACTCAACTCGAAGCCGACTTCACCGTCAACGACCAAACGACGAAGACGACACTGACCGCCGCCGCCGTCACAGTTAGCAACAACCAGACCGCTTCGCTGAACCTGTCCGCTCCAAACCTCGTCGACGGGCACACTTACGCGTGGACTGTGCAGGCATACGACGGCCATGACCGCAGTGGCTCCTCCGGCCCGTGCTACTTCACGGTCAACCACCAGCAGCCCGCTCAACCAGTCATCACCTCTACCGACTACCCAGAAAATGAGATGGCAGGCGCCGCACGCACAGCCGGGACGTTCACCTTCAGCCCCAACCCCGGCGAGACACCAACCGGCTACGTCTACGCCTTCAACGTCCAACCCACCATCCTTTCCGGGCAAACCGCCAACACCGTCGGCGGAACTTACATCCAGGCAACCAACGGCATCGCCAGTAGGAGCCTGACGCCACCTCGAGTCGGACCCAACACGCTTTACGTCTACGCCTTGGACAGTGCCGGCAACCCCAGCAGCATCCCCGCCGCGTACTCCTTCAGCACCCCGCCACCGACCAGGCCCGACCCGACAGGCGACCTCACAGGTGACGGCAAGCCGGACTTCCTCCAACCCGGCACCCTCACCCATCCCGGACTATGGCTCTACCCGAACACCGATACCAGCGGTCATCTCAACGCTCGCCGCAGCCAGATCGGCATCAGCGCCAACGCCTCCGCGTCCTCGTTCGACTGGACCAACACCACCGTGTCCACAGCCGACTTCAACAACGACGGCGGCCAGGACGTGTTGGTCCAACTCCCCCACCCAGGACCAGACGGCGGCAACACGGAGGTCATCGCCGCATTCGGCGACGGTGGGGCTCTGGACACCACGCCAAACAACATCTTTCCCATCGTCCTGCCCGCAACGGACGGTAGCGGTGACTACCAAACAGTCGACCAAGTGGCTCCGGCCCGCAGCCCCGATCCGGACGGGATTCCTTTCCCGGACCTCTACGCCGTGGTAGGCCAGAACCTCTACCTCTATACCCCCACCTGGACCGTGGGCGTGTACAACGACGACCCCGAGTGTCTCAGCGGACCGGCCGGCAGCGACTGCGAGACAGTCGGCGACTGGGCGAATCAGACGATCACAACGGCAACAACGGCTACCGGCCCCGCGCTGTTCGCCCGAGACAGCATCACCGGCGAACTGGACCTCTGGATGGGTGACAGCGCGAACGATGTGCCCGCCGCCGGCCAGGGCAGCACCAAGGTTGTGTACGCCACGAGCGGCTGGATGCCCACCAGCATCACCGCTATCAGCGGCACCGACCTCAACAGCGACGAAAGTCCAGACCTCTGGGCCATCACCGCCACTGGTGATATCGATGCCTACCTTTCCAGTGGCAGCGGAACTTTGACCGCTCCCACGGTCAACGCCGCCTTCGGTTACATCGTCGGCGACTCGGGTCATCTTCTACCATCGACGCAGTGGTCG
>NZ_BONZ01000120.1 GCF_016862975.1 Rugosimonospora africana
GGCGGACGAGGCGGTGGCCGGCTTGCCCTGCGACAGCAGGGTGTCCGCGGCCTGGGCCTGGCCGACCGCGATGGCGGTGTAGCCGGCCAGCAGCGCGACCGCGACGGCGATCAGCGCGGCTGTGACGCGCGTTGGTCTGCGGCGGATCACGGGGTGGGGTGGGTGGGGGATCGGTGACATGTGTGGCTCCTGACGTGGGACGGTGCATCAGGGTGGACATATCGAGAGAGCCATATGAGAGAGCGCTCTCTCGGACAGAGAGCCTTATCGAAGTTCATGGAATCGTCAAGACTGCCGCGCCCGGAACATTCTGATGACGGTGAATGTCGGGATCGACTCGGGCACCGCCCCGGGGGCCCGCTGCCTCAGCCGCCCCGAGGACCGCCACCTCAGCCGGAGGCCCGCAACCTCGGCCGGGGAGGACCGCAACCTCAGCCGGCCCGAACGGCCAGCACCCGGCGGCGCAGCACGGCCACCAGCCCCAGCGCCATGCCCGCCGCGCCGGTGAGCATCGCCACCCGTACCGACGACGCCGCGCCGAGTACCCCGCCGAGCACCGCCGGTAGGGGGCAGCACGCCGCCGGCCACCAGCACGACCTGGCCGGTGACCAGCAGCGGTCCGACTCCGATCCGCGCGGCGAGCCGATCGCACCAGATCGCCGACGTCCGCCCGGAAGCCGGCGAGCCGGCCGCGTACCGAGATCGGCGCGGTCGACTGGTCTGGGTCGTCGCGCGGCGTCAGACGCGCCGAGCCCAGACTGGTCGAATAACCGGCGGGCCGTGTCGCGGGTCCGCGACCACCATCAGGCGCAGCCGTGAACCCCGGTCGGCGAGCGGCCCGACCAGCGGCCCGACCACCAGCGGCGGGAGACGTTCGACTGCGGTCAGGATTCCCACTTCGAACGTGTCGGCGTGCAGCACCAGCAGCGCGACGAGGGGGAGCGCGACAAAGCTGACCGCCGAACCGACCAGCGACACGGACTGGCCCGCCCACAGCAGCCGGAAATCGGTGTGGTGTCGCAGGCTCCGGCACCGCTGCGGCCGCGCGGCAGCCGCCTCAACGGCCACCGGTACGGGCACCTTCGTCGGTGGGCTACATGTGCCGTGAGGTTAGACCCGGCGTGGTGCCGCGCCAACCGGATTCCGGCGCTACCGCGGCAGCAGCGTGGCCAGATACCCGGTGAACCCCACGGTCAGGCTGCCGGTGCCGAACACCTCCGCGAGCGTGCGGGCGCACCAGTCGCGTGCCGCGTCGACGGTGATCCGGCCGCCGGCGACCGCGTCGGTGACGTTCGCTTCGCTCAGCACGTACCGCAGGTAGGCATCGTGCCGCATCGGCAACGAGACCTCGACGTCCACCTGGTCGTCGAGGCGCAGTCCGTAGTCGCCCAGCGGCAGGCGCGGCAGGTCCAGGTCCGGATATCCCGGGGGCATGGGGAAGCGGCGCTCGAACTCGCCGAACCAACCGGCGAGCCCGCCGCTCTCGACGGCGCGCCGTCCCTGCCCGAAGTCATAGACGACAAGGGTTCCGTCCGGCGTGAGCACCCGTGCCGCTTCGGTGAGGGCGACCGGAAGGTCGGCGTAGTTGAGCGAACCGGCCGCGGCGACCAGATCGAAGGTTCCGGCGGCGAACGGCAACCGTTCCGCGCGACCGATGGCGAACGCCGCCCGCGGCGCGACCGCGTGCCGGTGCGTGAGCATGGTTCGCACCGGTTCCAGACCGGTGACGCGCTCGGCCAGCGAGGCGAGCGCGGCGGTGGACACACCGGCACCGCAGCCGATGTCCAGCGCGTGCCGGCGCCGCCCGGCCAACCGCAGCGAACGCAGGATCCGTTCGTGTACCGCGGGACGGTCGAACGCGTACGCGGCGGCCACCCGCTCGCTGTCGTAGGCGTTGGCGCGCCGGCCGTTCGCCCGCTCCGGATCGGTCGTCGACTCGGGCGCGGCGTCGGGCTGTTCCGACTCAAGCGCGGCGCCGGGCGACGAGGCGCCGACCGGCTGCCCTCCACTGCTCACTGCCTCTCCTTTCCCCGTGTTTCCCGTCCCGGCGGCGAGCTGGGGCTGTAGATTACCGGTTGAAGCCGGCGATCGGCGGCCTGCGGCCGCCCGCGATCGAGGTGCCCGCGCTGTGGAAGCGCCACCGGACTGGGTTTGAATTCTGCGGGAGTCGGCTACGTTACTGCGCATGCGTCGATGGCCGCTCGGTCTGGTTCTCTGGTTGCTGGTTCTGGCTGGCGCCGAACTGGTTGCGTTCGTGATGGTCTGTCGTTTCTTTGTTCAGACCAGACACGGCCAGCTGCTGGACACCGCGGCACTGACCGGCAACCGGATCGGTCAGGATCACATCGGCGACCTGGTGCTGACCGTGCTGGACACCATCACCGCGCTGTCCGTGGTGGCCGCGACGGCGACCGTCGGCTTCATCGCGCTGATCCGCCGCCGGATCGCGGTGGCGTTCGGGGTGGTCGTGCTCGTCGCGGGCGCCAGCGCCACCTCGCAGGTGCTGAAGCGGCTCATTCCCCGCCCGGATTTGGGCGTCGACCTCCAGCGGGCCGCGGTCGGCAACAGCCTGCCCAGCGGACACACGACCATCGCCGCGTCCGTCGCGGTCGCACTCGTGCTGGCGTTACCCGCGGGGGTACGCGGCATCGTGGCCATCCTCGGCGCCTTCGGCGCCGCGATCGTCGGTGTCGCCACGCTGTCGGCGGGCTGGCATCGACCCAGCGACGCGGTGGCGGCGCTGCTCATCGTCGGCGCGTGGGCGAGCGTCGCCGGGGTGTTCATCGTGGTGGCCCAGCGGCGCCACGGCGACGTCGACTACGGGCCGGCGAACTGGCGCGCGGTACTCGCGCTGGTCGCCGCGGGAGCGGTGTTGCTGGCCGGTGCCGCGCTCACCCTCAAGCTCACCGATCAGGTGATCGCGACGCCGGCCGACCAACTCAGCCGCGGCAGGCTGTTCGTCGCGTACGCGGGTGGCTCGATGGGGATCGCCGCCGCGGTGAGTCTCATTATGGCCTCGGTGCTGGCGACCGTGCACCGGGTGGTACCGCAGGCGGTCGTGCCGCTGGCCCAGGGCGAGAACGCCGGAGTCGTCGAAGGGTGAGGCCGGCACCACCACGGAAACGGGCTCGGTACCGTGGAGGTGTGGTGAACAGGGACGTGGAGGTCGATGAAGACCCGATCCGGCTGGCTCAGCTGCTGAAGCTCGCCGGTGTGATCGACACCGGCGGCGAGGCGAAGCTACGCATCGCCGCCGGTGAGGTGCGGGTCAATGGCGAGGTCGAGGTGCGTCGCGGACGGCAACTGCGGCGCGGCGACGTGGTCGAGATCGACGACCAGCGGCTGCGCGTCCGCTGAACTCGCACGGATGGCTTCCCTCGATCCCTACCGAGGCGACGCCTCCGGTTGAGGAGGGAATCATTGCCCGGCAAGGGGATGCGCCGGACTCAGTCCTCCGCGCGGTGCCGTCCTACGTGGACCGGCGCCTCGGGTGCGGGCCGGACGCCCGGAACGGTGACCGCTTGCGGTGTCGCGGGCCCGCCCGGCGCCGTTTCGGCCGCCGGGTTCGCACCCTGAGCGGTCGCGCTCTCCGTCGTGGCCTCGCCCGTCCCGCTCCCGCTCGGGCCGGACGCGGCTTGCGCGCGCTCGCCCGGAGCGCCGGTGCCCTTCGCGTCCCCGCTCTTCGTGTCCCCGCTCTTCGCTTTCCCGTTTTCGGTCTTCTCGGCCGGGGCGGCCGCTGGCGCGATGGCCCCGGCCCCAGTCCCGGCCCTGGCCCCGGCTTTGGCTCCGGCCCCGGCTTTGGCCCCGGCCCTGGCAGCTTTGGCTCCGGCCAGGGCCGCGCTGGCTCCGGACCTGGCCGCGCCGGCTCCGGACGTGGGGGCGGACGGCAAGTCGCCCGGGCCGGCTTCCGCCCCGCTCGCCGCGCGGTCGCCGGCCGGACTCTCGCCCGGTGCCCGCTCGCCGATCGGGTTCCCGCTCATCGCGTTGCCGTTTATCGCACTGCCGTTTATCGCGGTGTCGCTTGTCGTGTCGCTCAGGTCCTGAAGGGTCTTGCCCTTGCCCGTCGTACCCACCGCGTCCGGGTCGATCCATCCGGGCGGGTCGTTGCGCATGTCGGTGCGGAGCCCATCGAGCCAGTCCTCGAGATCACTCTTCGGTGCCGGTGGCTCTGCCGCACTCGTCGACTCGGGCGCGCCATCGGTTCTGGCATAGCCCGAGGACCCGCTCTCGTCGGGTGTTGGGTGGACGGATTCTGTCACAGTGACCAACGATATCCGGTGACTGTCGCTGCCCGCGAACTTTCGCGGTGGGCCGTGAGGCCAGTCGTCACAAGCACGATAGTCCGAGGATTGCGGCGAGACGCCCGATGCGGATCGCGTGGCGCGACGTGTTGGCGTACGGTGCCGCGACGCAGCGTGATCCCGGTGCCCCCACCGGGTGCTGCGACCGCCGTATGATCTGCGCTCGTGTCAGCACCCCAGTATCAGGGACAGCCTGCGGCTTACGGTCCGCCCACATACCCGCCGCAGTCGTATCCCCAGTCTGCATACCCGTCGGCGCATGCTCCCGCCGGCTACCCCGCCCAAGCGCCCGCCGGTTACCCGGGGCAGGCCCCGGCCGGCTACCCGACCCAAGCCCCGGCCGGTTACCCGGCGCAGGCGCCCGCTGGTTACCCGGCGCAGGCTCCGGCCGGCTACCCGACCCAAGCCCCGGCCGGTTACCCGGCGCAGCCGCCCGCCGGCTACGCGCCGGCGCCCGAGTCCCCGAACGCGTACCCGGGCCAGCCGCCGGCCGGCTACCCGGCGCCCGCCGTACCGGGCAGCGGTTACCAGGTGCCCGCTCAGGCATACCCGCAGGGCACGACGCAGTGCCGGCTGTGCGGTTGCGTACCGGCCGTCGACACGACGTTCCGCGAGCACCAGGGCATGATCATCGTGATGAGGTTCCTGCACCTGCGCGGCCCGTTCTGCCGTGACTGCGGGCTCGCCACGTTCCGGAGGATGACCGCCAACACGCTGATCCGCGGCTGGTACGGCTATGCCTCTTCGGTCATCACGCCGATCACCGTGATCATCAACCTGGTCCGTCGCGGGAAGGTGGCCAAGCTGCCTGCGCCGGTACCCCCGCAGACCGGGCCCAGCCGGCAGCCGATGGATCCCGGCGCGGTCCTCCTGGCCCGGCCGCAGGCGCTGATCGGGATCGCCATCCCGGTGCTGGTGCTCCTGCTGATCATCCTGTTGGCCGCCTAGGTCCTGTCCCGCCGATCATTCGAGGCGGTCGCGCCGTGGTAGTGAACACCGCGTACTGGATCGCCGCCGTGCGGGCACGGGAAAGTAGCCGGCCCGATCGGCTCTTCGACGACCCGTTCGCCCGGCGCCTCGCCGGCGAGCGGGGCGTCGCGGCGATGACCGCTTCGGAGCGCGCGTCCGGTGGCGAGAACACCTTCATCCCGGTACGGGTGCGCTGGTTCGACGATGCCGTGCTGCGGGCCGTGGCCGACGGGTACCGGCAGGTCGTGCTGCTCGGTGCCGGGCTCGACACCCGCCCGTACCGGCTGGACCTGCCCGGCGACCTCGACTGGTACGAGCTGGACCGGCCGGAGGTCTTCGACGGCAAGCAGCCGGCACTGGCCGGTACGACGCCGCGCTGCCGCCGGTGGACGGTCGCGGCGGATCTGGTGGGGGACTGGCCGGCCGCGCTGACCGCTGCCGGATTCGATCCGGAGCGGCGCACGGTGTGGCTGGCCGAGGGGCTGTTCTTCTACCTGGCTGAGGAGTCCGTGCTCGGGCTGCTGCGCACTGCCGCCGGATTGGCGGCGCCCGACAGCCGGTTTCTCGCCGACATCATGAGCGCCGCGGTGCGGGACCTGCCGTCGATGCGCGCGTACCAGGAGTACCGCGCCCGGCACGGGATCCCCGAGCCGTACGGCTGCGACGACCCGGCGGCGCTGCTGCGCTCCGGCGGCTGGTATCCCGAAGCGATCACCGCACCGGGCGCCCCGGACGCGAACTATGGTCGGCTGCCGGCGGCGCCCGGCGGCGTCCGTCCGGGCCGGCCGCACCTGGTGACCGGCCGCACGCTGCCCGCCGACGCCGGCTGAACCCTCGCCGGTCACACACCCGCGTCGAGGCACGCCGGGCAACACCTCCGCCATGGTCACACAGCCGCGTCGAGGCGCTCCGGGCAACACCTCCGCCCCGGTCACACACCGGCGCCGACGCGCGCTGGGCAACGGCAACACCTCCGCCCCGGTCCGCGCCACGCTGCCCGCGCCGCCGCCCACGGCGGGCGGACCTCAAGGTCAAGTTCTCAGCGATCGGTGACCATCTCGTTATCGCCGTTTCACTAGTGCCAATCAGTTTGTCGTGCAAATCTGTCTGCATGACTGCCGATTCGGTACCTGCCGGCGACGATCCCCGCCGGCTGCTGGCGGACTCGCGTCGCCTCGCGCACCGGGTCCGCCTGGCCCAGCGGGTGACCTGGTTTCCGCTGCTCGTGCTGGCCGCGGTGACGTTCGTGGCCATTCCGGTGCAGCGGTGGGCGCCCCGGGCGGTCTCGAACTGCCAGCCGATAGCCGGCGGCACACGGTGCACGTTTTGGCTGGTGGGGGCGTTCGTCTACTGGGTGCTGGCGTTGGTGCTGGCATATGCGCTGATCGCCGGTTGCTACCTGCGGGTCGCTCAGTCACGGGGGCTGAGCAGTCGGGTGGCGCCGTATGTGATCACCGGCATCGCGCTGGCGGTGGTGCTGACCGCCGGGGGACTGGTGTTCCATTACCTGCTGACTCCGCCATACCCCGGCGTCCTCGTCGGGGTATGGCGCCTGGTCGAGCCTTCCGGCGCCATCGGGGTGGCGTTGCTGGTGCTGTCCTGGTTGGAGCGTCACCTCGCCCTGCTGCTGTTCACCGTCGTGTACCTGGTGGTGGTGCTGGTGCCGATCACCTTCGGCTGGGGCAGCCACTGGGGGTCGCGGTGGGGCTTCGCGCCCTCGCTGGTCATCAGCGGCGGCCTGCTCATGCTGGGCGGGCTCGGCTTCCTCCTGACGCAGCGACGGGGGCGGCAGCGGTGAGCGACCCCACCGACGCTCCGGAGCCGACCGGTCCCGCTCACCCGGCCAACGGGCTCGACGACGTGGTCCACCAGCGGGTTCGCCTCGGCATCCTGACCATCGCGCACGAGGCGCGCCGGGTGGAGTTCGGCTACCTGCGCACCCAGCTGGAGCTGACCGGCGGCAACCTGTCCCAGCACCTGGGCGTGCTGGAGACGGCCGGTCTGATCGAGGTGGAGAAGGGCTACGCCGGCCGGCGCGCCCGCACCTGGGTCACCCTGACCCAGGCCGGGCACACCGCGCTCGCCGAGGAGATCGCCCGCCTGAAACTGCTGATCAGCCGGGTCGAGACGCCCGGCGGCCAGTAGCGACACCAGCCGGCCGGCGGAGGGGACCGGCCGGAAACCAGCCCGAACGACGGAAGCGAACCGGCTGACGGAAAGAGAACCGGCCGGCGGGACACACCGCGGTCCGGTCCACGGGGAAACCTCAGGAGGGTTCATGGCAACCATGCCGTTCATCGACCGGCGGCGGATGACGCGCCGGCGCATGCTCGCCGTCGCGCTGACAGTCGGGGCCGCCGTACCGCTCGGCGCGGCGAGCCGCGCGTCGGTGGCTTCGGCCGACCCGGGGCCGGCGCTGCTCACCCTGCCGGCGCCTACCGGGCCGTACCCGGTGGGCACCGTGGCCCTGCACCTCGTCGACCCGTCGCGCCCGGATCCGTTGGCCGGCCCGGGGCACTGCCGCGAGCTGATGATCAGCGTCTGGTACCCGGCCCGCGACGTGTGGCGGTACCCGCGAGCGCCGTGGATGCCGCCCGCCGCCCTGCGGGCGCTGCTGGTGAACGCGGGGTTCGCGGCCGACGTCGCGGCGGCACCGGTCACGGCCGGTCACCTGGGCGCCCCGGTGCGACGGACGGGCGAGCGGCTGCCCGTCGTCGTGTTCTCGCACGGCGCGCGCGACCACCGCGCCGACACCACCACCGTCGTCCAGCAACTGGCCAGCCACGGCTACGTGGTGGTCACGGTGGACCACACCTACGACGCGTTCAGCGAATTCCCCGACGGTCGGCTCACCGTCCCGGCTGACCCTCCGCAATTGGATCCGAGGGACTACACCGTGGATCTGAGGTTCGTCCTCGACCGCATCGAAGACCTCGCCGCCGGGCGCAATCCCGACGCGGATCACCGGCCGCTGCCCGCCGGGCTGCGCGGCGCCCTCGATCTCGATCGCATCGGCATGTTCGGCTGGTCGAAGGGCGCGACGGCGACCGCCATCGTGCTGACCGAGGACCAGCGCGTACGGGCCGGGCTCAGCTTCGACGGCCCGATGGAGACGCAGCCTCCGCTGATCACCGACCTGGACCGGCCGTTCATGCTGATGACTGCCGAGTTCGACCGGGCCGCGCATCCCAGCGTCGCCCAGTTCTGGTCGCACCTGACCGGATGGCGGCGGAACGTCCAGGCCGACGGCGCGGTCCACGGGTCGTACACCGACATCCAGACGCTGATCCCGCAGGTGGCGAAGGTCATCGGGATGAGCGACGAGGAGCTTCGGGACTGGGTCGGCACCCTCGCCCCGGCCCCCGCGGCGCGGATCCAGCTGGCGTACCCGCTGGCGTTCTTCGACCTGCACCTGCGGCACCGGGGACACCTGCTGGACGGCCCGAGCCCGGCCTTTCCCGAGGTGAGGTTCATCCCCTGAGACGTCGGGCCGCGGCGCTCGCGTTCCGCGTCGCGGCCCGATCCAGGGGGCCGGGTCGCGGGGCCGGTCGAGATCCGCTCCAGGGGCCGGAGCGCCCGGCGGCGATCACGATTCGCGGGCCGCCGGCCGGTGCCCGAGACTACGTACGGTCACCGACCCCAAGTTCCGTATGTCCGGATGTATCGGGCTCATCGGACCTGTCACCCATGCCTCTCGGCCTCTTCTGCCGGCCCTATAAGAGGCAAATGTGACTCACAACAGTGACGCAGCACACCGTTTGACCTGCTGTTTCTTCCGAAGAGCCCACCTTTAGCCTGGCCCGATGCACGGCAAGTATCGGGCCCACCACCGCCCGGCCAGAGGGCAACGGACGGTATTGGAAGGTCGGGGGCGGAGCGCCTCGCGGAGCACGAGCCGCCACCGGCAGTCGTGGCACGCGCGGCGCGGTGACCGTCCGCTGCGCCGACCGGTGATCGCGGTACTGCTGATCCTCGTCGGGGTCAGCGGGCTCTTCGCGGCGGTACGCGGCGACCTCGCGCATCCGCCCGGACCGGGCCACGCCGACCTCGCCGCCGCGCTGCGGGTACCCGCCGACAGGCAGCGCGACGAGGTCTCCCGCTCCACTCAGCGAGTGGCCCCGACCCCCAGCGTCTCGACACCCCCAGAGCCGTCGGTCAGCCCGAGCGCCCCGGCCTCGCCGAGCCCGAAGCCGAAGGTCACGAAGACCAGGGCGGTGGTGAAGAAGCCGACACCGGTCGGCGGCCTGAGCCAGGTGCAGATGGACCACGCCGCGACGATCGTGCGGGTGGGCGAGAAGCTGAAGCTGCCGAAGCAGGCGTTCATCATCGCGATCTCCACCGCGCTGCAGGAGAGCCAACTGCTCAACCTCGCGAACTACGGAGTCGCCGAGTCGCTGGACCTCGCGCACGACGGGGTCGGCGGCGACCACGACTCGGTCGGGCTGTTCCAGCAGCGGCCCAGTTCGGGCTGGGGCACGGTCGAGGAGTTGATGGACCCGGCCACCTCGGCGACCAAGTTCTACGACGCGCTGATGCAGGTCCCCGGTTGGCAGAGCATGTCGATCACCGAGGCGGCACAGACCGTGCAGGTCTCCGCGTTCCCGGACGCGTACGCCCAGCAGGTGTCGCTGGCCACCCTCGTGGTCGACGCCCTGGTCTGAGCCGCTCAAGCCGGTCAGAGCCGCCTGACCCGGTCGAGGACAGGCCAGGGGAGAGGGCCTAGTCCGGGCCGGGCGGCCCGCCGTCGGGCAAGGCCGCCCGTGCCCGGGCGTGAACGTCAGAGACCGGTCGGGGTGCCGGCGAGCGCCGTCTCGTCCGGCCGGGGCGGTGCCTCGCCCTCGGCCGGCACCCCGTCCCGGTCGAGTCGGCTGGGCCACCAGATCCGCCGGCCGAAGTCCAGGTTCAGCGCGGTGACCAGGATCGAGCGCACCACCAGGGTGTCCAGCAGTACGCCGAACGCCACCGCGAAGCCGATCTCGGCGAACGACACCAGGGGCAGTGTGGAGAGCACCGAGAACGTACCGGCGAGCACCAGCCCGGCCGAGGTGATCACGCCGCCCGTCGCGGCGAGCCCGATCAGCGCGCCCCGCCGGGTGCCGTGGCGCGCGGACTCCTCGCGTACCCGGGTCATCACGAAGATGTTGTAGTCGATGCCCAGGGCGACCAGGAACACGAACACGAACAGCGGGAACGAGGTGTCCACCCCGGCGAAGCCCAGCAGGTGGTCGAACACCAGGGCGCTGGCGCCCAGCGCGGCGGCAAACGACAGCACCACGGTCGCCACCAGCAGCAGCGGCGCGACCAGTGCGCGCAGCAGCAACGCCAGGATGACGAACACCACCACCAGGACCAGCGGGATGATCAGATTCCGGTCGTGCGTGGCCGCCCGCTCGATGTCCATGTTGACCGCGGTGGCCCCGCCGACCTTCGCGTCCGCGCCCGGTATCGCGTGCACCGACGCCCGTACCCGGTCGACCGTGTTCTGCGCGGCGACGCTGTCCGGCGGGTCGGCAAGGGTGCCCTGCACCATCGCGTACCGGTCGCGGACCACCGGTTCATCGGTGGCCAGGATGCCCCGCGTACCGGCGACCGCGGCGCGGAGCTGCCCCGCCGTGCCAGCCCGACCGATGACCACCACCGGCTGCCCGCCGCCGGCCGGGAAGTGCGCCGCCTGCACCTCGGCGCCGACCACCGAGTCCGGGTGGCCGACCATGGAGTCCTTGTTGGACAGCGGGCCGGCGTTCAGGTCGACCATGCCGACGGCCAGCGCGCCCAGGATCAGGGCGGTGGTGACCCAGACCGTACGGGGCCGGCTGGACACCCGGCTGCCGATGCGTGCCCAGACCCCTCGCTCGGTCGGTTCGGGCGAACCGAACCGGGGGCGTACCGGCCAGAACACCCACCGGCCGCAGATCACCAGCAGTGCCGGCAGCAGGGTGAGCATGGCCGCCAGCCCGACCGCGATGCCGATCGCGGCGACCGGTCCCAGGCCACTGGTCGAGTTGAGGTCGGCGACCAGCAGGCAGAGCATGCCGGCGATCACGGTCGCGGCGCTGGCCACGATCGCGGGTCCGGCCCGGTGCAGGGCGTAGGCCATCGCCTCGTGCCGATCGGCGTGCCGGCGCAGTTCCTCCCGATACCGCGCGACGAGCAGCAGCGCGTAGTCGGTACCGGCACCGAACACCAGGACGGTCAGGATGCCGGCGCTCTGCGCGTTGACGACCAGGCCCGCGTGCTTGGCGAACAGGTAGATCACCGCCTCCGACGTGGCCAGCGCGCCGCCGGCCGACAGCACCGGCAGCAGCCACAGCACCGGGCTGCGGTAGGTCAGCAGCAGGATCACGATGACCACGCCGAGAGTGGCGTACAGCAGCCGGCCGTCGATGCCCTCGAACGCCTTGGCCGAGTCGGCGGCGCTGCCCGCCGGGCCGGTCACGTGCATCTCCAGCCCGTCGAGGGTGGGCGCGGCGATGTCCCTGATCCGCGTCACCCCGTCGCCGATCGTGTCCCAGCCCCCGTCGCCGATGGTGATCGGCACCAGGACCTCGATCGCCTTGCCGTCCTTGGCCTGCTGCGGCCCGATCACCGGGTCGTCCACGCCGTCGACGTCGGCGAACTGCTTGGCCTGCGCCGCGACGTGCTCGCTGTCCGCGGTGGTGATGCCGGAGGTCCGCTGGTACACCACGACGGCGTACGCCGTGTCGTGCGCCTCGAACCTGCTCTGCAGGTTCATGACCTCGGTGGACTCGGCGCTGCCCGGCAGCCACGAGGAGTTGTCGTTCTTCTCGACGCCGGTGAGCCTGCCCGCCAGCGGTGCCAGCGCGGCGAGTACCACCAGCCAGAAGACGAGGATCATCCACTTTGTACGGCGGCCGCACACGAGCGCGGCGAGTCGGTGGCCTTTGTCCATGAGCTTCCCACCCCGTTTGCTCAATATGTAGGTCAGCTACACAAGCTAGCGAAGTGGGCGCAGGTCGCGCAGCCCCTTTGATGGTTTCCCGGCAAATCCTCGGTCAGGTTTCCGACCGGTCCGCCGGCACGGGCGTCCCTGTGGGGTCCGGTCGGATGTCCAGAGCGCTAGCGGGTGAAGAGACCGGCCAGAACCACTTCGATGGCGCGGTCGAGGACTGCCGATGGAGCCGGAGCGGCCGCGGTGGTCTGGGCCAGGCCGCGGATCAGTAAGTAGAGTTCCTCGACCCCGGCCTCCGGCCGGACCGCGCCGGCGGCCTGGGCGCGACGTAACGCCAGGTCGACCGAGGTCTTCACCTTGCCGGCGACGGTGACGACGGCCGGTGGTGCGTGGTCCAGCATCGAGGCCAGGGTGAGCTTGGTCGTGCTCCGTTCGATCATCTCGCGGATCAGTGCTTGGAGCGCCGCCGTCGGATCGGGGGCGGCGGCCGCAGCCCGGGCCCGGTCGAGCAGGCCGGTGAAATGCCGGACCAGTGCGGCCTCGATCAGCGCCTCCTTGGTCGGGAAGTGCCGGAACACGGTGGCGATGCCAACGCCGGCCAGTCGCGCGACCTCCTCGGTGGAGCCGGCCTCGCCGTGCGTGCCGAAGACGTGGTCAGCCGCGGCGAGTATGCGCTCGCGGTTCTCTTGAGCGTCTCGGCGCATGCGGACACTGTAACCGAAGCGCAGACTCCGGTACTGTAACCGAAGTCCACACTCCGGTAGGAGGTCAATGTCATGCGTACGCCCGAAGAGACCGTCCGCGCCGTGGCCGAGGGCGTCTGCCGCATCATGCGCGGCGGGCTGACCGGTGCCGAGGAAGCGGCCCAGTTCGACGAGTTGGCCGCCTGCTACGCCGAGGAAACCGATGTGCGCCACCCGTTCAACCCGCTCGGCGACACCCCGCTGCGCAGCCGGACCGCGGTGCGGGAGCACTTCGCCGGCGGCGGTGGGCCGACCGGCGTGGAGCGCTACGACGTCGTCGATGACCGCGTGTACCCGACTCCGGACCCCGAAGTGGTGATCTTCGAGTTCCGGTACGCCGGCGTGGTCGACGGCCGGGCCTTCACTGTGCCCTGCATCTTCGTCGTCAGGGTCCGGGACGGGCAGATCGTCGAGTCGCGTGACTACGTCGACCACCTGGCTGGCGCTCGCGCCTTTGGCCGCCTGCCGGCCCTGGCTGCCGCGCTCGCCGCGCCTCAGCGCGCGTCCTGAGGTCTGCCGTTTGGGTTGCTGCACGCGCCGACGCGACATCCAGCCGTCGGCGGTGGCGGTGCGGGTGGGAGGCCAGTCATTGCTCGGCTAATGATTCATTGGTACGCTGATCATTAGCCGGCTAGTAATGCGTCACGACAACCACCCACACGAAACGGACGGCTGACACATCATGATTCTGGTGACCGGCGGGCTCGGCTTCATCGGCCTGAACACCGCGCGGGCGCTCCTGGACGCCGGCGAGACGTGCGTGCTCACCCGGCATCGCACCGCCCGGCAGCCCGACTTCATCCGGACCGAGCTGGGGCGGCGGGTGTTCATCGAGCAGCTCGACGTGAGCGACCCGGCCGCACTGCTGGAGCTGGGCCGGCGGTACCCGATCGACGGCATCGTGCACCTGGCCGGCACCGCGGGGACCGGCCCCGACCTGCTCGACGACCTCCAGACCGGGGTGGACGGCGTACTGGCCGTGCTCCGCGCCGCCCGCGAGTGGCAGATACGGCGACTGAGCCTGGCCAGCTCGCTCGTGGTCTACCACGACGTCGCGGGCGTTCCGTGGCGCGAGGACGCCGCGCTGTCCACGGCCGGCGTCTATCCCATCGAGGTGATGAAGAAGAACGCCGAACTGCTGGGCAACCTGGCCGCGCAGCACACCGGTGTCGAGGTGGTCAGCCTGCGCATCGGCGCCATCTGGGGCCCGTTCGGGCGGCCGGATTCCCGGTTCGTCGCGGTGCAGCGGATGGTGAACGCGGCCGTGCGCGGCGAGCCGGTGCGCTACGACCCGCCGCGCTACGCCGAGGATGCGCTGGACATCTGCTACGCCCGGGACTGCGGCCGGGCCATCGCCCTGGCGCAGACCGCGGACAAGCTCAATCACCGGGTCTACAACGTGGGCAGCGGGCGGGCGACCCGCAATGCCGAAGTGGCCGACGCGGTGCGGGCGGTGATCCCGGACGCCGACATCGAACTGGTCGCCGGGCGTGATCCGCAGGGTCCGCCCGCCGACCAGTACCTGGACATCACCCGGTTGCACGAGGACACCGGATACCTGCCGGAGTACGACACCGTCCGTGGGGTTCGCGACTACGTGCAGTGGCTGCGCGCCGGAGAGCGGGACCCGGCCTAGTTCAACCGCCCGCCCGGCCTCGCGCGAGGTCGGGCGGGTCCCGTCACAGGTGCGGAAGGATGCTCGGCAGCAGCGACGGCAGGCCCGGCAGCAGCGGCGGCAGCAAGCCGTGACCGGTGCTCGACGACGGGGACGGGCTGGGGCTCCCGACGCCGGCACCGGGCGCCGTGCTCGGGCCGGTGGACGGAGCCGGCGACGGGGTCTGCCCGTGGGGCTGCGTCGGCGTGGGCCGGCCGGTGCCCGGCGGGGAAGCCGGCAGCATCGCGCGCAACTGGTCGAGCTCGGTGCGCAGCCGCTGCACCTGCTGCGGGTCGCGCACCCTGGCCACCAGGGTGGCCGCCCGGTCGATGAGCAGCCGCGCGTCGTCATAGCGGTGTTCGTCCACCGCCTCGCGCGCCTTGTCGATGGCGTCCTGTGCCGCGCGAACGTCGGCGACGCCCGGGTGGACGATCTTCACGACCGGCCACAGCGGGTCGCTGGGCTGCGCGCCGGCCGCGGCGACGGACACTCCGCCGGCCGTGGCGATCACCACGGCGGCGGCGACGGCCAGCCGCACGGTGCGGGGACGCAGCGGCACGACGGTGCGCCGGGACCGCGAGGAATGTGTGGCGTCGACGGTGGGAAGGACCTGGGTCTCGCCGTCCGGTCCGGGTGCCCAGCCGCCGTCGCCGGAGATGGCCGGCGTGGGCAGCGCCTCGTAGCGCAGCGCCGGCAGCGGTTCGGTGTCCAGGTCGGCCCGCCACGCGCCGAGCATCGCGGCCAGTTCGTCGTCGCCGGGTACGGCGACCCCGCTGCCCAGTGCGTCGAGCAGCGCGTCGTCGGCCTGCACCGTCTCCAGCTCCACTGGTGACTGCCGGTGTGGCGAGGGTCTTCGCGTCTCGCTCATGCCGGATCCTCGCTGCGCTGCGGTCCGGCATGAGGCACGAACGCGCCGCAACTCTGTCTCGCTCGCTGACGCTCGCTCATTGTTGGTCCGCCCTGCTCCGCTCGGCTGCCGCGGAGGGCGCTGCCAAACTGAAAACGTTGATCGTACGGTTGCGCTCTGTCATGCCGGTACCTCATTAAACACGGTGCCGGCAAGGTTGCGCAGCCGAGACAACGCGCGCGACTGTGCCACGCGTACGGCCGCCGGGCTCATTCCCACCGCACCGCCGACCTCCTCGGCGGACAGGCCAACCGCCACCCGCAGCACGATGATCTCGCGGTGCAGGTCGGACAGGTGGGTGAGCAGTTCGGACAGTCGCCGAGCGGTGTCGGTGTTCAACGCGTGCTGTTCCGGTCCGGGTGCCGCGTCCGGTTGGTCGTTGATGGCCTCGACCGGAGTGACCGCGAGGTGCCGCACCGCGGCCCGCTGCGCGTCGGCCACCTTGTGCGCGGCGATGCCGTAGACGAATGCGGTGAACGGCCGCCCCTGGTCGCGGAACGCGGGCAGCGAGCGCAGGACGGCAATGCAGACTTCCTGCGACACGTCGTCGGCGGTGGTGTGCCGGCCGCCGATGCGGCCGAGATGGGCCCGGCAGTATCGCACGACGTTGGGCCTGATCTGTTCGATCAGTGTCGCGGTCGCCTGCGGGTCGCCCTGCACGGCGCGCTCGACGAGCTGAGGGTGCGGTGCCGTCATCGCCCCTCCCTGCCCCGCGATGCGCCTGCTTGCCGACCCTCGCACGGTAGCTGTCCGGGGCTCAACGTACCAACACGAAGCGTGGCTGATGTGTCCCTTACGGGCGGATTCGTTATCCGCGTGTAACACTCCGCCGCCGCCCGACGATGACCTTCAAGCGAGGAGGAGGAGGGAGCAGTTGGGCGTAGAGATACAGGTAGAGCAGCTGACGAAGTCTTTCGGGCGCCATGCGGTCTGGGCCGACGTGAGTCTGACGCTGCCCGCCGGAGAAATTTCTGTGCTGCTGGGCCCGTCGGGTACCGGCAAGTCGGTGTTCCTCAAGACCCTGGTCGGTCTGCTGCGCCCTGACCGCGGCTCCGTCTGGATCCAGAACCAGGACCTGCCGAGACTGTCCGAGCGGCGGCTGTACGCCATCCGCCGGCTGTTCGGCGTGCTGTTCCAGGACGGCGCGCTGTTCGGTTCGATGAACATCTACGACAACGTCGCGTTCCCGCTGCGGGAGCACACCCGGATGAGCGAGTCGAAGATCCGGGCGATCGTCGGCGAGAAGCTGGAGATGGTCGGCCTCACCGGCGACGAGGAAAAGCTGCCCGGCCAGATCTCCGGCGGCATGCGCAAGCGGGCCGGCCTGGCCCGGGCGCTGGTCCTCGACCCGCAGATCATCCTGTTCGACGAGCCGGACTCCGGCCTCGACCCGGTCCGCACCGCCTACCTCAACCAGCTCATCATCGACCTGAACCAGCAGACCGACGCGACCTTCCTGATCGTCACGCACGACATCAACACCGCCCGCACCGTGCCCGACAACATCGGGCTGCTCTTCCACGGCAAGCTGGCCATGTTCGGACCGCGGGAGATGCTGCTGTCCAGCACCGAGCCGGTGGTCCGGCAGTTCCTCAACGCCCAGCGCGTCGGCCCGATCGGGATGTCGGAGGAGAAGGACGCCTCGGACCTGGCCGCCGAGGAGGCGTCCGGGGTGCGGCTGCCGGCGCTGCCGCCGATCCAGCGCCAGTTGCGCCCGTCGGACGGCGGGATCCGCCGGGCCGAGCGGCCGCCGGGTTTCTGGTGCCGCACTCACGGGGTCACTCCGCCGCCGGGTTCGTTCACCGAGCCCCGCCCGATCCAGGAGGTGCCGCTGTGAGCCGGGGTAAATCCAGATGACCAACCCGGTCACCTTCACGCTGCGCGAATCCGGGCACTTCTTCGCGTTCAGCCTGGACGCGCTGCGCTCGGTGCTGCGCCGGCCCTGGCAGGTCCGCGAGTTCATCCAGCAGGCGTGGTTCATCTCGTCGGTGTCGATCCTGCCGGCGGCCCTGGTCTCGATCCCGTTCGGCGCCGTGATCGCGCTGCAGCTCGGCTCGCTGACCCAGCAGTTGGGCGCGCAGTCGTTCACGGGCGCGGCCTCGGTGCTGGCCGTGGTGCGGGAAGCCGGGCCGATCGTGACCGCCCTGATCATCTCCGGTGCCGGTGGCTCGGCGATCTGCGCCGACCTGGGTGCCCGGCGCATCCGGGAGGAACTGGACGCGATGCAGGTGCTGGGCATCGACCCGATCCAGCGCCTGGTGGTCCCCCGGGTGATCGCCGCGATGCTGGTCGGCTTGCTGCTCAACGGGTTGGTCAGCGTCGTCGGGGTTTCCGGCGGGTACCTGTTCAACGTGATCCTGCAGCACGGCACCCCGGGTGCCTACATCGCCAGCTTCCAGGCCCTGGGACAGCTGCCGGACCTGCTGGTCGGTGAGTTCAAGGCGCTGGTCTTCGGCGCGGTGGCCGCGCTGGTCGCCTCGTACAAGGGGATGACCGCCAAGGGCGGTCCGAAAGGCGTCGGCGACGCGGTCAACCAGAGTGTGGTCATCACGTTCATGCTGCTGTTCGCGCTGAACTTCGTGATCACCGCGGTGTACTTCCAGATCGTTCCGCAGAAGGGGTCGTGAGGCGCCGGTGATCCTCGACGATCTGGGCGAACAGCTCGCCTTCCACATCCGCTCGTTCGCGGCGGTGCCGCGCACCGTGCGACGTTATCCACGCGAGATCGTCCGGCTGCTCGCCGAGGTGAGCTTCGGCTCGGGGGCGCTGGCCGTGGTGGGCGGCACGGTCGGCGTGATCTGCTTCATGACCTTCTTCACCGGTACCGAGGTCGGGCTGCAGGGCGACCAGGCGCTGGAGCAGTTGGGCAGCAGCGCGTTCGCCGGGTTCATCTCGGCCTACTTCAACACCCGCGAGATCTCGCCGCTGGTCGCCGCGCTGGCCCTGTCAGCGACCGTGGGTTGCGGCTTCACCGCGCAGCTGGGCGCGATGCGCATCTCCGAGGAGGTCGACGCGCTGGAGGTGATGGGGGTACCGTCGCTGCCCTTCCTGGTCACCACCCGGATCATCGCCGGCTTCATCGCCGTCATCCCGCTGTACGTGATCGGGCTGCTGTCCAGTTACCTGGCCACCCGTACCATCACCACCGTCTACTTCGGACAGTCGACCGGCACGTACGACTACTACTTCCACCTGTTCCTGCCTCCCGGCGACGTGCTCTGGTCGTTCGGCAAGGCGCTGGTGTTCAGCGTCGTCGTGGTGCTCATCCACTGCCACTACGGGTACCGGGCCGGCGGCGGGCCGGCCGGCGTGGGGCTCGCGGTCGGGCGGGCGGTACGCCTGGCGATCGTGGCGGTCAACGTCGTGGACTTCTTCCTGTCGCTGGCCATCTGGGGCGCCACGACGACGGTACGGATCGCGGGGTGAGCCGGATGCTTCACCGTCACCGCGTCCTGGGACTGGCCTTCGTCCTGTTGCTCGTCGGAGCGCTCACGCTGTCGGTACTGGTGTACCGCAAGGCGTTCACCCCGGTCGCCTGGGTGACCGTGCACACCGACCACACCGGTCTGCAGCTGTCGCAGGGCGCGGACGTGAAGATGCGCGGAGTACGGATCGGTGAGGTGCGCAGCATCACCGCCAACGGCACCGCGGCGACCCTGCGCCTGGCGCTGGACCCCTCGACCCTGCACCAGATTCCGGGCAACGTCAGCGTGGAACTGCTGCCCGCCACGCTGTTCGGCGAGCGCTACGTGTCGCTGGCCGAGCCGTCGAAGCCCTCGACGCGTTCGCTGCGCGCCGGCGCGGTCATCGGGCAGGACCGGTCCAGCTCGGCGATCGAGCTGGAGAAGGTGCTCGACGACACGCTGCCGCTGCTGCAGGCGATCCAGCCCGACAAGCTGGCCGCCACCCTCGGCGCCATCGCGACCGCGTTGCAGGGCAAGGGCGACGAGATCGGCCAGGATCTGACCGATCTGGACCGGTACCTGACCGCGATCAACGGGCAGTTGCCCACCCTGCAGACCGACATCAAACGGCTGAGCACCGTGTTGTCCACGTACAACGGCTCCCTGCCCGACCTGATGAGCATCCTGAAGAACGTGACGGTCACCGCGAACACGATCAGCCAGCAGCGCGAGCAGGTGGCCGCGTTCCTCGACGACGCCACCGACCTGGCCACCACGTCACAGTCGTTCCTGGACAGCTATGGCGACCGGATCATCCAGATCGGTCAGGTCAGCGCGCCGCTGCTGGAGTTGCTGGCCACCTACTCGCCGGAGTACCCGTGCCTGCTGCAGGGCGCGGTGAAGCTGCAACCGGACGTCGAGAAGGTGTTCACCGGCGGCCAGATGCACATCACGCTGGAAGTCACCCGGAACAACGGGAAGTACCTGTCGGGCAAGGACGCCCCGGTCTACGGCGCGGACGACGGGCCGGACTGTCGCGGCCTGCCGGACCCGCCGGTGCCCGCACCCCAGGTACGGATCGACAACGGGTACGACTACGGCACCTCGCGGGCGGCGGCGAAGCTGCCGGTGAGCCTCAACCTGGCCCCGATGGGCTACGCCGGGACGCCGGAGGAGCAGTCACTGATCAAGCCGCTGGTGGCGGCGACGACCGGTACCTCGCCGGACCGGGTGCCGCCGGTCGCCGATCTGCTGTGGGGTCCGCTGCTGCGCGGATCGGTGGTGAACGCCGGATGAGCGCCATTCAGAGTCGGAAAGTCGCCGCGCCGCTGGTCAAGCTGATCATCTTCGCGGCCGTCACGCTGGCGGTGACCGGAGTGCTCGCGAGCACCCTGGGGTCGCTCGCGCTCGGCGGCGGAACCACCTACCGGGCCCGGTTCACCGACGTCACCGGCGTGCTGCCGGGCGACGACATCCGCATCGCCGGGGTCAAGGTCGGCCAGGTCACCAAGGTGGGCCTGGTGAACAACTCGGTGGCGCAGCTGACGTTCAAGATGCAGCAGCCGGTACCGCTGCCCACGACCGTGCACGCCACCGTCCGGTACCGCAACCTGATCGGCCAGCGGTACGTCGAGCTCACCGAAGGGCCGGGCAACGGCGCACGGCTGCGGGAAAACGGTCTGATCCCGCTGTCCCAGACCACTCCGGCGCTCAACCTCACCGTGCTGTTCAACGGTTTCCAGCCGCTGTTCACCGCGCTGAACCCGAAGGACGTCAACTCCCTGGCGTACGAGATCATCCAGGTACTGCAGGGGGAGAGCGGCACGGTCTCCGGCCTGGTGCAGCACAGCGCCTCGCTGATCAGCACCCTCGCCGACCAGGACACCGTCATCAACAAGGTGATCAGCAACCTCAATACCGTGCTGTCCACACTGGACAGTCGACAGGACGAGCTGTCCGACACCATCTCGCAGTTGCAGCAGTTCGTCTCCGGGCTGGCCGCCGACCGCACCGCGATCGGTCAGGCGATCACCAACATCGACGGGTTGACCAGCGCCACCGGATCGTTGCTCAAGGACGCCCGGCCGAGCCTGTCCGCCGACGTGTCCGGCCTCGGCTCGCTGGCCACCATCCTCAACGACAACACCGACGTCATCAACAGCACGCTGACCAACCTGCCCGGCGAGTACCAGGCGTTGACCCGTACCGCCTCCTACGGATCCTGGTTCAACTTCTACATGTGTGACTTCGACGGCCGGGTCGCGCTTCCCGGCCTCCGCGCGGTGAATCCCGTGACGTTCAACTCCACGGCGGCTTCCTGCAAGAGTGGAGGGTCGAAGTGAAGCCCTTCCGCGAACGCAATCCGATCGTCATCGGCGCGATCGGGCTGGTTGTGCTGGCCGGTCTGGTGTTCGCCGCGTTCCACGCCGAGGACCTGCCGGTGATCGGCGGCGGCACCACGTACCGGGCCGCGTTCCGCGACGCCAGCGGACTGGCGCCGGGCAACGAGGTGCGGGTCGCCGGGGTGAAGGTCGGCAAGGTGTCATCGATCGGCCTGGCGCAGGGCCCGGGCGGGGCCTATGTCCGGGTGCAGTTCCGGGTCGACGAGGACGACCTGCACCTCGGTACCGACACCGAGGCCACCATCCAGATCAAGACGGTACTGGGCCAGAAGTTCCTCGCCCTGGCGCCGGCGGGCACCAAGCGGCTGAAGGCCGGTGCGCAGATTCCGTTGAACCACACCGCCTCGCCGTTCGATGTCGTCCAGGCGGTCAACGGGTTGGCCGGCACCCTGCAGCAGATCGACACCGACCAGCTGGCCCAGGCGTTCACCGCGCTGTCGCAGACCTTCGCCGACACCCCGGCCGACGTGCAGACCTCGCTGTCCGGGCTGTCCCGGCTCACCCAGTCCATCTCCTCGCGCGACGACCAGCTGCGTACCCTGCTCGGCCACGCCAACGGGGTGACCAGCGTGCTGGCGCAGCGCGACGACCAGCTGCGCGCCCTGGTACGCGACGGCAACCTCCTGCTGCAGGAGGTGAGCCAGCGCCGGGACGCGATCCACGACCTGCTGGTGACCACGAACGAGCTGGCCACCCAGATTTCCGGGCTGGTGGCCGACAATCGCACCAAACTGGCGCCCGCGCTGAGCCAACTGCGCCAGGTACTGGCGACCCTGCAGGCCGACAGCGGCAAGCTGTCAGACACGTTGAAGAACATGGCACCGTTCATCGACGCGTTCACCAACGTCCTGGGCAACGGGCGCTGGTTCGATTCCTGGCTCAACGGCCTGTTGCAGCCGTACACGCCGTCGCTGGGAGGCAAGTGATGCGCCCGAGCCGGATTCTCGTCGCCGCCGGCCTGACCGTGGTCATGGCGGTCGGCGTCGGTCTGATCATCCTCGGCACCCGCACCCCGACCCGGACGCTGGTCGCGCACTTCTCCAGCGCGGTCGGGATCAATTCCGGCTCGGACGTGCGGATCCTCGGCGTGAAGGTGGGCGAGGTCGTCTCGGCGCACCCGGAGGGGACCACGGTACGGGTCACCATGCGCTACGACGCGCGGTATAAGGTGCCGTCGAACGCCGACGCCGTGATCGTGCCGCCCAGCGTGGTCAGCGACCGGTACGTCCAACTGACTCCGGCCTACAACGGCGGCGCCCTGCTGGCCGACCGCGCGGACCTGCCGCAGTCGAGGACGTCGGTGCCGCTGGAACTCGACGACGTGTACCAGTCCCTCAACCAGTTCAACGAGGCGCTCGGGCCCAACGGCGCCAACGCCAACGGGGCCCTCAGTAACCTGATCGACACAGGTGCGGCGAACCTGGACGGCAACGGAGCCAACCTCGGCAGCTCGCTGGACGGCCTGTCCAAGGTCTTGTCCACATTGGACAACAGCAAGGGCGACCTGTTCGGTACCGTCACCAACCTCCAGAAGTTCGTCACCACGCTGGCCCAGAGTGACCAGCAGGTACAGCTGTTCAACTCCCGGCTCGCCTCGGTCGGGCAGCAACTGGCCGGCGAGCGCGACGACCTGGCCACCCTGCTGCGCAACCTGTCCACGGCGCTCGCCGACATCACCACGTTCATCCAGGACAACCGCTCGCAGCTGGTGTCCAACGTGGACGCGCTGAGCGACATCTCCGGGATCCTGGTGCGCCAGCAGCAGGCCATCATCAGCGTGCTCAACGTGGCACCGACCGCGCTGTCCAACCTCAACCTGGCCTACAACAGCACTTCCGGCACGCTGGACACCCGCGACGACGCGCTGGGCCCCTACGACCCGGCGAGCTACGTGTGCTCGCTGGTCGTCGGGTTGGTCACCCAGCAGAAGGTTCCGCAGGAGTGCGTGGCTTTGGCCCAGACCCTGAAGGCGGCGCACCTGCCGCTGACGGATCAGCTGCGCAAACTCCTCGGATTGCCGCCCGCTTCTACCTCCTCGTCGGGCGGCGCGCCCGGCACACCCGGCTCCGGATCCACCGGAAGTCCGGGTGTGCCGGGTCAGCCAGAAGACGTCACGCCGCCGGACCTCTCGCTCGGCGGAATCCTGAAGGTGCTCGGATGACCGCCCCCACCGCCACCGCCGCCCGGACCGGGCCCGCGAGGCGCCGGCTGGCCGGCGCGCTGATCGCGGTGTGCGCGCTCACCGCCGCGGCCGGCTGCACCGCCCTGCCCGGCGGTGCGCCCTCCGGCCCCAGCTACCAGGTCAGTGCCGACTTCACCGAGGTACTGGACCTGGTGCCGCAGGCCGCGGTCAAGGTGAACGACGTCACCGTCGGCAGCGTCGTGAAGATCAGCCTGTCCGGCTGGGACGCGCGGGTACGGATGAGAATCGACCGCGACGTCCAACTGCCCGCCAACGCCACCGCGATGATCCGGCAGAGCAGCCTGCTCGGCGAGAAGTTCGTCGAGCTGGCCGCGCCGACCGGCGAGCAACCCACCGGCCGGCTCGCTGGCGGTGCGCTGATTCCGGTCTCCCGGACCAGCCGCACCGCGGAGGTGGAGGAGGTCCTCGGCGCGCTCGGCCTGCTGCTCAACGGCGGCGGGCTGGCCCAGGTCAAGACGATCAACGAGGAGCTGACCAACGCGCTGTCCGGCCGCGAGGCGACGGTCAAGGACCTGCTCAACCAGCTGGACACGTTCCTGGCCGGGCTGGACGCCCAGCGCACCAACATCACCAAGGCCATCACCGCGCTGGACAGCTTCTCCGACCAGTTGGCCAAGCAGAAGCAGACCATCGGTGCCGCCGTCGACGCGCTGGATCCCGGGCTGACCGTACTGGCGCAGCAACGCCAGCAGCTGACCACCGCGCTGACCTCGCTGGGCAAGCTGTCCGACGTGGGCACCCGGGTGGTCAACGAGAGCCGGGACGACACGCTGGCCAGTCTCAAGGCGCTGCAGCCGATCCTGACCCAGCTGGTACGCGCCGGAGACGACCTGCCCAAGGCACTGAACTTCCTGCTCACCTACCCGTTCCCGCCGAACGTCACCGGAGCCATCTCGGGCGACTTCGTCAACCTGCACGCCACCGTCGACCTCGACGGTGCGTCGATCCTGTCCAACCTGTTGACCGTCGGGCCTTCGGACACCGGCACCTCCGGCACGCCCACGGGCTCGGGAGCGAC
Source organism: Rugosimonospora africana (assembly GCF_016862975.1). Classification (GTDB taxonomy): domain Bacteria; phylum Actinomycetota; class Actinomycetes; order Mycobacteriales; family Micromonosporaceae; genus Rugosimonospora; species Rugosimonospora africana. The sequence continues at coordinate 24,512 of NZ_BONZ01000120.1, forward strand.
CAGCCAGCACGGCAACTCGCTGCTCCCGAACCTGCCCGGGCTCACCGGTCCGTCCGGGTCGCCGACCCCCACGCCGTCGCCGAGCACGCCCGGCGCCCCGACCGGGGGCGGCAAGTGCGGCCTGCTCGGCATCCTCCTCGGATGTGGCTCATGATTACCCGTACCGTGAAGTTCCAGGTGTTCGTGTTCCTCGTGGTGAGCCTGCTCGGGGTGTCCTACGTGGGGCTGCGCTACGTGGGTTTGGGCGACCGGCTGTTCGGTGACCAGTACCTGGTGCACGCGGACTTCGCCCAGGCGGGAGGCATCTTCACCAACGCCGCGGTCACCTACCGGGGCGTCCCGGTCGGGCGGGTCGGCGCGGTGCGGCTGCACGGCGACGGCGTCCGGGTCGACCTGAAACTCCAGGGCGGCGTACGCATCCCCAGCGACCTGCACGCGATAACCACCGAGCGCTCCGCCGTCGGCGAGCAGTACATCGACCTGCGCCCGGACGCCGACACCGGCCCGTACCTGAGCGGTGGCGACACGATTCCGGTCAGCCGCACCAGCACCCCGTTGCCGGTCGAGACCCTGCTGACCAACCTGGACGGGCTGGTGAGGTCCGTCAACGGCGACGACCTCACCACGCTCATCGACGAACTGGGCACCGCGTTCGAGGGCAACGAAAACGCGCTGCGCCAGATCGTCGACGCGACCAGTTCACTGCTGGCCACCGCGAACCAGGACCTGCCGCAGACGCTCACCCTGATCCAGGACGGCAAGACCGTCCTGGACACGCAGGCGGCCTCGGCCGACGCGATCCACCAGTGGGCGAAGTCGCTGTCAGAGCTGACCGGCACGGTGAAGAACTCCGACAAGGACCTGCGCCGGCTGCTGTCCTCCGAACCGCCCGCGGCGATCCAGTTGGTCGGGCTGCTGCGCGACCTGGACCCGACGATCGGCACGCTGCTGGGCAACCTGATCACCGTCAACGGGATCGCCGCCCGCCGGCTGCCGGGCATCGAGCAGATCCTGGTCGAGTACCCGGCCGCGGTGGCCGGCGGGTTCACCGTCGCGCCGGGCGACGGTACCGCGCACTTCGGCCTGGTGGTCAACCTGAACAACCCGCCGGCCTGCCAGTACACGAAGACCGGCAAGAGCAACTGCACCGCCTCCGAGCGCGCGGACGGCTCCGGAGTGCGCGGCGCCACGTCGGCGCCCGGACCGACCGGTCCGAATCCGTCGCCCGCGCCGGTCGGTGACGGGGTGCGGGGAGGCATCCCGTCGCAAGCGCGCGGCTCGGGGGCGGCGGCGCCCCCGACGGTACCGAGCACGGCGGCCGGGCAGGCGACGTCGGTCAACGGGTACGACCCGGCGACCGGCCTGGTCACCGGGCCGGACGGGCTGCCGCTGCAACTGGGCGGGACCGGCGGCCAGTACCAGCTGGCGGGCAACCAGTCATGGAAGCAACTGCTGCTGGCCGGGCTGGCCGGTTAGGCAAGGCCGATCGTGGGCCGATCGGTGCACTGGGAAAGAGGAGACGCGATGATCGATCGCGAGGAACGCCGGAGCGAGGCGGTGCCCCGGGTGGTACGGCGCCGCGTGATACGAAGAGGTCCAGCGGGGGGCCGGCCGGCTCCGGGTCGGGGACGGCCGACACCCGCCTCGGGTGCGGACGCCGCCCTTGCCGGTGAGGAGTTCGGCTCGGCGATGTGGGGCGACGTCGCCCCGTCCGGCGACGCGGTCCGGTCGACCGACGTGTCCAGCGACGCGGTCCCGCCGCGCGACGGGGACTCGTCAGACGGCTCGGGCTCGCGGGTGGGCGGGGACGACACCGGCGGCCTCAAGGCGCCGTGGGGGCAATCCGGCAGTGTCGGCGCCGACGCGTACGTGGGCGACGAAGACAATCTCGGTGCCGACGCGTACCTCGACGACGACACGCACGACGACCTCGCCCGGGACGACGACGCCGACCCGGATGAACCCGCCCGTACCGCCTCCGGCCGGGCCACCGTGACCATTCCCCGCCAGCGACCGAGGCCGCACCGCCGGGTACGGCCGGTTCCGGGCGGTGCGCCCGGGTCGGCGACCGGCAGCCGTCCCGCCGTCGCGGGGACCAGCCGGGCGAAGGCCGTCGCGGCCAAGGCGGCGAGCGGTGCCGGCGGCGACGAGGACGCCGGACCACGCCGGGTCAGCGCGGCCGAGCCACCGGGGCCGCGCTGGCGGCTGCTGGCCGGGGGACTGGTCGTGCTCCTGGTCGCCGCCCTGGTCGCCACCGGCCTGCTGGCCCGCAGCTGGTACGACCAGCGGCAGCTCGAGGACGCCCGGGACGGCGCCCTGGCCGCGGCCCGGCAGACCACCGTGAACTTCGTGTCGATCAGCGCCGCGACCGTGGACCGTGACCTCAAGCGGATCTCCGACGACGCCACCGGCCAGTTCAAGGACCAGTTCACCCAGGACATCCCGCAGGTACGCGCCACCGTGGTCGCGAACAAGGTGGACTCGCACGGCGAGATCCTGCGCGCCGCCGTGGTGTCGGCCAACCTGCACTCCGCGGTCGTCCTCGTCGCTATCGACGAGACGGTGAAGAACAGCGGCGCGCCCAACGGCCGGCTGTCGCACTACCGGATCCAGGTCAACCTCAGCCGCAGCGCGTCCGGGCGCTGGCTGGTCTCACAACTCCAGTTCGTCGGCTGATGGGAGCGGTCATGCCAACATTTCCCCTGCGGCGCACCATCCTGGCCCTCGCCGTCGCGGTCGTGCTGGTCGGCGCCGCGGCCGGGTTCGCCTGGTACCGGGCCGACCAGGCCAGCGGGCAGGCGGAGGCCCGGCGCGCCGCGCAGCTCGCCGCCACGCCGGCCGCGCAGGCCATCTTCTCCTACGACTACCGCACCTTCGACCAGGGCGTGACCAAGGCGAAGGCGTTCGTGACGGGTTCCTTCGCCAAGGAGTACGCGCAGACCACCGCCAGCCTGAAGTCGACCGCGACCAAGGAACAGGCGGTGGTGCAGGCCAAGGTCTCCTCGACCGGTGTGATCGACGCCAGCGGCGACAAGGTGGAGCTGCTGGTCTACCTCGACCAGTACCGGACCAACACGAACGTGAGCGGGGAGAAGGTCGACCAGAACCGGGTCGTGCTGACCATGGCGCGGGTCGGCGGCACCTGGAAGGTGTCCGGCGCGTCGGCGATCTGACCAGACCAGTCGGGCGACCAGTCTGGCTCGGCGCGTCTGGCGCCGCGCGGCGACCCAGACCAGTCGGGCTGCCGGCGGTACCGGACATCCACCGGGTTTCGGCGCAGGCGGGACGTCTGGGCATGTCGGATTTTGGGCCGGCCCGGATGCCGTAAGGTAACCGAGTCCGACACCGAATCGCAGGAGACCCGATGGTCGAGCCCAGCGTCAGTGCCGTGGTCCTGGCTTGGAAAGAAGAGCCGTGGCTGACCCGGTGTATCGAGGCGTTGCTGGCCTCCACCGGGGTGGCGATCGAGGTGGTGATCGTCGACAACGGCGCCGAGGGCAGTTCGGTACAGACGCTGGAGAAGTTCGCCGACCACCCGTCGGTGAAGCTGGTGCGCCCCGGACGAAACCTCGGCTTCGCGGGCGGCAGCAACCTCGGCGCCAGGTCCGCCACCGGTGACTACATCGCCCTGGTCAACGGCGACCTGCTCGTCGAGCCGACCACGCTGCACCGGCTCGTCGACGTGGTCGACGGCCCGGGGGTCGGGCTGGCCGTGGCGAGTGTCCGGATGGCCGACAATGTCGAGATCATCAACGCCGGCGCCAATCCGGTGCACATGCTGGGTTTGTCCTGGGCCGGCGGGCTGGGCAAGCCGGAGACGCACGCGGCGCCGGTCGACACCGCCGCCGCGTCCGGCGCCTGCCAGCTGACCACGCGGGCGCACTGGCAACGGCTGGACGGCTTCGACGAGGAGTACTTCGCCTACTGCGAGGACACCGAGCTGTCGCTGCGCACCTGGCGGCTCGGCCTGCGCTGCGTGTACGTGCCGGACGCGATCGCCACGCACCGCTACGAGTTCAGCCGCAACCCGTTCAAGCAGTACCTGATCGAGCGCAACCGCCTGATGCTGGTACTGACGCTGTGGGGTCCCCGTGCGCTGGCGGTACTGGCTCCACCCCTGCTCGCCTTCGAGGCGGTGATGCTCGCCCTGGCGACGGCGCAGGGCTGGGGTGGGGCGAAGGTACGCGGCTGGACGTGGCTGTGGCGCAACCGCGACCACGTCCGGGCACGCCGCCGGCAGCTGCGGGGCGAGGGTCAGGTGCCGGACCGCGAGTGGATGAAGCTGCTGCGGGCCGATGTGGACAAGGTGTTCTTCCCACTGCCGGTCGGGCTGGGTGCCGTCAACGCGGTCATGCGCGGCTACTGGGCCGTCGCACGCCGGCTGGTGTAACCCGCCGGCCGTCCGCCCACCCTCGGGCCCGCCCGCCGGGATTTCGTCCCCGCAGCCGCCGGCTGAGCGGGATTCGTCGCGCAGCCGCCGGCTCGGCGGGCTTTCGCCGCCGGCCACCCGTCCGGTCGGGCCCGGAGGTCGTCTGGTCGGAAAAGCGCTGGGCCGATGGGGAACAATGATGGCGTGACGCACGTAATCGACGATCTGCAGTGGCGCGACCTGATCGCGCTGTCCACCGACATCGAGGCGCTCACCGCGGAGCTGGCCCGCGGGCCGATGACCTTGTATTGCGGCTTCGACCCCACAGCGCCCAGCCTGCATTTCGGACATCTGACGCAGATCCTCACGGTGCGTCGCCTGCAGCTCGCGGGTCACCGGCCGCTGGCCCTGGTCGGTGGAGCCACCGGACTGATCGGCGACCCGCGCGAGACGGCCGAGCGGACCCTCCAGCCGCGCGAGCTGGTGGAGAGCTGGGTGGAACGGATCCGGCTCCAGATCGAACCGCTGCTGGACTTCACCGGCGAGTACGCCGCCCGCATGGTCAACAACCTGGACTGGACCGACGGGTTGTCCGCGCTGTCCTTCCTGCGGGACATCGGCAAGCACTTCCGGGTCAACAAGATGCTCGCCAAGGACGCGGTCAGCGCCCGGCTCAACTCCGACGCCGGGATCAGCTACACCGAGTTCAGTTACCAGATCCTGCAGGGCATGGACTACCTGGAGCTGTTCCGGCGGTACGGCTGCCGGCTGCAGACCGGCGGCAGCGACCAGTGGGGGAACCTCACCGCGGGCACCGACCTGATCCACCGGATCGAGGGCGCTTCGGTGCACCTGCTGGCCACGCCGCTGGTGGTCGACTCCAACGGGCAGAAGATCGGCAAGTCCACCGGGGGTGGCAACGTCTGGCTGGACCCGGAGATGACCAGCCCGTACGCGTTCTACCAGTTCCTGTTCAACATCGAGGACGCGCTGGTACCGACGTTCCTGCGGCGGTTCACCTTCCTGGACCGGGAAGAGATCACCGCATTGGAGAAGGAGACGGTGGAGCGGCCGTCCGCGCGTGCCGGACAGCGCAGGTTGGCCGAGGAGGTCACCACGCTGGTCCACGGTGAGCAGGAGACCCGCCAGGCGATCGGGGCGTCCCAGGCGCTGTTCGGGCGCGGAGACCTGTCGTCACTGACCCCGGCGACCCTGCGCGCGGCCCTGTCCGAGGCGGGTCTGGCTCAGGTGCCGGGGTTGGGCACGGTCGCGGAACTGTTCCGCACCGCCGGTTTGGCATCCAGTCTGGGTGACGCGCGTCGCACAGTCGGTGAGGGCGGCGCGTATCTCAACAATCAGCGGGTGTCCGACGCCGACGCGGTGGTGGACGCAAGCGAGCTGTTGCACGGCCGCTGGCTGGTCCTCCGCCGGGGCAAGCGCACCGTGGCGGGCTTGGAAGTAGGCCCCTGACCAGCGGAAACGCCTCGATTTGGCGCTCGCCGGGGAAGCATGTAAAGTTCTTCCCCGGCGCAGGGAAACGGACGCGAAACGGACGCGAAAGCGGACGGTCGGCCGGCCTGCAACTCCCGATGAAATACCGGTTCCGACCGGGACGTTGTCGTGAGGACCGAATGAAGGACCTGAAAGATCCGAGGAAATGGATTTGACGGTACGAAGTCCGGTCGGATAAGCTAAACGAGTAAGGCAAACGGAAACACAAAAGAACACGAAAAAGAATCACCCCAGATTCTTTCCCCTTGCGGGGTTCGCATTT
>NZ_BONZ01000121.1 GCF_016862975.1 Rugosimonospora africana
AGCAACGCCCCGGCAGCGTACTGCCGCCGCGCGGTCACGTACGAGACGCCGGTCGCTGCTACCCACTCCTTCAAACTCACATTGACAAATATGAAACGCTACCTATCGCTAAAGACCACAGACACACCAACAGTCGTTAACCCCTCTCCAGTATGAAATCGGACACGTACGGACTCAGCCGGATGGCTATGATTGCGCCAGACGCCCGGTCGATCGCGTGTCTCTGGAACAGGAGGCAGAGGCCGGGCGTTCCTTGCGTGGGCCGTCGAGGGCGGGTTCGTATGGGAGTGACGGAGCAGCTCGCGCCGGTTCCGGGCCGTGGCGTGCTGGCCGGCGCGTTTCGGGTTCTGGATGCGTTGTCGGCGGTCCCCGATGGTGCCGGGTTGTCGGAGGTGAGCCGACGGTCGGGGCTGGCGAAGGCCACCACCTATCGGCTGTTGGAGCAGCTTGTTGAGCTGGGTGCGGTGCAACGCTGTGGGCGGCGGTATCTGATCGGCCAGGTGATCGCCCGGTTGGCCAAGTCGTGGCAGCCGAACCCGGCTTTGCGGCGGGCCGCGCTGGCACCGGTGCGGACCTTGGCGATGCTGTCCGGCTGCGCCGTGGCGGTCACGGCACTGGACGGCGACCGGCTGACCGTTGTCGCCGGGGTCCGGGGCTCGGTGGGGGAATTGCCGCGGGCACCGGTGGACGCTGACCTTGTCAGTTGTACCGCGGCGGGCCAAGCGCTGCTGGCCGTGCTGCCCAACCGCGATCGTCCGGATGCATTGTCCGCGGCGCAGTGGCGCCGGTTGCGCGCCGTGGTTCGCGGGGACTCGCCGGTGGTGGTGGACCATCAGGACGTGGTGCCTGGGATCTGTTGCCTGGCCAGCCCGATAGCGCTGGGGGTCGATGCGGTGCCTGCGTCGATCGGTGTCATTAAGGTCGGCCGGTTCGTGCCGGCGGGGCTGCCCGACCTTGTCCGCCGGGCCGCTGCCGAGGTCGCCCGGAACTTGCCGGTCCGCTGAGCGGACCGAAGCCTTGTGAGGCGCTGCGGGCGCGGCCGATAGTGGCGTGTGCGTGAGCGGGTCTCCGCTCGGCTGATCCCACTTCTGAAGGAGCCCGGCTGTGCAACCGTGGCAGACCAACCAGCAGGCGCAGCAGACCAGCCAGCGGCTCAGTCAACAGGCGCAGCAGACCAGCCAGCGGCAGTTCGACCTGGCCGGGCGCAACGCGCAGCGGTCGCACGACATGCAGCGGCAGTCGTTCCAGCGCATGACGTGGCAGGCACGCCAGCGCTCCTCGTCGCACGGTGTCGGTTACCGCGCCACGGCGACACTGGTCAAGCTCGCGTTCCTCGCCGGCATCCTGTACGCCGGCTATGCCATCTTCCAGCACTGGCGATGAGCGCGCACAGCGCACCTCCCGGGGGCTGGCGTGACGGCCGAAACTGACCGGGAAAGCTGGCGGCGTCACTTCGCCGAGATTCTGGTCAGTGGTGATCCGGCGGAGGTCGATGCCGCCACCGAAGCGGCGGTGGCGGCGACCGCCGTCGGCGCCGACTGGGCAGCGGCGAACGCCGCGGGGAAGGCGGCCGGCAAACGGTTCCGTGCCGGCACGGCCAAGGCTGGCGATGCGCGGTCCGCCGGCGGGCCGTCGCAGGACGGTCGAGCCAAGGTCTGGGCCGACGATCCCGCCGGTCGAGAGGTTGCCTGGCCGCGACAGCTGGCGACACGGCTGTTCGCCACACCCGAGCGGTGGGGGTGGCAGGCGGCGCCGGGGCCGCTACAGGTAAGCGAGCCCGCCGAGCCGGAGCCGGCACCGCGCCCGGAGTGGGTCGAGCCGCCACGCCCGGACACCAGCGCGCTGCGCGTCGCGCGGAGCTCGGCGGTCACCTCGTTGACCGTGTCGGTCGTGGTGGCGGTGCTCGCCTACACGGCCTACCGGTCATTCCAGACCAAGCTTGAGGCGACGGTCGATGAGTTCGGCGCGGAGACGATGAAGGTCTACCAGGTGGCGGTGATCCTCGCCGCGGCCGCGCTCGGCCTTTACGTGGTTCGCAGGGCCGCGGGTGTCGGGAAGGCCGTGCGTGACATCCGGACCTTCGAGATCCCGCACCGGGCCATGCTCGTCGTGGAGAAGCGGCGCTACCGGGAAGCGGTGCAGGCGTGGGAGGCGGCGGTGCGCCGGTTTTCCGCTGCGGCGGCCGAGTCCGAGCAGGCGGCGACCCGGCAGGCCAACGGCCCGCAGTGGTTTCCGGTGCGGCCGGCGGTGGAGCCGATCCGGGTGGATGTGGTGGGTGGTGATCCGCGCCGGCACGGCTGGGCCAGCTTGCTGGTCACCGTGGGCACGTCGGTGCTGTCGGCCCGGCGGCAGGTCACGCTGCTCGATTTTACCGGTCAGGACGTGGGTGGCGGACTGCTGCGCGTGGCCGAGGCGAGCGGTCGCGTGGTACGGGTCGCGGACTTCGACGACGGCGCGGGGGCGGACCTGCTCGCCAGCGTCCCGTCGCAGGAGCTGCCGGGCTGCCTCGCGCGTGTGATGACCGGCGGTGACGGCGGCGACAAGCGGCAGGAACGCGCCCTGCTCACCGACGTGCTGCGTGTGGTCCTCGAGTGTCTTGGGGGCGACGTGAGCTTCGCCCGGCTGGCCGCCGGGGTTCGGGTGCTGCGGCAGGGTACCGGCGACGGCCTACTGTCCGATGCCGAGGTCAGCAGTCTCGTCGGCCGGGTGGCCGAGGTCGACCAGAATGAGTGGACCTCGCGCCAGCTGCGGTTTCTGGCCAGCAGTCTGAACACGCTGCAAGGTTTCTCCTCGACCGGTCCGAGACCGCCGTGGGGCGACGGTGCGGTGTCGCTGGTCATCACGCCCGGTCGCCGGGATGACGCCAAGGACCTGCTCGACCGGATGCTGGTACAGCTCGCCCAGCGGGCCATGGAGCGAGGTGGGCTGCGCGGCGTCTTGGCCGTGGCCGGGGCGGACCGACTCGGCGCCGAAGACCTGGGCGTCCTGTCCGACCATGCGCGCCGGGCCGGCGTGCTGTTGATGCTGATGATCGACCAGCCGCAGGGCGACCTGGAGAAGACGGTCGGGACCGGCGGCGTGGTGTGCGTGATGAAGATGTACAACCACCGCGATGCCAACGTGGCCGCCGAGTTCGTCGGGCGCGGCTACAGGTTCGTGGTGAACCAGGTGACCCGCCAGGTCGGCAAGTCGTTCACGGACTCGGGCGGCGACAGTTTCGCGGCAACCACCAGCCAGAGCGGCGGCACACACCGCAGGCGGAGATACGGCTGGGTTTCCGGTACTGACATCTCGAACTCCCGCGGGCACACCTGGACCGGTACCCGCGGCTGGCAGACGGGTGACAGCATCGGGGTGTCCACGGCCTCGTCCCGGGTGTACGAGTTCGTCGTGGAGCCGCAGCAGATCCTGGGCATGCCAGAGACGGCATTCCTGCTGGTGGACAACTCCGGGCACGGCCGACGGGTGGTCATGGCCGACGGAAACCCGGGCATCTGCCTGCTCGACCGCGTCGCGACCGTACCGGCCGACCAGTGAGGGTCCGGCAATGACCGCGTGGCGGGGATTCCAGTTCCACCGGCTGACCGAGGTGCCGGTGCCCGGGCCCGGCCGCCGCGACGAACCGGACGACGAGCGGCACCGGCAGGCGGCTGGTGCGCTCGCCGCGTCGCTGATCGGCTCCCATGCGGATCTGCTGGCAGCCGGTGATCCCGGCGCCGCGCTGCTCATCGCATGGGTACGCGCCCAGTCGGGGGTGCCCGTGGACTTCCTGGTCGGTGGCCGGCCGTTTTTCCCGCCTGCGGTAGGCGCACCCGACGGTCACCGGCCCCGCTCGGTGCTGTTCCCGCCTGGCGCCACCGCCGTGGACCTGGCGCCGGGGGATGCCGCCGTCCTGCTGGATGCGCTTCCGTGCTGGGTGCCGTGCCTGGCCCGGCCGGACTCGCTGTGGACCCCGGTCGTCGGCAAACTGGGTACCGCCACGCTGATCCGGGGCTCGTTCGACCGACACGCGGCACACCTGCCCGGCCCGTTCGCCTGGCTCGTGATCGCCGCGCCACTGACCGTCGCGCAGCTCAAGCCCGAGTTGGACCGGCTGGTCAACGAGATCCTGCCGCTGTCGCGGGCCGAGATCGGCGAGGCCAAGCGGATCGAGCTGGAACGCAAGCAGGCCCGGTACCGGGAGCTCAGCCGTGCCCAGGACGGTGCGGGCTGGCGGATTCAAGTACTGGTCGGCGGCGGCGACCCCCGCACGGCCGGCACCGCGGCGGCCATGCTGTGCGCAGCGGCGGAACTGCACAGACTTCCGTACGCGCTGGAGCCCTCCGGCCGGCCTGCGCCGTTCCCTGGCGTACGCCCCGATCTCGCCAACCCCGCGTCGTTCACGTCCGGTACCGAACTGCTCGTGGCGCTGACCCGACCCCCCGAGCGTGAGCTTCCCGGATTGCGGCTGGTCGAGCCGCCCAGCTTCGATGTCACGCCGGACGCGCCGACCGCCGCCGGGCTCCCGCTGGGCTCGGTACTGGACGAGGCGCGCAAGCCCGTCGGCGAGCTGACGCTGGGGCTGGCCGCGCTGAACCGGCACACCTTCGTGTGCGGCTCCACTGGTGCCGGCAAGTCGGTGACGGTCCGGCATCTGCTGGAGCAGGCGACCCGTTGCGGGCTGCCGTGGCTGGTTGTCGAGCCGGCGAAGGCGGAGTACGCGCTGATGTCGGTCCGCCTCGCCGGGCTCGGCGCCGAGGTTGTCGTCATCCGTCCCGGCGATGCCGATACGCCGCCGGCCGGGCTCAACCCCTTGGCGCCGGCCCCGGGCTTTCCCCTGCAAACCCATGCGGACCTGCTGAAGGCTCTGTTCCTCGCGTCCTTCCAGCAGCAGGAGCCATTCCCGCAGATCCTCGCCTCCGCAATCAAGCGCTGCTACGAGGAACTGGGCTGGGACCTTGCCCTCGGCGAGCCCGTACACCCCGGCGGCACGCCCCGATACCCGTGCCTGACGGACCTGGAGCGGGCGGCCGAGATAGTGGTCGGCGAGATCGGCTATGGCAAGGAGGTCGCCGCCGATGTCCGCGGTTTCGTCAACGTGCGCATCGGCAGTCTGCGACTGGGCACCTCCGGCCGGTTCTTCGAGGGCGGCCATCCGATCGACTTCGAGATGCTGTTGCGACACAACGTGGTACTCGAGATCGAAGACGTGGGCGACGACGCCGACAAGGCATTCTTCATGGGCGCCGTACTGCTGAGGCTGGCCGAGCACCTCCGCGTCGCCAATCGAGCAGCCGCCGGGGCGTCGCCGCGGCTGCGTCACCTGACCGTCATCGAGGAGGCACACCGGTTGCTGCGTAACCCGGCCCCTGGCGGGTCCGGCGCGGCGGCACACGCGGTGGAGATGTTCGCCGCCCTGCTCGCCGAGGTGCGCGCCTACGGCGAGGGTTTGGTCATCGCCGAACAGATCCCCAGCAAGCTGATCCCGGACGTCATCAAGAACACCGCGGTGAAGATCGTGCACCGGCTGCCCGCCCGCGACGACCGCAACAGCGTCGGCGCCACTATGAACCTCGCCGAGGACCAGTCCCGGTACCTGGTCACGCTGCCGCCCGGGCACGGCGCGGTGTTCGCCGACGGTATGGACCGACCGGTGCTGGTACGGGTGCCCGACGCCACGGCCCGCGAGGCGCAGGAGCCGGTCACGACCGCCGCGCCCGATGCGCTCATCGGTCGCCGGAGTGTCTCGTGTGGGCAGTCGTGCGTCGACCGGGCGTGCACCCTGCGCCGGATACGGGTCGCGCAGCACCTGCTCGCCGACGAGCCGTGGCTGGCGGCGTGGGCAGAGCTGACCGTGCTCGCCCACCTGGTCGGACGCGAGACCCCGATGCCGCGCGGCATCGTACGTGACGGGTTCCTGGCCCGTGGAGTACCCGCCGACGTGGTCGACTGTGCGGTCTCGCACGCGGTCGACGACGCGGTTGCGGTGCGGGTGGGGGTGCTCCAGCCCGGTACCGATTCCGCGAGCCTGGCCCGCCATGTGGCAGCCGGGATCCGGGCCGTCCTGGCCAGCGTGGACGCCGGTTGCGGCAGCGATGCGCAGCAGTACCTGGCTACGCCGTACCGGTGGCACGCGGTCCGGTACGCGCTGGCCGCCGACATCGACGGCTCGGGCCGTGATCCCCGTAGCGGGGAATGGGAGGCGCGGTTCCGGCGACCGATTCTCGGCGACACCAGGGCGGAGCAGTTCGAGGTGGTGTCCGGCTGGCTGGCCGCCGAAGCTCGGGACGGGGCTGCCCGGGAGGCCACCGTGTACGGCACCCGCCGTCCATCCACAGTGGAACGACTGATCGGCGCCGGGCCCGGCGAGCCTCAGCGGATCCGCAGCGTGCTCGACCAGTTCGATGACTGCGCGTGGGCGATGTCCCTGCTGGGCGTCGACCCGAGTGGGGGGTGACCAGTTATGGCGGACATTCCGAGCGACCGGCCGCCGCGGCGCGATCCGGATGCCAACCCCGACAACGTGCCACATAACAAGGACAACGACCACCTGCTGCCGAACCTCGACTTCCTCAAGAAACTTCCCGGCGACACGTCCCTCGTGACGCGCACGCGGGAGAGCGATAGTGGCCGTGAATCCGACCCGCCGGCCCACCCGTCCGGCTCGCCGGAGTCCGACAGGCTCCCTACCACGCCGCCCGGCGGCGGATCCGCCGGCGGTCCGTCCCCGCACGACGTCGGCGAACACCGCCTCGGTTACAGAGACGGTGGCGGGGACGGTGACCGTGCCGGTGGCTCCGACGCCGCTGGCGTCGGTGTAGGCGCCGACCACGCGGACGGCTCCGTGGGGGTTCCGCCGGTCGAGCCGGCAGGTCGGGCCGGGGCGGATGGGCCCGGCACGCCGGCGGGACAGGCGGACGGCTCCGGTCGGGCCACCGGCAACGCCGACCAAGCCGGCGGCGCCGAGCAGATCACGATCGGGTCAACAGCGCGGGACGGCGAGAGCCACCGGGACGCCGGGCCGCACGCGTGGGCCCCGGGGAGCCGGTCCGCCGACCCACCGCCACCCTCGAACGCCGGGAGGTCCGGCTCCGCCCCGGCCCGCGACGGGCGCCCGGCCGTAGCTGCGGCACCCACCCCGAGGCAGGACGCGCGGCCCGATCGGGCCGGTGCCGGGTCGGTCGACGCCACCGTGCTCGGCGGGGCCGGCACGGCCGCGACCACGACGCCGGAGACCAGGACGCCAGAACAGCGCGTACCAACCGACGCCGTACCGCCGGAGGGCGCTTCCGGCGCCGATACGAGCCATCTGCTGCTGGCCTTCAACCTGCCCACGGACAACGCCTCACCCCGGACCGGCACGCCGGCTGGTGATGCGGTACCGGCTGCCGAGGGGGTGAGCCCGTCAGAGAAGGCGAAGGACGGCCAGTCCTCGACCCGAGCCGACACCGCCACCGGGCCACGCGAGAAGCAACCCCCACCGCGAGCGGTCGGACGGTCGGAGCCGGCCCCGTCGACACCGGCCCCGTCGATGCCGGCCCCCCGGTCCGTCGCCAACCCACCGAACATGGACCTACGCCAATCAGGTGGGGATCCCGCCGGCCAACGGTCCATGTCCGAACATCTTGACGGCGCGACACCCGAACGGTTGCCCGCCGCGGCCAATGCCTGGCACGGGATCGGCATCGAGGACGTGGTGCGCGAGCGCCTGCCGCACACGGACGGTACGCCCTCCGGCCACGACGTCCGCGCGCCCGACGGGTCCTACGTGCTCAAGCCCCAGGTGCTGCACACGGCCGAAGGAGACCGCGTCGCGTACTACAACGCCTGGAACCCGCACAGCCACCGAGTGGAGTTCGCGGTCGGCCCCGGCGACGTCGACACCTTCCTCGATGGCTGCAACGTCAAGCTGAACGTCCCGTTCAGCGACCGGACCGTGAACGCGTGGCAGATGAACGCCGGCAGTTACTTCGGCGTCACCGGCGCCAACACCGAGTGGCAGCGGCAGTCCGCGCAGGTGGTCGACTCGATGATGCGCGGCGACTGGGTCGGCGCCGCCAGGCACTTCGCGAGGTCGTATGCCGAGGCCGCCGAGGACCCGGGCTGGTGGCTGACGGTCGCCGATGCGACGCTCGCGCCGGGCGCGGCCGGGGCCGGCGGGACGGCCGGGCGCACCGCTGCGGGCCGGGAGGCCGGCGGGTTGGCCGGCGCGGCCGGGGAGGCCGGCGCCCACCCGCCGGCACCGGCCGCCAAGCCCACACCCGCCGCCGAGGCCCGACCGGACCCCGCGCGCGGCCCCGTCCCCGGCGCCGCACCCACCCCCGCGAAGGGCGACGGCGCGGGCGCGAGGTACGAGCCGCCCAGCCCCGGCTCGGGCGGCGAGCGGCCGGGGTCATCCGGGCAGTCCGGCGACCACCCCGTCTCATCGAGCGACCGGACGTGGGCCAGGCACGACAACCCGCGCAGCCAGTGGAACGGCTCCCCTCATCTGGCCGGCGACCGGCGGGCTGCCTCGCCAGCGGAGCGGCACGATCGCACCCCGCCGGCGCACGGCGAAGGCAGTCCCGGTCCGCTGGCCGGTGCCGACGACGCCGAGATCGACAAGGCCATCGAGGGCATGACCTCGCCCCGGACGACCGGTGGCTCGCGGCCCCGGATCGACGGCCATCCGGTACCGACCAGCAAACGCGATAGGGTGGACATCCAGGACGTGCCGCGGCTGCCGGGCGAGACCCAGCGCGAGGCGCTTGCCCGGGTGCATCAGGTCGTCGGCCGCGATGTGTCGACCTACGGCGAGGTCAGGGCCGCGTGGAACCGCGCCCGCGACCACGTCACCAGCACCGAACCCCTGGCCAGGCACAACTACGTGAAACTCTACGACCGCACGCGGGAACGGTTCTGGCAGGAGATACGCGCCGACCCCGCGGCCCGGGAGCGATTCGAGAAGGCCGGCTTCCGCTTCTCCGACACGAACCCGCGCAGCGCCCCGATGCTCGACAGCACCCGCATCGGACCAAGTCCGACCGAGCGGCGGCTCAGCCTCGACCACAAGGCAGAGAAGGCGATCGGCGAGAACTGGCGGCTGGCACTGGACTCGGACAACCTCCGGTTCGAGCTGCAGATGCCCAACACCTACCGCGAGATCGTGCAGATGCGACATCCGGAACTGCGCGAATCCGCGGACGACGACTCACCAACCAGATGATCAGCTGGGGGGCGCGAAATGCGGCCCTACCGAACACACCCCGCCTCAAGCCGCGGCCAGGCGAGCCCAGAAGGTGCCGCAGGCGCCACGGTAGCGCGGTCATCGCGTCACGGGCGGGGCAGCGCGGTGAAGTCAGGGTTCGCCCCCCTGTGCCGCAACGTCCGCGAGCGGTCAGTGCTGCTGAGCAAGGCAGTGGCGCTGGGGTAGACACCGGCGGCCGGCCGTGTGGCGCCGGGAGGCCGGCGCGCCCCAGGCGAACGCACGGGGTCCGCGCGGTTGACCAGGTTGGCAGAATCACGGTGTGTTGGAACCCGTCGGGCTGAACGAGATCGAAGAGGCCATCTACCTGGCCTTACTGAAGGGACGCGGCTCGACCGTCGTCGACCTCGTCCGCGAGGTCGGCGCGGACCCGCGGCGCACCCGGGCGGCCATCGCCCGGCTCAAAGAGCTCGGGTTCGTGACGCACCGGCACGGCTCGCCGGCGAGGCTGTCGCCGGTGCAGCCCGACGTCGCGGTGGGTGCGCTGGTGGCCCGCCGCCGCCAGGAGCTCGGCGACGTCGAGCGCGATGCGATGCAGCTCTCGGCGGCGTTTCCGGAGGAACTGCGGACACACCCCGACGAGCTGGTGGAGGTGGTCGTGGGCCGGCGGGCGGTCGCGGCCCGCTTCGCCCAGATGGCGCAGCGGTTGGAGCGGGAGATGCTCGTGCTCGACCGGCCACCGTACGCGCAGGTGGTCAGCGAGGCGAACGGCCCTGAGCTCGACGCGCTCGCCCGCGGCATCTCGGTGCGGGGCATCTACTCGCCGGAGGCCTTCGAGCTGCCCGGCGCGTTCGCCCAGGCCCGGCGCGCCGAGGAGGCGGGCGAGCAGGCCCGGGTGCACGCCGACGTGCCGATGAAGCTCGTCGTGGTCGACGCCACCACCGCGATGATGCCGATGACCGAAAACGGCGACGTGGAGTCCTCGCTGGTGATCCACTCGCCGATGGTGGTGGCCGCGTTGGTTCGGTTGTTCGAGCTGCTGTGGCGGCAGGCGTGCCCCCTGGTCGACTGGCCGCGGGCCGGGGACGAGCGTGACGGCGTCGACCACGAACTGCTGGTCATGCTCGGTACCGGCATGAAGGACGAAGCGATCGCCCGAGAGCTCGGCATCAGCGTACGCACGCTGGGCCGCCGGATCGCCGGGCTGCTGGAGAAACTCGGTGCCCGCACCCGGTTTCAGGCCGGCTTGCAGGCGTTTCGGCGAGGAGGTGACCGACTCACGCCATGACGGGTTTCGGCCGCGTGCGCTCGTTGTGGCCGGTGATTTGGCCTGAGTACGGTCACCGGATGCGCATCCGATCCGTCGTTCTCGCACTGGCCCTGTTCGCCGGTACCGCCGGCATCCCCGCGGCGTCGAGCGCGGCCGCATCCCCGGCTGCCGCGCCGGCCACCGCCACGGCTCCTACCAACATCGACGTGGTGACCCTGGTCACCGGCGACGTCGTGCGGCTCGACACGTTCGCCGGCGGCATCCAGCGCGCGACCGTCATCCGCGCCACCGACCCGCGGTCAGGCATCCACACGTTCAGCTCCGGCGGTGATGTCTACGTCGAGCCGGGCTCGGCCTCCGCCCTGCTGGCCAGCGGCGTCCTCGACGAGCAGCTGTTCGACGTGAGCGCCCTGGTGCGGCAGGGGTACGACGACGCGGGACGCGCGTCGCTGCCGCTGATCCTCGGCTACCGCACCGCTGTGGCGCCACGCGTCGCGCCCGCCGGGTCGCGCGTCCAGGCCGCCCTGCCCAGCGCGCACGCCCTGGCGGTCGCCGAGACGAAGAGCCAGGCCGCGGGCTTCTGGACGAGCCTGTCCGGCAACCACGACATCGCCCGGGTGTGGCTGGACGCCAAGGTGCACGCGACGCTCGACCAGAGCGTCCCGCAGATCGGGGGGCCGGCGGCGTGGGCGCGTGGGTACGACGGCAAGGGCGTCCAGATCGCCGTGCTCGACAGCGGCATCGACGCCACCCATCCCGACTTCGCCCGGCGGATCAGCGCCGCCCGGGACTTCACCGGTGGCGGCGACACGGTCGACCGCGCCGGCCACGGTACCCACGTGGCGTCCATCGCGGCCGGAACCGGTGCCGCCTCGGACGGGCGTTACCGTGGCGTCGCACCGGCGGCGGATCTGATGATCGGCAAGGTGCTCGGCGACGATGGGTCCGGGCTGGAGTCGTGGGTCATCGACGGCATGCAGTGGGCCGCGTCGCACGGCGCGGACGTCGTCAACCTCAGCCTCGGCGGCCCCGTCACCAAGGGCGACGATCCGCTCAGCCAGGCCCTCGACACGCTCAGCGACCAGTACCACACGCTGTTCGTCGTCGCGGCGGGAAACACCTCTCCCGGAATACCAGGCACTCCGGATGTCACCGCTCCGGGCGCGGCCAGTGCGGCGCTGACGGTCGGCGCGGTCACGAAGAGCGACGTCATGTGGTCGGGGTCGCGCAACGGGCTGATGGGTGACGCCGGCATCAAGCCCGAAATCGTCGCCCCGGGCGCCAACATAACGGCGGCTGGCACCGGCGGGGAGCTCTACCGGACGATGACCGGCACGTCGATGGCCGCTCCGCACGTCGCCGGTGCCGTGGCGTTGCTCGTGCAGGAGCACCCGGACTGGGGGCCGGCGCAGTTGAAGGCCGCGCTCACCTCCACCGCCAAGCCGCTGGCAGGTGCGGACGTCTTCCGCTCCGGCGCCGGCCGGGTCGACATCGACCGGGCCACCCGCCAGCAGGTGCACGTCGACCAGGGGGTCCTCGACCTGGGCTACTTCGCCCGGCCGTACGACCCGGCCACGCTGTACCCGACCAGGACGCTGACCTACACCAACGACTCGGCCGAACCGGTCACCCTGCACCTGACCGCCCAGCTGGCCTCGGCCTCCATCACGCCGGCCACGCTGACCATCGCTCCGCACGCCCAAGCGCGAGCCGACCTGACGCTGGACGCGGCGACCGCGGCGACCGGCGCGTACAGCGGTCGGGTGACCGCCACCGGCGACGGCGGCCTGGAGATCGACACGGCACTCGGGTTCTACAAGCAGGACGACACGGTCGACGTGACGTTCCGGGCGCTCGACCGCGACGGCAACCCCGGTACCGCACGGCTGCGCGTCGCGCCGTACCTGCACAACGACGGCCGGTATTACCCCGACAACATCTACCTGAGCCCGGACCAGACAGAGTGGACGCTGCGCCTTCCGGAGGGCGACTACAACCTCTTCGGGCTCATCTCGACGCCGGACGCCTCCGGGCGCTGGTTCCCGCAGGACAGCATCGTCGGCAATCCGAAGCTGTCGGTACACGCTCCGAATTTCACCGTGACGCTCGACGCCCGCACCGCCCGGCCGCTGTCGCTCCAGACACCGAAGACGTCCAGCCCGCACTACCTGACCCTGGACTGGTCGCGTGGCGACCCGGACAACCCCGTCGCCACCTACGACGACTGGTACTGGGACCAGACCGACGGCGCACCGACGCAGGTCTCCGTCGCACCGACGCAACGTGTCGACGACGCCCCGTTCTCCGTCGCGACCACCTGGGACGCCGGCGTGCCGCTGCTGGACGCGCGACTGCTCGGCAAGCCGCTGCCCGCCGTGTTCAGCGGTGGGCCGTTCATCGACGGCAAGCACCGCTATCCCGTCGTCGACGCCGATGCCCACCCGCGGCAGGTGCGCGGCGCGGTCGCGCTGGTGCGAGAGCAGGCTGGTGTGCCCTATGACGACCAGGTGCGCTCCGCCGCCGACGCGGGCGCCGCCGTGGTCGCCCTCTACTCCGCGCAGCCCGGCGCCTTCTACCCGGTCGTGGGCGGGCCGGTACCGGTCATCGCGCTTTCCCGGGAGGACGGTCAGCGCCTGCGTACCCTCACCGACGCGCACCGCTCACCACAGCTGGAGCTCACCGGAACCCCACGCACCCCCTACGCCTACGACCTTACCCTCGTCGAGCGGCAACGGGTGGGCATCGACCTCGGCTACCGGGTCAGCACCGGTGACCTCGCCCAGGTCGACGCCCACGTCTACACCACCGGTACCGGCGAAGCCGGCTGGCTGCTGCACCAGGACACCTACACCGGCTGTGGCTGCGCCCCGCCAGCGGTCGGCGACTACGTGCCCTCGACCGGCTACACGCGCACCGAGTACGTCACGGCCCGCCCCGACATCATCGACTACACGGCCTGGCAGTACCGCGTGGGGCTGCCCGCCGATATCGTGTCTCCCCGCGCCGGGCACACCTACCGACCAGGCCAACACACGGCCCAGGACTGGCTCAAGGCACCGTTCTCGCCCGGCGTCGCCAACAGCGGCAACGGGGACACCCGGCTGATCACCCGCCGCGTCGGTAGCAGCGTGTTCTACAGCATCGCCGGCTTCACCGACTCGGCCGGCGACTGGACCCGCCAGCTGACCGGCTCCGCCGTCAGCAGCGCGCTCTACCTCGGCGACAAGCAGCTGTACTCCTCCGCCTCCGGGCTGACCGGCACGGTCACGGTACCCGCGGATCCCGGCCAGTACCGCCTGGTCACCGACGTCACACACGACGGGTCGGTCGTCGGCCTGTCCACCCAGGCCCACACCGAGTGGACGTTCACCTCGACGCAACCCCCGCCGGACCAGACCACCGTGCTGCCACTCATCGACATCGACTACACCGATATCACCGACGCCCTCACCGGACACGCCGCGCTGGACCTGGCGAACACGGCCCGCACCTCGCGGATCGTCTCGCTGCAGCTGGCCTCCACTCACCAGATCGGCTCGTCGGCGCCCGCCGTCGACCACCTGACCGTGCAAGTGTCCTATGACGACGGAGCGACCTGGCGGCCGGCATCGACCCGGCCCACCGGACACGGAACGTTCCAGGCGACCTACCCGCATCCGGCGCGCGGCCAGTACGTGTCGTTGAAGGTGACTGCGTCCGACGACGCCGGCAACAGCGAGCAGCAGACCCTGATCCGGGCATACCGCCTCGGCTGAAACACGAACAGCGCAGCCCTGTGGATGCCTGGCGGCGGTGCCGGCTAACGGTGGTTGACGTCGTCGATGCGCGAGGGCGCGGAAGCGGCCAGACGGTGGTTTACCGCACCCTTGGTCTGATGGACGAGGGTTTGGTGGTGATCGGTAGGTCCGCTGCGCCGCCAGTGCGAGCGCCGTCGCCGGATCGGCGGCATCACGGCGGGATTTGGTTTGTCGGCGGCCAGTGCAGAACATCACTGGCCGCTGACATGGTTGGGCGGCACGTCTCGGCGCGGAACGGCTGGTTGTTGGCATACTGCAGCCGAACTGCCTGGAATGATTTTGCAGGAACCGGTCACTGGGGTAGCTGCGCAGCGGGCTCTTGTCTTGCAGTTCGATGCTGATCCCGTGGAGCGCGGTCTCACACTGCAAGCCGCGCCTGGCTGTCGAGACCTGCACGATGGAAACCGACATCGACCTCATTGATCAGCTCGACGCTATCGCGTCGTGCGGCCTTTCCCTCATACGATTCCTCATCGCAGCAGGTACCTGGCGGATATTCCCGTCACCCTCGACAGCAAGACGCGATTCGATCACCGAGAGGAACTGTTGCCAGGCGGAATACGAGATCGCCCACACAGCAGCCATTCTTACTTCCGGGTCGTCGTCAACGGCAGCCCTTCATCGGCTTCCCGGGCCATTCCGGTGGTGGCGGACTCGCCGTCTTCCAGGTGACCGGACGGCAGGCCGAGGTGTCCGTCCGCCCAGCCGGTGTTCTGGCGCTGGCCCAGGAGCACATGGCCTTCGGGGTCGCGCAGGATCAGGTGCAGATCGACATGTGCGGTGTAGCGCGGCATCCCAGCTCCTCGTTGTTGATCCTCTTGTGCGTAGGTGACGGGCCCATTCTCGGTACTTGACCTCGATGGGTCAGGTGGGCAGGCCGGTGGGGATATCGGCTTTCCAGAGTCGGCACACCGGCACAATGTCGGGTTCGACGGCGCAGGACGCCTGGCCCATGACCAGTTCCTCGGCGGGGCAGCCGCCCATGCACGCGCTGCCGACTCTGCAGGAGCCGCAGCTCGCCGTGCGCAGTACGCGGGTGAACAGGTCGAACTCATTGGTACCCTTGTTGAGGACCACCTGACCGTCGACCATATTGGCGAAATGCAGGTCGGTGTCGAACAGGAACGAGCACACGTACGCCCGACCGTCCGGGAAGATCGAGATCCGGTCCAGCATGCGGCCGATACAGCCGCGGTACCCGTCCGCGGCGTACCGCGCCATCCGCTCTCGCCGTGCGTAGGTCGGCTGGTACCACACCCGGGTACGGTGCCCCGGGGCAACCTGTTCCAGGTGCTCGTGCCCGGGCCGCGGATCTGGTCGTGGCTGGTCGCGCTGCCGCCGTCCACGCTGATCTGCACGTAGGAGAAGTCCTCCGGCCGCATGTTGGCGAACTTTTTCGCCGCCGGGCCGAGCCCGTTGCTGGTGGTGATGACGTGTTCGTAGCCGAGCGCCTTGGCGCCACGGATGATCGGAATGTAGTCGGGGTGCAGCGTCGGTTCGCCGCCGAGGATGGTCAGTTTTGAGCCGCCCATCTGCCGCCACGTGGTCAGCGTGTTCATGACGGCTTCGTAGGGCATTTTCAATGCCCGGTCCAGGCGTTCGCCCATGTAGCAGTGCTCGCAGCGCAGCTGGCACGCCTCGGTGATGTAGAGGTAGACGTTGCGGAACCGCCCATACGGGATCTTGTCGACCCGTTGCGGCGCGGTGTCGTGGGCGGAGGCGGGCAGGCGGGCATTGCCGTACGCATCGGCGAGCGTTGCACGGTTGCGGCGCAGCGTCGGCGTGGGCAGCGCGGTGGTGGTCACGGTCGGCTCCCTGGGGACTCGGCGGATTCGATCAGCCGGGACACGGCGCGTTGCGCTGCCCGACAGACCTCGGACATCGTGGTGTCGGCGTTGACAACTACGTGCGGGATGCCGCGCTCGGCGGCGCAGTTGGCGATCTCCGGACGGTTGGCCGTGTACCGTGCCAGCCGACCGGCGTGCAGGCGCGGCCGGTCGGTATCCCGCCGAGCCAACACCGTTTGGCAGGACCGGCAACGTAGCGGGTCATCAGCAGCCGGGACAGCCGGGGTGTGCGGGTCCGGACCGCAGACCAGGCACACCCGCCGCTGTACGATTCGGTTCATCACGGTTGGAGCGTCGGCATCCAGCTCCAGCAGCGTCACCCTGGCGCATGTCGCTTCGCCGATCTCGGCCAGCAGCGCCAGTTGCTCTGCGGTGCCGGGGAAGTTGTCCAGCAACACCGCCGAGTACCCGACCCCGAACCCGCGATCCAAGAACGTGGCCCGGAGCACCCGCCGCACCGCTTCCAGGCCCACCCAGCCGAGCGGATCACCGCTTGGGGCGAGCCCACCAAGCAGCTCCGGGCGGGCGCGAACCGCCTCCCGAAGCCGAAACACCGGCAAGCCAAACTCGGCGGCAAGACAACGGACGACGGTCGACTTTCCGGCTCCGGGCGGACCGACCACCGCGACCAGTACCGCTCCGGTGACCGGCGCTGTCCCGGCATGAGATCGGTAAGTCATCCGTGTCCCGGTCATGGTTCACGGCCGGGGTGGTCGTTGGCGACCTGCACGATCGCGGTGGCGCCGAGGAACGTCGCCGCGAGGTCGTCTCCGGCCTGCAGCGTGAGCCACACGTCGGTGACGGCTTCAAGGTCGGTGAAGCCTTCGGCGCGTAGTGCCCGCACTGTCCGCACGAGGCAGCTCAGGGTGTCTTGCATCGCGTGGTAGTCCCGTTCGGCTGCCGCTACCAGGTTCGGCGGCGGCGGTTGTCGGGTGCGGCTGCGACCGGCTGCCGTTGCGAAGCCGCCGGATGGGCCGGCCGCCGGCGGAAGCGTTCTCGTGGTGGAGCCCTGGTCGGTCTGGGCGCCGGTCCGACCTTGCGATACGTCGGCTGCCCCGGCCCGAGGTGGGTTTGGCCTGTTGTCTGAGTGTCGTTGGCTGCTCATCGGCGTTCATCCGTAACGGTGAGGCAGGCGGCTGACGCGTATGGCTGGTCAGTCCCTGCCTGGTTGGCGCGGTCGTACCGCTTGTGGACTGTGTTGGCCCATGGAGTTGGGTGCACTGCTCGATGAGTACGAGGCGGTTCCACCCGGCCAGGCATCCCAGGCACCATCCAGCGGGGTTGGCGACATGAACGCCCCGTACCGCGGCTGCTGCCGTGAGCGCCTGCCCCATCACCTCGGGTCCTTGCGGGTCGACGCACGGGCTGTCGGTCAGCTCGTCCGAATGTTGTAGGAGGTTCGCGTGGTCCGCAGCGCCACGCGAACGCCCTTGGGTATCGGCCGTGTCATCAGGTTCTGCGCTGAGTCCACTCGTCCCCGCCGGAGGTGGACTGGGGAAGCCACCCCTGGAGTAGTGACTTCCTGATGCGGGGCGAACGGAAGCGTTGCGAGGTGTCGGCATAGGAGTCGGCGCCGGGCGCTCGGCTGTAACGGTGCTGGACGCGAAGATGGGTCGGTCGTGGATTGTTGTTGACATGGCGTCAGCAATCAGTAGTTGTGGCCGGCTGCGCTCCCGGGTTGGCGGCACCTGTGCCGTTGGTGGAGTGCATCGGATGGCCTTGCGGAACGAGGCCCGGATCGTCGAGCGGTTCGTGAACTGTTGTGAGGTGTGCCCTTGGCGCGGTCGCGGACATCGGTTGTGGGCATGGTCCAGTCACCTGCAACGCTGTGGCCACGGCCGCCGCGATGGGGAGCCCTGTTGCGTGTTCGATCCAGAGCCATTGTCCGTTCGGGTTGACTTCCAGGAACCACCATCGGCCGTGTCCGTCCACGGCGAAGTCCAGCGCGGCGTACCGCAGCCGCAGCAGCGCCATCAGGTGTCGCACCGGTCCGGCGACTTCGTTCGGGGTGTCGACAGCGTGGTACCGGCACGCTTCGGGTTCACGTCGCCAGTCGAGGTGTGGGGATTCGATCAGCGCGGCGAACATGGTTCCGTCGAGCACGGTTAGCCGCACATGCCGGGTCGTGGCAATCCGCTGCTGCGTCAAGTGGATCGCCCGTTCCCATCCGGATCGGTCGTTCTCATCCACCAGTCCGGCGATCAACCTCGAGATCGGTTTGACCACCACGGCGCCACCGAGCCGGATGGACATCGCGGAGGCGACTGGCCGCACCGTCGAGATCATCGTTTCCGGGACCAGCAGGCCGCTCCGTCCCGCCGCCGTGAGCTGGTAGGGCTTGAGCCCGGCTACGGCCATGTCCGCCGGGTGGTTCAGGTACGGCAGCCCGGCCAGGATGCCGCCGACACCGGCCTGCAACTCTGCCCGGTCTGCCTCATCCGCGACGGCGAATTCGGATGGGCGGCGGTGCCACACCCCGACCACCCGCGCCAGGCTGGCCCCGGCCACGTCGCCGGTCAGCGCCCCGTCCCGAAAGTGGGCGGTCACCGGGGTTGCCAACGCACCCAGCGCGGCGGTGTCGATCCGGCGCACCTCGACACCGGCGGTGTCGAGGTGCGCTTGGACCGCGTCGGCGTGCACGTCGGCGGGGTGGGTGAGAATCAGCACGACCGGGCTCATCGGCCCTTCAGCCTTCCCGGTACCTGCTCGCGGTAGGGATGCCCGTGGGTGCAGATACCACTTCCGGTCTCGCTGGAACGCCTGGAACTGGCCGTCGGTGTGCTGGACGTACCAATCTGCCGTGGGCTTGTCCATCGGTCCACTCGCCGGCCGCGGGAACTCGTCCTCACCGGCGGTGTTGTTGCCGTCGTTGCTCATCTCACCCACTACCTTGCTATCGTTTGCCAGTCATCGATGCGGGTCAGCCGCGACGTGAACGGGAATCGCCGCGAACGAGTCAGTCGTCGAGGCGGCTGCTGTTGTCCGAGTCGCCGATGGTGGTGGTCCATTTCGACGCGGCCGCCGCATGACTCGCCGGGTACAGGCCGATCACCTCTGCCTCCCCGATAAGCGGGTCACCACCGCCCGGATGCGCTTGCTCGAAGTCCATGAATTCATTCCCCTTGTCGTAGCGGCCGTAGCGGCCATGGTCTGCCGCTTCGAGGCCGGCTCTTGCGGATTGGCTTGTTCCCTGGGTGTTGGGCGGTGTGGCCTCCGGTGCGGGATTGCCGGGCAGCCACACCTGTCCTGACGCCGGCTCAGGCCGCGAAGCTGGCCGCGTCGGCGATGAACGCCGACCACTCGGCGCGGGTGAACACGACCACGGTGCCGTCGGGGTCGGTGGAATTGCGTACGGCGACGACGTCGCGTTGGTCGCCGTAGTCGGTGGCGACTTCCACGCAGGCGTCGTCCACGTGCAGAGAGCAGCGCCCGCCGGGTTTACGCCAGGTCGGCTGGTTGGGCATGGGGTTCCTCCATTCGGGGGTGGTGGCCATCGGCGATGGCCTGGATGAACTGTGCGCTGGCCGCCGCGTCGAGAGCGGCGGCGGTTACCCGGTTCCACGCCGTGCGGTAGTCGGCGATCTCGTCCGGGTGGTCCATGAACACGGTGCGGGTCAGGTGCTCGATGTAGGCGATGCCGGGGTTGCCGACCGGCCGCGGGTAGTCCAGCAGCACGAACGGTGCGGGCAACGCCGCCCCGACCGGCTGGGTGAGGGGCAGGATCTGGATGGTGACGTTGGGCAGCTCGGCCAGCTCCCGCAGCCGCTGATACTGGCCGGCCATGACCTGCGGGCCGCCGATCTGCAACCGCAGCGCGGACTCGCTGATGACGGCGTGAGCCAGCAGCGGGTCCGGGTCGGTCAGCCGGCTGGCGCGAGCGACCCGGGCATCAACCGCCTCGGCCAGCTCGGGTTTCCCGGCGCGCAACACCTGGCCGGCGATGGCCGCCGCGTAGTCGCGAGTTTGCAGGATGCCGGGCACGATGCTGGGCTGGTACATCCGCTTTTCGCTGGCACCCGCGTTGAGCCCGATGTACATCCGCTGGTACTCCGGCACGCTGCCGACAACGCGGGACGGGAACTCCTGGGTCCAGCCCCGTAGCTGGTCGCAGGCCCGTTCGTGGTCGTCGACCAGCAGGCCGAGCAGGTAGGATCGGTAGTCCTTCTCGGTGATGACTAGTTCGTCCAGCAGGCGGCGCAGCACGAGCCAGGACGTCCGGCGTTCGGCGTTTTCGAGCTGTTCCCAGCTGTGCGGGTCGGTGCCCAGCAGCATCCGCGCTGCCTCCGGGATCGACAAGCCGGCCTGTTCCCGCAGCCGCCGAAGTTCGATGGCGATCCGCCGCTGCCGCACCGTCGGTGCGCTGAGCATGGTGGGGTCGGGTATCGGCATCACGACGCCTCCTCACCTGGCCGTGGGGATGGGTCGCGCCACATGGGGAACATGGGTTCGCCCTGGTAGGGCAGGTCCAGCGGCGGAGCGCAATCGCGGTATCCGACGGTTTCGTAGAGTTTGCGGCTGCGGGTATTGCTGGCCTCCAGATACGCTGGGCGGCCCGACCGGTCCAACTCGCGGTGGCGGTGCTCCAGCAGTGTGCTACCCCATCCCTGGCCCTGGGCGTTGGGCATGACGGCGAGGAACGTGAGGTAGTCATGCGGCCCCCGGTCCTGCGGGTGGGCCTGGTGCATCGCCTCGTCGAGCATCTGGAACCGTGGTGTCCAAGGGCCGCATGCGGCGGCCAGTCGGGTGTCGTAGTCGGCGGGGTCGGGAAACGGCCAGGACAGCCAGACCGCGACCGCGGTCAGGTCGGTGGTGACGTGCACCGTGCCGTGTTTCACGGCGTGGTCGACCATGATGCGGAAGTAGTCGGGGAACCGGTCGGCGCGGTCGGTCGGGTCGGGGATCAGCCATTGGCACACGTCGAGGGGGTGGAAGGCGGTGGCGACGACGTAGGCGATGGTGGCTGCGTCGGTGGCGCTGGCGGTGCGGATGTTGGCTGCGTGGTTCATCGGGTGCTGCTCCTGGCGGCGGTCGTGGCTGATGCGGTCGGCACCGGGGTGGCATAGCCGGACAGGTCGGAGGCCAGCGCGCCGAGCCCGATCGCCGCGTACACCTGCCGGCGGGTGCTGCGCAGGATCAGCGCCCAGACCAGGCCCGCTACGGCGAGCAGGCCGAACATGCCTGGTAGCGCCCACCGCAGGGGTGAGGTCGGGGCCACGCCGAGCAGGCCGGAGAAGTTGTCCAGGATCAGGTAGACCACGACTATCAGCCCGGCCGAGGCCAATACCGGGGCGATGCCCCGCTGCCAGATGGTCTCGCTTTGAGGGTGGCGGTGGAGGAATCCGATGATCGCGATGGAGGTGCCGGTGATCAGCAGCAGCACGCCGAACCCGCCGACCGTGCCGCCCCAGAAGAACAGCTTCACCAACGGGTCGGCGCCGGTGACGGCGTAGGCGGCGATGACCAGCAGCCCGGCGGCGCTCTGGGTCAGGGACGCGTAGACCGGGGCCATGCTGTGCACCCCGGTACGGCCCAGCACCCCGGGCAGCACCCGCTCACGGCCGAGGGCGAACAGGTACCGGGCGGTGGTGCTGTGATACGACAGGGCGGCGGCGAGCAGGGAGCTGATGAACAGCACCTGCCCGAGGTCGACCAGCAGGTTGCTGCCCAGGTGTTGAGCGACGATGGTGAACGGCAGGTTCGTGCCCTGTTGCTGCGCGGCGTGGTGCAGGTTGGCCGGGCCGATGGCCACGGACATCGCCCACGCCGAACCCATGTAGAGCACGACCATGAACGCCAGCGACAGGTACGTGGCCACTGGCACGGTACGGTCCGAGTCCCGCGACTCCTCACTGAACACGGCGGCGGCCTCGAACCCGATGAACCCGGTCACCGCGATAGCCAGGGCGACTCCCAGGCCGCCGCCAGCAAGGCTGTGCGGAGACAGCGTGGCCACGCTCAGATGCCCGTGGAACGGGTGGGCCAGGTCGACCAGGTCGTACACCACGACGAGAACGACCTCGGCGATCAGCGCGACAGCCAGCACCCGGCCGTTCAACTCAACGCGGTTGACGCCCATGACGGCGACGAACACCCAGGCGACCAAGGCAATCGCCCACCAGGGCAGCGACACCCCGGTCTTCTCCTGGACAAGGGCGGCGGTGGCCGGACCCAGCGCACCATAGGTGCCAATCTGCATCATCCCGTAGGCGACCACCCCCACGAACGACGCCCCGACCCCGAGCGGCTTGCCCAGCCCACGGGCGATGTAGGAGTAGAACGCCCCGCTGTTACGCACCCGGCGGGCCACCGCGACGTAACCGACGCAGAACAACGCGAGCACTACCGCGACCATGAGGAACGCCAGGGGGATACCTTCGATGCCCGTCACCGCCCACCCCGTCGACACCACGCCAGCGACCACGGTCAAGGGCGCCGCCGCCGTGATCACGAAGAAGATGATGTGCCGCACCCCAAGCCGGTCGCTGGCCAGGGCCGTCGCGACCACACTCGACCGGATACCTGGCGGAGACAAAGACATGACTGAACACTCCCGAAATTGGTTGAAGGAATACGGGCACGGATCGTCTAAAGAGGACAGTGGCTAACCGCGCACGGCCAGAACCGAATCGCCCACGAGCGTCGCCACCTGCGCGACGATCTCCCGCAAGGACGGGTCCATGCGCTCCAGGCACCTGTGTAGATAGGCGTCACCGGCCGCGAAATCCTCCAGCAGCACCGCCCGGAACAAGCCCGTCGAGTAGACCAGCCCCGCCAGAACGATGTCCTGCCACTCCGGCCGCTCCCTGCCCCCGGCAAGCACCTGTTTCAGGCGGACCGAACGCCAGAACGCGAACGACATGTCCACCGGCCGATGCGCCACCGTGGTCGTGAACAGCCGGCGCTGCGCCTCCCGACTCACCAGACCCGCCCGCACCAGCCGCGCCACCACCACCTCGTCCGCACCACGGCTCAGGTACGACAGCCACGTCCGCACATCATGCTGCGGCTCCGCGAACATCTGCTGCATGATCGCCTGGCTGTCGGGGTCAGGCAGAGGTCTCGCGTTCAACAGAAGAACCCGCCCAGAACTCACCGCAATGGAGCGCAACAGAACCAACTCACCGAGCAACGCCCCCGCCAGACCGAGACCCAAAGCCACGCACCCGAGCCGGGGCCTTCCGCTGGCATCATCGTGCGCGACAAACCAGAAGTCATCGGCCAGGCGCAGACGCCGAGGCCAAGTCCGCGTATCGCTCGTCTGGCTCATCCCGAGGCCGCCTCGCCTGTTAACACCAGAACCCGTACTCCGGTCCGGCTTTCCAACAGTCCTTGAACAGCGGCACGCACGCCTGGTAGCCGTCCGAAGTGCTCCAACGTCGGCACGACCACCGCGGCGGCGTGCTGCTCCAAGGCAGCGTTGATGAGTGCCGCGAACGCAGACGAGCCGGAAGCCTCAACTTCCACGAACACCTCGCCGAGTGTGTATCCCTCGTGTTCGGCGAAGGTGGCAACCTGTCGGTGCAGGACGGCAACATCGTCCGATTGCAGATCAGCGGCTGTGCGCAGGTAACCGAGCATGAGCGGTCTCATCAAGGCCACCTCTACGGCTCGTCTGCGGTAATGGCGATGCCGGGGGCGAAGTCAGCGCCGAATGCACCCCGTCCGGCCTGCCCACGTGATTCGACCATCGCGGCAGAGCGCCGTTCCTTGGCAGCGCTGCCGGTGGGCGCAGGGCCGACCAACAAGATCCGCATGGGCTTCGCCCTCCTTGCGTGTAGCGGGTTGCCCCAAACTGTGGCTGAACAGTGGCGGACAAACCACCCACCGTAACCGTGATCTCTGAGCGCAGGGTCTCCCGGTTGCACGGGGAGGTTCTGTATGGTCATTTGACAGGACACGACATCGGCAGCTGCTGATTGATGGGACCTTGCCCGTGAATGCCAAGCCGCGCACCCTTCGTCAAGAACAACTCCAACTGACCGCGCAGCTACGCGGCGCGGGCAAAACGTGGGTTGAGGTCGCGAGGGTGTTCGCCGGTCGTTACGACGTGAATATGCGGGTGGCTTTCCGGCTCGCCCACGGTTGGAGCCAACGAACAGCAGCCGACCTTTGGAACGAGCGGTGGCCAGCCAGCCCCAAAACTTTTAAGAACTTCTCCTACTGGGAACTATGGCCAGCCTCCACCGGCCATGCCCCCTCCTTGGAAACATTGACGAAATTGGCCGACCTATACGAATGCGGTGTGGCCGACCTCCTTGCTGACGGTCCACGCTTTGATTGGCGCGACGATGCCTATCAGGCACGCCGACAGTTGAGCGGCCTGCCGATTCCTGCTCTTTCTAATAGTGGTGAACCATCACTTGGCCCACGGGACACGGACTCGACAAACACGGGGGTTGCCAGCATTGATCCGTCACGGCAGCCTGAGACTTTCGTCAAGCAGATTGCTGAAATGGACGTCGAAGATCTGGCCCGAGCGGTCGGCTTTTGGTTCGACCAGACCGATGCCGTGACTAACCGCCGCGATCTGCTACTTAAGCTGTCCGCCGGGTTAGCGCTTGCGGCCTCCCGCCCGTCTCTCGCGGACGGCGAACAGGCCGCGCAGAGGCCGCACATAGGCCAGAGTGGTTCTGGTTTATCCGGCGTCTGGCATTCCCGCTACCTGTATTACTCTAACGGTCGCCTCGGAGAATTCGAGGGTCAGCATTACCTTGTGCTGCGGCAGCGCGGGAATCAAGTAGTCGGTGAGAGTTTGCCTCACTCAACAGGGTCACATCTCGACCTCGAATTGTCGCTGGACGCGTCGATCGCCACCGGCACGTGGACCGAGAGAACGTCCCCAACGGGCTACTACCGAGGAGCGGTCTACCACGGAACAATCCAGCTTGTCGTGAACCCCATGGGTCGCGCGATGAGCGGCAAGTGGCTCGGATTTGGGACGAACTTCAAGGTCAACACCGGCGAGTGGGAGCTGACTTGGGTTGACGAAGCAACATCCCCGCGAGGCATGCGCGAATATCACCTCAGAGTCTAGCCACTACAGTCGCGGGGCCCATTGAAATAGCGTCATTAGCGGATACCTATCCGGTAATGACCGCCACCATCGTTGCGCCCGCCGGGAATGCCCCGGTCTGAATCATATCGAAGATGCCAAACATCATTTTCGCTACGTATACTCTATCCAAGACGATCCCGTGGCGCTCCGCAAAAGTATCGATGAAAGTCTGCAATTGCGGCGTCGTCTTCGCAAATCCTCCGAAGTGATAGGCGCACTCGATGCGCCAGTTAGCAGACGCAAGGCCGGCTTCAGACTGAAGACGAGCCACGTCGTCGGCGAGGAAGTCTCCGCCTTTCAGGGCCGAGAAGCCGATTGCCCGCTGACCCTCTCTCAGGCCCGCCGCGATGCCGGCGAGCGTTCCACCCGTGCCGACCGCGCAGCAGATGACATCGAATGTGGCATCGATTTCCTCTGGAATCTCCGCACAACCCTTCAACGCAAGGGAGTTGCTGCCGCCCTCGGGCAGCAAATAGAAGCGGCCCCACTCCCGCCGGAGCGCTTCAATGACCGTCAGGCTCTGCTTCTCGCGGTAGGTCGTGCGATCGAGGTAGGTCAACCGCATTCCTCGTCTCGTCGCGTACTCCAGCGACGGGTTAAGTGGCAGATGTTCCTCGCCCCGGACCACGCCGATGGTCCGAAATCCGAAGTAGTATCCAGCCGCAGCAGTCGCACGGAGGTGATTGGAGTATGCCCCGCCGAAGGTCAATAGCGTGTCGTGGCCCGCGTTGGTCGCCGCCGACAAGTTGTAGCTCAGCTTGCGCCACTTGTTCCCCGGGATTTCGGGGTGGATCAAGTCATCACGCTTGATCAGTAGACGAACCTGCGCCCGTTCCAGCCGGTCGTCGCGCAACTCGAACAGAGGTGACGGAAGTCGGAGGGTTATCGGGTCGGACCGCATCTCATGCACCCTCGCAGCCTGCCACCGCACCGCCAGTCCTGACGAGAACTGTCGCCAGGACCGGCAGGTCTCGGGGTCGCCTACACCCCCTCGGCGTTGGCAGGCCGCATACTCGGCATCGTCCGGTCGTCGGGCACTCACGTCAACCGGACCCGCCACGTCCTCGGACGTCAGCAGCCTTAGCAGCAGGCCGACTCGGGCGTTGGAAACGCGGTAGCCGTCTTCACGCATCCGGTCGGCGAGCCTGTCACGGGACAGGCTGCGCCCGCCGGCGACGAGTGCTGCGCGGGCCTGCCGCACTGATGCAGGCAGCAGCCAGCAGGTCGGCCACGTCCCGGAGGGCCAACGGGGCGCTGCCGCCGACCGAGCCGGTGCCATCGACTCCTCGACCGGCCCAGCGGCGAGCGGGCGGGGGCCGCCGGGGCCTCGGCGGTCCCGGACGAGCGCCCGTTGTCGCAGACCGTCCCCGGGACCGTCCTGGGGACGACGGGACCGTCCGGGACCGTCCGCTGATCGGGTCGGACCGTCCCGGGGACGGACGGACCGTCCGGGACGGGGGACGATCTTCGATGTCGTGGTCGAACATGGAGAACAGGAGTTTGATCGAGACGAGCAGCGAGATGGCCGGCCAACCGGCTAGCGCGCGGCCTACCAGGTCGGCGCCGCCGACCGCGACGTTGACCGCGAGGCTGGCGAACCTAGGCTGGTGTCAGAAATGGCACTGAAAGGCATGGTGCTTTCTTCCGCTTTGAGGAGTTAGCAGCACAGACGCGCGGGCGTTGGAAACTCCATATCCATCTTCACGCATCCGATCAGCCAGCCTGTCCCGCGACAGCGACCGTCCGACGGCTGCCAGTGCGGCACGGGCGTCCCGTGCGGCCGGAAGCAACTCGGCTACGTCCCTGACGTCCAACAGCGTCACAGCGCTGGGCACTGCTTCAGCGCTGGGCGCGGGGTGTCCGGCGTGCTCTCGGCGTCCGAGCCTGGGGTGCCATCCACGGCCCCTCGTTACAGAGAAGCCGGAAGGTCTGCCAGTGTGGCGCGGCCACAAGCCGCTGCGCGTGGTCGGCATGGAGCGGCCGAGCGCAACGCGACAGTGTCCACTCATGGCGCTTGATCTTGAGCTATGCAAAGCTTCAGCCGGTGAAGATCTCCCCGGACGTCTTGGAGTCTGCCGCGACCGACCCGGCTTCCCCAGCCTGGGACGTCATCTGGAACGACTCCTGTCATCAGGGCACTTGTGACCCGGCAAGCGCGGTCCTGCTGCCCTGGCTGGCACGGACCAGCACCACCTTTTCGCCTCAGGAGCGGGAGAAGATGGTGGTACTTGCCGGTCGCATCGCAGTGGACGCCCCCGACGCCAGCCGGGCCGAGTACACCCAAGAACTCGCAGCCTTACGCGCGCTTGCCATGGACTGCCTGTCCAGTGCGTCGAGCGACAGCATGTTCATATACCTGCAGCAGGCCATTCTCGGCTTCGACGGTGACGAAATCTGGGGCAAAGAACTCGATCGCATCAACGACGGCGAGGTCGACGTGCAATGCCCCGACTGCAGAGAGGAGTTGTTGGTCGACCTGGAGCCCGAAGACTCATCGATCGAGCCCGGTCTGTCCTCGGAACTGGCTGGCCGCCTGCATACCGAAGCCCTGCAAGCAAACCGGGACTCCGTGGCAACCCTCCTGACCTACCTCTTCGGGCGGCTCAGCTGTCCCAACTGCGGTACCCGATTCAATCTGGCCGACCACTTGGCCGGCGTCTCGTACCCACAGGCATCCTGATTCATTGCGAATCGCCTGTTATCGCCGTTCGTGGGCCACGGGCCGTCGAACGTTACGACGCCGGTATCCGGTTCGCGAACGCGTACTGTGTAGCGCGATCCGCTCGCCCAGTGTCACGACGGGTGCGGCAGGCTGGACCTGCGAAATTGCCGCGGTGGCCGAGCTGGGGGTCGTGGCCGGTCGCCGGACGCGCCCACTCAGTCGTCGATCGTCTTTGCCGCGTCGGCGGTCGGTTCGAGCCCCGCGATCAGCTCGTCGAGCTCGTCCGCGCTGAGCACGTCGTACGCCGGCCCGGCCAGATCGTCGGTGAGTGCCTCCATCCGCCGCCTGGTCTGCCGACCGGCGTCGGTGAACCCGCCGGCGGCGTCCGCCAGGCCGCGGCCGCGCAGCCCGTCAACGACAGCAGCCGAACGCGCCTTGGGCAGGTGGTGGATTCGGCAGGAAGCGATGAACTGGCGCGTGAGATCCTCTCTTCGCTGGATCTATGAGACGACCATCGGTTGAGCGGCAGGCCATGGCAGCACGGACCGGCGCGTATGCCGGTTGTCGAGTCATAGCCCAGCCGCGTGCTTCGCACGGTCTTCGCCTCCAACGAGCCGCGTGGTCGCGGGAACGGCCAGGCGGCCGATGCCGTCGCTCTGCACCGATTCCGATGCCCGACAACACGCCCCGCCGTCCTGTAGATGCCGCTCGGCAGGCGTTCAGCCCGAGGGCTTGCGTCTGTGTAGTGCTGCTGATGCGGCGGCCATCAGAAGCTCCTCGGCGACGGTCTCGACGTCTGCGGTGCCATCGACAATGACGGCGCCGTGTCGCCGCCACGCCGTGACGAAGGGGATGTACGAGGCGAGGGCGATAGAGAGGCTGTCGCCCACCCGGCCGAGGTCGTTGCCACGCGACCCGTTCTGAATCCGGCTGATCATCGTCTGCTGGTCGATCTCTAGCAGGATCGTCACGTCGAACCGGTCCGCGAATTCGGCGGCGTTCGCGGCTTGCCCGAACAGCCACAGTGGATCATCGCTCTGGTTGGCCGCGCCGGTGATGATCTCGTCGAGACGGCGCGGGTTCCAACGCCACTCGTGCGTCGTCAGCCAGGTTGCGTCGGGCTCGGCTGGGCGCTGCACCGGGCAGCCCCTCGAATCGCTCCAGTAGCACAGTCGAGGGTCCGCGTCGGTGCTGACCGTCCGGTGACCCCAACCGGCCATCGTGCGGGCCAGCGTCGACTTGCCCGAACCCGATACGCCCGTGACAAACACTACGACCATCGACGAATCCCGTCTGGCGTGCGGAATGCATGAGGACGCGCGGACACGTCGGAACCGTAGCAGACCAGACGCCGCGGCCGGACGGATCAGT
This sequence comes from Rugosimonospora africana, assembly GCF_016862975.1. GTDB lineage: Bacteria > Actinomycetota > Actinomycetes > Mycobacteriales > Micromonosporaceae > Rugosimonospora > Rugosimonospora africana. The sequence goes on from NZ_BONZ01000121.1 coordinate 29,166, forward strand.
TCCAAACGCCACGAGCAATGAAAACGCAGCCGGCAGATGACGGCACCACCAGACGGGTCAGCCACCGGGAACCCAATCGGTGTTGACCCGGGTAAACACACGTCATTGGCTGAAGATGCCATGATCCCGCCGTCTCGGATGCGATGGATGCTCTCGGCGACCGCATATTCGCGTCATTCCTCGTACGGGTCACGCTTAATGATTCCTTACAGCAGCGCCCGAATCGCCGTGGCCTCCAGCCCGAGGGCCTCGGCCCGCCACACTGTCGTGTTGGACCACTCCTGAAGCTGCTCGAACTCTTCTGGGCCCAGAACCACGCACAGATCCTCGCCAGCATCATCGGTGATCATGATGGCGTAGAGGTCCAACGTCGGTTCATAACTGTAGCTAGAGGACATGACCAGCAGCATGACTGCGGAACGGGCCGAGGCAAATTGCCGACGTCTTCA
>NZ_BONZ01000122.1 GCF_016862975.1 Rugosimonospora africana
CCGCCTCGCAGGTCTGGCGGATCTGCCAAGCGTTGGACTTGAAGCCGTGGCAGTACGAGTCGTGGATGACCAGCCACGACCCGGACTTCTGGGCCAAGGCCGGTGACGTGTGCGGCCTGTACATCGACCCGCCGGTCAACGCCGTGGTGTGGTCGGTGGACGAGAAGACCGGCATGCAGGCCAAATCTCGGGTCAACCCGACCAGGCCCGCCCAACCCGCCACGCCCACCCGGCCGGGACGCCGCGTTCGGCGCACTGGGCTTGGCGGGCCCGCACCGCAAAACTGGCCAAACACGTCAGCCGCGAGCAGTTCCAACTGTTCCTCGATCGGCTGCGGCTCGCCGACGACTGTCTTCAGGACGTCGCGCGGCGCGATCCGGACAACAACGCCGCCTGGTCCGGGCTGATCACATTGGCCATGGTCCTACAACTGGGCGTTGATGAGGCAAGGCGCCGGTTCGATCGCGTTGTCGCCGTACACCCGACTCACGTCAAGGCCCACCGGCAGTTGCTCCAGCATCTGTGCGAAAAGTGGAGCGGCTCCCACGAAATGACGCACGAGTTCGCTCAGCGCTCCCTGGCCGACGCGCCAGCGGGCAGCGCATGTGGGACTCCTCATCCCGTGTGCCCATCTCGAGCAGTGGGTCGCCACTCAAAACCACGGCTACCTCAGATCACGTCAAGTACTCGACGACCTGCACGGCGGCACACCGGTCGGTCCGGCACCCGGACTACCGGTAGTCGAAGAGTTGGCCTCATTACAACAACCCGTTCGCCATGGCCTTCTCCCTGGCCAGCGACCAAGCGGCCGCCGCCGAACAGTTCCGCATCATCGGCGACTTGGTCACCCGCCATCCCTGGGCCTACTACAGCAACGACCCGATCGACGCGTTCGCCGCACGCCGAGACAGGGCATATGCCTCCACCCAATGAGTCGCGCCGCCAGCTGTCATCTTGGCTACGGCGCCTCGATCGGCTGCACAGCGCTTCTCGCGACAGGAAGAGGTCAAAATCCTGCTCCCAGTTTGCTCCCACCCGTAACCAGCAACGACTCCACCGCACCTTTCATCGACCTCGATCAACAGTCATCTGGCCTCGAACGAGGCGAAGCCGTTCAGCGCCGTTCGCGGACGTTGAGCGCAGTTGTGTCGGCGAACGTCCGGCAAGCCCGTGACCAGCAACGATACGAGGCGTCCCAGGGTTGGGGCCGAGCGTTCACAGCCGATGCCAGCCGTTCGCCGCCGTTCAACGCCGTTGGAAGCGACCCTGTGCTCCCAATCTGCTCCCCGCCGACGGTCGGCTTGATGCGGCAGGCGCGGGTGACACTGTCCCTGAACCGCCCGGGGCGAAATGCAGATCCGAGGTCCACCGGCGCTACTCACGGCGGCAACGTCTTGACGCAGCCCGATAGCGTCTGGCTGGGTTCATCTGTGAACTGTCCCGCACGGGGTTTGATGGAGACATCGAAACCTGGGAGGAATACCGGTAATGCCCGCACCGACGATGTACCCCGATGAGTTGCGTGAGCGTGTGACCCGGCTGGCGGTCGAGGCCCGCCGGGATCCGGCCAGCGCGGCCGGAGCGATCCAGCGGATCGCTGACCAGCTCGGAACTCATCCGGAGGCGTTGCGCACATGGGTGAAGCGGGCCGAGACCGATGCCATCGCGAGCGGCCGCCGGGGCCTATTCGTATTGGACCAGGTCGACGCGCTGTCAAGCCGGCCATCCACTCAGCGTTTCGCCGGTTACGAACTGGTGGACCTCGAACGCCGAGTACTGCCGGGCCCAGCCGCGCGCTGTGGACGCGGTGCCACGGCCGGCCGAGCCAGGTCCGTAGGTACAGGGCGGCCTCCTCGGCGGTGAGCAGGGGCGGCGCAGTAAATTGACGAACGGTCATGGGCGCATGCTAGTGCTCTGACCACAAACTGCAATGTCGTCCAGGAATCTGGGAACAGCCAGTGATCGGACGCCCATCAATCCCGGATATATTCGAATTGACAATCACGAACATAAATCACTCACGCCTCCGCATTCACATACTTGATTTGCTGGTGTCACCACACCTATATTAACAGATGATGAACTTTAGATGTCGCGAGCATGAATTTCATGCATATACTGCGTCGATGGCATGATGTCGGTCGCAGGATGACGACGCCCACGACCCACGGTCACTTTAAGCAATCTTGAAGCGACTCGGAGTTAATGGCACGATCAGCTGGAGCGAGCGCCACGGCCGGAACGTTCGATTCGACAATCCCCGAGACGACCAAACGAATGGGGAAATGATGTTGCGCAGAAGCGTCGTCCTCCTGGTTGCCGTGGCACTGTTCGGTCTGGCGTCCGCACCTGCCTCCGCTGCAACTAATACGGGAACCAACCCGGCGGGCGCCAAAACGTCCGCAACTACCCCGTCCGCAAAAGCACTATCCATCTTCGGCCCAATGCAGAACTTTCCGGTGTTGGACGGCACCGGAATTCACACCTGCCCCAGCAACACATGCACCGCGCTAACCGTCATGAACCCCGGGTATAATGAATACGTCCTGGACCTGTGTTACGTGAACGGACAGCTACTCGGCGGCTCAACGTTCTGGGATCTGGTTGTCCAGATCGACCCGCAGTCACTCTGGGTCGGATGGACGAATGAGCACTGGCTTTACAGTGGAGATCAGAGCGCGCAGTGTGACACCGCCAACAACCCTTATCTCAAGAACGTCAGCGGGTCACCATCAGGGGGTGCCGGAATGCACCCGTGCCCAAGCAGCTCTGCGTGTGCGGCACTCGCACTGATCGGCAGCGACAAGGTGACCGCCTTCTGTGTGGCAAACGGGGAGTGGTTGGGCGGTTCCGACGGGTGGAGTGTCGTTTACGATCCCGCCAAAGGCGTTGCCGGCTGGACGAATATCAACTGGCTAAGTGACTTCTCATCCCAGCGATGCGTATCTAGCTAAGCGACTTCTCATCCCAGCGATGCGTAAATTGATCGCTTACTGAATGCTGAGTCGAGCGGAGCCGGCTCGCGCCAAGGGAATTTCGGCTATCGGCCGGGCCTCCTGTTCGGGAGGCTCGGCCGATAGCTATGAGCGTTCAACTACCAATCCCCGTTCCATACGAGGCCACCCAACAGTAGGCGGGACAATTTCACGTTGAATCAAGCAAAGCATTCGCACGCCAGACCGCGTTGCCTGCCACGGGATCGACCTGGCCGATGATTCCTCGCGCCCAGTACTCGATTTCACTCGACCGCACGGTTCCTCCATCCGTCGAGAGGCAATGCGAATAGTGCTGGACGTGATCGCCGATCCCCGTCCAGTGAGGGACGGGATCCATGACTCGGTCAGGCAGCGTTCCCCCACCGCCACGCCGCGCCCCGCCTCAATCAGCAGGATCACCCGGAACGCCTGCGGTTCGCAGGACCTCGGCAGGAACCGCGCCGTACCGCTCAATGATCATCGAGGCGAATTCCCGGAGATCCTGGACTCGCTGTCCCGACGGCTGCATGACCGCCCACAGCTCCAGGTTCTCCGCCGGTTGTCCGTCTTCACTCCGTTGCGGTGGTGGACGTTCTCCTGCGGCTCCAGGGGCCGGCCGAGCATCTCTGCCATCACTAGCCGGTGCTCCATCACATACTTGCCCGGCAGTACGCGGACGACGCGGTAGCCGTCGCCGTTGATCAGCACCGGCTTCGGGGGTTGCCGAACGCCGCGTCGCCGCCCCGCCTCCAACGGTTGTAACGCTGGTCTGCCGGGCTTATCGGGAACAGATTCCGTCACCGGGTCGACCGACGGTGGCGTGGCGTGAGGATCGGGTCAAGTTCTGGGCGGCGATCCGTCGTGGTGTGATGACCGAGGCCGCGGCGGCGGGCGTGTCGTCACCGGTGGGGTTTCGGTGGTTCCGGCACGCTGGCGGCGTGAATCCTGGACTTCCTGCGACGGTGTCGGGCCGGTATCTGTCGTTCAGCGAACGTGAAGACATCGCGCTGGCGCGGGCGCAGGGCATGGGTGTGCGCGAGATCGCGCGGCAGCTCGGCCGGGACCCGTCAACGGTCTCGCGGGAGTTGCGGCGCAACGCCTCGACTTGCACGTATTCGTTGGACTACAAGGCTTCCACGACCCAGTGGCATGCCGAGCGCCGGGCGCGCCGGCCCAAGACCGCGAAGCTGCTGACCAACGATCGGCTCCACGAGTATGTCCAGGACCGGCTCGCCGGCGAGATCCGCACGGCAGACGGACGCCCGATCGCGGGACCGCAGGGCCCGCATTGGAAGGGTCGTAACAAGCCACACCGCGGCGACCGGGCCTGGACTATGGGGTGGAGCCCAGAGCAGATCTCGCGAAGGTTGCCGGCGGAGTTCCCGGATGATGAGTCTCCATGCGCATCAGTCACGAGGCGATCTACCAGGCGCTCTATGTCCAGAGCCGCGGCGCTCTCAAGCGTGAACTGGTTGCGTCCTTGCCGACTGGCCGCGCGCTTCGTGTTCCCCGGGCGAGGGCCAAGCAACGCGCGTGGGGGCCGGGTGGGTTTCGCGCAGGTGGCGTTCGGTGTCGATGCGGAGTGGACCGACCGGATTACGGTGCGTCTCGAAGTCGGTTACAGCCATTCGTTGATCGCGGTGATGTGAACGGTGGCTTCGTAGCGTACGGCGAGCTTGTCGTACCTGGTGGCCAGGGCGCGGTGACGCTTGAGCCGGTTGATGCCGCACTCGACCGCGTGCCGTTGCCGGTAGATGTCGGGATCGAAGCCTGGGGGTCGGCCGCCTCGGGATCCCTTCGCCAGACGGTGAGCATCCTGATCAGCCTTGGACGGGATGGTGGCTTTGATCCCACGGCGGCGCAGGTACCGGCGGTTGGCCCTGGACGTGTACGCCCTATCTGCCAATACCCGATCCGGGCGGGTACGCGGCCGGCCACCGTCCAGGCGCGGCACACGAATACCCTCCAACACGGCGGTGAACCGCGGACTGTCACCGCGTTGCCCCGCGGTCAGCGGCATCGACAACGGCTTTTGGCCCTGCTCGCAGGCCAGGTGCAGCTTGGTGGTCATCCCGCCGCGGGAGCGACCCAACGCGTGATCGGCTGGCTCCACGCTCAAGCCACCTGGGCGTTCTCGCTGGCGGTCGGGATCCCGCCGCGCGCCGGCGGCGTGCTGGTGCGCACGGGCGATGGTGGAGTCCACGCGCACGTCCCAGGTGATCAGCCCAGCCGCGTCCGCGCGGGCCTGCAACCCGGTGACGATCCGCGCCCAGACACCGGCACGCTGCCAGCGTCGGAACAGGCTGTAGATCGCCTGCCAGGAGCCATAGCAGTCTGGTACGTCTCGCCAGGGCGCGCCGACGCGTACCCGCCACCGGATCCCGTCGATGAGCTGCCGTTTGGTCCATGCCGACGGTCGACCCGACTTCTTCGGCTGGGGTAGCAGCGGTTCCAACCTGGCCCACTGAGCGTCGGTCAGGTCGAACCGCCTCGTCACCGCTACGGTGTTCACGAGGTCTCCGGTATGAGGGTTTTGCTTGGTCGCTAAACCATTTACCGGAGACCTCGCCGCGTATCGATCACCGACACACCGGCGGCATCATCAACCCAGGCCAGACCCAGCCAGAGGCGTCACTCATATCCCATGGCCGGGATGATTTCGCCGAGCGCTTCTTCGACGTACTCGCGGGTTTCGTCGTCGAACTGGTCGTTGCGGTGCGCCAGCTTGTGCGACTGGAACGTCGAGGGGGTGGCGAAGTCGTCGACATCGAGTCGTTCGAACAGGGCGCGGCGCTGCCCAGGCCAGTCGGCCGCCAGCTCTTCCGCCTTCACCTCGATGTATCGCCTGCCCGTCAGGTCGGCCGTGTTCCTCCAGGCGAGCCATCGGTGGTAGACCGGCTTGAGGTAGGCGAGCGCGCCGTCGACGGTGGGCGGTGCCCATGGCTGGGCCAGGTGGGATGCGAGCACGGAGACCGGGTGGCGCTTGATGTGAACGATGGCCGCTTCGGGGACGAGTTCCCAGAGGAAGTCCATGCACAGCAGGTTGAACGGTGTCTTCTCGCACCAGGTCGGCTTGTCCGCGTCGGCGGCCGCTCCGCCGAACGTCGTGTCGACCAGGCCACGGAGGATCCCGAGCAGTTCGCGCCGATCGTCGAAGTACCTCGGCACCACCCGCCTGCGGCTCGACGGCTCGAACGGCCCGGCGGGCCGGTCGGCGTTCCCGAATCCTTCCGCGGGCGCGGGCTCGTCGAATGTGTACGCGATCAACTGCGGCCAGAGCTGTTGCACCGCGTCCCGGTAGCGGCCCTCGCCGACAAGCTCGGGAACGGTCTTGCCGCGATCGTCGCGCCGGCCAGGTAGGCGTACGGTGAGGAAGTCACTCAGCCGCTGCAGGGCGTCCTCGCCGACGGTGGGGTCGTACCGATCGGTGAGCGCGTCGACCAGGTCCCGCAGGCCACCCGGGTCGATGAGGAACTTGGTCTCCATCGGAATCCGGTGGATCAGCGGATGCTCGCCGATGATGTCGGCGATCCGTGACGTTCCCGAACGACCCGTACCCCCGACGAAGACTGGTGAGGGGGAAGCCATGATGAGCAGTCAAGCTCTCGGTCCGGCGCGGGCGCAAGCCATTTATCCCGCTCACTCAGTGCCGCGGACCGCGACCGACTCGCCGACCAACCGTCAGGGACTTTGAGACACGCGGTAGCCGGTACGAGCGGATCGCGGAGGTACGCGTCGCCGAGTTCGGCGCGCACGCGGACGATCAGATTCTGAATCTCGGCTAGCTAGGCACCGAACATTGCCTGACGCGGCACTAGGTCCACCAGTCGGAGCAGGCGACCGCAGAGATCGTCGGACGCGTAGCCGACAGGAACGTGAGTTATCCACAGGTGTGCCCCGGGTTATCCACAGGTTGGGAGCGGGGCTGGACAGCGAGGCGAGCGACCGGAACGGTGGGAGCTGTCGTCGGCGCGGTCACTCCACACCCGGCCGGCCACGCCTACGGGAGGTGGGGCCGGGCTTGCGCAGCAGAGCCACCGACGTCCGTCGCCCGGCCCATCCTAGGCACTGATCCGGACCCGGCGTCCCACCGTCGCGCATGCACCGGGCGTCGCCGAGCCTCGGCTCCACTTGGCCGCTCGGACTCACGACGCTGTGCGCGCTTCGCCATTGCTCGCTGACACGGTTGCTCGACCATCGGCTAGCCTTTCCAGACCCTGATCCAAGTAGCTTCAATACGGCGATGTCGCAATGCACCGACGCTCCAGGGTATTCCGGTTCAGGGGCTCGACGGGGCCGAGGCTGTTTCCTACGGATTCAGCAGGAACCAGTAGTTGACCGTGGGACCATGTGCGGCTAGGCCGCCGCCCAACGAGTCGTACAACGCCCGGGCGGGGGCGTTCGTCTCGCGCGTCGTCAAGAACATCCTGGTAGCGCCGGCCTGCGCGCCAGCTCTCATGAAAGCCCACAAAAGTGCCCGGCCGATGCCTCGCCGACGGTGATCCTCCGCTACCTCCAGTTGGTGAAGGTAGAGCATCGACGAGGAGTCAGGCCGGATCAGGTGATAACCCCAGCACCATCCGAAGATTCTGTCACGGTCGGAGGCGACGAAGGCAAGAGCGCCGGTGCTCTCCAGGTACGCTTGGCCGCCGCCGTTCGTCGCTCCGAACGTGCGTGCAGCCCGCTCGAAGAGCTGAACGTCGGTCGCCACTACTCGGCTGATCACACGGCCATTCTGCCGCGCAGGGTCCACCCCCGGCGCACCGATTTGCCGCGATTTGCTCGCCACTGGCCTCACGATGGGCCGGGCTGGCTGGTGCGTAAGCGCTCGATCTCTTCCGGTGTCATGGTTGCGGCATCCCGGGCGGCTTGCTCCAGCTTTGCGTACCGGTCGCTTTGAACGGGAATGCCTTCGGCCTCAAGGGCCGCCTTCGCTGAGTCGACGAATCGCTGGAGCAGCCGCACCTCGGGTGATCGGGGGTCAGCAAACACCGTCGGCGCGGGATCCGGACCAGCGTGAGTCGACGGTGTGGGCCCGATCTGCTGGTACGTCAGCGGGTGTGCGAGGAACTGTGCCATGACCATGCTGTGGTCGAAGATTTCGGACTCGACGAACGATAGGACGTGGCACAGCGAGTGCGGATTGCGGGGCAGCCTGACTGTCTCGCGTACCTGCTCCCACTGGCGCCCGACATCCTGAACCTCAGCCCATACCGGTAGGACGCTCTCGAGGCCGAGCAGTTCTATCGTGCGTCGGGCCAAGGCTCGCACATCTTCTGGAAGGACGTCGTGGTGGTGGGCTAGCAGATCGGTGAGTATTCGGTTCAGATGCCGGCGGTACAGCGGGTACGGCATCGACCGCAGGTACAGCTCCAGGTCACACGCCAGATCGATGAGCAGCTTCGGCATGGTCAGCGCTCCTCATCAGAGTAGCTTGCTGGCGGGGTGCAGCGCGCTGGCCGCAGCCTGTGTGCTCGCAGCGTACCGGCCCGCCCCGACATGAGTCCGCGTCAGCGTCAGCACGGCGCTTCAGTTCGCAAGACCGAGCGGGACATTCTCCGTTAGTTACTCGGCGAGGGCGAGATCGGCACAGCGTCCTCCGAGATCGACTTGAAGATCCTCGATACTTGTGGCCCTCGTGTGACTCTTCGAGGTAGAGGGCGCCCATGTGGGACTCGAGGTAGACGACGTCGGGGTCGCCTGCCGGGAGCGATATACGCGAGCCTCGCGGCTTGTGACATCCGCCTGGTCAGGTTGGTCGCAGACAGGCCGTCGCCGCCATTACGACACTGCTGGCCGCGGGGGGACGGCCCTCGGTTGACGTGGGCGCATGCGTCCCTACGTCATCGGCGCCAGGATCGGGCCGGCGACATCAGCGGTCCTTCCGCACGGAGGTTGTGTCGACGTCGGCGGGGTTGCCGCTTGAGCTGATCGGCCGAAGCTCCGGAAGCGGGAGACCAAGTTCGTCGACGAGGACGGAGTGGGTCTCATCGGGGGCGAAAGCGTGGCGTTCGCCCCACTGGCGCAGGGCCACGACGACGGTGAACAGGTCGCGCCCGGCGGGGGTGAGTGTGTAGAGCTGCCGCCTACCCGATGGCGCGGCCTGCCGGTCGAGGATGCCTCGCTCGACCAGCCGGCGGAGCCGGTCGGTGAGGATGTTGCGGGCGATGCCGGTGCTCTGCTGGAAGTCGGTGAACGCTCGCGCGCCGTCCATCGCGTCGCGGACGATGAGCAGGCTCCACCGGTCACCGATCAGGTCGAGGGTTCGCGCCACCGGGCAGGCCGGGTCGGTCCAGGTCACCTCCTCGGCACTGATCCCGGTCCGAGTCATCACGCCTCCCAAAGAGTTGCTGTTTGAAACCATTCTGCCTTACCCTTCGATTAGTTGCAATCCGCTACTAACTATGGGAGGGCGGATGGGCCTGACCATCGGCCGAAGGACGTTGTTCGCCGCGGTCTGCGCGGTCGCCGTCGCGAGCATCTACAGCGCGCAGCCGGTTCTCGCCCAGATCGGAAGCGATCTGGACATACCGGATGCTCGCCTGGGATGGATCGTCGCCGCCGGGCAGCTCGGCTATCTGGCAGGGCTGGCCATCCTCGTCCCGTTGGGCGACATGATCGATCGGCGCAAGCTCATGGCCGGGCACCTTCTGCTGACCGCGGTGGGTGCGGTGCTGGCCGCGACAGCCACTCGGACCTGGGTGCTGCTCGTCGGCCTGGTGGTCGCGGGCCTGTTCGCGGTCGTCGTGCAGACGACGGTCGCCTACGCCGCTGCCCTGTCCACGCCAGAAGAACGCGGCCGCAACCTCGGCGTGGTGACCTCCGGCGTCGTCATCGGCATCCTCGGCGCACGTGTTGCGGCCGGCGCGCTGGCCGCGGTGTGGGGCTGGCGCAGCGTGTACGTCGCGCTCGCCGTGCTCCTGGTGACGCTGGCGTGCCTCGTGCTGAGAATCCTGCCGCCGGACACGCGCGCCGACCACGCCATGTATCGACAGGTGTTGACGTCGCTGAGTGCACTGTTCCGCGAGCCCCTGTTCATCTCGCGCGGGCTGATCGCGTTCTTCCTGTTCGCCTGCTTCGGCACGCTGTGGAGCGGTCTCGCGCTGCCGCTCGCGGCCGCCCCGTGGCATCTGAACACGGCGCAGATCGGCCTGTTCGGCCTCGCCGGCTTGGCTGGCGCCCTCAGCGCCGCCCGGGCGGGACGCTGGGCCGACGCCGGACGCGCGAGCGCCGTCACCGGCGGAGCACTCGGCCTCCTCGCCGCCTCATGGCTGGCCATCGGGCAAGCGTCGTGGTCGCTGTGGCTCGTCGTCATCGGCGTGGTCGTGCTCGATTTCGCCGTCCAAGCCGTACACGTGAGCAACCAGCACCTGCTCACCATGACCCACCCGGGCCGCACCAGCAGCGTCATCGGCGGCTACATGATCTTCTACTCCCTCGGCTCCGCCCTCGGCGCCACCACCACGACCACCGTGTTCACCGACGCCGAATGGACCGGCTCCAGCATCCTCGGCGCAGCCTTCGCCGCCTGCGCATTCGCGGTCTGGACAGCAAGCCCCCGCGTGGCGATCAATCCCTACCTGGCTCCGAACCAGCCACAGAAAGCGAGCCAGCCATGACCTCCCGGACTCGATACTTGCGGGCACCTCCCCGGTTCCGATGGGTCTGACGTTCTGGAACTGGCCACCGCTGCGCCACGACTTCGTCGCCGGCATTGGCCGCCGGCTAGGCCACCGGGTGCGGCTCGTCGCCGGCAAGCTTTGAGCGGCAGCCAGCAGCATGGGCCTGACCGTCCAACCTGAGGCCGACGGGTAACGCTGCCCGAATCGACGCGGCAACGCGATCGAAGTCGAGTCGAAGCTCGACCCGCCCGGCGACGACGACCTATGGTCGGACCGACCGAGGAGGTCGACGACCTGCTGCACAGCGATCCGCAGGATCAGTCCTGCCGGCCACGGACGGCAACGGTTGACGAGCCGACCAACGACGCTGCCGCCACGGCCAGCTCGACAAGCAGCGAGGTATCGGGGCCCCAAGTCGCCGATGTCACCGCCACGGGCGAGCATGCGCCGCCGAGCGGACCGGATGTCTTCGAGATCCCGAAGGACCGGCGTGGTTGGTTCGCCCGCCTGCTTACCAGAGCGATAGGGGCGACGGCGCTGTTGTTCGCCGGCGACAACGCCACCGCACGCGCGTACGCCACGCCACGCCAGCGCGGCGAGGACGTATCGACACTCGAACCAGCACTGGTCGAACTGGACCCGCCCTGGGCGGTCAGCATCGCGGCCCCGCTGCGCCCGCCCAATGGGCTCGAACTCGAAGGCACTCGCTACAGGACACCGTTACCGGACGGAAGGGTCCTCGAAGTCTTCCGGGGTGTCGAACGACGGCTCTACCGGTTGCTGGCCAACGGTGACATCGGTCCGTACGTGCGAGCAGCGCCGCGCACGTACCGGCAGTGGTCGCGCCGGCCGCGCGTAGACGACGCCGTCGTCTCTCTGGGGCGCGACGGCACGGCTCTGGTCATCCAAATCAGCAACGGACGCCGCTAGGCAGACTCCACGAAGCGGCGGGTCGGGGCGCGGCGTGTCACACCTCAGCCGCTTGACCAGTTCGAACGTCCGTACGATGCTGTTCGCCGTGGAACGACGGCGGCAGCACTGGTGGAACGGCAAATGGGGGCGAATCGCCCGCCGGGACGTCATCCTGACTCAGGACGACGTCACCGGGCACTTCTGGGTCGAGGCCCGTGAAGGCGGGGCCGAAGGCAGCCGCATGCGCCAGGAGTACGACTGCGAGCCCGACGCCCTGCGCTATATCGCCAGGCTCACCGCCGACAACCCCGTCGACCGGTGGCGACGGATGCCCGGCGAGTGAGTGATGCCGCTCGAACGGCGACTGCTTAGCGAGGGAGCCTTTCTGATCACCAGCAGGCACGCCCAGCTCGCGGGCTACCTGCTGCGACGCCGCCGCGTCGAAGCCGCCTGGGTCCGCGTCTGGCGAGGCTGAGCTACCCGACGTCTCGAAAACCGCCGGCACGTCTTGAGGCCGTGGGATCATGGCGATCTTCGTCTGCGGTGGCGCTGGAAAGACGGTCTGTTGCCTGCACGGCAGGCTAAGCGCGCTCGCGATAGGGCGGCTTCCTGAACAAGTCGGTCAAGCTCGTCGCCTTGGGGTGGGGTGCTCGATCTGGCCGGCAACGGGCCGGCACCCGCCTCGCGGCGTGAGGCCGGCATCGATCAGCGAGCGCCGCACCCTGTGCTGGGTGATTCTGGTCGCGTTGGAGATGGTCTTGATGCTCTCCTGGTTGCGGTACGGAGTCACGATCTCCTGCGTCCGGCCTGCAACTGCGTCTCCCTGTGCTTGGTCACGGCGCGGCCCGTTGACTGCGAGTGCCAACGGGCCGAACCATAGTACCTACGTAGATACTAGTCAATGTACGATGCCGGCCATGACCAATCGTCAGAGCAGCTGGCTCAAACTGGCCGACGAGATCTCCGAGAAGATCCGCACCGGACAACTCAAACCTGGCGATCAACTACCCACCGAGACCGCACTCCAAGACTTGACAGGAAAGAGTCGGACAACGGTCCGCCAGGCAATTGCTGAGCTTCGCAGCCGGGGGCAGATCAAGACCGTCCGCAAGGACGGCAGTTTCGTCCTCGGCGCCGGTGGCCCGTTTCAGCTTCGTCCCGGGGAGTCGGTGACCTCGTCCACCGCACTGACCGTTACTGGCGCTGACGGATCAACCCGTACGTTGGCCGCGGGTACCCGCATCGTCGTTGACTCCGCCGGCTCCGCCTCTGGCGGGTAGGCCGGCGATGTGCGTGTACCAGACGGCTTCGTAGTAGTTGTGTTCGTTGAACGGTTCGGAGTCGTCCGGGCAGAACTCAAGGCGGTACACGTCGCTGTCCTCCCCGCTGCCTGGCGCCCACTCGACCTGGTCGGCGTACCGGTTCCAATATCCGTCAGGGCCGTCGAGCTGCATGGAGGCGTCCTGGTCGCGCTGTTGCCACCCGCGTACGACGTTCTCGACTACCCGGTCGACCAACGCGTCGTCGTCCACGTAGGGGGTGACGTCTCGGTACACGAGCCGGGTGACAACCAGTCGCAGGCTCAGGTTGTCGAGTTGGCCTTCCAGGTCAGTCGCGGTCACGGGCATTCTCAGTGTCCTTCCGGGTGTCGTCGTTCGGTGGCAGAGGCCGACCCCGCCGTCATCGGTTAGTCGAGGGTGGGGCCGGACCTCCTTTCCACTGGCCGATCACCAGACGCCTCCGGTGCGACGCGGCTGAGGACGTCGATATCGACCAGCTCCTGCCACCGCTGCACAGGGTGACCGTCGGCGAGTTCGAACCCTTCGACCCACACGAGGCCGTACTCCGTGTCGTGCGGGCAGATCAGGTCGTCTCGGACCCGGGTCACCTGCATACGCAGCGGTGCGTCCTTGTACCAGACACGGTCCCCGGCCGGTAGGTCGATGATCGTGCCCTCCCGAACCTTGGGGATGAGTCTGGCGTTGGTGTTCAAGGCGTCGGCTGCTGCGCGGGTAGGCGAGCGGAGGTGAAGCCGTCTACGACGTCAGCTCGTGTAGACGCCTGGGCGCGGAAAGGCGCAGGGCCGGGCAGAATGCCCATCTGGTACGCCAGGGAGACCGCGTGGGCCGCGTTGACAGCCCGCAGAGCGCGGTAGATCTTGCGCCGGTCGGTGCCGACGGCCGCACGGGTCAGGCCCAGGACGGTCGCGATGCTGGTGTCGGTAGCACCGTCGGCGACCAGGCGCAGAACCGCGAGGTGACGTTCGCTCAGCTGCCTCCTACGCCCAGCATGCTGTGGCGGTGGTTGGCTCAGCGGCCGCTGCAGCACCGCGGCCGCGGTCGGCAGGCGGCGGGGTTGCGGCCCAGCGGCCGGGCGTAACCGCTCCCCGGCTTCGATCAGAACAGTGCGCACCTTGTACGCCGATGCCCCGATCCCCTGCGCGATGCTGCGAATCGACTCCCCACCCCGGTACCGGTTCACAACCTCGGCATCCGGCAGCTGGCCTCGCATCGGATCCCCTCTCCCACAGCGTGCCGGGGAGCAGGCCCCGCCTCCGTTCCCGAAGGAGACGGGGCCCGCCTCTTTTCACTGGTCGACCGGACACCCCTCCCCGGGGTACGTGCGAGCACGTCGAGGTCGACCAGCTCCTGTAGCCGTCGCAACGGCTGCCGATGGTCGTCGAGCCCTCGAGCCACCGCTGGCGGTCACCGTTGTGGTGCGACACCAGGTCCTCACGCACTCGGCTGACCCGCATCAGCGATGGCCTGTTGTCCCATCAGCGGTCCTCGCCAGCCAGGTGGATAACCTGGCCGGGTCGAACCAGCACCGCCACAGCGGCCATCGCGAATCTCCTAGCCCGGCTGGCTACCTGATTTCCTGCGCCTGTGGGCGGCGTGCGCGGACGCTGACCACGACGTGTCCGTTGACCGTGACCCGCGGGTCCTGCAGCAGCTCACCGACACGGTGCAGGTCATCGGTCTTCACGCCCTCAGCGACCAGGTCATCGAACAGCTGCCCCATCGCGGCCCGCAGCATCCGACACCTGGGCCACCGCCCTGCCACAGGCCCGAGGATTCCTGCACGTCAACGTCGATCAGACCCCGGCGTTTGAACACTTCCCCAGCACGCACCGACCAGTACCGGTCGTTGCCGTGCTTGGCCAACACCCCCAGGTAGGCGGATTCGAACCGCAGCAGTACTTGCGCGTCCTCGTCACTGGGCGCCTGTTCCACAAACTGCTGCGGCGCCCTGGGGAGGAAGTCCTCGGTGAGGATGACACCGCCGGGCCGGGTCGAGGCGATGATGTTGTCCACCGCCGCTAACCGCTCGGGTAGATGATTGAGGACAAACCGGCAGACGACCAGATCATGACCTGGTTCAGGCAACGGACTGTGCATGATGTCGTGGCGGATGGCCAGCAGCTGCGGATGGGCAGGGATCCGATCGGGGTTGATGTCGGTCGCCAGGACCTGCCCGGTCGAGCCGACTTGCCCGGCCAGCCACACAGCCATTCCTCCCGCCCCGGCACCGATGTCCGCGCACACCGCACCCCGCAGATCGGACACCTCGCTGATCCGGGCCTGGCTACCGGCGTCGCGCAGATCGGACAGGGCACTGTGGTGCGCCTGGGCATGGGTGCTGCTGTTGTCGAACGCGTACGGGCTTTCCGACGTGGGAACGTGCATGTCACACCGTCGCCATCATGTCGAAGTCCACCAGAGCGTCCGGGGTCAGCCCGGAGCCGATGGGTGGGACGCCGGTGGTCTCCATCAGCGCGATGCACTGCATCATCCGGGTCTCGTCGATCGCCCCCGTGCCGACGTACGGCTCCATCAGCGCCATGGTCTGCGTAGCAACGTCCAGGTCGACCGTCGTGCCGTGGTCCTTCAAGAACGCCCGCATATCCGCTGCGGCCTGGCTCGGGTTCTGCACCGCAAAGCTCACACCCTGCATCAAGGCGTGCGCGAACCGGCGCACCACGTCGGGGTTGCGGGCGGCGAGTTGCTTCGGCGTGATGATCAGCGTGCCGTACAAGTCAGTCAGGTACTTGGAGTACGGCAGCACCACCGGCTTCTTGCCGGACACCTTCTCCACCGACGGGGTGTCGATCAAGTAAGTGCCGATGCCAGACACTTTGTGCGCCGCCAGCATCGGGTTCAGCTGAGTGGTGTCCGCGACCTGGGTGATGTGGACCTTGCTCGCGTCGATCCTGGCCAGCCGCGCGTAGGCCGGGAACAGGGTCTGGGTCGCGGCGCCCTGCCCGGTCGCGATCGTCTTACCCACCAGATCCACAGGTTGGGTGACGCCGTCACCGTCCAAACTCATCACCGACAGCAGCGTCTGGTTCTGCACGGCGCAGATGGCCCGGTAGCTGCCTCCAGAGGGGAGATAGTTGCGGATCGCCGACGCGCAGTCGATGCCCACGAAGTGCGCCCTACCTGCCACCATCGTGTTGATGTTGGCCTGGCCCGGCTTACCCGGCTGGATCGTCACACCCAGACCCGCGGCATCGAAGAAGCCCTGCTTCAGCGCGACAGCGCCGTACAACTCCCGCGGCGTAAATCCGAACACCGTCAGGTAGGTCACCGGCGCCTTGCCAGTCCTCCGGACAGGCTTTGTTCCTTGGGCTCGGCTACACGCGGTGGTGATCGGCGCGACGGTTGCAGTCGCGGCCGCCGCCATCAGGATCTGCCGTCTAGAAGGCATGCCGGAATCTCCCCTCACAAGGGCATACGGATACGGCTTCGGAAGGGAACACGGCGCAGACGCTGCGGTATTGCATCGACCATCGCCCACGCCGTGTTCCAAGGACGGCAGAACGTCCAATCCCACAAGGCGGCGTCTGCCTTCTGACAGGTAGCCCGGCGGCTGGCAGTCTGCGATCCTCTTCGCCGACAACCGGGATTCCTGTCCCATTCCAACCACGTCTGGCTGGTACTTGCGATTCGCGGCGACCGCCACAGCAGGTGATGCTCAAGAACGGTTTGCTCATCATCTGCCGGCAGCGGCCACCGACGAACCATTGATGATGATCCTGCACCTCAGAGACGGTGCCAGGAATACGATGGCGTACTAGTCTCGTCCTAGTCTTGCGCTAGGCGGCTGCTGGGAATCAGGACGCTTCAGGTGAAGGATCCAACTCTCGGATCGACTCTTTCTGGAGACACGCTCGGGCCCTCCGCCGACCCGAATCCATCGTTAAGCGGAGCTGTGAACGTTGTGAGCTGGTTCCTGCTGCGGCGATGGCCCGCTCTACTTGAGTGCCAGCTCGTATACGGCACGGTGCTTGCCCGGGCCCTTGTAGTCGGAAATCACGGCTACTCCGTTGACCGTATGGTCGCCGGGCACGTTGACGAACCCGAGCGACAGCCAGGTCGCTTGTGCCGCAACGTTGTCGGGTTCTGAGGTGAGGTACAGGCGCCGGCATTCCCAGGTGGCCGCCTGCTGCCGCACCGAATCCAAGAGAATTCCTGCGATTCCCTTACGTCGGTGCTCGGGATGGGTGACCACGTCCTGGACGTAGATGTCGCTCGGGCGATCCTGGCTCCGGAACGCGATGACTACGCCGATGGGTCGGTCGCCTTCCACGGCGACGGGGCATGTTGAGGAGAACAGCTGGGCGTACAGCCAGTAGTCCGACGGAGTCCGCGCCCAGACGAAGGGTCCGCCGATGCCGATGAGGTGTTCGACGGCGGTGATGCGCGGCACCGTAAGCGGTTCAATGATCATTGCATCGTCCTGTTTGATAAGTTCGGATGTGGTCGATCAAGCGTGTGGCGGCGGCAGCCGGGACGACCGCGTCGGCGACGCTGCGGCCTACGACGAGAATGTCCCAGGTCGGGTCGGTGTAGACGCTGTCGTCGGCGATGCCGAAGCCGCCGGAGATGGCGACCGGCAGTCGAGTCCAGGAGCGCAAGGCGCGGGCCTGATCGAGGGGGTGCTGCCCGGCCACACCGAGGTCGATGTTGGTCGTGATAGCGAACCCGTCTACGCCGACGCGTTCCATGGCCTGCACCCAGGACTGTTCGGCGCGACGGGGTGGGACGTCGAGAACGAGCGGCAGGCCCAGCCGTGTACTCGCCTCGACTGCTGCGGATACGCTGGCGACGCTGGCGGGACCGATCAAGAGGACGATGTCAGCGCCAGCTTCGGCGGCAAGGATGACCTGGTCGCGTCCCCAGTCGGCGGACATCATCTCGGCAACGACAGCGATGCCGGGGACCGCCTGTTTCACACGCTCGATCGCGGCGACGCCAGCGCTCTTGATGAGAGGATCGCCGACCTCGATGAACTGTGCCCCAGCGGCGGCCGCCGCTGCGGCGACGGTCACCGCTTGATCGACGTCCCGTAGGTCGAGTGCCACCTGTACCGCCCGACTGTCACGCAGGCGCCTGAACATCTCCCGGCGTCCGCGAATATCGGGTTTTGGTGGCGCGGCTGGGTCCAGGGCGGCGGCTTCGTTGGCAACCAACGAGTTACTCGAGGCGCGGGCGAGAGCGATGAGTCTGCTGTGGACATGAGGCGGCGGCTGAAGCGATCCGGTGCGAATCTCCCGCACGAGACCAAACAGCGCCTTGTCGTAGGCCGGCGTGGGTGCGGTGCGGGGGACGCCGGCGACTATGAGTAGGCGTTCGAGCCAGGTACGCACGTGGGCGGGACACTCGCGCCAACTGCTCTCGGTGACGAGGATGGCGCGTAGCTGGTCGTCGAGGACTGGCGTGGTGAGGCTGGCAAGGCCTCGTATGAGCCGTTCCCGTACGTGCCAATTGTCATCGAGTGCCAGGTCACGGACTTGCGCGACACTCGCTTTCGCTAGTGTCCGACCGACCGCGTCCGCGGCAGCGGCGCGGACCTTATAGTCGCGGTCACGGATCAGTACGTCGAAAACGGCGTCCGCGGCGGGGTGCGGTGCCGGCTGTGCGTGGAGACCGTTGGCCAGGGCTGCGCGCACCCGCCAGTCAGGGTGCTCCACGAGGGTTTTCAGTTTTGCGGTGAGGTCGCCGTCATCGCCGAAGAAGACAGTCGCATGGCGTGCAAAGAACACGGCATCCGCCGCGTTGTTGAAATCGGCGGCTTCCAGCAGACCGAGCAGTGAGGATGCGGAGAGGCGCTGCTCGGCGTAGGCGACAACGTCGGGCCAGATCGCGGAGCCGAACTGCCGCAGGATCTCGACGAGCCACGGGGCGTGGCGGCCGGCGAGCGTCTCGGCGAGGCGAGAGGACTGTAGGAGCGCCTTGGCGAGGTTCGCTCCGCTGTCATGTAATGACCGGGATGCGCAGGAGCGCAGGACCTCGTCGGTGACGAACGCGGCGTCGTGACCGGC
The DNA here is from genome assembly GCF_016862975.1 of Rugosimonospora africana. Classification (GTDB taxonomy): domain Bacteria; phylum Actinomycetota; class Actinomycetes; order Mycobacteriales; family Micromonosporaceae; genus Rugosimonospora; species Rugosimonospora africana. Next base: position 18,834 of record NZ_BONZ01000122.1, read on the forward strand.
TACCTCGATCATCAGGGGCAGGGTCGCGGTGATGCCGATGGTCGGCGACAACGACACCGCGGTCAGCAGATCAGGGGCGGTCGAGTCGAGGCACTGGACGGCGAACTCCAGCACCCCCCGACTCGTAGCCGAGCAACCGGCCTGCGCGGCCAGTTCGTTGAATGCGGCGACGGTGCCAGAAGATCGGCCCTGTTCTTCGATGAGCTGCGCGACGCGGCTAGCGAGAAGGTATTCGCGGACCACATCGTGCGCGAACGTCATGGCTCCCGACGCGCTCGGTTGCAGCAGCGGCGGCCAGGGCTGCGCGAAAGACGGGGCCGGACTGTTCCCATCGCGCTTAGGCATCGTCCCGGGGACGAGTTGCCTGGGTAGCAAGTGGGGCAGCTCGGACTCAGCCAACGCCGTAAGCCGCATCATCAGCGCCTCGACGTTGCCGCCGGTGCTTGCCATGATCGATCGTACGCAGAAGTCAACGAGTCGGTAGGCGGTCGGCTCGCCGACCGCGCCGCAGTTACCGGCGGTCTTGAGTAGATGCATGTACAGCGGCAGTCGGGCGAGTTGCCGGACGCGGGCAGGGAGCTGGTTGAAGCTCGGATCCTCACTGACACAGCCGCGGTCCCAAACGGCACGTGCCTGGCTGACGCTCCACGCCCCAAGTTGTAGAGAACTCCCGGCGGCACTCGCCGACTGGCGCATGACAGTCGCCGACAGCACCGGATATGCCGAGAATTCCACTGCAGGAGGCGTGCGCACTACCAGGCAAAAGCGCAAGCGATCAGTCAGCACCTGACGCAACACCAGGTCCACCTGTTGGCATAATTCGTGAACTTGCTCCCCGGTCCTCGGGCCGTCGATAACGATGAGGAGAGGGCGACTGAGCGTGGAGCACTCCCGCTCGAGGGCCAGCAGTGGGTCGTCCCCGCCTTGGACTGAGGCATACCGCAAGATCTCCACGGCCAAGTCAAACGGGCGGGTGGCCCATCCGTCCGCGCTGTGGAGTTGGAAGTCGACCATGTCTGTCTGTTCAGCGAGGTGGTATGTCAGACGCGTCTTACCGCTGCCCGGAGGCCCCGTGATGACGTACACACGCGCTGGTGACGCCACGAATTCGGCGACAGTGTCCGCGGGATCGACGGGAGCCGCGTACCGCAGTGGGGAGTCGCGTAGGCCGGCGGTGGCGTGTAGCAGGACTTGGGTGCGACGCGCCGATGTGCGGCCGAGCGGGTCCGGAAGTCTTGCCGCAGGATTGCCGTCGTCGGGAGCGGGAGTGTCGTGGATTCCGACCAGCGCCGGCTGATCGTCGCTAAGTGCCCGGTCGAACCGCTCCTGCACGTCGTCGCCGCAACGCGCGAGGTCGAGGTCGAGGATCTGCTGGGTCTCGTACCGCAGCTGCGCGTCAACGCCACGCCGCTCCCAGTTCGACACCGACGCGGGAGTAAGACCGAGATGCGCAGCGAATTGTCGTACGCTCATCCGCTCTGCCATCCGCAACGCGCGCGCCTCACGGCCGGTCCATCGCCGCACGGTCGCCACCGGCACCGCCCCCAGGATCGTTGTGAAGATAGGTTAGGTGTGATTTGCACACTAGTGGCAGAGGGGCACGCTTACGAGCCGAAACTAGTACAGGACCAGGACGGAACTAGGACGCTGGCGACGACCGCGACCCGCGCACTTGTTGGAGATCGACCTTCCGAGCGAGGACGGAATCACAGTCCGGGCGAGGGTGTCCGAGTCTGTCCTCGGACACGCCAGCACGACGTCGTCGGCGAAGCCGATCCTCGAGCTGTCGTGACACCCTGGAGGGACGGCTCTACGACGTTGCACTTCACTGGTGACTGTTGACGTATCACAATGGTTGCTTACATGAGTGCCACTAATCGCCATTTGAGGACGAGGTCTAATGCCTGCAAAGAGCATGAAGTCATCGAGTCCATCGCGGAAGCATTCGCAGGGCAACTTCAACTTAGGGGGTGAGATCGCCGAAGCTGACGCGCTTCTGGACGACGCGTTCTACGACTCGGTGGTCTACCGATCAATTCTATCGCGATCTGATGACCGACGCTGTTTCATCATTGGTAGGACAGGAAGCGGGAAGTCGGCGACTCTTCGTCGGATAAAATCGGAAATGCCCGACCATGTCATAGAGATAAACCCGACGGACTTGTCGTTGCCGTATATCACCGACCTTGGTGTTGTCCGCTACCTTACGTCGCTTGATGTACATCTCGACTCTCTGTATAACGCCTTATGGAAGCACGTGCTACTGATCGAAATAATCAAGCATCGCTATAGGATCGATTCGCCAGATGCGAAGCAGCGCTTCCTCACATACATCATAGACAAGGTTAAGCGTGATTCGAAGAAGAAGGCCGCACTCGAATATCTTGAGGAGTTCGAGGGCAAGTTCTGGTGTGAGACGGACGAGCGAGTAAGGGATATTACCAACAAGTTCGAAAGCCAGTTCAAAGCGGCCGCTGGTGGCAAGCTTACCGCGGGTTCAGCAAGTGTCGAACTGACCAGTTCAGATCAAAGCAGCCTAGCAGGCGAGGAACGCATCGAGCTAATTCGTCGTTTCCAGAGGGTCGTCAATGAAACGCAGCTTCCGCGGCTGAACACGATGATGAACGTACTGAACGAGGATATCCTGGATTCACCGCAGAACTATACGTACGTGATCATCGACGACCTTGATAAGGATTGGGCGGATGATAAGGTCAAGAACGACCTTATCCGTAACCTATTTCAGGTTGTACTCGATCTGAAGCGTGTTGTGAATCTGAAGGTGGTCGTAGCACTTCGGACCAATATCTTCGAAGCGTTAGACTTCGGGCGAAGCGGCGGCCAGGGTGAAAAGTTCAGGGCTCTTACCATGAGGCTGCGGTGGACGGCTAAGGAGCTTGAGAATTTATTGGGAGAGCGTGCAAGGGTTCAGGCAGAGAGGCTTAGTCTAGGTCCCGTAACCAGCGTGACTCAACTGCTACCCAACGCAAATCAAACTCGCGGAAAGCCCATCGACTACATTCTTGACCGAACCCTCATGCGTCCGCGTGATGCCATCGCCTATCTGAATGCATGCTTCGCAGCAGCTGGGGGCAGCGCCCGGCTTACTTGGGAAGACATGAAGGGTGCGGAAAGTGCCTATTCCCGGAACCGGCTGTTGGCCCTTCGTGACGAGTGGGAGCCGACATACCCCGACATCGATCGCGTCCTCCAGCGTTTCAGGCAGGCTCCTAGCGCGATGACGGTATCGGCTGCGACGAAGTATCTCGATGACGCGATGGAATTGATCGCAGATTATAGGTTTCAAGGCGTGCAATGGCTAACTGAAGTGAGCGCCCCATTCTGGAATGGTGGCGCTAGCGATGATTGGGCCGATAGCTACCATCTACTCGTAAAACTACTGTACGACATCGGCTTCTTGGGTTTGCAGGGTCCACGTGATCGGGAAGCAACATTCGGTCAGGATGAGCCCGAATTTGCGGACAGTGCAACAAACATCAGAAACACCTCTCATTTCGTGATCCATCCTGCATTCCGACTTGCGCTCGATATTGCCGACACCCGCCCAGGAGAACGCCGTTCTCCCTCCCGGCCGCGAGCAGGTAGCTAACACGAACGTGCATCCGCCGGCCGCCTGCGCTGCAAACCCGCCGGTACGCACCGAAGCCTAGAAAGGTGGCTCCCCTTTCGCGGGCGGGGGCTTCACGGCCAATTTGCCGGCAGAGAAGAGCAGTTTCGCAACAGAGAATGCGCGGTCGAACGAGTCTTCGTCTATCCAGGTCTTTTCGGTCATGTGTTGGGACCAGCGCGGTTCATTGATCCGCGCGATCGGGATCGCGTAATCGAACCGACCTTTGCGACTAGCCCCAATGAGATGCGTTGAAGTAATTACCCATTGAGGCGGGCAATATTCCACCACGCTCGTGAGGGGCTCGAACATTCCGGTTGTTGCGGACTTGTAGGCAATTTGAAGGAGTTGACCCAAATCCGCGAATATGTGAGTCGGATCGAACAGGTCGTCGCCAGGATACTGGCCCGCCCCGACGAGTGATTCAACAAAGCGCACTAGAAGGTCCTCTGCGGCTTCTTCGTGCGTCCAGGCTACCTCGCCACGGTACCAGCCATCCGCCTGCTCTATCTGCAGAATGAGGTCGCCTCTCGAATCGGGCGCTTCTTCCCCTGAAAAGTAATCAACCTCTGGTGCTCTGAAACGGACGTACACGCTAGTTTCCTGTAGCCGTATGCGACATCCGGAATGCGGAATCAGATTTAGGTGATTCGCACGGATTAGCGCTCTCGATAAAACGTCGTGAGATGGTGTCTGGTCCACGGCCGCGAAGAGTTCCTGATCATCAATGCGGCTCGATGCAAGACGACTTGATACCACCTGCGAGAGTTCGTCGCGCGTGCGGCGTATCTCGGCCTGAGCTTGCGAAACTTCTTCGGATAATGACGCAATCTCTTCCGCAGTCGCCTCTTGGCGCCTCTCGATCTTCTCTTGTGCCGCTTCGACATCATCGAATCTCTGTTCAATGTGGCGGCCAAATAGTAAGAGGGGGGCGAAGAGGAACAGGGAAGTACCGCCGTTTACCAATACCCCAGACCACCAAGCGCTCTGCTCGGAAAGCCATGACCAAAAGAGGATCAACAAGCCGGCGCCCACCGACAAACTGGCTGTCAACCAACGATTACGGACGGCCCAGCGAAGCACCCGGCAGCTCCCTATGTAAGGCAAACGTCTCTTATCGTAGGACGGTCAGGCAAGTCTCCACACCAGTGTCATTGGCCGCCGGACGAGGCTCTTCTGCTTGTGTAGTCCCATCTGATGCTTTACGTTTCCGTCCCACCACCTGCTTGACAGACGATCTAGGTTTCGTTGGGGGGCTTCGTTCGTCTGACGCCAGGGGATCACGACATGAGCAGACCGAAAGCATCTGATGGCGGCACGGGACGAGACCGACTGCCGCCGGCCGAGCTGGTCGCGGAGGCGGCACGGCACCCAAGCGGCTCGGTCGCCGAAATCGACCGCACGCTGATCGCTGATCCCAACGGCTACATCCCGGGCGAGGCCGTTCGAGGCGTGTGGAAGGTCGACGCTAACGGCTGCCTCACGGGTGAGATCACGCCCAACCCCGAGGCACGGGCCTCCCCAGGACGACTTCACCAAGCTGAGCAACAGCAATCACTGGCTTGACCGGCTCGGCGACGATCCGGGCGCGACGATCCGAAAATCCGTCGCCGAGATCGTCGACGAGCAGGTGCCTGGTGCGACCGTCAGATGGATGAAGATCACGGACGAGCCGAAGTATCTCACCAGTGGACGACGTACCCCTGACGACCCGAACAAGCTGATCGTCACTCGCGCCGCTCTAGCGGCAGCCTTCGCCATCGGGGTCGACGCACCATCTCGCAACTACGAGATCCTTTGGGGCACATACAGCATCGCGGTTGTGGGGCTCGACCACGCCGAGGCTCGCAACCAGGTCTGGTTCGACCTCTGGACGGTGCTTGACCAAGCCGAGCAACACCTCCGTGCACGCATCATGGAGGTCCAGCTACCGGGCTGACCATGTTCATCCGCAATTTCGGCTGATCTTGTCAAGCATCTTCTGGGACGCCGTGCAAAGCATCAGCCGCGACCGGACACGACGCTTTTCTGCTTTTCTGCTTTTCTGCTGAACTGCCGAATAGTTCTCTCTCGGATCCAGGCGCCGCGCTCGCGCGGCGCAGCGGCGCACTCGTCGGCACGCTGCTGGCGGCGCTGGGACGCCGGCATCGCGCGCCACGGCGCGCCGCACCCTCACGACTCGGTCTCAGAGCGCCTCCGGCGAGGGTGCTCCAGCTTCGCGATGGCAGCGGGTTGGTCGTGCGTAGGGTTGTCACAGTTCCAATCGAGCACGGAGCGCGATGGCAGCTTCAAAATTGTTCAGTCCATGGTGTATGTACGCAAGCATTTCTATGGCTGCGCGTAACTGTTCAGTGAACGCTCCTGGATGCTTTCTCTCCAACTCCTCGAAGTACCCAAGCCCTTCGGAGCATGATGCCAATGCCAGTTCCATCGGGCCGTCAACTAGTAGGCACACCGATCCCGCCCCGCACAGTGTCTTGGCCAGGCCGGGTAGGTGGGCGACCCGGTCACGGGCGGCCAGCTTTCGGCGCAGGGCCACCGCTTCCTCGCTGGTGGTCAGCGCCTCCTCCCGTCGCCCTGACCCCGCCAAGCTAATCGCGTGGTTGTTCAGTGTCCCGGCCAGGTCGGGTAGGTGAGCGTCCCGATTGTCGGCGGCTAGTTTCCGGTAAAGTGCCACGGCTTCCTCGCTGGTGGCCAGCGCCTCATCCTGGCGTCTCACGGCCGCGAGCTGGTTGGCGTAGTTGCTCACCGACATAGCCAGGTCGGGTAGGTGAGCGTCCCGATTGTCGGCGGCTAGTTCCCGGTAAAGTGCCACGGCTTCCTCGCTGGTGGTCAGCGCCTCATCCAGCCGCCCCACGGCTCCTAAATACAGTGCATGGTTGCTCACTGACATGGCCAACTCGGGTAGCTGGGCGTTCCGGTTGCGGGCCGCCAACTTTCGCTGCAGGGCCACGGCTTCCTCGCTGGTGGTCAGCGCCTCATCCCGCCGCCCTACGTAAGCCAAGCAGTTGGCGTAGTTGTTCAGCGACTTAGTCAGGCTGGGTAGGTGAGCGTCTGGATTGTCGGCGGCTAGTTCCCGGTAGAGTGCGACGGTCTCCTTGTTGGTTGTCAGCGCCTCAGCCCGCAGCTCTGCCTCTGCCAAGCAGTTGGCGTAGTTGCCCAGTGACATGGCCAGGTCGGATAGGTACGCGTCCCGATCGCCGGCGGCCAATTCTCGCCATAGTGCCAGGGCTTCGTCGCTGGCGCTCAGCGCTTCGTCCCGCCGCCCTGCTTCCGCCAAGCGGATCGCGTAGTTGTTCAGCGACCCGGCTAGGTCAGGTAGGTGAGCGTTCGGGTTGTCTGCGGCCAACTCCCGATAGACCGCCAGGGCTTCTCCGCTGATCGTCAGCGCCTCGCGTCGGCGCCCTACGGCTGCGAGCCGGTTGGCGTAGTTGTTCAGCGACGAGGCCAGGTCGGCTAGATGGTCGGCCCGGTTGCCGGCAACCAACTCCTGGCGCACGGATACGGCTTCCTTGCTCGCGCTCAGCGCTTCGTCCCGCCGCCCTGCCTCCGCCAAGCGCAGCGCGTGCGAGTTCAGCCACAGGCCCCGATCGCTCGCTGACGCCGTGGTACTCCCGGCCATAACTATGCGGCTGGTCAGCGCCAACGCCACCGAGTGCAGTTCCATCGAAGGGAAGGGCACCTGCTGTGCGAGGCGTCGCAGCTCCTTCGGATCGATGTTGGCCGTGGAAAAGAATGCGGCGAGCCTCCCAGGCAACAGGCTCGGGAACTGCCGGGCGACCCGAATCGCCGCGCTCCCGATCACTGACGGATCGGCGACCAACGCCGCATCGATCAGGGTTGTGGCGGCAGGCTGCCACGCAGCAGCGCGACCCAGCACCGTCAACGTCTGTACCGCCTGCCCCTCTGCAAGCCCAACAAACGCCGCGATGCGCTGTGCCTCAGTCCATTCCATGAGGACCGCCACCGCCAAGTGCTCGGCCAGCAGGTCCGGTTGAAGGGTCCCCAGCCTTTCCGGTCTGCCGGACGGTGCCGGGTACAACTCCCGCAACCAGTGCATCCACTCGTCGACGGACGTCTCATCCGCACCAGCCAACGCCGGTACCCGGCGCACTACCCCGGCCATCTCCCCGTCATCGCCGGCACCCACCAGCGCCGCGATGCCGACCAGGTCTCGCAGTACAGTGTCCGCCCGATGAGCGGGGCCCGGCGGGGTTAACCCGGCTCGCCGCGCGCAGCCGCGCCAGTACCGCCGTTCATGCCCCAACACCTCGTCCAGCACGTCATGCCGACCGTCATCACTACGAGGCCCGCCCAGCAACGCCACCAACGCCTCGGCATGCAGCCGCAGCAACGGTGTATCCGCCGGATACGGCACCCCGCTAAGAGCCGTCGGCACCCGCCGATGCAGGAACGCTGCGAATTCCTCAACCGCGTCCGCCACGACCTGTTCCGGCCGCCGATCATCCGCTCGCGCGCCCAGCTGGATGACGTGGCGCTCCACCGTCAGGCTGTCCATCAACGCGGCCTGCTGCGGATACGCCCCCGACAACGACGACCACCACGGCCCCACCGACCGCGCCACCAACAGCACCCGCACCCGTCCCACATTTGCCGGGCAGCGGGCTGCGGCGCACAACAGCGTCGCCAACCCCACCGGCTCCCGAGTCTCCGCGTAATCCACCACCACCAACAGCAACTTCGGCGTCTCCCCACCGGCGATCCGAGATGCGACCAGCGTCTCCTGGCCAGCCGCCACCGGCCACACCTGCCACCCGTCTAACCTCGCCGCGAACTGCCGCGCCAACCGGGTCTTACCCATCCCCGCCCCAGCACATATCAGCCGCACCACTCCCGCGTCCGGGTCCTGACACCACAGATCCAACTGTGCCAATTCCCAACCCCGGCCGAAAAACCGCACTACTCCAACATCCGGATGCAACAACCACACCGCCGACCTCGGCAAATCCGCCACCAACGACTCACGCAGAGCCCGCACCTGCCGATCCGCCGCCAGCCCCCGCGACCGCACCCAATCCATGACCGACGGCGCGAACGCCCCCGCCACCGCCGCCACGCCCGCAATCAACCACCCCCACCTCCGCCCACCCGCCACCTGCGACCAGACTGTCAACCACCCCACACCACCGACCAGGGCGCCAACGATCATCCACCGCCACACCCACCGTCGCCCCTTCACATCGGCAATCTACTTTTCGCCACCAATACCCACAGCACGTCAATTGGCGCGTCCCTGCCAACCATCCAGTCACGTCCCACAGTCAGCCGGACCATCCGCGGGCCAGTAACCGATGCCGCCAGCGGTCGCGAACGGGCACCGGAGGTCACCAACACACACGCCGCGACCTGGCCAATCAGGCGTACCACCCCGATGATCGGCGTCTTCCAAACTGATGCTCTGCGGACCCCTGAGCTGACTTTGCCGCTTGTAGGCTGCGCCCGTGGCCTATGACCTGATGTTCGTTCGCCGCCGTCCAGATCAGACCTGGGAGGACGTGATGGAGGAGGTCGAGGAGCAGGATGGCCTAAGCCAGAGCCCGGACCCCGATGTGTGGCAGCGTGTGGTGGAGCGCGCGAGGCAGCTGGCATCCGGGGTGCATCCCGGGGTGCCGTTTCTGGCACCGCCGTTCTCACTTTCCATGTTCCCGGCCCCCGCGGACGTACTCGAAAGGAATCGCGACGCACACTGTCATCGGCTAGTTCAGGATGCCCGGAGCCGCTGGGGCTGGTCACCGACCGTGACCTGCGGCGACCTGTTGCACGCGCCCGGTCGGCGGCATAGCGGAAATCCGCCTCAGTCGATCGGTCCGGCAGGG
>NZ_BONZ01000123.1 GCF_016862975.1 Rugosimonospora africana
GCCGGCTACGACCGCGACCTCACCCGGTACCCCGTGCAGTACCCGACGGCGTGCAGCCCACAAGCGTGGTCGACAGGCACGCCTCTGCTGCTGCTGCGAACCATGCTCGGCCTCGAACCGCGTGGGGAGCACCTGGTCACCAGGCCAGCGGTGCCCAGCAAGCTCGGCCGCCTCGAACTGCTCCGGATCCCCGGCCGGTGGGGCCACGCCGACGCCGTCGGACGCGGACGCCTCGGCTGAGGCCAGGGTCATCGCCCCGGGCCGGCGTCGCCCTGGCCGCGAAAGTCGTTCTGGCCGCGACGGTCGTTCTGGCCCCGACCGTCGGCCTGGCTGTCACACATCGCGTCGCGTTGCGAGATGCTCGACGAGCAGGCGTACCGGGGTGGGCGATGCCGTCACCGGATTTACGCACAGGACCAGGCGACGGGCCGCCCAGGGGTCCGTGAGCGCGACAGTCGCCATGGGATACGTGTCGCGCCAGCGCCTCACCGCGGCTTCCGGCAACACGCTCACCCCGACACCGGCGGCTACGGTCTGGCAGACGGCTTCGACGGTCGGCACGCGGATGCGGTACGTGGGGCGTTGACCGAGGGGGAGGGCGTGACCTTCGAGGTGCTCGTACAGCGCACTGCCCTCGGCGAGGCCGACGAAGGGCCGATCCAGGCACTCGGCGAAGGCTATCCGCTTGCGGCGCCGCAGGGCGTGTCCGACAGGGATGGCGAGGACGAGCGGGTCGTCGCGCAACGGTAGACATTCAAGACGCCCGGGATCGACGGTGCTGGCGACTATGCCGATGTCGGCGCCCCCTTCGGCCACGGCCCGCACGATCTGATGGCTGGGCCGTTCCTCCAGGTCGATGTCGATGTCGGGATGCGCTGCGAGGAACGGGATCAGGTCGCCGGGCAGAGAGGTCGCCGTGGCTGACGTATTCGCCAGCAGCCGTATCGTCGCTACGAGCCCCTCAGCATACTGAGCCAGGTCGCCCCGCAACTCGTCGATCTGGTGCAAGACCGTGCGCGCGTGTCGCAAAAGCAGCTCTCCGGCTCGGGTAGCCGTCACTCCGCGCCGACCGCGCCGGAGCAGAGAAGTACCGACAGCCTTTTCCATCAGCCGGATCCGGGCGCTGGCGGAGGGTAGGGCCAGGTGGGCGCGACGAGCGCCATGAGTGATGCTTCCGGCCTCGACGATCCGGGAGAACAGCTCCAAGTCGATGAGGTCAAAACGGGTCGCGCGTTCCGCTCGTGTCGGCATACCCTCACCAGCCTTCGTCCCAGACAGAGGCTAGCAGACAGCATTCCGCATTGTGCCGCGAACCGGACGGGGCAATGCTCGGACGGTGACGCGTGCCTTGTCGTACTCCACCAGCTCCCCGACCCGGCGGGACAGCGGCGGGTGGGCGCTGCTGGGAGTCTGCCTCGGATTTTTCCTCGTGTTGTTGGACGCCACGATCGTCAACGTCGCTCTCCCCGCGATCTCCGCGTCCATTGGCGGCTCGCTGTCCGTCGAACAGTGGACTCTCAACGCCTACACCCTGACGTTCGCGGCATGCATGCTCACCGCGGGTTCGTTGGGCGACCGCTGGGGTGCACGACGGTGCTTTCTGGGCGGCCTGGCGCTCTTCGGCGCCGCCAGTGCGGTCTGCGCCGCCTCACCGACGACGTCCGTCCTGATCGCGGCCCGCGCCCTCCAGGGTGGTGGCGCCGCCGCCCTGGTTCCGTGCTCGCTCGCGTTGATCGCCCATCGCTTTCCCGACGGGCCGGCCCGTGACCGGGCCCTGGGGGCATGGGGAGGCATCTCCGGCGCGGGCTTGGCCAGCGGCCCGATCCTCGGTGGTTTCCTGGTCGGCTCCCTGGGCTGGCGCACGATCTTCTTGATCGGGGTACCCGTCGCCGCGGCTTCGGCTCTCCTGGTCGTCGTCACGGTCGACGAGACCCCGCGGCGAGCGGCCCGGCGAACTGACCTACCCGGCCAACTTCTGGCGGTGGCGGCGCTGGCAGCCCTGAGCGCCGCGCTGACCGAGACCTCGACGCATGGCTGGGCCGACTGGCAACCGATCGCTCTGGGTCTGTCCGGTATCGCCTGCGCGATAGCCTTCGTGAGAACCGAACGCACCCGCCACGAACCGATGCTCCCACTGGGTATATTCACGGCAAGACGATTCTCGGCAGCCACCGGAATCGGGGCTCTGTTCAACTTCGGGCTCTACGGCACGCTGTTCTGTCTCTCCATTTACCTGGAGGACACACTGCACCACTCGACGCGGAACACCGGTCTCCTGATCCTGCCGCTCACCGTCGTCATCGCGTGCTGCGCCCTACTCTCCGGGCGCCTCAGCGCGCGCACCGGCCCGCGCCTGCCGATGATTGTCGGGCTCGGCGGAGGTGTCGCTGGCGCGAGCCTCTTCGCCACGGTCGGTGCGACGACACCGATCTGGCTGATCGCCACGTGCGGCGCGGTGTTCGGTGTCATCGGGCTGGCGATGCCCGCCATGACCTCGGTGGCGCTCGGCTCGGCTCCGCCGAGCTACGGCGGGCTGAGCGCCGCCGTACTCAACGCCGCGCGACAAACCGGCGGTGTACTGGGGGTCGCTCTGCTCGGCAGCGTCCTTCACACGTCGACGGGCGTGCCTGACTTGCGGCTCGCTATGACCGTTGTCGCGGCCAGCTACCTGCTCGCGGCGCTCATCGCCGCTCGGCTGCGGACGACGCGACCGTAGCGAAGACCAGGTGTCACCACCGGTAAGGTGCTCGTCATGGCGCAATTCGAGCTCATCACGCCGCCGGGACTCCCGCAGCCGACCGGATACAGCCACGTGGCACGCATCAGCCCGGGCAGCCGGCTGGTCTGGACGTCCGGCCAGGTAGCCATCGCCGCGGACGGTACGTTGCCGCTCGCCACGGACTGGGAAGCCCAGACCCGTCAGGCGATGCGGAACGTCGGTCTGGCTCTCGCCGCTGGAGGCGCGACGTGGGACGACGTCTTCAAGCTGACTTTCTACGTTGTCGACACCTCTGAGCTGGACGCGGTGAGGGCCGTGCGTGACGAGTTCGTCAACCTCACGGTCCCACCGGCAAGCTCGCTTGTCCGGGTAGCCGGACTGTTCCGGCCGGAGCTGCTCATCGAGATCGAGGCGGTCGCGGCGGTCGTCGAGTGATGAACGGTGCGCCGTCGTAGGGGTTCGCTATCGCCGATCTGAGCGACGCTCGTAGGGCGGGCGTCGCACGTGTACGCCGATCAGCAGCGGCCACAGCAGGCTCGCGTCACCGTGGTCGCGCATCGCGGAAGCCATGCCTGCCAACCACGCGTCGCGCTCCCGCTCGCTGAGCAGGCCGAGCCCGATCGCGGTCGGCGCGATGCTGCGGTACGTCGCGGTGAGCATCCAGCCCGCGGTGGCCAGCGGCTCCAGCCGCCCGGCGACGTCGGTGCTGTCCGGCAGGCCGATCCCGGCCTCGGCGAGAAGGCCGGGAAGTCTCACGCCGAGGCGGACCGGCCGGCCCACCGCCGCGTAGGTACCGAGAAAGACCCGCTTCCACTCATCGAGCACCGGCAGCGACACATCGGTGTCCACAATGGACATGTCGTAGTCCTGGACGATCAGGTGCCCTCCGGGTGCCGTCCACCGCCACATCCGGCGTAGCGCGGTCACCGGGTCGGCGAGGTGCAGCAGGATCAGGCGACCGAACACGAGGTCGAACCGGCGATCCGGTACCGCGTCCGTACTCTCGACATCCCCCTCGACGTACGCGCACTGGTCGTACCCGGCCGCTCGCAGCGTGCCGAGCGCGGCTCGACCGAGGTCGGCGTCGGTGTCCAGGCCGACGACGCGGCCGGCCGGGCCGACGCGCTCGGCCATGAGCCGCATCGTCTCGCCCGGTCCACAGCCGACATCCAGGCAGCACGCGCCGGGAGCCAGGCCGGCGCGATCCAGCAGCGCCTCGGTGGCCGGCTGCCACACTCGGGCCTGCACCCGCAGCCGCTCGTACTCGTCGGCACTCCGCCCCATCACGTACCCACTGGTCACGGCAGCCTCCCCGCCGGCTGGTCCGAATCGCGGCGCGGCGTGGGACCCGCGCCAGACTTGTCGGACGACTGGTCTGGGTCGCGGCGCGGCGTGGGACCCGCGCCAGACTTGTCGGACGACTGGTCTGGGTCGCGGCGCGGCGTGAGACGCGCCGAGCCAGACTGGTCGGAAACGTCGGCGACACACGACGGCGGTAGGTGGAAGTCGCGCAGCTCCTCGAACGCGTCCGGCAGCAGCGTCGGCCCGTCCGCGATACCGTCCGGTCGAGCCAGCAGCAGCGCGAGGGCATCCTCCAGGTGAGACGCCAACGCGCTCTCCGGGAGAGTGCGCGGGGGCGGGTCGGGGTCGAGCATCGCGGCGACGACGTCGCGGGCGGGCGATGCCGGCTGCGTACGATGCCGCCAGTGCCCGCTGCGCGGGTCGAAACGGTAGTCGATGAGCAACCGATGGGCGTACCTGGCGACGAGGTCGACCGCGTCGATGAGGTACTCGCCGACGGTGTCGCTGATGAAGTAGCTGAAGTTGACCCGGGTCCAGCCCGGTTTCACGCCCAGGTAGCCCTGCGCAGCCTGGGCCCGCAGAGCGGCCGAGCGGCGGGGCGTGATGCGCAGCAGCCGGTGCCCGTACGGGCCGGCACACGAGCACCCGCCGCGCGCCTGGATGCCGAACAGGTCGTTCAGCAGCGCGACCACGAAGTTGTGGTGCAGCACCCGGCCGTCCCGGTGGATCCGGAACGACACGATCGGCATCCGTGGGGCGTCGAGGTTGCCGAGGATCTCCAGGTGCGGGTTGGCGCTCCAGCGCTGCCGGGCCCTGCGCCACCAGTACTCGCCGCGGTCTCGGATGTACTCGGCGCCGACAGCCTGCTGGAGGGCGACGACGGCGCCGGCGCGGATCGACTCGACGATGGCCGGAGTGCCACCCTCCTCGCGGGCCACCGGGTCGTCGGCGTACAGGGCACCGGAGGGGTCCACGAACGCGATGGTGCCGCCGCCGGGCGTGCTCGGTACGACGCTGTCGATCAGCTCCCGGCGCACCACCAGAACACCCGGCGTCTGTGGACCGCCGACGAACTTGTGCGGCGAGAACACGACCGCGTCCATCCCGTCGGCCATGGCGATGCGCGTCGACGGCGCCGCGGCGGTGTAGTCCCACACCGCGAGCGCGCCGTACTCGTGCAGGACCGCGGAGATCCCGGCGGTGTCGGACAGGATCCCGGTCACGTTGGACGCGGCCGAGAACGCGCCGATCACGCGGGTGCGCCCCGCCGACTCGGCCAGCCGCGTCCGCAGGTCGGCCCGGTCGATGCGGCCGTTGTCGTCCGCGCCGATCGCGACAACCTCGGCGACCGACTCCCGCCACTGCAGTTCGTTGGAGTGGTGCTCGTACGGGCCGACCAGCACGACCGGCCGGGTGGCGGCCCGGCCCGGTACGAGCAGCCGGGCCAGCTTGTCGACGGCGGCGGTCGAGCCGGAGCCGCAGAAGATCACCAGGTGGTCGGGTGAGCCGCCGACCGCGCGGTGGATGGTGGACCGTGCCGCTTCGCGCAGCTCCGCCGTACGGCGGCCGGTGGCCGAGCTCTCGGTGTGCGTGTTGGCGTACGTCGGCAGCACGGTCCGGCGGATGTGGTCCTCCACGAATGTCAGCGCGCGGCCGGAGGCGGTGTAGTCGGCGTACGTGATCCGGCGCGGCCCGTACGGGCCGTCGAGCACGTCGCCGTCGCCGATCACCGCGGCGCGGATGCGGGCCGCGAGTTCATCGGGCGGGTACCTGGTCATGGCCGGAATCGTCGCCGCGGTGAGCCGGCCGGCGCATGCGTGCCGGGTACTCAGTTTGGGGCGGCCGGATACCTAAGTTGTGCGCGGCGTCTCGGCCATCGCCATCCCAGGACAGCGGCACCGGATGCCGCGGTCAAGGCGGCGGAGGCGAGCCGACTCTCCGTCAGAGCGGCGCGTTGCGGTTGATGTGCCACCTTCCGAGTACGTTCGGCACGACGCACCACAGGAGCGCGACCACGCAGAGCCCGGCGAAGGTGCTCGGTATGGGCTTTGCCGCGAGCAGGGCCTGAGCGTTCCCGTACGGGGTGAGCCACCGCACCAGGCCGTCGTGGCGGTCGATCGTGCCGAGCAGCGCGGTCGTGCCCATGGGCACCACGACTGTCGAGGCCATGGCGAGGACGGGGCGACGGAGCAGCATCCCCGAGGCGGTTCCGGTCAGCTGGGCGATCAGTTGGACCAGCACGGCTCCCGTGACGAGCGTCGCCGTCTGCCCGGCAGGCGGCCATCCGCCACCGGCCCACGCCGTCGCCGTCGCGGCCAGCAGCGTGCCGGCCAGCGCGACACCGACCGTGAGGCCGAGGACGGGAAGCAGGCGTGGCGCGAGTCGCCGGTCTGCGGACGTGCCCGGCCGGTGCAGCTCGGTCACCGCGAGAACGCCGATGAACGGCACGAGTACCGACATGGCCAGTTGTACGGTTTTCAGCACGTCGCGGAAGGCCGGCTCGGAGTGCCCGGCAGGCGGCCATCCGCCAGCGGCCCACGCCGTCGTGGCCCCGAGAAGGAGTGTGGCCGCGGTGATCATCGCGGCGCGCCGGGACAGGACGACGTGCCGGGCCGGGATCTCGGTGGGTGTCATGCGGTCAGGATGCCCGCCGTGGGGCGGCGCGGTCGTCGGCGATCGGTCAACCGCATCCCCGACTTTGGTAGGGGGTGGGGCTGACCACGGTCGCCGCCCGGGGCGGCGGACCTGGTTCAGGGCCGAACGACGGACCGACGCCTGGACTCCGCCTCGGCTCGACAGAACCGACGGGACAGGGCCTAACCTTGCTGAGTGAGCGGCAGTCTGCGGCGAGGGCGGGGTGACGGTCTCCGGGACGCCGTCGCGGTGGCGGCGGCGCTGGCAGCCGGCGCGGTGCTGGTATCCGTGGGCGACGCGACCGGGCCGGTGCCGGGCCGGGTGCCGTGGCAGGTCGACGTCGCGACAGGTGTGGCCGCCTGCTTCGCTCTGCTGGTGCGGCGACGGTGGCCGATGGCCCTCTCGGTGTTGGTTGTGCCGCTCGGCGCCATCTCGGTCATGGCCAACGGGGCGATCCTGGGTGCTGTCTTCGGTCTGGCGCTGCGCCGCCGGTTCGCGGTCGCGGCCGGATTCGCGGCCGGGTACCTCGCCACCGTCCCGCTGTATCTGTTGCTGCAGCGGGAACCGCGCCTGCCACTGTGGACGGATGTCGTTGTCCGGGGCGTGTTGGTGACGGCGGCGGTGGGCTGGGGGCTGTACGCCCGGGAACGCCAGGCGCTGATCCGCCACCTCGGCGAGCGCGCCGCCCGGGCCGAGGCGGAGCAGACGACCCGGGTCGCCCAGGCAAGGCGCGACGAGCGCGACCGGATCGCCCGCGAGATGCACGACGTGCTGGCGCACCGGCTGTCGATGATCAGCCTGCACGCCGGTGCCATGGAACTGCACCCGGACGTGGGCGCGGACGTCCACGAGGCGGCCGGCGTCATCCGGGCGGGCGCGCACGAGGCGCTGGAGGAGTTGCGGGCCGTCATCGGCGTCCTGCGGCACGACACCGGGGACGAGCCCGAGCCGCCACAGCCGGGGTTGGAGGCGGTCGGGGAGCTCGTGCGGGACGCCCGGCGCTGCGGCAACGTAGTCCGCTTCGACGACGGGCTCGCCGACGCCCAGGTACCGTCGCCGCCGGGTGCCACCGGTCGGATCGCCTACCGGGTGGTGCAGGAGGCGCTGACCAACGTGCGCAAGCACGCACCGGGGAGCCCGGTCAGGCTGGTGATGGACGGCGCACCGGGGGAGGGGCTGCGGATAGAGGTGAGCAACCCCGCATCCGTCGGCGCCGCGACGCGATCCGTGCCGGGAAGCGGACTCGGACTGGTGGGGCTCGCCGAGCGGGTCGAGCTTGCCGGCGGGCGGCTGGTACGCGGGACGGCCGCCGGCCGGTTTCGGCTGGAGGTGCGACTGCCATGGTTGATGTGACCGGCGAGGGTGTGGCGGCCCGGCCGCCGGTCCGGGTCGCGGTCGTCGACGACGACCCGCTCGTACGCAGCGGCCTGCGGCTGCTGTTCGCCAACGTGCCGGACCTTGACGTCGTCGCCGAGGGCGCGGACGGCGCCGACGTCCCCGGGATGGTCGCCGCCCATCATCCGCACGTCGTTCTGCTCGATGTCCGGATGCCCCGCGTCGACGGACTGGCGGCGGCCGAACGGTTGTGCTCACGGCCAGGGGCGCCGTACGTCGTCATGTTGACGACCTTCCACGCCGATGCCTACGTGCTGCGGGCCCTGCGCGCCGGGGCCAGCGGCTACCTGCTCAAGGACGCTCCGCCCCGGGAACTGGTCGACGCTGTCCGTCGGGTCGCTTCCGGGGAGCCGATCCTCAGCCCGGCGGTGACCCGACGCCTCATCGAGCAGGTGGCCGATCCGGTCAGCCACGAGCGCCGTTCGACGGCCGTGGCTCTGCTCGACCGCGCGACGGGCCGGGAACGGGAGGTGGCGTCCGCCGTCGCCCGTGGGCTGTCGAATGCCCAGATAGGTGCCGAGCTCGGCATGAGCGTACCGACGGTCAAGGCTCACGTTTCCCGCCTGCTGACCAAGCTCGGTCTGGACAACCGGGTCCAGCTCGCACTGCTCGTGCACGACGCGGGAGGCGACAACACCCCAGAGCGATGAGCGTTGCCCGAAGCCACCTGCCGGGAGGCAGTTGGCTCAGCGAAGTGGCGCCGCCGCCAGCAGGGTGGCTTCGATGCTGGGCCACGGGATGCCCGGTGGCAGCAGGATCGTGACGATGTCGGCCGCCTGATCCCAGCGCTTGAGTTGGTCGCTGACCTGGGCACCGGTCCCGTACACGGCCAGCTGGTCGAGTACCGGCTCGGCGGCCGGCGGCACGGTCGCGCGTCGCGGACTCGGGCGTGGGTTCGCGGCAACGATCGCGCTGACCTCTGCGGCGTAGCCCTGCTCGGCCACGGACCGGGCGTAGACGCCACCCATGGCGCTCAGATACCAGGCGGTACACGCGGCAGCGACGTCTCGTGCCGCTCCGGGATCCTCGTCGACGACGGCGATCGGTCCCGCCGCCACGGTGAGGGCTTTCCGTCCTGGATCCATGGTCTCGCGTAGCCGGACAAGCTCGCTCGCCCAGGATGCGAGGCGGTCCCGCGCTACCAGCGCGGGGATCCAGCCGTCACCGAGTTCGGCGGCCACCCGGGTCGTGCGAGGGCCCAGCGCCGCGATCCAGATGGGAACCTCGGGCGCGGGCAACTGGCCCAGCCGCAACGGGCGCGCGCCGGGGACGTGGCGCAGTTGGGCCGGCTGGCCGGTCAACAGGGCACGGACCTGTGCCACGACCTCGCGCAGCTTACCGGCCGGGCGCGCGAACGGCGTGTCGTGAAATCCCTCGGCCAGCGCCCTGGTGCTGGCACCGAGGCCGAGCACGTACCGTCCCGCGCAGACTTGCTGCAGGGCGACGGCGGTCATCGCGAGGGTCGCCGGGGTGCGGCCCCACACCGAGAGGATCGCCGAGGTGAGCTGGATTCTGGTCGTACGTAAGGCGATCTCGGTGACGATCGGGGTGGAGTCCAGACCCCATCCCTCGGGTACCGCGAAACTCTCGTACCCCAATTCCTCGGCCAGCACGGCGGCGGCCACGATGACCTCGCGCCGGGTCTCCATCGGTGTGAGCGCCACGCCGCGCCGCGACGTCATCGCGTCCCTTTCGCGGCCACGCCGGCGGCTGGGCGCGGCACGGTGAGCCACACCGTCTCCGCCACCGCCAGCACCCCGTCGCCGGGCCCCAGGAGCGCCGACCCGGCGGTCAGCTTGCGGTCGTCGTGGGCGATGGGCCAGGCGATGACCCGGTACCGCTCGCCGACCGCCGGCACCTCGGCGAGGAGGACAGTCATCCGGCCGAGCAGGATGGCCGTGTTCTCGCTGAGGTCGACGGCCTCGGCGGCGGCGATTCCGCTGGGACAGTCGAGAACCGCCCAGACGATCTCCGGCCGTAGGCGCCGGCTCCCGTTCGCCAACGAGGCATCCGGTGTCCACGGCGCCGCCCACAACCCGCGGCCGGGCACGGGTCCGGCAAACACGCGCAGGCCGTCGCCCGGCTGACGCCCGGTGCCACAGACGAAGCAGTCCGGGTACAGCGGATCCTGGAAGTAGGCTGCCCGGCCTTCGGCCGCACGGGCTTCCGCCATCGAGGCGGTGTCGGGTACCCGAAGCGTCGGGCTGTTGTGTGCCTGCGCGGCTTCCGCGACCAGCGTGCTTCCGTGACGGAGGCGCAGCCCATCCCCGCCGTCGGACTCGACGGTCATCGGCGTATCCAGCGGCGGCGGTCGCCGCAACGTGACCGTCACCGGACCGTCCAGGTACTCGGCGATGCGTCCGCACACGTAGCCGCCGTTGGCGCTGCCGGCCGGGCCACGGAAACGGGACGGGACAGTCAGGGTGGGTGCCGCCGCGCGTGGCGACTGCTGGCCGGCCATCACAGCGGGTACCGGCAACGGAGGTGTGGCATGAGCCGACGCTAGGACCATCCCGCCGGGGCTGGCCATCGAGTGAACTACGGACGCGGCTCCACGCAGCCCCGGCCTCCGACGCCGCCGGCGGGAGGCCGGTCTGGGTCGTGGCGCGGCGTCAGACGCGCCGAGCCAGACCGGCCGCAAAGCGGGCATCCGGTGAACTACCGAGCCGTCAGCCGTGCTGGCGCAGCGGGTGCGCCGCCACCCAGGCCGCGATCTGGGCACGCGAGCGCACCTCCAGCTTGCGCCGAATGTTCTCCACGTGCGTGTCGACCGTTCGCGGCGTGACAGACAGGCGCCTGGCGATGGCCTGGTTGGTGAGCCCCTCGGTGACCAGTTCGGCCACCTCGAACTCGCGGTCGGTCAGACGTTGTACCCGACGTGCGGGCTGGCTCAGGAAGCCGAGGATCGCATCGAGGACCGCCGCCCAGTCGCCGTGGTAGAAGAGGTGGCTGGAGCCTGACAGCGGGATCAACGTGGCGCCGGAGATGCGGGTGGCGACCTCACGCCCCAGCTCGAATCCGGTGCCTCTGTCGCCTTCCCGGTGCAGAACCACGGTCGGAGTCCGGATGTCTGGCAGCAGTGCGCTGATGTCGGTGTCGTAGTACACCTCAAGCATCCGCGCGGCGGCCTCGGCCGACGAACTCGCTCGCTGGAATCGGGCGAACGCCGCCTCTTCCTCGGCCGTCGGATCGGTGACGAACGCCCCCGTCAGCGCTTTCAACCCCATGCCCCAATGCGCCCGTACCAGTGCCACGACGGACTGCCGGACCTCGGCCGGCGCCAGATCCCGGCCGTTGGCGCACATGCCGTAGGTCACGAGTGCCTCGACCCGCTCCGGGTACCTCGCCGCGATCGCGGCGGCGACCTGACCTCCCTGCGAGGCACCGAACAGGCGGAACCGGCGCGCACCGACCGCGTCGGCCACCGCCAGTGCCGTGGCCACCTGTTGGTCGAACGAGAGGTCGACGCAGTCGCGGTCCGACAGGCCACACCCGGCCCTGTCGTAGCGGATCACCGTGAACCGCTCGGCCAGGCCCTCCAGGAAAGCGCCGAAGGCGAACAGGTTCAGCTGCCCACGAAGATGAGTGATCCAGCCCGAATCGCACAACAAGGCCGGCCCCGTGCCCGCGGTCGAGTACGCCACCCGGCCACCGGGCGTGGTGCAGTATCTGATCGACACCCTCACCCTCCCAAGTTGACACGTCCAGCGGGCGCGGTAAAGCAACTCGGAGCATGAGTGTGTCTCGGGGTGTAGCTGGCACCACCGTGTTTCCGGGAGACCGCGACACTGCGCGGGCGCCCGGTGCGCTTCTACCGTCATCCCAATGACCATCATGATCGATGCGCAGGCGACGAGCCTCGAAACCCGCCTGAGGAAACGAGGACTGACCACCTTCCTGCTGATCGCGTTCGGTACTGCCTGGGGCTGGGAGGCGCTGGCGCGCCTGGTGCTCGGTTGGTCGCTGGTGAACCCGCTGGTGCAGGCGCCGGTCGGGTTCGCACCAGCGATCGCGGCGCTGGTGGTCCGGCGCTGGGTGACCCGCGAGGGTTTCGCGGACGCCGGCTCACGCCTACGGCTGCGCACCGCCCGGCGGTACTACCTGCTGGCGTGGCTGGGCCCACTCGGCGTCGCGGCCGCGGTGGTTGGCCTCGCCGCCGCGACCGGACGATGGAAGCCTTCCCACCACGCGATCGCGGACCCCGTTCCGGGCGTACCCGTCTGGGCGGCACCGGTGCTGCTCTGCCTGCTCGCCCTGATCGCCACCGTGGTGTACTGGGGCGAGGAGTTCGGCTGGACCGGCTATCTGCTGCTACGCGTCTGCCCCGGCCGTCCGCGCCGCGCCGCGCTGGTAGCCGGTCTGATCGCGGCGGTCTGGCACTTCCCGCTCGCGTTTCTCGGCTACGTCGAGTACCGGCATCTGGCCCTGGGCCTGATCGTGTGGACGGCGTGGATCGTCTGCCAGGAGATCATCCTGGCCTGGCTGCGGGCTGGCAGCGGGAGCATCTGGCCGGCCAGCCTGGCGCACGCGGGAAACAACCTGGTACTCGCCCCGCTCACCACCGCACTACTGCTGGAACCGCACGGCTTCAGCCCGGACGGCATCCAGCTGCTGGTGGTGCTCGTGCTGGCCGCCGTCGCGGTCTGGCCGTTCCTGCGAGCCGGCAGGGAGAGATGAGGTTCCGTAGTTCCCGGCGCCGGTGCGGCGCCGGGACCTTCGGATGTCCGGCGACGGGTCACGAACGAACTGCGACGGCGTGCTGCGAGGGCTGCCGGACGGGGATGTCGACGGGCCGGGTCAGCGGGCCGCGGCGCAGCAACGCGCCGCAGACGACGGCGCCGGTTGCGAAGATGCCGGCGCACCACCAGAACACCGTGGTGTAGCTGTGCACCGCCGCGAGCTGGAGCAGTTGCGGTGTCGGCCGTCCGTGCAGGTGGTCGGCCAGGTAGCCGGTGGTGGCGCTGGCCGCGATCGTGTTGAGCAGCGCGGTGCCGATCGAGCCGCCGAGTTGCTGCCCGGTGTTGATGCTCGCCGAGGCCACCCCCGCGTCGTGCGGCGCCACGCCGAAGGTACCGGTGGCGGCCACCATGCCGAAGATGAGCCCCATGCCGGCGCCGGTGACCATGAGCGGGCCGAGTAGCGCCGACGCGTAACCCGAGTGCGCGTCGATCCTCGTCAGCCAGACCATGGCCGCCGCGTTGAGGAGCATGCCGGCGATGACCATCGGCTTGGGGCCGACCCGCGGCATCAGCTTGGTGTTGCCCACGGTGGCCATGGTGCCGCTGAGCGCGACCATGGGCAGCATGGCCAGGCCCGAGGTGATCGCGGAGTATCCCAGGGTCACCTGCATGTAGTAGACGAGGAACAGGAAGACTCCGAATGTGGCGGCCCCACTGATCAGGACGGTGAGGTAGGCGCCGGCGCGGTTGCGGTCGAGCACGACGCGGGGTGGCAGCAGCGGCTGCGCGGCGCGCGACTGCCAGACGGCGAAAACGATCAGCAGCGCGACCCCGGCCGTCAGGAAGCCCCACGCCGAGGGCGTACGCCAGGTGTGCGACGCGGCGTTGGACAAGCCGTAGACCAGGCAGAACATCCCGCCCGATACCGCCACCACGCCCGGGACGTCCAGTCGCCCACCCGGCGTCCTTTGCTGCCTGCCCACCAGCAGTACGCCTCCGACGATCGCGATCGCGGCGAAGACCAGGTTGATGTACATGCACCACCGCCAGGACAGGTAGGTAGTCAGCGCGCCACCGAGCAGCAGCCCCAGGCCCCCGCCGGCGGCCGCGACCGCGCCGTAGACGCCGAACGCCTTGGCCCGCTCCTTCGGGTCTTTGAAGGTCGTGGCCAGCAGCGACAGGGCGGACGGGGCCAGGAGGGCACCGAAGAGCCCCTGGCTGGCGCGCGCTGTCACCAGCATCGAGAAGCTGTCGGAGGCGCCACCGACGGCGGAGGCGGCCGCGAATCCGACGAGCCCGGTAAGGAAGGTCGTCTTACGGCCGATCAGGTCGGCCAGCCGCCCGGAGAACAGCAGCAGGCTTCCGAACGACAGCGCGTACGCGGTCACCACCCACTGCCGGTCGGTGGTCGTGAATTTCAAGGCGTGCTGCGCCGAGGGCAGTGCGAGGTTCATGACGGTCAGGTCGAGGACGACCATCAGTTGGGCGGCGGCGACGACGGCGAGGATCAGCCAGCGTCTCGGATCTGCGGCCGTCGCCCCGGGCGCTCCGGTGCCCGGTCCGGCCCCGGGGGCCGCGGTGTGTGCTGACACGATTGTCTCCTTTTCCATTGAGCGCATTACCCTTTTCACTGAGTGCGTTGCTTTTCATTGGCGCGTTGCTTTTTCATTGAGCGCATTGCCCGCCGCCGGATCGTGAGCGCGGCGTCCTGACGGACACGAGACGCTGGCGCTCCGATCCCCGTAACAGCGCGGTTGTGTGACGCACGGCACCGGTCACGGGCGTCACAGAGCGGTGGGGACCGGCGTCAACTACATGTCGCTAAAGCGAACCGCGAACAATCAGGAGCCGGTCATGGGTGAGCGCAGCCGACGAACGACGGGCACAGCCGGACTGCTGCCTCGGGGACACCGGATGGACTCCGCCACCGAGGCGTTCGTCGCCCACCGCAACCTGCTGTTCACCGTCGCCTACGAGATGCTCGGTTCAGCCACCGACGCCGAAGACGTCCTGCAGGAGACCTGGCTGCGGTGGGTGGGCGTCGATCTCGACACCGTACGGGAGCAGCGTGCCTACCTGGTGCGGATCGTCACCCGGCAGGCGCTGGACCGGCTGCGCGCACTCGGTCGGCGCAGGGAGTCCTACGTCGGGCCCTGGTTGCCCGAGCCGCTGCTGACCGCGCCCGACGTGGCCGAGGACGTCGAGTTGGCCGACAGCGTCTCGATGGCGATGCTGCTGGTGTTGGAGACACTCGCGCCGATCGAGCGGGCGGTGTTCGTGCTGCGCGAGGTTTTCGACCTGGAGTACGGCGAGATCGCCGAAGCCGTCGACAAGAGCGCCGCCGCGGTCCGCCAGATCGCCTACCGGGCGCGGGCACACGTCGCCGCGCGCCGCCCCCGCGGCAGCGTCTCCCCGGCGCAGACTCGCGCCGCGCTCCAAGCCTTCCAGCGAGCGGTCGAAACCGGCGACCTGCAGAGCCTGCTCGACATCCTCGCGCCGGATGTCGTCGCCCTGGCCGACGGCGGCGGCGTCGCCCATGCCCTGCTGCGGCCGATCGTG
The DNA here is from genome assembly GCF_016862975.1 of Rugosimonospora africana. GTDB lineage: Bacteria > Actinomycetota > Actinomycetes > Mycobacteriales > Micromonosporaceae > Rugosimonospora > Rugosimonospora africana. Next base: position 15,289 of record NZ_BONZ01000123.1, read on the forward strand.
GGGCGCGGCAAGGTGGCTCGGTTGCTGGCCGCCCGCTGGTATCAGCGCGGCGTCGAAAGGTCGGTCGAGCCGGTACAGGTCAATGGCGGCCCCGGGTTGCTCGTGCGCGTCGACGGACAGGTCGACGGTGTGCTCGCGGTACAGGTCGAGAACGGTCGCATCGCCGGCCTCTACCATGTGCGCAATCCCGAGAAGCTGTCGCGGGTGGATCGGGAAACGGCCGTGAGCCGGTGAGGCCCGACCCGACGGCGTCAGCGGGCGTGCGAGAGGATGTTCATCACGTGTCCAGCCGGGTCGCGGACGAAGAACCGGCGAACGCCCCAGGGCTCGTCGGTCAACTCATGCACGATCTCCGCTCCGGCGGCGCGTGCGGCCCGGTAAGCCGCGTCGACGTCGTCGACCTGGACCGAGGCGACGGGAACCACGTCCGCAGACAGGTCGTGCGTCATCAGGCTCAGCTGCACCTCCGGCCGATCGGGATCGGCGAGGGTGACGATCCATCCGTGGTCCATCACGATCTGCATGCCGAGCACCCGCGTGTAGAACTCGGTAGCCGCACGCAGGTCGGTTGACTGCAGATCCGGTACGACGCGACTGACTGCCATCCCCGAATGCTATGTGAAGGGAAAGCCTGTCACCGGGTCAACGCGGCGGCCGGCAGCCCACCACGAGCAGTTCGTCGCCGTTGCCGCCGGGCTCCCAGGCGGCGGTCAGATCGGCGAAGCCCGCCTCGGTCAGGTACGGCAGTATGCGGGTGTCGAAGCCGCGCCCGACGCTAGCCGGTCAGCGCGGCCACGACGCGGCGGGTCAACACGGCATTGCTCCGTGCCATCGTGCGACCCACCAGGCGGCCGAGCAGACCTCGCGGCCGAGCAAACTGCTCAGAGATCACCGGCCCACTGTGTCAGAGCAAGGCCACTGGCACAGGTTCGAGCACGCCGACGGACAGGTCCATCGCGTTCCGCTCCGGGATCGCAGCCGCCTCACGACCTTTTCGACAGGTCCAGGTCGGGTTTCAACGCATGGACCACCAACTCGTCATACACCTCGGTCGCTCTTATCAGCATCGCCGCTCTCGACGGATCGACTGACATGGGCTCCCGGCGCATGGGCGGAAGTATGCTGTTGCTGTGTTCGAGCGTGGAATGCCACTTCGCCTGCGACTGCTGTTCGTCCGGTGCCCATTCGCGTAGGCGTCCGTCCGGCCATGACAGCATCTGTGGATTGAACTCAAGTCCGGCGCGTTCACAATACAGCCGCAGGACACCTTCCGGATTTTGCCGAAACCAGTCGCCTTCCACCACGATCGGCGGATGGCCAAGCTCCTTGATCACGCGCTGCCACATGCGTGCCGTGGAAAGGAAGCCGAACTCGTCTTCGGTGAAGTCGGGCTTGAGGGGTGCCAGTGATGAGAGTACAGCCGATGGGCTGCGGATGATGAAAGTATTGAGCGTGTTGGCCAGAAACTCCCGAGACACATATGCCTCGGCTTGGAAAGAAAGATCCTTGAGGAAGACTATCTCCGCGTCAATCCCGCTGATCGCGGACATTGCTGCGAATCCATCGTAGCCATGCTTATGGGGCTGATCGCCGTACCTCGCGCAGCGGCGCTCTCGACTGAAGTAATAACAGTCAGTGAACGGCTCGTGGACTATGTGTGTATCCCCCCGTCGTGAAAACGTCTTCTCGAACGCGGTTGACACCGACCGAGGGACGGCCCAGAGCGCGATGTTACGTCTCGCCGGACGACCATACATAGTTGGCTGACTCCATATTGCCGGTACGAGGGACTCGTCAGTATCCGCATCTACCGCAGAGGTCGGTTCATGCCGCACAAGCTGCGACCCGTAGTTACGGGGACACTACTCCTGCGTAGACCGCGGCACTGGTGGGACATTGTATCTACGAAATGCAGTGTCGCCACCGGCTCGCCACGACAGCGACACTGCGCTGCGTAACGAACATTTATGCGTGTGACTTCCGTCACGGCATTGACCAGGGGATTGGTCCAAACGCTAGAAGATCTCACCAATCACTCGTCGAGGACAAGGTCGTCTTGTACCACATGGGTTTACCCACCTACCGCCGCAGTCGCACAACAGACGTCCAACCAGTGGTGGATTCGGCGGCCGGAAGACGTCAGTACCGTGGCGACAATCCACCACTTTTGCACGATCCCAAGAGGTGACCATGCGCCCAGCCCGAAAGAAGGACGAGTAGAACCGCGATTCTTGACAAGCGCGCAGACGAAGGTTTGCCATCGGTCCCGAGCAACATCGGTGGTGAGTCTGATTGCGCACTGACGCTGCTGGGACGCCTTGAGGAGATGAATCAGTGAACCCGTTCGAGAACCCAGACGGTACCTATCTCGTACTCATCAATGACGAAAAACAATACTCATTGTGGCCTGCGTTCATCGATGTGCCGGCGGGTTGGAAGTCTGTGTGTGGGGAGAAAAGCCGCGAGGAGTGCATCAATTTCATCGAAGAGCACTGGCTCGACATGCGTCCAGCTAGCCTCGCCGAAGCGATGGACAGGTCCTGAGTTCTGAACGTGAGACTGGTCAGGGGTGCAAGGCGGTGACAACAACGATGTCGAAAAACTCTGATCTGCGGGAGGCATCGGACGTTGTCACCTTGATGCACGAGAATGCGCGCGTGATGCATGGCCATACTGCGTTCACGATGGTCCGGGATATCGACCGTGAACCCGGTGGGGTCACCGTGTCCTACGATGAGTTGGACCGAGAAGCCCGCCGCATCGCATCGAAGTTGCAGGCTTCCTATGCGCCCGGCGATCGAATGCTCTTGCTGTACTCTGACATCTCCAGATTCGTCATAGCATTCTTCGCCTGCCTTTATTCTGGAATGATCGCGGTGCCGGCGCCGCCTCCCGGGCGAAACACCTATCAACGGCGCCGCGTGACCAGCATCGCTCTGAACGCAGCGATTTCGGCGGTTCTCTCAGACAGCGAGGACTTGCCGGCAATCACTGAATGGGCGAGCTCCGAGCTGCCTACCCGGCTCGATTGCGTGGAGACAGACTCCGCAACGCTGGGTGAGCCGGACTCGTGGGCGATGCCTCGCGTGAACCGGGACACGCTCGCCCTCCTCCAGTACACCTCCGGGTCGACAGGCGAACCCAAGGGTGTGATGGTCACGCACCGCAATCTGCTGCACAACGTCGAAAGCATGCGTCGCGCATTTGGACTGACGCAGTCCACGCGTATCGGCGGATGGATTCCCTACTTTCACGACATGGGGCTGATAGGGCAACTACTCGCCCCCGCCCTCCTGAAGAGCTCCTGCTCACTGATGAGTCCAGCAGCCTTCCTGAAGCGACCCCACACGTGGCTGCAGATGATAGACAAGCACAACGTCACCGTGTCCGCGGGGCCAAACTTCGCGTACGAGCTCTGTCGTCGCCGGATCCCCGCCGAGAAGGTCGCCGAGCTCGATCTCTCCAGGTGGGAGGTAGCGGTCAACGGGTCGGAGCCGATTCAAGCATCAACGTTGACAGCCTTCACTGAGCACTTTGCTCCCGCTGGGTTCCGGGCAAGGACCTTTGCCCCGTGCTTCGGCCTCGCAGAGGCCACATTGTTTGCTTCGGGAGCCGGAGGACGTCCTCCGGTGTTGCGCCAGGTAGACACCGAGCGGCTCGAGGACGGGCACTTCGAGCCAACTGATCCCACGCGGCCTCAGCGAGCACTCGTCAGTTGCGGTCCGCCGATGGACGTCCAGATCCAGATTGTTGATCCGAAAAGTCATGAGAAGTTGCCGGATGGGATGGTCGGAGAAATCTGGCTCCGCGGCGAGAGCATCGCGGTGGGTTACTGGCGACCCGAACAGGACACGGACTCTGTATTCGGTGCGAGCGTAGTCGGTGGTGACACCGGCTATCTCCGTACCGGTGATCTCGGAGCGATTTACGACCAGGAACTCTATGTCACCGGACGCATCAAAGAGGTCCTGATCATTCGTGGGCGAAACATCTATCCTCAGGATATCGAAGGTGAGCTCCGAGCCAAACACCCTCAGCTGAGCGGCGGAACCGGTGCCGTCTTCACAGTTCCATCCAGCACCGGGCGGTCGGTCGATGACGAACTTGTCGTCACTCATGAAATCCGAGGACGTTTCGACGAGCACCAACTACGTACGGTCGCGATGGACTTGCGACAGACAGTCGCCCAAGAATTCGGACTGCACGCCGCATGCGTCGTCCTGCTGCGGCCGGGCGGTGTTCTTCGCACTACCAGCGGAAAGGTACAGCGCTCGGCCATGCGCCAGTCGTTTCTGGCCGATCGGCTAGCTCGTCGTTACACCCTCAAGGATCCATACTCCTCCGGCGAAACCACACCAATGCGGTCTGAGCACGCCGAGGCAAGAGAGAAGCCCGGAAGGTGATCTCAGCCCGTCATTCGTCGGTATCCGACCTTGCTGTTGAATTGGCCTCCTCGGCAGGCCGAGGAGGGCCGTTCTCGTCGCGAGCGCTTGCAGCGGCTGACGAGCTGGAAGAATTTCCGAGCTCTGCGTGCGCCATTCTCGACGGTTTTCGGCTGAGTAAATATTATGTTCCAGCCCAATATGGTGGATCGCTCTCCGACTACGTCGAGGTAATGCGGCTACTGCGGACGGTGGCTAGCTACGACCTCACCGTCGCCATTGCCCACGGAAAAACGTTCTTGGGCGGGGCGTCCGTATGGGTCGCTGGTGACATCGATCAGGCGAGGTGGCTGGCGGCTGCGATAGGAAAAGACTCCGTGGTGTCCTGGGGACTTACCGAGCGAAATCACGGTGCGGATCTACTGGCGAGTGAGGTAACGGCAGTTCGGACCGGCACTGGGTGGCGTCTCAACGGCGAGAAGTGGCTGATAAACAACGCAACCCGCGGCGACATCATTTGCGTTCTCGCACGTACCAAGGCCGCCGGCGGCCCGCGCGGGTTCAGCTTGTTTCTCGTCGACAAACACAGCCTTCCGGCTGACCGCTACCGTTACTGTCCGAAAGTGCGCACGCATGGTATCCGCGGCGCCGACATCAGCGGCATAGGTTTCGACGACGTCGACCTTCCAGAAACGGCCCTGGTGGGTGGAGCCGGCGAGGGTATCGAGATCGTGCTCAAGGCACTTCAACTGACCCGAACGGCGTGCACGGCACTGTCGCTGGGGGCGACCGACCACGCCCTGAGGATCGTCGGCGACTTCGTCCAGGAGCGTCAGCTCTACGGCCGGCAGCTGGTCGAGTTTCCCCGCGTCCGCCGGATCTTCGGCGAGGTATGTGCCGCGTCGCTCGTGATAGACGCGGTGAGCGTGGTCGCCGGACGGAGCATCCAGAACCTGACCGAAGAGTTGAGTGTCGTCTCCGCAGTGAGTAAGGCGTTCGTGCCGACCGTCGCACAGGAGATGATCGGCAAGCTCGGCGAGTTGTTGGGTGCCCGGGGATTTCTCACCGACGTGTACGCGGCTGGGGCGTTCGCCAAGCTCGACCGGGATCACCGGGTCGTCGGCATATTCGACGGCAGCACAGTGGTGAACAGAAATGCGCTGATCGATCAGTTTGCCAACCTGTCCCGGGCGTACCACCGCGGACAGGTCGATGAACAGGGACTGAGCGACACGGCGAGCCTGGAGCATCCGTCTCCAGACCTCGACCCGAAGCAACTTGCCCTGCTGTCGAAGACGGGCTGCAGCCTCATTCAGAGCCTGCCGCGAGCCGCGGAGGAGGTGCGCGACCTCGCAGCCGGCGCTGGCCGGATCCCCCAGCATGTGGTGCATATGGTTGACGAGCTCGAGGAGATTGTCACAGACCTACATCGAGAGATGACCGCGCACCGACGCTTGCCACAGAGGGTGCCGGCGGAAGCCTTTGAACTTGCCGAGCGTTACGAGGTCTGCTTCGCCGCGGCTTCATGCCTGCACCTATGGCTGCGAAGTGAGTCTGCGGTAGCCAACATCTCACACGTGCGTGACAGCATGCTCTGGCTGCAGGCATGCCTGACGTGGACTCTCACGAGACTGGGGGCTGTGAGTGTCGCTGATGGGGGCGCCGGCGTCTACGACGCCCTGGCTGATGCGATGACACGCCTCCCCGATCGCCCCGGGACAACCGCTGCTCCGTCTCGTAGCGAAGCGTGTTTCTCGTGATGGGAACGGACCGAGGGCTCGATGACCGCCTGGCCGATCTCGAACGGCGGTTTGGCGATCCCCATGACCGTGAGAATCCCATCGGCTACACGGCGATTCTGGCGGCGGACGAGCGGGCCGAGATGCTCCGCGCCGGCGAGCAGACCCTGGATGAATATGGCCTGGGCGCGGAATTTGTGCCGGCGGAACACGGCGGTCGGCTGACCCGGTTGGAACACTTGGTCGACGTCATGAGATCCGTGTATCGGCGTGATCCCTGCCTCGGGCTGGGCTACGGTTCGAGTTCCTTGATCGGGGCCGTCAACGTCTGGGCCAGCGGCGATCTCGAGCAGTGCCGTATGGTCGCCGATGTCCTGCTGCGTAATCGAATGCTCGCTTGCGCCTACCACGAACTGGCGCACGGCAACGACATAGCACGGAACGAGTTCGAGGCTCGGTCGACCGGATCAGGCTTGTCGCTGAGCGGAAAAAAGGAAGTCATCGCCAACGTGGAACGGGCGGCGGCACTTGTCATCTTCGCCCGAACCGACGCCAAAGCAGGCGGTCGTAGCCACTCGCAGATTCTTGTCGACAGGGCATCGCTGTCTCCCGACAGTGTCCGCTATTTGCCGAGGTTCCGCAGTGCGGGGATGCGTGGTGTGCATCTCGGGGGCATCGAGTTCCAGGATTGCACGGTACCCACGGACAGCGTTGTGGGATTCGCCGGTCAGGGGCTCGAAACAGCGCTGACCTCATTCCAGATCACTCGTACCGTCCTACCCGCGATGACAGTGGGCATCCTCGACACGGGGCTCCGCACGACGATCGCACATGTGACGGGTCGGAAGCTGTATGGCGGCACCGCCATCGACTTCCCCTACGTCCGGTCTATTTTGGTCGGCGCGTTTCTCGACCTGCTGATATCCGACTGTGTCGGAACGGTCATCGCCAGGGCGGCGCATCTGATTCCGGCCCAGCTGAGCGTCTATGCCTCGGCCGCGAAGTATCTGATCCCCAAAATAGTGATCGATGCTATGGATCGGCTGTCGGAAGTTCTCGGCTCCGAGTTCTACCTTCGCGAGGGCGACAGTGCGATATTTCAGAAGTTGCTGCGCGATGTGCGGCCGGCGGGCTTTGGCCATGCGTCCGGTGCCGCTTGTCAGCTGACGATCCTCCCGCAACTGCCCGCGTTGGCTCGGAAGTCCTGGGCAATGGAGGACCCGGTGTCGCCGGCACTCTTCGCGCTTGATCATGAGCTCCCTTCCCTGCGGTTCGACCGACTCAAGATCAGCAACCTCGGCCGGGACCAGCTCGGTGCCTCGCTGGGATTTGGGCTTGACGGTGAGTCTGACTTCGACGCTCCAGATCGAGAGGTCGGTCAGCTCAGGGCACTCTTCGCAACCGAGTTCCAGGACCTCGGCAACAAAGTGGCGCAGCTTTCGCCCGCAGAAGTGACGCCCGATGCGAGTTCGGATACCTACGATCTGGCATCGCGGTACGCGATCCTCCTCGCGGCCAGCTGCTGTATCGGAGTGTGGCGACACAATCAGAACCGCTCGGACGAGATCATCAGCAGCCGGTCCTGGCTCATCGCGGCGTTGGGGCGATTGGCTGACCGGCTGAAAACAAGCGCCGTCACGGTACCGACTCAAGCGGACGATTACCTGTTCGCTGAAATGATGGATCGCTTCGAAGGAAGACGCACATTTGACCTGGCCGCTCGGCGGGTGTTCGGCTAACCGATTATGGGCTTGCGCACAGCAACCCGCACAGGAAGGGGTGCAGACATCAACACGGACGAACTGTCGCCAGAGTCTATCCAACTCTGGTTGACCGGCCTTGTGGCTCGCCATGTCGAGCGACCGCCCATGGAGATTGACAGGGATGTACCGCTCTCCGAATACGGCTTGGACTCGGTCTATGTCCTCGCCCTCTGCGCCGACATTGAAGATCACTGGGGCGTGTCGGTCGAACCCACGTTGATGTGGGACTACCCGACTATCGCTGGATTCGGCAATGCCCTCTTAGAGCTGATCAACGAGAGCAGACCCGTTTCCTAGGATAAGAGCAAGGGCTCTTCGACGTCTGATTGTGGTGAGTCTCGCATGGTCGATAGCGGATCGTTAGTCCTTCCCCTTTCGGCTGGCCAACGCGAAGTGTGGCTGGGCCAAAAGTTGAATCAATCGAGCCCGATCTACAACATCGGCCAAGCGGCGGAGATACATGGTCCGATTGATGCCGGGCTGTTTCGGGCGGCCTTCGGGCAGGCGCTCGCGGAGGCCGAGGCATTTCGGGCCCGCTTTGTTGACGACGAACTCGGACTGCGGCAGATCATCTCACCCCTCATCGACGACTCTATCGCCGTCATGGACGTCAGTAACGAACCGGATCCGCGAGCATGTGCCGACGCATGGATCGAGTCTGACCTCGGACGGGCTATCGACCCTTGTGCCGATCCGCTCTTTGGGGGAGCCCTTTTCAAGGTGGGGCCGGAGCTGTTCGTCTGGTATCAACGCGTGCATCATGTCGCTGTCGATGGATATGGCCTCTTCCTGTTTACCCGGCGCGTCTCCGAGATCTATTCGGCCTTGACGAACTGTGCCGACGTTGGCGACAGTCCTTTTGGTTCACTGCGCAGTGTTGTCGAGGAAGACGTCGCCTATCGAGCGTCCGATCAGTATGAGAGGGACCAGAAGTTCTGGTCCGATCGGCTACTCGACGCGCCGGACTGTACGAGTCTCGCGCAGCGCCCCTTGTCGACGTCCCCGAACGTTCTGCGTCGAACAGGAGTCTTCTCCACCGATGTTTCCAGGGCACTGCGCGGTGTGGCGCGTGAGATGCGAACCGGCTGGTCAAGTGTGCTGGTAGCGGCCGCCGCCGCTTATGCGCACAGGCTTACCGAGTCTCGGGACGTCGTCCTCGGATTGCCGATGACCGGTCGTCTCACTTCGGCGTCGTCCCGGATCCCGGCCATGCTCGCGAATGTCATGCCGCTGAGGTTGAGCGTGAGCCCACAGATGCGCTTTTCCGACCTGGCGTATCAAGCATCGCAGGAGATCCGAGAAGTATCGCGACACCAGAGGTATGCGTATGAGGACCTGCGACGCGACATCAAGAGAGGCGGCTCAGAGGGAAGACTGTTCGGCCTGTCGGTAAACATTCTCCCGATCGACCACGATGTGCGCTTCGGTGGTTTCCGCACTGTGGTCACGAATCTGTCGATGGGGCCCGTGGAAGACATGTCCGTCAAGTTCTACGGGAATTTGACGGACGGCGGCCTGACCATGGATCTGCATCTCAATCCGACTGGGTATGACCGCACCGCGCTCTCGGCCCATTTCCGGCGGCTGACCGGAGTATTGGGTCACGTGGTGGCGGATCCGGGTGTGGCGGTCGGCGGCATCGATGTGCTGTCCGCCGACGAGCGGCGCCGGGTGTTGGTGGAGTGGAACGGCACCGAGCGTGTGGTGCCGCAGGTCACAGTGCCGGAGTTGTTTGAGGCGCAGGTGGCTCGGACCCCGGACGCGATCGCGGTGGTGTGCGACGGTGTCGGGGTCTCCTACGCGGAGTTGAACGCTCGAGCGAATAGGTTGGCGCGTCACCTCGTCGGGTTCGGGCTGGGTCCGGAACGGTTGGTGGCGTTGGCGTTGCCGCGTTCGGTGGAGATGGTGGTGGCGCTGCTGGCGGTGTTGAAGGCGGGTGGGGCGTACCTGCCGATCGATCCGGATTATCCGGCGGAGCGGATCGGGTTCATGCTCGCCGACGCGGCACCGGTGGCGGTTGTCGCGACCCGCGGGACTTGCGACGTGCTGCCTGATGACGTGCTGCCTGGTGACGTGGAGGTGCCGCGGGTTGTCGTGGACGCCGCGGAGACAGCGGCCGTGGTGGCCGGCCTGCCACCTGCTGACCTGACCGACGCCGACCGGCTTCACCCGTTGACCGCGGCCAACCCCGCTTACGTCATCTACACCTCCGGGTCCACCGGAACCCCCAAAGGCGTCATGGTTGAACACCGCTCGGTCGCCAATTACCTCAGTTGGACGACAAGCTCATATCGCGGCGCCCGGAGAGTCTCTCTGGTGCACTCGCCGATCTCATTTGATCTGACGGTAACCGCGTTGTACACGCCGTTGTTGGTGGGCGGCACCTTGCTGCTGACGGAGCCGAAGCCCGACGAGTCGGTCAACCGTAGAGGCCGGTACTCGTACACGTTCGTGAAAGCAACGCCCAGCCATCTCTCGATATTGGACACCCTGCCGGACGAGCCGTCACCCGATGTGGAGCTGGTCCTGGGAGGTGAGGCGCTGACGGGCGAGGCGCTGAGGGCGTGGCGAACCAGGCATCCCGCGGCGACGGTGTTGAACGCTTATGGGCCGACCGAGGCAACGGTCAACTGCGTCGAGTACCGAATCGAACCCGGAGACGATGTGCCGGCCGGCCCGGTACCGATCGGTCGTCCGCTTCTGAACACGCGTGTTTATGTTCTGGATTCGGGGTTGCGGCCGGTTCCCTGGGGTGTCGTGGGTGAGCTGTATGTGGCGGGTGCCGGGCTGGCCCGGGGTTATCTGAACCGGCCGGGGTTGTCGGCGGGCCGGTTCGTCGCGGATCCGTTCGGTGGGGTGGGCGAGCGGATGTATCGGACCGGGGATCTGGTTCGCTGGACCAGCGACGGCGATCTGGTCTTTGTTGGGCGTTCGGATGATCAGGTGAAGTTGCGGGGTTTCCGGATCGAGCTCGGCGAGGTCGAGGCGGCTCTGACCGAGGATCCCGTGGTGTCGCAGGCGGTTGTGGTGCTGCGTGAGGACCGACCCGGGGAGAAACGGCTCGTCGGTTACGTGGTCGGCGTGGACGGGGCAGCGGTCGATGGTGGCGTGTTACGCGACCGGCTGGCGGAACGCTTGCCGGACTACATGGTGCCGGTGGTCGTGGTGGGTTTGGACTCGTTGCCGTTGACGGGTAACGGGAAGTTGGATCGGCGTGCGTTGCCGGCACCTGATTTCTCCGTGGTGTCGGGGTCGCGTGGCCCGCGTACCGCCGAGGAAGAGGTTCTGTGCGGGCTGTTCGCCGAGGTACTGGGCTTGGACCGGGTCGGGATCGACGATGACTTCTTCGCGCTGGGCGGAGACAGCATCGTCTCGATCCAGCTCGTCAGCCGGGCCCGCAAGGCGGGTCTCGTGTTCTCCCTCGGGCAGGTCTTTGAGGCTAAGACGGCGGCCGGTTTGGCGGAGCTGGTCGGTCGCAAGGCTGAAACGGTCGCGGTCGAAGGGGGCGCTTCGGGGGTCGGTGAGGTTGCGCTGACGCCGATCATGTGGTGGTTGGCGCG
>NZ_BONZ01000124.1 GCF_016862975.1 Rugosimonospora africana
CCACCGGCGCCTTGCCGAGCACCACGGAGCTGACGCCCGCCGCGATGCGCTCGAACGCGGTAGCGAACGAGCGCACCTCGGCGGGGCTGAGCGGGCGGAGAGGTTGCGCCATGACTAGCAGCTGGGCAGCGTATCTAGGCTGACGCCGAAGTTGAGCCAGACGTACGGGATGTACACCGCGCTCGTGGAAATCTTGATCCACACACTGCTTGTCTTGTTGTTGTTGTAGACGCCGGCGTGGAGCGTGGTGCCGCCACCCGGTTCCTGCGTGTTGGTACCACCGGGGGTCTGGCAGTACGCCGGGTAGGTCTTGCCGTTCATCGCGTTGGGAGGGATCGTGTTCGACTCCACCTGCGCCGGGTGGTTGTAGATGCCGATGCCGCCGTTGCAGTAGCTGTCGCCGGGCTGCTTGATGCAGGTCACCGTGCCGGTCACCTTCGTGGGCGTCGCTGTGTTCGAGGCGACGGCGCTGCCGACCTCGTTCGTCACCGTCACCTTCACCGTGTACTTCCCGCCCGGTGCCACGCCGGTGAGCTTGAAGCTGGTGCAGGACCCGCTCGCCTTGCCGTCGGGTAGCCCACTGGAGGTAGCGGTCGCGGTGCACTTCGCCGTGCCGCCGCCAGCGTTGACCGAGAACGGAATCGTGATGGTGTTGTAACTCACGGACGGGCTGCCGAGCGTGATCGTCGGCTTCCCGATCGCCGCCGCGCTGACCGCCTTGGACTTCGGGCTGGTACCGGCGGCGTTGGTGGCCGCGACCGTGATGCTGACCGCCTTGCCCCCGGTCAGGCCGGTGAGCGTGGCGCTGGTCGCGCTGCCGTCAACGGTCTTGGTCGTGCCGTTGTACGACACCACGTAGCCGGTGATCGCCCGCCCGTTCGACTCCGACGCGCTCCAGGACACGTTCACCGCACCGGCGGCGGTCGTGCTGGATTTCGCGGTCACACCGGTCGGCGTGGACGGCAGCGTGTACGGCACCACCGAACCGGACAGCGGCGACGCCTTGGAACCCGCGCCGATGTCGTTGACCGTGACCACGGAGAACGCGTACTGCGTGCCGTAGGTCAGCGTTCCGGCCGGCACCGTGAAGCTGGTCTTCGAGCCGTTCACCTGCCAGGTCTGCGCCGGACCGTCCGGCCCGTTCGCCGTGAGCTGGTAGTTGGCCACCTTGTGGCCGAGCCCGTTGCCGGCCGCCCAGCTGACCGAGACCGTGCCGTCCTTCTGCTCGTGCGCGGTCACGCTGGCCGGCGGATCCGGCACCTCGGACGTGGGCACGACCGGGTTGGAGTCGCGCTTGGGCCCCTCGCCCTTGGCGTTCACGGCGTACACCGAGAACGTGTAGGTCTTGCCGTTGGTCAGGCCGGTGATGTCCAGCGCGCGCTGGCCGGCGCCCGCGGTGAACTCGCGGCCGTCGCCGTTGACCACGTACTTCTGGATCGCGGAGCCGTTCGACGGCGCCGAACCCCAGGTCAGGTGCACGGTGGCGTTGCCGGCCGAGGCGACCACGCTGCGCGGCGCGCCGGGAGGCCCGGCCTGCGGCTTCTGCGGCGGCGGCTGAACCGGCGGCGGCGGTGGCGGGTCACCACCGGGTACGTCGTTCGGGTACTTGTTGACCGTCGACACCTTGTGCGCCTTGTTGACCACCCGGGCCGTGGTGCCGTCGACCGAGTTGATGTAGAGGTAGTCGTCGCGTACCTGCAGTTCCAGCTGGCCGGAGCCGCGGGGGAACTGGATCTGGTCGACCATCGTGCCGGACTGGTTCAGCACGTACACCGCGCCGGCCGCGTCGTCGGCGACGTAGTACCAGCCGGCCCACGCGACCGCCGGGCTCAGGCTGTTGCCGTTGCCGGGCACCTTGTACTGCGAGACCGACGGGTGCGAGACCGCGTCGACCTGGCGCCGGTCCGGCATCGTCACCGGGACGTCGGTGCCGCTGGTGCGCGGCGGCAGCAGGCCCTGGTCGGCGTCGGACAGCGGGGTCTTCGTGATCTGGCTGCCCAGCACCGTCACCAGCTGGTCGGCGGTCTGGTCGAGAACCGCCACGCCCTTGTCGAGGACCGACAGGTTCAGGTCATGGCTCGGTTCCGCGACGGTCTGGCTCTCCACGGCGGGGCTCTTACCGGTCTCCGCGGCCGGGGTCACCGACACCACGGTGCCCTCGCTGGGCAGTGCGAGCCACAGCTTGCCGTCGGTGTCGAAGTCGCCACCGCGCATGCCGGGCGAGAAGTTGACCACCGAGCCGATCGGCTTGAGCGTCAGCGGATCGACCTGCCGGATCTGACCGTGCACCTCGTCGAGGAGGTACGCGGAGTTGCCGTGCATCGCGATCCGGATCCCCTGGCCCGGGGGAGTGTTCAGGCTGGCCGCGATCTGCAGGGTAGCCAGATCCAGCGAGCTGACCACGCCGGTGTCCAGGTCGCGCACGATGAGGTTCCGGTCGGTCTGGGTCACCTCGACCCGGTGGCCGGCGGTGCCCTTGACCTTCACCCGGGTGTCGACCCGTGCGGTGTTGCCGTTGACCCGGCCCAGCTCGCCCTTCGCCTTGCTGAACAGCCAGGCGGTCGGGTCGTAGACGGCCACCGCGCGGTCGAACGCGCCGAGGCCGAAGAGCGTGAGGCAGGCCGCCGCGAGAACGACGACGACAGTACCGACAGTTATGTAAGGTCCTACTCTGCGCGATCGTCCACTGTGCTCAGTCGCGGTCATAACCGGTCCTTAGCGATTGTGTTCCTCCCGTGAAATCCGACCCATCATAGAGGGTCGGTCACACCCGGCAATTCCCGCTGCGTGGGTGGGCGGCCGGGGACGGTGCCGCTCCCTATGATGAGTCGGGCGGCATCATGACTCGCGCGGCGCGATGGGCCGGGCGGCGGATGCCGCGGACGCAGGAACCTCCGGAGGGTGCGAAGCGGTATGACGGGATCGCCGGTACACATCCGGGCCACGGCCCGGGTCGGCGCGGACGCGCCGAAGCGCACCGGGCCGGCCACCCTGCTCCCCCGCCGGCGGCCCGGCCACCTCGGTTCGCTCCACGTCGTGCAGCTCCTGCTCGCCGAGGCGGCGATCGTCGCGATCCTGGTCGCGTTCGGTCGCAACCTGGTCGTCCTCGTCGTGGCCGTGGCGCTGGGCCTGCTCGTCCTCGTCGTGTCGCTCGGCCGGCAACAGGGCCGGTGGTGGCTGGAACGCCGCGTGATGACCTGGCAATTCCAGCGGCGGCGCCGGTCCCGGCCGCCGTCGCTGCCCGAGGACGCCCGGCTGTCCGCGCTCCAGTGGCTCGCGCCCGGCCTGGTCGTCGACGACCTCGCCGCACCCGACGGGTCACAGATCGGTGTCGGTCGCGACGACGCCGGATGGTTCGCGGTAGCCACGCTGTCCTCCAGCGCGCCGATGCGCGACGACGCCCGCCCGCCCCTGCCGCTGGACACTCTGGTCTCCGCGCTGGCCGAGGCCGACCAGCCCGGCGCCGTGGTGCAGGTGGTCACGCACAGCATCCCGGCCCCGGCACACCAGGACACCTCCGGTCAGTCATACCGTGAGTTGTTGCACCGTTACGGTCCGGTCGGGGTACCGGTCGACCGGGTCACCTGGTTCGCGGTCCGGCTGGACGCCCAGGCGCTCGCCGAACTCGGCGCGGACCTGCCCGAGCAGACCGCACAGGCGCCCACCGTCGTCGCCGCGCTGCTCCGCCGGCTGGTCAAGGCATTGCGCCGGGAGGGCATCGCGGCGCAGCCGCTCGACCGCGAGGGCCTGCTCGACGCGCTCGCCCGCTCCTGCGACCTGGCGCCGCCGGACGGTTCGACGCCGGTACGGCCGCGGGAAGACTGGAACGTCTGGTATTCGGGCCGGCTCGCCCACCGCTCCTACTGGATCCGGGACTGGCCGTCGGTCGCGCAGGCCACCGCCCTGCTCGACTGGCTGTCCACCGCGCCAGCGGCGCTGACCAGCGTGGCCCTCGTCCTCGCGCCACAGGGCGGCGACGACGTCGACATCCGGTGCCTGACTCGGGTGGCGGCCGTTCCGGAGCAGCTGGCGTCGGTCTGCCAGGCAGTCGTCCGGGGCGCCAAGCTGGCGCACGCGGGCCTGTTCGAGCTGGGTGGCGAGCAGGGCCCGGCCGCCTATGCGACAGCACCGACCGGAGGGGGCCCGCGATGACGCGACCGGACTACGACGGGACCCGGTACGGCGGCCAGGGCGGCGTGATCGGCGCCCAGCAGTACGGCAACCGGCAAGCCGCCAACCAGCAGCAGCCGAACCAGCAGCAGGCCGGTGGCCAGCAACCCGGCGACCAGCAGCAGTACGGCGGCCAGCAGTACGCCGCCCAGACCGCTCCGCCGGGCGCGCAGGCGGCCCAGCAGTACGCCGCGCAGGCCACGCCGCCGGGCGCGCACGCCGGCCCGGATCCTCAGCAGGCTCCCGGGCAGCGGCAGGCACCGGCCGGGCATCCCGGCTACAACTCGTACCTGCCGCCCGGCACCTACCGCGCGGCCGCCGCGGCACCGCTCATCGCACCCGGCGCCCAGCAGCCCGCCGCACAGCCGCCGATGGGACAGGCCCCGATGGGACAGGCCGCGGTGGCCCAGCCGCCGATGGCCGCACCCCCGGTCGCACAGCCGGTCGCACCGCCGCCCGTGCTCGGCGGACCGGCCCTGGCGCAGCAGCCCCCGGCCATCGCCACCTCGACCGGTGTCGCCACCGCCGGTGTTCCCGCCACTCCCGCCGGTGTGGCCGCCCCGTCGGCCGGGCTGGCAAACGAACCCGCCGGGCTGGTCAACCCGGTCAGTCGGGCCGCCCAGCGTGCCGCGGCGACCACGACCTCGACCGCACTGGCCACCGGCGCCGCCGCGAGCCGCTCCGCCGCGACGGCAGCCGCCTCCACGCCGGACATCCCGCACCACGGCACCGTCTACGGCGGGCGCCGGCCTGCCGACGGCGGCGAGCCGGTGTTCTCAGGCACGCAGCCGAGGCTGCACATCGGCTGGCACTCCGCCTCGCTCAGCGCCCTGGAGATGATCGGCGTCTCCTCCCCCGGCACCGGGCTGATCCTCGGCGCGGACGTCGACCAGCGACCGGTACCGGTGCGCTTCTTCAGGCCCGAGCCGACCCGGATAACCCTGGTCGGTGGCGTCTGGGCGGCTCAGATGGTGGCGTTCCGGGCGCTCGCGTTCGGTGCCAACGCGGTCGTACTGACCGGCGATCCGGCCGCCTGGCACGGCTTCGGCGAGCACGCCACCGGCCGGTCCGACCGGGTCGCGGTGCTGCACGGGGAGCGTCCGGTGAACACCCAGGGCAGCCCTCAGCAGCCCGTGCTCGTCATCCACGACCTGGGCGTGGTCGGCCCGACGACGGCCGTCGACCTCGGCCCGTGGCAGACCCAGCTGACCGTCCTGCGCCAGCTTGACGAGCGGGGCGTACCGGCGCTGCAGGAGGGTCAGCTGGTGATGATGCAACGGCTGGCGTTCGGCGAGGCGACGCTGGCCGCCACCGCCCTGCGGCTGACCGGTGAGAGCGCTCAGCTGCTCCAGCAGATGGAGGACGAGATGCTGGCGCTGATCGGCGGCGGGGCCGACCGGTACGTGTGGATCAGCCCGACCAGCGTGGAGCGGCGGCAGGGCCCGGCCCGGCGCTGAGTCCGCCTGCCCGACGCTGAGTCCGCCCGGGCCGCGCTGAGCCCACCCGGCCGCGGCCGGCGCTACTGCGCCGGTGGCGACCAGGCCAGCTGGACCAGGCGGGCACCCTCGCGACGGGTGATCATCCAGGCGCGACCCGGAGGCAGGAACTGCGGCTTGATGTTGCCGAACAGCGGACCCTCCTCCTTCGGCCCGGACATCATGATGCCCGGCGACGCCAGCTCACGGATCCGCCCGACGATCGGATCGAACAGCGCCCGGCTGGCGCCGCCGATCCGCCGGGTGATGATGAGGTGCAGGCCGATGTCGCGCGCCTGGGCCAGGTATTCCAGCAGCGGCGAGAGCGGGTTGCCGGTCGAACCGGCCACCAGGTCGTAGTCGTCGATCAGCAGGTACAGCTCGGGGCCGCGCCACCAACTGCGGTTGCGCAACTGGTCCGGGGTGATGTCCGGGCCGGGCAGCCGTTCCTTCATCACCTCGACCACCTGCTGGATCAGGTCGTTGGTCACCTGAACCGAGGTGCCGTAGCCGATGAGGTGGTCGGTGGTGACACACCCGAGCAGGCTGCGTCGGTAGTCGACCAGGATGACCCGGGCCTGGCTCGGGTCGTAGCTCTCGGTGATGCCCCGGGCCAGACTGCGCAGGAACGAGCTCTTGCCACACTCGATGTCGCCGAACAGCAGCACGTGCGGCTCGGCGTCGAAGTCCAGGTGTACGGGCTGGAGGTCGGCCTCCGCCACACCGACCGGCAACCGGCCACCACTGCCCGGTACCGGCCTCGGTAGCGCCTCGTACGGCAGTTCGTCGGGCAGCAGCCGCACCCGCGGGGCGGGCGGCCCGGTCCAGTCGTTGCGGGCCACCTTGACCAGCTCGGCGACGGCGTCGGCGAGATCCTCGACGCGCTGCGCGCCGTCCATTCGCGGTAGGCCGGTCAGGAAGTGCAGCCCGTCCGGCGTCAGGCCGTGCCCGGGCAGGCGCTCCGGCACGTTGACCGCGGCCCGGCGGTTGATGACCGAGTCGCTCGGTTCGCCCAGCCGCAGCTCGATCTTCGCGCCGAACGCGTCGCGGTGCGCCGGCCGGACGTCCATCCAGCGGCTGCCGCTGGCCAACAGGTGCACGCCGAAGCCGAGCCCGCGGTTGGCCAGCTCGGCGACGACCGGTTCGAGGTCCTCGAAGTCGGAGCGCAGCGTCGACCAGCCGTCGACCACCAGGAACACGTCGCCGAATGGGTCGTCGCGCAGCTGGCCCGCGCGCTTGGCCCGGCGGTACGTCGCGATGCCGTCGACCCCGGCGGTGGCGAACCGGTGCTCCCGATCCTGCACGAGCACCTGCAGCTCGGCGATCGTGCGGCGCACCCGGTTGATGTCCCGGCGGGTGGCCACGCTGCCGACGTGTGGCAGGTCGCGCAGCGTGGTCAGCGCGCCGCCGCCGAAGTCCAGGCAGTAGAACTGCGCCTCGGCGGGGGTGTGGGTCAGCGCCACGCTGGCGATGAGCGTACGCAGGAACGTGCTCTTCCCGCTCTGCGGGCCGCCGATGACGATCAGGTTGCCGGCGGCACCGGACAGGTCCAGCCACATCGGGTCGCGGCGCTGCTCGAACGGCTTGTCGACGATGCCGACCACGCCGTGCACGGCGCCGTGCAGGGCCGGGTCGCCCACGTTCAGGCCGCGCTGCGCGGTGTGCACGATCGGCGGAAGCAGTTGGTCGAGCGTCGCCGGGTCGGCCAGCGGCGGCAGCCACACCTGGTGGGCCGGCATGCCGCGGCCCTCCATGCGGCCGACCAGCACGTCGAGCAGGGTGTCCCCGCCGACCGGCTCGTCCGCCTCCTCCGGCAGCTCGACGTGCTGCTGCTCGGGCGTGGACGACGCCGCGTAGTGCGTGGTGTAGGGCCGGACGATGTCGGACGGCTGCCCGTCCAGCGGCTGCCGGCCGCCGTCGCGGTGGTACATGCCGGACACGTACGCGGCCCGGAACCGGATCAGCCCCTCGGTGCCGGCCTTGATATACCCGTGCCCCGGCGAGCGCGGCAACTCGTACGCGTCCGGTACGCCGAGCACCGCGCGGCTGTCCATGGACGAGAACGTCCGCAGGCCGATCCGGTAGGACAGGTGCGTCTCCAGGCCACGCAGCCGGCCCTCCTCCAGCCGCTGCGAGGCGAGCAGCAGGTGCACGCCCAGCGACCGGCCGACGCGGCCGATCTGCACGAACATCTCGATGAAGTCGGGGCGGGCGGTCAGCAGCTCGCTGAACTCGTCGACGATGATGAGCAGGCTGGGCAGCGGGGCCAGCGGGATGCCGGCCGCCCGGGCGCGCTCATAGTCGCGCTGCGACGCGTAGTTCCCGGCGTGCCGCAGCAGTTCCTGGCGGCGCATCAGCTCACCCTGGATCGCGCCGAGCATGCGGTCGACGAGCGACAGCTCCTCTTCCAAGTTGGTGATGACCGCGCTGGTGTGCGGCAGCCGGTCGAGCTTGGTGAAGGTGGCGCCGCCCTTGAAGTCGACCAGGACGAAGTTGAGGATCTCCGAGTTGTGGGTGACCGCGAGCGCGAGTACCAGGGTGCGCAGCAGCTCACTCTTGCCGGAACCGGTCGCGCCGACCAGCAGGCCGTGCGGGCCCATGCCCTCCTGCGCCGACTCCTTGAGGTCCAACTCGATGGGCCGGCCGTCCAGGCTCACCCCGATGGGTACCCGCAACCGGTCCCGGTTGGGTCGGCTCGCCCAGCCGCGGGCCACGTCGAAGTCGTACGGGTCGCCGAGGTCCAGCAGTTCGGCCAGGCCCAGGTCGACCGTGACGGACTGGTCGGCGTACGACGTGGCGGACAGCCGCAGCGGTGCCAGCTCGCGGACCAGCGCCTCGGACTCGTTGTGCGCCATGGTGTCGGCCTTGCCGACCTCGGTCGAGCCGTCCATCGTGGTGCCGGTGACGGTGCCGTCGGCCGCGACGTCGAGCACCACCGCGGACTCGTCGAGCAACCGGGGCGGCGGGTTGGACAGGTCGATGAGGGTGACGCCCTCCACACCGCCGTCGGTCATCAGGTGGTCGGAGCCGGCCGTGGCACCGCCGTCGATGACGACCACGACGTGCGGACCGCCGGAGGAGCCGGGCATCGACGGGTTGAATCGCGGCCGGTTGGCCAGCACGTCGTCCAGCATCGCCTCGAGCGCGGTGATCGCCGGGGCGAACAGCCGGACCGGCCCGACCGCGTCGGTCTTCGCCGGGTGCAGCGCGTGCGGCAGCCACTTCGCCCACTCCCAGCCCGGCCGCTGGATGTCCGACACGCACAGCCCGACCAGCAGGTCATCGGGGGCGTGGAAGGTGGACAGCTGGGCCACCACCGCTCGGACCAGGCCGCGTACCGCCTGGTCGGGCCCGCGCAGGTATACGTGGGAGAAGTCGCGCAGCGCGATCGCCACCGGCAGGTCGGGCACGACCGAGTAGGTGGACACGAACCGGCGCAGCGCGACCGCGCACAGCGGTTCGAGTTCGTCGACCGGCCGGGTCTGTGGCGGGATCAGCGGAGTCGCGATCTCCTGCGGTCCGATGCCGATGCGCACCACCCCGAAGTCCGGGTCGGCGCGGCGGCGCTCCCAGAGCCGGGCGCTGGCCGTGGTCGACCACAGCGCCTCCGGGTCGGGGTGACGGTAGTGCACGGCCTCGCGCTGCTGGCGGATCGTCGCGCGGACCTGCGCGCGCAGTTGGCTGAGCCGGCGCATGTACTGCCGGCGCGCGTCAATCATGTCGCGCTTGGCCTGGCCGCCCACCTGGCCGGCGATCTGAGCGGCGATCATGCCGAGCGTGGAGACGCCATACATGCCACCGGCCACGTACGCCAGCGGCCCACCGCGCTGCACACCCATCATCAGGCCCATCGCGGCGGCACCGGCCGCCATGGGCATGATGGTCATCATCCGGCTCCAGCCCTTGCCGGTGGCCGTGGGAATCTCGGGTGGCGGGTCGAGAACGACCTCTCCACTCGGAATCGGCGGCGCGAGTCGACGCGGTGGTCGCCTGACGATCACCAGTCCCACGCGGCCTCCCCTCCCAGACCCGGGCCATCCTAGTGCTACCGATACTCCGGCCGCTTGACCGGCCCGCCCACAAACCAGGCGGGCCTGGCGGCCCAGTGCTACCGATACTCCTGCCGCTTGACCGGCCCGCCCACAGACCAGGCGGGCCTGGCGGCCCAGTGCTACCGATACTCCCGCCGCTTGACCGGCCCGACCCCTCGGGCACCCGGACGGGAAGAGCGCGGACCGCCGCACCCGCGGCCGCATGCTAGGTTGACCCCCGGTACGGGGCCGATGTGCGCTCTCGTGCCCCGAATCGCCCGGCCCTGCGGCCGTCGGCGGCGCGCAGACGAGGCGCCGCGGTCAAGCGGCCGAACTCCGCGGGAGGTGAGCAGTGTGACGGCCCCGGTTGGGCTCGGTCTGGCCCGGGTAACCGTGGCCACGCCGAAGCGGCGGGTCGATGTCGCGTTGCCCGAGAACGCACTCGTCGCCGAACTGCTTCCACATCTGCTGCGCCACGCCGGCGACGACCTCGCCGACGACGGCGAGCGGCACGGCGGCTGGACCCTGCGGCGGGCCACCGGCGCCGAGCTGGATCCGGTGCGCAGCCTCGCGGTGCAGGGTGTCCGCGATGGCGAACTGCTCAACCTGGTGCCCCGCCGGATGGACTGGCCCGAGCTGGCCTACGACGACATCGTCGAGGTCATCGCGAGCGGCGCCCGGCGTTCCGGCCGGTCCTGGGGCAGCGCCGCGACCCGGCGCTGCGGCCTCGCGGTGGCCGC
The DNA here is from genome assembly GCF_016862975.1 of Rugosimonospora africana. GTDB lineage: Bacteria > Actinomycetota > Actinomycetes > Mycobacteriales > Micromonosporaceae > Rugosimonospora > Rugosimonospora africana. The sequence continues at coordinate 10,417 of NZ_BONZ01000124.1, forward strand.
CGTGGTGCTCGTGCTCGGCCTGTCCGAGGTGTTGCTGTCCGGACCGTCCTGGGCGCTGCCGGCAGGCTGCGCGTTGGCCGTGGCCGCCGTACTCGCCCTCATCGGCATCGTGCTGTCCCGGGCCATCTCCGACGCCGTCGCGGGTGGCGTGGTCGCCGGTGCCGCCCTGCCGTACGCGTTCGTCGGCGGGCTGTTGCTGACCGCCCCGGGCGACCTCGCGCTGACCCGACTCGGCGCGCCCCAGCTGCTGCTCGGCTCCGCCGCGCTCACCGTGTTCGGCGTGCTGGGATACGCCGGAGCGGCCGCGACGCTGCGGGTGTTCATCGCCGGCATCGGCACCGGCCTGGCCGGGATGCTGGCCGCGCTGCTCTGCTTCGCCGGGATGTCACCGGCCGGAGCGGCGGCGGTCACCATCACCGTCGTACTCGGCATGCTGCCTGGATATCCGCTGATCGCCGGCTGGCTGGGCAAGCTGCCGGTACCGGCGCTGCCGGACCGGCCCGAGGACATCCTGGAGGACCGGCCGACCCCACGGCGCGAGGGCGTGTTCGCCGCCGTGGCGCGGGCGACCGAGCTGCTGTCCGGGATGCTGCTGGTCGCCGCGGTGGTCAGCGTGTGCTGCGCGGCCGTGCTGGTGCTCGGCGGCAGCGTCGTGGACCAGCTGCTGATCGTCACGGCGGCCGGCGCACTGCTGCTGCGCGGCCGGCTGTTCCCCACCCCGCAGCAGCGGATCCCGCTGATGTGCAGCGGCATCCTCCTGCTGACCCTGACCATGCTGAGGCTCAGCCTGCACACCTCGAACACCGGGGTACGGCTGTTGCTGCTCGCGGTCATCGCCGCGGTCGCCGGGCTGGTGCTGGCTGCCGGCATGGTCTACAGCAGGCGGTCTCCGTCGCCGTACATCGGGCGGATCGCCGACATCGTGGACGTCCTGGCCATCATGGCGCTGGTGCCGCTGGCCTGCGCGGTCGCCGGGGTGTTCCACACCATCCAGGGACTGTTCGCCTCGGTCGGCGGGTGAGGTCGGGCCGGTAGAGAGATGGCGTCGCGTCGAGATCAGCTGCAGTCCTATCAGTTCCTGACCCAACGGGTCATCTCCGCGTTCGTGATGCGGGAGACCGACCCGGCGCAGTCGCCGCTCCGGCGCGGCATCGGCGCGGTCTTCGCCGGTCTGATGATCGCGGTGATGGTCGGCGCCGGATTCGGCGTCTACGGACTGCTCACCAAGATCGGCAGCAACAACTGGAAGACCAACGGCGCCATCGTCGTCGAGAAGGAGACCGGCGCCACCTACGTCTACAACGGCGGCCAGCTCCACCCGATGCTGAACTTCACGTCGGCCCTGCTGGACACGATGACCAACCGCGGCAACGTGTTCCGGGAGTCGTCGGCCGCGCTGGTCGGGGTTCCGCGCGGCGTGATGCTCGGCATCCCGGACGCGCCCGACTCGCTGCCCGACGCCGGCCACACGGTTCGCGCCCCGTGGACCCTGTGCACCGCCGCGAACCCGGCGGCCCAGGGCGCCACCACCACGACGCTCGCGCTGTCCGTGGCGCCGGCCGGGGCACGGCCGCTGGGAGACCAGAGCCTGCTGGTACGCGACCCGGACACCCGGTCGACATACCTGATCTGGCACGGCAACCGGTACCAGATCGACAGCGACGTGCTACCCGCCCTGTTCGGCATCGTCACCCCGATCACCGGTGGCACAGCGTGGCTCAACGGGTTGCCCCGGGGCACCGACATCGACCCGATCGGCATCGCGCACACCGGCTCCCCCTCCTCGGCGGCGGCCGGGCATCACATCGGCGACCTGCTGGTCACTCAGGTCGGCACCGGCGGAGTGCAGTACTGGCTGGTCTTCGACGACGGGCTGGCACCGATCACCGAACTGCAGAAGGACATCGTGGTCGGCCAGGGCGGCGCGCAGCCGCAGCAGATCAGCGTCAGCGACTCCACCAAGCTGCCGCGCAGCACCCACCTGCGCCCGGACAGCGACGCCGTGGCGCCGCCGACCCGGCCGCCGACGCTGGCCACGCTGACCAATCCGACCGACCAGATCTGCGCCGAGTTCGGCAACGCGAAGCAGCCGCCCGCCGTGTCGGTCGGCGGCACGCTTCCGGTCAGCGGCACCGGCACGCCCACCGGCTCGCGGACGGCCAGCGGCACGGTCCTCGCCGACCGGGTCATCGTGCCGGCCGGTCACGTCGAGGTGGTCGCGGTGATGGCGTCCTCGACGACCGCGGCCGGCGGCTACTACGTCGTCACGGATCTGGGCATCCGATACGCGGTGTCGTCCGACGCGGTACTCAAAGTGCTCGGGTACCAGGCGACCAACGGGGTGGCCATGCCAAATTCGTTGGTACGCCTCATTCCGCTCGGCCCGGCGCTCGATCCGGCGGCCGCTCAGGCCCCCGTTCCCAACCACAACACGGACGGTTCGTGACGGGGCCTGGGTGGTTTGTCGTGCCGTGCGTTGATAGCCTCACGTGGCTGTCTCTGCACCACTGTTCCGCCCGGCGCGCACCATCACCGGGCTTGTCGGGGGAAAAAGCCACCCGCTAACGGGGGCACCGGAAGAAGTGAGGTGAACGCAATTTGCCTGGCAAGACACGAGTAACGCCAGAGATGCTGAACAACGCGGCCCAGGTCGCGACACAGGCCGGTGAGGACATCGCGCTCAACCTGACCCGCCTGCTCAACGAAATCGAGTCGCAGGCGCCTGCGTTCAAGGGCAGTGCCGGCACCAGCTTCCAGAACGTCTCCAGCGAGCTGGGGCAGGAGCTGAAGAGGATCCTTGAGGCGTTGAACGAGATGGCGGACAACGTCAACCAGTCGAACCAGGTGTTCGGCTCGACCGACGCCGACGCCGCAAACGAGATCACCAAGGTGGCCAGCACGTACCTTCCCGGTGCCGGCAACGTGGCATCGGCTCTTCGGGGGTGATCGACAAATGAGCGACATGATTTACGACTTCAGCGGTATCGACACCATCTCCGGTACGATCGCCGCGTTCGTCAGCCACATGAACGACCAGCTCGACCAGGTCGACCGCACGTTCAAGAACCTGCTGGCCCAGGGCTGGGAGGGTCAGGGTGCGTCCGCGTTCAGCGGGTGCAGCGCCAAGTGGCACTCCAGCGCCGGCCAGATGGCTCAGACGCTGCAGCAGCTGAGCGCGAAGGTCGGCAAGGCAGGGGCCGACATGGCGCAGGCCGACGCGGCGGCTGCCGCTCGTTTCTGAGCCGAGACTGCCTCGACGGCGGGCATCGGGTCCTCGCGGACCCGGTGCCCGCTTCGCTGTGTTCGGAGCGTGCCGTTCGGGGCGTGCCGGAGCGTGAAGGCTCAGCGGCCGATCGGCTGCTGGAGCGTGAAGGCTCAGCGGCCGATCGGCTGCTCGCCCGGCGCGGGCTCCTCGAACAGCAGAGCCGGTGGCGGAGGCTCGTCCGACTCCATCCGGGTGGGCAGCGGTGCCGCGTACGCCGGACGCCAGGCGCGTCGCCGGGCCCGGGGAAGACCGACCGCGGTCACCGTCACGACCAGCAGCAGGCCGAGTCCGATCGCGGTGAGCAGGATCGCCAGCCGCCGGCCATGGTTCCAGGCCGCCTGCCGGGCCAGTTGCGCCTTGCTCGGCCCGGCCGGAGTGAACGCCGACATCGGTACCGGGGCGCGGCTGACCATGTCGTCGGAGACCGCACCGTACGGGTTGACGATGCCGTGCCCGTACTGTGGACCGTTCTGTCCCCCGGCCGCCGGTGTCGCCGTACCCAGCATCCGCGCACTGATCTGCGCCGCCGTCAGCTTCGGCCAGCGAGCCCGGGTCACCGCGGCGGCGCCGCTGACGAACCCGGCCGCGAGCGCGGTGCTGCCGTCGTTGTTCACCACACCGCTCCCGCGCTGCAGGACCGGTACGGCGGCCCCCGGTGCGACCAGGTCGACGTAGTCGCCGTGCTCCGAGTTCTCCCACCGCACGCCGCCCGGGCCGATCGCGCCCACCCCGATGACGCCCGGATCGTTCGCCGGGTACGGCGTCGGGTTGCCGCCGTTCGCGTCGCCCGCGTCTCCGACCGCGGCGACGACCGTGATGCCGGCCGCGACCGCGTTCGCGACGGCGGCGCGCACGCTCGGGTCGTTGACGCCCATCGCCACCGAGATGTCCAGCACGTCGACGTGCTGGCTCACCGCCCAGTTGATGCCCCGCGCCAGAACCGTGGGCGTGATCGGGGTCGTCGCGTCCTGCCCCGGTTCGCCGGTCACCCGCACCGGCACGATGGTCACGCCCGGCGCCACCCCGTAGATCCCGGACGTGCCGGAGCGTTGCGCCGCGATCGCGCCGGCCGCCTGGGTGCCGGTCCCGGCGCAGTCGGTGTTCGCCGCGCCGCTGCCCCTGACCGCGTCGAACCCGGCGGACACGTGACCGTGCAACTGCGGCTGGTTGGCATCGACGCCGGAGTCCAGCAGAGCGACTGTCTGGCCGGTGCCGTCGGTGAACGCCCAGGCCCGCTCCGCGGCGAGCAACTGCTGTGCCCACAGCACCGGAGCGACCGACGGCTGGATCGTGCTGCAGTTGTCATCCGCCGCTAGGGCCGACCCGGCCGGTGCGGCCAACGACAGCGGTACGGCGCACGTGGCCGCGAGCAGAACTCCACATGCCCGCCGGCCATTGCGCACCCAACCGGACGGCTCCCCGCCGTTGCGACGCGCCACGGTCCTCCTCCAAGCGATCGACAACCGCGGCGCGGTCAGTCTTCCAGCACGATGACGAGCATGCCCGAGTCGGTCGCCACGACCACCGGTACCTCACCCCGGTCGTCGACGATCTCGTATACCTCACGCAACGCGTCCACCCGCACGCTCAGCTCGGTCAGGCGCTCGCGCTGCTCATCGGTCAACCCCGGCGGCGGTGCCGGTACCCGCAGGATCGCCAGAGCCGCGGCGCTCGCCCGCGCGTCGGCCGGCCTGATCTCCCGCGCCGCGACGAGCCGTCCGGCGAGCGGGCGCACGATTTCTTCGATGACGGACGGGTCGGCGGCGACCGAGTCCAGCTCGGCGAGGCCGCTCGCGGTCACCTCGGCCCGGTCCTGCTCCAAGACGCCGGGCAGCGACTGCCCGATCTGCCCGGCCCCGGACAGCGGCCAGTCCACCATGGCGCTCAGGCGGTACAGGTCACCGGCTCGCGCCGCGTCGACCGCGGCCCTGAGCACGTCGGCACTGTCAGGCATCTCGGTCTCCCTCGCGGTCGCCGGTGTCGTCGGGCGGCGGGGACACCCGCCGGCCGGTCACCGGGTCGAGGCCCATGATTTCCCGTGCCCGCATCATGAACTCGGCCTCGGCGTCCGCCGATGGGTCGACGTCCACGTGATGCACGCTGTAGTCGGAGTCGGGGTCGGGATGCTCTTCCGGTCGGAAGCGGCCGTCGTCGGCGTGCCGCTTGGCCCACTCGTCGTGCCAGCGCGCCAGCTCCATCATCTTCCGGAGCCGGGGCGACTCCGCCTCGGCGGCCATCGAACCTCCCCCATCCGCGCACACGGCGCCCGCTTCGATCGGTCTGCACCGGCCCCTCACCATAGCTCAGGCGGTATCCCGTCGCGCGCCACGGCCGGGGAACGTCAACCACCCGGGCCCGTCAGTATTCCAGGGACAACCACGCCTTGAACCGGTACGCGTCCGGGTTGATGCTGACCCTGCCGGTCGGGTCGCCGACCGCCCAGTTGCTGGTGAAGCCGAGGTGGTGCCTGGGGTCGCCGACGGGATCGTAGGCGCCCGGCACGAGCGCTTCGGACATGGCTGCCCGGTGCACCTGGTCGCGGTCGAGGCCCAGCCGCTCGACGACCTCCGCCTCCGGCCGGCCACGCTCGCTCGCTCATGCCTGCCCCAGCCTCGCCAGCTCGCCCCGGTACGCCTCGCGTACCGCGTCGATCGCGGAGCGCCGGAACCGGAACGGTTCACGCCGATATTCCTCGCGACCGCGATCGCTCCAGATGGCGGACTCCGGTACCCCGTCGGCTCCTGGCGGAACGAACTTCGCCGCCTCGTCCATCGCGGCCACCGCGAAGGTCAGGTCCGCCCGCGCCCGGGGCAGCTCCCCGGGCGCCAGCTGCCGAGGGTCGGCGGCGTGCAGCCCGGCATAGCGTTCGGCCACCCACATCCACTGCCCCGCGTCGATCAGCTCCGACGGGTGCTCCCCCCCGAACCACACCTGGTCCCGCGACACTCTCGGCTCGGGTTCGGCCGGCAGCCGGAACAGGAACTCCCGGGCCTGACCACAATCCGGACAAGCCGTCGCGTACCGGCACAGCATCTCGTCACCAGCGGACAGCAGCATGCTGTCCGCCGGAAACCGGGCCTGGCCACAGGAGCACGGGTTGAGGGTCATGTACAGCTGGGCTTCTTCGCTGCTGCGGGCGAGCGGAATGGCCATCGGACCAGCCTAGCGTCGATAACGGCGCCGGTCAGACCGCGATGGCCCGCAGCCGCAGGCGCGACTGCACCAGCTGCGCCAGCGGCCAGGCGCTGATCCGGATCGTGCCGATCCACTGGCCGGGTCGCAGGCGCGCGGCCAGTTCGTCGAGCAGTTCGGCGGTCACCAGCGCGACCGCGTCAGGCAGAGCCATCCAGCCCGCCTTGGGCGTCGATTCGGGTAGCGGACGGCCGGGACCCGGTCGCCAGGGCGGGGTCAACCGACCCAGTTCCCGCTTCATCTCGGCTGCCGCCTCGGCCAGGCTGACCGGCCGCCCGGCCGGAGCGTCGAATCGGAAGCCGGTCACCAGGTGCAGTTGGGGCCGGATGCTCTCGCGCCGCTCGCGCCACTGTGGTCCGGCCGGTGTCCGCAGTCCGTTGCGCAGGTCGGCGGCGACGACGGCGGTGGCGTGGCGGACCGAGTAGTCGCCCGCGGCGACCAGCTGCTCCGGGGTCGGCAGGGAGGCCGCCGCGCGGTGTGCCACGTCGGCGAGGTCGCGTACGGCGGCCGGCAGGACGAGCCCGGCGGCCAGGGGTTGCGGGGGCCGCAGCGTCGGGCGGGGTCCCGCCCCGGGCACAGACCCGGGTAGCCCCGGCCCGGCGAGCGCGGCGGCGCCGAGCGCCGAGCGCAGCTGGTCGGCCAGTCCCTGCGCGACCGCGGCCAAGTCGGCTCCGCCGTCACCGACCATGCCGATCGGCCGACCCGGGCTCACCCGCGCGACCAGCTCGTTGAGCAGTTCGGTGATGAGGAGGTGGGTCAGCCCTGGGACGGCGATGACGGTGCGGTCCGGATCGTCGCCCGCGTCGAGGTCGCTCTCATCGAGGTCGCTCAGATTCAGTGGACGCGATGCCAGACGATCCATCCAGTCGCGGACCGCGTCGGCGATCGCGATCGGGCGGCCGGTCGGGTCGAGCCGCGAGGCCAGCTGCCAGGCCGGGTCGGAGGCGGTACCCGGCTGGTCCGACCGGCCGGTGGCCAACAGGTTTTCCAGGTCGCGCCAGTACTGCCGGCGCTCCGGCGGCCAGTCGTCGGTCGGGGACCACCCCTCGGTGGTCAGCATCTGGGCCGCGACCGAGTACAGTCGCTCGTACTGCTCGATCTCCACGAGCCGCCGCAGCTGCCCCTCGACGTCCGAGTCACCGGCCCGCCCGCGGGCTCGCAGCGCCGCGGCCGAATTGCGCCAGAAGTCGTCGGCATCGGCTCCGGCCACGTCAGCCCGCCGACCCGAGTCGGTGCCTGCCGTCACCGGCCGCATTCTCGCCGGTGCCTGTGCCGCCCGCCTCGCCCGTGGCTCCGGTGGTGGGTGTGGCATCCGCCCGGGACGTCGCCGAGCCCGCCGCGCCACCGGTATCGCCCGCCATCCCGGCCGCCGGCGCGAGCAGAGCGGTCAGGGCACGCTTGTTGCGCGGCGACAGCGCCGCGTCGTCAAGGTGCGGGAGGAACCAACCGGCGAATTCCGGCCCGGTGGCCGGGAAGTGGAACCGGTCTGCCAGCGGGCTGAGGTCGCTGTGCAGCTCACCCAGGTCGACCAGGTCCAGCCGGACGGCGTCGGAGATGATCCCGCGCAATTCGAGGTGGTCCGTGTGGTCCTGGACCAGGTCCAGGATGGTCCGGTGGGCGATGGTCACCGGCAGTCCCTGGTGGACGGTCACCTCGTCCGGCCGCGGCGTGCCGGCCACGACCCGGATTCCGCGCGGGGCGGTCAGCGGCTCCGGCGCGATGAACGTGGCACGGCCGGGGCTCGGGGCGCCGAGCCCCCAGGCGCGGGCGGCCGACTCATGCGAGATGACCGCGTCGGCGGTGAGGTCGCCGCCCGCTCCGGCCCGCTCCCAGACGTAGGTGGCGGGGCGCAACGCCAGCCAGGCCGCGTACGGGAACGCATAGCGGGGCTCGGTCGGGCTGTTGTAGATCTCGAAGACGCCCCAGTCCAGCTCGGTCAGTCCCCCGCGCCGGATCAGCTCCTCCCGATCAGCCGGGTCCACCCCGAGCCGATCGAGCTGTGCCGCCGTCACCAGCCCGCGCTGCCTGCCGGCCACCGACGAAATCGCGCGGAAAGCCTGCTCAGCCGTCATCTCTCACCTCGCGGTCCACGGTCGCACATCACCACCATCATGGCGATGCCTCCCCGGCCGACGGGGGCTGGGGTGCCCGCGTGTCAGAGATTGTCGAGGCGGTGGCGGAACTGTCCGAAGCCGTTCCGGCACTGCCCGCCCCGCTCTGCGCCGCCTCCGCGGCCTGAGCCGTCGCCTCCACGTCGGCCATCGTCAGGCCGGAGCGCGGCATGACCGATCCATTCGGGCCCTGGACGGTGACGTTGCCGGCGCCCGGAGTCGCCTCGAGCATGGCGTCAGCCAGCGCCCGGGCGGCGTGCTGCCGGGTGTACTGCTCGAAGACCGCCTTGAGCTGGGTCGCCGCCGCGCGCCGCTCGTCGTAGTGATCGTGCAGATCCTGGAGCGCCCTGGACCACGCCGCGGCTCGCCGTTCCGGATGATCGAGCAGTCCCGCGTCGCGTACCACGCTGGGCGCCGCGATGTGGGCCGGGAAGCGACTGTCATCCAGCAGTGCCTGGCCCAGGCCACTCTCTTCATTCACCAACGTCGGCAGCCCGTGCGCGATCGGTTCGGCTCCGGCCAGGCCGTACCCCTCGATCTTGGACGGCATGACGGCGGCGTGCGCCCAGCGGTAGTCGTCGAGCAGCTCCATGCGATCCGTGGTGTAGCCACGCAGGTCGATGACCCCGCTGCCGAGCCGGCTGTCGGCCAGCAGCTGCTGCCGCTCCAGCTCCGCGTCGTCCATGCCGCGGACTCTCAGGTGCACCGGTACGTCGTGATCGTGCAGGTCGGCCACGGCGTTGAACAGATCGTCGTACCCCTTGATCGCGTCACCGGCACGGCCAACGAACAGCAAGTTCAAGGTGTCCCCGGACGGGGGCTCGCCCAGCTCGCCGAGGACCTCGACCCCGGGTATCAACTCGTGGAAGCTCGGTGGCCGGACCGAGCCCACGGCAAGCCGCATGGCATGGTCAGTCAGCAGCGGCCCCACCCCGACGGTCAGGTCCGAGTTGCGGATCACGACGGCCTCGAACTTGGCGGCCGTAAGCCCGCGCTCTGGGTTGCCCTGCACCTCGGCGTAGCGCTCCATCGGCATGTGCAGCACGTCGACCAGGGCGGCAGACGGGTACCTGCGGTTCCGGATCTCCATGGCCGCGCTGCTCGAGAACCCGGAATGTCCGATCACGACGTCGTACGAGTCGCTGTTCACCGGCGGCAGCTCGGGAACCGGCTCGTCCTTCCGCGCGAGATCCAGCATCTGAACCCGCGGCGTCCGGCCCGGGTCGGCCGGCACCGTGATGATCCTTGCGTCGCCGTGGGGTTCGGTCTCACCGATCGTGAGGAGCGTGACCTCGGTGTTGTCCAGACCGGCCAGGGCCTTGGTGATTTCGCCGCTGGCGACGGGCAGACCGCCCAGTCCGGCCGACCGGCCGCTCGCGTGAGCGACCACGAGTATCCGCTGGCGGGCGGCCGGTGCGGATCCGTCGCCAACGGCGTGCTCCGCTCCGACCCATTCGCGCCGCTCCGGGTCCCAGGTGCCGGTCGCGGGGTTCACCCGGTCCAGCAAGGGGTTGAGGAACGCGCGAGCGGCCGGTACCGCCTCGCGAAGGGCCTCGAACGGCAGGCCCGGCGTGCCGGACGCGTACTTCTCGAAGCCCTCGTGCCACTCCGGGTTGGGTACGTAGAACTTGCTCGGCACCCGCAGCGGCTCGCCCTGTTCGATCCGCCAGGAGAACTCCTCGTGCAGCATTTTCTGAACCGTCGGAGCGTCGAAAGACCCACGCGTGGCGATCATCAGAGTGTCGACCATGTCCTGAACCCGGTACGGCAGGTCTCCGGTCTGGCAGGACCACAGGCCCTGCGACCGGGGCAGGCAGTCCCCACACTTCGTCTGCTCGGTCTTGACGCCCTGGGTGAACATTCCGGAGACCTTGTGCGCCAAGGTGTCGGTCAGCGAGATCACCCGAAGTTGAGGGCTCTCGTCCGGGTGCCCGGTGCTGAGAATGTGTTCCGGGAAATCGATCATCTCGGGCGGTTCCCACATCGGCCGGGTCCGCGGGGGGGCCAGGTCGACGCTGACCTCACCGACGACCCGCCCGTCGAGCAGCGCCGTGTGCTTGAGGCGCGCGCCCAGGCCGTGCTGGAGGTCGCCGTCGTAGGTCAGCTCGAAGGTCAGGTGATCGCCCAGATCCAGATTCAGCGCTTCGGTGTAGCGCGCCACCATCTCCTCCCGCGTGGGAGGAGCCATGATTCGCTCGTCGGGGTCGAGGTGGTTCGGGTCCCTGCCGACCAGGTCGATGTCGCTGGTCGCCCGGCCGTCGGCCCAGCGGGCCAGCAAGGTTTGGCCACCCTTGATCATCCAGGCGTCGGGGTGGCTGGTGAATATCCGGGCCATCACCCGCTGGAGCACGAACTGCTGGCGTTCCGCCTCGACGGTCGTACCCCGCCGGTCGGCGAACTCCCGCGCCCGTTCGTTCAGGTGCTGCTGGAGCTCCGATTCGGGCGTGCGCTCCTCCGGCAGGAACGCGTCGCTGTCGTGGTCAACCGGAGCGTCCGGCTGCTCGGGCGTGACGTCTGTCTCATCGTGAGCATTCCGTCGCCCGTCCCCGTCCGCCGTCGTGCCCTCTTGGGCGTCGGCGACCGCGTCGAGCCGGGCCTGATCGGCTTCGGCTGCGGCGCGGACCTCGGCCAGGATCCGTCGCTCGTCCGGCGACATGGCCTCTTCGGAGCGGCCGGCCTCATCGAGAATCCGCTCGACGTACGGGCGCCGTGCCGGGTCGACGTGGTCCAGCACGAGTTGGCGGCGCTCGTGCGCCCCCGGGGTTCCATCGCGCAGCCCGAGGTGGTCGGTCAGCGCCATGCCCGACCGCAGCGTACGGTCGGCGAACGCCTCCTGCTCCGGCGTACGGTCCCCTGCCTCGGGCAGCCGCTCCAGGTCCTCGCCCAGTACGCGCAGTTCCTGAACGCGGCCGGCGTCGTGCGGGCTGAGCCGGGTCTCCGGCTCGAACTCTCCCGGCCGCAGCGCGTCCGGCGGGTTGTCCGGCTCACCGGCCAGGTACCGCTCGCGGTCCTCGACAATCTCGCCGATCTCGTGAGCCAGGGCCCGCTTGACGTGCTCGACCGGCAACTCGTCGGACAACTGGATGACATGCTCATTGTCATCGTGGTTGAGTGTGGACTCCGCGGCACCGTCGAAGTCGTGTGGCCGCAACTCCACCCGCACCGTGAACGAGCCGCCGTCGGGCAGGCCGACCTCGAACACGTCGGGGCCGTGCTCGGACAGCGTGAGCCCACCGTGTCCGGTGACGGCCTCGGCCATCGCGTCGGGTACGGCGTCCATCAGGTCCTGCTGGTGCTCTTCGGTGGGCTGCTCACCGAGCCCGTTGAACTCGTCGCCCGGCACCGACGAGGCGTGGATGACGTTGTACGGGTCGGCCATGGTCTCACCCGGTTGCCGGTCTGCCTGCTCCCGGTCGCCCGGCATGCTCAGATCGCCGGCCCGATGCCTGCCGGACGCGCCGGATGCGGACCCGGCGCTCTGCTCCGGCGCCGCGACCGGATAGGTCCCCGACAGCAACTGCTCGATGCGGCTGCGCGTCGGCGGCTCCGGGACGTGCGGCCCGGTCCCACCCTGGAGCAGGTCCGCCAGCCGATTGGGCCGTTCCGGATCAGCGGGCCACTGCGGCGCCTCCGACTCGGAAGCCGGCGACTGCGGCGCCTCAGGCTCGGAAGCCGGCCGCTGCGGATCTGGCAGCCCGACCCGGTCGGCCGACTCCGGT
>NZ_BONZ01000125.1 GCF_016862975.1 Rugosimonospora africana
CTCTTGGCCCTTGGCGACCCATTTTTCTGATTAAAAGAGAATTGCCCGGACGCGGCCGTTCCGCTGCGTCCGGGTATCGCTCCGTTTCGGGGGCGGTTAGGCGGCCCGTAGGCGTCGTACCGCCGGGGCGGGTTGCTGGGGGTGGGTGGCTTCCCAGCGGTGCTGGAGGGCCTGGGTGATCCGTTGTTGCATGGCCGGGGTGACGTGGCTGTAGATGCCGCGTACTCCGGGGACGCGGTGGCCGAGTCGTTTGGCTTGGGCGATCTCTGGGATGTCGTCTTCGATCAGCCAGGTCTTGTGGGTGTGGCGTAGGTCGTGGAAGTGCATGCCGGCCAGGATCGGTGGCTGGTGGTGTTCCGGGGCGCCGTTGACGGCGGGGGCCCAGGTGCGGCGGTTGAAGTTGGAGCGGCGCAGGAAGCCGCCGTGGGCGCCGGTGAAGACTTGGTCGTGGTCGTGTCCGCTGAGGACTTGGCGGATCAGGTCGGTCAGGAACGGTGGTAGGTGGACCTGCCGGGCGGACTCGGCGGTTTTGGGTGGGCCGAGGTAGAGCTTGCCGCGGACTTCGTGCAGCGCCCCGACGTCCGGATCCACCTGGAGCACACCGGTGTCGAGGTGAGTGTTGGCCCTGGCGAGCCCGGTCAATTCGCCCCACCGCATCCCGGTGTACGCGGCGGTGGTGACGAGGACCTGTTCGTCGAAGCGGGGGATCCGTGCGGTGATCCGGTCGATCTGGGCCGGGGTGGCGTGCGGCCGTTCCGGGGGCCGGGTGGTGGTGACTTTGATGTTGTGGCAGGGGTTGTAGCCGGTGCGACGGTCGGCGACGGCTTCGCGCATGAGCATGCTGAACAGGGACATGATGCTGGCGACGCTGCTGTCGGCGAGGTCGGTCTTGAGGCGTTTGACGAAGACTTTGACGGCGTGGCGGTTGATCTGAGTCAGCGGCGCTCGGCCGAAGCGGGGCAGGATGTGATTGCGTAAGTGGCTGTCGTACGCGGCCCGCTTCGCCGGGCCGGCGATGTGGCCCTGCTCCCAGATCGACACCCACTCGGCGAGGGTGATGCGTCCGGTGGCGGGGTCGAGGTAGGTGTCGGTGGCCTGGTCGATGTCGACTTGCTTGCACCGCAGCTCGGCGGCGGCCTTGGTGGGGTGGGATGAGTCGGTGCCGACGGTGCCGTCGGGCAGGCGGAACCGGACTCGGTGTCGGGTGCCACGTTGTTCTACCCAGGCCATGTGCTGCTCCCATCGCGAATGTGGTCATCGGATCGGGGTGCATGGACGCTTCGGTTCGGCCCGGGTGGCAAGTCGCGATCCCGGACGGTGGGAGCGGCTCGGCGTCGGGGCCGGTGTCCGACCGGGGCACGGGTAGAGGCGGTGACGATCGCGGCGAGGTCGGCGGGGGAGAACCGTAGGTGCTTGCCGAGGAAGGTGCACGGCACCTCACGGGCGGCAGCCTTCTTCCGCAACCATGAGGGGCGCACCCGCAGCAGTGCCGCGGCTTCCTCGGGCGTGTAGAGGTGCGGTGTGTCGGCGGCCGGCGGGCGCGGTGTAGAGGGCACCGGCGCGGACTCGTGATGGTTGTTCGAGATGGGGCGGCGGGAATGGTGCGATGCCATGTCAATCTCCTGCAGGTTGATGAGGTACGGGAAGGGCGGACACGATCACGGCCGGCACCTTCTGAGGTGCCGGCCGCGTGGGAGCTGCGAGATGGTCATGGAACGTGAAGCGTTGTGACGTCAATAGCCGTCGTTGCCCTGTGCAGGGGCGCCGGCTAAGGGGTTGAGGTGCTTGAGCGAGATGCTGACTACGGATCAGAAGGTTGGGGGTTCGAGTCCCTCCGGGCGCGCCAGCGATCAAGGCCGTGACCAGCAGGAATGCGGGTTGCGGCCTTGATTCGTTTCGTATCATGGGACGGACTTTCCCAGGATTTGGGATCCGGTGCTCCGATGGTGCTCCTCCGCCGCGATAGCCCCTGGTAGCGCACCGTTTCGGTGCGGTTCGATGCGTGCCGGTTGATGTCAGCGGGTCCACGGCGCCCGGACGTCGCAGAGAAATCCCGCGGCGTGCCGCACCAGGCGACGTCTCCGACACCGCTTCGCCCCGCGCCCCCCGCCAGCCCTTGAGCTACGGTGCCCCTCGTGATTGGCGAAGACGCTCGGGAGAAACTCGCACATCAGCTTCAGGAACTCGACGTCCGCGAACTGGTCGATGTGCTGCGGCGCGTCCTGCCCGCGTACACCGAGACAGCCAACGGACTGCGCAACGTGTTGGTGCTAGCACAGGCCACGGTTTGGGATACAGATACGCCCGACGGCACTCAGGACACCAGCACCGATCTATCGACTGTGGTCTGGCCAGACGCGGGGTACTACGGCGACCATCTCGGCCCGGACCAAGGGCTATGGGAAGAGGGCAGCTGCAGAAGCTGTGACCTCGCCGTCGTGTCCAATGCGAAGCGTGCCCACTGCCCCGTCTGCGGCACTGCCTGCTACCTCACTTGAGCACGGATGGCCGGTCACGGCCATCAAACGACCGGGCAACGGGCCGTGACGATCGCCAGGGTGACCGGCCGCCGTCGATGCCAGGGCGATCGGCTGCCGCGCCGCTTCGCGGCTTGCCACCGGTATCACCCGGCGCCTGGTCGGCGGGAACGGCGAGGAGGACCTGGCGGTAGTCGTCTCGCCCGCCGTTGAGGCCAACTGACTCGTGGAATCGGAACGGCCTCTAAGGGGTTCAAATCCCCTCGTCTGTCGAAGAGAACCTGCGAGCGTCTAGGTTCAGTAGATTCCGCAACTGCCTGTGCATCTCGGTCGGGAACGCGACGCCACCCCACCACTTGAGGTAGCCAGCCTCGCCGTGCTCGCGCAGTACGGCCGCCGTCATTCCCTCCACGGCAGCGACAAACTCGGCTGTCGGCACCCAGCCTGACCATCGCACGCGGCTGTTCGACCAAGTGCGCAACCGCGAGAAGTCGATCACCTGAACGAACAGTCGGCGGTCTTGCGGGGCCGGTCCGACCGGCGACTGCGAGAGCAAAATCAACGTTCCGCTGGGTTCGCCCTCGAGGGCACACCAGCTCTCCGTTGAGCCTCGCTGCAGGTTAAGCGCTGCCGCCACGACAGGGGCCAACCCGGCGCCGATGTAGGTCGTATGGATCTCGAAATCTCCATCACCGAGCCGCCACCGCAGGTTGGCGCTGTGGTCCCCGACCTTCGCCCAAACTAGCGGGGCCTCGTTCTCTGTCAATCCCGTAATCTCCAATCCGCCGCTGCGCCTGGCGCGCAAAATAGCAGCCTCCGGCCGAGCGTCGGGCTCCCACGGTCAACGTAGCGAGCGACGACCACGCCGTGACCGGGCATCTCCTGCCGCTTGAACGCTGAGGCCGCACTACAGAAGATCATCGGGCACAGATCGGGCACGAATGATGCTCACCAACGACGGCAAGTGCCGTCAAATATTGGAAGGCTTCCCGCTGGTCAGGGCACCGATCGGTCCGATTCGGGTTGATCTATTTAAGCGCTGGGTGTTACGGGTTCAAACCCCCGGGCCCCGCGGTGCAGCAACACTTGCGGGCGCGCTCTAGCCTCAAATGTATGCCCCTGTATTTCAGCGCTCCCCCCATCCTCACCGACAGGTGGTTGGTGGTCGCCGGAGAGCGGTGGGCACTGGGTTCCATAGCCGCTCTCGCGAAGTCCATATGCGCGTTCGGGCCGGTGCATCATTTCGGGCACGCCGTGGACCTACGGAGGATAGCGCGCCGACTGCCGCGAGATTTCTCGTCCGAGCTCCGGGCGCCCGCCACCAACGGCGGGTGGATCCCCGGAGGAGACACCCATGGACGAGAAAAACGATCGTGGAAGCCTGCGTGTGCGCGACGGCCGGCGTTCGCTGCTCGGGCGGCTCAGCATTGCTGCTAGGTACGCCGTTGCCGTTGCAACACTGGCCAAGGCGGTAGAGGAGATCGTGCGAGTCTTCTTCTAGTGCTCATGTGCCAACGAGGTTGCTAACGAGATGGGCTGGGGCAGCCGAGACTGGCCGGACGGCGAGCGCCGACCTGGACCCCTTTAGCCGTCGCCACTTGGACCACTGCTGACCGGACGGACAACCAAGACTCAGCTTGACCATCTCATAACCCAGCGAGCAATATCAGCCCAAAATGCAACTCCGCCTGTCGAGTCCCAGCTGATGCTTGACGTTTCCGTCCCACCTGATGTTGGACAGATGACCTTGAACGACCAAGCCCAGGATGTGCCTCCGCTGGTCGGCTCAGAAGGGCGGTTCGGGGCCCTGGCCAGTCACCTCGAGTTCGGGCGGGGTCGGCTCGCCCCACCGATGGAGAAGGCGCCTGGCATGGGCGCGGTGGGTCCTATCGGTACTGGTGAGCAGAACCCTGTGAACCAGGGAAGCGAGGTTGGCTTGGTGATGAGCAACGTCGGCGCCGTCCAGGAGCAGAGAGGCAGTGATGACGGCCGCGTCGGCAACATGTGGCTCAGGGTCACGCAGGAACGCGCAGACGGCGTTGAAGATCGTCGGACGGAGGGATCGGAGTTCGACAAGTTCCGAGTATTCCTCCAAAGGGAAGAACCCTAGCCGTTGGTGCACGGCAACAGCGTCGTCGCTCACGTCATCGGCCATCTCGCCTAGCCAGTCCAGTAAGACGGCACGTAAGGGACGGTGGCGGTTGTCGCGACGGTAGATGCCGGCGGTCGCAGTTCGAGGGTCGACCAGGATCGACGCGACGTACAGCGCAACAGGCACCGTCGCCGAGTAAATGCTGTTTTGATGGTGCACCGTTTGTTCGAGATGCCGTAAGGCATCGGCCCTGGCGGCGATGTCGTCGTCTAGGAGGCGGGTCAACGCGGCTGCCGTGTCCTCTGCCGCCCCCAGGGCGTGCTCGTACGAGGCCCAGGCCGTTTCCTGCAGCAGCACGGAGGGATCGGGCAGCGACCTTGTCTCCGGCAGCTCAGTGTCGAGGCGAAGGTCTTTCGGGGTCACATGAACAGGCTATGGCCTCGATCAAGCGACCGAACACAGCCGGACAAGCATCAGGTGGGACGCGAGTGTCAAGCATCAGGCGGGACACGACAATTGCCTGGTCTCGGATGAAGCTTGACGCGGCGGTCTCGGCTGACACTTGACATGATCACGGGCGAAGCCTCCAGGCCGATCGACGACCAGCATGCTCGGCGGCCTGGGCGCCGAGTACGAGGGTCGCGCCCTTAACGCATCCAGCCCGGGCTACTGAACCCGCAGGAGGCGATTTCACGCCGCAGTTGTGCCGCTTCCTCATCGAGGTCGCACAGCAGCAACACCTTGAACGGAAGGCCCTTGCTGCCGGGCTTGCTGAGCGGGTTCGTCCAGTGATGGACTGCCCTCAAGAGGATCCGGAACAGCCTCTGACGGTCCTCGACTCTGCTCGACAGCAACCGTGGCGCGTTTTCGACGGCGATCAGGTATCCGTCTGCGGGCAGCCAGTGCAGGTCACGGAGACAGTCGGACAGCGCGTTCCAGTTCCAGCCGAAGTAGCCCGGAAAGAGCAGCGCGTCAGAGAACTCGTAGAAGATGCTGTCTGCATCGGCCATTCTGGTTCCGTCCAGCCGAGCGACGACAAGCCTGCCCGTTGCTGGCAGTACGGCTGCCACGTCTACGACAGTGCTGCGCAAGCAGACCGCTAGTGGATCAGTGGGGCTCTGCCACCAGTCGTTCATCAACCAACCCTCGCCGCGTAAGGCACGCCCAGCGGCCCGTTACGAGGCCGCATCCGGAACCTCTTCAGCATGCCGTAATCGTCGGCTCAGGTCGGCGCACAGGTTCGCGATCATGTCAGCCATCAGCCGAGGCCGCCGTGTCAAGCGTCAGGTGGGACGCCGGTGTCAAGCATCAGGCGTGACACGACACACATCACCAACATCATGACGGATGACGGCATGACGGGTGACGGCATGTCGGGTCCCAAGACGTCCGTGACAGATCAGTCTCGGCACGTGGGTGGCGCCGGACACCGTCCCACTACGACCAATCCGCGCGCTCTAACATCACCACAACCGGGTGGGGAAGATGATCTGGCACCTCTGGGGATCCGTTTCTAGCGCCATCAACATGAGGCTCGTCCAGCAGCGTCCCATCTGGACCCGGGGCCAGAACCCGGCCCCGTGGAGTGTGGGCCGACGGCAGACGGGGTGGCTTCGGTGTGCCACCTTCCAGGTCGTCTGGCTGGCCCCACCATGAACCCTCACGCTCTACTGATCAGCGACGAAGACGGTCGCCCAACCAGCCTGCGCAGCCCGCTGATAGAACGCACTGACCTGCTCCAGGTGGTAAGTCAGATACTGAAGACCGTCCTGGTCAACTGTGGCGCCTTACACATCTGGGTCGAGCGCCCAGTACCTGGAGATGAACGGCTCGGCGTCGAGTTCGGAGAGCGCAGCGGCAACATCGTGGACCTCGGCCGGTGTGTTGTGACTGACGACGTAGCCGTCGCTCTGATGTAGCGGCAGACCGCCGAGGACGACCGCGTTGAGCCGGTACGTTCTGTCCTCCCCACCGAGGCCACCCTCTGTGAGGCAGCGATGGATGCCGTCCCAAGCCTTGTCCACGTCACACTCGTCAGGCGCGTCCGCCATATCGAGTTGCTTAATGACCTCGATGAGGCGCTCGTCGTTGCCGTCCTCGGCCAGCAGCCGCGCGACGCAGCTTTCATTGAGGGCGAGGAAGTACCCGCGGCAAGCCATGGCCGGGACGATAGCGTGACGCCTTCACCATCGCACCACGCCCAACCACGGCTACTTCCATGGGTCGAACCCGTCAC
This sequence comes from Rugosimonospora africana, assembly GCF_016862975.1. Classification (GTDB taxonomy): domain Bacteria; phylum Actinomycetota; class Actinomycetes; order Mycobacteriales; family Micromonosporaceae; genus Rugosimonospora; species Rugosimonospora africana. The sequence continues at coordinate 6,806 of NZ_BONZ01000125.1, forward strand.
CTGCAATCGGGGGACAAAATCGGTCCGACGGACAGCAGCGAGGCACGCAAGATCCGGAACATGTACGGAATGATCAGAGGCGGATCGGTTGCACCGAAGGATGTCGGCCCAGATGCCGGTACCCGCAGCACACCGGACGCTACAGACGTTGAAAAGCTGAGGTCTACGTCTGCTTGTATCCATCGGGAGATCTTGGGGGCCTGCTGATCAGGCTCTGAGGTATCGCTGGCGAGGGAATAGACGAGCCAGTCGTGGGAGGCGCCGTTGGATCTCCGCGAGGTTGTCGAAGTTCCAGACCGTGTCGGGCCGGACCGTAGGGTCTATGGTGGCCGGGTGCGGCTAGTTCCTCATCGATGCTGTCTTCTTGGCCGGTGATCTGGTCGTAGACCCGGCCGGCAATGTAGGCGAGGTCTTCCCAGCTCGGCCACTCCGCGTTGGCCCACTCGCCGGTTCGGCGGCCAGCTAGAGCACGAACGGCGGGCACATCGGCCAGGTTGTCGGGATTGCCCGCGGCGTGCTGATACCGGTGCCGGCCCTGGCCGATCAGCCAGGGCTGGAAGTACCAGAACGCGTCGCCGCTGCACAGACCATCCATGATCTGGTTCGCTGCACCCCACATCGCGTAGGTGTCGATCGGGCGACGCGCGGCGTCCAGGTGAACCTGGAAGTCCACGATATGGGGTCGGGGGATACGGCCGAGCCGGTATTCCAGCCACCGGCTGCGTTGCTCGAGGCCCGTCGTCTCGCGGGCGGAGCGTTCGAGAAACAGCCAGAACCCCTCGATGTCCACGCCGGTCACCGTAATGCCCGCCCCGCTGAGGATCTACGGCGGATCAGCGGGGAAGCGTAGGCCGGTCGGTGCGAGGAAACCCGGGGAACAGGTCGGGTCGGTACTGGATGCGCTTGAGTCGGTTACGGATGACGGCGGCCAAGTGGTCAACACCGTGCGCGCTGAGGTTGCCCAAGCCGTTCTTTACGTGAGCCCAGACGCCTTCGACTGGGTTGAGGTCGGGGGCATAGGTGGGCAAGCGCACCACCGTCAACCACGCGGAGTGTGCGTCGATGAACTTCCGCATCGCAGCACTGACGTGTGTGTTCACGTTGTCCCTCACAAGGACAATGGGGGCGTGCAACTGATAGTGCGCGGCGGAGACCAGCGCGGCGTAGTCGTCCTCGGACAGGCTACGGCGTTCGCCTTTGCGGCCGCGATGGATACGCAGCCGGTAGAACATATGCCTGCGGCGGCCAAGCTTGAAGCACACCAGGCCGGCCATCGACACCCGACCCGAGCCCTTGCCCGACACCCTCACCACGGGGGTATGTCGCCGACGGCCCCAGGTGCGCGCTTTGGGAGGGCGTACGTTCTGGCCCGGCCTCGTCCTCGAAGCACACGTACGCGCCGGTCGCCGCCGCTAGCCTCGAACCTTGGCCCAGAGTCCGTCTGCCCCGAGGACCTGTCAACGGTGAGGGCGACGCCCCCAGTGCCGAGTCCAGCCCGTGGCCGGTGACCCACGCGACGCCGTCTGGCTCACTCTCACAGCGCGGACGCCGCAACCTGCCCGCTGCTCACCCAGGGAAGAAGAGAGCGTGAAGTGTCAAACCCGCGTTGACAGCCAACTTAGGCTATGGTACTTCGACGTGACTGCGCAGCAGCAGGAGACAGTACGGATTGCGGTGGGTGCCATCAACGCATGGCTCAGCACAGCCGACGGTCTCGACAACCTGACCAATTACCTTGAGAGCTTGGCCCGAGACGGACATCCAGACCTCGAACTCCAGCTATCTACAGGACTCGCAGTAGTAGGCGGCATTCTCGCCCGACGCCTTGCAGAAGCAAAGGGCACCGATCCGTATCGGGAGTTGGCGGACATCGTTCGACTGACAGAGCGGTACGGAGGCAACTAGCGCCCCGAGGTCTGCTGGCGACCTAGGCACACGACGCTATTTCGGCATCATCAGGCCACCGAAAACATCCACGATGGTCATACCTTCGTCAGTGCCGAAGGTAGGCGTGTCCTCGACAGGAACGAACGCGGTCCACCCCGGCTCTAGTTCCTGCCGGCCGCTCTCCTCGCTATCCACCCAGCCCGTGCCGGACAGCACAGTCCATCCCGCGTCGTCGTACGACGGTCCAAGCTTGAGTTGCGCCCCGGGCGCGAACGCGTACACCGAGACCACCACGCCCACCGGAAGATCTGCGATCTTGGTAACCACGACCTCGCCGATTGCGCGGGGATGAACAAACGTCGTCTCTTTTCGACGTACCACCCTAGCCACCCGATCATCATAGGCTCAAGACATCAACCTCACCGGCATGGAACCGGTCCCCGAGGTCGCGGGCCTGGCGGACACCTGGTGGCGGGGCGAGGACACGGTGATCGCCATCTACCGGGGCGAAGCTCTCGCGCTCGGATTCCCTGCCGCGCAGCGTGCGACCATCTACGCCGATATCCGGGAACTTCCGATCTTTTTCGACTTCTGATCCGCAAATACGGCTGGCGCAGGCAAACTGACCGAGATCCAGCAGATGCCCATCGGCAGAAGGATCCGCGGTGGGGACATCATTGGGGTTGACGAGATTGGCGTCTTCGCGGGTGCTCGGCTGCCCGGATGAAGTTCCCGTTCTTCTGGGGCCACCGGCCGCAACGGGACGGTCTTGGCGCGGGTTGCCTGAGCCAGTGGTGGCCTGCGGCGTTCACCCTCGACGCCGTCACCTACCCGACCGCGGAGCATTTCATGATGCACTGCAAGGCCCTGCTCTTCGGCGACGACGAGACCGCCGCGCGTGTGCTCACCGCTGCGCATTCCGGGGCGGCCAAGACGCTCGGCCGGCAGGTACGCGGCTTCGACGAGACGATCTGGGAAACCCGCCGCTACGACATCGTCGTGGCCGGCAACACCGCGAGGTTCGGCCAGCACCCGAGGCTGCGCGACTACCTGTTCAGCACCCGGGGCTGTGTCCTGGTCGAGGCCAGCCCGCTGGACCGGGTCTGGGGTATCGGCCTGGTGGCGGACGACCTGCGGGCCGCCCACCCGCCCCAGGCGTGGCCTCAACCTGCTCGGGTTCGCCCTAATGGACGCCCGGGCCGCGGTGGGCGTCGACAACGGCGAGCCCCGGATACAGTCGTCTGGGGACGCATGCGTGCCCGCCGGCATCCCCGGACGACGACCCATGCGGCGGCCAGGCTGCATGATGATGCGGTGTCCGACACCGTCCACACTGTCGCCGTCGCTGCCCTCACGTCCGGCATCGTCGCATTGGTCATCGAGTATGCGGCCAAGCCGTGGCTTGAGGTACGCAAGGAGCGGATCCTCGACCGGCTTCGTGCCCGGGATGACCTTCGGAAGAAGCTCCTCAACATCGTGATGCTGGCCAAGATGCTGGACCATGACCGCCTACCTTCAGCCATACCAGCGACGGCACGATCTCGGATGCTGGCCCAGCAGGAACGCTTCTACCAACAACTCGTCGCCGAGGTCGAGCAGTTGATGCCGGCCATGACCAGTGGCGCCATCACGTATGTGTCGCCAATCATCAGCAGGCTCTACAGCTACGCCGGGATCATCAACGGGATCATGCTGTCGGAACGCACAAGGGCTGAGAAGGGGCGCGTTGTGGTCGAAGCGACGGAGCCGCTCCTCAGCTACCTGAGCAGCAGATGGTTCAGGCCCATTCAGCGACTACGGAGCTGGTTCAAGGTTGATGCCTTTCTGAGAGGAGATGCCGGGAGCACAGAGAGCAACAGCGATACCACAAGAGAGATAGCGAGTCCGGGGTCGCCTGGCCTCGGCTAACCGCTTGAGGTGGGCTTACAGTTCCGCCGAGCCCCACCCGGCGAGGGTTATCCAGGTGTCCAAGCCCCGCGTCGCCGCCGGCCAAACGGCATGTCGGCGGTTCCAATTGTCCCCTAAGCGATGTTGTGTCTCCTGTCGCCTCGGCGACAGCGGTCCCGTCCGATCAGAGGGTGACTGCGCTGATACGCCAAGCCAGCATGGGCGGGTGCCTCTATCCCGAAACCGAGTCCCCGTCCTGATCGCCGCTGTCTCAGCCGCGATGTGGCTGGCGGCCTGTGGCTCCGCGACCACCGGCGGCAAGACCACCACCACGGCGACGCATGTCCCGAGTAGCACGTCAGCGCAGCCGACCCCGCCACCCGCCGCAGCACTCGACGCAAGGGCGGTACTGGCGAAACTCGCCGCAGATGGGTTGCCCATGAGCAACGGTGCAGTGCAGGACGAGAACACCGACCCGAATAACCTGATCGGCCGACCCAGCGAGTACACGTCCCGCGCCTCATTCGACGTGGCTGGCGGCGACCCGAACGGCGACCGGTATACGACCGACCGAGGCGGCGTTATCGAGGTGTTCCCAGATGCGGCCACGGCGAAGGCGCGAGCGGAATACATCCAGACCCAGTTGAATGCCAACCCGGTCCTCGGCACCGAGTACGACTACCTGACGGGCTCGGTACTGGTCCGGATCACTGGCAAGGTCAAGCCGTCCGTCGCCGGGAAGTTCCAAGCCGCGGTCGCGGGGTTGGCCGCCTGATGGCCTCCCGCCAGCGCGTCCGCAGTCCGCGAGTCGGAGGGACGGCCCGATGATCCCGGTAGCCAGTCCCCTCACCGATCAACTCCAAGGCTGGGGAACCGCGATAGGTGCGCTCATTGCCGCCGGGGCACTAGTCGCGGCTATGGTCGCCTACCGTGCTCAAAGCCGACAGTTACGACACCAGCAGAAGCAGATCGCCGACCAGCAGGAGCTCAACCGGCAGCAGAGTGAAGTGCTCGCCCTACAAGCCAGAGACCTCGGGGAGTCACTAGCTGAACGGCGGCGTGCCCAAGCCGTCCGGGTGTTCATGTACGCGAGCCACTCGCGCGGTGTTGACGACCAAGACCGATGGACTTTCTCGGCGACGCTCAAGAACGCCAGCGACTACCCGATTCGCGGCATCGTCGTACGTTGGCACCGTGGTACTGCGGCCTGGGGCGAACCGATGGAGTCGCCCTGGCTACCCCCAGGAGCCCCGGCCGCCCAGTTCTCTCGGGAGATGGACCGCCGTGAAGGTGGCGACCTGACCCCGGCGGCGATTGGCGCGGTGATCGAGTTCCGAGATGCCGCTGGCGTTCGTTGGCGCATCACGCCAAGCGGTGGCTTGGAAGAGCTGGCGCAAGTTCACGCAGGTTTGTGATTCTGCCGGGCCGCGTGAGACGGCCCCCACCTGCTGCGGAATGGCAGGTGGGGGCGTTCCAGAAGAAGTGGACCGCCTCGGTCCTGTCCTAAGCGGCAGCGAGCGCCGGTGGCCTGGCCACGCCGTAACCTGCACCCGGCGTAGAACAATCACTTTGATTCAAGGCGGTGGGCTGGGTGGCGCGCCCGTCGACTACGGATCAGAAGGTTGGGGGTTCGAGTCCCTCCGGGCGCGCAAAAGATCAAGGCCGTGACCAGCAGAAATGCGGGTCACGGCCTTGATTCGTTTCGTATCCCGGGACGGATTTTCCCAGAATTTGGGATCTGGTGCTCCGATGGTGCTCCTCCGTTGGCATAGCCCCTGGTAGTGCTGCGTTTCATTGCGGTTCGATGCGTGCCGCGTGGTGTCGGCGGGTCCGCGGCGCCGGATCGCCGCAGAGTCATGCTGCGGCCGGCAGCCTGCTACCGATCAGGGCTGGCACCGTTGCTGACCCGGGCTCGGGTGGTGCGCCGGCACCTGGCCATCCGAGCACCGCCGGCCGGCTACGCGAGGTGCCGATTATCGTGTGCTGCGCATCGGAGGTCGGAGTGTCGGTCCTGTCTCGTATCCTCCGAGACTGGTCCTGATCTCGTTCCGAAGTACGGGGTGCTGCTTGATGAACGCTAGTGGATCCGATGTTGGCAGTCCGTTCTTGGAGGGGCTGGACGTTGACGGGGCTGTGCAACGCCGGCCGTGGGTCGATGACGAGGTGATGCGGCGGTTGCGGACCCCGTTCGAGGCTGCTCCGGTCGACGTCCTGGGCCAGCAGCGTGTGTCCGGCCTCAACGAGGACGACCACCGCGGCTAGACAGGCTGTTTGAGCGTCAGGGTTGCGCCCGGGTACGGCGCTTCGCCGTCGACGGCATCGAGGACGTCATTGCCTGTCTGCGCACCCACGGCGTCGAACTTGTCGGAGAGCTGGCGCAGCACGAGGGCAGCTATCGGCTCTGCTACGTCCGCGGACCCGAGCCCATGATGGTCGGACTGTTCGAACAGCTCAGCTGAAGGCCGACGAAGAGACCGTGAACCAAGCACCACCGGGACACCCGCGTCCGAGCGCCGCACTCGGCTTCCGCTTCTGCTTCATGAGCGGGTACGGGCCCAGAAGATTCAATCGTTCAGAACGGTTGCCGCAGGTGCGTGGAGGCTACAGAAGCCTGCGGCCGGCCTTGGTGATGTGAGCCGCCAGTACGGCGTGCGCCGCTTCGTCGGACCAAACCTCAGCGTGTGTGCTCTCTCGCGCGAGGTCGTCCCCGATCAACGGGACACCTTGGTCCCACTGTGCTGGCCAGTTGTGGAAACGGCGCACCTCGACCAAGCCTCGCGCTGCCAGCGAGATCAGACCTGGCGCGAGGATGTCTGCGAGTTCCTGCAGTGTTGTCGCCTGATGCCAGCGAAGTTCCCAGAGCGGCAGCGGCGAGTTCTCCAAGGGGTCCAGGACCAACACCTCGGAGTGGTTCAGCCATTCGTCGGCCATTCTTCCCCTCCAGATGGATCGCTGTACCAAGCAGCCCACCTCGATTGTCCCCCGGCTCCTACAGCAGTGCAGCCGACGAGTCCCAGCGAGGCGTCGGCTTCTACCGCAGTCCGATCCGCGCTGGGTATCGCGCCGTGACTGACGGCCCGCCGTCCGGACATGCCGATGAGCGCGCACCCGATCATGCCGACGGCCGTGTGGGATGATCGACGGGTGCCCCACGCCGAGCCCATTCACGTTCAACTGGACGCAGACGAGCGCGAAGTCCTGCGTGCCGGATTGCTGGATTGGGGCGGGCCAGCCAGGCCGACTGATGCTTTTGCTACGGCCATGGGCTTCACCGACGCTGCATCCCTATCGAGCGAGGCCAGGGAGCTATGGCAGCAGATCGACCGCTCGTCCTCGCTTACCGCAGAAGACTGGCGACGGGTCTTGCTGGCGGTCGAGGTCGTTTTCGTAAGCGATGTGGTCGGTTCGGGCCTTGACTGACGTTTCACGACCGGGTTCAGCGACGCTGAAACTATTGGCGTCATTCGTGGGCTTCAGCGTAAGTTGCCTCGCTGGCGAGGCAGCGTCCAGTTTACCCGGGCCGAGGACGGTGGAATCACCATTCTCGATCCGGAGCGGCAACATCCTTGAAACGTCCCTCGCGGCATCCTCAATTGCCGCGAGTCGCGCGGTCGTCGCGATCATGTCAAGCCTCATCCGAGGCCGCGACGTCAAGCATCACCCGGAGTCGCGGACATGACGAGTGACGGCATGTTGGGTGACGGCATATCCGGCGTCATGTCGTCGAGACACATCTCCCGAGGGATCCATGTGAGAACTTCTGTACGGGACCAAGACGCGCCGCTGAAGCGGCGCGAACCGTGGCGCTCGGGCCACCCACAGCGGCGGTCCCTTCGGGACCAACCCCGTGCCGCCTCCACTGCGCTCCAGCTGCACAGGGACCCGGGCAAGCCGCCGCTAAGGCCCGGCGCCCGCACCGAATCAGCGGCGATACGACAGGAGTCTCAATGGCTCAAGCCCCGGTGCTACCCGGTCGAACTTCAGGCAGCCTCGGGGGCGGGGGGACGGGGCCGGGTGGGGTCGGGCTGGCGGAACATCGCGTGTAGGGAACCTCGCCCAAGTTGCTGAATCCGCCAAGGTCGGCGTCGGCGAGCTTGCCTGCCTGCGAGTAGTTGACCTGAAAACGGACCGATTGCTCCAGCGGGCACGGGGTCAGAACGGAGAATGTCACCGTCAACCAGGTCGCGGCACCTGCTGGGAGGGTGTCCGGCATCGGTCCGTAGTTCGCTATCGCCGAGAGCTGGCCGCAAACACCCCAGGCCCATGATTCTTGTGCCAACTCACCCGACGGAACAAGCACACTCGGTACGCGGACGGTCACATCTGCTGCTGACACGTTGACGATTTCGACTCCGAGTTGCAATTGATCTCCGCGTTGCAACGAACACCCGTGGCCAGTGAGGGACAACACCCGTGCTCCCGCTCTCACCGACGAAGGAGTCATTAGTGCCCCTGCGACTGGCACTGTCGCGGCCGCCTTCCGTTCGTCATGCCGCCCGAAGAGATAGCCCGCTACGGCGCTAACCACAAGCGCCACGGAGACGAGACCGGCGATGCTCGATATCCTCCACTGCGACGACGTACCTGGCGACCCCATCTCGATCACCGCCATCCCAGCATCACGCGGCTGCCATCGGCCGGTATCGGGATAGACCTCAAGATCGGTTGGCCGATCGTCATTGACGCCCGTCATCGGTCAAACATAGGGGACGGCCGACCGCTGGGGCGGTCCACAGCAGACGACGGCAAGAGGCGCAGAGCCGCCCCCAGCACTAAGGAGCGGCCGGGCAGCCAGAGGTGTTATAGCTCTCTCCGCGCACCCGGATCCCACTTCAGCGGCCGTGCTGCTGCCCGGCCGCTATCACTGCCCTGGTGGGAACGGGCTGTCCGCGGCTCCCGGACGCCGGGCGAGCTAATGCTGCCTGATGAACGCAAGCGGATCCGACGTTGGCAGTCCGTTCTTGGAAGGGCTGGAGGCTGACGGGGCTGCTCAACACCGGCCGTGGGTCGACGACGAGGTGATGCGGCGGTTGCGGCTTCCGTTCGAGACTGATCCGGTCGACGTGCTGGATCAGCGGCGTGTGGTGGGCCTCAACGAGGACGACTACCGCGGCTAGACGGGCTGTTGAGCGGCAGGGGTGGGCCCGAGTACGGCGCTTCGCCGTCGACGACATCGAGGACGTCATTGCCCACCTGCGCACCCACGGTGCCGAACTTGTCGGTGATCTGGCGCAGTACGGGGACGGCCGGGCTCTGCTAATCGAGGCATCCCTCCGCCGAGCTCCGGTGAAGCCGGCCAAGTGCGGCTTTCCCGTGCCCGCCGAAGCTCAGAGCTGTTTCGGCAGCCAACCAATTACGCTCTGAAAAGCCGCGGCGTCCGACAACTCGCTGACAATAAAGTCGACGTACTCTTGCGAGTACAGGTAGTCGTCGTGGGCCTCGTCGTACCGACAGTACTTCCCAATGGTCTTGCTTCGTTGCTTTCCGAGGCCGGTCTTGTTTGGGCGAACCTTATAGTATCGCCATGCACGTGGAAACTCTGCGGAAGGACTAAATCTAACCGCAAGCCGTGCTTGGATGGCGGCAGAAGCAGCAGACGGCTTCATCCAGCCAAAGTTTGCTACATCTCGGTCCTTGTCGCGCAGGATCACACGACCCACGCGCTCCAGTTCCTTGTAGGCATTCAGCTCCTCGCTGGTCAGGTCGTCTTCGCGAACGAACGAAACGGCTAGATCGGCCTCAGATTTCGGGGAGCGCTTTTGTACGATCTCGATGCGCATCTCGAATGCCTGATCATTGAGGACACCTTCATCGAGACGTGTCCTGTAGTCGATGAAGAAATCGCGCAAGCGTTGAGGTAAAAGCAATTGGCTGCTTGCCATCGCGGCCGCACCCTCACGGGAGAAGGTACTCAAGGCGACAGGAATGTGCACACGATCTGCGATAGAGTAGGCGACGCCGAAGCTACCTACCAGCTCAGCTTCAAAGTTCATTATTAGAGACTGCGCGAACCCCGAGGCCGCCACCATCAGGCCGCGCTCGAAGCGGTGCTCGATCTTATTGCGAAGTTGAACCGTTAGCTCAAGATTCTGCCGTACTGGCTCCTTAGCGGAGGGCCACCGCGTCTCGATGCATTTCTGCAATTCCCAGCTTTTCTTTTCGCCATCAACTTTGATATACCGCCCGGTCTTCGGATCCTTATAGTGATAGGGAGTCTTAGCCTTGTCAAAGGTGGCATGAAGAAGGTAAAGCCAAGCAACATGCATATGCACGAGGAACCCCTCTAGTGGCCTCAGTGACGTAGGGCTGTTGTAGATCTCAACAGCGGTCAACGCCTCGGCTTGGGCCGCATTCAACGTGTAATGCCAGCGGGGTCTCGGGGCCATCGTCGCAGCGTATACCGGAGGCCGACGCTAATCGTCGTCAGTTCAGACGAGGAACCCTCGGTCGAGCGCTCAAAAGTGGTCAGCCGATAGAGAGCAAGGGCTAGCCTTGACGTGCCCTCTCATACCGCGATCCGGTGGCTAGCAGGTGGAGTGGAACAGGCCGCCGACCGCCACGCGTCCAGCCAACTCGTTGTAGACCTGGACCGCCTCGCGGGTCTCAGCGACGTGCACCTTGACGCCCAGATTGTCCAGGTACGCCAATGTGGCGGGGTCGACCTGTAACTGCTGATCCATGCCGCGGGAGAGCACCACCGTCGTCGTACCCTGGGTCAGCAGTTCCTCCACGTCAGCAGGCTGGATGCCAGGTGCGTGACGCGTTCCGGTCCGGCTCCAGTCCCACTCGCCGCCTCCGCCGGGGTACAGCATGAAGTCCTTACCGACTCCCAGGCCCTCCACCTCCATGCGTCCCCACGAGACACCCAGAATTTTCGGCGAGACTCCGACCGTCGCCACCTGACCTCCCGCCCAACGCTGTAAAGGGGCCAAGGATCATTGTCGCAGCACGACGGGCTCGTCAGTCGCCCGCTCATGCCGCGAGGTGCGCGCGGTCATGCCGAATTCCAGTGCGTTACGGATCGTCGGGGGGTGCGCGACGGTGGTGACTGGTTGCTGGCTGGGTCGTTCGCGGCGGAGTGCCGGGACAGTCAGTGAGCGCCAACGGGCCGGCCGGCGACGCGGTGAAATGCCGGTACAGTCGCGTAGGTGCCAGATGAACCGTGGGAGAGCTACAACCGTGGCCCACTTCGGTCCGGCTGGTCTTATCCGGTCGGGCAATCGATCGTAGAGGCGTCGCTGCGGGCAGTTGGTGTGCGCCTCCTATCGCTGGACTTCGCCCAGCACGGCGGTAGTCGAGCCGACATTGTGTTACTTCAGGCTGATCGATACGCGGAGATCGGCAGCACCTACCACCTGCCACGAGGAACACCCAAGCGGCCACGCTGCACCCTCAGGCTGTACGCCGTTCCCAGCGGAGACCGCGCCCAGGCCCGGACGGCACTCATTACCGAAAGCGGCCTTCACCGCGCCTGCGCATGGCTGGCACTCGCGGAGCACGCGAACCCGACCTGGCTCGACAGGGCGCACAGCTGGACGGCGTACCTGCGCAACGGCGCGCTGTGTGTGGAGGAGGCAGAACGCTGACGCGCGGTCATCAAGGTCGAATCCGGATCTGCCGCGGTCCGCGTCATATTGAGGCGGGCCGAGGGGCGGGTCAGCTCGTGGAGCCGTCCGATCGCGCCGGTGCTGACTCGATGTCGTCGAGACCGGCGATCGCTGCCAAATCCTCTTCAGACATCTCTAGCGCGCGTGCGACCTCATGAACCAGGACCCGATGCGGGTTCAGCACCCCGTGCCGAAGCGAGCTGATCGTCGACATCGCGCGCAAACACCGGACTGCCATCTCCCTGATCGAGATCCCACGCCGGTCCATCAGCTTGCTGAACACCGCACCGAAAGGATGGGGTTCAAAAGCGCCCGCCGGCGCGGTCGCCGGGCCGATCACCACATCGCCGATCTTCGCCTGGAATCGGAGGAGGCGATCATTCTCGAATCGGATACGCGCCGAGAAGGGAAGCACCTGCTCCCGATCACCGGTAACGACGCCTGGCACCGACACCTCAGTGCACGTCGTCCTGCGGCGAGGACCGTCTCCGGCGACCTCATGCGGACGGGCCGGTTCCACCCGCGTGACTTGCCAGGCGTGGTCCCACCATGGCAGCTCCCGCAGCATCTCGTTGAGGAACGACCGCAGAGACGTAAGATCCACAGGTTCCGGCTGGACCGCATGCACGATGCGTGGCCAGTCGGTCAGCGCCGCGATGATTTCGGCGCTCAGCACTCGTTCGACCGGCTCCATCCGCGGAGTTTAAGCCTCACAAACAAAAGGGACGCACCCGCAGCTCGGCGGCCATCCGGATCTGCGAGTCGCGCGGTCGTCGCGATCATGTCAAGCCTCATCCGAGGCCACGACGTCAAGCATCACCCGGAGTCGCGGACATGACGAGTGACGGCATGTCGGGTGACGGCATATCCGGCGTCATGTCGTCGACGATGTCGTCGAGATCTGTCCGGTCTCATGACCTGCGTGACAGGGCGGTAACAGGACCTGCGTGACACTTCGCCAAGTGCTGGTCGAGCTGGCCGGCGCGGGAACAGCGGTCTTGGCAACCTTTGTCAGCGGGTATTGCGGTCGCGGCACCGGTACCGCCGATGGGAAACTCTGGGCGATGTCTGATCCGATCCCCGCCTATGAGGACGAGATTGACTACCTCCGCCAGGTGGAGCTGCTCGCTCAAGAGGTGGTCGCCCTCGCCTTCGATGAGGGAACGCTGACGCACGGTCCCGATCCGGACGACGCGACGCCACTGCAGCGGGCCATCAACGCCCTAGCCCGCAAAGTTCGCTACTACCACTTTCCCGGCGACGGCTGCCTGGAAGAACGTCCCTTGCTGCCCTTGAGCGGCATCGTGGTCGTTGGCCCGGACTCGATGCCACCAGAGTGGGGCATCGAGTATGCGCAGCTCTGCGCCAGGCTTGGCGTCCCGGCCAGGGCCGAAGGCTGGGCCTTGTGGCACGCCTGGGATTCGAAGGGGCTCCCGCACACCTTGGTGACGCGTCACCTGGCCACAACACGGGGGATTCTGCAGAATTGGTCCCTCGGCCGCGACTTGTACCCGGTGCAACCCGAGCGCGCCCAGGTGGCGGCGGTGGTTCGCGGATGGATCGGCCCGGCCACTCTCTCCCCGTCACACGTCGAAACGGTCGGCCTCGGCAAAGCTCTTCCGACGTCGGGACACGATGATTCCCTGTCCGCCGCTCCGGAGGACCGAGGCAAGATCGTCTAGCCAGAGGTGTCACGCACGTCCTGTTACTTGTGTGTCACCCAGGTCATGAGACCGGACACAATGTCGTCGAGATCTGTCGAGTCCCAGGACGTTCGTGACACATCAGTCTCGGGACGTGCGTGACACGTCCGGCTAGGAAAATCTTCGCAGCGAGCCTACTTTTTGACTCCGGTGGGAAGATCGGCGAGTGCCAGAGAAGCGGATGGCGGCGATTTACGAGATCGACGGGCGACTGCTGGTGCGTACGGTGGATAGCTGGGGTGGTGCCGGCATCGAGGACAAGCACACCGACGTCCTGGATGGCTACCCAGATGTGATGCCGGACGAGCTTGGCCGGATCGTGCAGGCAGCGCTGGCACGCTGCCGCGAGGTGCAGCCGCCTAGTTCTTGGCCGCCGCTGCGTGACTACGCTCGGCCGTTGCTTGAGCTGTCACCGCGCCGATACCGCTCATACCGTTCCTGGCAGCGCGCGGCCCGTTACGCCCAGATAGCTGAGAAGGCGGGATCGATGCGAGTGGAGCGGTGGCTTCCCGACCTCGGGCGAGGCGCTTGGTTCCCGGCTTCAGACGATCCACAGGACGAATGGACCTACATGACGGCCGTACCTGCCGACGCTGGGCCTGCTGTACTCGGCGCGGCGGTGTTGACGGTGTTGGGGGCACCGCCGTGGCAAGGAGCGCCGTCGTGATGCGTGGTCACTCCTGTCGTCGTCGTCCGGTTTCGGGTTTGCGGACTTTGAACCGGGCGATCGGTCGGCTTGTGGTGCAGGCGACCTCGGTGAGGAGTTCGTCGCCGTCGTAGACGCGGAAGGTGTGGTGTGCGGGTTCAACGGTGAGGGTGCGGCCGGCGTGGGTCATCCCGACGTGGATGCGTTGTCCGGCGACGACGAGAGCGCCACGGCAGCTGACCCGCCGCTCGACCCGCACAGGTTCGGGTGCGGGTTGGGGTGGTGGGCCGGCGGGTCGGGCGTCGCGGATGCGGGCTTGTTCGGTGGGGGTTAGCGGGTTGGGCAGGCTGCGCAGGAGGACGCCGTCGGCGGTGATTTGCAGGATGCCGCGGTCGATGCGGACGGTGACGCGTCTGCCGGCGAAGTGGTAGCCGATGGGGTGTTGTCGGCCGGCCAGGGTGATCAGGCCGGTGGCGTTGACGAGCCGGTCGACCTCGATCGGTCCGCCGGCGCGGGCGGGGCCGGTCTGGATGGGTGGTGGCCCGGCTGGGTGGCCGTCCCCGTTCAAGAGTTGGTGTAGCTGGGTGATGGTCAGCCGGGATGGCACGGTCTTGAGTCGCACGCCGTTGGTGAGCAGGTGCACGACGGTGGTGTCGGCCCAGAACGTGACGGTGGTGTCGGCTCGGTCGGGGCCGAGCCAGAACTGTTGGCCGTAGACGGTCAGGTTCCCGGAGGCGGGCACGACGCGGGTGAACTCCACGGCGAGGTTGACCGGGTCAGTGCCGTTGGCCGACAGCACCGGTGAGGGCGTCATCGGCTCGGTGGCGGGCGGCGCGGACGTCTGGGCCGGGTCGGGTATCGGTTGAGGTCGGGACGTGGCCGCTGTCAGCGTGGATGGCAGTCGCAGTGGCAACCGTTCGTCGGTCTGCCGGGGGATGAACTGGTCGGCGGGGAATGCCATGTCCAGGGACTGGTGCGGCCGGTTGGTGTTGTACTCGGTGCGGAAGGTGTCGATCGCCGCCTGGACGGTCTCGATGTCCGGCCAGACAGCGACGTCGTCGAGGAGTTCGCGTTGCAGGGTCTGGG
>NZ_BONZ01000126.1 GCF_016862975.1 Rugosimonospora africana
AGGGTCGGGAGCTGGCGCGGTGGCATGTTGGTGGCGGTAGGTCCGGCAGCCTTCGAGTGCCTGTGGTTTCCCATCAGGGTGTCCCACTGCCGTGACCGTGGCCAGGGTATGCTCCGTTTCCAGCTCCCGCCCGTCAAGTGAAGTGGGCCGCCGGCGAGGTGCCCGTGGTTCGGGTCCTTTTCCGTCGGCCTCTTCCCGAACCGTGCTGGTTACTTTCGCAACACACGGCTCTCCAGTGATCAGTTCCGGGTCGGTGCGTTGAGGCGGCCTGCGTGGATGTCCTCGTGGCAGGGGCGGCAGATGACGATGGTTTTGCGGCGCCGCTTGGCCATGAGGTGCACCCATGCCGGCCTGTCGGGCCGGTCGTGGCGGTTGAGGTCGGCGAGCTTGCGGATGTGGTGGACTTCGATCTGGTTCCGCGAACCGCAGAGCTCACAGCAGTCGGCGAGGAGCCGGTGGATCAGCTCGTTGCGCTTGGTGCTGGCCATGACCGGTGTCAGGTCGGTGAGGACCGCGTTGCGTTGGCGTTTGAGCGGGATCCCGCCGAAGCGGGCAACCAGCGGTTTCCTGCCCTTGTCGCGTGGGACGGTGACCTGGAGACAGGTCCGTTTCCCGGCCGGGGTGTCGATGACCGTCTTGTACTTGGTGGCCATCTTGGTGACCGAGGAGCGGTGTTTACCCGCGAGGGTCTTGAGCATGGAGGTCTCCATGACCCAACGCAGCCGTTCCAGGCGGAACACATCCTGAGCGAGCAGGTAGTACTGGACCAGCCCCCGGTACTCGGCGGCGTACTTCGCGACGATGGTGAAGTCCTGGTCGTGAAGCAGCGCACCGCGTTGCGCCGGCTCGCCGTTACGCATGTAGTTGCCGCACTTCTGCCTGATGACGTCCCGGGGCACGAACAACCCGATCGCCGCGTTGACCGACCGACGTCCCTTGGTGAGCTTCGTGTTGGTCAACTGGGTGCGGATCTCGTAGCCGAGAAACCGCGCCGCCTGGCTGGCAGCGTGGGTGATCAACGTTTTGGACTCGGATAGTTCCAGCCTGAGTTGCTCGCGTAGGAACATTCCGATCCGGGTCTTGATCTGCTCGGCTTCGTGCCGGGGGCCGGCGAACCCCAGCAGCCAGTCGTCGCAGTACCGCACATACCGAAGCCGCCGGTAGTCCGGATCGTTAGGGTCCTGGCTGGGCAGCCGGCGACGGCGCTGAGTAAGCATGCGCACTGTCGCACGGTCGCCGTGGCGTCGGGCCTTGGCGATCTGGTCATCGACGACCTCGTAAGCGCGGTTGCGGCGACGCCGATCACCGCGGTTGTACTCAGGCAGCAGAGTCTGCTCGACGAAGGTGTCCAACCGGTCCAGGTAAATGTTGGATAAGACGGGTGAAGCAACCCCACCCTGGGGCGCGCCCGACAACGTGGCGTGCCACCGCCAATCCTCCAGATACCCGGCCGTGAGCATGTTGGACACCAGCCGCAGGAACCGACCATCGTGGATCTTCTCCGCCAGCATCGAGGTCATGATCTGATGATCAAGACTGCCGAAGCAGTTGGAGATGTCTCCCTCGATGAACCAGTGTGTTCCCTTCCAGACCTCGACCACCTCCCGCAACGCGGTGTGGCAGCCTCGACCCGGCCGAAAGCCGTGGGAACGGTCGGAGAACTGGACGTCGTAGTACGCCTCCAACAACAGGCGCACCACCTCGGCGACCAGCTTGTCCGACCACGTCGGCAGACCCAGCGGACGCTTCTTCGACGAACCCTTCTTGTCGATGTAGATCCGCCGGACCGGCCGCCATCGGTAGCGTTCATGACGCAACGCGTCGATGATCGCCCCGATTTTGGCCTGGGACATGCCGTCCACGGTCTCCGGCGTGACCCCGGGCGTCATCGACCCCTTGTTGGCGTAGACGCGCCCGTAGGCCAGCAAGAACAACTGCGGGTTGAACAACTGTCGATACAGTCTCTCCAGCGGCAGGCCCCGCCTGCCGCGTTCCCGGATGACATCCAGCACTGTTGCGGCGCTTCGCATCACGCGTACCTCCCATCGCTGAACATCGTGATCACCTGTGCCGCTTCGCCCTGTGGTCCGGCTTTCCCGGCCTCCCTGACGGGTCGTTACGCCCGCGACTACTACCGGCACTCCGTCGCCATAGGACTCGCGTCCCGTAGGCGATCCCGTGGTACGTCTTCGTCATACGTGTCGAGCACGACGTAGGCCGCCCACTCATCTCCTTAACCACCCTCGCTGGGCGGCGTTCCGCACCACGGAGGTTGCCCCGTCTCACGGTTCATGCCGGGACATGGCGCGGCACCGGTTACAGACGTCATTCCGGCGGGTGCGCACTTTCACCACTGGAGATTGGGC
Source organism: Rugosimonospora africana (assembly GCF_016862975.1). GTDB lineage: Bacteria > Actinomycetota > Actinomycetes > Mycobacteriales > Micromonosporaceae > Rugosimonospora > Rugosimonospora africana. Next base: position 2,367 of record NZ_BONZ01000126.1, read on the forward strand.
TTCAAGCAATCCAGCCTTGGCCATATCGTGCGGGTCTTGCGGCACCCCGCCCTGGACGCCTCCGGACGACCACCGCTTCCCCGGCATGCTCTTGTCCCCGACAGGTTTCCCCTCCAGGTAAGCCGGGCAACCCATGAACCTCCCCCCGAGTCCATCCCCGCTGCGCGGGGGATACAACGAAGCGCCTCACGGCGCACACCGTGCATGCGGTTCTCCCGCACACGGCTTACCGACGTCGTTGACCGCCGGCATTCGGCTTGTCCCGCCAGGGCTTGCCAGCCCTGGGTTGTACGACGATTCCGTAGAGGCTGATCAGTCCGAACTCCGGCGGGTCGGCAGCATGCAGCACCCACCACCCGAAGGCGCGGCTGCGCCGGTGGCGGCGGCTGATGAACTGCACGATCCGGGTTTGGATGTAGCGTCTGATCTTGCTGAGGCGCTCGGCCGAGTGTCCATAACGGAAGTACCCGGCCCAACCGCGCAGGAACAGGTTGATCTCCTGAACGACGTGCGCCACCGGCAGCGACCGCCTGCCGTGCACGGTCAACGCGCGGACCGTGTCGCGGGCGTGCTGCATGGCCTTGTCCGCGGGCCAGCGGGCGAGGAAGGTGAACGGGCGTCGCCCATCGCGGGGCCGGGACCGCACGAGTCGATGGTGGAAGCCGAGGAAGTCCACGCCTTCCCCACCGACTTGCAGGTGCACGATCCTGGTCTTGGCCTCCTTCGGTTGCAAGCCGAGTTCGGCCAGCAGATCCCGAAGCCGTTGTAGGGCGGCCTCGGCCTGCTCGCGGGACTTACACATCACCAGCACGTCGTCGGCATACCGGACCGGCACCCCGTGCTCGCGCGTCGACCATTGCCGGTCCAGCCGGTGCAAGTAGACGTTACAGAGCAACGGTGAGATCACACCGCCCTGGGGGCTGCCGGTCACTTCCCGACGGATCAGGCCGTGTTCCATCACTCCCGCGCGCAGCATCACCCGCAGCAGCTTGAGCACCGCCTGGTCACAGATGCGTTCCTCCACCGCCTGCATCAACTTGTCGTGCGGTATCGCCGAGAAGCAGTTGGCGATGTCCGTCTCGACTACCCACCGCCTGCCCCGCCAGGACTCCTCGATGAGGACCTGCAAGGCGTCGTGCGCCGAACGTTTCGGGCGGAACCCGAAGCTGCACGGCAGGAACTGGCTTCGAAGACCGGCTCGAGCACGATCTTCACCGCCGCCTGCACGATGCGGTCACGAACCGCAGGAATCGCCAACGGTCTCAACTCGCTGCTGTCGGGCTTCGGGATGAACACCCGACGCGCCGGCAACGGCCGATACCGTCCCGTCTTCAGTTCGTCGGCCAACTCGTCCAGCAGTCGGGTCACCCCGTACTGCTCGACCTGGTCCAGGGTGGTCCTGTCGATGCCCGGCGCACCATCGTTGCGGCGCACCGCGACCCACGCCCGCCACAAGACGTCTCTGCGGAAGACCTTGTCCCGTAGCGCGTGGAACCGACGTCCGGGATCGGCCTTGGCCGCCCGGTACAGCGCATGCTGCAAGGCACGGACCGGATCAAGGATCGATCCCGATGCGGCGATACTAGCCGTAACGGCACTCACCAGGCCCCTCCTCCACACCACACACATCGACGAAGCAGCGGCCCTTCCCATCACCGACGGTTCTGTTGTCCGCCCGGCTCAATCGGTACTACGACCGCCTCCGACTCCCTCCCGACCAGCGATCCACTTCCCGAGATCATCGGTTATAGGACGCCACGCTCCGGCAACACCATCCGCGGGTTGCCGGGCCGGGGAGGGTCTCCCCAGTTCCCGCCGCCACTATCTGAACGTTCCGCGCCCCATACGCCGGGGAGTCCCTCGCGGCTGCAATCCAGGCGCTACACCGCTTCCATGGCCTTCACCCCGATTCCGAAGGGCTCGGCACTCCCTCGTGCCAGCAAGCTGGCTGAGTAACGACGCCGCAGGCTTCGCTTCACGCTACGGACCGCTCAGTTGCTCCCCCTCAAAGGGCCTTCGACACTGGGCTTCGACGCCGGGCGTTTCCCCCCGGCGCCGCCAGTCTGCTACCGGGCCTCCTGGCAGCTACCCGGACCGGACTTCCACCGGCAAGCGACGACGAGCTTACGAACGAGGATCAACCTCCTACACGGTCAACCTCCGTTCTGCTGGGCGCACGGAAAAGGCTCATTTGTGGACAACAAGGGTGGTGTGGATAACTCAGCGAGCTTGTCGTTGATCTGGTAAGGATCGAGCGAGCAGCCTTCCGAGATGGGCATCGGGTTCCTAGTGCTGCTCCCATCGCACGTTGGTCGGCTGCCGCCGGGTGTGGATGTACTGGTGTAGGGCCTCGCGGACCTGGGCTGGGGTGATTCTGGTGTGGTGCGGCGGGGTCTCGTCTTGGTCGTTGGGGATCGGCTCGGTCCATTCGGGCAACGATGGGTCGGCCGCGATGGCCGGATCGTCCCCGAGCCAGGTCAAGGCGGCGCGCTCGGGATGGCCCCAGACGAGTTGGAAGCCGTAGGGTGGGGTTGGTTGCCCTTCGGCCCACACGCCCTCGTACACGTCGATCACGCGTACCGCACCGTCGGATGCCAACCGGTTCAGGGCGGTGTCCACGTCCTCGACAGTCTGGACGCGGATGGTGTGCTGCCCGCTGGGATCGTCGTCGTCCCAGCCCCACGCCATGGTGTACGTGGTCATGTCGTGATCCTCTCCCCGGTTCCGGTAAAGACCCTGGGCTGGCGTCGCAGGGTTCCGTCGGGGTCGGTTTCGTAGACGGTGATCCGGTGTCCGGGTTTCATGACGCTGCCAAGAAGGTTCCGACAGCTCAACGGACCTGGACAGACGCGGTTATTGATGACGAGGACAACGTCGTCCGGTAGCTTCCGGTCACGCATCCAGGCGGCGACATACGCCTCCACATGACCGCGCAGAGACCGGGAAGCGGCTTCTCTCGGGCTGAGGTTCAGGCCGGTCAGCAACGCGGGGTCATCTCCCGACCGTACCCGCCCGCCGGCCAGAGGCACTCCGTCCGGGAGTAAGGGATTGCCGGCGGGATCGAACAGCTCGCCGTGAGTAGGGCCTTGGTTCTCGTGCCGCCTGGGCAGGCCGGCCGCGGCCTGGCGCACCCACGAGGGTGGGTCCGGACCGACGGTGCGGGGCGCTGTCGCGGCTGGACGAGATGCCGGTGGATTCCTTCAACCACCTTCGGCCGCCTGGGCCTGAGTGATCGCGGTGCGTGCCCGATCGATGAGAGGACCGATCCCCTGCTGAACCTCGGCCAGCGTCTGGTGAATCGCGCCGAAGGTTGCCACGCCCTGCGCGTGTCCGAGCGCGGCCGCCGCGCCACGGGCCTGCTCGGCCCGTTGAGCAGCGGCGTTGGTCGCGGTCACCGACTGGTGCAGCTGTTGAATGAGGACTTGGACCGCCGCGATGATGTCGCCCGTCGCCGTCATCCCATCTTCCTTCGGTAGCTAGTCAATTACCGAGGGCAACCAAAGAATACATCGACGTATATGAGTTTTGACTGCGTGCGCGGCTACTGTTTGCGCGTGACGCACAACCAGACCCCAAGGGCCAAGCCAACGCCGCAACAAGCACGACCAACGCTGAGGCTGGAAACGCGGATGCCGCGGATGGCTGCCCGCCGCTCACATTCGAGCCGGGACCGGCAGCCGCACACCCGCAGGCCACTGGTCTTGATGGACCTAGCAAAGGCTGGGCCCACCGATGCCGGGCGCACGAGCGGAGGCCACCATGATGGCGACCGAAGGATCAGATGACCGCAGGCGCTCGAGTACCTGCAGATCACTGAGATCGACGCAGATCTTCACGACGAGCTTCCCCATCGCGCGGATGCGAGTTACGGACGCCGTCGGCGCATTGCTTTACCTGCGTCTTCGCCAAAAGCCTTCGCAGGTTTGAGGTTTATCAATGGTCACTGACGATCATCTGAGGGTTACATTCAGGTATGGAATGCTGGTAGGACTGTGGCCATGCATCCTGGGGAGGTTGTGCTCAGCGTCGATTACGGTGCGGCGGCCACGGCGGCGGTGCTGGTCGGCCCGGACGGGGCGTGGACCCCGATGCGGTTCGACGGTGCGGACTGGTTGCTCAGCGCGGTGTTCCTGAACGAGGACGGTTCGTGGGTGACCGGGGCGCCGGCGTGGCAGTTGGGTGCCGGCGCCGGGGACCGGTTCGATTCGGCCCCGATACGGTGGCTGGGACAGGATCGGGTCGGCCTGGGCGGTGTCGAGGTGGACCCGGTCGATGTGGTGGCCGCGACGCTGCGGCGGGTCGCCCAGGCGGCGTCGGCCCGGCTGCGGGCGGCCCCGTTGGGTGAGGTGCGGCTGGTGGTGCCGGCCAGTTGGGGGCCACGGTGGCGCACCGCGATGCGGGAGGCCGCGCGGCGTGCCGGGTTGGGCCAGCCGACGTTGGTGGATGCCCCGTCGGCGGCGGCCAGCCACCTGGTCGCCTCGGGTGTGCAGCTGATGGTGGGATCGTTTCTGCTGCTGTGTGACTGGGGTGGCGGGTTCACCGCCAGTGTGTTGCGCCGGACCCGGTACGGGTTCGAGGTGCTGTCCACGATCGAGGCCGCCAACGCCGGCGGTCTCGCGTTGGATCAGGTGCTGGCCCAGCAGCTGCCCGCCCTGGCCACCGCCGGGGCCAGACAGGCACCGTCCTCGCCGGGTGAATCCATCGCGGTGTGGTCTGCGGCCCGCGACGCCCGGGAGGCGTTGAGTCAGGCGGCATCGGTGACGGTGGCGTTGCCGTCGGCGCCGCCGGTGGTGGTGACCGCGGCCGGGATGCAGGCGGATGCCCAGCCGGTGGTGACTGCGGCCGCGGACGCCGTGCGCAAGGCGCTGGATGCGGCACAGGTCCCGCCGGATGAGTTGGCAGGGGTGTTCTGCGTCGGTGGAGTCGCGCAGTCCCCCGCGATGGTTGGCATGCTGGCCCAGGCGACTGGGCTGGCACCGACCGTGGCCCCTGATCCGCAGCGGGCCGCGGTCCTCGGTTCGGCGCACGCCACCGGCCCAGGCGTGGACACCTCGAACGTGAGTGTGCCGGCGGCGCCGCCGGTGCCAGGGCTACGACGGGCAGGGGCCGGGCTGGTGCCCGGTGTCGCCTCGCTGGGCCTGATGGTGCAGTTCCTGCAGAGCGCCACCCTGAGTCGGACACCCGGCATCGGCTACGACCCACGCGCCTACCTGCTGGCCGACTGGGGTGAGCTGGCCCTGGCCGCACTGATGGCCCTGGTGACCTTCCTGACCGTGGCCACGGTCCTCGCCGCGGCCATCCCTGCCGACAACCCCCTCGACGCGGCGGGGCAACCCGCGGCACCGACGCAGCAGATCGGCACCGCGCTGTTGGCCGCCTGCGGCCTCGGCGCGGCGGTGGCCGGCCTGTACGCGGTGTTCGACGCGGCGATGCTGCAGTGGTCGCCCGCCCCGTTCCTGCGCTGGGCGCTGATCCCTCTGCTGCCGCTGATCGCGGTCATCACCGCCACCGCCGCCCTGGCCACCCGGTACGGGCGTATCCCGGCCCAAGGCTGGGACGCCTGGCTGAACTTCCCGATCGCCTCGGTGTTCGTCACCACGGTGGGCATGGTGCTGCTGCAGGAAGGGGCCAACGGGGACCGGGTCGCCTCGCAGGAAGCATTGTTCAACCTGTTCGCCCGCACCGGCGGCGTGCTGATCGCCCTCGGAGTGGCGATGGTGGTGACACGACGGTGGCGGTACCGGCTGATCCTTGCCGGTCCGCTGGCCGTGGTCGCCGCCGCCGTGATCAGCTCCGCCACGATCGGTGTGCTGGCCTGCCTGTACATCGCCGCGGCCACCGCCTGGTGGGCCAGGCGTGCCTGGCAGCTGGCCAACCATCCCCACGGCTCACTGCCCCGACCCGTATGACCAGCCTCGGCAGGAGCTGGCGGAGGTGGCGCCGATGACCGGTCGGTGGCTACGCCGGCTGCGCGCCGGCCTGTGGCTGGCGATCCTGCTCGCCACCCCACCCGCCGCGCTCATGCGCTACATCGGCTGGCCGCTGCCCCACCACCTGCCGGCCCGATCCCAGTGGCTGGTGTTCCTCGACCAGCCGGTGACCCGCGACCACGTGATCGACCTGTTCGCGATCGCGGTCTGGCTGATGTGGGCGGCACTGGTCTACGCGGTCCTGGTTGACCTCACCACCGGGATCCGGCGATTGACCCGACGGGGTCCCCGGCTGCGGCTCCCACCACTACCCGCCGCGCTGCAGGCCACCGCCAACGGCCTGCTCGGAGCAGCCGTATTCGGCACCGGCACCGCAGCGGCCGCCACCCCGCCGCATCCGCCCACCCCGGCCGCCGCCCCACACTGGCCCACCCCACCCGGCACCCCAGCGCCCGGCAACGCGGGAAACGCCACGCATCCCGGCACACAGCCGTCCAGCATCGCTGACGCGGAGCAGACGCTCGCGGTGGCCCTGCCCGACGGCGGCGGATGGCTGACCCACCACACCGCCGCCGCGATCGCCGCGTCGGCCTCCGTGGTGTGGCGGCAACGCCGCCGCCACTACCTCCCCCGACCGCTGACCGGCAGCACCCGCCACGACCCCGACCTCGCGCCGCTGCCGGCCACCGTCACCGCGATCCAGGCCCAACTGCAGCCACCCCCGGACCAGCCACCCGAGCACACCACCCAGCCGGCCGGCACCGCGACCATCACCGACACAGCCACCGACCTGGTCGCGGTCGGATACACCCGCGGACACGTCCTGCTCCCCGCGGACCTGCCCGCCCACGGAGTCGGGTTGACTGGACCCGCCGCCGCCGACGCCGCCCGCGGCGCCCTGATCGCCGCCCTGCTGCCCACCACGGCCACCGGTACCCACCCCCGCGTCATCACCACCACCGGCTGCCTACGCACGCTTCTCGGTCCCGCCTCCGACGACCTGGCCGACACCCCAGGGCTGCACGTGGCCGACGAACTGGCTGATGCGCTGATGCTGGCGGAGAACGTCGCGCTGAGCCGTGCCGCGCGGCGTGTACCCACACCCACCACACCGCCACCCACGCCCGCGGACACCTTCCCGCTGCTGCTCATCGCACCAGCACCCACCGACACCGCCACCGCCCACCGGTTGACGATGCTGCTCACCCTCGCCGCAGCACAGCAGATCACCGGACTGCTGCTGGGCCAATGGCGCGGCCGCACCTGGACAGTCCACCCCGGCGGCACCATCACGGCCGACGGCGCATCGCCGGCAACCCGCCTCAGCACCTTGTCCCCGCTTGCGGCAGCCGACCTGCTCACCATCTGCCGGCAAGCCAGCCAACCCACGCCGACGCCGGCCATACCGACGCAGACGCACCCTCCGACACCGCTGGCACGGCCACAACCACCGCACGCCCACGTTCAGGCGGTGATGCGGTTGCGCGCCCTGGGAGAGCCCGCCCTGTTCGCACCAGGCTCGCAGATCCCGCTGCAGATCCCACGCAGCGCGGGCCTGCCCATCATGGTCCTGCTCGCCCTGCACCGCAACGGCCTGACCACCGGCGAACTGGGAGCCGCGCTGTGGCCAGACCTGCCCACCCACACGGTCGCCCGCCGCATCTACACCACCGTCAAAACCCTCCGCGACGCCATCACCCCGGTCGCGGACGGCCCAGTGGTCCTGCACGCCGACGAACGCTACCGCCTCAACCCGCAGCACCTCGACGTCGACCTGTGGCAACTGGATGACGCCATCGAGGCGGCCACGACCGCGGCCACCACCAACGAGCAGATCACCGCTCTGCGGGAGGCCATCGACCACTACCACCACGACCTGGCCGAAGGATGGCCGTGGCCATGGCTCGACCCACCCCGGGAAACCATCCGCCGACAGGTGCTCGACGCCCACCTGACCCTGGCCGACCTTGCGCCCGATGCGGGCGCATCGCTGGCCCTGCTACGCGCGGGGCTGCGCATCGCTCCCGACAACGACGAGCTACGGCGCCGTGTCGCGGCCCTCACCCCGCACGACCCGGCCGGGCGAACCGGCTGACCCGATCCGACCGGGCATCGATCACCCTGTCTTGTGAGCTTCCTGCCTTCCCCGGCGCGGCGGTATAGTCCGGCCTCCCCACGACGAGTAGGACAGCCGTGTCCGATTTCTTTATCAACCACCCCATCCCACCGGCGACCCTCAGGGACTTCCTGTCGGTGTCCCTCGCCGTGAGCGTCGTGCTCGTGGTGATCGCTGTGATCGAGATGGCAAGGATTCCGGTACCGGTATGGCCGGCCGCGAACGTGTCCCGGCGGCGGTGGCTGACCCGGTGTGGCATCGGCGTCCCGCTGGTCCCACTCGGGCTGGTCGTGGCGGCACTGTGGGCCATCCGGATCCTCCCGCGGCTCGACGCGCACATCTACCCGCCCAGGCGTGGCTCGTGGCTGTTCCGGCCGGCGACCACGCGCACGGACAAGGCGGAGCGTGTGGTGATCTTCGTCCTCGCCATGCTGGAATTCGGCACGCTGCTGCACGGATTCGGCAACTGGACCATCGGCGACCCCGGTACCGTCTACATCTCCAACCTCAACCACGACATCAAACCCCGGACCTACATCGCCGCCCAATGTCCGGGCTCGGTACGCCGCGCGCTACACCTGGTCTCCGACGAGATGCGGTTGGACGGCCACGACTACCAGCAGTGGTCTGTCGACCCGGTGCCAGGACATCTCAACGAAGTGCTGCTCGACACGGACACCGGCCAGATCCTCTGCCCCTGACCCCAGCGGGCGGAACCCGCGATAGCCGGCGAGCGCCCAGACCCGCCGGCCGTAGTGGCAGCGCTTCTGGATGACGTGCTGTATGGGCTCGGGGATGGCCGCTACACCCCTGGCCGCGCGAGTCAAGCGCGTACGCCTCGTGCGAAGCACGGAGTGCAGCTGGTCGACGAGTACCTGGGCTCGGCTCGAACCAGACATCGCTGTTGGTCTGGCGGCGCGCGTTCTCAGCCCGCCGGCGCCTGACGCTCGCTCGTCCAGGCATCGATCATCGAGGGCCCGCGCCAACTAACGATCCTGCCGCTGACCTGCGGTGTTAGATCTTGTTACATTGTCACACTCCGCCGACCCTTCAAGACCGAGACATTCCGGCTTAACGTCAGGGCGTCAGAGCGCACCGTCATAGCCGACATCGGCGGCGGGATGCGCGCACAACACGTTGGCGCGTCACCGACCGGCACCGCCGGCCCGGGCGATGACGCACGCCCTCTGATGGGTGAGGAGTGCCCATGCGTCGTCTGGCACGTACCGTCGCCTCGTGGTGGTGGCCCGCCGTGCTCCTGGTCGGCCTGCCGATCGGATTGCTGCACGCACCGGGACGACCCGAGATCCCTCACCACCTACCGACCCACCACCAACTGGCCACCTTCGCCGCCGAACCACTGACCCGCCCCACCGCCATCACCGGCTTCATCCTGCTCGGCTGGCTTCTGTGGGCTGCACTCGCCTGCGCCGCCCTGGCGGCCATCTACCAGCGACTGGTCTGGTGGTGCCGGTGGCTGCCACGCATGCGACTGCCCGGACCACTGCAGAGCCTGTCCGCCGCCGTGCTCGGCACCATCGCCGTCAGCGGCGCCAGCACCGCCGCCAGCGCCGCACCACCGACCACCCACATCGGACTGACCCACACCGACCGCACCCAGCACCCACCCGCGTCCTCCACGACCCCCAGCACACCCAGCGCTGCATCCACTCACACACCGACACCGCCGACCGCCACTCCCCTCTCCCCCGCCGCTGCAGCAGCGGGCGGCAGCAGCCAACCGTTGACCTACACCGTTCACCGTGGTGACACCCTGTGGCGCATCGCGCAGCGACAGTTAAGGGACCCGGCCCGCTGGCCGCAGATCTACCACCTCAACCAGTCCCGCTACGACCACCACGGCAAGATGGAACACGGCGACCACATCGAACCGGGCTGGGTACTGACCCTGCCGCAGGACGCCATTCCACCGCACACCGAACCGGCACCCCCACCGCCCAAAACTCCGGCCGCTCCGGCGCCGCATCCGATCGCGCCCTCCCCCACGACGACCGCCGCGGCGCCGGATACCATCACGCCACCGGCACCCAGCCATTTCCACGCACCGGCAGCCGCCCCCACACCACGACGCTCGCCCGATCACCACCCCGGCATCCACCTGCCCGACGGCAACTGGGTCACCGTCGCTCTGGCCGCTTCCCTGACCGCCGCCGCCTCCATGGTCTGGCTGCAACGACGCCGCCGCTACACCCCACGACCACTGACCGAACCCGCCGACGACGACCCCGACCTGAAACCTCTGCCACCGGCCATCACCCAGCTACGCCGCGGCCTACGCCACCGGGCCCCTGACCTGCTACCCCGACCCTCCGACCAACCCGCCGACCCCGCCGAGCTTGACGACGGCGGCGCCGAGCCGCTCCCACCGATCGGCCCCAGCGGCCCGCAACTCAGCGGACTACCCAACGCCCTGCCGGCCATCGGGCTCGGCCTGACCGGCGACGGCGCCCACGCCGCCGCCCGCGCCCTGCTCGTCGCCACCCTCTCGGCCGGTAGCCCCGACGACCCCGACGCCCGCGGGCACCTCATCACCACCACCGACACCCTCACCCAGCTGCTCGACGACCACGCCGACCAGATGCGCCCCATGCCCCGCCTGAGGGTCACCGACGACCTGACCGACGCGCTGACCCACGTCGAGGATCTGCTCATCGAACGCCGCCGGCTGCTCGGCGACCACGACGCCGACGACCTGGCCAGCATGCGCGACAAGGATCCCTACCACCCACCGATGCCCCCGGTCCTGCTGCTGACCGCATCGCCACCACCGCACCTGACCACCCGACTCAGCAACGCCCTACGGCTAGGCACCTCGCTGCAGATCAGCGCCGCCATCCTCGGCCCGTGGCCCGCCGGCGACACCCTCACCATCGACAGCCACGGCCGGCCCACCAACGGCGACGCACCCCGGCTGGCGATCCTCGACACGTCGACCACCGTGCAACTGCTCACCGTCCTCCACGAAGCCCACACCGGCCAACCCGTCAACACCGACAACGGGCCCGCCAACAACCCCGCCACCCCCAACCAGCCAGCACCTCCCGACGGATCCCCAGCAACCAGCCCGACCCCAGTGCCCGACCACCGCCAATCGTCGGAACCGCCCGCCTCACCAAATGACGGCCAGCATCACCAGACACGAGTCCGCATCCGCCTGCTCGGCGAACCCGCCATCCTCAACCATCACAACCAACCCGTCGCCGGGCTGCGCCTGCACGCCCGAGAACTGCTGGTCTACCTCGCCATCCACCGCTACGGCGCCGACATACCCGACATCATGGAAGCGTTCTGGCCCACCGCCACCCGTCGACGCGCTGCCCAACGCCTGTCCACCGAAACCGCGAACCTCCGCCGCTGCATCCGCGACGCCGCCGCAGACCCCAGCATCAAACCCGTCATCAACACCGGCGGCCGCTACCACCTCAACCCCAAACTGCTCGAGATCGACATCTGGCGCCTGGCCGACGCCCTGACCCGCGCCACCACCGCCACCGAACCCGACGACCGGGCCGCAGCGCTGGGCAAGGCCATCGCCACCCACACCGCAACCATCGCCGAAGGCTACGAATATGACTGGATCGACCAGCACCGCTACCAGCTGACCCGGCAAGGCATCCAGGCCCGACTCCAGCTCGCGCAGCTGCTCGCCCCCACCCAGCCACACACCGCCGCCGACCTCATCCAAGCCGCCGCCGACCTCGACCCCCTCGACGAACAGGTCGCCCAGCACGCCATCCAGGCGCTATCCGCGATCGGCGACACCGCCGGCATCCACGTCCGCCTCGACCGACTCCGCAACGCCCTCAACGACATCGACGAACGACCGTCGGCGCAGACCCTCACCCTCGCCGCACAGCTTCAACACACCCGACCCAGCACCGACCCGCCACCGCCGACCTCGGACACACCCAAACCCGCCGCCGGCCGCAGCGATCCAGCACCGGCCCACCGCGACGCGCAGGAGGGCTGACCACGGTGACCACACCCTCCCCGTCTCCGCGTCCCACCAGCCCGGCACCGGGCATCGACCTTGACGGTCAGCTGCGCCGTGCGCTGCGACTGACCAGCGCCATGCGGCAATGCTTCTACGTCGTCGTACTCCTGGTCGCGTTGACCGGACAGGTCACCGGCGCCACACAAACACTGCACATCCCCCTGCTCACGGCCATCCCCGCCCTCGCCGCACTGGAACTGGGCGGCATCGTCGTCCTCGCCAACGCCGACGTACGCCGACGCCTCGGCGAACGCGCCATCGCCTCACGGCTGCTATCGGCAGCCATCGCCTCCGGCGCGGTGACCTTCAACTGGGCCGCCCACACCAACCACCTGCTCGGCGGATTCTTCGCCGGCATGTCCGCCCTCGGCTACCTCGTCTGGCACATGCACACCGAAAACCAACGCCGCGACCGACTGCGCATCACCGGCAACCTCCCACCCACCACACCCGCCTACGAACTGATTGCACACTGGCTGCGCCACCCGATGCTCACCCTGCGCGCGAAGTCGCTCGCGAAAGCCGAACCGACGCTCGGCCTGTACGGATCGTTGGCCACTGCTGGGGAACAATTGCGACAACAGCGGCGACGCCGAGCGATCGCCCGGGTGGTGCACCGCAAGATCCGTACCGCGGTCGATCCGGCAACCGCGAACATCGCCGTCGCCGTCTACGACATGGCGCAGATCGCCGCGCGATTGGCAGACAGCGCCGACTACGGCACGCTCACCGCGCTCATCACCGCCGACCTGGCACCGACCCGGCTGATCGGCATCGCCGATCCACAGGCCGTCTCCCATACCAGCAACCAGGCTCGCTTTTCACCCACTGGAGAAGACTCCCGCCCCATCGAATCTGTTCCAGGCAACGACGAGTCCGACCAGCCGCGCCCACCGCATCGCCCCGCCAGGGCACTGGCCGTCAGACCGGCCGCGAGCCCCACCGTCCCCACCCGCATCTGCCGTGACTCAATCTATGAGCCGGTCAGCGTCCAAGACTCGCTCATGTACAGCGCATGGCAGCAGGCGACGGCGGCCGGACACGAGCCTTCCGGTGCCGACCTGGCCCGGGCCGCAGGCCGCACCAACGACGCCACCGGCGTCGGACGACGCGCAGTCCGCCGCTATCGACAAGTCCACGCCACAGCCACTACAGCAGCCGGACCCGGGCCAATTGTTTAGCGCGGCCGGGGAGCCGATCGAAGCGTGGCTCCTCAGCGACACGACTGCGTTCCCACACCGCGCGTGCTTGGCCAAGGCTCCATGGCGGAAGCTGCAGGGAGATCCCGGCGACACCTCCCGGCCGGCGCATGACGGTCTCCGCCAGCACCGGATACGTCGAGAACTGCACCTCCGGTGGCGTCCGTGTGACCAGGCAGAACCGCATTAGATCGATCAGCACCAGATCAACCTGATGACACAATTCGTGGAGCTGCTCTCCGGTCTTCGGGCCGTCGATGACTATGACGAGGGACGGATGAGCATGGAGCATTCCCGATCGAGGGCCAGCGGTGGCTCGGCGCCCGCAGGATTTCGGCAGCCAGATCAACTGGACGGGTAGCCCACCCGTCCGCAATGTGAAGTTGGAAGTCGACCATGTCCACCTCTTCGGCGAGGTGATAGGTCAGGCGAGTCTTGCCGCTGCCGGGAGGTCCCGTGATGACGTACACGCGCGCCGGGGATGCCACCAACTCGGCGACCGTCTTCTTTAGGCTTAGTCTCGCCACCGGTCCCCGAGACAGCGCGGGTTAGGCTCGGCAAATGATGCCGAATGTCACCATACAACGGATCCGACGTTTGACCTGGTTGCCGGATGGCGCGGGCAACGTGCAGTTGCTATTGGTGGTCGGCATCGCGACCGTTCTGGTGACCCGGGCCTGCCTGGCGGCCCTCGGGTACCCGCAGGTGGGCAACGGTAGCCTGCATATCGCTCACGCGCTCTGGGGTGGGCTCCTGCTGCTGGTCGGGGTCGTGACGACGCTGTCCTTCGCCGGGCACGCCGCACGCCGCGCCGCCGCCGTGCTTGCCGGTGTGGGATGCGGGCTGTTCATCGATGAGGTCGGCAAGTTCATCACGCGGAACAACGACTATTTTTTCCGGCCCGCAGCCGCGGTCATCTACGTCTTCTTCGCCCTCCTGGCGTTCTTGTCGGCGCGATACCGGGCCTGGAACACCCGTCAGTCCGCCGCGGCCGGGACCCTACAGCCCGACGATCTGTCCGACGCGGCTGTGATCGCCGGAGCCGGACTCGCGAACGGCCTCACCTCCGACGAGCGAGCCCGCGTGGCACGGCTGCTCGCCGATCGCGAGAGCGAAGAGGCACACCTGATCCAGCGGCTTGTCGACCTCGCACCCGACCGCACCGCACCCTCGCCGCTGCGATCCGTCATGCGCACGGGGTCGGCCGCCGCCCGCCGCCTCGCGGACCGGTCGTGGGTCGCGGTCGGCTTGATCGTGCTGTTCGCTCTGTCGCGCAGCGCCGCCGCGTCTGCTTTCCTCGGACAAGCCGCATGGGTACTGGCCGGCCACCACCTCCATCCCGGCCAGGAACAAGGCGCGATCTTCGCCAGCACGGTCTCCCGCACAGTGGAGGCGGTGCTGGCCATCACCGGCGCACTCCGTTGGCGACACAGGCGCCGGTCCGCCATCGGCTACCTGATGGCCGCGCTCTACATCGACCTCTTTGTCACTCAGCTGTTCAACTTCACCGACAGCCAGCTCGGCGCGCTTGTCGAGCTGCCCTTCCTTCTGTTGATTCTGCTGTTCCTCGCCCACCACCGTCGCGCCTCGTCGGCCCTGCCGTCCTGATCGCACAGTCCGGGGCATGCCTTGGAGCGTCCGGATGACGTTCCGCCGTGCCGTCGGCGGCAGCCGGTAGAGCACCGCGTTCTCAGCCGTCGACGATCTCTCGTGAACGCCACAAAAAGGCCAGTGCGGGATGTGCGGTCGGAATTGGCTCGATCCGTTCCATGGTGAACCTTCACGCTCGTAGAACGCGCCGGCGCGCTCGTTGGCCGCGAAATGCTCGATATAAAGCCGATCAGCGCCCTCGTGCAGTTGCCTGGTGAGGGCTTCGAGCAGCCGCGGACCCAGCCTACGGCCGCAATACCGGGGATGAACGTAGAGCTTGTAGACCACGTGGTCGGTGCCCCTGCGCCCGCGCTGGCCGACCCCGACGAGTTGCCCGTCGGCCTCGGCGACGACCACCAGACGATCGGTCACGGCCGCGCCGACCTGCGCCTCGTTCCACCAGCTGCGGACCTGTTCATCAGCGGCCGCAGCGCCGATCAGGGGCGCGTAGTGCGGTCGAATGTGTGCCTCGCCGAATCGGCAGATGGCCGCGACATCGTCGTCCCGAGCGTCTCGCACGATCGGTTCGTCTTCCGGCGCCATCGCACGCTCCCTCAACCCGGACCCACCGATGGTGTTGGTGTGGGGATTCCGACTGCCTAGCGGTGATGGTTATCGATAGATGGTCGTCGGTGGAGACGGTGGGATCGCCGGTATGGCCGGCTTCTGCTGTTGATGGGGTCAGGCCGCGCGCGGCGAGTGGTCGGGCGGTTGCTGATCGGGGCGGTCCGCAGGAGTGGGTGAACAGTCGGGTCCACGCGGTGTGCCAGGGCCAGGCTGTTGGTAGGTGCAGGGTTAAGCGGCGGGCTGAGTAGGCGATCCGGGCCGGGACGGTGATCAGGTTCCGGCGGATGGTGGCGGTGGTTGCTGTGGCCAGCCGCGGGCCGGTCAGGGTGGCGGCTGCCCGGGTGAGGTTGAAGGCGATACAGGCCAGCACGAGCCAGGAGGCGTTGGCGGTGAACGTCGCGCTGGGCAGGTGAGCCAGAGCGGAGTTCTTCAGGTCGGCGTGGACCTGTTCGACGATGGCGTGGCCGCGGTGGGTCTTGTCCGCGGCCACGGTGTCGAGCAGGTCCGGGTCGGTGGTGGTGAAAAACGCGTGGAACCGCTATACATCGAACAGGGTGCCCTGGCCTGTGGGCTTTCGGGTTCAGCTCGGGGATCCGGCGCACGACAAGCCGGCCGGGCACCCGTTCGGCTTTTCTGGCGGAACTGAACGCGGTGAACGGGATCTCGGCGACCTCGGCGCGGGAGATCCACCTGCCAGTCAGCTCGTCGAACACCGCGTCGGTGTACTGGATCGGCTGCCATACCTTATGACCGATGGCCGCGATAGCAGCCTTGACCCTGGAGTTCAGCCGCACCGTCACCGACACATCGGCCCCGGCGCGTAACGCCGCGACGATCGTGGGGTGGGGCGTAGAACGCTGAGTCTGCGCGGACCAGCACCCATCCCGCTGCATCAGGCCCGGGTTGACCGGTCGCTCGTAGTCGGGCCAGGGCGGACAGGGCGTCTGCGACCAGCCAGACCGCGCCGCGCGCCGACCCGCAGGCGCCCTGACGCAGCCGTTGCGCCACGATGACCGGCGCCGCCGATCCGGTGCACACGGTGGCGAGCAGCGCGTTCAACCCGCGTACCCCTGAATAGCCGAACCCGGCGCCCTGCTTCGCGTGGCCGTGTACCTCAACGATCGTGTCGTCGATATCGACCAGCACCCGCCCGCCCACGCGGCGACCACCGGGGTCGCGGCGGCCAGACCCGCCAGCACCCGGGCCGCGAGGGCGTCGAGCTGGCGAACATGCCCGAACCGGAAGCACCGCAGGAACGACCCCAGAGTCGACGGCGCGTACGGCCGATCGAACACCTTACCCATCGCCCCGTGCCGCAACAGCGCCATGTCATCGATACTGTCCGCACCAGCGACCATCCCCGCGACCAGCGAAGCCACCTTCGCCCTGGCATGCGCGCCCTTGTCCGTCGGCACCGTCAGGAACTCGTCAGCCAGTTCCTGCAGCCCACACGCCCGGCCAACGCCAACACCGGCACCAGGCCAGCCGCCGACACCAAATTCGGCTCGTCGAAGACAGCGGCAGCCACCGCCCGAGTATGAGATAGTCGCACCTACGAGATGCCCTTCCCCGCAGCAGACATGGACCTTCAGCAAGCCCAATTCTGCTGCCCCGGAAGGGCATTCTCACGCTCCGGCACGCCCTCACCATGATCATCGGTGGATTCGGGTTTAGACGTACAGGATGCAAACCTCGCCTCGGCACCTCCGTGTCTGTCAGGGGGAGTTGAGGCCAACGACTCATAGCAAGTCCGTTTGACGGGGCGAGATCATAGCCAGCGTCTGGCGGGCGGGAAGGCGCCCGGTTGGCGTTCGCGGTTGCATCCCGCATGGACGAGGTGAAAGGTGGAGTGAAGCCCGAGTCCATCGAGAGGTCACGCATGTGATCGGGGGGTGAGCGGCATGAACCTGTTGTACAAGGTCGACCGGACTGGCGGCCGCCTGAGCGTGCGGCTGGCTGGTGGACTGGACCTGAGTACCGTCGATGAGTTAGGCGAGGTGCTCGCGGCCGCGATCGGCCAGCCGGATACGGTTACTGTCGAGGTGGACCTGGGCGAGGTCAACTACATCGATTCCACCTCCATCGGGACGCTGGTCGCCGCCTTCAGAGCCGCTAATCACGTCGGCTGCGTGTTGCACGTCAGTCACGCCCGGGGGATGGTGCAGGAGGTCCTGGACGTTGTGGGTGTGCTTGAGCCGCTTACCACGAATACAGGTCGACGCGGCGCAGCTGAGAAACGTGCCGGAAATGCGTGCCGGTAGCGGGAGTCTCGAGCGGAAACGGAACCACTGCTGGGCGGCCGGCTTCGCTCGGTCCGGCTCTGCAGGGGCTCATGCAGCGAAGAGCAACCGTCGTCGTAGCGCCCAGACCCCGCTCCCGGACTCTCGACGCGCTGAGCTGGCACCGATCGGCGGCCAGCGCAGGCTGGCGGTGTGGCGGCAGCCGTCGTACCGCATGCTGGGCGTTGGATTCGCCAGACGAGCCGGCGCCTCCGACCGGCCATCGCGCGAAACAATGATGCACGCGGGGCAGGGTCATTTCGTAGTCGGGTAACTCCTGGTCACGGAATCGATGAGGTCGTTGGGCCGGCGGTTGGCGCGGCAGGTAGCGCGGGCGATGTTGGGTTCGCCGTTGTTGCGGTGGGAAACCGATCGCGGTGTGACCC
>NZ_BONZ01000127.1 GCF_016862975.1 Rugosimonospora africana
TCCATCGCCACCGACCACGTAACCGCACACGCCAGTGCAATACCACTGCAGCATCCTTTCCAGCAGAATGTAGAGGTTGTCTCGTTCTCGCAGCCTCTGCGAGTGGACGATGGCACGAGCGTCAGCGGCGGTAGAGCCTCTGGCGGCGCACGTAGTCCGCAGCCACCGCAAGGATGAGGATGCTGCCGATCACGATGTTGAGGTAGAGCGGCGAGATGTTCGACAGCGCCAGCCCGTTGTCGATTTCCGCGAACAGCAAGGCTCCGATCACGGTACCGGTGATGGTGCCCAGTCCACCGAACAGGCTTGTTCCGCCGATGAGGACTGCGCTTGTCACCACCAGGGTCACGGAAGAACCGCCCGCGCTGACCTGACCGCTACCGGTACGGGCGGTGTAGATGATTCCGGCCAGCGCCGCCAGTACGCCCCCGATGGCGTAGAGCCGCCGGTTGATCGAGGTTGCCGAGATGCCGTTCGCGACCGCGGCGCCCCGGTTGCCTCCGATGGCCCGCACGTTGTAACCGAACCGGGTCTTCTCGAGAACGATCCAGAACACGACTCCGACGACGATCGCGTAGACGACCACGAGCGGGACTCCGTAGAGAGCCCCTTGGCCCAGCAACTCGAAGGTCGGGTCAAGCCCGACGATGTCGTTGCCTCCCGAGAAGACCACGATCAGGCCGGAGATGATGTAGAAGGTGCCCAGTGTCGTGATGATCGGTGGGACACCCAACTTTTCAATGATGAGCGCGTTCGCCAAGCCGGCGATCGTGCCCGACAGGAGTCCGATCAGTATCGCCAGGGGCCACGGCAGCCCGATACTCATGCCCCACGCGGTCGAGATACCTCCCAGGGTGAAGACCGAGCCGACCGAGAAGTCGAGCCCGCCGCCGATCGTGATGAGAGTCGCTCCGCACGCCATGATGAAGTAGATGACGGTGGCCCTGGCCAACTCGATGAGGTTGTTCGCGCTGACGAAGATCGGATTGAGGATCACCGCGACAATGCCGATCACCAGGACGACGAGCACGAGTGTGAACTCCTGCCGGCGCACGATCTGGGCGATCCTGCCCGGTTCACTCGTCCCGTGCGTGCGCGCCTGGGGCGCGCCCTGCGCCACGTTCTCTGTCATGCTGCTCCCTCAATTTCCGCGGGGACCTCTCCGGCGATGGCGCCGGTGATCAGCCCGATTACTTCTTCGCGGGGAGTGCCGGAAGCCGGCCGGGTCGCCACGACTCGGCCGAGGCGCATGACGGCGATGACATCGCTGTGCTCGAACACAAACTCCATGTCGTGGCTGATGCAGACAACCGCCTTGTTCTGACGTTTGAGCTCGTCGATGATTTCGCCGACGTGCGCTGTCTCGCGCACGCCGAGCGCCGCGGTTGGTTCGTCGAGGAGCACGATGTCCGCGTTGAGGCGCACCGCCCGCGCGATGGCGATGATCTGCCGTTGGCCGCCGGAGAGCAGGCCGACCGGCATCGTCACCGAGCCGACGGTTGCCTTGATGTCGTCGAGTACCTGTCGTGCCTGCTGGTTCATTGCCGCCCGGTCGACGAAGAGCCCTTTGCGTGGCAGGCTGCCGAGCGCCATGTTGGTCGCGACGTCCAGGACCTCGACGAGTGCGAGGTCCTGCTGGACCGTCGCGATGCCGGCGTCGCGGGCGTCCTTCGGGCTGTTGAAGACGACGCCCCGGCCGTCGATGAGTAGCGAGCCGGAGTCCAGGGAGTAGATTCCGCTCAGGATTTTGAGCATGGTCGACTTTCCGGCTCCGTTGTCGCCGACGATTCCGAGCACCTGGCCGCGGTGTGCCGAGAGGCTGGCGCCGAGGAGGGCCGCGACCCGCCCGAATGACTTCGAGGCGGATCGCAGCTCCAGTGCTGGCGTCGCGGTGTTGCCACTCACAGGTACTGCCCACCGTCGAGGTACTTCTTGTAGTTGTCCTTGGTGGCGTAGACGATGTCCACGTCGATCTTCGGCTTGACGGTGTCGCCCTTGTGCAGACCGATGAGCGCGTCCGTGGTGGCCTCGCCCGCTCCACAGAGGTCCTGCATCAGCACCGACGCCGCCGTACCGTCCTCGAGAGCCTTGACTCCGCTCTCGTCGGCACCGTTCCCGACGAAGTGCACCTTGCCGACGAGGCCCTTCTGCTTGATGGCGGCGCTGATACCGGCCGATGCGGCACCCTCGTTCGTCGCGAACATGTTGATTTCCGGGTGCGCCGTCAACATGTTCACCGCGAGGTCGACGTCCTTGGTCGGATCGCCGTTGTCGATGCCGGTGTCGACGACCTTCACGTTCGTGGTCTCACCCGCGGCGGCGATGAAGGCGTCCGACCACACCTTGGGCGGCGGCGTGGCAGCTCCCACGATCAGTCCCACCTTGACCTGCGCGTCGCCCGCGTACTTGGAGATGAACTCCACGGCCTGGGTCGCGGAGGTCGCGTAATCGGTGCCGATCTCCACGTCCTGATCGGACGTCGATCCGCCACCGAACAGAGTCGCCGTGAGAATGCCCTTCTTCTTCGCCTGCTCGATGAGCGGGGAGAACTGGTCGGCGGACAGGGGGAAGGTCGCGATGGCTCCCTCACCGTTGGCGATGCCCTGCTGGTAGCGAGAGATCATGTAGTTGGCGTCGACACTGCTACCCGAGGGACCGACCTGCGAGAACTTCACGCCCTTCTTCTGGGCTTCCTCGCCCATGCACTTGCCGATGAGCTTCCACTGGGAATAGTTGGGCAGAGGGTTCACGAACAGGATGGAGCTGAGGTCGCCCCCGGCGTTGGGAGACTTGGCGGCAGACCCGTTGGTGATGGCCTTGCAGCCGACGGGGACGACCAGAACCGCAGAAGTGGCCAGTGCGACCGCCGCATTGCGGATCGCGCGAGATGTGCACCGTGACACGTGATTGCTCCTTGGTTTGTGAGCTTGGGGTGTTGAGGGGTGCTGGTTGGTTGCTTTCAGGGAGAGGTAGCGGAGAGGTCTCGGACCGCTTCGACCAGCCGGCCTCGCGCCGAGGTGGCGGCCGGAATGGTCTCTGCCACTTCCAGCCATCCGTGGATGAGGTGGGCGTCGTCGAGGAGGTTGACGGGGACCCCCGCCTCTGCGAGCCGAAGCGCGTACCGTGCCCCCTCGTCGCGAAGGGGGTCGAAGCCCGCGATGGCGATGGCCGCCGGTGGAAGCCCGCTGAGATCTGCCATCGAGCCGGGCAGCGCATATCGCTCGCTGTCGGTGCCGTTGAGGTAGTACCGGCGGTACATCGCGAGATCGGCGCGAGTCAGCAGATAGTCCGAGCCGTAGTCGAGCATCGACCGGGATTCGAGATCGAAGTCGATGACCGGATACACCAGTACCTGGCCAACCACCTCGACGAGGCCGGAGTCGCGGGCCCATTGCGCGACAGAGGCCGCGAGCGCTCCCCCGGCGCTGTCGCCCATGACGAGGAGAGGCAGGTGTGGGTACCTTCGCGCGGCTTCCCGCGTTGCCGTCAGGGCATCCTCGAACGGAAGCGGGAATGGATGCTCCGGTGAGAGCCGGTAGTCGACGCTGGCGACGATGGCGACGGCACCGTTGGCGACTCTGCGGGTGGTCTTGTCGTGGGTGTCGAGGTTGCCGGCGACGAAGCCGCCACCGTGGAAGTAGACAACGACAGCCCGGGGCGGATGGGAGGGGAAGTAGACACGCGCGGGTACCTCCGAAAAGCTCGCGCGCTCAACCCGGGAGACTGGCTCGGGAACGTACCCGGCGACGTCGTGGCTCAACAGAGCGGCGTTGATCGTCGCGCGCAGGCGCCCGGCGGGCAGGCCAGCGAGGGGCGGGAAGAGGGATCCTCGCGCGGACTCGACGAAGCTCCGCACGTCGGGATCCAGGGCGGACCTGGTTGTGTCCGCCTCACACCGATTGGCGCTCATCGCTGGAAGACGCGCCGAAGCACGCGGATCTGGTCGTGCATCGCGCGACGGCCCACCCCCGTCATGCGATAACCGTCGAATCCGTGCATGGTGCCGGCGTACTGCGTGAGGTCGACTTGAACGCCTGCCCCCATGAGGCGAATCGCATATTCGTAGTCCTCATCTCGGAGCGGGTCGAACTCGGCTATCCAGAAGGACGCGCTCGGAAGGCCGGTCAAGTCATCCGCGAGAGCAGGGGACGCGCGGTAGTCAACGCTGGATGCGGCGGGCCCGAGATACCTTTCCCACATCAGTAGGTTGTGGGCCCGGGTCCACACGGGAGTGTCGGTGAAGCGGGTAACGGAAGGCGTACGACTGCGGCAGTCCAGAACCGGATTGACCAGCAGCTGGTGAGTGAGGGGCGGGCGGTCGAACGCGCGCGCATGGAGCGCTGTCGAGGCGGCCAGTGCCCCACCCGCGCTGTTGCCGCCGATCGCGATGCGGCGCGGGTCGATCCCGAGCGAACCGGCCTCTCGATACAACCAATCGAGCACATCGTTGCAGTCGTCGAACGCGGCGGGAAAGGGGTGCTCGGGCGCGAGTCGGTAGTCCAGCGCGAAAACCACGCAGTTGGCGTCCCGCGCATAGAACTCGCACCGTTCGTCTTCCGTCGCGACGCTGCCCAACATGAAAGCGCCGCCGTGAATGTAGAGAATGGCGGGGAGCGTGCCTATGGAGGACGGCCGGTAGCTGCGTACCCGTAGCTGCCCGCCGCCCCGACGTAGAAGGTGAACGTCCTCAATGGCGACTCCCTCGAGCGAGTTCCGTCCCTGCGCAGCAAGCTCGTCCTCTAGTCGTCGCGCCTCCGAGAGGTCGTCCAAGAGGTCGAACTCGGGAATCATGACGCTAATGGCGGCGAGTTCTGGGTCGAGACGGAGCTGCGGCGGGGTCACCAGCACATATTGCCGGCGGAATCGACGCATCTAACAGCGCCATTTGACGCGGTTCGGAGCGGAAACCTCGCCATTTGGCGCGCGCCAGCTGGCGAGGCCGAGTCGTATCCTGACAGCATGCAAGGGCTGATGCTGAAGCTCGTCAACGTAGACGGTGCCGGCGAACGCGCGTTGCGAGTGGTCTCCTACTTCGACCAGCTGAGCACCAACAGCCCCGATCTCGAAGCCGTTGTCCGTGCCGCGGCCGTCATCGCCGACTGCACCGCCGGACTCGAAGTGCCCGGTCGAGGCGTCATGGTCCGGTGCTCGCAAGACGGCGAACCGCTTCACCAACCCATGGGCCAGCCCAGCGGCGTGCGGGGACTGGAAGGCGGGGAGGAAGGGAAGGTGTGGCTCGAACGCGAAAGCAAGGCGCTCGAACTCGACGAGTTCATCATCGAACGATTTGCCCTGGCCGCCACGAGTGTCCTTCAACGGCGCGCCCCGAACAACCTTGACGCGACAATCGGGTTCTCCGACCCGGCCCTTGCGCAGATTCTCGTCAGCGACCGCGCCAACGAGGCGGAACGCTCGCGCGCGGCCCGCCTCATCGGCCTTCAGCCCTCAAGCAGCGTTCAGCTGATGGCCCTTGAGCCCGACGAGGGGACGTCGGTGGAGTCGCTCGCACGCGAGCTACGTCGCGTCTGGGCTCGACAGCTCTTCGCGGCGGAGCTGTCCCGCCGACTGGCGTTGATCCTCGTCGTCGGCGCGCAACCCGCCAAGCTGGGCGCGTTCGACTTCCCGGGCCGCCTGGGAGTGGGACCCGTCGTGGAGACCCTCGACGCCCCCACCTCGTGGTCCGCCGCCCGGGAAACCCTGCGGTTCGCGGGCGCGGGAGTCGCGTGGCCGCGCGCACTCGATGCCGGCACGGTCGGAGTGCTTCGACTGCTCAGCCGCCTCGACCCGAGCGCTGTCGCGGCGGAGGACGACGTGGCTGCCATCGCCCGCATCGCGGTCGAGCCGGGCGGAGAGCAGGCGCTTGAGCTACTGGACCACTTCCTCCACTCCGGTTCCTTGCGAGAGGCAGCGCGCGCTACCAACTTCCATCACAGCAGCCTTCAGAACCGGATCACACGCATCGGGGCACAGCTCGGTATCGACCTGAACTCACCCGCCGGTCGACAGCGTGCCCAGCTGGCCCTGTTGCTTTCGCGGTGTGCCCGATAGCCGCGAGTCGAACGTCGGCCAGCACGCGGTGGGACGCGGTCGGAGCCGGTCCGGCTCCCCGATGCCGGGCCGGCCGGCCGCTTCCGTTTCTCAGGTGTAGATGACCTCGAAGGACACGCCGTAGCGCACGCCCAGCCGGGCGCCGGTGGGCCGGGACACCGACTCCAGAAACTCCTCCGGGTCGCTCATCGCGGTCGGCCCGAGGCCGCGCAGGTATTCGGCGTGCGCCGCGAGCGACGCGACGCCGCGGTCGAAGCCGCCGGTCACGTCCACGCCGTGCGTGGCCATCGGGCTGCCAGCGACGAAGATGTGCGTCGCCTTCCACGGCTCCAACCCCTCGTCCAGCAACTCGCGGAACACCCACCGGTTGGCCGCGTCGCGTACCCCGTCGATCACGCACCGGCCGAGCGCGACGTGGTCGGCCTGGTTCTGCAGGCCCGGGCGCCAGGAGTCGTGGTGGTTGCCGGTGATGACCACGTCCGGACGGTGTCGCCGGACCGCGCGGGCGATGTCCCGCCGCAGGTCGAGCCCGTATACCAGCATCCCGTCCGGATACCCGAGAAACTCGACCACGTCCACACCGACGAGCGCCGCGCCGGCCCGCTCCTCGGCTTCGCGCAGCGGGCCGCACCGCTCCGGTTCCATGCTGTCGATGCCCGCCTCGCCGCTGGTGGCCAGGCAATACACGACGCGCTTGCCCTGGTCGGTCCAGCGGGCGACGGCCGCCGCGGTGCCGTACTCCAGATCGTCCGGGTGTGCGGCGATGGCCAGCGCGCTCGACCAGGACTCGTCGACCGGTTCCAGGGGCACGATCGGTTCAGTCATAACGCCGACGCTACTGCAGGGTCCGCGTCGTCGGCGGCTTCCGGCGCGGTGTCGGGCACTGTGACTTTGGGGGTACGGGTACCGGCACGCCGGCCCGCGTACAGCAGGGCGACCGCCGCCACGCCCAGCGTCCACAGCACGTACCAGCCGTTCATGAACAGCAGTACCGAGACGGCGACCAGCGCCACCACCGCGGCCCGGCGCGACCAGCTGCGCCGGGGCAGCAGGCGCACCGCGGCGGCCGTGCTGAGCATGTACACCAGCACGAACGAGCCGGTGGTCAACTGGACCAGCGTCCGCGTGGACAGGCCGGTCACCGCCACGATCGCCAGGGACAGGGCGGACAGCACGGCGACGGAGGCCAGGCTGCGGCGGGGAATCTCGCCCGCGCTGCTGCCCCGCCCGAACCACGCGGGAAGCGCGCCGTCCCGGCCCAGCGCGGCGCCGAGCCGGGCGACGCCGGAGAAGTACGCGTTCATCGTGCCGAGCGTCAGCAGCACCGCGACCGCGGCGGTGGCGATCCGGGCCGGCGCGCCGAGCCCCACGGCGAGCAGTTCGGCCAGCGGCGCCTGGGTGGTCGCCGCGCCCGGCCCGAGGACCAGCACGCTGGCCCCGGCGACGCCGAGGTAGAGCACGCCGACCACGACGAGCGCGACGACCGAGGCGCGCGGCACGTCGCGCTTCGGGTCGCGGAAGTCGGCGGCCAGCGAGGTGACCGCCTCCCACCCGGCGAAGCCCCAGACGAGCACCGCCGCGGCCGGTCCGATGGCCAGCCAGCCGTGCGGCGCGAACGGGTGCAGGTTGGCCAGGTGGGCGTGCGGCAGCGCCGTGGCCGTAGCGGTCAGCAGCAGCGTCACCAGCAGGGCAGCCATGCCGAGCTGCAGCCGGCCCGAGACGCGTACCCCGCCGGCGTTCATCGCGGTCACCGCGACGATCATCAGCGCCGCCGTGATCAGCGTGGTGCGCATCCCGCCGCCGAGCACGGCGGCGACGTACGCCCCGCCGAACATGGCCGCCGGCGGCGCACCGGCCGGTACCGCGAAGTAGAAGCACCAGCCGACCACGGTGGCCGCCCGCGCGCCGAACGCGGTCCGCACGTAGGTGGACACACCCCCGGCGTCCGGGTACCGCGCACCGAGCGCCGCGAACGTGGCGGCCAGCGGCACGGACAGCAGGATCAGCGCGAGCCAGGCGATCAGCGAAGCCGGCCCGGCCGCCGCGGCGCCCAGCGCGGGCAGGGCGATTACCCCGGTACCGAGGACGGCGCCGATCGACACTGCGGCGCCCTGCGGCATCGTCATTCCTCTCACGAGCACCAGGCTAGGTGCCGGATTGGCTCCGCATCAGATCCAATAGTTACCATCTGGACTGGGCCAATTCGCCGAGGCCGAAACGCGTGGGGGGCTCGCCTCCCGTCACAACCCGGATCCGGCTGTGCTCCCCGGAAAAAGGGATGGGGTGTCTCTCATGGATCTGCACGTCAGCCTCGCCGGCCGCGGCGACCTGGCTGCCCGGATCTACCGGCAGATCCTCGACGCGATCCTGGACGGGCGGCTGCGCGCCGGCGAGCGGCTGCCGCCGACCCGCGAGCTGGCCCGCCGGCTGGATGTGTCGCGAAACACGGTGGCCGTCGCGTATGACCGGCTGACCGCCGAGGGCTTTCTGCACGCGCGGGTCGGGGCGGGCACGTTCGTCGCCACCGCCGACCGTCCCGACGCGAGCCGGCCGTCCGGTCCCGAAGACCACAGCCGGAGCCGGATTGTGGCGGAGGCGAGCACCCCCCACGCCTCCCCGAGACCGGCCCGCCGCGGCGCGCCCCGGCGGGCACCGGGCGGCAGCGAGGTCGCTCCCCGTCCACTGTGGAACCAGGTCGTGGCCGCGCATGTCCCATCGCCACCGACTGCCGCCATCGATTTCCGGGTCGGCAACCCCGACCCGGCGCTGTTCCCGATACAGACCTGGCGCCGGCTGGTCGGCCGCGAGCTGCGCCGGGCCTCGTTCGATCCGGGCGGCTACGGCGACCCCGCCGGGCACGCCGGGCTGCGCGCCGCGATCGCCCGGCACGTCGGGCTGTCCCGGTCGGTGCGGGCCGGCGCCGACGACATCGTGGTCACCCAGGGAGCACAGCAGGCGCTGGACCTCATCGGACGGGTACTGGTCGAGCCGGGCGCCACGGTCGCGGTCGAGAACCCCGGATACCGCCCGGCCCGGCTGCTGTTCCGGTCGCTGGGCGCCCGGGTGGTCGGCGTACCGGTGGACGACGAGGGGCTGGACGTGGCCGCGTTGCCGGCCGGCACCCGGCTGGTGTACACCACGCCGTCGCACCAGTTCCCGCTCGGCGCCCCGATGTCGCTGGCGCGGCGCACCGCGCTGCTGGACTGGGCCGGCCGGCACGGTGCCGTGATCGTCGAGGACGACTACGACAGCGAGTTCCGGTACGGCGACCGGCCGCTGGAGCCGCTGCAGAGCCTCGACCGCCATGGCCGGGTGGCATACGTCGGGTCGTTCTCCAAGACCATGCTGCCCGGCCTGCGGCTGGGCTTCCTGGTCACCCCGGCGTCGCTGCGCCCCGCGCTGCACGCCGCCAAGCGGCTGACCGACTACCACGGCGACATCCCGGCTCAGGGGGCGCTCGCCCGATTCATCGACGAGGGCATGCTGTCCCGGCACGTCCGGCGGGCTCGCCGAGAATATGGGGCCCGGCGCGATCTGCTCCTTTCCACCCTCGCTGACCGGTTCGGCGAGTGGCTGGAGCCGGTACCGTCGGCGGCCGGCCTGCACGTGTGCGCCCGGCTGCGGGCCGGGGTGGCGGTCGACATCGACGACGTGGTGGACCTGGCCCTGCGGGCGGGCGTGGCGGTGGAGGGCCTCGCCGGGTACTACGCGCAGGAGCCCCGGGCCGGACTGGTGATCGGGTACGGCGCGGTCCCCCGCGACCTGATCGCTCCCGGCCTGCGGATCCTGCTGCGGTGTTTCCGCGAGGCCGACCGGTCGGGATCGTCGCGCGGCGTTGGACGCGCCGAGCCAGAACGACCGTAAGCTACGCCCACTCCCAGTAGAAGCCGACGATCGCGCGCTCGACGACGTCGAAGCGGCGGTGCACCGAGCGTTGCTCGTCCAGTTCGACCGATTCGCGCTCCAGGATCCGGCCCTGGTCCAGGCCGTCCCAGCTGGCCGACCAGATCCGCTTGGGCAGCCGCTGCGGGTGGAAGGTGACCCAGATGCTGACGTCCCGGGTGGCGCGGGCCAGGCCCCGGCGGAACTCCGCGGGCGGCTGGGACCGGTAGAAGAACGTCGTGTGGTACTGCATGAGCGCGCTCTCGCCCTTGGCCAGCGGGTGCGTCAGCTGGATGTCCACCGCGTACAGCGAATCGGACACCCGGTAGATCCGCTGCCCGACCTTCCCGCCCCGGGTCACCTCGACGGTCAGCTCGTTGGTGTCGAACCGGTACGGGTAGGAGTCCAGCCGGTCGACGGTGGACCGGATCACCTGGATCGTCTGGTGCTCGGCGGGGCGACCGTCCGGGCCCAGGGTGTGCATCTCGTGCATGGCCAGCGTCTCGTAGCCGGGCGGCCCACCGCGCTGGTACAGGTCGGCCGGCCGCAGCGCGTCGCCGGTGATGACCCGGGTCGCGCCGGAGCCGCGCAACACGTCGCGCAGCCGGTTGGCGTGCCGGCCGGTGAGGTCGAACGCCTCGATGAACCGCTCCAGCGTCGCCGGGCTCAGCTCGACGCCGGTCAGTGCCCTGCGGACGGTGTCCACGTCGACGGTGTCCACGTGGACGGTCCCGGACCCGGGCTCGCCGCCGTCGAGCACCGCGGCGACCGCGGCATAGTCGATGTCGTTGGGTTCGGCTCCGGGGCCGGCAGTGTCCGGTCCGGTCGTCCACCGGCTCTGGTACTCGCCGGGTCGCAGCAGCAGCAGGCGCAGATACGCGCATGCCTGCTTGACCCGGTCGTCCTCAGCCATGTCGGTAATCCTCCGTCACCGCGGCCCGCGTGGACATACCGCTAACGGCCAGGGTAACGAGTCTGGCCGGCGGCGGCGCGCCCACGGTGCGCGGTCGAGCACCCACGGTTGACGCCGATTGTGCAATGCACAATGCTATGCCGAATATGTTTCATCTCGACCGGCGGGTGCCTAGCCTCGTCGGCGGCGGGACAGGGGTGGTGCGGCGTGTTCGACCTGGTGATCCGGGGCGGTTCGGTGCTCGACGGCACGGGCGGCCCGGCGCTGCCGGCGGACGTGGCATGCAGCGGCGACCGGATCGTCGCGGTCATCGAACGCGCCGCACCGGCGCCGACCGGCGCCCCGGGCGGTTCGCTGGAGGCCGCCTTGGTGATCGACGCCACCGGCCGCTATGTGACACCCGGGTTCGTGGACGCGCACGTGCACGCCGACGCCGCGGTCTTCGACCCGGCCGTGCAGCTCGCCGTCCTGGCCCAGGGTGTGACCACGCTCATCCTCGGGCAGGACGGAGTGTCCTTCGCTCCCGGTTCACCGTCCACTGTGGAGTTCGCGACCCGGTACTTCGCCGCCGTCAACGGGGTGCACCCGCTGCTGCCACCCGGCACCGCGGCGTCGGTCGCCGAGTTGCTCGACGGGTACACCGGGCGGATCGCCTGCAACGCGGCATACCTGGTGCCGCACGGCACCGTCCGGTACGAGGTGATGGGCGCCGCGGCCGGGGCACCCGATCCCGGACAGCTCGCCCGGATGCTCGCACTGGTCGAGGGCGGGCTGGCCGACGGCGCGGTGGGGCTGTCCAGCGGGCTGGAGTACATGCCGGGCGGGTACGCCACCGCGGACGAACTGATCCGGCTCGCCGCACCGCTGGGTGGTCGCCCGTACGTGACGCACATGCGCGGGTACGAGGCCCACGCCGGTACCGGGATGGCCGAGGCGACCGCGATCGGGCGCGGCAGCGGGGCGCCGGTACACGTGTCGCACTACCACGGCCCGGCCGAGTGGCTGGCCGGCATGGTCGACGAGGCGCGCGACGGCGGCCTGGACGTCACCTTCGACTCGTACCCGTACCTCCGCGGCTCCTCTACCCTCGCGATGGTCACGCTGCCCTCCTTCCTGCCCACCGCCGACCTGGACGCGACGCTCGCCGCGCTCCGCGAGCCGGCGACGCAGGCACGGCTTGCCGGCCTGTGGTCCGCCGAGCTGTGGCCGAGAATCACGCTGGCCTGCGTGGAGCACCCGGACTGGTCGTGGACCGAGGGCCTGCGGCTGCCGGAGGCGGCGGACAAGGCCGGCCTGTCCCCGGCACGACTGGCCGTCGAGCTGTTGCTGGCCACCGGACTCGGCGTCGGCTGCGTGTTCGACCAGCCGCCGACCGCGACCGAGGACTCGGTCCGCGCGCTGCTGCGCCATCCGGCGCACATCGGCGGCTCGGACGGCATCTACCGGGGCGGCCACCCGCACCCACGCGGCTTCGGAGCGTTCGCCCGGCTGCTCGGCCGGCACGTGCGTGAGCTGGGCGACTGGAGCTGGCCCGAGGCTGTGGTGCACCTGGCGGCGGCGCCGGCCCGGCGCTTCGGCCTGGCCGACCGGGGTCTGGTGCGCCCCGGCCACGCCGCCGACCTGGTGGTGCTCGACCCGGCGACGATCGCCGACCGGGCCGACTACGCCCGGCCGCGCGAAGCGGCGACCGGAGTGGACACGGTGGTGGTCGGCGGAGTCGTGGTGCTCACCGGCGGCGCGCTGACCGGCGCGACGCCCGGCCGTGGGCTGCGTGGGTCATGACCGCGACCAGTCCCGCGGCGCGGCGAGGGCGCCGGACGGTCACCAGCGGGGTACCGGCGACGGCCGGCGCCGCCGCGCGCGGTCGCGACCGGGCCGCGGTCGACGGCCCGGTGGACGCCGGGTCGGGTACCCGCAACCAGAGCGCGTCGCTGCGCCGCGGGGTGGCCCTGCTCGGGTACGTGCGCGACCACGCCGGTGCCGGCCGAGGCGTGAAGCTGACCGAGCTGGCCGAGGACCTGTCGCTGTCCAAGAGCAGCGTGCTGCGCCTGGCTGCGCCACTGATCGAGGCCGACCTGCTGGCCCGCGACCGGGAGACCGGGGCGTTCCGGCTCGGCCACGGCGCGCTGCGGCTGGGCCAGGCGTACCTGTCCCGGCTGGACCTGCGCACGATCGCCGCGGTGCACGCCAACCAGTTGATGCGCGCCACGAACCACACCGTGCACCTGGTCGTCTACGACGCGCCGCACGTGGTCTACGTCGACAAGGTGGAAAACGAGACGAGCGTGCGGATGGCTTCCCGGGTGGGTAGCCGGGCGCCGGCCTACCGCACCGGCGTCGGCAAGGCGATCCTGGCCTGGCTGCCGCCCGCCGCGCTGGACGAGGTACTGGCCGGCGGGCTGGTCGCGAGGACGCCGTACACCATCACGGATCCGGACCGGCTGCGCGCCGAGCTGGCCCGCATCCGGGAGCGCGGGTTCGCCGTGGACGACCGGGAGAATGAGCCGGAGGTACGTTGCGTTGCCGCGCCCATCTTCGATCACACGGACACGGTGGCCGGCGCGCTGAGCGTCTCGGGGCTCAGCTTCCGGTTGACCGCGGCCCGGGTACGCGAACTGGGGCCGCTGGTCGCGCAGGCCGCCCGGCGAATTTCCGCGGAGATGGGAGCGACCCGATGAGCGAGCGCAGCGAGCGACTTAGCACGTGCAGTCCGGTTGAGCCTCATCGGTCCGGCGAGCGAAGCGAGGCGGGCCGATGAGCGATAGAGAGGCCGAGAAGACCGACTGGCGGGACAAGGGCTTCTGGTTCCCGGACGGGCCGGGCGACCCGGTCGGACAGCGGCTGGTCGACGGGCCGTTCACCTGGCCGGTGCTCGTGGCGCGGGAGAGCGCCCTGCGGCACAACATCACCACCATGGCCGGCTACCTGGCCGATCGCGGCGTGCGGCACGCGCCGCACGGGAAGACGACCATGGCACCGTCGGTGTTCGCCGCCCAGCTCGCCGCGGGCGCGTGGGGGCTGTCCGCCGCGACCGCGAACCAGCTTCTGGTATACCGCCGGGCCGGCGTGAACCGGGTCCTGCTGGCCAACCAGCTGCTCGATCCGCGACCGTTGCAGTGGTTGGCGAGCAGCCTCGACGACGATCCCGAGTTCGAGCTGCTGTCCTATGTGGACTCCGAGGCGGGGGTGGCGGCGCTGGCCGCCACGACGGGTACCCGACCGTTCCGGGTGCTGGTCGAGATCGGGCACCCCGGCGGCCGTACCGGGTGCCGCACGGTACCCGAGGCCGTGGCGGTCGCCCGTGCCGCGGCCGCCAGCCCGCGCATCGAGGTGGCCGGCGTCGCCGGCTACGAGGGCAAACTGTCCACAGTGGACGAGGCACGGTCGTTCATGGGTACGCTGCGCGCCGCTGCCGAAGAGCTGCCGGTGACCGGGCCGGTGGTGGCCAGCGCGGGCGGCAGCGTCTATTTCGACGTGGTCGCCGAGGAGCTGTCCGGGCACGGGTACGAGGTGATCCTCCGGCCGGGCGCGTACGTGACCCACGACCACGGCTTCTACGCCCGGCGCAGCCCGCTGGCCTCGACCCTGCGCCCCGCGCTGGAAGTCTGGGCTCAGGTGCTGTCGGTACCCGAGCCGGGGCTGGCCATCGTCGGGATGGGCCGGCGGGACGTCCCGTACGACGAGGGGCTGCCGGTACCGCTCGGCCACGCCGGTGGCGCCTCCGTCACCGGTACCGTGGACGCCCTCAACGACCAGCACGCGTACCTGCGCGCCGACGGGCTGCACCCGGGCGACCTGCTGCGCTTCGGCATCTCCCACCCGTGCTCGGCATTCGACCGCTGGCGGGTGATCCCGGTCATCGACGACGCCGACCGGGTGACCGATCTGATCCACACCTATTTCTGAGACGGGAACCATCGCAATGTCCTCACCAACCGGCGCCGGCGCGCTGGACACCTCCCCGCTTGCCGACGGCCTCATCGCGATCCTGCGCGGGCGCTCCGCGACGCACCTCGACAGTGTCATCGACACCCTGGTCGACGCGGGCGTACGCACCCTGGAGGTCACTCTCAACACCCCGGACGCGCTCGGCGCGCTGCGCCGGGCCACCGACCGGCTCGGCGACCGGGTGCTGATCGGCGCCGGTACGGTGCGCACCACCAGCCAGGCACACGACGCGGTGGCCGCCGGTGCCCGGTTCCTGGTCAGCCCGCACACCGACCCGGAGATCGGGCAGGTGGCCCATGCCTCCAGCGCAGACTGGCTGCCGGGCGCGTTCACGGCGACCGAGGTGGCGTCGGCCTGGGCGGCCGGCGCGACCGCGGTGAAGCTGTTCCCGGCGCGGCTGGGTGGCCCGCGGTACCTGCGGGACCTGCGCGAGCCGCTGGACGACATCCCGATCGTGCCGACCGGCGGCGTGGACGCCGACTCGGTGGCGGACTGGTTCGCGGCCGGCGCGGCGGCGGTCGGCGCGGGCGGACCGCTGCTCGGCGACGCCCTGGCCACCGGCGACCTGGCGGCCCTGCGCGCACGCGCGGAGACGATGGTCGACGCGGTACGCCGGGCGAAGAAGTGACCGCCCCGGACGAGGCGGCGGCCGGGGCCAACGGCCCTTCCGGCAACGGGGCCGCCGCGGGCCGGGCTGCCGGCGACGGTGGCGCACCGGCCGACGTGGTCACCATGGGCGAGACCATGGCGATGCTCAGCACCCCGCGCATCGGCCTGCTGCGGCACGCGGCCAGTCTCGACCTGTCCAGTGGCGGCGCGGAGAGCAACCTGGCCATCGGGCTGGCCCGGCTCGGGCACCGGGTGTCCTGGGTCGGCCGGGTCGGCGCCGACGAGTTCGGTGCGCTGATCTGCCGTACTCTGGCCGCCGAGGGCATCGACTGCCGCTCCATCGTCGACCCCGCCGCGCCGACCGGATTGATGATCAAGGCTCGGCGAACCGAGGCGGTCACCCGGGTGAGTTATTACCGCAGCGGCAGCGCCGGGTCCCGGCTGTCCCCGCAGGACGTGGACACCGCGCTGGTCTCCCGGGCCCGGGTGCTGTACCTCACCGGGATCACCCCGGCCCTGTCCGGCACCGCGCGGGAGGCGGTGCGGTACGCGATCGACGTGGCCCGTCGCGCCGGCGTCCTGGTCTGCCTCTCCCTCAACTACCGGCAGGCGCTGTGGAGCGAGCAGGCCGCCGGTGCCGAGTTCGCCGAACTCGTCACGCAGGCGGATCTGGTGTTCGCGAGCGAGGCCGAGGCGCGGCTGGTGGTCGGCGGCGACACGGTCGAGGATCTGGCCGCCGAGCTGTCGGCCCTCGGGCCGCGTCAGGTTCTCATCACCCGAGGGGCGCGGGGTGCGCTCGCGTACGTCGACGGCGAGGTGCTGATCGCTCCGGCGTACCCGGTGAGCGCGGTCGACCCGGTCGGGGCCGGCGACGCGTTCGCCGCCGGGTACCTCAGCGCGACCCTGGACGGGATGTCCATTGTGGACTGTCTGGACCGGGCGTGCCTGGCGGGCGCGTTCGCGGTGACGGTACCGGGCGACTGGGAGGGGCTGCCCGACCGGGCGGACCTGGCGCTGCTGCGCGCCGAGGACGCGGTACTGCGCTGAGCGGCGTTCGGATTTCGACCAGTCTGGCTCGGCGCGTCTAACGCCGCGCTACGACCCAGACCAGTCGTTCGACCAGTCCGGCTCGGCGCGTCTGAGGCGGCGCGACGGGCGCGGACCGGAGTCGTGCGCCCGGCGGCGCGGGCCGGCTCAGCGGCCGGGGGTCGCCGGGCGCAGCGGTTCCTGACGCTTCGCCGCGTCCGGCGCCGGGAACGCCGCGTGCGTCCAGCGCAGCGGTCCGGGGCGCAGGCTCCACACCAGCCGCCGCCACAACGGCTGCGCGCGGCGCAGCCCGCGGGCGAAGGCGGTCGCCCGGGTGCCGGCCGTCGCCGCGTCCCGGTCGTCGGCGAACTCCGGCGCGAACGCGACCAGGTTCGCCAGCTCCACCAGCTCGTTCAGGGGCGGCGGCGCGGCGCCCTTGGCCGGCGGCCGGACCGCCCACTCGGCCACCTCGGTCGCGGTCAGGTGCTCCGGTGGCCGTCGGCCGGCCAGCCGTAGCGCGTCGAGCACTTCCAGCCAGGCACCCCGTACCCGATCGGAGGGCCCGCCGACCGACAGCCTCTGCCGGGTACGCGAGCGGCGGGCGATGACCACCCACAGCTGCGCCACCAGCACGAGTACCAGCACGGCTCCGCCGGCCGCGTACGGCGTCCACGGCGGCAGCAGAGCCGAATCGGCGCCCGGTGTCGCGTGCTGGCTGGCGCTGGCGCTCGCCGAGCTGGAGGCCGTCGGCGTCGCCGAGGCGTCGTCCGCGTCCGAGGGTGTCGGCGGGTCCGGCTTCGGCTTGTAGTCCTGGTCCAGTTGCCGGTGCTTGGTGTCCTTCGCCGGGATCGGGTCGAACGGCACCCAGCCGATGCCGGAGAACAGCACCTCCGGCCAGGCCAGCGCGTCCGCGCCGTGGACCGTGCCGTGCCCGGCCTCGGCCCGGAACCCGACCACCACCCGGGTCGGCAGCCCCATCAGCCGGCCGAGTACGGCGTAGGACGCCGCGAACTGTTCCGAGGTACCCCGCTGGCCGCCCTGCGCCGCCGGCCCGAGCAGGAAGAAGTCCAGGTTCGGGTACGCGTGCCCGCTCGGCGCGTCGAGAACGTACGTGTAGTGCTCGGCGATGAACTGCTGCAGCGCGTACGCCCGCTGGTAGGCCCCTCCGTTGCCCTCCTGGATGGACTCCGCGAGCTTCTGGATGTCGGCCGGGACGCTGGCACCGGTCTGCAGGTACCGCGACACGGCCGGGCCGCTGGGCACGTCCGCCAGCGCGAGCAGGTTCGGGTTCGGCTGCGCCGCCTCGGACACCACCGAGTAGCTGATTCCGGGCACCAGCCCGTCCGGGCGCAGCAGGGTGCCGGTGCCGGTGTCGTACGCGACCCGGATGCCGTTGATCTCGTGCGGCGTGCCGACCGCCGGTACCAGTCGCCCGGCGAGGTCGCGCACGGTGATCTGCTGGGTGACCCGGGTGACGGACTTCGGAGTCGCGGCGCCGCCCGGCGGCGGGGTCAGCCCGGGCAACTCCCGGCCGGCGTCCCGGTAGTTGGCGCCGATCGTCCAGGTGACCCCGTCGAAGTTGCTGAGCACGGCCAGTTCGATGCGCGTGTCGGCCGACATGGTCGCGTCGAACAGCGGCTCGGTCGGATTCTGCATCCAGCCCGAGATGCGGGCCAGCGGATCCTGGTCGAGGGTGTCGGACTGCGGCGGGGTCACCGCGGCGCGCGGGTCCACCGGGTCGTGCGGCACCGTCGCCGCGACCGCCGGTACCACGGCCGCCGCCAGCGCGACGAACACCGCCACGCCGATCGCCGCCCGTACCCGCAGCCGCGCGCGCATCGGCCCGCGCTGCCGGGCGGTCAGCTCGGGCCCGATCGGATCCGGGGTCGCGCGCCGGGACACCGTGCCGACCAGCGCCCCGGCGGACAGCGCGACGTAGGCCACCGCGCGCCACGGCTGTACGCCGCCGTGCGGGCCGGCCAGGATCAGTGCCGCCAGGTAGAGAACCGTCGGCGGGATCAGGGCCAGCGGTGCCCGCCCGGCGCGCAGGCCCAGCTCGGCGCAGATCAGGCCGGCGATCCAGACCAGCACGACCGGCACCAGCACGGTGTCCGGCTGCGCCTCGATCGGGATCAGCGCGGTGAGCAGTTGCGGGCCGCCGTTGCGCGCCGCCTCGTGCAGCAGCGTGGGCAGCGTTCCGGACACTCCCGAGGCACCGGCGGAATACCAGACCGCGAACACCACGTACCCGAGCATGGCCAGCACCGACACCGGCGCGACAGTCCACTGTGGACTCCGTACCAGCAGCAGGCCGATGCCCACCGAACCCACCGCCGCGCCGGCCACCAGCAGGGCGAGCAGCCGGCCGTCGTAGATCCGGCCGGCCGCGCCGGCGCCCAGCGCGAGCAGTCCCGCGTAGCACA
Source organism: Rugosimonospora africana (assembly GCF_016862975.1). Taxonomy (GTDB): domain Bacteria; phylum Actinomycetota; class Actinomycetes; order Mycobacteriales; family Micromonosporaceae; genus Rugosimonospora; species Rugosimonospora africana. Next base: position 18,850 of record NZ_BONZ01000127.1, read on the forward strand.
GCGCGGCGATGACCCGCCTCACGACCAGATCCCGTCCCACAGTTGCGCGAACTCGGCGGCGTCCCGGGCCGCGATCACCTGGAAGCCGGCGTCGGCCCCCGGGCCCTGTTGCGGCCCGAACAGCCCGATCATGATGGTGGCGTACGTGCCGCGGAGCGCCATCATCGCGCCCAGGTCCTCCGGCGCCGCCCTGCCGGTCAGGCAGATCAGGGTGTCCCCGGCCTGCATCTGCCGGGCCCGCTCGGCGATCCCGGCCAGCCCGTTCTGGCCCAGTTCCTCGTCGGTGTGCGGGCGCGCCTCGGCCAGCACGTCCAGGTACCCGCTGCTGTCCGCGGCGACCGGCAGGCTGGTGCCGCTCGCGGTGAGCAGGTGGACCGACAGGTCGGCCCGGGTCGCGGCGGCGACCACCGAGGCGGCGGCCTCGCAGGCGTCCTCGAACGTGTCGCCGTGGTGCACGGCGGTCCGGTCGTCGAGCAGCACCACGATCCGGGGCCGGCTGGTGTCCACCCGTTCGCGCACCATCAGTTCACCGATGCGCGCGCTGGTCCGCCAGTGCACGTGCCGCAGGTCGTCACCGGGCACGTACTCGCGCAGCGAGTCGAACGTCGAGCTGCCGTGGGGTACCCGCTCGGCCAGCCCGTCCAGGTTGCGCGACGAGCCGGACGGCACCCCGGCGATCGGGTGCACGTACGGGTACACCCAGACCTGGCCGGTCTCGCCGAACGGTCGCTGCACCCGGGCCAGCCCGAACGGGTCGCGCCGGCCGACCCGCAGGGGGCCTAGCTGCACCACGCCCCGCCGCTCGGTGGGCACCCGGTAACTGACCGTCGTCTTGCGCCCCGGGCGCAGCCGTACCAATGGAATCGGCACCGGACGCGGCCCGCAGTAGTCCTCGCCGACCACGGTGAGCGAACCCCACGGCCGGGCGTTGCTGACCTCCAGCGTCACCCGGCACTCTTCGCCGCGCATGACCCGGTCCGGTTCGATCGCGCGCCCGACTTCCAGGCGGGGCCGGAGCAGACCGGCGGCCAGCGACATGCCGACCGCGAGCGCGGCGGCCACCCCGATCGCGGCCAGCTCCGGGTAGCCGAACACGATCCCACCGACCAGCAGGAGCACGCCGGTAATGAGGAGGCCGATGCCCCGGGAGGTGATCCTCACGTGCTCACCGGCGTCGGTACGGGGACGCCGGAGAGGACCTCGTCCAGCACATCCTGCGGCGTGGCGCCGCGCATCTGGGCGTCCGGCATCAGCAGCAGCCGATGCCCGAAGACCGGCGTGACGAGTTCCTTGAGGTCCTCGGGCAGCACGTAGCCCCGGCCTACGGTGCAGGCGTAGGCCCGCGCGGCCCGGGTCAGCGCGATCACGCCACGGGGGCTGACGCCGACCCGCACGTACGGGTGGCTCCTGGTAGCGGCGGCGAGCCTGACCGCGTACGCGTACAGCGGATCGGCGAGGTAGACCCGGGCGGTCAGCCCGATCAGGGTACGGACCATCTCGGTGTCGGTCATCGCCTCCAGCCGGTCGGGCGAGTGGCCGGCCCGGGCGGCGCGGACGACATCGACC
>NZ_BONZ01000128.1 GCF_016862975.1 Rugosimonospora africana
GGGTGAACTGTTCGACACCCACATGGTGTTCGAGAACTACCCAACCGACCGGAACGTTCTGCGCAACACCGAACGGCACCTACGAGTCACCGGCGTCGAGGGCCACGACGCCACCCACTACTCCTTGGGACTGGTCGTGATGCCGGGCGGCCGCCGGATCCGGCTGCGGCTTGACTATCGCCCGGACGTATTCGACCGGGCAAGCATGCAGGCGCTGGCCGGGCGGTTGGAACGGGTACTCACCCAGGTCGTCACCGACCCAGGGGTGGCCGTCGGCCGCATCGACGTGCTGTCCGCCGACGAACGGCACCGGGTGTTGGTGGAATGGAACGGCACCGATCATGTGGTGCCGCAGGTCACGGTGCCGGAGTTGTTCGAAGCCCAGGTGGGCCGGACCCCGGACGCGATCGCGGTGGTCTTCGACGGCGTCGAGGTCTCCTACGCGGAGTTGAACCTTCGAGCCAACCGCCTGGCCCGTCACCTCGTCGGGATGGGAGTGGGCCCGGAACGGCTAGT
>NZ_BONZ01000129.1 GCF_016862975.1 Rugosimonospora africana
GCTGCCGACCTGACGAACGCCGACCGGCTTCACCCGTTGACCGCGGCCAACCCCGCTTACGTCATCTACACCTCCGGATCCACCGGAACCCCCAAAGGCGTCACGATCACCTGCGCCGGTTTGACAAATTTCATGGCTGCCATGAGCGGGCTATTCCCATTGAGCCCGGCTGATCGAATGCTCGCGGTGACGACAGTGGCCTTCGACATCGCCGGCCTGGAAATATATCTGCCGCTCGTTTCCGGATCCACATTGATCATCGCGGACAGAGATGCGTTGCTCGACCCGAACGCGTTGCTTGAACTCGTTTCTCGTACCGGCGCGACGATCATGCAAGCCACCCCGACGCTGTGGCAAGCACTTCTCAGCAGCGGCATGCAGTCCGTGGACGGGATGCGGATGCTCGTCGGTGGCGAGGCACTGTCGGCCCAGCTCGCTGCTTCCATGATCGCCACTGGCGGTCAAGTCACCAATCTCTACGGGCCAACGGAAACGACGATCTGGTCGACCGAAAGTCACCTGACCAAGAGCGACGCCCCGTCGATTGGTCGTCCGCTGGTGAACACGCGTGTTTACGTTCTGGATTCGGGGTTGCGGCCGGTTCCCTGGGGTGTGGTGGGCGAGTTGTATGTGGCGGGGGCTGGGCTGGCCCGGGGCTATCTGAACCGGCCGGGGCTGTCCGCGGGGCGGTTCGTCGCCGACCCGTTCGGTGGGGTTGGGCAGCGGATGTACCGGACGGGGGATCTGGTTCGCTGGACCAGCGACGGCGACCTGGTCTTCGTTGGGCGCTCCGATGATCAGGTGAAGTTGCGGGGCTTCCGGATCGAGCTCGGCGAGGTCGAATCAGCTCTGACCGAGGATCCTGGCGTGTCGCAGGCGGTTGTGGTGCTGCGTGAGGACCGACCCGGCGAGAAGCGGCTCGTCGGTTACGTGGTCAGTGTGGACGGGGCAACGGTCGATGGTGGCGCGCTACGCGACCGGCTGGCGGAACGCTTGCCGGATCACATGGTCCCGGCCGCGGTGATGGTCCTGGACTCGTTGCCGCTGACCGGCAACGGGAAGTTGGATCGGCGTGCGTTGCCGGCACCTGACTTCTCCGCGGTGTCGGGGTCGCGTGGCCCGCGTACCGCCGAAGAGGAGGTCCTGTGCGGGCTGTTCGCCGAGGTACTGGGCTTGGACCGGGTCGGGATCGACGATGACTTCTTCGCACTCGGCGGACACTCGATACTGGCAATACGGCTCGCCGACCGAATCCGCTCAGTCTTCGGGAGCAGTGTCAGCGTCCGGAATGTCTTCACGTCTCCGACCGTCGCCGCGCTCCTCAAAAACGTTGAACTGCGATCCTATGAGGATCCGTTCGACACGCTTCTACCGCTTCGAGCCTCCGGGAAAAAGACCCCGCTCTTTTGTCTTCATCCAGCGTACGGCATCGGCTGGGCTTATTCCGGGCTGCTCAGACACGTAGGTTCGGATCACCCGATATATGCGATACAGGCGCGTGGGTTGGGTCGGTCGGAGAGCCTTCCGCTCACGGCCGACGATATGGCCGAGGACTACCTGCAACAAATTCGCGCAGTGCAATCGCACGGTCCTTACAATCTTGTCGGGTGGTCTTTTGGTGGCCTCGTCGCCCATAAGGTCGCCACGAAGCTTCAAGGCAAGGGGGAGGAGGTGGGACTTCTGGCATGCATCGACTCCTATCCCATGCAAGATCTTCCCACGGCAGAACCGGAAGTCGTCGAGCTGGCCGAAGCTCTGAGGGCCCACCTCGTTAAGGACGAGACTACCTCATCGGATCTTGCCGCCCTGCTTGCGAAGGCCGATGAGCTGGAGGCGTTGCCGAGGGAGCTCGCGTCGATATCGGGATTCGACAGGAAACGCATCCTCTCCATATTGGAGATCGGGTCGAATAACTCGAACATCGCCAGGAGACTCGTCCCTGATCGCTTTCACGGTGACCTGCTCCTCTTCATTGCCGCACTGGATGGGCCTGATGGGTCGTCGCGATCGACAAAATGGGAACCTTACGTCGGCGGGAGCATCGACAGCCACACAGTGAACTGTACCCACAGCAAAATAATGACTCCAGGCCCGGTTGACGAGATAGGAAGAGCCATCAATCACAAGCTGAGGGTGAACGGATGATCAGATAGCAGCGAATAGCAACCTGCGCGGTTCTGCTGTACACCTTCAAGGAGCTGGATGATCATGGTTGATTGCTTGTTGGTAGGTTTCAACGACTCAGATTTCGGTGCGTACGTGAACTCGGTCAAGAAGATGGGGGAGGACTCCGGCGCGTTTCAGGACCTGAGGCTGGCGTACGTCGACCACGACGGCAAGCCGTACAGGGCTCTCGATGTTTTGACCGAGTTTCACAACGAGGTTTCGGCTGGGCCTCCTGCTCACTTCCACAACTCCGATTTCCTGTGGCCTGTGATCACGTCTCTCGGGACGTACCTTCACCGGGCGGGGTGCACCTTCGACTATGTGAACCTCTTCCACCTGGAGAAGGACAAGCTGCGAGAGAAGCTTGCCTCTCAGGATGTCCTCACGGTCGCGATCACCACGACGCTGTACGTGGTCGCGGAACCGATCATCGAGATCGTGGCCTTTGTTCGGAAGTATGCTCCACGAGCCAAGATCGTGATCGGTGGCCCCTACATAGCGAATCAGTCAAAGGTGTTCAGCGGTCCGGATCTGGAGGCATTTCTCGACTACCTGGGTGGCGACATCTATGTCATAGGCCAGGAGGGAGAGAAGACTCTCGCCCGTCTGATAAAGGCACTACGGTCGGACGTCGGCCTCCACAATGTGCCGAATCTCGCCTACCGGAAAGGTGACACATTTGCCTTGACGCCTCCCGAGGTGGAATCCAATCCACTTGAGGAGAACATGGTGGACTACAGCCTGTTCCCGTCGGGCGACTTCGGCGCGTTCGTCACTACCCGTACCGCGAAATCCTGCCCATTCTCGTGTGCGTTCTGCGGATTCCCTCAGAGGGCGGGCAAGTACACCTACCTGGATCTTGAATATGTCGAGCGGGAGCTTGACCGCATCAAAGAGATCCCCTCCGTGTCGACGGTAACGTTCATCGATGACACCTTCAATGTTCCGAAGGTTCGCTTTCGGGAGATCTTGCGCATGATGATCAGGAAGGACTACGGGTTCCACTGGAACTGCTTCTATCGAAGTGACCACGGCGATGCCGAAACAATCAAGCTGATGCGGGATGCCGGTTGCGAGGGAGTCTTCCTGGGTGTCGAGTCAGGTAGTGACGCGATGCTGAAGACGATGAACAAGACGGCACGGCGAAGGGACTACCTGAGTGCCCTGGAAGTCCTCAACGACGCCGGCATCTCCTCGTACGCGTCACTGATAGTGGGATTTCCCGGAGAGACACCCGATACCGTGGCGGAGACCGTCAGCCTGATCGAGGAGGGGCGTCCGGAGTTCTATCGTGCGCAGCTGTGGTACTGCGACCGCATCACTCCGATCTGGGGAAAGAGGAACGAGTACGGAATTCGTGGAGCGGGCTTCAACTGGTCCCACAACACGATGAGCTCAGCGACTGCCACCGAAATTATCTACGACCTGTTTACCTCGATCACCGGCTCCATCTGGCTGCCTCAGTTCGGGTTCGAACAATGGAGCGTATTTTATCTCCAGCGTAAGGGCATGGCGAAGGAGCAGATCAAGACCTTCCTCCGGAACTTCAATGCGGCCATTGCCGACCAGCTGGCGCATCCCGGGCGCTTTGAGATATCGCCGCAAATCCTTCCCGCGTTGAAGGAGAGCTGCCGATTCTGACGGACTCGGGAACCGGCGGACGGTCTGCCCCGGCTCGGGCCTCACCCCGACAACTGCGAGTAGTCGCTGAGCCAACCGGTGGCGTGGTAATCACCGCGCCAGGTGAACACCGCCGCCGCATCGGGTGGCGGGTCTGCATCCGGTACCACGAGAATCGCCTCACCCCGGCGGGCAGTGGTCAGGCGATGCGCCCGGCCGGCCCAGGCGACGAGCGCCGCCCCCGACGGTGCTCTGGCCGCCACCCGGTCCGTCCGAAGGTCGATCACCGTGCCGGTGGCCCGGTCGCGCAGGAGCGCCGCATACTCCGTCGCGTCCAGACGGCAGTGCCGGGGCCGGGCAGTCGTCGTCCAGTCCGGGCTGACGATCCCGCGGGCGACCGCCGCACGCCACAGCTCAACGGTGTCCTCGATGTACCCGGCGGTGGCCATCTGCTCGCAGATCCACAGCAGCCGACCGGCCCCGCGGTGCGGCTGGCACCGCCGCCACCTGATCCGGCGCCCCAGGTCCGCGCCGACGATCGCGCACCAGGGATGGACGGTGCCGAGCAGCCCCTGACCGCCGAGCCAGTTGAGGTACCGGGGTGCCTCTTCGAGCGCCGGGTACATCGCGGCGTACGGCACCCCGGCGACCTGCCGTACGTGCGCCCCGAACGCGGCCGGCCAACGTGCCACGGCGAGCAGCGCCGCCCTCGCCGTGTCGCCAGGAGCGATCGTCACCCGCGACCCCGAGTCGGTACCGCCCGGCGCCGGCCGGCCCGCCAGCCGCCCCTCAGCGTCCAGTAGCCGGGCTACCGCCGGCTTCAGGTCTTCGCTGACCGTCACCTGCGTCAGCTTCGGTACCACCGCGGCGACGGTGTCGATCAGTAGTCGCTCGGCCTCGTCCGGATCGGCGGGCGGGTCCATCCGGGCAAGGGCCGAGCGCAGCTCATGTGCCGTGGTGCAGGAGAGCATCATGCGGGCGGTCAGCAGCCCCAGGTCGGTGGGTTCGAGCAGGAAGTCGTCGTCTGGCTGCTCGGTGACGGCCAGCAACTGCGCCTCGGCGAGGAACTCCACGGCCCGCCGCAGCGGTTCCGGGCTGCTGCTGCCCTGGTGGTACGCCAGGGTCTGCACCCACCACTGCTCAGCCTGCCGCAGCGAGCCCACGGTCCGCTGCACCACCTCGGCGAGGATGTGATCCGCCAGGCTCGACAGGATCTGCGACCGTACGGTGTGCCCGGCGACCAGCCGCGACTGCCACGCGGTGCGCTGCGTCTCGTCGACGATCAGGAATGCCCAGCCCCGGTTCTCGCCCGCCCCGACCCGGCCCGCGCGACCGAACATCTGCTGGACCGTCGCCACATCGAGATCGCGGAGCCCCAGCTGCGTGTCCCGCACGATCACCGCCCGGGCGGGCAGGTTGACCCCGGCGGCCACCGTCGACGTGGCGACCAGGACGCTCAGCTGCCGGGTGCGGAAGCCGTGTTCGGCCTCGCGCCGGTGCTCCCAGCCCTTGTAGTGCAGGCCGACTCCGACCGACTGGCACGCCTCGTGGAGCCGGTCGAGGTCGTCGGGGTGGACCCGCGACACGTCCGCCCCCCGCCGGCCGGCGATGACCAGGGCGGTACGGCGCACGTGGTGTTTGCTGCCGCAGAAGACCAGCACTCCGCCCCCGTCGGCGGTGACTCGATCGGCGATGGCGGCGGCGAGCCGGGTACGGGCGGCCTCCACGACGTTCCAGTCCGAGTGCGTGGCCACCATGGGCAGCTGCCAGGTCAACCGGGACGGCCGCCACGCGATCTGCAGTAGCCGGGCCTGCAGCCAGCTCGCGATCTGCTCCGCGTTGGCGACAGTGGCGGACAGCCCGACGATGCGCATCCCGGACTCGCGCCCACGCATGCGGGCCAGCAGTGCCTCCAACACCGGGCCGCGGGACTCGTCGCCGAGCAGGTGGATCTCGTCGACTACCAGGCAGTCGACCTCGCTGAGCGCTTCACGCAGAGACGATGACCGGCAGACCGATTCGAATTTCTCGGTGGTGGCCACCCAGAGGTCGGCGCGGCGGGCCCGTTCGACGTCGACCGAGTACTCGCCGGACAGACGCTCCACGCGGAGTCCCTGCCGGCGCCAGAGCTCCAGCTCCTGGTTCAGCTCATCGGTCAGCGACCGTTGGGGCACCAGCCACGCGGCCTTGCGCCCCCGCCCGACGACCGTGCGGAGCGCGGCCATCATGCCTATCACCGTCTTGCCGGCACCGGTCGGTGCCACCACGACGAGATTCGCGTCGCTGTCGAGAACGTGCGGCGCCGCCTCTACCTGAGCCGGGTTGAGCACTCCGAACGGCAGGAAGCGTGCCCAGCCGGCGGGCAGCAGGCTGTCGACGGGTACCGGTCGCTCCGCCGTCCGTCCGGCCGGTGCGTTGGCCTGCCACATCACGTCGAACGCGTCGCGGGCCGCTTCCGCTTCCGGCCCCGAGGCGTGTGTGGTCCGGCGGGCCCCCGGTCTGACCAGGCCGCACTCGCTCGCGGCGGCGACGAGTCGAGGGTTGTCGTCGTCGCCCGTAGCGACGATGGACTCGTCTTCCAGCAGGTACCGGACCCGGCGGGTGTCGGCGCCGGCGACCGCCAGCTTGTCCTGCAGCTCTGTGAAGCGCTCGTCATCGGGCAACAGCACCCGGATGTCGGAGCCGGGCGGTACCTCGGGCAGGAGGACATCGGGGTCGCAGATTTTCAGCCAACACGGGCGACCGGTGTTGGCCGGCTCCCAGACGCCGGACCGCAAGTCGTTCGCCGTCCGCCCCTATCGCTCTGCCTGATCGCTCTGCCTGCGTTCCGGCTGGACGTTACCGATCATCAACAGGATTGCCAAGTCGCCGCGCGGAAGCGAGCGAGCGGGCTGCGTACCACGCAGGTTCTCCTCCATCTACTACCAGGGTTGGACGCGAGCGGGTGGTGCGGCGTGTAATTTTGTAGTTCCTTGATCATCTCGGGAGGGATCGACTGTCGCGCTGTAGATGACTCCGCAAGACGCTGCGGACAACGGCAATCCGACGGGCCCAGCACTGCGTGGCCTCAGCATGTTCGCGTGAGGTTCGAGAACGACCGTGCGGTGCGTGCCCTTGCGAATGAGGGGACGTTGTTGCCATGCCGCGAGCCGAAGCATTCGTCGCGGAGAATCTTTACGTCAGGCGTGCGGCGCGCGAAAATCCACAGTACCGGTTGTTCTGCTTCCCGCATGCCGGTGCGGGAGTGTCCACCTTCGCCAGTTGGCCGGCACTGCTTCCGCGGTCCATCGAGGTCGTGGCCGTTCAGCTGCCGGGTAGAGAAGACCGGATCCGCGAGACGGCCTTCGCCGACATCAAGCCGCTGATCCGCATCCTGGCGCTGTCGCTCGCTCCTCATCTGCACGGTCGGTTCGCCTTCTTCGGCCACTCGGGCGGGGCACTCATGGCGTTCGAACTGGCCAGAGCGCTGAGCCGCGGGCATGCCGTACAGCCGGCGATGCTCATCGTGTCGGGGCAGTCGGCCCCGGATCTGTCCCCGAGTGCCGAACCCATCCACCACCTACCAGACGCCGAGTTCATCGGGGCTCTGCGTGAGATAGGGGGTACTACGCGGATGGTGGTCGACGATCCAGACCTCATGGCGGTGCTGCTACCCGCGCTCCGTGCCGACTTTACGCTCCTGGAGACCTACGGCTACGAGCCCGGACCACAGCTGGACATGCCCATTGTCGCCTTCGGCGGCAGACACGACAGACGGGTCCCGGACGAGACCGTGGATCCATGGCGGCGTCACACGGCGGGCCACTTTGCGACACAGCTCTTCGACGGCGATCACTTCTACCTCGCCGCGCGTCCTGACGAGGTGACACACCGCTTAGCTGACCTCCTGACGGGGGCCGGTGTGTCGGCAGAACAGGATGGTGCGGCGTCATGACCACGGCTCGCATGACGGACAGCGGGGTTCACGGCCTGCCAGACGACGGTACCGCTCTCGGCGCGATCGTCGCGTCCGTCGCAGCCGTTCCCCAGATCGACCGGGTGGTCGCGCAGGTGCGGTACGAGCCGGTCCTGGAACGTGCCGGGGCGCCGAGCGCGACCGATTCGCCCACCGTCGAGGCCCATCGCGCCGACTCGAACCACCCCGCGGAGCAGCGCGGGGAAACCATCGCGTCCCGCCGCCGGCCTCCCGCCATGTCGTCCGGCGGCGACGTCAAGTTCGGCCCGGGACAGCCACGAACCCTGCAGCAGGCGATTGTGTCCGCTGCGCAGCTGGCTCCGACGAAGGGCACCACCTACATCGCCGAGGACGGGACTGAGTCCTTCCAGAGTTATCGTGACCTGCTGGATGAATCGCAGCGAGTACTCGGTGGGCTCCGCCAGACCGGTCTGCGACCGGGAGACCCCGTCCTCTTCCAGTTCTCCGACAACCGCGACTTCCTCACCGCGTTCTGGGCCTGCGTTCTCGGCGGTTACCTCCCCACTCCGCTCGGTGCCGGTTCCAGCTACGACCGGGAAGACGCCGTGACGCGGAAACTGCGCGCCGCATGGGAACTGCTGGACCACCCGTTGACGATCGGCAACAGAAGCGTGGTGACGGCGATTGGGGACCTGGCCGGGCGCTGGGGCCTGGCGGACTGGCATCTCGTGGCCGTCGAGGACCTGATCGCGGCGCCGAAGTGCGACGAGTGGTGGCGGGCGGAGCCAGACGACCCAGTCCTGCACCTGCTCACCTCCGGGAGTACCGGTGTGCCCAAATGTGTGCGTCACACGAACGCCAGTGTGCTGGCGCTCAGCCGAGGCACAGCGATCGCCAACGGCTTCGATCATCACGAGGTTTCGATCAACTGGATGCCGCTCGATCACGTCGGCAGTCTGGTCATGTACGCCGTCCGCGACGTCATCTATCGGTGCGATCAAGTCAATGTCGCGACCGAGGCGGTTCTGGCCGATCCGCTGCTGTGGATGGATCTGGTGCACAGGTTCCGCGTCACCAACACCTGGGCACCGAACTTCGCCTTCGCTCTCGTGAACGACGGCGCGGTCCGGATGAAGGACCGCGAGTGGGATCTGTCGTGCCTGCGGCACATCTGCAACGGTGGTGAGGCGGTCGTGAGCCAGACCGCGCACAAGTTCCTGCGGCTGCTGAAACCGTACGGCCTGCCCACCGATGCGATGCGGCCCTGTTGGGGCATGTCGGAGACGTGCTCGGGCGTGACATTCTCGACCCTTTCCGGGGACGACCTCGGCATGGGCACACTGCGTGTCGACAAGGCTTCGCTGGCCGGGGCGGTCGAGTTCGTGCCGGCGGACCGACGCGACGCCGCGATCCTGACCGAGGTGGGGCTGCCCATCCCGGGCGTCGCGCTTCGCATCGTGGACACCGACGGGGACCTGTTGCCCGAAGACCACGTGGGGCGGCTGGAAGTCCGCGGCACGACAATGACCGACGGGTACTTCCGTAACGACGACGCGAACCGCCAGGCGTTCACCCGGGACGGCTGGTTCAGGACCGGAGACCTGGCATTCCTTCATCACGGCCGGTTGACGATCACCGGACGGGAGAAGGACCTCATCATCATCCGTGGTCAGAACTACCTGAGCTACGAGTTGGAATCGCTCGTCGAACAGGTACCCGGTACCACAGTCAGTTTCGTCGCGGTCAGCAGCTACCGGCCGGCCGGCGTGGACACCGATCAGCTCGTGGTTTTCTTCGTGCCGGAGTCCCAGCGGCGGGACCGGGCACACGAGACGATTTCGGGGATCAGGTCGACGCTCGCGCGCGAAGCCGGAGTACAGCCGAACCTTGTGGTTCCACTACCGAGGGACAGGTTCAGCAAGACCGGCAGCGGAAAGATCCAACGCGCCCAACTGGTGGACAGCCTGCGCCGAGGGGAGTTCGACCAGTACCTGGACGACGACGACCTCATCGACGGACGCGGCGGCGCCGTCCCGCCCTGGTTTTTCGAGACGCGCTGGCGGACCGAGACCCTGAGCCGTGCTCCCACGCCACCGGATCCCCGCCGCGACGTCGTCGTCGTGTTCGACGACCACGACCACGCTCTGAGCGACCAGTTGCCCGCCGAGTTGGCCGAACCCGCCTTGCTGGTCCTCGTGCGCCCGGCCGCACAGTACGGCGAGAACTCTCCGACCGACATCGGCGTTGTGCCTGGGAACCAGACACACTACCGGCGGATGTTCGAGAAGGTGACCCGCGAACTCGGACCGATCGGTACGGTCATCCACGGGTGGGGGCTCTCGGAACGACCGGGGGAAGAAGGCGATCTGCCGGCCCTGCTTGAGGTTGGGACATTCTCGGTCGTCGCGCTGGCCAAGGCGATGGCGTCCCTGCCGGACCTCAGGGCGGCGGTACTCATACTGACGACCGCTGGTCTTCGGGTGACCGACACGGATCCCCTCACTCTCGCCCACGGAACGTTGCCGGGTCTTGTCCGGACCCTCGTCGCCGAAGAGACTCTCGGGGCGGTCGGGCACGTGGACCTACCGGCGGGCGCACCCGGGCAGTGGCCGGCGGCGATTCGCGAGTGGCTGGCCGCGGAGCGAAAGCCCGTCGTCGCGGCGTACCGAGACTCGACCTGGTTCGTCCGTCGCCTCCATTGGCTGAAGGCCGGCAGCACCGGCGGTGCGACGCCACCGATCGTCGCCGGTGGCCTCTACGTCATCACGGGAGGACTCGGCGGCGTGGGGTATGAGATCGCGCAGTACCTTCTGGCCGCGTATCAGGTACGGCTCCTCCTGGTCGGCCGGACCTCGATCGTCGGCGGGTCCACGGATGAGCACGACGAGACCGTCCAGCGGTTGAACGACCTGCGATCGCTGGGAGAGGTCGAATACCGATCGCTCGACGTCGCCGACCGTACGGCGCTCCGAGCCGCGGTCACCGAGGCCGAGCACCGCTTCGGGCAGCCGCTGGCCGGAGTGTTCCACCTCGCCGCCCCGGAGGTTTCCGACCACTGGAACCACCCCGAGGCTCACACCGTCGTCAACGAGACGATCGACGCTTTCGAGCGGCTGTACCGGGCCAAAGTGTACGGGACGCTAGCCCTCGCGGACGTGCTCACCGACCGTCCCGACGCGCTGCTGGTGCTGTTCTCGTCGGTCAATGCCGAGTTCGGCGGCGCGTCCTTCGCCGCCTACGCGTCGGCGTGCAGTTTCCTGAACGCGTTCGCACAGTACTGGACCCAGGTCAGAGCCCGGCGCGTCAGGTGCCTGTCCTGGAGTTCGTGGCGTGGCGTCGGAATGAACCGGGACAGCCCGTTGATCGTCTCCCGATCCCGCGGATTCCTGCCCATCTCGACGAGCCAGGGGATCGCGTCACTGCTCATCGGGCTCAGCGCCGAGCGTCCCGAAATTCTCATCGGACTCGACCCCCGTAACCAACAGATCATCCGCGACCTGGCGCCCGAACACCTGCAGGCCGTCGAGGCGGTCGTCGCCTACACCGCCAATGGGCCCGTCGACGCCGACCTCCTGGCGGCGATCACCGCGGACGCGCAGGCGAAGTACCCGCTGCCCGTTCGGCTTGTCGAGCTGGCGCAGATCCCGGTCGACGAGAGCGGTGCCGTCGACAGCCAGCGTCTGTTCGCGAACGCTGTGGCGGCCGATACCCGTTATGCAGAACCGGAGAGCGACCTGGAGCGACTGCTAGCCGCGATCTGGGAGGACGCTCTCGGGTATCTGCCGGTCGGCCGCGACGACAATTTCTTCGAGGTGGGCGGCACGTCGATGCTGGCGTCTCAGGCGGTGAACCAGATCAACGACGCTCAATCGGCTCGCATCTCGGTCCGCCAACTCTACGAGAACCCCACCATCGGGCAACTGGCGCGGTGCCTGGCAGAGGCGCTGGCGCCGTGACCGGCCCGGTGAGGAACCGGCCGGGTACGCGGGGCTGCCGCGCGACGGCTGCCGCGCGTCGAGTCCGCCGATGGCGTCCCCCGGGTAGCGGGCGTGGTTGAGCTGGACGATGGGGGAAGCGTGCGGATGAGTTTCGTGTCGGAGATACGGGCACAGATTGGCGCTCACGGCGACAGCAGGCACTACACATTTGTCGATCGTCTGCGCGCGGGCCGGCTCTCCGAGGCGCGGCTGACATTTCGCGAGATAGACCTGCGAGCCCGCGCGATTGCCGCCATGCTCCACCGCGCGGATCTCATAGACCAGACAGTGCTTCTGCTGTACCCGTCCGGCCTCGAGTTCGTGACGGTGTTTCTCGGTTGCCTCTACGCGCGTGTCATCGCGGTCCCCGCCCCGTTGCCTGATGCCGGTTCGCATGCCAGCAGCCGCGTTGACGCGATCGCTCGGAATGCCGGCGTGCGCACCGTGTTGACCGACGCGGCGCATCGTGCCGCCGTGGTCGGACGGCTCGCGACGGCGGTCGGCCCGGCTGGCCGCGTTGTCGCGACCGACTCGTCGCTGTCGCCCGCGCCCGGCGAGTGGGAGCCCCCCGAGCTGCTTCCGGAAACGATCGCCTACCTGCAGTACACGTCCGGGTCGACCAGCGACCCGAAGGGCGTCGCCGTGTCGCACGGCAACCTCGTGAGCAACGAGACCTCGATCCGCACACTGGTCGGCGAGCGGACGGGTGGGCAGACCGCGGCCGGCTGGCTTCCGCACTACCACGACATGGGTCTGGTCGGCCTGCTGCTTCAGCCGTTGTTCAGCGGCACCAGCCTCGTCTTCACGTCGCCGACATCGTTCGTGATGCGTCCCGAAATCTGGCTTCAGATGATGGACCGGCACCGAGCCGACCTGACCGTCGCCCCAGACTTCGGATACGCGTGGTGTGCCCGGCGCGTGACGGACGCGCAGCTGGAGCACCTCGACCTCTCGAGCGTGCGAATCGCCCTCAACGGCGCGGAGCCGGTCCGGGCAAGCACGCTCAGAGAAGTGGCGGCTCGGCTTGGCCCCTGTGGATTCGATCCGCAGGCATGGTCACCGGTCTACGGCCTGGCCGAAGCGACGCTCCTGGTGAGCGGCGCGCGCAGGGGAGCCACGATCCGCCGCTTCGATGCCAGTGGCCTCGAGCACAACAGGGCGGTGCCCTCGCCGTCGGGAAATATTGAACTGACAGGGTGTGGTCGGCCGGTAGGGGCGACGGTGCGCATCGTCGAGCCGGAGCAGCGTGAGATCCTCCCGGATGGACACGTCGGTGAGATCTGGGTCCAGGGCGGTGGCGTCGCCGCCGGCCACTTCCGTGAACGGGCGACGTCGGAGCCAAAATTCCGGGCCCACACGCGAGACGGAACGGGGCCATTCCTGCGCACCGGAGACCTCGGTTTCCAGCTCGACGGAGAACTCTACGTGACCGGTCGCTGCGACGACCTGATCATCATCAACGGCCGGAACATCTACCCCCAGGACATCGAGGCGACCGCGCGGAAGCACCCGGCGACCGAGACCGGTGCGGCCTTCGGGATGGGGCCGGGCCAGCAACATCTGGTACTCGTCCAGGAGGTGCGGCCGCGCGGCCTGACCGGGACCAGCCTCCGCGACCTCGCACTGCAGATTCGCGACGACATCGTCGCGGCATTCGGCGTGCCGTCGGTGAGCGTCCTGCTGGTTCGCGTCGGCGCCATCGAGAAAACCACCAGTGGCAAGGTGCGCCGTGGCCGGACACGTCGCCTGTTCCACGATGGTGGGCTCGAGACACTTCACTCGGAAGTCGACCCCCGACTCCCGACCGCCCCGGGTCTCGCACCGACCGCCGCCTCGTCCGCCGGAACCGGGGACAGTCATGCCTGACCGGCATGACAGCGGCCCGGGTGCCGTCCGAAGCGCCGCGGCCTATCCACCGTTCCTGGTCGCCGAGGACTTCGAGCGCCTCCTCGGCGATCCGACAGACGAGACAGTGGAGTTCTCCTACGCGCGCTGCCTGGAGTTGGACGAGCGGGAGGCATTCCCCGCGGCGATCTGTCGAATGCTCGAACAGCTGCGACTCCATCACTACTACGTACCGGACCGCTACGGTGGCCGGCTGAGCTCCTACGAAGTCGTCCTCCAACTGGTACGGCTGCTCGCGAGGCGTGACCTGACCGTCGCGATCGGTCATTGCGCGACCTTCCTCGGCGCCGTGTCCGCCTGGGTGGGTGCGCGCGATGAACAGGCCCGGCGACTCGCGCGAGAGGTCCTCGACGGCACGCCGATGTCGTGGGGACTGACCGAGCGACAGCACGGAAGCGATCTGCTGGCCGGGGACCTCGTGGCGGTTCGCGACGACGACGGCTTCCGGCTGCGCGGCGAGAAGTGGCTCATCAACAACGCGACCCGTGCACGCATCGTCTCCGTCCTCGCGCGGACCGCGGATGCGGGCGACCCACGGGGGTTCGACGTCCTGCTCCTGGACAAGGCACACCTGGCGCCCGGTCACTTCACCTGCCTTCCGAAAGTACGCACCCACGGCATCCGCGGCGCCGACATCAGCGGAATCGTCTGCGAGGACGTGCGGGTGCCGCTCGCGGCGCAGGTGGGATCCGCCGGCAGCGGCATCGAGATCGTACTCAAGGGACTGCAGTTGACTCGGACGATGTGTGCCGGGCTGGCGATCGGAGCCACCGACCAGGCGCTGCGTATCGCTGTCGGATGGGCTCGCGACCATCGAACAGACGAGGGGCGTCTGCTCGACCTTCCGCCCGTACGGCGCATCCTGGTCGACGCCTACACCGAACTCCTGGGCGCCGAAGCACTGGCGATCGCGGCCGCCCGCAGCATCCACCACCACCCGGCGGAGTTGAGCGTCATCAGCGCCGTCGTGAAGGTCCTCGCACCGACCAGACTCCAGGCGGCGGTCGGCTCCCTGGGCACGATCTTAGGCTCCGCCGCGATGGTCACCGACGATCCGACGGCCCTGCGGTACGACAAGATCATGCGCGACGGCCGCCTGATCGGGCTGTTCGACGGCAACACCGTGGTCAACCTGAACGCCATCATCCACCAGTTCCCGAACCTCGTACGCGGCTTCCGGCGGGGCGCAGAATGGCCGGACTCCGTGGACACTCACGACCTGACCCGCGAGGTACCAGCGTTCGACCCGGGCCGGCTCAACCTGATCGCCCGCGGCGGAGCCACCGTGGTACGGGCACTGCCCGCGCTCGTGTCCCAGCTGGGTACGCTCGCCCAGACCCGCCCCGAACTCGCCTCGACCCTTCACCTCGCGTCCCGGTTGGAAGAGTCGGCGCGGGCGTTACACGAGCACCTGTCTGATCTCCGTCCGGTCCCCGGTCCCGTTCCCTCCCACTACTTCGACGCGGCGGCTCGCTGGAGCCTGTGTTACCTGGGCTCAACCGCGCTGGCGGTCTGGCTCGCGACCCACCCGCACGCGAACCAGCTGACGACATCGCCGATCTGGCGCGACGCGGTGTGGCTGGACGCCGTATTGGGCCGCACTCTCGCCTCGCTCGGCGACCCGCCCGCACCAGACGCCGAGACAGATGACACGTTGCTGACACAACTGCTCGCGCAAGAGCACGTGGGCGACCTCTTCTCATTGCTGCCTTGCCGGCTCTCCGAAAGCAGAGGAGGACGGTGACCGCGATGCCAGACCTTGAAGTGCTGCTCGGTGACCCCTCGGCAACGGGCAACCCGATGGGATTCGACGCCTGCATGACCGCGGACGAGCGGTGTGAACTCGCGGCCGAGGCCTGGCGCGTGCTCGACTCGTGGGGCCTGGGCGCAGAGTTGGTACCGGTCACCGCCGGCGGCCGGCTGCGCGCCCTGGACGACCTGGTCGTCCGGCTACGTCCGGTGTTCCGGCGCGACGTCTCGCTGGGTCTGGGCTTCGGGATCAGCTCATTGCTAGCGGCCTTCAGCGTCTGGACCGCCGGTACCGCCAGCCAACAGCGCTTCCTGAGGGACCTGCTGATGACAGGGGCGCAAATCGCGACCGTCTACCCGACCCGCGACGCCGAGGAATACGGCCGCCAGGCGCTCGAAGCGTCCGTGAACGGCGGCGGCAGCACGCTTTCCGGCGTTTCGTCGCCGATGGCGAGCACCAATACGGCGCGGGCTTTCCTGTTGGACGTGGCCACGCCGGCGGCCGACCGCGCGAATGGTCGGTCACTGTTCCTCACCGCCACAGCCGACATGCACGACAGCGTCTGGACACACCTGCCGCGGCTGCGCACCGCCGGAGCCCGTGGCGTGTGGTTCTCCCGCGTCCGGGCGAACGGGGCGAGGCTCAACGACGACACACTGATCGGAGGGCTGGGCCGAGCGGGCGAAGTCACCGCGCTGTCTGCGCAGCCGGCCCGCGCCGTGCTGACCGGCCTGTCGGTGGCGACCGCCGATACGGCGCTACGTGTGGTGACCCGGTTTGCCACCTCCAGGTACCTGTACGGCGCCACCGTAGCCGACCTGCCTCACGCGCGCCGGGCGCTGACGACAACGTTCGTCGAACTGCTCATCGCTGACGCGCTCGCGACGACCGCCGCACGAGCCATCCAGGCCGCGCCCTCCCAGGCGTCACTCGCCACGGCTGTGGCAGGTCATCTCGTCCCTCAACTGCTGGCCGACGCGATGGAGCGGCTGTCGGTGGTACTGGGCGCCCGGTTCTACCTTCGGGAGGGCGAACACGCCATCTTCGGCAAACACCAGCGGGACCTGCCGCTGCTCACCGTGGACCATGGTCCGGGCGCGGGCTGCCTGGGACCGGTGCTGACCCACCTACGGGGTTCCGTCGGTGAATCCTCACGCGGGGAGGCCGAACCGATCGAGGCAGTGTTCGACCGGTCAGCCGAGCTGCCGGACCTCGTGTTCTCCCAACTCACACCGGTTCCGGTGGAGCCCGACGCTGTAATCGTGACGCTGTCCTCTGCCCGCGACTGGCCCGAGCTGGCCGGCGACAGCGACCGAGACCTGATCGAGCAGATCGACTCGCTCGACCAGCGCCTTGCTGAGTTGGGCCACCACCGCACCCGGATCCGGGCTCACGGTTCGACCACGTCCGGCGATGCCGAAACCATCGCACGCAGCTACGTTCTACTGTCGGCTTCCGCGTGCTGTCTCGGCCTCTGGCGGTCCGCCCGGAACCGCGGCGAGCAGTTCCTCGGTGACACCCCTTGGCTGACGGCCGCCCTGGTGCTGCTGGCCAACAGGACGCCGGGCGCCGCGGTCGGCCCGCTCGCTCCACAGCTCAACGATGCGCTGTGGCGGGAACTCGCCTATCGGGTGGAGCACGCTCGGTCGCTCGACACCCGCGCCGAACCCGTCCTGGTGTGACCCGATGGATCCTTCGCTATCTGAGTCAAGGAGGTGCTGATGTCATCCGATACCGCCGAAGGCACGATCACCCCAGTGCGGCGCTGGCTCGTCGAGCGGGTCGCCTACTACGTGGAGATGGCGCCGGAGGACATCGATCCGGCAGTGCGACTGACACGCTACGGAATGAGTTCGATATACGCGCTCAGCTTCTGCGGAGACATCGAGGAAAGATATGACATCGAGGTCGACGCCACGCTCGCCTGGGACTACCCGACCGTGGAAGCCATCGCCGGCTACGTGATGACGCTTCTCGACCGCCCCGCCGAGGACCCGGAAGAACGACCGGAAACAACGCACTGAAGGAGAACGACGTGAACCCATTCGACGACCCCGATGGCACCTACCTGGCGTTGGTGAACGACGAGGGCCAGTACTCGCTGTGGCCTTCGTTCGTCAAGGTCCCGGACGGCTGGAGGATCGAGCTCAACGAAACGACCCGCGACGCCTGCCTCGCCTACATCGAAGAGCACTGGCAGGACATGCGTCCGGCCAGCCTTCGCGCGGCAATGGACGGCTAGCAAGCCTGTGGCAACCCTCAGCGCCCGATGGCCTTCCGGCGGCACACCGGGAGGCCATCGGGTGGACGTCGTGTCGGCCTCAAGATGGGCGATGAGCTGTGTCCGAAGAATTCGATAAGCGGCTTCCTCTGTCACCCGCACAGCGCGGAATCTGGTTCGCGGACCAGGTCGACGCGGCACAGCGGAACTACAACATCGGCGCGCGGGTGGATATCTCCGGCCGGATCGACACGGCGACGTTGCAGACCGCCGTACGGATGGCCATTGAGGAGACCGACGCGCTGCGGCTCCGTTTTGTCGACGAGGACGACGGCCCCTGGCAGTACGTCGAGACTTCGGCACGTTCGGAGTTGTCCGTCGTGGACCTCAGCTCCTCACCCGAGCCGAGGACGGCGGCAGACCACTGGATCCAACGAGACCTGATGCGACCGGTGCCGATCGTCGGTGCCGAGCTCTCGCGTTGGGCACTGCTCAAGACCGGGCCGGACGAATCAACGCTCTATCTGCGGTTCCATCACATCGCCATCGACGGGTACAGCGTGTTCCTCGTGGCGCGGAGAGTCGCGGACATCTACACCGGCACGCTCGACGGCACGGCACGCGAGTTTCCGCCGGCCGACTCCTTCGAGCAGATCCTTCACGACGAACTGTCGTACAGCACCAGGAAGAGCTGCCAGCGAGACAAGAAGTACTGGTCCGGGCGGCTCGCCGGCGCCGCCCCGCTGACTCTCGCCGGCACTGCCGCACCCGCCTCGGAGACCTTCCTCCGAACGACGACGTATGTGTCCTCTGCGCAGACCAAGGCTCTCCGAGAGGTCGCCGAGAACCTCGGCAGCAGTCCAGCCGGTATTGTCCTGGCCGCTACCGCGCTGTACCTGAACCGGACGGCGGTAGATGGCGAGTCGCGACTGGGTCTGGTGGTCAGCCGCCGTATGAACCCGATGGCCCTCCGGGTTCCGTGCATGATGGCCGACATCCTTCCACTGGTTCTGGCCCCACGACCGTCGCAGAGTCTCCGGGACATCCTGCGGGAAACGTCGCGAGAGACCTCACAGGTACTCCGGCACCAGAGGTACCGATCAGAGGACCTCAAGCGCGATCTCGACCTGGTGGGCACGGGCGACCGGCTGTTCGGTCCCGTCGTGAACGTGATGGAGTACGACGGCCGTCTCAATTTCGGGGAGTGCCAGGCCAGCATCGACGGTCTGCTGGCCTGGCCGGTCGACGATTTCGCCATCAACGTGTACAGCAACCAGGCGAGTTCGCAGATTCGGATCGACTTCGACGCGAACCCGGCTGTCTACACCGAGACCGACCTGGCGAACCATCAGCGACGGTTGCTGGCCATGCTCGACACGCTCGTCATGTCCGACCCGGGTCAGCCCGTCGCCAGCATCGACCTGCTCGACGAGCGGGAACGGCATCAGGTTTTGGTGGAGTGGAATGCCACCACTCGCCCGGTGCC
>NZ_BONZ01000130.1 GCF_016862975.1 Rugosimonospora africana
GTATGGCTCGAGAACAATGATTACGCGATCGGCGGCTCCCCGGGCAGTAAGTGCGGTTACAACAAGAACTAGATGCCAGGGCGCTGGGCCAAAGGCTCAGACTTATGGCTTGAGGTCCGCCAGATGAAACGCCGAACCGCGCCGGCCTTATCGTTTGACCGTATGCCGTCGACGACGTCAGACAGGATGGCCCCGCCAGGTTTGGCTCGGTGCGGTTCGGCCGAGCGGAACCACCATGCTCTGCTGGCGCGGGCGAGGACCGGCGTTTACGACGAGGTGGCATTCCCGGTTGCGCTGTGCGGTGAGCGGCGCGAGCCGTAGCCCGGACATGACAACGCCACGCCCGCCGGTAGCAACCGCCCTAGCGAGGCGCGGCCCGCTTCGCTGTGCTCGGTCCGGCCCTTCACGACCGCACACCGGACGCAATCTCGTCAGCGCCGGGCGGCGCCGAGAAGGCCGCGCTGACCAGCATTGCTTGGCATGTGCCTAGCACGAACCGTACGAGCCACACCGACGTGGCGCCATCGCTGCTGTGCCCGTGGCCGACACTCCACGGGCACAGCAGTGGACGTGCCCGAAACCAACCACCTGGGCCACCCGCGCCTGGTCCAAGCCGCCACTCATCGCGGGTCTTTCTCGACGGCCGAGACGCCCGGCCCCGTGGTGTGATCGTCATCCAGGTCAGGGATCGAGGCCGCCGGTGACAAGGTCGGTGAGGATGGTCTTCGCGACCCGCAGCACCGTCGCTGCGCACGCCTGAACCAAATCAAGGTCCCCGTTGGCCCAACCCAGCACGTAGGCGTCGCTGTAGGCGGCGGTGTTCAGTCCGAGCGCAGCGCGGACGACGTGGGCGACGCTTTCGGCCTCGGTCTCGCATCGGCCACGGTGCAGGTCCTCGCCCACCCGGGTGCTGGTCAGGTGTTCGCAGCGGATGTGCGCCAGCTCTTTTCCGCACCACCTGAGTAGGTCTGTTGGCCAGGATGGTGGTCGTCGGGAGATCAAGGGCTGGGGCACGGCCGTATCGCCCTGGCGACTGTAAACGTTCGCATGTCTCTCCTTCGCGACGGACCAGGGTGAGCAGGCGCCGGTGGGCGCGGCTCTTGAGGTCGTCGTTGCTGCCTTCCGGGACGGCGGTGGCGCGAGCGGCCAGGTTGTTGCCGCGAAGCGACCCGGTCGGACGGAGAACCTGCTTCCAGTCGGCGTACTCGGTGAGGGCTCGTTCGGCGGCGTAGGCCGTGTTTCCTAGCTGCGCGGCGTTGGTGGTGTAGAGGTTGACCCGTTCGTCGGTCCGTCGCCGATGGCTGTTTTTGGTGCGGGTGGACGCGTCGTCAGCCGGTGGCTGCCACAGGTCGTCGATGACGCGGCGGTACTTAGCCAGCACCAGATCGGTGCGGGCCAGGGCCTCTTCCTCGGCGGCGAACCGGTCGAAGTATGTGGCTGAGAGGCCGAGCGTGCGGCGGGCTTCCTCGATCCGGTCGCGGGCATTGCGGGTGTGCCGCACGCCCCAGCGGGTGACGGCGTCGCGGAGTGCGAACCGTTCGGTGTTGCGGCATACCGGCCGCCATGGGGTGACGACCACGTGGAACAGGCTGGAGCCGTCGTGGCTGTTGAGTGCCACGATGAACGGGATGATCTGATCAGCCACGCCGGCCGTGTCGATGGTGACGGTCTTGGGCAGGCGCATGCAGATGAACACTCGCCGCCCGTCGCGGACCGCGCCGGCGGACTCCCAGATCACGTCGTGGCGGTCGACGAGGTCCTGCAGGAACGTGAACGCGTCGCGGTTCTGCAGCACCTCGTACTTGCTGCCGACGACGCCGAGTCCGGCGCCGGTGTCCTGGCGCACCGTAACGAAGGTCTCCGCCAGCACCCGGTTCGGGCCGTCGAGGTTGTTGCGGAACTCGACCGGTCGGCGGGTCACGTCGAAGTCGATGCCGCCGAGCTTGAGGACGTCCTCGACGTCGCTGGTGCCGCCGGGCACGACGTTGCCGAGCTGGTGCCAGGCGGGCACGCTGCTGTAGAGGGCGACTTGGCCGCGGCTGGTGTCCAGGCCGTGCTGCGGCAGAATCTGTCCATTCTGTTGCTGGATCAGGACTTCGCCGTTGTCCCAGCTGCCGGGGTCGTTGACCCGGAACCGACCGTTGCCGAGGAGGATGAGCTTGCCGTTGGCGACGCGGGTATCGAAGTCAGCCTGCCTGGCGGCAGCGGCTTGGATCTGGTCGGCGCGTTCGACGGCGAACGCCGCGTTGACGTCGCCTGGCTGTGCGGTGCTGGGCATGGGGTGGTGTACCTTCCGGGTATGTAGACCCGGGCGCCCTGACGGCGTCCCGGGTGTGGTGCAGAACCGGAACGCCGTTGGGCGTGGCGTGCTATGGGGAGACCGGCTGTGGCGGCGCCCGATCGTGGCGACGCCGGTAGAACTGGCACGTTATTGCGAATTTCCGGTAACGATCGGCAGGCGGGCGAGCGGCTGTCCCCTGCCGTGCCTGGCATCGAGAATCGGGTGCCTGCCGTAGGAGCTGCGCTCGTACTCTCTGGTGGTGAGCGATAGTAATGACTACGTGAGGTTGCGAGAGACCTTCAACGAGGACGCCGCACGGTATGACCGTGCCCGCCCCCGATACCCAGTGCAGATGTTTGATGATCTCGCTGCGGCCGGGGTAGCACCTGGGGCAAGAGTGCTGGAGATCGGCTGTGGCACCGGGCAGGCGACCGTGCCGTTGGCCGAGCGGGGCTACCGCATCGTGGCTGTCGAGTTGGGCACGGACATGGCGGCTGTGGCTCGGCGAAATCTTGCCGCGTTCGACGCGGTGGAGGTCGTTACGGCGGCGTTCGAGGAGTGGCCCTTGCGCGGTGAACCGTTCGACGTGGTGTTCTCCGCTACCGCGTTTCACTGGATCGACCCCGCGGTGCGGGTGTCGAAGTCTGCTGACGCTTTGCGTCTCGGTGGCCTGCTGGCCACCGTCGGAACCCACCACATCGCTGGCGGCACCTGGACCGAGGCATTCTTCGTTGAGATCCAGAAGTGCTACGAGCGCTTCGATCCGTCGACCCCACCGGGCCTGCGTCTTGAGACTGCTCGTGACATCGTCGAAGACGATCGCGAGCTCACCTCGTCGGGGCGATTCGGGCCTGCGAAGTTCTACCGATACGAGTGGGAGCTGCCGTACTCCACAGCTGACTACCTGGATCTGCTGTTGACCTACTCCGGACACCGTGCCTTGCCGGACGTGCAGCGGAGCGCACTGCTGAACTCCATCGCGCGGCTGATCGACGTGGACTACGGGGGTCAAATTGTCAAGCGCTACCTGACGGAGCTGAGGATCGCCCAACGAGTCCGGTGAATCGCTTCGACCAGTGGCGGTTGAACTCAGCAGAGCGCCCGTGCCCCTGCCACCAAACGCACCCGGCACCCCTACCAACTACGCGGACTGCTGTTCTGCGGCATTTGCCACCGCTGCATGCAGGGCAGCTGGAACAACGACAAACCTCACTACCGCTGCGTCTACCCCACCGAATGCGGCCTGGCCAACCACACCCAACACCCCCGCAGCATCTACCTCCGCGAAGAGTCGATCGTGCCCGCCCTCGACCGATGGCTACTGACCGCCTTCTCCCCCACCGCACTCCCCCACACCATCCAGACCCTCGTCGACGCCCAAGACGACCGCCAAGACGACGAGCTCCTCGCCCGCACCGCCGAAGCCAAACGGATCATCGCCGACTGCGACCAACGACTGGCCCGCTACCGCGCCGCCCTGGAAGCCGGCACCGACCCCACCCTCATCGCCCGCTGGACCTCCGAAGTCAACGCCACCCGCGCCGCCGCCCAGACGCAAATGCGCACGGCGAGCGAAGGTACGACGCGCATGACAGCTGAGGAGATCGGCGGACTCATCGCCGCACTCGGCAACATCATCGCGATCCTCAGCGACGCCGACCCCGCCGACAAGGCCAAGATCTACAGCGGCATTGGCCTGCGACTGACCTACCAGCCTGGCCAGAATAAAGTGATCGCCGAGGCCAAGCCTTCAGCGATCATGTACGAAGGTTCGTGTCCGAGGCCGGATCGATACCGTGACCCCACCGGTGCCCGTGCACGACAGCGAGATCGTGTTTGGCGCCTGAGGAGGATGGGGTTCGTGTCCGAGGGGCTACACGAACCAATGCCCAACGGCCGACAGTTCTGTCAACATGGCTGCCCGCAGGCCCACGGTAGCGATACCCCTCGCATGGCCGTCGCCGTCGCATCCTCGCCCGGTTCCGAGGCCGACCGCAGCACCGCCAACAGCGACAACAGCTCGCGTCGTCAACGCTCCCGGGCGGCCGTGCTCGCGTAGCCCCGGTTCAGGTTTGTTCCCGTGTCGGCTCCGACGTCGCCGCCGATGCGAGTGGGGCTGGTGGAGGTGCGGTCAGGTCGAGCAGGAGTAGGGCGTCGTGGTCGGGGGTGCCGGGCTCGGCGACGTACACGCCGAGACGCTGGCCTGGAGTGTCCTCCAGGTGCATGGACTGGGCGGCGAGGGTGACGGTGCCGACGTTGGGGTGGTGGAAGGTCTTGTGCGGAGGTTTGCGGCCGGTGACGTCGTAGCGTTCCCAGAGCTTGGCGAAGTCGGGGCTCTTGAGGAGCAGTTCGCCGACGAGGTTGGTCAGGTCGGGGGCGTCGGGCGCGATGCCGGCGACAGCGCGGAGCCGGGAGACGCAGGCGCGGACCTGGTTTTCCCAGTCGGGGAACAGCGTGTGAGCGGTGGGGTGGAGGAAGAGGTAGCGGGCGAGGTTGCGCTGCGTGGCGGGCCAGTCGTCTAGACCCGCGTACAGAGCGAGGCCGCCGGGGTTCCAGGCGAGCAGGTCCATGCTGCGGCTGATGACGTAGGCCGGGTACGGGCGTATCGAGCCCAGCAGCAGCTTCAGGTGGGGGCGCACGGTTCGGCTGGGGGCGGGCGGCGGCTCGGGCGCGTAGCGGGCGGCCCGGGCGGCCAGGTCCCGCAGATGGTGGTGCTCCTGCTCGTCCAGGTGCAGGGCGCGGGCGAGGGCATCGAGTACGGCGGGGCTGGGGCGGGTCTCCTTGCCGCGTTCCAGCCGTATGTAGTAGTCGATGCTCATCCCGGCCAGGGTGGCCAACTCCTCCCGGCGCAGCCCCGGGGTGCGGCGCAGGCCGGTGCCGACGGTGAGGCCGACCTGCTGCGGGCTGGTCTGGGTGCGGCGGGCGCGGAGGAACCGGCCCAGCTCCATGCCGCTGGCGGGGGTGAGCTCTGCTGCCATGGCTCCAGTGTCACACCGTCCCCGGTTAGCCTGGCGGAACCGTGGGGGGCCCTGCCATTACCCCCGAACGGCTCGGCCTGCCACTGAGGTCCAGGGAGGTCGAAGATGGAATCACGGCCGCCTCAGAACCCACAACCACGGCCCACGGGTGCGCGGCACCGAGAAGAGCAAGCGGCTGAGCACAAATCGGCGACAGTGATCGCAAATAGGGATGGAGTGGCATAGTGCGGCATGTAATGCTGGGCAATCTGGATGTTTCCCGTGTCGGTCTGGGTGCGATGGGGATGTCCCACGGTTACACCGGTGCTGGGACCGACGAGGCCGAGTCGGTCCGTACCATCCGCCGGGCGCTGGAGCTGGGGGTCACTTTCGTCGACACGGCGGAGGTCTACGGCCCGTACACGAACGAGGTGCTGGTAGGTCAGGCGTTGAAGGGCCGCCGCGCGGAGGTGGTGCTGGCGACGAAGTTCGGGATGATTTCCCACACTGGCCGTGCCCCGGGTCAGCTCGACAGCAGCCCAGCGAACATCCGTACCGCGGTCGAGGGCTCCCTCAAGCGGCTGGGCACCGACTACATCGACCTGTACTACCAGCACCGGGTTGATCCGCAGGTGCCGATCGAAGACACCGTCGGCGCCCTAGCCGAACTGGTCGCTGAGGGCAAGATCCGCCACATTGGCCTGTCGGAGGCCGGCCCGGAGACCATCCGCCGCGCCCACGCCGTTCACCCCATCGCTGCTGTCCAGTCGGAGTACTCCCTGTGGACCAGGTACCCGGAGGCACGGGTGCTGCCCGTGCTGCGGGAGCTGAACATCGGCTTCGTGCCCTTCTCGCCGCTGGGTCGCGGCTTCCTCACTGGGAAGATCCGCTCCACCGGTGAGTTCGGCGACACCGACTGGCGGCGGAACAACCCTCGCTTCACCGGCGAGAACTTCCAGCACAATCTGCGCCTCGCCGATGAGGTCGAAGCCGTCGCTGACCAGGCCGGTGCCACTGCCGCTCAGGTCGCCCTGGCTTGGCTGCTCGCCCAAGGCGACGACATCGCTCCGATCCCGGGTACCAAGCGCGTGTCCCGCGTCGAGGAGAACACCGCCGCCGACGGCGTGGAACTGACATCCGCGCAGATCGAGCAGCTGAACAAACTCACCCCCGCATTGGGCGACACTCACGATGAGGCCGGTATGCGCCTCCTGGAACGCTGACCAGCGCCCGCACCCACCCACGACGAGCCCGAAGGCCCGTCATGTTGAGATAAGGACACACACGTGCAGTACACGCGCCTTGGAACGTCTGGATTGAAGGTCAGCCGCATCGCCCTGGGCTGCATGAGCTTCGGCGACCCGGCCAAGCGCATGCCGTGGGTACTCGACGATGACGAGGCCGAGCCGATCTTCCGCCAGGCCGTCGACCTGGGCATCACATTCTGGGACACCGCGAACATCTACGGCCTGGGCACGTCGGAGGAGATCGTCGGACGGGCTCTGAAGAAGTACGTCCGACGCGACGACATCGTGCTGGCCACCAAGCTGTTCCAGCCGATGCACCAAGGCCCCGGCGGATCGGGCCTGTCCCGCAAGGCGGTCATGGAGCAGATCGATGCCTCCCTCAGCCGGCTGGACACCGACTACGTCGACCTGTACCAGATCCACCGCTTCGACCCGCAGACACCGGTCGAGGAGACGATGGAAGCCCTGCACGACGTAGTCAAGGCCGGCAAGGCCCGCTACATCGGGGCCTCCTCGATGTGGGCGTGGCAGTTCGCCACCATGCAGCACACCGCGCAGACGGCCGGGTGGACCCGGTTCGTGTCCATGCAGGACCAATACAACCTGATCCACCGCGAGGAAGAGCGAGAAATGTTCGGCCTGCTCGCTGCCCAGGGGGTGGGGAGCGTCCCGTGGAGCCCTCTGGCGGCGGGGTGGGTCGCGCGTCCTTGGGGGACGCAGTCATCCACGCGCCGTGGGGAGGGCTATCCGGTCGTCGACCCCAAGGGCCGGCCGCTGTTCCTCGACAGCGACAAGGCCATCGTCGAAACCGTGCAGAAGATCGCTGAAGCCCGCGGCGTGCCCATGGCGCAGGTCGCCATGGCCTGGGTCCTCAAGAACCCCGTCGTCTCGGCGCCGATCGTGGGCGCCACCAAGCCCCACCACCTAGCCGACGCCGCCGCAGCCCTCGACATCCAACTCGCCGACGAGGAAATCCGTTCCCTGGAAGAGCCCTACGTGCCCCGCATGCCCACGTGGTTCTGACGGACCTCCACCGCCGGGGCCCGGCCCCGGCGGTTCCAACAGAAGAAGCCCCCATGCGCCGACCGTGCCCACCATCGCCAGGCATGCGCATGCTGGAGCGTTGACTCCAGCCCCAGGCGGTGACCACACCCTCTCAACAGGAACAGGCGAACGTCTTCGCCGCCCTGTTTCTCAAGCCCCCTGCTCACGTGACCGGCCACACTGCCGGACGCCATTGATCGACTAAAGTGCTTGACAACGGCATGCAGTGTCAAGCCTGGGATTCGGCGTCCACCAAGTGCCGTTCGAACAGGTCGTCGCCACGCCGCGAGCCGGTCACCCGAGCACCGACCATGACGCCATGGTCAACGCCGGTAGAGCGTTGGGGTTCGAGTCGTGGCGGAGGTCAACACCTCCGAATGGTGCTTGACCTGGAGTGTTGGAGTTTGGTGTGTGTCGGGGGCGACACGAGCCATTGCCCAACGGCCGACGGTTCTGTCGACATGGCTGCCCGCAGGCCCGCACGGAGGATACCCCTTGCACGGCCGTCGCCGTTGCAGCCTCGCGTGCTTCGGGCCGACTCCAACGCCGCCAGCAACGACGACGGCTCGGGCACTCGATGCTTTCGGGCACGCGGCATCGGGCAGCCGTCGAACATTCAACGGTACCGCCCTGCCGAGCGGCCAGCCTCGATCCGGCACCAGCAACGGCGCCGCCGGCAACCCCCGGGCCACGACCAGCACCCCCTGGTCGACAGCGTGCTCGTTCACGTCACGCTGGGCAGCCCAGTTTTCCCGCCTCCGGGGCGAGCGGACAGCGGCAGAAGAGTGCGCTCGCCTGAGTATTACGGCCGGTAGGGTGCCGCTCCTGGCTGTGATGGGGTGCTGTGCTCGGTGGCCCAGGCGCAGATCGCGGCGAGGGGCTCTTGCAGCGTCTTACCGAGGGCGGCCAGCGCGTACTCGACGCGCTGCGGTGGGGTGTCCTTGAGTACCCGCCGCCCCACGAGCCCGTCGTGCCCCATGTCACGTAGTGTCGCGGTCAGGACCTTCTGCGTGATACCCGCGACCCGGCGACGCAGCTCGGCGTGCCGCTGGGGACCGGCCAGCAGTGCGTAGATGAGCAGAACCCGCCACTTGGAGGCGAGCCGCTCCAGCGCCTGCCGCGTCGTACAGCTCTCCTCGAGCACGTCCGGGATCACCAGCGACATGAGCACCGGCAGGCAGCGTCCGACACGATACCGGTTCGGTGTCATCGGAGGCTTCGGCCGCACATCGACTAGCTGGGTGGAGCGCAAGGTCGATCTGCGCCGGATGCTCGAGGAGAGCGGTACCTGTGCGACGACATGCACGACTGTTCGATCACGACCGGTGACCGCTGGCTCGCCGACCATCTCAGTGGATACGCGACCTGGGCGCAGACGCATCACAGTCTGCTGATCGTCACGTTCGACGAGGACGACTCCGCCGGTCCGAACCTGATCCCGACGATCATCACGGGGCAGGGCGTGGCCGCGGCACGGGCCAACGATCGTATTGATCATTACACGGTGCTGCGCACTATCGAGGCGTGCTTCGGGCTTGCCCCGCTCGGTGTCGCCGCCGCGCGGACACCACTGGCACAGATCTGCCGGTAGATGGCGTGAGGCCGACCGGTGTCGCCGGCCGGCCCCACGTCGAGAGCATGCAAATCATCCGACGGTCGGCAGCACCAGGGTGTGCTCGGTCCGGACCGCCTGCAGTTCGTTCGGGTCGAGGCCGAGCAGATGCAGGATCGTTGGCGCGATCTGCGTCGTCGCCACCGGCTGGTCCACCGTTCGGGATCTGTTGAAGCCTGTACCGGAGATCAGGATTGGCACGTCGCGGTCGGTGTCGGCATCCCCACCGTGTTCGGCGATCTTGCTGGTACCGGCGGTGTAGACCACGCCCTTCTGCGCGATACCGATCAGATCGGGTACCCGTGAATCGGTGACCGGTACGCCGATCATGGCGGCGGCCTGCGCGCCGGCGCGGATCGTGGCCAGACCGGCCGAGATGAACGGCTTCGGCTTGCCGTTGATGTCGTTGCCGTTGCCGGAGTACCCGGCCAGGAAGGACTTGGCGAACCCGGTCGCGGTGGGGGACCGATCGGACAGCCACATCAGCATGCCGTCGTCGTCGATGCTGAATGACACGAGGGTGCCGCTGTGCCCGGCGTTGTTCCACGCTTTGTTGAGGGCGTCGATGATCGGGCCGTCCGGTATGCGGGTGAGCTGCGCCGGTACCGTCGGGGACTGGCCGTGTTTCGCCGAAACGATGATGTCCGTGTCGTCCCACAGGCCGTGCTTCTTCAACTCGGCGATGAACCGGCCGATCTGCTGGTCCACGAACGACAGCGCGTCGGCCAGCACGGGTCCGGGAGTCACCCCGTCGGCGAGGTAGCCGCCGGGCTGGCCATCGGAGGTGGGCAGCTTCTGCCCGGTGGAGACGGACTGGAAGTTCATCCCGAAGATGGCCGGGGTGCCGAGCTTGACCGACCGGGAGTGGTCGTACCCGTCGATCTGGTTGAGCACTGCCTGCGCCTTGTACCCGTCGTACTGCTGCGTCAGGCTGTTGGCCTGGGTCCAGTCGTCGCCCGCGGCGTCGGCCCGGCTGTTGATCTCAGGGGTGAACAGGTCCTGGATGCCGTTGCCCGAGGGTCCCTGAAGAAGATCGTAGGCCGGGTGCTTGTCCGACCACGCGGTGACCAGATTGTGCGCGCGGGCCACCTCGAAGACGGTGTTCACCTTGAGGTACTGGTGGGGGTACAGCGGCTGGCATGTTTTCGGGTCGACCGGCAGTTGGGCGGAGTCGATGACCTGTTCCGGGGAGCCGGTCATCGACAGGATCGAGCCGGGCAGGCCAGTCAAACCCTGGCCCGCGTCGATGGAGTTGAGGTTCTTGTCGAGTTGTTCGAAGTAGGTCACCTCGGTGCCCGGCTTTGCGGTCGCGCAGTTCGTGGTACCCGCCGGCAGCAACGCCCGGTTGTAGCTGTCGTCGTAGTAGATTCCCGTCGTCTTCGGGCTGCCGCCGGTGACCTGGGCAACCATTCCTGGGAACGAGTCGGACGGGAATGTGGTCTTCGCGTTGGAGTAGTCGATGCCGTTGTCGGCCAATCGCGCCAACGCTGATCCCGGATGGTGCGAGATCCACCAGGCCAGATCCTGCTGATGCAGACCGTCGACCGACAGCAGCAGAACGTGATTCACGTGGCGCTGGCGGCCGCCGTCGTCCGCGCTAGCTGGTACGGCGGTCGCGAGCATCGCGGCGGCGGCCAGTGCGCCGATCGCTACACGCGTGGATCTGAGAGGCATGCGGTTCCCCTACAAGCTGTCGGGTTGGATGGACGCCCGCATCACAACGCGTGGAGGTGGCGTTGAGCCGTCGGGAATGTAAACGGCGCGTTGCGTGTGGCTACGCCGCGCCGAACAGCCCGGCGCAGACCGCGACCGCAGCGGTCATCGCCGCACCGGTACGCCGCCTCGGGGCGCTGGCACCCGGCGCCTGACCGGCGGGACCGGCATCGACGAAGCGGGCCGGTGGCGCCATCGGAGAGCTTGGCCGGACTCACGCTCCTACAAGTTGTAGTAGTAGCATCGACTACGAGTTTGGTAGTAGTTCCATCGAGAGGCGCGTGGCCGATGTCGTCGTTCAACAAGTTTGTTCTGTTTGTACGGCCCGCACGCCCGCATCTCGATAACCGCGAGGCGGATCCTTCGACCCGGATCGGCTCCCCGGAATGATCGCGTGGGCGGTGCTCGCGGCGCTGCTCAGCGCCGCCTGTTATGCGTTCGGGGCAGCGGTGCAGCAGGGCGTGGCCGCCCGAGCCGACGAGGCGGTGGCCGGTGCCGGACTGGTCTGGCATTTGACGACTCGACCCGGATGGATCGCTGGCATGGGCGCCATGATCGCCGGAGCATGCCTGCACGTCGTCGCCCTGAGCTGGGGGCCGTTACCGCTGATACAGCCGCTGGGGGTAGCCAGCCTGCTGTTCGCCCTTCCCCTTGGGACTGCCTTCAATGGGCGTCCGATCCACGCCTGGCACAAGATCGGTGCCGGCCTGGTGGCGGCCGGCCTGATCGCGCTGCTCGCCATCCTGCGCGCGGGCCCTGGCCATCCCACGCTGTCCACCGCCGGCACCGTGGAACTCGTCGCGACGACGTCGGCCGCTGTGGCCGGCTGCCTGGGCATCGCCCGGAACGCCGGACGCTACCGACCGGTGGCGCTGGCCACCGCCGCTGGAATCTGTTTCGGCGCCACGTCTGCTCTGGTCCGTGTCGTTGGCAACCAGATCCTCAATTCCGGGCCCGGCGCCCTGGTCAGCTGGCCGACTGCCGCGATCGTGGTGTTCGCCCCTCTCGGGTTCGTGATCGTCCAATACGCGTACCGTGCCGGCCACCTATCGGTGGTTCTTGCCACGGTGACAGTTGTCGACCCGCTCGCGGGGGTGGTCTTCGCTGCCCTTCTGCTCGGGGACGCGGTGCACGCTGGTCCCCTCGGTACCGCCGCAGCCGTTCTCGCAGCACTGGCCATTGCCGCCGGCGTCGTCGCGTTGACCCGGCCGGAGGTGGCTCCCGCCGTCCAGCACGCCCGACCATCCACTCCCCCGAATTCGTCTGAGACCGCAACATTCGGCCGGCCGCCGCGGCGGATGAGTCAGATCATTGACGGCGACCCGGATGTTCGCGGGCTTATGTCGCCCGGATCATCACGGCGGGCCTCGCGGCTGCTCACTGGTGATCGGCAGGGAGACAGTCGGGCGGGCTGACCTTGCTCGGTCCGGACCTTTCTCGGCGTGCTCGGCAGGAAAGGCTGCGCTCCGTCGCTCGGGCTGCCATCCGACCTCCGAGCGCTAACCGGGGCGGGCACGCATGGCTACGGTCCACCAGAACCACGGCTCAATATTCCGGACTCCGGTACGTGCGAGTACGCCCCGCAGTAGGTACGCGACATCCGCATGGGGGAAATCCCCCACCGGACGCTGGGCGTCAGCCGGCTGCCGCTGACCCGCGCTTATCCCTAGCGTGAACTGCTGATGCAGACGCTACCCAAGGAGAAGTGCCAATGATCGAGGCTCGCGGTCTCACGAAGCGCTACGGCGCCACCGCCGCGGTCGACGACCTCAGCTTCACGATCCGCCCCGGCATGGTGACGGGCTTCCTCGGACCGAACGGTGCCGGGAAGACCACCACCATGCGGATGATCCTGGGCTTGGACTACCCCACGGCGGGGATGGTGACCGTCAACGGCAAACCGTATGCAAAGCTGGCCAGCCCGATGCGCGAAGTCGGCGCACTGCTGGATGCCAGAGCCGTGCACGGCGGTCGCAGCGCCCGTAACCACTTGCTCTGCCTGGCGCGAACCAACCACATTTCCCGCCGCAGGGTCGATGCTGTACTCGATCTCGTCGGCCTGGCCAACGTGGCGGGCAAGCGGTCCCGAGGGTTCTCGCTGGGCATGAGCCAGCGACTCGGCATCGCCGCGGCGCTGCTCGGCGACCCGGAGATCCTGATCTTCGATGAACCCGTCAACGGGCTGGATCCCGAAGGAATCGTGTGGATCCGTACCCTGATGAGATCGCTGGCCGCCGAGGGGCGCACGGTGTTCGTGTCCAGCCATCTGATATCGGAGATGGAGAACACTGCCGACCATTTGATCGTGGTCGGACGTGGCAGGCTGCTGGCCGATAGCGGCATGGCCGAATTCATCGCCGGCAGCTCCGGCCAGGTGGTTCTGGCGCGGACGCCGCAGCCGGATGCCCTAGGCAGAGCGCTCAACGCCGCGGGAGCGACGACCAGCACCGGCGAGCCAGGCATCGTGCAGGTGCGCGGCCTCACCGAGGACGTGGTGGCAGATATCGCATTCGCGAACGGTATTCGCCTCAACCATCTCGCGCCGGCAAGGGTTTCGCTCGAACAGGCATTCATGGAGTTGACCGCTGACAGCGTGGATTACCACGGGCAGTCACCGGTGGACACGCAGCCGGCTCACAACGGATCGGAGGCCTGACTTGACGACGACAATCGGTCGGGTTCGGCCAGACACACAACCAACCGCACGTCTGCGGACCGACATCCTAGGCACGCTCGCCTCGGAGTTCGTCAAGATCCGTTCCGTTCGGGCGACATACTGGACGCTGATCATCCTGATCGTGGCTAGCATCGGCTCCGGCGCCACGTACTGCGCAGTGGAGGCGCATCAATGGCCGCACCTCACCCCGCAGGATCATGCGAACTTCGACCCAACACAGGCCAGCGTGCTCGGGGTCGCGCTGCTCGGTCAGTTCGTCATCGCGGTCCTCGGCGCACAGACGATCACGGCCGAATATTCGACAGGGATGATGCGTACCTCGCTGACCGTGATGCCGCGACGCACAGTGCTCTACGGCGCGAAGGCAGCCGTGCTCGCCGCGGTCACTCTGATCGTGGCGCTCAGCACGAGCTTCGCCTCATTCGTTCTGGGCCAGGCCCTTCTGGCCGGTAGGCACGCGGGTGCGACGCTGTCCCAGCCGCATGTACTGCGCAGTGTGATCGTCACCGCCGGGTACGTGGCGGTGTGCGGTGTAGCCGCATTCGGTCTTGGCGCGATCCTCCGGCACACGGCCGCGGCCGTCGCCGCGGTGTTCGTGCTGTTCGAACTCATCCAGCGGCTCGCGGAGGCCCTGCCGCACAACTTGTATACCTCTATGGAGAAATGGCTACCGGGCGGCGCAACTGTCGGCGCTATCACCGCCACCACGCCCGACTCTCAGAACCCTCAGTTGTTTTCCGCATGGGGCGAACTCGCGGTGCTCGGCGCATACGCCGTGATCCTGGTTGTCGTCGGGGCGGTGCTGTTCCGTCGCCGGGATGCCTGAGCGCGGTATCGGGGCCGACCTGGTAGGCGACCGTGACCCGCGGCGTTAAGTACGCTTGGCACGTGCCTCACGTGCTGGCCTGGCTAGGTGACCACGCCAGAGCGGCGGACTGGGCGCTGGCGGTGTTGTTGGCCGCGTTCAGTGTGAACCAGAGCCCCGCCGGTATCGTGCTGAGCGCGGCGCTGGCTGCCACCGTCGTGGCTCGCCGGCAGCACCCCGCCGTGGCCTTCGCCGCGGCCGCGACGCTGGAGGCCGCCAAGATCGCCCTTGATCTGCGGCCAGGCATCACCGATCTGGCGCTGATGGTGTTGTTGTACACGTTGGCCGCCAACCGACCGCGGCGGATCTCAGTCGCCGGCCTGGCGGTCAGCCTACTCGCGTCCGCCGTCACGGTTGTCCGACCGGCCGCGGAATACGGAAGCCCGCTGTTCGCCACAGTCATCGGCGTCGGTGGTCTGGCGGTGACCGCCTGGGTTCTAGGCGACTCGATGGCTTACCGGCGTGCCTACTACGCGGCATTGGAAGAACGCGCGGCCCAGTTGGAAGCCGAACGCGATGCGCAGGCGCGCATCGCTACGGCGGCCGAACGAGCCCGCGCCTTGCAAGATAGCCGGGCCCGGGCGGTCGACGAGTCAGCCGCCCGGCTCCGCCGGATCGAGCGCGACCTGCATGACGGGGCGCAGGTCCGTCTCACCGCGTTGGCCATGACTCTCGGAGAGATCAGGGAATGTCTTGACATCGCCGACCGCGATTCCGATCCCGTCCGGATGCTCGTGGAAACGGCTCATCAGACCGCCAAAGACACGCTCGCGGAGCTGCGCGACCTCGCCCGAGGCATCCACCCGCCGGTACTCGACCGCGGCCTCGACGCGGCGCTGTCCGCACTGGCGGAAACCAGCTCGGTTCCAGTCGTGTTGCAGGTCAACAGCGCCCCGGAGCGGCCCTCACCCGCGATCGAGGCCATCACCTACTTCTGCGCGGCGGAACTGCTCGCCAACGTCGCCAAGCACAGTGCGGCGACCCGCGCCGCGATCAGCGTCTGGGCGCAGGACGGCCAGCTTGTCATGACGATAACTGACAACGGGATCGGTGAGGCCCACCTCGTCCCGGGCGGTGGACTCGCCGGGCTGCTGCACCGTGTGCAGACCGTCGACGGGCGACTGAGCATCGACAGCCCGGCTGGTGGATCCACCATCATCACGATCGAACTGCCATGGCACGCCTGACTCCGCGACCGCTTCGTGTCGTGATTGCAGAGGACGCCGCGATCATGCGGGATGGCCTCGCCCAGATCCTCATCCGTCGCGGTCTGGACGTTGTGGCCGTTGTGGCTGACGCCGCCGCCCTTCGGTGTGCAGTCGATGAGTTACTGCCCGACGTGGCCATCATCGACGTTCGTATGCCGCCCACTCACACCGATGAGGGTCTACGCGCCGCCCAGTCGATCCACCGCGACCATCCCCAGGTCGGCGTCCTTGTCTTCTCTCAGTACATCGAGACCCGCTCCGCGGCGGAACTCCTCTCTGGGGCGCCGGCCGGCGTGGGTTACCTGCTCAAAGATCGCGTCGCCGACGTCAGCGATTTCATCGACGCGGTCATCAGCGTCGCCCGGGGCGGTACCGTGCTCGACCCTGAGGTGGTCCGCCATCTGTTCGCCGCCAGTCACCGAGCTAACGCCCTGGCCACACTCACGCCGCGTGAGCACGAGGTCCTGGCACTCATCGCCCAGGGCCGCTCCAACGCGGCCATCGCGAGCATGTTGGCCATCTCAGCCGGGGTTGTGGAAAAGCATGTCGCCAGTGTTCTCGCCAAACTCGGGCTCGCCCCCTCGGACAACGACAACCGCCGCGTCATCGCCGCCATCAAGTACCTCGAGTCCTAGACCACACGAATACCCTGACGCCCGCGCTGAGCCCGTGGGACCAAGCCGGGTCGATGAGCCGCGCCCGCACATCTACTACAGCATGTAGTGTTGCGCTGTGCAGCATTTCATTGTCACCTTCGGGTACCTCGCGGTGTTCATCTTGATGCTCGCCGAGTCGGCGTGTATCCCGATCCCGTCCGAGGTAACCATGCTGTTCGCTGGCGCCCTCGCGGCCGGCGCGATTCCCGACGGCCGTCTGAACATCGTGTTGGTGATCCTGGCCGGCACCCTCGGCAACGTGGCTGGCAGCTACCTCGCCTGGGCGATCGGCCGGTACGCCGGCCAGGCCGCCCTGCATCGTTGGGGCCGGCGCCTCTGGCTGCGCGACGAAGATATCGCCAAGGCTCACCGGTGGTTCACGCGCCACGGCCCGGCCTCGGTATTCTTCGGCCGGTTGTTGCCAGCAATCCGCACCTTCATCTCGTTGCCTGCCGGCTTCGCCGACATGGCGCCTGTGCGCTTCGGTCTGTACACCTTTGCCGGGTGCCTGCCATGGACAGCCGTGCTCGCCCTGGTCGGGTACGCCATCGGCGCGAACTGGCAGAAGGTGGCCGATGGCTTCAAAGGCCCCACCTACATCATCGCCGCGATCGTGGTGCTGGCCTGCGCTGCGGCCGTCACCGTATTCATTCGCCGACGACGCACGTCCAAGGTGGAATCATAGGGCTGCCACGCGCTGCGTCGCCCCACTCCACGCGCTGGGTTAGCCGTATGAACGCGATCCCCTGGCGCCGCACACAACGCCGCCTACTGCCGGTGCCGCATCCACCATGGTCAACCAATCAGGCAACCGCACGTGCGCGTCACTCTTGCGCCGGGGATCCGTCAGTCCCCTCATCCAATGCTGCCCGCAGCGCGCACTCGTCGTCTGGAGACAGTGAGCTGACGAACCGGTGAAGGATCGCGCTTCGATCGCCACTGTGCGCCAAGAGCTTGTGCATCTGGGCGGCGGCCAACTCGACGGGCCCGCGCGTGGGGGCGTAGGCCGCGTGACCGTTCACGGTGGTTCGCGTGACGAGGCCCTTGCCGCGCAGCCGGGACAGCACCGTATAGACGGTGTTATATGCCAACCCGCCACCGAGGATGGCCTGCACGCCTACGGGAGTCAGCGGCTCCGGGTCCGCCCACAATGCCTCCAGGACCGCGGCTTCCAACTGCCCGGAGCGCCGACGATAGACGCCGCCATCGTCGTCGACTCGCTGGCGCACCCGCCTCCACCTCCTCACAGCGGCCAACCAAGGTGAACACTGACCTTAATGAAGCCTAACGACCGAGTGATTGTCCCTGCAATCCGACCGCGTGCGACGGAGGCCACGACACCGCGCCACAAGCCAGGCCGCCCACGTGTCGCTTCGAACTGCACTGGCCACTGCTGCCACCGTTGATGTCCAAGCAGACCTCACAACGTGGGACTGATTCGACGGAATCGACGGTGTTCCGCGGAGCGTGTCTGGCTGTGCAGGCGGGCCGAGACCGCTGGGTCGTGGGCCGTCCTCAGCGGCCGCCGTTGCGCCGGCGACCGCTGAGGCGGTGAGGATTACGCGTCGCGTCTGGTGAACAGGGTCGCAGCCACAGCAAGCACCAGGACCGTCCATCCGGCGAAGACCCCGAGGCCCTGCCACGCCGAGAGTAGGTCACCAGGCTGCGGATGCGGTTGAATGATCAGCAGGCCCGCGTTGGTCGGCATATAAGCATTGATGTGGTGGCCCCAACTGTCCGGCAGCAGCCCGGTCAGGTTCGACACCACCAGGATCAACCCGAGCACTGCGGTGATCGCACCGGCGGTGTGCCGCAGAATGGCGCCGAATCCCAGTGAGAACAAGCCAAGTAGAGCGAGGTAGAGCCCGGCTCCGATCACCGAGCGGGTAACCCCCGCATCGCCGAGGTTGACCACAATGTGCGCGGCGATGACCTGTTTGCCGACGAAGAACGCAGCGAAGCTGAGCGCCTCCCCCACGACGAGCATCAGTGCGGCGAACACCGCGACCTTCGCCGCCAGCACCGTCAACCGGCGCGGCTGCGACTGAAGGGTAGAGCGGATCATCCCGGTGGTGTATTCGGCGGAAATCACCATGACGCCCAGGACGGCGACGACCAGTTGGCTGATGAACACCGGCCGGGCCAGGACGATCTCCAACGGATGAGCCGCGAGATCGGCCCGTTCACCCGGATCGAAACGGTCCCAGCGGTGCATCATCGCCCAGGCGATCAGGGACATGAGGCCGATCGAAATGGCGGCCATCGCCACCAACGACCACATCGTCGAGCGCACCGTGCGCAGCTTCGTCCATTCGCTACTCAGTTCGCCGCGCAGGCCCGCCCGGCCACTCGGCGGAGCCAGTGGCGGGATGCGCAACAGCGACGTCACCCCGTTACCAACCGGCTGCCCCTCAACGCTGCTCATGCCGACACCTCCTGGCTGCCGGGTACGGCTGCGTGGTACTCGACGGTGTCTCTGGTCAGCTCCATGAACGCCTGCTCCAGCGACGCCTGTAGCGGGGACAGCTCGTGCAGCCGCACACCGTTGTCGAAGGCTAGGTCTCCGATGCGGTCCATGGCCAGTTGCGAGATCAGCAGCGCGCCCTCGCCGTCGGGCACCGCCTGCCCACCCGCTCCGGTGACCAGCTCGGCCATCTTCGTCGGCTCGGGTGTGCGGATCCGTACCGCCAGCTCCGAGTTCTGGTCGATGAACTCCTGCACCGTGCAGTCGGCGATCATCCGCCCGCGGCCGATGACCAGCAGGTGATCGGCGGTGTTTTCCATTTCCGACATCAGGTGGCTGGAGACGAAGACCGTACGCCCGTCGGCGGCCAGCGACTTCATCAGATTGCGGATCCACAGGATGCCTTCCGGATCCAATCCATTGACCGGCTCGTCGAACATGAGGATCTTCGGATCGCCCAGCAGTGCCGCGGCAATGCCCAGCCGCTGACCCATGCCGAGCGAGAAGCCTCTCGCCCGTTTGCGCGCCACCTCGGCGAGGCCGACCAGATCCAGGACCTCGCCAACCCGCCGT
>NZ_BONZ01000131.1 GCF_016862975.1 Rugosimonospora africana
TCGGTTGCGGCGGTTGCTGGGTTCGGGTCGTGGTCGGGTGCTGTCCGCGACGGTCAGCCTCCGGGCCGGTCGCTGGGTGGTCGGGTTGACCGTGGAGGCGGCTGATCTACACCCCGCGGTGTGTCACCCGCCCCGCCTGGAGGGTGACACGAGTGGGTGGGTGGGGGTCGACCGTGGGTTGCATGCGTTCGTGGTCGCTGTGACCGCCGACGGTGATCAGGTGGTACGGGAGCAGGATCCTCCGAAACCTTTGTTTCGGGCCGGTGGCCGGTTGCGGCGGTTGCAGCGGGCGGTCAGCCGTAAACAGCGGGGCTCGGGTCATCGACGTGCGGCGGTGGCTCGGCTGGGTCGGGCGCACGCGCACGTGCGTAGTGTTCGACAGCAGTATCTGCACCGGGTTGCTAACACGCTGGTCAAGACTCACGATCGGCTGGTGTTGGAGGACCTGCACATCCGTGGCATGTTGCGTAACCGGCGGCTGGCCGCGGCGATCAGCGACGCCGCTTGGGCGCAGTTCGATCGGATCGTGTGCTACAAGCAGCAGTGGCGCGGCGGCCTGGTCGAGCACGCCGGGCGTTGGTATCCGTCCACCCGCACCTGCAGCCGATGCGCCACGCTTGGCCCGGTGCTGCCGTTGTCGCAGCGAATGTTCAGTTGCGACGGGTGTGGTTACCAGGCCGACCGGGACCACAACGCGGCGATGAATCTCGCAGTCTGGGGCGAGCAGTACCACACCCAGACCCGGGACCCCGAGGTACGAGGCCCGGTCATCAACGCCTCCCGAGGGGCAGGCTCTGACCCACACCCAGGTGTGGGTGAAACCGACCCCAACGACGGAGGAACCCCACCACCACACCCCGGCGGGTGCGGTGGCAGGGACGTCCGAGAAGGACGCTGTCGGACGAGTCAACAAACACGACTTTGAGACGGACCGTAGTGTCGGGCGCATGTCACACCAGAGCCGCGCTATCGTCCAAGACGCCTGGAAAGCATTCGCCAGCCACGACGCTGACCGAATCTCCGCGGTCTTCACTGAGGACGCCGAATGGCTCGCGCCCCGGGGCAACGCTACCGCCACCGCTCTGGAGGCCCCGAGCCACATGGTCGGCAGGATGGCGATCCGGCGTTTCATCGCTGAGGACTTCCCCCGCTTGTTCGCGCGCGACGTCACCGTCACCTTTCACGGGTTCTACGCCGACGGGGCACGGGTGGTCGTGGAAGAGACCATGACAGCGACTCTGGCCAACGGCAACCACTGCTGCCTCATCTTCGAGCTCCAGGACGGACTGATCCATCGGGTACGCGAGTACATGGACACGGGCCGCGGGCACCGCATGATCTTCGGGGAGGCTTCCCGGTAGCCGCCTGTGTCTCGGCCGATGAGCGGTTGGACTCCGTGCGACCGCCCGGAAGCCGGGCTACCGTCTCCGCCCATGGACAGGACGAGACCCCATCACCTGGTCCTTCATCACATACGTGATCGGCTACCGGCGCTCCATGCGCCCACGCGTCACCACGTTGCTCGCCGCCCACGGTCAACACGCCCGCTACCTGCGCCTGACCAGCCGTCGGCAAACCAACCGGTTCCTGCACCAGCTGAGCACCTCCCAGGGCGACCCTTAGTCGCGGTCAACCGCGTCGCGCACGTCCAGGTAGCCGTCGCTGGCTCGCCATAGGGCGTCGGCGACAGGTTCGAGCTTGCCCGGGCTCCAGCGCCGCTCCTCGTACGCCTGAGTGCACGCGCGAAGAGTGCGCAGGCTCACCGTCAGCTCCTCGCACAGCCGCGTCCGCATCTCGTCGGGCGTGGGGGAGGCCAGGCGGACAGACTCACCGCGTCCCTCGCGCAGCGCGGCCACCGTGTCCTCCCTGACTCCGTCCGCCGCGTCCCACATCAGGGCCGGCCGATCGATGCGGTGGTTCCATACCGGAGCGTGCGCAGATCTCCACCAGGGCAGAACCGGGTTCTTGGCCAGGCGGGTGGCGTTGGACCAGTGCCCCGCTCCGGGCGGTTCGGTCCACCAGGCAACCTCGTCGACCGGAAGGTCCACGCAGAGCGCAACCGTGACGGTCTCGAGGTCTCGTGGCGGGCCAAGGATGTCTCCGACGGCCCACAGCTGGGTCACCCGTAGCGGGAAGATCGAGGACGGCCGGGTGATCATTTCCGCGCACGTCTGCGCGAGCGACTCGGCGTGATGCACGGCGCGTGCCCATTTCATGTGACCATCCTGGCCCATGAGGATCGCCGACCAATCGCCAGCCCGCACCGCTGCTGACGGACGCTGGTGTGAGGTGCCCTACCAGGTTTGTAGAGTGGACCATTTGG
Source organism: Rugosimonospora africana (assembly GCF_016862975.1). Lineage (GTDB taxonomy): Bacteria > Actinomycetota > Actinomycetes > Mycobacteriales > Micromonosporaceae > Rugosimonospora > Rugosimonospora africana. The sequence continues at coordinate 2,324 of NZ_BONZ01000131.1, forward strand.
TCCTATAATAGCTGCGTATCCGAGCTACGCGGGACGAGCCAACACCGATGCGACAGGGACCATCATGACCGGCAACCTCGAGAACGTCGACATCCGCCACGACTCCGACAACAGGAAGTACGACGCCTGGGACGGCGAAGAGGCCGTCGGGGTCGTCGTCTACGAACTCCTTGGCGGCCGCATCACCATCACTCACGCCGCCGTACGGGAATCTCACCGCGGGCAAGGCATTGGCGCCAAGCTCATCGGATCCGCCCTCGATGACCTTCAGGCCACCGGCGGGCCGATACGCGTGACCTGCCCTGTGGTACGCGCTTTCATCGAGCGGAATCCCCGGTACGCGAGCCTGCTCGACCGGCCCTGAGCGCCACTTCTCCCGTCTTCCCGGGCAGAGTCAGGCGCGGGTGGAGCCGCCACCCAGATCGATACGAAACAATCCCAGTACGCGGCTCTCGGCGAATGTCCGCGACGTTGTGCCGTTCGCTAGAGGGACTCGAGAGTCCTTTCCTTCTGGAGATTCCGTGTGTCGCTGGATACGATTGGTTAATGAGCGACGAACAGGAAGCTCCGCCGGCGAAGCGGCGGAGGATCAGTCAGCGGGGCATCGCCACGCGTGAGCGGATCGTCGAGGCGGCGAACCAGCTGATGTTCGTACGCGGAGTCAACGCCACGACCCTCGACGACGTCCGAGAGGCGAGCCAGACGAGTAAGTCTCAGCTCTACCATCACTTCGCCGACAAGCAGGAACTCGTGCGTGCGGTGGTCAAGCATCGCGGCGCTCTGGTCATGGAGCGTGAGCACGGGCGGCTCGAACGACTCAAGTCGTTCTCCGGCCTGGTTCGATGGCGTAACGCGCTGGTCCAGGCCAATGCGCTCCAGAGCGGAGCCTACGGCTGCGGGCTCGGGTCGATGGCCATCGAGTTGTCCGATCAGGATGAACAGGCTCGCTCGATGCTGCTGGAGACGTTCGCGGCCTGGGAGAAGCTGATCAGCGACGGGCTGCACCGGATGCGGCAGAGCGGTGCGTTGGCCCAGGACGCCGATCCCGACAAGCTGGCCACTGGACTGATGGCAGCTCTTCAAGGTGGTTACCTGCTCGCGAACGCCGCGCACGACGTGACGCCGATGGCGGTTGCTCTGGACATGGCGCTGGAACACATCAAGTCGTTCCTCACGGAGCCCAGTAAAACAACCCGCTGATCAGCGCGCCGAGAAGACGCCGCCGATCTGCCGCGGCTGCGGCCGTCGGCGAGCTCTCGGCCTCGCCACCTGACTTCGGCTGAGCGACTTCGCGTTGCTACACTGGACCAATCCGTCCAGTTAAGGCTGGACCGCTCGGCCAACACGAACAGGGAACCGAAATGTCTGAGTCCTATCCACTCCCCACCGAACCCGAAGGCATCGTCGCGTCGCTGCGTGAGCGATTCAACTCCGGCAAGGTCAGCGCAATGATCGCCTTGTACGAGCCGGACGCCGTGTTCGTCTTGAAAGACGGGCGAACCGTCACTGGTCATGCCGAGATCGCTGCCCAACTCGAGCCCGATCTCAAGTACGGCCTGCCGCTGCAGGTCAAGGCGCGCCACGTGTTCGTTGCCGGCGATATCGCCCAGATCGTACTGGACTGGTCAATCGATGGCACAGGTCCCGACGGCGAGCACGTGCACCTCGAAGGCGCGGCAAGCGATGTCGTGCGCCGCGGCGCGGATGGATTCTGGCGGTATGTGATCGACAACAACCTCGGGACGGCGGTGCGACAGCCCGCCTGAACACGTGCCATAGCCCGCGGGCCATGGGCGGTAGGGGCTTGGAGCGGCGATCTCGGCGTGGGGTCGCCGCTCCTGTCCTCACCTAGGTAATTGGACTAAATGGTCCGGCCAAGCTAGCCTGGTCGCGCATCCGTTCATCGGGCCGCCTGGCCGAGACCTGCGGTCGCGACGCCGATGCCCGTCCCCAGTCGCGTAGCTCACGCGTCGCCCATAGAAAGTCGCCCACAGAAACTCGAGGAAGGCCCCTCCGATGGAGACCGATCAGGATCGCGTCGTCGCAAGCGCACGAGCCGTCCTTCCGGCTGCCGGGCGCCGGCATACGGACCTGACTACCCGCGACTTCACGTTCATCGCTGATGAGCCACACAACGGCGCACCGGGCGAGGGTCCGACACCAACGGAGTACCTGTTGATGGCGCTCGCGTCGTGTACCGCCCAAACCCTGCGACAGTACGTTGACTACAAGTTCGACTACGCTGGTGACATCACCGTGGAAATCGACTACCACGAGCCTCGACGGGACGGCGCAGAGCGTTACCTGCAGCGCACGATCACGCTGAGCGAAGATCCCGACCCCGACGACTTGAAGGTGATGCACGACATCGCCGAGCGGTCTCCGGTCACTCTGCTGATCCAGTTCGCTTGGAGCGTACGCACCGAGTTCGTCGGCCCGCACTGACCCGGATGGCGATGGCGCCATGGCGGGAGGCCGTGCGAGCGCCCGCCTCACTCCGGCCGCGGCTGACGCTGATCCACGAGGAGCGCGCGACCGGTCGCTGCCCCCGCCAGTGCGGGGAGCGCCACGGGCGCCCGCGAACCGTCGGCGGCTGAGGGCGAGCGGCTTTCTTCGTTTCTGGCTCGTTATTCGCAGTGATCACCTCTACGAGAGGGAACGCGATGACCACTGTGGACACTTTCGCCGGGCTGATGACCGGTGGATGAATCGGACCGTGCGCCGCGCGTACGCGGGGAAGCCGGCTGGCAGCGGCCCAGCTTCCTGGAGTTGTTCTTCGATCTCGTCTTCGTGTTCGCGTTCAATCAGGTCAGCTTGCGGCTGATCAACGACTTCGGTACCGGGAACCGGCTTCAGATCGACGAGGTCGGCAGGGCCCTCGTGCTGTTCCTGGCGCTGTGGATGCTGTGGCTGTCGACGGCCTTCAGCACCAGCCGCGGACGTCCGGAGTCGACGCCCGGCCAGGTCATGGTGTTCATGGCGATGGCTGGCGCCACAGTGATGGCTGTCGCGGTGGCGAAGGGGTTCGAGGGGCGAGCCTTCGTCTTCGCCGGCGCCTACGTGGCCGCCCGGGTAAGCCGCTTTCTGCTGGCTGTGAGGCTCCGCCAGGCGGAACATGCCCCTGTCTGGGGGTGGTTCTCGGTTGGCTTGAGTGCGGTGCCGTGGGTTCTGGGTGGGTTGGTGGACGACCGACTGTCCCGTGGAGTGCTCTGGGTGGTGGCGCTGGCCCTGGACTACGGCGGGTTCGCACTCACTCACCGGCGAACGGTCGGCGCACCGATCGCGGGCGAGCACCTGGCCGAGCGGTTGCAACAGTTCCTACTGATCGCATTGGGTGAGGCGATCTTCCTGTCCGGCAGGGCGCTGACCAACAGTTCCTTCGGCATTCCACAGGGAGCCGGGTTCGGGCTCGCGTTCGTCGGCATCGCGCTCCTCTGGCGTATCTATTTCTACCGGGCCGGATCTGTCCTGCCGCTGGCCATCAGCCGCGCCCGGGAGCGCACCCGGGAATCCGTGGCGGTCGCCGGGAGTCACCTGCTCATGATCGTCGGGATCGTCCTCTCCGGCGTCGGCTTCGACTTGTACATCGTCGGGCCGCTCACGCAGCCACGACCCGATTTTCTCGTGGCGATCCTCGGTGGGCCCGCGTTGGTCCTCGCCGGGCGGGCACTCTTCGAACGCCAAGTCTTCAGCCGGATCTCCCGCTCACGGCTGGTCGGCCTGCTCGCCTTGGGCCTCTTGGTGCCGGCGGCGTGGTACGTGCCACCGCTGGCCGCCGGTGGTGCTGTCGTCGTCGTACTGGCCGCAATCGCCGTGTGGGACGGGTGGCGCGCTCGTGGCCGGGCACCCGAGCCGCCCGTACCGCCGATCTGACCCATCAGGCTCGACATGATCATGGTCGCGGCGGGGCGGGGCGGGGCGGGGCGGGGCGGGTCACCCTATCGCTGTGAGCAGCGCCTCGCCGACCGCTTCGGCCGAGGCCGGATTCTGACCCGTGATGAGGTTGCCGTCAACGACGACGTGCGAAGTCCAAGCCGCGGCGGTCTCGAACTCGGCGCCGGCCTGACGCAGCCGCGTCTCCAGCAGCCAGGGTGCGTGGTCTGCCAGCTGGGCCATCCGCTCCTCCTCGTCGTTGAACGAGGTCATCCGCCGGCCACGGAACAGCCAGCTGCCGTCGGGCGCGCCGGCCGGAAGGAACGCGGCCAGCCCGTGGCAGAGCGCGGCCACGGCCTTGTCCGGGTCGGGCAGCATGGCGGCCAGCACGCGGGCGATATCCGGATTGACCGCCAGATCCTGCATCGGGCCGTGGCCGCCGGGGATCAGCACGGCGTCGTAGTCGGCTGGATCGACGTCCTCCAGCCGCGCGGGCTTGCTCAGCACCGCGGAGAGCCCGTCGAGGTAACCGCGGATCTCGTCGGTGTCGAGGCTTTTCTGGTCCGGTACCGGCACCAGGCCGCCCGGGGTGGCCACGGTGATGTCGACGCCGGCATCGACGAGCATGCGATGGGGCGTGGCGAACTCCTCGGCCCAGAAGCCGGTCGGGTGCTGGGTGCCATCGGTGCGGGTCCAGACCCGAGCCGAGGACAACACGATGAGTACGGATGTCATGGCTTTCTCCATTCAGGTTTGTGACAACCGTATGAGCTTCGGACCTAACCGGTTATGCCGTTTGGAGATATCTGTGATCCGCGTTCGGGGTACCCTTGTGACGTGGATCCGGCGTGTGAGGCGAGCGACCTGCTTGTCGACTTCATGAACACCCGCCCGATCGACGGCGCCCGTGACACGCTGCACGATTGGCTCGCGCGGCGGGCGGGCGAGCCGATCGACCGGGCCGACGCGGCCGCGGGTGAGGAGTTCCGGGCCCACCTGCTCGTGCTGCTCGACGCATCCTCGTCGACCGTGGCCGCAACGTCATACCTGAACCGGATGGCCGCCCGCTACCCGCTGGTAACGGTCATCAGCGAGGAAGGCGGCCGGCTGAGGCCGGCTCAGGGCGGAGTGTTCGGGGTGTTCGGCGCGCTGCTGGCCGCGATCACCGACCTGACGTACCGAGGCGCCTGGGCTCGAGTGAAGGTGTGCCAGAACCTCGGCTGCCACCGCGCGTTCTTCGACAAGACCCGCAACATGTCCGGGTTGTACTGCGGTCCAGCCTGCAGCGCCCAGGCGTCGACCCGGGCGTACCGCAACCGGCAGAAGGTGGCCTGATGGACCTGCGGCACCTCAGCACGTTCGTCGCGGTGGCCGAGGAGGGCAGCTTCTCCCGGGCCGCCGACCGCCTCCGCATCGCCCAGTCGGCCGTCTCCCGGACGATCCGTGACCTGGAGCGTGACCTCGGCCGGCAACTCTTCGACCGAAGCACTCACCACGTCGCGCTCACCCAGGCCGGCCATGAACTGCTCGACAGCGCCCGAGCCGCCCTGACAGCGGTCGACACGCTGCGCGTGGCCGCCGAGGACGCCGGCGAGTGCATCCGCTGCCCACGCGACGGGCAGAAGAAGGGCACAGAGGACACCTGATCCGTGCGCACCCACATCCGCGATTACCAGTCCAGCGGCGCGGCGAGGAACGGGGCGTCGTCGGGCGCCGTCTTGCGCGCTGCCAACGTGGTCGTGGCTGTCCGGCCGACGGGGATCCGGAATGGTGCCGTGCCGCCCTCGTCGATCGTCGCGGCCACCGCGTCGGCGACCTCCTCCACCGACACGGGTGCGGACCGGAACGGCCCAAGCTTGTCCAGCAGGGGTCGGTAGGGGCTGCCCTCGTCGAGGTACACCTTGGCTAGCTCCGCACCGCCGGAGCTCACCGCGGGCGGCTGCACCACGTGCACGGACACGCCGAAGTGGCCGGCCTCGATGGCGATGGTCTCCGCGAATGCCTCCAGCGCGTGCTTGGTCGCGCCGTAGGCGCCGATCAGCGGAATGACCAGCCGGCCCTGGATGCTCGACATGAAGATCAGCTGCCCGGATCCCCGCTCGCGCATCTGCGGGAGTACGGCCTGGGCCACCCGCAGCGCCCCGAACGCGTTCAGCTCGAACAACTCGCGCAGCGCGTCGAGGGGGATCGACTCGAGCGGCGCCCGTACGGTCGTGCCGGCGTTGCTGAGCAGCACGTCGACACGCCCCGCCCGGGCGACCGCGGCCTCCACCGAGTCCTGGTCGGTCACGTCGAGCCGCAGTTTCATCGCGGCCGGAACGTCGTCGAGGGCGGACAGGTCGCGGGCCGTCGCGATGACCTCGTGGCCACTCGCGGCCAGGGCGATCGCGGTGCCCCTGCCGATGCCGCGCGACGTTCCGGTGATCAGTACTCGTGCCATGAAATGTGGATCCCTTCCTGTCGGGGGTCAGCCCCGGTGGAGAGACCGCCAGCGGCGTCGAGCCGGCGGGGTCGCCGTTCTCCGTGAAAACATCTAAGTATGATGGCATGCATAGTATCTTGACGCGCGTCGAGGACCAGCCGCCCTCAGCGGCGGAACTCAGGAGTTGCGGCGCGAGACCTTCGGCGATCCGCCGGCCGCGAGACTGACCAGCGCGGCCCGGACCGCGTCGAAGGGGGTCGGGCTGTGCAGGGCGCGGGCGGTGACCATCGCACCTTCGACGCCGGCGATCACCGCGTCGGCCAGGACGCGTGCGGCCTCCTGGTCGATGCCCAGGACGATGAAGTGGAACGCGAGCCGGTCGATCATTTGCGCGAACGTGCGGCGGCTCGTCTCGCCCACGTCGGCGGACTCCCGGGCGGCTCCGTCGACCACGAGCGGCGCGATTCCGCAGCCCCGGGCATAGTCGCTGGCCACCATGCCTTCACGGCCCAGGTCCACGTAGCGCTCGATGAGTTCGGCGGCGGAGCCGGCCCGTTCGGCGGCCGCGTCGATGATGACGACCTGGTCGTGGGCGTGTGCCTCGGCCGCCGCCATCGCCAACTGCGCCTTGCCGCCGGGGAAGTGGAAGTACACAGAGCCTCGTGGCGCCTCGCTGAGCTTGAGCACGTCGGAAAAGGCCGTCGCCTCGTAGCCCCGCTGCCGGATCAGCTGCTTGGCCGCCTCCACCATCCTCTGCCTGGCATCCGACCGACGAACCACAGCCACCCCGCCTTTCCTCGTTGAGGCCCACGCACCACTGAAGTATGTATGCTGGTCGGCATAGTCGCAAGCATGACGCGAAGCTCAAGATCCGGAGTACCAGACCAGTACCCGGGCAGGTCCTTCACTTTCTCGGACTGCCGCCTGGAACGCGCCCGGCTCGACATGATTGACAGGACGCCGCCCAGGCCACCGGCCACAGAGAGGAGCGCAGATGCCCTTCGTCGACATCTCGCTGGCCCGCGGTAAGTCGGACGAGTATCTCGCCGCCGTCTCGCAGTCGGTGCACGATGCGCTGGTCGCCGAGTTGCACATGAAACCCGATGAGAACTTCCAGCTCATCCACCAGTACGACCCGGGCGAGATGGTCTTCGATCGTGGCTTCCGCGGCGGCCCGCGCTCCGATGACTGGATCGTGTTCAGGATCACCGACGGTCTGGACCGTGGCGAGCGGACCAAGCGCAGGTTCTACCAGACGCTGGTCCGCCTGCTCGAAGAACGTCCCGGTGTCCGTCCCGCCGACGTGTCCGTGATCATGACCGTGATCCCGCCGGAAAACTTCTCCTTCGCCGGCGGAGTGATCGGCACCGACGCCCTGGCCGCCGAGTCGCTCGAAGCGGCGGCAAAGGCCCCAGGCACGCGTGATACGTACACCAGGGCCGAAATGACGTACGCCGTCACCCAACTGTTCCAGAACCGCGACCGAAGCCGCATCCTGCCGATACTGCGCGACGACGTCGTCCTCGCCGTGCCGACCACGCTGCCCTACGGCGGCGAGTTCACCGGCCCCGCGGCCTTCGACGACTTCTTCTCGAAGATTCCGGGCGGCGGCGCCGTCTGGAAGTCGTTCGAGAGCGTCGTCGATGACGTCATCGCGGCCGAGGATCACATCATCGCCCGGCTTACCAACACGGCCGTACTCAAGGCGACCGGCAAGACGGTGGTCTTCCAGAACCTCTGGTTCTTCGGGGTCGCGGCCGGCCGCATCACCGGCGCGCAGCTCTACGCGGACACCGCCGCCACGACCGGCGACGCCTCCGGTTGATCGAAATCCCGCTCGACGTGGGCGTGCGGGTCAGCCGGCGTTGAGCCAGGCGAGGACGGCGAGGACGCGGCGGTTGTCGTCCGGGGCGGGTGGGAGGTCGAGCTTGGTGAAGATGTTGTTGATGTGCTTGCCGACGGCCTTCTCGGTGACCGCGAGGCGGTCAGCGATCGCGGCGTTGGAGCGGCCTTCGGCCATCAGGGTGAGTACGTCGCGCTCGCGCGGCGTGAGCCGATCGAGCGGGCGGTCGCGGCGGCTGACGAGCCCGGCGACGACTTGGGGATCGAGGACGGTGCCGCCGCCGGCGACCTGGCGGACGGCTGCGACGAATGCGTCGATGTCGGCGACGCGGTCCTTGAGCAGGTAGCCGACGGCGCCCTCTCCGGAGGCGAGCAGGTCGCGGGCGTAGAGCGGTTCGACCCACTGGCTGAGCACGAGAACGGGGAGCCCGGGGCGGGTCGCGCGGGCCGCGATCGCCGCCTCGAGCCCCTCGGTGGCGTGCGTGGGAGGGAGGCGTACGTCGACGATCGCCACGTCGACGTCGTCGCGGGTGAGCGCGGTCGCCAGGGCTGCGGCATCCTCGACGGCTTCGACGACGACGATGCCGCTGGCCTGGAGGATGCGGGTCAGGCCGACCCGCAGGAGTGCCTGGTCCTCCGCCACGATCGCCCGGAGCGTGATCCCGGATTCGGCTATGTCGGGCATGGGATTTCTAGAGTCACGACGGTGGGGCCGCCGGGCGGGCTGTCGACGGTGAGCGTGCCGTCGAAGGCGGCCAGCCGCCGGGCGATGCCGGTCAGTCCGGAGCCGGTCGGGTCGGCGCCGCCGTGGCCGTCGTCGCCGACGGCGAGCCGCAGGCGGGTGCCGTCATAGGAGCCGCGTACGTAGGCGCGGGTGGCTGCGGAGTGCTTGACGGTGTTGGTCAGGCATTCGGCGACAGCGAAGTAGGCGGCCGACTCGACGGGGTCGGGGAGCCGTTCGGTGACGGTCACCGACACGGTGACCGGGACCGGGATCGGCAGCGCGAGCGCCTCGATCGCGCCGGCGAGGCCGCGGTCGGCGAGCACGGGCGGGTGGATGCCGCGCACGACCGAGCGCAGGTCGTCGAGCGCGTCGAGCGTGGTCTGGCGGGCTTCGTCGAGCAGGGCCGTGGCGGCGTCGGGGTTGCTCCTGACGAGCTTGCCGGCGAGGCCGACGGTCATCCCGACCGCCGCCATGCGGGCTTGCGCGCCGTCGTGGAGGTCGCGTTCGATGCGGCGGATCTCGGCGGCAGACAGGTCGAGCGTCTCGCTGCGCGACTCGGTCACCTGCTCGACCCGGCGCTCAAGCTCGGCCAGGCGCGACCCGCCGAGGATCGCCCGCTCCGCCAATGCTCGGGCGCGCACCAGCGGCGGAGTGATGATCCACCACACGAGCAGGGCGAGCCCGCCGGCGCCGAGCAGTAGCACCGACAGCCAGCCGGGGTCGACGATCGACGCGACGACGTACGGGACCGGGGCGGCCAGCAGCACCGGCGGCAGGAGCGACATGGCGAGCCCGCCGGTACCGGAGAACCACACGAAGGCGACGTCGCGCCAGCGGGCGCCGTCGCGCAGCCAGCGTACGGGCCGGCCGAGCAGGCCGCGGTCGGACGTGTCGGCGTAACGGGCCGGGATCTCGGCGCCGAGCAGGGCACCGCTGACCCGCCGGTGCACACCGGCGAGTGCGGCGGCTGCCGGCACGGCGGCCAGGGCGAGGGGGAAGCCGACGCTGATCAGCCCGAGCGGTACGGACAGGACGAGCACGATCGCCAGGGCCAGTGCCGGGGCGGCGGCCAGCGCGTACCCGGCCGACAGAAGCGTCAGCCGGAGCCGGCCTACCACCGCGTGCGTGTCGATCGGACCCGGCCGGACGCTCGCGATCGGGGCGAGCAGGCGCACCGGGCGCTCGGTTGCGGGCGTCACGCGGACCGTGCCAGCTCGGGCCGGGCGACGGCGGCCGGTTGCCGGCGTCACGCGGACCGCGCCAGCTCGGGCCGGGCGACCCGGCGCACCGCGCCGCGGGCCGCTCCGAGCGTGAGGCCGATGACGCCGGCCACCAGCAGAGGCGGCAGCCAGAGCTGACCATCGGGCACGACCCCTTCGCCGCGGGCGATCCCGAACGGGACGATCGTGGCGAGCGAGGCGATCAGCCCGAGCGCCACACCGACCGCGGCGACCACGGCCGCCTCCGCCATGATGGATCGCTCGACCTGGGTTGGTGTGGCCCCGAGAAGCCACAGGCGGCGCAGCTCGGCGCGCCGGTGAGCGATCGCCGCGGTGAAGGCGTTGATCACCATGATCGCGGCGAACAGGCTGAGCATGCCGACGACGACGTTGTTGAGCAGCGTGATGGTGCCGCCGTCGTCCGACGCGCCGGCGGGCAGCGTGCGCCCGTCCGTGCCGACCGCCATCAGCGTGCCGACCGCCGAGGACGTGAGCACGATTACCGGGCCGAGCACGCCGGCCAGCAGGTGCGCCCGGCGGGACGTGTTGTAGCGCGCGAGGTGTGCCTCGGCGCTGCGCCGCCCGAGTACCGGCCGGAGGGCGAACGATCCCCAGCGCAGCAGCACCGGCGCCAGCAGGGCGAGGCCGACGCCGACCAGGATCGAGTTGGAACCCGACGTCGCCATCGCGTCGTACGGGTCGTCGGAGTTCTTCGTCACGGTGACGGTGACGATCGCCATCGACACGCCGTAGGCGATCAAGCCGACCGCGCCGGCCACCCGCCACCAGCGCATCCGGCCGGCGTCGGCGCGTTCCTCGCCGGGCGTGACCGAGGCCGGGCCCCGGGTGGCGCGCCGGCCGGCGATCCCGGCCGCGACGAGGCACACGAGCAGCACGCCGCCCACTGTGATCCCCAGCGACACCACCCCGCCATCGTAGTCGGCGTGGTCGATCAGACCGCTCGACTCGACCGCCGCGAGCAGGGCGCGTCCGGTGACGGAAGCGACCAGCGCGCCGGCAAGCGAGGCGGCCAGGCACACCGCGAGCGTCTCGGCGCGCACGAGCCGGCGGGCCTGCCGGGCGGTGGCGCCGATCGTGCGCAGCAGCCCGATCTCGGCGTCACGCTGGGTCACGGTGATGCCGACGGTCGACGCCACGGAGAACAGCACGATCAGGGCACCCCATCCGCCGACCACAGCACCCATGATGGTCAGCGTCTCGGCGTCGGCGGACGAGATCGGGCCGGTGGCCGTCTCGACCAGCGTGGCGAACGAGCCGATCACCGCGGTGCCGAGGAGCACGGCCACGAAGGTGGCCGTGAACGCGGTCAGGCGGTGCCGCAGCGAGCGCAGCGCCAGCTTCGTCGTGTAGCCGCCCATCAGACCGTCACCGCCTCGTGCGGCACCAGCTCGTCGAGGCGTGCCATCTGGCCGGCCACGGCCTCGGCGGTGGGGCGGTCCATCCGGCCGGCCAGGCGCCCGTCGACCAGGAACACCACCGTGTCGGCGAACGCCGCCGCGACCGGATCGTGGGTGACCATCACGACCGTCTGGCCGAGCGCGTCCACACACGCCCGCAGGAGCGCAAGCACCGAACCGGCCGTGCGTGAGTCGAGCGCTCCGGTCGGCTCATCGGCCAGGACCACGGCCGGATCGGTGACCAGCGCCCGGGCGATCGCCACGCGCTGCTGCTGGCCGCCCGACAGCGCGGCCGGCAAGTTGCGGGCCCGATCGGCGAGGCCGACGTGCTCCAGCAGGGCCGCGACCCGAGCCCGGTTGGGACGCCCCCCGGCGAGCCGCACCGGCAACTCGACGTTCTGGACCGCCGTCAAATACGGCATCAGATGGAACGCCTGGAAGACGAACCCGACCCGCTCGCGGCGCAGCCGGGTGCGGGCCTCCTCGTCCCAATCGGTGACGTCCTCACCCTCGATGAGCACCCGGCCCGACGTGGGCGGCTCCAGCCCGGCGGCGAGTGTCAGGAACGTCGACTTGCCCGACCCCGACGGGCCCATCACGGCGGTGAACGTGCCGCGCGGGAAGGCCAGGTCGACGCCCGCCAGCGCGGCCACCGCGCCGGCGCCCTCGCCGTAGGTGCGGGTCAGCGCGCGCACCTCGAGCGCGTTCGTGGTCGGCGCCGCCGGCGGCGCCGGTAGTGGCAGACGGGTCATCGGGTGCCTCCTGAACTCGAACGACAAGCGTCACCACCGACGGTATGGAGCCCTCCTCGCCCGGTCGATGGGCGCAAGCTGCGTCTGCGAGGTGGGCCTAACCCCACCACCTTCGGGCCGGGATTCCCCACCTGAGGCGAAGGCGAACGATTCGAGCCAGTGCTTGCGTGGCAGTGGGTGCACGCAGACCCGGAGCAAGGCGTTTGGCAATGCGTTTGGCAATGCGCCGGGCAGAAGCTGGCGGAGGAATTGAGTCCTCTCACTCACCGACTGATTTTCGTAGTTGAATACGCGTTGTCTTCCGACAGAAAGGCAGCTACGAGGAATGAGTTTCCTCCGTTCATCCAGAAGCCGCTGGCGTCTGGGACTCGCAACGGCCGCGGCGATCGCCGCGGTTTCTTTTGGCACGCCAGCGGTCGCGGCTCCCGGCGAGGGGCAGATCCTCCAAGCCGGTGGCGCCACCGCCGTCGCTGACTCGTACATCGTGGTACTCAAAGACACCGCGGTGACGCCGGCCGATGTGGCCAGCAAGACTCATGGTCTGGCTTCCCGGTACGGCGGATCGGTGGCGCGGACTTACCAGCACGCGCTGCGCGGCTTCGAGGCGCGGCTGTCGGCGAAGGCGGCCAAGCGCTTGGCCGCCGACCCGTCGGTGCGCTACGTCGAGCAGAACCACACCGTACGGGTCGCCAGTGCCCAGAATTCTCCGCCGTCATGGGGCCTGGACCGCATCGACCAGCGCAGCCTGCCACTGAACAACGGGTACACGTACTACCGCACCTCGGGCGTACGCGCCTACGTCATCGACACCGGAATACGGTTCAGTCACGTCGATTTCGGCGGGCGCGCCGTATCCGGGTTCGACGCCATCGATGGCGGTACGGCCGACGACTGCAACGGGCACGGCACCCACGTAGCCGGCACGATCGGCGGCGCCACCTACGGAGTCGCCAAGGGCGTGACCCTGGTCGCCGTCCGGGTGTTGGACTGCGGGGGCACCGGCACCTATGCGCAGATCATCTCGGGCGTCGACTGGGTCACCGCCGACCACCAGCCGGGTCAACCGGCGGTGGCGAACATGAGCCTGGCCGGCATTTTCGACCAGGCGGTCAACGACGCGGTGAGCGCCTCGATCGCTGACGGCATCACCTACGGCGTCGCGGCCGCCAACTTCTCCGACGATGCCTGCCAGTATTCGCCGGCCAGTACCCCGGATGCGATCACCGTGGGAGCCACCACCAGCACCGATGAGATGGCCGACTACTCCAGCTACGGCACGTGCGTGGACATCTTCGCCCCGGGTACCTCGATCACGTCCGCGTATTACACCGGCGATACCGCGACCTACACCGCCAGCGGCACGTCCATGGCGACCCCGCACGTCGTGGGCGCGGCCGCGCTCGTACTCGGCGCCCACCCGTCGTACACCCCACAGCAGGTCCGCGACACGCTGGTCAACGACGCCACCACCGGCGTGCTGACCGGACTCGGGGACGGCTCGCCCAACAAGCTGCTCTACGTCGGCGGCATCCCGTCGCCCACGCAGGACTTCTCCATCGCGGTGAGCCCGAACAACCGCGCGGTCGACGTGGGCGGCTCGCTCACCGCCACGGTCAGCACCACGACCACGGTCGGCGGCCCGCAGCAGGTGCGCCTTACCGCCAGCGGTCTGCCCCTCGGGGCGACGGCGAGTTTCAGCCCGTCATCGCTCAGCTCCGGCGCCTCGTCAACGCTGACGATCGACACCACCGGCACCACCACCCCGGGCGTCTACCACCTCACCATCACCGGCGCCGGCGGCGTGACCACTCAGATCGCGTCGTACACGTTGACGGTCCTCGGGCCGCCCGGCTGCCGGCAGGGCAACGGCACGGCGGTGGCGATCCCCGACAACAGCACCGCGGTGGACAGCTCGACCACCATCTCGGGTTGTCCGGGTAACGCCAGTTCGGGTAGCACCGTCGAGGTGCATTTCACGCACGCCTTCATCGGCGACTTGATCGTGAACCTGGTCGCCCCGGATGGAACGACCTACCCGCTGCAGAACCAGACCGGCGGCGCGAATACCCACCTTGACGAGACGTTCGTCGTCAACCTTTCCAGCGAGGTGGCCAACGGCACCTGGAAGCTGCGGGCGCAGGACGTCATTCCGGACTCCGTCGGCTCGATCGACAGCTGGGCTCTCAATCTCAAGGGCACGGTGTCGGACTGCGCGGGCACCAGCGGTACAGACGTGGCGATCCCCGACCCCGGTACGGTGGAAAGCTCGATCACCATGTCGGGGTGCGCGGGTAATGCCAGTGCGGCCAGCGCGGTGGAGGTGCACATCGTGCACCCCTACATCAAGGAGCTGGTCGTGACCCTGGTCGCACCGGACGGGAGCACCTATACCCTGCACAATCTCGCCGCCCGTGGCGGTGGCAACGTCTGGACCAACCTCGACACCGCGTACACCGTCGATCTGTCCGGCGTGGTCCGTAACGGTACCTGGAAGCTTCGGGTGCAGGACACGGATGCCGGCGCTTCTGGCTACATCAACAGTTGGACGTTGAGCCTCGGCGACCCGCCGACGCCATGGTGGACGGTCGTGGACAACTCGTCGCCCGGATTTACGGCCAGCACCAACTGGGGCACATCGTCGAGCTTGACCCAGGCGTACGGATCCGGCTACCGGACCGCTGCCCCACAGGCGGTCTCTGACCCCGCGTGGTACTCGGCGAATCTTCCGGCGACCGGGACGTATCAGGTGGAGGTGTGGTACCCGGCGCTCGGCGCCTACGGCGTCAACGCGGCTACGCCATACCTGATCGTGACCCCGTCGGGTAACCAGACTGTGGCTGTCAACCAGCGATCCGACGGCGGGTCGTGGGTGAATCTGGGCACGTTCCCGATGACCGGCGGGGCGCACAACGTGGTCGGTGTGTCGCGCTGGGCCAGCGGCACCGGCAGCGTCATCGCCGATGCCGTCCGCGTCACCAGGATCTCCTGAGCGGCCGTACCGGCTCGTGGCCGCGAGCTGCGAGCCGGTACGCCCGGACGTGATGCCCCGACCGTCGCAGAGGCGGTCCGCGACATCTTCCTATGAGGCCGTTTTGACCTGTCCATCCACGACGGTCACCGCGATCGGTGCCAGTGGCCCGGTGGCTGGGCCGCCGGTGACGCCGCCGCTGGAGTCATACGTGGCACCGTGGCACGGGCATTGGAACCCGTTGCCGTCCCATCGCACCGGG
>NZ_BONZ01000132.1 GCF_016862975.1 Rugosimonospora africana
CTCAGACGCTGCGCCGGGAGTTGCTGGACGAGGCGGGCGAGTACCCGGACCTGGCCGCCGCGCAAGCCGCGGTCGACGGGTTCCTGCACGAGTACAACACCAACCGGCCCCACCAATCCCTGGGCATGGCCTTCCCCGCGACCCGGTTCCGCCCGAACACCGCCACCGACGGGGCCGGGCTGCTGCCGCTCAAACTGCCGACCGTCCTTGGCCTCACCCCGCAGCCGCCCACGGCCCAAGGTGTGGGTCCTGGACCGGTTATCGAACCGGTGCCAGATCCGGTCGCATCACCGGCTCCGCCACCGGCCGCGCCACCCCAGCGGTGGGATGGGGGCGCGGTGGAGTTCGAACGAGTCGTGCCACCGTCGGGCAACCTGCAAGTCGCCGGGAAACAGTTCTGGCTCGGCCCGGCACGCTCCGGGCTGACCCTGACGTTTTGGGCCGACACCGACGTCATCCACCTACTGATCGCCGGCACCCGACTCAAATCGGTGCGCTCTCACCTGTCCGTCAACGACCTGGCCGCCCTGCTGCGCAACGGTGGCCGCCCCGCCGGACCCCCACCACTACCCGTGGCACCAAGCGATGGCCCAGTCGGCGCGGTCGAGGTCGACCGCAGCGTAAACGCCGCGGGCAACGTCTCCCTCGGCCAACACATCGTGATAGCCGCCGAAATCCTTGCCGGGCGCCGTGTGAGCATCCGGGTGGACGAGCAGACCCTGATGTTCTTCGACCCCGACACGAGGGAGCTGCTGCGCACCCGCCCCAACCCGCTGACCCCGGCCGAAATCGGCCGGCTCCGCTCCGCGCGCCCGGCCGGGCCACCACCCCAACCCCGCACCGGACCGATCCCGGTGCAACGCCGCGCGTCCAACAGCGGTGTGGTCATGGTCGTCGGTCAGAAGATCGCCCTCGGCCGCGTCCACGCCGGCAAGACCGTCGCCATCGACGTCACCGACACCGAGTTGGCCATCCACTGCGACGACGGCGTCCGCACCGTCCGGCGCACCACCGACCAACCCGTCACCCGCATCAAAGCCCACCGACCTCGCAAGATCGATTACTAGAGGTGCGTGCCGGCAAAACCCGATGATCTAGACGGACTCCGGTGGCATGCTCTGGTCGTGGGCGTCGACATTGACGGGTTCATCGAGGTTCGGCCGTGGCCCTCGTGGCCCGACCTGCCGCACGAGATCGAGTGGGAGGCGGCTGCTCGCCTGGACTGCCTCTACGCCACCCGAAACTACGACGCGTTCGGCTGCCTATTTGGAGTGATGAACTACGCCGGGTTCCGGCCCGTGGCCGCCGACCGAGGACTACCGCCCGACGCCTCTGAACAGGCCCAGCAGAGCTTCCGCGACGCCGACGCCGACGCCGGGCGACTGTGGCCGACCTGGATCGGTTGGGACGAAATCCAGCAGGTCGACTGGAACGAGTCGGCTGAGCACGCCGACGCCCGATTGCACCGCTACGAACGCGACAACGCCGGGCAGTGGATCCTCCGCGGCAAGGCGTCATGGTCCCGGGAAGCGCTCGAGGCCCAGGGAGTGTCCATGCCGCAACCAGGCACAGCACCCAATATCTGGCCAGACGGCAGCGTCTGGACCAACGGCGATGTCCAGTTCCGGGCGGAGCGGCTCACCCGCCGCGACGCCATCCCCGACGAAGGCAACTGGCATCCAGTCTGGGAGGTCATGGCTGTTCTTGGGCGCCTGCACGGCGATGAAAACTGCCGCCTCGTCGTCTGGTTCAACCGCTGACAGGTCACCGTCCAGTACGATCAGCCCTCCCACAAACCTAGGCCAGCTGTCCAACATCAGGTGAGACGGAAACGTTGTCGTGTCACGCCTGATGCTTGACACCGGCGTCCCACCTGACGCTTGACACGGCGGCCTCGGCTGATGGCTGACATGATCGCGAACCTGTGACCCGCCAGGTGCCGTGCACCTTCCTCGGCAAGCACCTACGGTTCTCCACCGCCGACCTCGCCGCGATCGTGGCCAACTCCGCCCGGGCTCCGGTCGGCCGCCGGCCCCGACGCCGTGCCGTCGGGAAGGCGGAACCGGACTCGGTGTCGGGTGCCGCGTTGCTCTACCCAGGCCATGTGCTGCTCCCATCGCGATTGTGGTCATCGGATCTGGGTGCCCGGTCGATCTGGGCCGGGGTGGCGTGGGGGCGCCACGGCTCTGAGGCTATGCCGCTATTGCCGCGCACATCTCCCTTCCCGGGGGTTCCTCCTCGGTTCACGTCGCCAGGGTCGGTGATGTGTCCGATGTGTCGAGTGGCGGACCGAGTGCGGCGTCGAGTGCGGCGCGACCCGCGATGCCGAGCTTGCGGTAGGCGTTCGCCAGGTGGGTCTCCACTGTCTTGACGCTGACGAACAGGGTCTGAGCGATGGCGCGGTTGGTCTGGCCACTGCGTGCGAGTTCGGCGGCGCGCCACTCGGCCGCGGTCAGGGCGTCGATGCCCGAGGTGGCGGCGCGCCGGGGGCGCAGGCCCAGCGCGCGGATCTCCACTCGGGTGCGCTCGATCAGGGCGCCGGCCTGCATCGTCTCGGCCTGCGCGTAGGCCCGGCGCAGCGTGCCCGTCGCCGCCTGCGTTTGGCCACAGCGGCGTTGCGCTGCGGCCAGGTCGGCCAGCGCCGAGGCGTGTTCGAGGCCGGCCGCGGTGCGCTGCAGAACGTCGACCGCTTCGGTGAGCAGTGCCACGGCGCGTTCACCCGTGGCGACCCGACCGCTCAGCCGCAGTGCCGAGCCGATCGCGGCGGCCACGTGCACTTCGCGCGCTCGGTCCAGGGACTGTTCGGCCAGCGCGGCGGCGTGCCGGCGGTCGCCGAGTTGGAGCGCGGCCAGCGCCGCCGTGGTGCGCCACGGAAGCAGTCCGGGGTGGTCCACGCCGTAGTGCTTGCGCAGGAGCCGGGCGGCGCTGTGCGCGGCCTGTTGAGCCTGTGCGGGCCGTCCTTCGGCCAGGTCGAGCTGCGCGCGCACCAGGCAGAGCAGCGGCTTCTCCATCGATGTCGGTGCGGGCTCGACGGCCGGCTGCGCGGCCCGGGCGGCGGCTGCCACGTCGCCGCGGGCGAGGTGGATGCGGGCCAGCAGCCACGCGTTCCAGCCGGATCCCCGGCTCCAGCCGGCAGCGTGCGGTGCCTGCGCGGCGGCAACATCGGCCAGCGCTGCGGCTAGTCGCCCGCGGTTGAGCCGGGCCAGTGCCCGGTGATACCCGGCGTATCCGTACGCGATGACATCGCCGCGCCGGCCGGCTGCGTCGAAGGCGGCGTCGGCGATGCGTTCCGCGGCCTCGAACTCGCCCGCGATCACCAGAGCGTGCACGACCAGGCCCGCCAGCACGCCGTTGCCTCCGGCTTCGCCCAGCAGGGGATCGGCGGCGGTCGCGGCGGCCGCCAGTTGCATCACCCGTTCGGGTGGTTCGCCGCGGAGCGCGCACGCGAGCGCGGCGTGTGCGGCCAGCCCAGGCTGGGCCGGTGGCGTGCCGTGCTGGGCGGCGGCCAGCACGTGAGCGAGGTGCTTTTCGGCCCGGCGGCGCAGCGGCGGGTGGAACGTTGCGGTGGTCAGGTATTCCGCCAGGATGTTGTGCCGGCACGGGTCGTGGGGTTCGAGGCAATCGAGCGCGGCCTCCCAGGCCGCTGCCGCGGCGGAGTTGTCGTTCTCGCCCTGGCGTACCCGGGCCAGCAGGGTCAGCGCGCGGGCCCGGTCGGAGGGTGCCTCGATCAGGGTGAGCGACTCGGTCAGGGTCGCTGCGGCCGCCAGGTCACCGGCCGCGCGTTGCGCGCGGGCGGTCTGTAGCAGCAACTCGCCGCGCAGGGCGGCCGGCGGGGGTTCGGCCAGGGCGCGCCGCAGCAGACGCGCCGCGGCGGCCGGGTCGCCGCGTTCGGAGGCCCGCAAACCGGCCGCGGCGAGCACCTCGACGACGTGTGCGCTGCCCTCGGGCTCGGTCGCCAACAGGTGCCCGGCCGCGCGTTCCGGCGGCTCTCCCGCGGCCAGCAGCAGGTCGGCGGCGCGGCGGTGGGCCCGGGACCGCGCGAACGTCGGCATGTCGGCGAGGACGGCCGCGCCGATCAGGGGATGCGCGTACGTCAGGGGATTGCCCGGCTGCACGAGACGGGCGGCCGTCAGCGCGTCGGCGGCGCGTTCCGCTGCAGCCAGGGGCAGGTGCGCATGTGCCGCGGCGCGTGGCAGCGGGGTGCCGTCGCCGAGCACGGCGAGCGAGACCGCCAGCGTGCCGGCGTCCTCGGGCAGGCGGCCCAGCCGAGCCAGCACAGAGCGGATCACGGTCTGCGGCACGAGGCCGTCCACGGCCGATGCGGCCGGGACGACGCCGTCGCAGCGCAGGGAGTGCAGCAGTTCGCCGACCAAAAACGGATTGCCGCCGCTGACCCGGGCGACGGACGCGGCGACCTCCAGGCCGGCGGACGGAAACACCTGCGCGACCAGCCGGCCGACGGCGGCGACGCTGAGCGGGGCCGGCCGCAGGATCCGGCCGTGCCGGTGCTCGGCCAGCAGCTGCGCCGCGGCATGGTGATCGTCGGGGTCGCCGTCGCGTACGGCCGCTGCCAGCACGAGGGGCTGATCAGCCACGCGGGCGGCCAGCATGGCGAGGAACCGGCGGGACGCCGCGTCGGCCCACTGCAGATCGTCGATCGCCAGCAGCAGCCCTCCGGTGCCCTGCTCGCTGTCCCCGGCATCCGGCGCGGCGATCGAGGCCAGCGACTCGATCAGCTGGCACAGGCCGGCCAGTAGCGTGTCGGGCGCGGGCTGGGGCCGGGAGTCAGGTGCGACCGGGGACGGGCCGAACAGTGCGGCGCACGGAGCGGCCCAGCCGGAAAACGCGGCGTCGCGCTTCGCCGGGCCCAGGCCGGCCAGCGCCGGACCGAGCAGATCGACCGCCACGCCGAGCGCGATCTGCCGTTCCAGCTCCCGTCCGCGCGCGGTCAGGACGGCCGAGCCCGACGCGGCCGCGCAGGACACCGTCGCCGCCAGAAGTTCGGTCTTCCCGGCGCCGGGCGGCCCCTGCACGACCAGGACACAGCCGCGGCCGCGGGCAGCCTCAGCCAAAGCGTCGCGCACCGCGGCGAGCTCGCTGTCCCGCTCCAGCAGCACGCCAATCAGCCTACTGTCGACCGCTGTTCCGGGGGAGCCGCAAATTTCAGGGTGCCGACCCTGAGGCGCGCCAGCAGCGCCCGCGAAACCCTGAGCGGGTGACACAAGCGCCCCGGCAGATCCGGTTGATCGTCGACATCGAGCAGGTGGGCGACCCGATCTGCGGCACCCTGCGGTCCGAACATGGTACGGACCAGCCGTTCGCCGGTTGGACGGCGCTGATCCGAGCCGTGGAGCGCGCGCTTGCCACCGAACGCGCACGGAAGGAACAACCGTGATCATCGGCCCGGCTACTCAGATCCGTCTTTCCGCGAAAGCAGGCGAATGATGAGCACCACCCAGGGCGG
Organism: Rugosimonospora africana; assembly: GCF_016862975.1. Lineage (GTDB taxonomy): Bacteria > Actinomycetota > Actinomycetes > Mycobacteriales > Micromonosporaceae > Rugosimonospora > Rugosimonospora africana. The sequence goes on from NZ_BONZ01000132.1 coordinate 5,465, forward strand.
CGACGTCGCTGCCACCACCGGTTCCCCGGCCGCCGACGTACTCGCCGCGCTGCGGGACTGGCTGTCCGCGCATTCCTCCGACGGCACCCTCCAGCTCACCGACGACGTGCTCGGCTTCCCTCTGCTGCAGCCGCTGTTCGGCAACCCGGCGCTGCCGATCGGGAACCCCCGGATCGACCTCACCAAGCCGGACACGATCGGCATCGCCGGGACGGTGGACCTGCTCGGAACGTCCGGTGTCACGGCCGAGATATCCCTGGGCAGCGACCTGTCCGGCGTGACGGCGGGCCTGTCGTTGACCGCCGGTGACGCCGGCCCGGTGCGGCTGTCCGGAATCCTGACCGGCTTGGTCGGCGCGGGCACCACGCTTCCACCGGAGGTTCCCGATCTCGGCTTCACCGGACTGAGCTTCACGGCGACGCCGCAGTCCGGCGCCTTTTCCGGCGACGCCACCTGCCAGATCCCGTTCAGGCTCCCGTTCGGCGGTGACGGGCTGCAGGTCGGCACCGTCGGGCTGCACCTGGAGCACACCGCCGACGCCCCGGCCACGGTGGGCGTCCGGCTCGACCTGGCCTCCGCGGGCACTCTGACCGTGACGGACGGCTTTCAGGTGAGTTCGTTCGCCCTAAGCTTCCACCACGACGACGGGTGGGGCCTCAGCGGGACCTTGAGTGCCGAGCTGCTGGGCGACGACTTCGACCTGTCGGCCGCCCTGGAGGAGACCGCGACCCGGCGCGAGTTCAGCTTCACCACGACCGCGGTCGCCGCTGCCCCCGTCGACCTGGCCGGGGCCGGCTCTCTCGGCCTCGGCTCGCTGTCCGTGGCGGTCGTCCGCAGCCTTGACAACACGACCCCGGAACCGGCCGCCGTGCGGCTGGACCCGCAGGCCGCGTACAGCTGGAGCGTGTCCGCCGCCGGACACCTGGACCTGCTCGACCAGGCGATCGTCCTCGACGGCACCCTGACCCTGGCGGGCGAACCCGGTGCGCTCAGCCTGGCACTGCGCCCGGGCACCGACGGCACCGGCGCCGAGGTCGCCGTCTCGCTGCCCGGGGCCGAGTCGGTGGTGGCACACCTCGGACTGGACAGCCTCGGCATCTCCCGCACCACGGCCGACGGGACGAGCACGTGGACCGTGTCCGCCGAGGCCGTCGTCTGGTTCGACGGATTGCCCGCCGGCCTGGGCACCGTGCTGCCGAGTCACCGCGACGGCGAGCTCACCGGCACCCTCCAGCTGACCACCGGAGCCGAGGCCGGCGTGGTGTTCAGCGTCGACCCGGTGCTGCCGGTCCAGCCGTTCCACCTCCCGGACCTGCAGGTCCCGGGCCTGTTCACCCTCGACCTGAGCCAGGCCCGGTCGGCGGTCGAGGTGGGGCGGCTGGAGGTCCGCTGGGCGCGTGGCGGCGGCCTCGACGTCGCCGCGGACCTCGGCATCGGCATCCCGGCCGAGCTCAACCAGATCTTCGGCACCGGCCACGACGTGTTCGTCGTCTACGACGAGACCAACCCGGACACCCTGCAGCGGCTGGCCCTGGCGGCCACGACCGGAGGCAGTACGGGATCGGGCGGTCCGTCGCTCAGCCTGCACCCGCTGACCTCACCGTTCACCGGGCTGATCCTGACGCCGGTCACGCCGGACAACGACGATCGCCAAGCCACCGTCGTAGTTCCCGAGGTCGGCACGTTCTCCTTCGTGGTGCCCTCGATCGGCGTCTCCGGGGACACCTTCTCCGCGCGTGCGGCCTTCCAGCGGGAGGGGCCGTTGACCCTGCCGCTGGCCCCGCTGAAATGGCTGCTGCGAGCGCTCGAACTCCAGCGGGTCAACGCCTTCATCCCCGACCACCTGCCGCTGGACGACGTGAACCTCTACGACGCCGTCACCGGGTTGGACGCCGACGGGCTGGCCGGGATGATTCTCACCGCGCTCGCCCAGGTTCCCGGGCTGCCCCAGCCGGACGAGACCGCCCTGCGGGACGCGCTGCGGACCATCGCGGCCACGGCCGAGCGGCTGCCCGACCGGCTCAAGCCGTACCTGGACTTCCACGTGCCGGACGCGATCAGCGTGGACCTCCGGGTCTCCGCCGAGGGCGCTCTGCTCGGCGGGGTCAGCGTCAACGGGCCGGGCGATGCCCCCGCCACCCGGACGAACTCCGTCCCGCTGCGGTTCCTGCTGCCCGGGCTGTCAGTGACCGGCCCGCTGCTGACCGGGATCGAACTGTGGAACCTGCAGGTCGGCGAGATCCTCGGCGGCGCCGCTCTGCTGGTTCGGGCCGACCTCAACGTCGACCAGTTCGACCTCCTCCCGCTGGCCGCGCTGCTGGCCCTACCCGGGACGCCCGCCGGGCTGCCCGATCCCCAGCAGCTGACCCGCCGGCTCATCGCCGAGCAGGTCACCCTGCTGGTGGTCCCGGCGGCCCTGGTGGCGGCACCGGTCTTCTTCACCGACCTGGGCGTGGAGTACCGCGGCGTCGAGGGGGCGGACCTCGGTGCCCACCTCAGCTTCCCCGAGCCCACTCTGGACGTCGCCGGGGCACTGGCGCTCTACCGGCAGTTCAAGGACTTCTTCACCAGCTCAACGGCGCCGCTCGACGAGACCCAGTTCGCCCAGCAGAGCCTCGACCTGCAGCTCACCGCGGGTCCGGCGTACTTGCAATTGCCCGCCTACCTCGGTGGGCAGACCTACGGTTCCCGCACCGCGACCAGCTCCGTGAGCGCGTTGGGAAGCCTGGCCCACCTGCTGAACGGGCTCAAGACGCTACGCCTGGACGAACTGCTCCAAGCCCTGCCGGACGACCTGCTGCACGCCGCCACCACCGGACAACCGGTGACCCTGGGGCCGCTGTCGTTCTCCGCCGGATACGACGTCGCGACCCCGACCGGCCCGCGGCCGGGCGAGGTGATGCAGCGCGGCATCGAGGTGGCGCTGCACGGGACAGCGGACCTGGCCGGACTCGCCGGCATCGCGTCGGGCCTGTCGATCTGCAGCACCACCGGTACCGACCTCAGGATGGCCTTCGTCGTGGACGCCGCACTGGCCGGCGGTGCGGTCACTCTCGAGCTCGGCGGCAGCGTGATCAGCCCGGCCCCGGGCGCAGCGTCCGGCGGCGGCGTCCTGCAGTTCAGCGACTCGGCCGCCCGGCTGAGCACCCCCGGACCCGTGTGGACCCCACACGCGTTCAGCGTCGAGTGGTGGATGTATCCGACCGGGCTGGCGAACTACAACCAGTTCATCTCAGGCAACGACGTGTGGGGTTCGTTCGTGTTCCACAGCACCGCCTCCGGCGAGGTGTACTGCGGCACCGACGTGGCGACCCGCTTCACCCCGGCCGACCTGCCCGCCGGAACCGTCGAGCTGAACACCTGGCAGCACTTCGCGTTCACCTACCAGGACGGCATCGCCATCCTGTTCAAGAACGGCATCCAGCTCGCCCTGAAGACCGGGATGGCCACGACCGCTCCCTGGACGGGGATGCGGCTCGGAATCCCGGTCCAGGGCAGCCAGGTGCAGGGCCGAATCGCCGAGCTACGGGTGTGGGACCACCTGCGCCCGATCCAGGAGGTGCAGGCGTCGCTGCGCCAGCGCCTCACCGGCAGCGAGCACGGCCTGGTCGGGTACTGGCCGCTGAACGAAGGCACCGGGACCGTCGTGCACGACCTCGGGCCGTCCGGGTTCGACGGCACCACGACCTCGACGAGCTGGTTGCCGCCCGGCGCCGACGCGCCCCCGCTGGACCCGCCGGCCACCGGCAGCGAGCTGGTGCGGATCTCCGGCACCAGCACCGGATGGCTGCTGCGAGGACAGCCGTACCAGCGGCAGTTCCTCAGCGGCAGCGTGGTCATCGACCCCTCCCGCGTATCGCTGACCGGCAAACTCGACCTGTTCGGTGACAACGTCGTCGGCCTCAAGGTCAAAGGCAACGTCGCGGGGGACATCACCGGCAGCACGAGCCCGGGGGGCGGGTCGCCGTCCTTCAACCTGTCCGGCAACGGCGAGGTCGACCTGGCCGGGCTGACCCTGGCCACGGCCGACGTCACCGTGACCCAGGACGCCTTGACCGTCAGCGGTTCCTGGCTCGGTCGCTTCGCCTTCAAGCTCGGGCTGGACAGCACGATGAGCCATCCGCGGCTCCACGGCAGCGCCTCCGGCAACTTGATGGTCAACCCCTCCTTCGGGCCCGTCTGGACCCAGCTACCGAACGGGTCCTCGGTCAAGCTTGCCGACGGCTTCAACCAGGCCCTGATAGTCAGCCTTGCCCTGGACCTCACCGCGGACGAAGTATCCGGAACCTCGCTGTCCGGCAAGGCAAGCTTCACCGTCGGAACCCAGAACTTCACGGTGAGCGTGGACCTGTCGAAGGTCCCAACCACGCTGGACGCCCTCGCCCAGCAGGTGGCCCAGGCCGCCCTCACGGTCGGTACCGGGGTGTTCATGGCCCTCTTCTCGACGGCCGAGGCCTGGGTGGAAGGCATGGGCCGCAAGGCGTTCGCCTGGGCCGAAGGGCAGCTCGACCAGATCGGCGAGACCCTGAACCACTACTTCCAGCAGACACCCGCCCAGATCGCCGGGCTGCTCAAGTCCTCCAACTACGAGATCGACCAGATAACACAGGCGCTGACGGGCCTGTTCGGTAACGACCACACCGGGCTGATCGGCACCCTGACCGGGACGGGATTCTCCCTCAACCAAGCCTGCAATTCGCTGGCCTCGGTACTCGACCCCACCGGATCGCCCTACGACAAGGCGCGGATCGCGCTCCAGGCACTCGCCTACCACTACAGCGCGCTCGACCAGATCAACGTCCTGCACTCCTTCCTCCCGGACGTGGGCTCGCTCGGTACGGCCATGAAGTTGCTCAACGACGTCTCGCAATTCGACCCGACCAGCATTATTACGGCGGCCGTGAACAGTGCCTACCAGGTGACCTACAACGCGGCACTCAACGCGGCCAAGGCCATCGGACTGCACCTCTAAACAGACGAACGGCACCTCTCTGTTGCCAATGCCTTGGCGCGGAGAGGTGTCGTTCGCTGCGAATGCCGTCGATCCCGCCGTGCGGGCCGGTCAGGACGGCAGCGTGAACTGCTGGATGCCCGAGTGGTTGCAGTCCCAGACGGACAGATGGCTGCCCAGCCATAGTTGATCGAGTAGGCGTCCAGATACTTGCCGGAGAACCGGCTGAACCACCGAAGCCACATACCCTGACACCCGCAGCTGACTGGGCCCCGTCTAGAGGCCCAGACTGAAATAGGCATTGACGGCCGGCAGACTCCACCGGCCAGCCATCGCGTGCGCCTGTTCGGCCGGCCCCCACGCTGCGTACCCCATCGGTGCGGCGCGTTGCTGCCACGAGTTGAACAGGTTGTCGTTAGTCAGGTCCGGCCCGGCCTCCGCAGCAGCGACGGCCGCATCGAACGCCGGCTCCCCATGACGTCGGGCGATCAACTCGACCGCGTCGGACGGCGTGTGGACGACGCCCCGGAGGTGAGGCAACGTGAGAACTGCAACCACGATCTTCGGAGGCCGCGATGATGTGGAGCGCGCTTGTGTCTGCCAGCGTCATCGGCGTCGCGGGAATAGTGGCAGCCGTTGCCGCCTTCGCGACAGCGGCCGACCCCGGGCTCTGCCCAGCGGAACTGCCGCGATCCGGCCGACAGCATCGGCTGATGCTGAAGCCCCGTGCCGAGGTTCATCCGCGTGGGGTGCGCCCTGTCGGGCTCACTGCTCGGCGACGCTCGTTCAAAACCGCGGGACGACCCGGTCGGTCCCTACCGATAGGAGCAGGAGACCCGCTCGCCACCCTCACCAGCGACATGCCGTTAACATGTCCGGCTGTCGGCGTTTCGACAGTGCGACCGACCGTTCGGGTGTCGATCACCCAGCGAGGTCCGGTCACACTCGTGGTGGCGCTTCACGGTCCAGTGGGTTCGTCATAGAGGGAGTGGCATTGCCACGGCATTCACCACGGCCAGGGGAACAATCTGCGGTTGATGACCGCCGGCCGCGTCGGGTTACCGCTTGGAAGCACCGGGTGCGGCTGGCTGCATTTCTTGCCCTGGTTGTCGTGGTATCCGGCTGCCAGCACGTCTCACAGAAGTCGGCATCGGCGCTGCCCGGGGGAACCCTCACCGCGTCATGGACGATGAATCTTCATGCCATTGCCCCGTACGGATATGACCCGACCACGCGCACGATCGAGGTCAACTCGGTCGACATCCAGGCACCGCCCGAGGTGGGCGCTCTGGACGCCGCGTCCGGCCGGTGGCGCTGGCACAGCGGATCGCTGGGCGGCAGTTGGGCGACCACGGTGGTGGAGCCGCGTACCTCCTTGGTGACCTGGCACGGCATAGGCTTCGTCTCCGAAGCGGTGTCGTACAACCGGGAGGACACCGCTGCGCTTACCGCGGTACGACTCTCAAACGGCAAGGCACTGTGGACCGCACCCGCCCTGACCGGAGTACAGATCGTCGGCGGCAACCTGGTCGGGATGAACGAGCAGGGTGTCGAGGCGGTGAACCCCGAGACCGGGGCGCTGCGCTGGCAGTGGACAGCCACCACGGACTGCACGAGTCCGCTGGTGATGCCCTCGGTACACGCCACGGTCCTCCTCGAGTGCGGCACGACGATTGCTGCCCTCCACCCACGCAACGGCCACACCGCATGGACGTGGCGACCCGACGCCGGATGTGACACGCAGAACACGGCCGCTGACGACCAGATAGTGGCCGTCGTCATGACGTGCGGCTCGACGGCGAGACTCGTCCTCCTCGATCCGGCAGCCGGTACAAAGCTGGCCGACCGCGACGTCCCGTGGGACCCTGGCGACGCACCGCCGGACGACCCGTCCCGGGGGGCGCCGCAGCCGCTACCGGCGGGTGGAGCGGTCGTGGTCGACGGCTCTCACACCGCGACCGTCCTGACCAGCACCGGCAAAGTGCTGCAGACCGCACGCGAGGCGCGGTGCGGAACCGATCCGTGCGCACTGGCCGACGCAGACCGGATCATTCTGGGCCTGCACGAGGGGTCGGACGCGGAGCCCGAAGGATCGACACGGGTAGAGGCGTTGAATCTCACGGATGGCCACCCGCTCTGGCAACGTTCGTTGTCCGTCCACGACTTGGCGCTCGACGGCGGCCTCGTGTACGCCACCGGCCAGTTGCCCGAACCGCTGTGGTCCTCGACCATGACCGTGCTCAACCCCGCGACCGGCGAATTCCATCAAGTGGCGGCGCTGCACGCCACCATGCAGGACCTGTACGTGCACGCGGGCACGATCTACCTCACCTACGACACCCCGTCGACGTCCGACTTCGGTTTCAGCGAGGGAGCGTTCCACTTCACCGGCACGAATCAGGGACTGCTCGGGGGAGCCGACGCACGACAATGGCCCGACGCCTGCCAACTGCTCACGACGCAACGGTTGCAGGCGCGCAACCCGAAGATGACGTACGTGTCGGTCGCCTCGCCCGTCACCATCAACGGGCAGCGGCTTCCACACCCACCGCTGTGCACGTTCTCACCCAGCGACGTCACCCAACCCGTCATCACGGTCTCCACCGTGTGGAGCACCACCGACCGGAAACAGGCCGCGGCCGTCGCGTCCGAGTACGCCCGGTCCACCCAACCTCTGCCCGGCCTGCCAGTGACCGCGTACGCGAGGGATTCTGGCCAAGATCAGAACGGCAACCACGTCGTTGACACTGTGCTCGTGGCGGGCGGATGCGTCATCGACATCGGCTCCCCCGGCGACGCGACGCTCTCCACCGCGGTCGCGCCACTGGTCGTCGACCAATTGGCCAACGCCCCGACCGCTACGCTGTGCCGGCCATGACCAAGAGAAGCAAGCCGAAGGTAAGACCGGCCGGCACAGACCACGGGCGGCCCGACAAGCCGGCGCCGGCACAGCCGCAGACCAACAGCCCCCAGCCCACCGACGCGGAACGAGCCGGCCGGCGCCGCCGTGCCGTACGGCGACGCGTGGTACGGCGCCTCGGGATCCGCGGCATCAGCGCCATCGGCGCGGTCATCCTGGCCGGCCTCGTGGCCCTCATCACGACCCTCGCGCAGACGGCCGGCAACACGATCGTGCACCACTCCGATGGCGAGCCGACCGCGACCGCGAACGGCAGCGGACGCGGCTACATGGCCGCCGTGAACTTCCAATACCCACCGGGACAGGTCTTCGCGCTGCCCCGGGCGCTGACGGACGGAGCCCAGGCGGCCCAGCTCCGCGCTGGGTTCACCGACCCGGTCAAGGACATGACCGCCTTCCTGCAGACCAACGGCGGGGCGGCGCGCAACGATCTCAATGTCCGGCTGGTGTTCACCGGTACCAGCAGCCAACCCGTCCATATCCTGTCGCTCCAAGTAATCATCAAGAACCTGGGACCGAACCTCGCGGGAACGGCCATCAAGACCTCGTCGGGCAGCAGTGACGAAACGCTGCCCGTCCGGGTCGACCTCGACACGCCCGGTCGTGCCTTCACCCGCAACGGCGTGGACTACTTCGCGGGCCACGAGCTCAATGTCAGCTCGACCGACTGGGAAACGGTCGACGCCCACTTCACCGCGTCTAAGAACGCGTACTGGTGGCTGATCGCGGTGCGCTCGGTGGACCTGAGCGGAAAATCCATCACCTCGTACCTGGACTCGACAGGCCACCTCGACGACACCCCGTCGTCCGCACCGGCCACCACCTGGTTCGCCCTGTCCGGCCCCGCCACCAAATACCAGATCACGTACGCCGACGCCTATGGCACCGGCGGCCGCGGCTTCCACGTCGCCACCCCATGAGCGGCGCCCACCGCTACCGGCCCTCCGCCGGCACGGTTCCGCGTCTGCCAAGGCCGCAATTCTGCGGAGGCGCGGTCGGGTCGGATCGGAGGCCGCAGGCAGACGGTGGAAGCATCTGCGGTTAACCGACGAGGCTGGCCGCCGGTATCGCCGATGCTGAGCACTGCGGCCACGATCCCGTCCAACGCGAGCGCGATCGCTGACGCGCGGCGGCGGTCCACATGCGACAGTCGCCGAACATCCACGACGTCGGTAGCTTGGTCGCCTCGCCCACGAAGCCCCGCCTCGGCCGACCGGCGGCCGGCGGCCGGCGCGGCGGTAGCGCTGACCATCGTGTTCGTGGTCAACCGGCGGCGTAACGCGGCACCGCTGCTATCCCCCGCGCTGCTGCGGCTGCGGGATGTGCTTGCCAGCGTGGTCGCCAACGCCCTGGTCGAGGCCACCCAAATGCCCGGCGGGCGCCCAGCCAGAATGTGGTCGCCTTTGGGAAACGGCCGGCTTCGCGCCGTGCACCCGCGCTCGGTCGTGTGCATATACCTGGCGATCGACGCGATATCGTCACGGAAACCGGTGAGGGCGCGTTCACCACCCCAGCGATGAACGCGCCCCCACAACGAAACCGTCAGGCGGAGGTTGCGGCGCGCCTGGGCAGCACCCAGTCTGGGCGCGGGAAGTGACAGGTGTAGCCGTTCGGGTACGTGATGAGGTAATCCTGGTGCTCCGGCTCGGCCTCCCAGAAGGGACCGGCCGGCTCGATCGTCGTCGTGGCCTTACCCGGCCACAAACCCGACGCGTCGACATCCGCAATCGTGTCACGGGCGATCTGCTCCTGCTCGCGGGTGAGCGGGAAGATCGCTGAGCGGTAGCTCTTGCCGACGTCGTTGCCCTGCTGGTTCAGGGTCGATGGGTCGTGGATCTGGAAGAAGAACGCCAGGATGTCGCGGTAGGTCGTCTGCGCCGGATCGAAGACGATCTCGACGGCCTCGGCGTGCCCCGGATGGTTGAGGTACGACGCATAATCGTTCTCTCCGCCGGTGTAGCCGACACGCGTGTCCAGCACGCCGGGCTGGCGACGAATGAGGTCCTCCATTCCCCAGAAGCAGCCGCCGGCGAGGACGGCCGTCTCGGTGCCCGGTTCGCGGGTGACCTGGCCGGTGTCGCGGATTCCGCTGGTCATGAAGGGTGCTCCTCGGTGCTGGTGGTGTCGGTCGTCTCGAACAGCGAGTCGTACTCGCCGTAGCCCTGTGCCTCAAGCTCCGGAACCGGGACAAAGCGGAGCGCGGCTGAGTTCATGCAGTACCGCTGGCCGCCGGCGTCGGCGGGACCGTCATTAAACAGGTGCCCGAGATGGCTGTCCGCCCCCGTGGACCGCACCTCGGTGCGGATCATTCCGAACGATCTGTCGGTCTCGGAGCGAACAGCGTCCGCCACGATCGGCTTGGTGAAGCTCGGCCAACCGGTGCCGCTGTCGTACTTGTCGATCGACGAGAACAGTGGCTGGCCGGAGACCACGTCTACATAGATGCCGGGCTCGTGGTTGTTCCAGTACTCGTTCTGGAACGCGGGCTCGGTCCCGTCCTTTTGCGTGACGCGGAACTGGCGGTCGGTGAGGCGGCTCAGCGCCTCCGGGGTCTTGCGGTAGTCGTACGACACGATCTCTCCGTTCTGGCGTCGCTGGCCGCGGCGTCACCGTAAATAACACCGCGAAGAATTGTTTTGGTCCCGGGCTCCTGAGAACACGCTGTGACTGCGATCTCAGGCTCGGATGGGGGGCCAGGTTGTGGCGGACCCTGGAGTTCTACGTCTCCAGGGCGCACCGGTACGCGGGACAGCCGCTGCTCTCGGCGTTGCTCGGAACGTTCGCCGCCCGTCTCGGCGACCGAGTCAGGTCACTAGAACTGTTCGAGCAGGGGCACGGGCAATTCATCATCGACCCCTACACGATCACCTTGGAGTACAGCCCGTCCGTGTTCCCCGACCACCCGCGCGCGGGTCCGTTCACGGGCAACCTGGGCGGCTTGCTGACCAGTTGCCTGTATGGGCTAACCGGGCTGCACTTGATCAACGGTAACCCATCGACGTGGTTCCAACGGACCATCGCCCTACCAGACGGGTGGAACGCCGTCCACTCCGGCAGAGTCTGGGTCCGCGGTCGGCCCATGGCGCCGCAGGTCGGTCACGGCGACCCACGAGGCCAGCTCAACGATGGCGACGAGGAGTGATGAGAACGTCTGCGGCCGGCGGGTGCAAGTCGGTTCCGTTCGGCCGGCGTAAATCCGGACGGGAGCTGTCAGGTTTTGGTATCAGTGTGGACGGTATGACGAAGGAATCATCGCGCGGGAGGGTGGCCCTGGTGGCGGGGGCGACGCGGGGAGCCGGTCGCCAGATCGCGGTACAGCTCGGCGCGGCCGGGGCGACGGTGTATGCCACGGGCCGCAGCACCCGCCTAAGTGACGTCTCGTAACGATCGCTGTCCATGAACCGTTGTGGTCTTCGCTAACCTGGTTTGATGCAGGAG
>NZ_BONZ01000133.1 GCF_016862975.1 Rugosimonospora africana
CCGAACCCGCTCAACGCCCGTCACCACCGCCCTGTCCCCCACCAGTACCTGACATCTTACCGACGACGCGAGCGTTGCCCAGGCCGAGGAGCACTCCCCCGCCCAGTCCTGAGGTTTGCAACGATCGGGCGTATGCCGATTCGGGTGCTTGGCCGGCAGCCGGCAGGCTCGCCATCGGGAGTAACCGCGCCTTGCACCCGGTCCTCCAAGACATCCAGTCGCCCGTCTCGGAGCGAGGTTGTTCCGCCATGATGTGTGAGGTCTCGGTGCGAGCGCTGCGGGCCGAGGTCCATGGCCGTGGCATCGCGGTACGCATCGCCCGCAAAGGCATCGAGTCCTCCGAACGACTGGGCCGACACCGCTGGATCGTCGAATCGTGCCTGTCCTGGCTGCAATGCAACCGCCGCCTCGTCCGCTGCTACGAACGCAAGGCCCAGCATTTCCAGGCCTTCGCCGACCTGGGATGCGTCCTCTTGGCGTACCACCGGCTCACCAAACACCATCTGGGATGAGCACTAAGCAACCGACCAAGACGGTCCTGGAGACCGCGCTGAACGAGGAGATGACCGAACACCTCCGGGCCTCGGCATGCCGTGCGGATGGGTGATTGCGGGATCCGACCGCGAGCACGATGCTTGCATTGAGCGTGTTCTCATGCACCGATCAGTGCCGATACGGTCGGCGGCAGGCACTTTCTCGGCGGCGCGAGGCACCTCGGTCCGAAGGAGCCGCGCCTATGCTTGAACCTGCAGAGCGACAGCAATTACGCCGCATCGAACAGACGGTCACGTCCGACGATCCACGGTTCGCCGCCGGCATGGCCAGAGGCGAGCCGTGGCCTCCCCGCGAATACCGACGACGACAGGACCTGGGACTGGCCGTCGGGTTGATCGCCGCTCCGCTCGTGGCGGCCGTTGGTACCATGTGGAGCATCAGGATGGCCGCGCTGGGTGCGATCCTCCCGGTTCTGGCGGTGCTGGTGCTGCTGCTGAGGGCGCCGTCTGATCGGTGACGGCACGCCGACGGATGATCGACATTGTTGTCGAGATGGCCGGTCAAAAGCGGGAAACTGCGCTGTCGGGAGCCGCTTTCCGGCTGTGCTCATCGCTGGCTCAACAGCGTCGGTCTTGTTCTTGCACCGGGCGCAACGTGGGGGCCGTCGGTGAGCTCGTTGGTCCCGCCTTGCGGTTGGTGGCCCGGTGCAGGAGATCATTCGTCTGCCGGTAGCTGTCCGGGGGCGGCCCGTCGGCGTACGCGCAGACCCGTGCGTGCTACGCCCAGCTGCGGGTTTTTCAGGTTGTGGCCTATGTGGCCGATGCGATCTTGCCGTACAGCCCGGAGGCGAGCAGGAGGATGCCGAGGACGTCAGACACGATGCAGGTCGCCACGGAGAAGCCGAGGACGTTGCCGTTGGTGGGGATGAGCGTGAGCATCAGCGTGCCAGCGGTCATGAAGGCGATGCCGGCGACGATGTTGATGTAGACGTCGATGTTTCGTCCGATGATCGCGCCGCCGATCAGGATCGCACCGGCGGCGACGGACAGGATCGCGAAGGCGAGATTGGTGCGTAGGCCCAGTGCTCGCGGCAGCCCGGTCTGGGTGAACAGTGCGGTGCCGCTGGTTTGTGTGACGCCGACGATGCCGAAGGTCAGGATGTAGGTGCCGGCCAGCGCGGTGATGATCCGGTAGAGGGGGCGTAGTCGGTGGTTGACGGGAAAGTGCGCCATGGGGGGCCTCTTTCGCGGAGGGTGAGTGGGGCGCAGGGCGTTGGTGGCGTGTTACAGGTCGTTGCCGGCGTAGGAGAGGTTGAAGCTTTTGTTGGTCAGTGGGAAGTCGGGGACGATCGTGCCGGCCAGGGCGACCGGTAGCGCGGGCCAGTTGAAGAAGGACGGGTCTACGACCTTGACCCGGTGCAGGCGGTGTTCGGGTGTGATTTCGACGCGGTGCACGATGGTGCCGCGCCAGCCCTCGGCGATGCCCACCCCGGAAACGGTGCCGGGTGGGGGGTGTGGGGTGTCGGTGGGCCAGCTGGTGACGGTGCCGGGTGTGACGGTGGGTACGAGGGTGTGAAGGATGGTAAGGGAGGCGTCGATTTCGGCGGCGCGTTGCTGGAAGCGGGCCAGGACGTCACCGCCGGTCTGGGTGGGGATGGTGTACAGGTCGTCGGCTAGCAGGCCGTCGTCGTCGAGGTTTCCGGTGGGGTGGTCGCGGCGGGCGTCGATGGTGATGCCGCTGGCGCGGGCGATGTAGCCGAGGGTGCCGAGGTCGTGGGCCTGCTCGGCGGTGAGGATGGCGGTGCCGGTGAAGCGTTCGGCGACCAGTGAGTTGCCGAGGGCCAGGTGGATGATTTCGCGGATGTCCGCACCGATCGTGGCGAGTTGTTCGCGGTCGGGGATGTGGCGCAGCGTCGCGCCGCCGGGCAGTACGCCGCCGCGTAGCAGTCGGTGCCCGGTGGTGTCTTTGTTGAGGCGGAGCAGGGTTTCTTTGATGCGCAGGGCGTGGGTGTTGAGGATGCTGTGGCCGACGTCGTTGCACAGGGCGCCGAGGTCGGTGATGTGGTTGTAGAGGCGTTCCAGTTCCAGCAGGATGGCCCGCATCCGTCGTGCCTGGGCCGGAACCTGTAGGTGGAAGGCGTCCTCGATGGCGCGGCAGTAGGCCAGCGTGTGCCCGACGGCGGTGTCCCCGGAGATCCGCTCGGCGAGGGGTAGCGCGTCGGTTGGTGTCCGGTTCTCGAAGAGTTTCTCGATGCCTTTGTGGACGTACCAGAGTCGGGCTTTGAGTTTGAGGATGGTTTCACCGACGACGGAGAACCGGAAATGGCCGGGTTCGATCAGCCCGGCGTGTACCGGGCCGACGGGGATCTCGTACACCCCTGAGCCTTCCACGGTCAGGAACGGGAACGGTCCGTCGGTTTCGGTGAAGTCTGGTGGTGGGCCGGCGTCGTGGCGCATCGGGTACCAGCCTGAGGGCCAGTGGCTGTGGCGCACCAGCCGCCGGGGTAGCGGATGGTCGAGGGGTTGGATGCCGTAGAGGTCGTGCATTTCGCGTTCGAATCGGCCGGCCGGGAATGACAGGCCGGCCAGGGTCGGCACGGTGGGCTGGTCGCGGTCGATGGGCAGGTGCAGTTCCACCCGCCGGTCCGGGTCGGCGGCGGTGTAGAGGTACACGGCGCGCAGCGCGTCGTGGTCGTCGTGGGCGGCGACCAGGGCGAGCCGGAACCCGCGCTGGTGCAAGGCAGCGGCGTGTTCGGCGAGGGTGGCGGTGGTGGTGGGGATGGCGACGCGGTGGTAGCCGGCGGGTTGCCCGCCGGGCAGAGGCGGTGGTGGGCCGGGGATCGCTGCGAAGGTCATGGTGCTCCGACGATGCTGGCGGCCGACTGTAGGAGGCCGGCTGCGGGGCCGAGGGTGATGCCGAGGGCGGCGACCCCGAGCAGTCCGGCGATCAGCGGCATCGCGGTCGCGATGGTGAAGGCGGCCGGCGGGTCGCTTCTGTCTTCGGTGGTGGGCGCGTGTGGGGGGCCGAGCAGCATCCGCCCGGTGTGGGTGATGATGGCGGCGAAAGCGGCCAGGGCGAGGATGAACCCGGCGGCCGTGACCCAGGTCAGTCCGGCGGTGGCGCCGGCGCGGGCGATGCCGAGTTCGCTGGCGAAGATCGCTGCGGGTGGGAAGCCGAGCAGGGCAGCGATGGCCAGACCGAACAGTCCGGCCAACAGCGGCATCCGACCGGCCAGGGCCCGCACGTCGACGATCTTGCTGCTGACGTGGCGGTGCAGGATGTGGCCGGAGGAGAGGAAGGCGACGGTCTTGGCCAGGCCGTGCCCCGCCATCTGCAGCAGCAGCGCGGCGATCGCGAGCCGGGTACCGATCGCGGCGGCCAGCGCGATCAGGCCCATGTGTTCCATGCTGGAGTAGGCCAGCATCCGTTTGTAGTCGTGTTGCCCGATCAGCAGCAGCGCGGCCAGGGCCAGGGTGGCCAGGGCCAGGATCACCAGCAGGATGCGCAGGTAGCCGGCGCCCAGCGCGGGGTCGGCGACGGCCTTGACACGCAGAACGGCGTAGAAGGCCACCGGCAGCAGCACCCCGGACATGAGCGCGGAGACCGGTGCGGGGGCTTGCGAGTGGGCGTCGGGTAGCCAGGCGTGCAGCGGGATGAGGCCGGCTTTGGCGCCGAACCCGATGACCGCGAGGCCGACGGCGATGCGGGTGACCGCCGGATCCAGCTGGTGGGCGTGGCCGGTCAGGGCGGCCCAGTCCAGGGCCTGCTGCCCGTCGAGCCCCGCGTGTCTGGCGGCGTAGTAGAGCAGGACCAGACCGAGGAACGCGATGACGATGGCCGCGGAGCAGATGACGACGTATTTCCAGGCGGCTTCCAGCGCGGGACGGGTGCGGTGGTGGCCGACCAGGAACGCGGTGACGATCGTGGTGGCCTCGATCGCGACCCACAGCACGCCGAGGTTCCCGGCGAGCACGGCGGTGGCCATCGCGGCGATGAACAGGTGCAGCAGGATCCCGTACCAGCGGGCTCGGCGTGTGCTGGTGTGGTCGGTGGCCAGGTAGGCCGGGGAGGCCCAGCACGCCAGCAGCGCCACCGTCGCGATGCCCAGCAGCATCCAGGCGGACAGGGCATCCGCGCGGATCAGACCCCCGCCGGTCTGGACCGGCCCGCCTGTGGTGACGGTGGCGGCCAGACCCACCGCGTCGCCGGCCAGCAGCACCGTGGTTGCCACACCGACCCAGGCGGTGGTGCGGGCATGCCAGCCCCGGACGGCGTAGACGAGAGCGGCCGCCAGGGGCAGCCCGATCGGGGCGAGCAGGAGCAGGATGCTGGTCATTGGTCGTGCAACTCCTGTAGCTCGTCCAGGTCGGTGCTGCCGAACGTGGTGCGTAGCCTGCCGGTCAGTACCTGCAGCACGAGGACGACCAGCAGCAGGTCGAAGGAGACCCCGAGTTCGACGATCAGCGGCAGGCCCGAGGTGGCCAGGAACGCGATGGCGGTGATGCCGTTGTCCAGCAGGAGAAAACCCACCACCTGGGACAGGGCGCGACGTCGGGTGACCAGGGTGAAGAACCCGATCAGCACCACGGCCACCGCGACCGGCAGCACCGCCGTGGCCGGTGAGGGTGCCAGCGCGACGAGGGGTCGGGTGACCGCGTAGGCGAGCAGGGTCAGCGCGGCGGCGGCCAACAGTGAGGCGGCGGTGTTGATCACCGGGCGGGTTTCGCGGGCCTGGGCGGGTGCCTCACCCAACGCCCGCCAGGCCAGCAACGGCAGCACCCCGGCGCGTAGCACGGCCAGGCCAACGGCCACCAGGATCAGTTCCAGGCTGTGCTGGTGGATGCCGAGGATCGCCACGATCGCGGCCAGCGCCACGCCTTGGATCCCGAGCAGCCGGATCATCGGGGCGAGTTGATGCCGCCACAGCACGCCGACCGCGGTGAGCAGGAACAGGCCGGCGGCCAGGTCCAGGTACTGGGGGTAGCTGATGTCGGTCATCGCCTCAGGCCAGGAAGAAGGAGGATGCGACGGCGAGCAGGGCGAGGACGAAGGAGCCGGCGAGCAGTTCGGGTACGCGGAACAGTCGCAGCTTGGCGATGAACACCTCGACGGTGCCCAGCCCCACCGCCAACAGCGTCACCTTGACCACGAAGGCCAGCAGGGCCAGTGGTAGGGCGGTGAGGCTCGTCCCGGCGATGCCCCAGGGCAGGAACAGTGAGGCGAGCAGGCCGAGCAGGACGGTCAGGCGCATCGCGGACGCCCACTCGATCAGCGCCAGGTCGGTGCCGGCGTATTCCAGGATCATCGCTTCGTGGATCATGGTGAGTTCCAGGTGGGTGGCCGGATTGTCCACCGGCAGCCGCCCGGTCTCGGCCACCACCACAACCAGCAGGGCCGCTGCCGCGAGCAGGCTGGCCGGGGAGGCGACCCGCAGCGGGTCGTGGAGGGTGGCGGTGACGATCGCGGCGAGGTTCGTGGAGCCGACCCGGGCTGAGAGGGAGAACACCGCGACCAGGATGGTCGGTTCGACCAGGGCCAGGATGGTCATCTCCCGGCTGGCGCCCATGCCACCGAACGCGGTTCCCGTGTCCAGCGCCGCGAGGGCGAGGGTGACGGTGCCCAGGGCGAGGATCCCGACCACGGCGAACAGGTCCGCAACCGGGTCCAGCGGTGAGGCGGTGGTCAGCAGCGGTACCACCGCGGCCAGCACGAGGGAGGTGCCGATCAGCAGCAGCGGGGCGAGCCGGAACGCCCACCCGGTACCCGTCGGGGTGGTCGGCTGGCGGCGCAGGAGTTTACGCAGGTCCCGCCACGGCTGAGCAATGCCGGCACCGGCGCGGCCCTCCAACCGGGCCCGAACCTGACGCATCAACCCGACCAGCACCGGGGCCCCGGCCATCACGAGCAGCACCTGCCCGGCGGTGGCGAGCAGTCCACCGATGGTCATCGGATGACCGCCAGGACCAGCAGCAACCCGGTCACGCCGAAAAATCCGTAGGCCAGGTAGCGGTGCACGCTGCCGTTGGCCAGCACCCTGCCCAGTTCACCGGCCCGGCGGGCGGTGTTGATGATCGGCGTGTAGAGGTGGTGTTCGACCCGGTCGGCGATGCGTCGCTGGTAGGCCACCCTCGCCAGCAGGTACGCGGATTCAGCGTGCGGGGTGATGTCCACGTCGATCTGTGGCGCGAGGACGTCGTCGAAGACCCGCTGCAGCGGTTCGCCGAAGGACGTGGCGGTGTACTGCATGCGCACAGTGGGCGGCCCGGCGCCGCAGTCCCACAACCGTGCTGCCCGCCGCCGGGTGACCCGCCCCGCGACCAGCCGCACCAACGCGGCGCTGGCCACGACGGCGACCAGAACGGCCACCACGATCAGCAGCGGCGACATGGTGCTGGCGATCCCGGCCAGGCGCAGGATCACTCCACCGCGCACGACATCGACCGGGGTGCCGGTCGCAGTGCCGACCGCCCGCGACAGCGCCGGGCCCAACGCTGCCGGCGCCAGCGCCAACCCCACACAGCCCAGCCCGAGGACCCCCATCGCGGCGAGCATCACCGGCTGCGACTCCCTCGCCGCGGAAACGGTGGCGCTGCGGGGGCGGGCGAAGAACCCGACCCCGAGGGCCTTGACGAAGGTCGCGACCGCAAGCCCCGCGGTCAGCGCCACCACCGCCACGGCCAGCGGCATCACGACCGCAGTGACCGCGCCTCCGGCCGGCAGGGCGTGGATGAGCGACTGCAGCAGCAGCCATTCGGAGACAAACCCGTTGCCCGGCGGTAGCGCGGCCGCACCCAGCGCCCCGACCGCGAACAACACGGTGGTGGCCGGCATCCGGGCGCGTAACCCGCCCAACTCGTCGAGGTCGCGGGTTCCAGTCGCGCGGAGCACGGACCCGGCCGCGGTGAACAGCAACGCTTTGAAACCGGCGTGGTTGAGCACATGCAGCAGGGTCGCGGCCAACGCAAGGGCGGCCAGGGCGGGACTGGCGGAGGCGTGGAAGACGCCGGCGGCGCCCAGCCCGAGAAACACCAGGCCCATGTTCTCCACCGTCGAATACGCCAGCAGCCGTTTGAGGTCCCTGGCCACCGCGGCCTGCAGGATGCCGTACAGCGCGGAGACCGCGCCGATGGCCAGGACGATCAGCCACCACCAGCGCGTCGCGCCGCCCAGCAGGTCGAACCCGACCCGGATCAGCCCGTACACGCCGAGGTTGACCATCGCCGCGGACAGCATCGCCGACACCGGGCTGGGTGCCTCCGCGTGTGCCCGGGGCAGCCACACGTGCAACGGCACCAGCCCCGCCTTCGACGCGAACCCCACCAGCACCAGCACGAACACCAGCCCCCGCACCCCCGGCGACAGATGCGCGGCGCGCAGATCCGTGAACGAGCCGCCGCCAGCCTGAGCGGCGTAGATCACCAGACCCAGCAGGATCGCGACAAAGCCGACGTGGGTCAGGACCCCGTACCACCAGCCCGCCTCGGCCACCGCCGGCCGCACCCGATGCTCGGCCACCACCAGCAGCAGTGAGGACAGCGCCATCAGCTCCCACAGGACCAGGAACGTCGACACGCTGGCCGCGGCCGGAACCAGCACCAACGCAACCGCGAACACCGGCAGCACCGCCTGCACGCCCCGACCCGACGGGCCGTGACCATGACCCGCGTAGCCGATGCCGTAGACCGCAGCCACCGCGACCACGGCGCCGATGACGGCAACGAACCAGCCGCTGAGCGGATCAACCGCGACCTGCACGCCGGCCAGCGGCAGCAGGGCGGGTAGCCGGGCGTGGAATACCTCGCCGGACAGCGCGCCGAGGCCCGCAAGCAGGCCGGCGACCCCCACACCGGCCGTGCACCCGCCGACCACCACCGGGCGCGCCCGCGCCGATGTCACCAGCGCGGCGACCACGCCCAGCCCGGCCAGCCCACACGCCCCAGCCAGGGTCCACCCGATCAGGTTCACCGGCCGGTCAACCCCCGCAACGCGGCCGCGATCGCCTCCGGCTCCGGCGGGCAGCCGGGTACCGCCACGTCGACCGGCACCACATCCGACACGACGCCCGCCACCCCGTACCCGCCCGCGAACTCCCCGCCGTTGACCGCGCAGTCCCCGACGGCCACCACGATCCGCGGATGCGACACCGCCTCGAACGTGCGCCGCAGCGGCACGGCCATGTTGCGGGTCACCGGCCCGGTCACCAGCAGCGCATCGGCATGCCGCGGCGAGGCGACCAGACGGGCGCCGTAACGCTCCGCGTCATACACCGGGCCGAACACCGACCCGATCTCGATCTCACACCCGTTGCATGAACCGGCATCCACATGCCGCAGCTGTACCGACCCACGCAGGGCGGCGGCCTTCGGGCAGGACGGCCCAGCGGGGCGGGGCCCGGCGGGCTCGGCCACCCGCCCGGTCCGGCGGATCTTGCGCCACAGGGGGAACACAGCCATGTCGTGGTTACTCCGCGGGTCGAACGGGAGGGGAACCGGCCGGAAGCACCGTCCGGGGTGCGGTCACTCCGCCATGATCAATGGCGGAGTGACCGCGGGCTGGCGACACTGCGGGAAGGCCCTATGACGACAGGGAGGGCCCCGGCGCTGGGGACGCCGCCTGCAGATCGGCCAGCAGCTCCACCTGACCGGCCAGGACTTCGGTGAGGATCCGCCGGGCCACCGCGAGCAGTTCAGCGACCTGCGGGCTGGTCAACGAGTAATACACCTGGGAGCCTTCCTTACGGGAGGTAACCAGACCCGCCCGGCGCAACACGGCCAGCTGTTGAGACAGACTGGTCGCCTCCACACCCACCTCGGGCAGCAGCTCCCCCACCGCGTACTCGCCCTGCGACAGCAGTTCCAGAACCCGGATCCGGGCCGGATGCCCCAAGGTCTTGAAGAACTCCGCCTTCGCCTGGTACAGCGGCCGACTGACCTGCACGCCGCCTGGCTTCGCCTCATCTGGGGTGCCGCCGACGGCAGTCGAGCTGCTATTCACCCACGTACCCCCGCCCGGCGTACTATCACGTCATCCATCAGATGCAGACTTTAGCAACTGTTCATGCCGCATCGCCGTCAGGGGCCTGCCGATCCCCACAGCATCCGGGAGGTCGTCGTGGGACAAGGGTTGCGCCTGCGAATCTTCGCTCGGGATCCGGCACGCGCACGCGCGTTCTACGCCCAGATCTTCGGCTGGTCCCTACCCGATGACGGGTGGCACTGCTGGGTGATCACCCCCGATGACGATCCCCGGCTCGGCATCGACGGCCCCCACCCCATGGGCGCCAACCACGCTGCTGGACCCGGCGAGGCTGTTGGGTCCGGCAAACTGATCATCCCCACCATCCACGTCACCGACCTCGACGCCACCGCAACCGCCGCCACCACCGCTGGCGGCGACGTACTCGTCCCACGCATCCCCGTCCCAGGGATCGGCTGGCTGATCTACCTCGCCGACACTGAAGGCAATGTGATCGGCATCATGCAGGACGATCCCCGCGCGGCCTGGCCTCCACCGCCCAGTCCGGACACGTCGGCGAGCACAAGGGCCCCGCGCCGATCGGGAGGTGGCGCCAGCACCCGCCGTAGGCGCCACCGCGGTACAGGCCGAAGGCCCCGTCGCGGGTGACCTTCGGCCCTGACCGGAGTCGCGACCGCCGACGCACGATGGACGACCACGCTGACGAACGGAAGGAGCAGGCCCACAGATGGCTGAAGCTGCCAACTCAGAGCGACGGCCTTCGCTGCTCTTCGGCTCACACCTGCTGCAAGGGGTACGGATCCAGGTTCGCGGCGACCTCGATCCGGACGCATATGGCTTCGCCGACACCGCCGTAGCACTGCTGGCCCGAGCCGCGCACCGACCGGTCCGCTCGGCCCGGGTCCGGCTGACCCACCTGCCTGGCCCAACCGCCGGGCGGGTTGTCGCGCAAGCGGTCCTCAGTCTCGCCGGGCGGCTGCTACGCGCCCAAACCAGCGCCACCCTCGCCGGGCACGCCGCCTACACCCTGTCGGAACGGCTGGCCGATCAGATAGCACGCGCCGGACAAGGATGGCCACCACGCCCGTGGCCGCCTCCAGCGACGGCGTCAGAGCCGGTCGAGTTGCCCCAGCGCTCCTGCCTCATCGTGCGACGCAAGACCCACCCGCTCGCCTGCTGCCCCCCACGCGACGCGGCCACCCACATGGACGCCATGGACTACAACATCCACCTATTCATCGACGCCGACACCGGACAGGACGCCGCGATCTACCGCGTCGGACCCACCGGCTACCGGCTGGCCCGCCAACACACCCTCGCCCCGCCCGCCGACCTGGGCAACCTGCCGCTGACCCTCAGCGCGCGCCGCACCCCACACGCCTGTCGCCCGACGCGGCCGTCCAGGTATTGACCGACACCGACATGCCCCACCTGTTCTTCACCCACCACAGCACCGGCCGCGGCAACGTGCTCTACCGGCGCCTCGACGGCCACCTCGCCCTGATCGGACCCGCCCAGTGAACGATGAAGCCGTCCCCAAACACCTCACGGCCGCCGCCCGCATCCACCAGGCCACCGCGCCGCCCCCACGGCGGCTAGTCAGACTAGACCGGGCCGAGGCACTGCGCCTGCTGGGCAGTGTGCAGCTCGGTCGGGTCGTCTTCACCCAGGGCGCGCTACCCGTCATCCGACCGATCAACCACGTCCTGGACCACAATGCAATCATCATCGGCACACACCTCGGCGCCGCCATCGCCACCGCCGCCCACAGCGGCATCGTCGTCGCCTATGAAGCCGACGACCTCGACCCTGCCACACATCAGGGCTGGAGCGTCACGGTCACCGGGCTGGCCCAACCTGTCACCGACCCTCATGATCTGGCCCGTTACCAACAACACCTGCATCCCTGGATTGACCGGCCCATGGACCAGGCCATCCGGATCAGCGCCGACCTGGTCACCGGCTTCACCCTCGTCCCCGATCCGGCGCTACCACCCACCGCCACCGCAGATTCCTGACCTGTGACGACCGTATCGGCACCCAACCCGATTACAGTCCTCGCATACTGCGGCGGGTGAAGCACATCTGATCGGCCATCGCCCGGACACCGCGACCAGCGCGTTTACACGCTGAGTCAGCGGCCGGCCGCTGAACTCCCGGAGACGATGAATGCGTCGTCGCGCAGCCCCAGCGCCTTCTGGCACGTGCCGACCCGCCGAACAGCCGACGGGGCTGGTCGGTGCCGGGCTCAGCTCGCTGGCGCTACCGCGTGTTTCGTTAGTTCCTGTGTGGGAGTTCATGGTCCACCGCCGTTCTCGGGCGTCCCTGTCACCAGCACCCGGGGTGGGTGTGGTGGGTGGGTGGGTTCTTCCGTCACTGGGGCTGGTTTCACCCACACGTTGGTGTGGGCCAGAGCCGTCCTCTCGGGAAGCGTTGTTGACCAGGCCTCGTGCGTCGGGGTCCTGGGTCTGGGCGTGCTGCTGCTCGGCCCAGACAGCGAGGTTGACCGCTGCGTTGCGGTCCCGGTCCACCCGATACCCACACACTCCGCAAACAAGGACACGGGCGGACAGCGGCACTACTGGTCTTTCAGCTCAAACGAGTCCGTGAGGACGATCCTCGCCAACGACATCGAGGCGATCCTGCTCATCGTGCTCACCGGCGCCTTCGTCTCCCTGGTCGTCGGCTCGTCGACCTCGCGCAGCGCGAACCTGTTCTTCTCCAGTTGGGGGCGTATGTGTTCGCTGGAGCCTTCGCCGGCCTACTGGCCGCATTCATCCAGGCAGACGCCAGCCTGCGGAACTCCTTCAATTGGGCCTCCGGCGGCGGCCTCTACGGACTGTTCGTTGGCTGGATATTGGCCATCGTGGTCTTCGCCTCCCGAGGGTGAACCGCGTTCGCCCCATGTGACAGCCCCTCATCAGGGATCGGCGCCGACCCTCACGGACAAGTCGGCGGCGCGCCCGAGCCTGGTCATGCCCTGGATAGTCAGTACCCGGAGTGGGCAGGGTCGGCCGGTGTGGCCGATGAACTGGTCACTGCCCATGCCTTCGTTCAAAGCCTGCCACCGGTGTAGCGTCGCATCGCCCCCTCACGGACTTTGACACGCTGGCTGAATCGACCGGCCGAGGTCCGAGGGCCGCCTCTTGGAACGACTGGAGTCTGGGCCTGCGCTATCCAAATACCAGTGTGTCGTCGGCGCCGCTGTCACCCGGCCAGATCTCGTAGATCGTCGTTCCGTTGTCGTGGTGACTGCGGATCACGTAGCCGCGGCGTTGTGCCCAGCCGGCGATTTCGGCAAGTGGGGTGAGGACGAGGTCTGCCTCGCCGACGTCCATCGCTGTTAACGCCTGTCGCACCGCCTGTCCGACCATGCCGTCCATCGCCCGATCCCCTCTTCGGTTGCACCCTTCTCGACTATCGACGCATTCCCGGACCCCGTTACAGAAGGCCGACCAGAGTGGACCAGCGAGCCGCTAGGTGAAGATCCATTGACTTGATCTCAGTAGGGATTCGGTAGATACCGGTATTCGAAATGCGTGAGTGCGAGGGCGGCTTGGACGATGTCGCCGAGACTGCGAGGGCTGGCGGTGGTGTGGCGCAGCGCTCGCCAGCGGCCGGTGAGGATGGCGAAGCCACGTTCGCCGGGAGCGCGTTTGGCGCGCAGCAGCGCGTTGTAGGCCCGGTTGTCCGGCGCGAGTGCGGTGCCGTCGGCGGGCTGCTTGTACGGGGTGTGGATACCGTGGCCTGCGCCTTCGTAGCCGGTATCGGCCAGGGCCGGCAGGTGCAGTTGGGACGCGGCCCAGTACAGGGCGCCGGGGATGTCGTGCAGTTGCGCGCAGCTCCAGTCGTGCAGATGCCCCGGCGCGGCGGGCGAGGTCCAGATCGGTAACCCGTCTGGACGCATGATCGCTTGGATGTTTGCGCCGAAGTCGCGGTGTTTGCCGGAGTACCAGGCGTCGATCTGTTCGCCCTTGACGCTGGTGGTGGTCTCGGCCAGCCGGTCGGTGGCGAACAGCTTGCCGTCGAGGATCACGTGTGACCAGCCATCGGCGGCCGCCCGCTCCAGGGCGTCGTGCAGGTCCGGGGCTTGGGCGAGCTGTACCCGGCACTGCGCGAGGCTGTCGAACACCACCTGCTGGTGGTCGACGAATCGGGCCACGGTTACGCGTTCCGGCACGCGCTCACCCGCGACGCCCTCTACGACGACATGCTGCCCGGCGAGCGCGTGCGGCTGCATGCCGCGTACGGCGCGGCTCTGTCCACCGATCCCGGCCTGCTGGGCGGAGAAGGCAACGTCGCGGCGACACTGGCGCATCACTGGTACGCCGCCCTGGACCTGCCCCGCGCGCTTTCCGCGTCGGTACAGGCGGGCTGGCAAGCGGCCGCCGCGTTCGCTCCGGCCGAGGCACTGCGCCATCTGGAGCGGGCGTTACAGATCTGGGCGCGGGTGCCGGACGCGATCGAGCGGGCGGGCGTCGACTGGATCGCACTCAACATCCTCGCCGCCGACGCCGCATCCGCTGCGGGAGACACGAACCGGGCACTGTCCATGATCGATCAGGTGCTGGCCGAGGCCGAGGCGACGCTCGACCCGCTGCGCCGGGCGGAACTGGTCGAGCGCCGCGCGTACATGCTGCGGGTGCTCGGCCGTGACGATGAGGCGGCCAGGCAACTTCGCGACGCACTGGCCATGCTGCCCGATGAGGCGGCGACCCCGGTCCGGGCCGTGGTCCTGGCATCACTTGCCAACTCGCTGCTGCGCATCGACGACACGGAAGGTGCCGCCGCCACCGCCCACCTGGCCGTGGCCGCCGCGGCCGAAGTCGGCGCCACCGCTCAGCAGGCCGAGGCGCTGATCACCCTGGGCTGCTGCGAGTCGTACCTGGGCGACGCGACCAGCGGGTTGACCGCGCTGCGTGACGGCGTCGGCCTGGCCGAGCGCCACGACCTTCACCGGGTCGCCTTGCGCGGCTACGTCAACCTGTCCGACAACCTGGAGTTGCTGGGCCGGCACGCGGACGCGGTCGAGGTCGCCCGGGCAGGCGTGGCCCTGGCCACGCACATCGGCGTCCTCAGCTCGATGGGCGCGATGATCACGAGCAATCTCGCCGAGCCGCTGATCCGGTTGGGGCGCTGGCGGGAAGCCCTGGACCTGATCACCGAGTCGCTGGCCGACGAGCCAATTGGGGTGTTCGCCAGCACCCTGCTCCTGCTACGGGCCGAGCTGCACCTGTGGCAGGGCGACACGGAGCGGGCCGAACGCGACGTCCGCGATGCCCGGCGCTTTTTCGGCGACGGCGTGGACCTGCAGTTCACCGCCCCGATGCTGTACATCGAGACCGACCTGGCGCGCGGCCGCGGCGACCTTCTCGAGGCGCGGCGGCGCCTGCAAGCGGAGCTCTACGTGCCGATCACGGGCATGTACGTCCGGTACGCCTGGCCTCTGGCGTGGCTCGGCATGCGGATCGAGGCCGACATCGCCGCCGCGGATACCCCCTCGCCCGCAGCCGAGGCCGCCCGTGAGCGCGACCGGTTGACCGCGTTCGCCCTCGCCCTACCGACCACCACACCGTCAGCGCTGGCCTACCAGGCGATGATGAACGCGGAGGCGGCCCGCCTCTCCCGCCGGGACGACGTCGGTGCCTGGCGTCTCGCGGTCGATGCGAACCGCGCAGCCGGCGAGGCGTTCCCGCTCTGCTACAGCCTGTACCGGTTAGCCGAGGCCCAGGTCACCGACCGATCGACCAGCCCGACGATTCAGCCGCGACGGCCGAGGAGTGCCTGCGCCTCGCCGAGGACCTCGCCGCGACAACGGCCGAGGACGTCCGAACGCTGGCCCGACGCGCCCGGCTGCGGATCGCGCTGGTTACCGTCCCCGCCTCCGGCGCCACCGCCCAATCGGACCTGCGGATCCGGCTCACCGATCGGGAGTTGGAAGTCCTCGGCCTGGTCGCCGAGGGGCGCTCCAACGGTCAGATCGCGGCCGCGCTGTACATCAGCCCGAAGACCGCCAGCGTCCACGTATCGAACATTCTGGCCAAACTCAATGCCGCCACCCGCACCGAGGCGGCCGCACAGGCGCACCGGCTCGGGCTGCTGAACGCGGCATGAGCCGCGCCGCGAACCAGGACGGCGCAGCCGGAGAGCAGGACGACGCTCTGTTCGCGGTGTGCGCGGCCAGGTACCTGGAGACCGACGCGCCCTGGTTCTTCGGCCGGGAGGAGTTGACGGGGATGCTGCTGGCGCGGCCGGCCGAGCGTGCCAGCGGCAGCGACGCGCTGGTCGTGTTGGGGGCCGATTCCGGTCAAGTGCGGGCATGCCATTCCAGGCCATAACCGACGTTTCGGTGCCTGATTTAGGTCTTCTGACCGTCTAGTTTAGTCGATCATTATGAAGCCGCACAAACAGTCCGTCATCCACATAGGACAGTCAGTCGTCACGTTTCCCTTGCTCACGCTGTCGGGACGGCGGGATTTGATTCCCTATCGGGGATGACTTGTCAAGTGCGGCGCTCATCGGGTTGCCGCTTCGTCATGCGCGCCCGCGCCGGCCGTCTGCCGCCCAGGCGTGCTTGACGTGTTCGTGGCACAGCCCGAAGATCGGGGATGGGGAAGGTCGCCTCGTTCGCCGGCGCTTCGTGCGTGTGGCTTGTCATGTCCCGTGTGGACTTGCTGAGGGGTTAACAACTGTTGGCGTGTCTGTGGTCTTTAGCGATAGGTAGCGTTTCATATTTGTCAATGTGAGTTTGAAGGAGTGGGTAGCGGCGAGCGGCGTCTCGTACGTGACCGCGCGGCGGCAGTACGCTGCCGGGGCGCTGCC
>NZ_BONZ01000134.1 GCF_016862975.1 Rugosimonospora africana
TGACACGGAAGAGGTCACTGGTTCAATCCCAGTATCGCCCACCAGGTCAGGGGGCATATCCGTTCAGTGGATATGCCCCCTTTTCCGTCCCGCGTGACTAACTGAGTGACTAAGCCGCCCGACCCCGCCCCTTCGGGCCGCCAAGATCTGATCCAATGGTGATGCAAGCGACCTGGACGTGCTCCCGAGCCGGCGGCCCCGTGACGTTTCCACCGCGGCCCGTGGGGGACCCGGGGATGCCCCCGGCCGCCCGCGCCGCCCGGACGATGCCGGCCGGGAATGGCGACGACGCCCTCTATGCAACGGCGGCGCCTCTGCTGGGAGGGCCGCCGCCCTACGACCCGGATCTGGCCTCCAGCGGTCAGGACTACTCGCCCTAGACCCCGACGCTCCGGGAAGCTCCGCCAGTAGGTCTCCACTGGCGCACCAGACGTCACCGGACTGCCCGGCTGGGTCTCCGCTGCCGGGGGAAGCCCGGCGAGCTACTCAACCCAACCGTGGCGAAGGAAGCGATGGAGGTGCTGTCCTGTGAACGCAGCCCCCTTCAACTAGCAACACCTCGGCCGCCAGGTATCCCCGTACGACCATCTTGACTAGCCCATCTGTCTGGATCAGATACGAGAAGCGGTCCGCCTGCACTTCCTGCCAACCAAACGCATCTTCGCCGCTGAAGTAGCGTATGAACATCCTGCTACCGATCTCGGGATAGAAGTACTGATCCTCAAGGGCGAAGAACTGTTCGGCTTCGCTCGCCGTGAGCGTCGGGAGCGGGCACCAAGTCACGGTCGCCTCAGCGGCGCCGGTCGGCTCGCCGCACTCGAACCTCCACAACCCACGCGCCATCTTGGAGAGCACTCTCGCAATTCGCTGTAGATCGTCCGACGTCAGGCTCAGCCCGTTGGGCGTCAACGCGGCACCGATCCGAGCGGCGAGAGTTGGCCGCCTCTGGAGAATGCGGGCAATTCCCGGACGCTGAATCAGCGACGGGTCGACGCTGTTGCACACGGCTGCCTCCAGCAGACATGCCACGTACTCCTCATCGCGCGACGCGTCGTTGTTGCACTCGAAGCATGATCCGACCACCGGCACGTTGTCCGGGTATGGCTTGTCGAGGAAGACCCGGGGCGGGACGTGATCACGCGTAACTGGCGCGTTTCCGCAATAAGCGCAAAACGCCAGGTGCCGGCTATCGATGAAGATCTTTTGTACCTGTTGCACCACAGCCCAGAGCATACGGACCTCGGGCAGGGTGCCGCTCGGAGAATTCTTGGGGACGATTACCCCTCTCAAGGACAACGCAGCGCAACATCGGACCAACGAGCACCAACGTGAGCGGCCCGTATAGGTACCAGCGCAGGCCACGACCCAGACCGCCGTTACCAACGCCCAAAGAGATGCACGTCCCCAGTAGGGTCACCGACTCAGGGGGCATATCGGAACAGCGGACATGCCCCCTTGTCGACTCGCGTGACTAGGCCGCTTGGCCCCCGCCCTTTCTGGCGTCGAAGATCTGATCCATGGCGACGGCGCCGTCCAGCAGCACCGGGCGCAGTTGGTGCCGGTACACGGCCTCGGTCACCCGGGTTCCGGCGTGGCCGCACAGGTCGGCGATGTCCTCGATCCGCACCCCGCTGCTGGACAGCAGCGACACGAAGCTGTGCCGTAGCTCCCGGGGCGTCC
This sequence comes from Rugosimonospora africana, assembly GCF_016862975.1. GTDB lineage: Bacteria > Actinomycetota > Actinomycetes > Mycobacteriales > Micromonosporaceae > Rugosimonospora > Rugosimonospora africana. The sequence goes on from NZ_BONZ01000134.1 coordinate 1,681, forward strand.
AATCGTCGCCGATGTCGGCCTTGCGGGTGAGTCGGCGGAAGGTACGTCGAACATTGCCGGCCAGCAACTCACCCCCCAGCGCCGTGCAGAACACGAGATCGTTGTCTTGCCAGCGGTACCCGGCCTCCGCTCGCTTGCGATCCTGAATCCGCCGGTGCCGGCGCAGGGCCGCGACACAGCGTTCCGGCAGCGCCAGAGTGCGCCGGGACTTCCTGGTCTTCGTATCCCCGCCAGCCCGCACGGAACGCCAGACCTGGATGGACGGCGGAACGGGCGGGTTCGCGTCGGGCTGCCCGTCGAGGTCGACATGACTCCACTTCAGCGCCCGCAGTTCCTCGGTGCGGGCGCCGATCAGGAGCGATAGAACGATGTAGGCGTAGAACCGGCTGGTCTTCGCGGAATCCAGCAATGCCTTGGCTTGCGCCATGGTCAGCGACTTCGAGGGCCGACCCGCTTGCCCGGTTGGCACGTCGCACAGGACAACGACGTTGCGCTTGACCTTGTCTCGCGCCATGGCTCGGTTGACCGCGCGCTTGAGGCAGCGGTAGAGGTCGCCGAGAGTCGAGGTGCTGAGGGTCTTCGCCTTGCTGGCAAGCCACCGATCAACGTCGTCCGCGCTTAGTTCGCGGAGTTTCCGGGCGCCGATGGCGGGGATGATGTGCGTGCGACAGAGGATCGTGTACTTGTCGATGGTGCGCTGTGCGCAGCCGTTCAGGCCATAGGCAAGCCAGTTGTCGATGGCGTCGGCGACCGTGTAGTTCTGCGGCGCGATGGTTAGCCCGTCCTCGTGGTCCCGGAGGACTTCCTTGAGCTTGGCTCGGGCTTCGGTCTTGGTCTTGCCGCTGCCGCGCCGAACGATGCGCTTGCCCGCCGGGGTGTAGCCGATGGTGACTTCGGCGATGAAGCGTTGCCGCTTCTCGTCCCAGTACAGGCCACCTTCACCGCGTCCCCGGCGTGGCTTCTTGGCCTCGGTCATGCAGCCCTCCCAAGGGATTCGCGTTCCAACAGTGCGACGTAGTCGGTGATTGCTGACGCGGGGATGAGGCGGGCGCGGCCCTGGTGAACGGAGCGCAGCCGGCCGGATCGAAGCTGTTCGTAGATGACGGTTCGGCTCATGCTGAGCAGCCGCATGGCCTCAGAGACGCGGTACAGCGCCTTGGTTTCCACGGTGAGCGCCTTTCGGGCCGAGGGTGAGTCGGAGACGAGGTGCGGGCAGGGCATCGACAGAGAGGCGCACAGCGGCCCGTTGAGAGCCGCGCTGAGCCAAGATCTGCCCATGCCTGGTGTCTTTGGTAGCGCCTGAGCGGTACAGACGCTCTCAGGGCATTTGCCCTGGTAAATCCGCATCCGGGGACAGTGGCGTCTCCGGTGTCCCCCAAGATCTCTGGAGTTTTCGCAGCTCAGAGCCACTTCGGGGACACCGGGGACGCGGGGGACAGTGGGGACGCGGGTCACTCGGCCCGGTCCGGGATGGAGTACCGGCCGGCGGGGTCGGCGGCCAACAGCGAGTCGGCGAGCATGCGTTGGCAGGTCTTCTTCACGCTGTCGTGATTGAGGCCGGTTCCGTCCGCGATGGCCTTGGGGCCGGCCGGTCCGTTGCCGCGTAGCCAGCGCATGATCGTGGCGCGGGTGTCGGTCAGCGCGTGGTCTTCCGGCGGCCCGTCGAGCAGCGTCCACGCCCCGGCGGCCGGGTGGAAGTCGAGGGCGTATTCGGCCTCGTCCACGTCCCGACCGGTCACGTACAGCACCCCATCGGCCTGCCCACGCGGCCGGCGCAGCACGAGGGTCGCGTCGGCGGCCCCGGCGATGCCGTTGGTACCGGACACCGACTCAAGGAAGTCCTCCGACCCGGCCTTGCGGACGTGGTGCACGAGCACCACGGCCACCCCGTAAGCGTCGGCAACCTTCTTGATCCGGCCCACGGCCGCGTAGTCCGCGTCATAGGCCGAGGCACCCGGGGCGGACTGGCCTCGGATTTTGGCGAACACGTCGATGATGACCATGCGGGCGTTGCGGTTGCGGTCCAGCCACGCGGCGATGGCTTCGTCCCCGCCCTGTGGCATGGGTGGGCAGGACGTGGCGAGGGTCAGCGCGGCCGGGGCGGGTTGCCCGCCGAGGATCTTCCCGATCCGGGCCTGTAGCCGGCGGGGTGTGTCCTCCAGTGCGAGGTAGAGCACCGGGCCGCCGGGGACGGGGATCGCGTCGAACGCCTTGCCGCCGGCCGCGACGGACAGGCCGAGGCCGAGGGACAGCCAGGACTTGCCGACCTTCGGCGGCCCGGCGAGGAGGTTGACGCCTTCGGCGATGATCCCGGGTACCGCCCAGTTCGGCGGGGGGAAGTCCATGTCCATGAGGTCGGCGGCGGTCCACGAGGTGCGGAGTTGGACGGGGCCGCGCCGGGCGGACAGCACCTCGCCCGCGTCGTCGGGGGTGACGATGTGCAGGTCGGGCCGTGTGGCGGGTTCGGTGGCGTTCATGCGGCGGTCTCCTTCGAGGTCCGGTCGCGGTAGGCGGCCTGGCGGCAGGCGTGTGAGCAGTAGCGGGGCCACCGGCCGGTGGCTGGTCGGGCGGGTAGCGGCTGGCCGCAGCGGCAGTGACGGAAGCCCGTCGACGGGGTTTCATCACCGGCCGCCAGGTGACGGAAGGCCGCCGACGGGGTTGCGTCACCCGTGATGGATGGCACCTGGTGGGTTGTGTCATCGGCGGGTTCGGGCGTGACGGATGCGACCTGGACGTGCCCCGCACCGCGTGACGTTTGCCCCGCGGCGTGGGCATCGTCGGCGAGGTGGCGGGTGAGGATCTGTACGCCGAGCCAGTGCGTGTAGGCGGGTGGGATGGCTTGGGTGAGTGCGGGCCAGGGCATCCAGTCGATGCCCATCGCGGTGCGGGCCTGGTCGGTGGTGGCGCCGGTGTCGGTGCCTTTGCGGCGCTGGCCGTAGGTGCCGTAGACCGCGACGGCCGGGGCCGGCCGGTCGTGCCAGCACGGGGTACCGGCAAGTGGCCGGTTGGACTCGAACAGCCGGTGCCGGCGCACCCCGAGGCGCAGCGAGTCTCCGCACACGGTCACCGGGTCGACCAGCGGCGCTCCGGGCACGTTCTCGATGACCCACACACGCGGGCCACCGGGTGAGGCGGCGGCCTCGATCAGCCGTTGCCGCATCGGGGCGACCAGGTCCGGGTGCTGGTCGCGGCGGCCGGCCGGGGTGGCGCGGCAGTACCGCTGGCACGGTGGCGAGGTGTGGACCACGTCGTAGCCGGTCAGGTCCACGGTCAGCGCGTCGGCCTGGAGGAACGGGAACGGGTAGTCCGGCTGGGGGCGGATGTCCACGCCGACCACGTCGAAACCGGCCGCGTGGTACCCGGCCCCCGCCCCGCCCGCACCGCAGAACAGATCCAGCAGCAAGGGGCGGCGACTCATGCGGCCACGCTCCGGGGCCGGGCCGCACCGGCACGGAACCCCGACCGGATGGTGCGGACGGCGGGGCCGGCCGGGTGGTGGGCGGCGGTCGCGGCGTTCAACAGCAGCGTTTCTGTGTCTCGGCTGTCCAGTGCGCCACCGGCGACCAGTTGGCCGAGCGCGACGGACGCGCCGTAGAGGGTCCGGTTCAGGGTGCCTTCGGGTGCGGTGGCGATGGCCTGGAGGCTCTGCCGGATCGCGGCGTCCAGGTACGCGGCCGGGCGGCCGGTGCCCAGCTCGACGGTGACGGGTCGCTGCGGTGGCAGCGGCCGGGGGGTCAGCCGTTCGGCCAGCCACGCGGGCAGCGGGGCCGGGTCGCCGGACCACGCCACGCTGTAGGGCCGGCCGTTGACGACGCTGCCGGCGGCGACGACGTACCCACCGGCAGCGCGGGTGTCGATCAGCCACCCGAGCGTGCCGGCGGTGTTCCGCAGTCGTGGCCCGGCGGCGGGGTGGCGGTAGTACAGATGGGTTCCGCCCCGGCCGGTGGTCACGGTGTAGGTGGCCGGCCACGGCTGGTCGGCGTGCTGGCACAGGTCGGCGAACATGTCTGCGCCGTCGTGGCAGCCCTCGGGCAGCCCGGCCGGCGGGGTCTGGCCGGGCTTCGGGGTGTCCAGGTCGACCACGAGCAGACCGGACGGGCCGGTGGCAACGCCGACGTTGTACGGCGCGGCGGCCCAGGCCCGGCGGATACGGGCCGGGTCGGTGGTGGCCCGTTGCTCCCACCCGACGTGCCGGCCAGCGGTGCGGCAGCGCGGGTCCTGGCCGGTGCAGCGGGTGGCGTCGTGGGCGGGGAACGCGGGTCGCTTGTCGCCCGGTCGCAGCGGGAAGACGTGCCATCCCCGGGCAGCGTGGTCGAGTGCGATCTGTTGCAGGGCAAGGGTTGTGCTGGTCATGGATGCTGCCTCCACTGTGGATGGTCAGGCGGCGAGTCGGTGCGTGCGGTGCTGGTGCGGCAGGTCGGTGCGGGCATGCCAGCGCTCGTATTCGTGCTGTTCAGCGCAGACCTTGTGGCAGGGGCGCCCGTCCGGGTCGCGCATCATCGCGGGCTGCCGGCAGATCCGGCAGGGACGCAGCGGTCCCACCGAGGACACGCCCCGCCAGTCGAGAACCCGGGCCGTGTCTGCGGCCGGCGGAGTGGCTGGCACAACGACCAGCAGCGCGGGGCCGGTCATCAGGCGGCCCGGCGGCCGGTGGTGCGCGGTGGAACGGTCATCGCGGCGCGGCCGAGTACCTCGTCCAGTCCGGCCAGCAGCGTGCGGAGTTGCTGGCGGGCCAGGCGCTCGTTCGGGTGCAGGGCCAGCCGTACGCGGATGTCGGCGTGTTGGGCGCCGTTGGCGACCTGGACGCGGGTCAGCAGTGCGCGGGCCAGGCCGGACAGGTCGACGGTGATCGGGTCGGAGCGGTGCTCGCCCAAGACGGGCTTGCACTGGTGGTCTTGGGCGCACCATGTCGGCGTGGGGCCGTGCTGGTGAGGTTTCATCGGTGAGCCTCCCGGCGGATGCGGATCACGTGGTTGGCGATCCAGCGGCCGGCGCGTAGCCGGCGGCCGGTTCCCCGGCAGGGGCGGCAGGGCCGTGGCGCGCGGCGCAGCTTGGTGCGGCGGCGGCCCATGCCCTGGCAGCGGCGACAGGTCCGGAACGGGGCGACCCAGCACATCAGGCCGTAACCGAGGGTGACGAACAGTGGGATGAGGATCGGTGCGCTAGCGAGCACGAGGCGGGGGGTCACAAGTGCCTCCAGGGCCGGATTTTGGGTGCGGAAGGCTGTGGGCTGCTAGTCGCTAGAGCCCAGGTGGTGATCGTGATCGGGTGCTAGCGGGGTCAGTCCGACCCGCCCCGCCGATTACGGTCAGCAATCGCCGCGTCCAGGTCGGTGCGGGAGATGCCCCGCCGCGTGACGGCCTTCCCCTCGATCCGGCGACCAACGTCGATCACCTTCACGGCCGGGTGTGGCTTCAGCGCGGCGGTCAACTGCGCGGACTCCCACCCGCCGTAGACCTCCGGCCGCAACTGGCCGAGTTGAGCGCACAGCGTCTCGTTCCACGCGGACTTGTCCCCGGCGGGCCAGATGCGGGCCAGGTCGCCGAGCAGATCGAACGCCGGGGCGGTGTCTCGGGTCTGGGTGTCCGGGTCGGGCAGGGTGCCGGCCTTGACCCGCATCGCCACGGCACGGGCCACGATCTTCGCGGCGTCGTTCGTGTCGGCGTAGAACGACCGGCGAGCTTCGGTCTTCCCGAGCCCTGCCACGATGCCCCAGCCGGCCTCGTCGACCGGCTTGAACACGGTGGCTCGGAACCCGCGTCGGTACATCGACGTGCCAAGGACCATGTCGTTGGCGGTCTGGTCGGCCACGGAGTGGCACACCCGGGTGTTGACGTTGCGGGTGATGCCCGGCGGCAGCGAGTTCGCGTCCGGGATCTGGGTACCGAGCAGCAGAATCACACCCAGCGCCCGGCCCAGCTTGATGACCTTCTCCAGCTTCTCCCCGGCCGCCTTGCCGAACTTCGGGTGCGTGAACAGCTCCTGAATCTCGTCAATCCAGGCGATCAGCGGGTGCAGGCCAGAACCCTTGAGCGAGGCCAGTTCCGGCGTCACCTTGTTCTCCGGAGCCTTGCCCAGCGCGGCGTAGTGCGCGATGCGCTTGCTGCGGCGCTGGCACTCCTCATAGAGCCAGTCGATGAACCCGGCGCACGCGGCGATCGTCTCGTCATCGAACCCGTTGCCGTACTCAGCAAGCAGCGGCTCCAGGACCTTGAAGTCCCCGACACCCTTGAGTTCGTAGCCCCGGATCTCCGTCCGGGGATCGAGAGCGGCGGCCAGCACGAGGCCGCGCAGGGTGAACGTCTTCCCGGAGCCGGGCTGGCCACCGATCAGCCAGTTACGGAACATCAGTTCGGCGGTCAGCACGTCCATGCGCGGGTTGGTGAACAGCGGGAACGGGTGGAACACGTCCACCTTGGCATCCCGCATCAGCGGCCAGACCGGTTGCCGCATCTGGGAAGCCGGCTCGTACCCGACCCACAGCGCCAGGCGGCCGGTGTGCCCGGGGGCCGGTTCGGGCCAGACCTGATCCAGCGGCAGGCGCAGCGCGGAGGCGAGCTTTCCCCGCCGGGCGCAGACCTCGGTGGCCTCGACGCCGTAGGGCAGGTCCACGATGGCCAGGTGCCCGGGGCCGTCGCGGTGGATGTCGTGCGGGAACGAGATTGCCTTGGGGTCCTTGGCCACGGGGCCGTTGATGGCGGGCATTTGCAGGCTGGTCAACGCCCGGCGCACCAGCTCGGCGGTGAGCTTGCGGTACCGGCCACCATCGGTGACCCGGTCGGTGATCCGCTTGTCGTCCGGGCGGCCGGTGCGGGCCAGCACCGGCACCAGGATGCCGGTAGCCAGCAGCCGCCACCAGACCGGCTCGAACGCCAGCACCACGCTGCCGGCGGCGGTACCGGCGCCGCTGGCGGCCAGCACCCACCAGCGCCAGGAGGCTTGCCGCTGCCGGCGCGCGTCGAGCTTGAGCCACGTCTCAGCGTCGCCCCGGTTCGCGGCGCTCTGCCGCAAAGTCCAGTTGCCCTCTTCGGCGGTGGCCCAGTGAAACGCCCGCCCGATCCCGGTGAACAGCCCGACCGGGGCGTAGTACGCCGTCTTCGCCGCGTACTTCGGCGTCCGGACCGCGTGGTACGCCACGGCGTACCCGGCATTGCCGGCAGTGTGCCGGGCGGCAGCCTTCCAGCCGCGCCAGGAACGCGCCCACTCGGCCAGGATCGGGCGCCGCTCCACCCGGCGGGCACTGTGCGGAACCTCGGGGGTGTCGGTCCGGTCCACCGGGCCGCCATCGGCGGGCGGGGTGTCGTCGTAGGACTCCTGATCCTCATCCGGATCGGCGTCGTCGACCGGGTCCACGTCGTCGGCCGGGTCGCGGCCGGCGCGGCGGGCCCGCTCAGCGGTCAGGTCGACCACGGCAGCCTCGACCAGGTCGGGATCGTTGCGGGGGTCGTCGGGGTCGTAGATCGGTTCGGTGGTCATGTGGTGTGTCTCCCCAGGTCAGACGGTCGTACGGGCGGCGGGGTGCAACGGGTGGCGGCCGGTCCAGGCCGGGTCGGTGTAGGGCTTGGCCTGGCGGGCGTAGGTGGTGCGGACGCACGCGGGGCAGATGCCGCAGGTACAGGCGGGCTTACGCTTGAGGCCCATCGGATCGACTCCTGTCGGTTGCGAGGGCCGGGGCGCGGCGCGGGTTTCGTAGGCCAGGTGGCCGCGCCCCGGGCGGGGTCAGTCGGCGTCGTTCTTGAGGTGCCGCAGGGCGGCGCCCATGCCGAGCACGATCACCGGCAGCGACGCGACAGCCGTCGTGATCTCCCACGGGGCGTGGGTCATGTGCGCGGTGGTCATCAGGTGATAGGCGACCTGTCCGAGCGCGCCCAGCAGCAGCGACCCGAACGCCGACCACTTCGCGAACCGGCGAGCACGGGCCGGCATGCCCTTGGTCAGGGCCACGTTCAGCGCGTACGCGGCGTAGGTCTCGACACCGATCGGCAGCGTGATCGCGGTGTTCAGCGACACCTTGTCGGCGATGCCGGGCAGCGGGTGGACCATGCCGAACCCGGTCAGTGAGCCGAGCCCGACCCAGCCGGACCAGATGGCCACGAACGCGGGCAGGGCCAGCAGCACCAGCGGCAGCGACTGCGCCGCGTGACGCCACCACGAAACGGGCGCCGCGACCGGGGCGGGGTCGGCGGTCGGCGGCGCGGTCACCTCGGGTGCGGCGGTCGTGACTGGTTCTACGACCGGGGTAGGCAGCGGCGATACGACCGGGGCGGCGATCTCCGCAGCCGGCGGCGGGTCGACCGGGACCGGGTCGGCAGGTGCGGGCGCCTCGGGCGTCAGCAGTGCGCCGCGTAGCTGCCGGGCCTTGTCCGTGCCGAGCCGAAACTCAGCCTTGATCCGGTTCTGTGAGGGGACCTCACCCAGCTTGGCGACCCACGCCCGAGCGCGGGGAAGCAGCTCGGCCACGGCTGGCGGGTAGGAGCTGTGCGGGATGGTCGAGGACGTCACGGGATTACCTCCGGGAAGAGTGGATGCTGTGGGCGGCGGCGGCGAGGAACAGTGCGGCGGCCAGGGCGTAGAGCGGGGAACGGGCGGCCACGGCGGCGGCCGCGTTCAGGAATGCGAGCACGAACAGCAGGTAGAGCCTCACCGGTACTCCAGCGGGTAGGCGCAGTTCAGGCACTCCCCGAGGGAGCGCGGGATGTAGTACGGCCGCTCCACGTGGCAGGTCGGGCAGGTGCGGCGGGCGCGCAGCGCCTTGCCGATCGCGACCCGTTGCGCGGGGGTGGCGGTGCGCTTCGGTCGGGCCAGATCGAGGCGGTACAGGTACGCCCGGCGGGTACCGCCGATGCCGCGCCAGAGGATCTGCGCGGCCACGTCCTGCCCGCCCGGCCGTAGCCCGGCCGCGCGGAGCTGTCGGAGGGTCGCGTAGCCGGCCGGGGCGCCGCGCCACCAGTAGGTGGGGATGCCGTACCGGGTGCCCTCCGGGTCCATGTACGCGGCGCGGACGCGGGACATGACCGGCCCCTACGCGGCGCGGCCGGTCAGGGTGCGGGGCACGTCCAGGTGGCTTCCGTCACGCAGGCCGCGGTGGATGCGTACCAGCTCAGTGGCCTCACGCATGACGCGCTGTTCGGCGCGGCGCAGGCGGCGCCAGTCCAGCGCGGCCGGGCGTACGGCGGTCAGGATGCGGATTTCCGCGTCCAGTACGGCAATCTCGGCCTCAATCAGCGGCATCTCAACGTCGATCGCGGCCAGGTCATCGGCGGTCGGTTCGTCAAAGCTCAGGTCGGTGGCCATGATGGCGGGGTTACTTCCTTCCGGAACGGGGCCGGGCCGGTCGGCAGCCACGGCAGTGGGTCTCGTTCGGGGCCAGCGGCGCCAAGGTCTGGCAGCCGTTGCAGCGGCGCCACACGGCGCAGGAACGGGTTGTGACACGAACGGAGGCGGCGATCGAGGCCATGAGGTCACCTCTTCATGAGTCGAAGGAAAGGCCCCTGGCCAGCGCCGCAGCACCGGCCAGGGACTGATCAGCGAAAGTGCGTTCAGCGCTCGTGATTCGTGTGCTCGCTCTGCTCGGCCGGGATCTACCGGCGTCGGTCACCGTGTGACTCAAGGCAGGGATGCCGCACGCGGCCTCACCAGCGCTTCTTCCTGTCGCTATGGAGTTGATCAATGAACGTGTAGGCACGGTGATACGCAGGCGCGCGGCATCGAAGCCGCCTTCCGTTGGAATCACCGGCAGATTCTGCCGTCTTAGTCCTCTCGGTGAGGACTGAAACTGCCTACATCATGGGGACGGAGACGTCTCCATGTCAAGGACCAATCTGTCCCCTACGGGGCGAGTCAGTCCCATGGGAGGGGACTAGGCGGTCTTGCCAGTCCTCTTGCAGGGACCAACTCGTCCCCGGATACTGGCCACATGGAGATGGCAGAAGTCCTCCGGCAACGCCGTGCGGAGCTGGGCATGTCCCAGGCCGAGTTGGCGGCGGCGGCCGGCGTGGACAAGAGACAGATCCGGCGGTACGAGGCAGGCGAACAGCAACCCGTACTGTCCGTCGCGGTAGCAATCGCGGAAGCACTCAAGATCTCGGTCGGCGAACTCGCCGGCATCCCCAGCCACCGGGTGAACCTGAGCGGCGACTGGTGGGCGTCCTGGCAGACCTCCAAGGACGGCGAGGAGGTGATCACTGCCCAGGAGGTCCAGTTCCGCCAGCAGATGGAATTGATCAGCCTGCAAACGATCACGCGCGGCATCGACGTCGAGGATGGCGGCTACCACTGGCGCGGCGAGTTGCGCCTGTGGGACAACGAGATCCTGATGGGCTGGTACGCAGCCAACGACGGATCGGTGCGATCCAAGGGCACGATGTACTTCGTCCTGCACCCTCACGGCCAGGCAATGCAGGGTCGCTGGGTCGGCATCAGCTACGACGGAAAGATCGTCACCGGCTGGGGCGGGATGGCGCACACCGAGGAAGAGGCCCGAGCCATCATCGAAGAACTCAAGGCACAGGACCAGGCCGGACGCGAGACGGAGCCGGCAGCGTGACTGACGATGCATGCGAGGTCGTCATCACGGCGCCGGACGCGAACTGGCTCGCCGAGTTCACCCGCCGTTTGGTCGAGACCCGGCTAGCAGCGAGCGGCCACAACATCACTGCCATCAGGTCCATCTACCGCTGGCAGGGCCAGATTTACGACAAGGCCGAGGCACGAGTGGCCTTGCACACCCGGAGCAGCCTGGTCGATGAGATCATTGACCAGGTCAATCGCGAGCACCCATACCAGGTTCCGTGCGTGGTGGCCACTGCGATCGTGGACGGCAATCCCGCCTACCTCCAGTGGATCCTTGACGAAACCCGCCGATCGGCAGATGCGTAAGAGCGCCCGGAACGGCCCTGGTCCAAGAAGTACTGACCAGGGCCGCGCGTTGCCGTGCGCCTCACCCATGCTCGATCGACCTGGCCCGAAAGCTCCTGAGCCTTTCCACTTCCGCTCTCTACGCAAGCACGACGGATAGACAGCTTTGGCCTTCCGTGGGACGCGGCGGGCAGCGGATCGCGCGATCATAGTTGGATGGCTGCTTCCGAGGGCGAGCGTACGCCGAGCAATGGTGATCACCCCAGTTCTCGTGTAACGAGCAAGGATGAGACTGGCATAGTCGGAGAGAACGGGACGGATGACCCGTTCACGAGCCCTCAATACGACACGTCACCGCGCCGCTTGCAGATGGCGAGTGCGATCGCGGAATCCTTGCTGCGTATCGAGAGGGGCCTGGACAATAACCGCAATTTCCCATGGCACGCTGAGCCGCTTCTGACTTTCGAAGAGCAAGAGCATCCAATTCCGGCGCTTCTCAAGCACGCAAAGCAGATGTTTGCGCGCCCGGATACCACGCTTTGGGGCCTAATAAGGCCGGGTAGTGCACGGCCGATGGACGCTCGGATCGAGGTCGCGATTCCAATGCTTGTCTCGGTCAAAATGCTCGATAGGTTAGATCGTTGGTGTGCTTCTACCGAAAAGAAGAGTCTAGCGGGCGGCCGAGATGAGATTACAGACGAATTTATGCAACTTGCACTGGCGCTCGACTCCATCCTGCTAAGTGTGGCGCGCGGTTTTCCGCCGAGAACTAACGAATTCCGGTCCCTCACATTTCGAGCCGAAGAAATTCGGCTGCTTGCCCGTTCGTTGATGGTGGAGAAAGACGAGTCTGCGCTTTCGCAGGCCAGCGTACGGGTGGACTCCATCGTCGCGCACGTGGAAGAGGCGGCCGGAACCGTCGCTGCTGGCGAGGTTGCGGCCCACTACCTAATGGAAGCCAAGACTGAACGAAATCGCTACACACTTTGGGTGGCGATTCTATTCGTTTGTTCAGGCGCGGCGGTTGCCCTGTCTTGGTTCATCGTATCCCGATCTTCAGCGGCGCCGGGGACGGCTCAGGAAGCGGCTCGTCTAGCCCTCGTAGTGCCCGTTCTTGGATTGGCTGCGTACGCTGCACGCGAATCGGCACATCATCGGGGAAATGAGACGGCGGCCAGGACTGCCGCCGTTCAGTTGCGTACCATTCGCGCCTTCACGGACAGCATGGACGCCGAATCTCGAAAGGATGTAATGAGGGCGCTCGGTCTGAGGCTATTTGCCTCGTTGCCTGACGTGGGGAAGAAGGTGGACGAGCCCAGCTATGGGGTTACCGGCGAACTAGTACAGATCGTCAAGAGCCTTGCGAATCATGATGGGAAGCTGGCAGAGAAAAAGCAGCCGTGAGGCCAATTTGGCAGGGCGGCCAACGCGTGTGAGCAACGGTTGCCATGTTGATGATTAGGACGGCGGCCTAATGCGGCGGCCTTCCGTCGCCGATTCGCGTAGCCGGTCGATGCCAAGGTAGCCGAGGCAACACTATCGCGTAAGCCATTGCCAGACCGGTACCGACGCCCAATTCACGAGGAGTCCGATAGGTATTGCGAATAGCAGGCCGAGACTAAAGAGTGTCAAATCTCGGCGGCCACTACGTTTGCCTTCCTCTGCAAGTCGCTGGTCGAAGAATTGATCGATCGCTTCTCGCTGGTCTGGCGTCAAGGTTGCGAGCCGTTCATACCGCTCAAGGCGGGTCTGACTTTCCTCCAGCGCCTGCAGGCGAGCCGCTAGTTCCGTGTCGAGTTCGCCCAGCACACGCCCGATGTCTCCGAGCGACTCGCGAATATCACCGAGGCGGGCTTTCAGCGTCGGGGGCGGCGGCAGAGCGTGCTGTGGCGTGGCCTGCGCTCGCAGGTTAGATATCGTAATAAAGGCGAAGAGCGGTAACAGCGGAACGCAGACCGCTATGGCTGGTAGGTCACGGAGTATCACCGTGACGACCGAACCAATTCCAAGCGCAATTGTGGCGAGGATGCTCAGGCCGGTCCCTATAAGCCCCACAAATTTGCCTGTGAAGGTTGGCTGATCAAGTGCAGCCCGGAAGGCTCTCCGAAGGAGCGAGGGTTGATGGCGGGAAAACTCCGGGGGTGTCGACATCGGCATCACTCTATTTCATCCCGTTGGGCAAGTCTTAGATCCGTTCCATTGATGACCCTTTGCTACGGCTCGGCCTCGACTACCCGGCCGTTCCGGTCGGGGATTGGTTTCGCCCGTGGGCGAGGTCACTTGGTGTGAAAGTCGTACTCCTAACTGGCTCCACGACGGCGTCGGCGTCGGCAAGCGATGCAACCGCGATATCATGCCGAACGCGCTTTAATAGACGGTCGTATCGGCGATCTACCTCCTCGACTATTGGATGCTTTTGGCCTTCTGGCGGAGGTACATCACCGGATCGAAACATCTCGACTGCAAAGAGCTGCGCCATGAGGCCCTGCGCACACGTTCGCACCCCGTCGCTGCCAATCAGGGCAACCTCAGCGAGTACGGAACCCACATGGGCCATGGACTCTTGAAAGTCAAACGTCCGTTGCTCAAGGTATCTCTTGTGTGCTTGATCTTGGTCCATCGTCGAGTGCGGCAGGCCAACAGCACTCCATGACCTCACATCTGAGACCCATGGCTCGAATGCATGTAGGAGCGCCTTGTAGACCTCTTGGCGGCGATCCAACCACCGCAACTTGTCTTCGCGGCGCCACAACTCCCGTTCCCGTTCCCGGTCTCGGTCCCAGCGCTCCACCTCTCGCCTGCGTTCATCCGACAGGCGTCGCGACTCGCGTCTGTCCGATCGCCACTGGTTGAAGAGCAGTCCGCCGGCCGTGACTGCCGCACCGATCACGTATGACCATGTGTCGCTCATTCGAGCAATCGTCCACTGGAAGGCGCGGACTGCCCATGAGAGATTCGGTTGGTCCTACACGTACCAAACGCCATCCCGTCGTCGTAGGTCCACCCTTCACACCCACAGGGTCGGGGCACCACGCGCACGCAACTCTGTCCCTCGTGTCCCCGGAGTCCCCGAAGTGGTTCTGAGCTGGGAAGACACTCGTGATCTAGGGGGACCCTCGAATGACGACTGTCCCCGAAGTAGCTCTGAGCTAGGAAAACCCGCTGAAACACTTCTGGGCACGCCGACGTCGGCGCGTTGATTGACGGAAGCAACCTGGAACTCGGGCGATCCGCTGCGAATCCTCGCCGACCATGATCGGGAGGGGAATGCGTCACGCCCCCAGTGTTTCAGCACTAAGTGCGTGAGTAGCTAACTGCGTGACTTTCGCGGCGCATCTCAGCGGACGTGAGCGTACTTTGCGGGACTGTTCGCGCAGGTGAGGCCCGGTATCGATCAAGGTGGACGCACCATGGTCATTCGCTGACACGGAAGAGGTCACTGGTTCAATCCCAGTATCGCCCACCATGCAAAGCCGCAGGTCACACCGCTGATTACCTTAATTCTGGTAATCAGCGGTTTTGTTATTGCTCCTTACATTGGGAGCAAAATGGGAGCACAAGATCA
>NZ_BONZ01000135.1 GCF_016862975.1 Rugosimonospora africana
CTCTGCCGGACCGATCGACTGAGGCGGATGCCCGCTCATAGCCGAGATGAGCACCTAGCCCAGCGCTGCCTCGCGGGCTGTGGCTGCCGTACGTTGTCGGGCGGCCCCGAGCTTCTAGTGGGGGAAGGGCCTGGGGATGCGCCGGTCGACGCCGCTGTGGAACTGCTCGATCTGGGCCTCGATCTGCCGGACCGTGAGCGTGTCCTCCAGCCGGTCCAGGTACAGGCATCGGGCCGCGAGTGCCATGAGGTCCACCGTGAAGTAGATGGCCATCAGCGGGTTGACGAAGAGTGTCGATCCGGATATGCGGCGGATGAACCCGGTGTCTCCGGACTCGCCGCTTAGCGCCGCTGCGATCTGGCCGTTGACGATGCTCGGCCGCTGCGGTGTTGCGGCTTGCGCGGCTGCCACAGCATCGCGGTACAGGGCCGCCTCGCGGCTGTCGCTGGGAATGGACAGCGCGCCGAGATAGCCGCCGTCGCGGTCGAGCGCCGCGAGATTTTCCAGGACCTGGACATGGTTCACGCCGTGGTAGGCGTCGATACCGAATCCCAGGCAGGTCACAAGCTTGATCGGTACGTCGAGTCCGGCCACCGCCGCGAGGCTGCCGATGTCCTCGACCGGGGTACCCAGCCTCGACTCGTCACCGCGCAGCAGGATGTCGGTGCCGCCGTCGACCAGAACGATCGCGTCCACACCCAACGAGGAGACGAGATTCTGGTACGCGGCACGCAGCGGCTGCACCCCGGTGCGACGCAGGGCATACACGGTCGACGGCAGCCCCCGCTCAGCCAGCCAGTGGACGAGGGCCAGCTCCGGAAAGTATGAGACATGCCGTGCGACGTTCGGCGTGACGGCAGCGACGTTCGGCTCCAGCCACCGCTCGGGTGGCACGAGCTCCAACGGTGCGAACGACAGATTGGCCAAGTGGACTTCGACGCCCTGATCCTGCAACGCAAGCGATAGCGGAAGCCCGGCGTACACATCGAATCCGCCACCCGCTCCCGCTAGCAGGACTCGGCGCGCCGGTTCGAGCGCCGCGAACAGCGGAGGCGTGGCAAGCGACGGTCTCATGGGGATCATTCTCAGATGTACCCGCCTCGGAGTGCGACTCCGGGTGGAATCCGGCTGTCGGAAGACTCGGCCACCGTCCAGCGTACTCGGATGGTTCGGTAAGGCCCGGCGGTGAGGATCGCCGCTACCGGGATCCGGTACCGGGGTGCCGAACCGTAGCACGGTTACCGGGGAACTGACCGGTCTTGACCAGGTCGTAGGCGACCGAGCGAGACAGTCCGAAGATGGCCGCGGCGATCGGCACGGTGGTGACGGTGCCGAGGGCACGGATCCGCTCGGGGGTCCACGCGCTGGTCGATAATGGCCTGGTCGGGACGTTCCGTTCGCTCAACGGTTGGGGCTGGGCGGTAATCCCCGTGGACGGGTCCCGGCGCCGATCGGAGAATGCTCGGGTGGGAACGACGATCCACGGGTGCGTGGAGTGCCGGACGTGGGCGCCGGGCCTCGCCGTCGAGGAACGGCGGTGGCAGGCCGCTATCGACCTGTCGTTGTTGGGCGTGGCGCGGGACTATGAGGCGTTCGACTGCTTGTTCGGTGTGCGGAGCTCTGGGAACTGGCACCCGATCGCCGCCGAACGGGGGCTACCGGTGGATGTGTCGAACGACGTCGTGGCCCAGTTGGACGGTTGGGGCGAGGTTGCGTTCGGGGTCACGTGGTTGGCCTGGACAGACGTCATCGCCGTCGACTGGTCCGAGCCGGCGCTGCGCCGCGCCACTGACATCGCCCAGTATCGGCGACTCGAGGACGGGACGTTGACGCTGGTGCACAGATCGGTGTGGAGCCGCGGGTTCGCCAGGGCCGCGGGGGTCGACACACTGACGGTGGACCCGGACCGGATTGCTGAACTCTGGAATGAGGGCACCGAGTGGCGCCTCGGCCAGACGGTGTATCGCGCTGAACGGGCTCGCCGCCGTGATGTGGTACCGCCGGATGGGCCTTGGGATCGGGTGGAGCGTCATGCGGCTGCTGGCGGACGTGCATGGGCAGGATGATGTCCGCCTCGTGGCGTGGTTTGAGGAGTAGCCGCATCAGCGAACCCATCGGTGGCCAGATCGTTGCGGGCCTCGCCGACGCCGGTGGTCTGTTTCGCGTCTTCGAAGGCCACCTCGATGGACCATCGTCCGGCGTAGCATTCCACGATCGCGGCGATCGGTGCGGCCAGGTCGGTGGTGACCAACGCGAGCTCAGGTTTACGGGGTTCGGTGAGGACCAGCAGACCAGCATCCGGACCGGTCGGGCGCCGAAAACGCCGCGCCACAGGCGCCGCAGCTGGTGCACCGTGACTGTGGCGGTGCGTCCGTAGCGGGTTACGGTGACACAGGTGGAGGGTGTCGTGGCGGCCAGGTCGGCGGGGGTGCCCGATGCGTGCGGCGTAGGTCCGGGGCCGGCCGCGTCCGCGTCGTCGGGTTGGGTGGTCGAGGTCGGGGTGGGTGTGCCAGAGGCTGGCGTTGCTGTGCAGCGGCCCGGTCAGCGTCGCGTGCGCTGGGAGCCTGCGTAGTACGGTGCACAGGTAGGTGCCGTCGGCGACCACGTGCATGGTGCGACTGCGGGTGTGGGTGGCGATCACCTCGATTAGCTCCCGGGCGAGCACCGTTTGCGCGGGTCCGCCTGTGCGCCGTAGCCGGGCGAGCACGGGCAGCGCGATGGGTCGGTCCAGGAACAGCAGCATGACCACGACCGTGGCGACCACGAACGTGTTGCCGCGGGAGAGTTTCTGGTTGCCTGAACACCTTCAGCCATCCGCCGTAGCCCCAGCGCGACGCATGGACCTTGCGACCGCTGTGGCGGAAGAGAGTGTCGTCGACGGCTACGGTCAGCGGCGCACCAATCGGCACGAAATGACCGACGATCAGCCGCAACACCGCAAGGCCCACGATGTCGGGGTGCCAGCGGGCGGTGGCGAAGAACCGGTGCGCCCGGCTGTGATGCCATACCCCGGCCAGTCCGGCACCGGCCAGCATGCCGCGCACCGTCCGGTGCGCGGGGAGTGCCACCATCCCGGTCAGCAAGGTCACGAACGTGGCAGAGGTGGGAGTGGTGAAGCACGGCCGGAATGCCTCCAGCACGCGACTCAGCGACCCCGGTAGGGTGGGCACCCGGAGCATCGGCGGTAACTCCGTCAACGGGGTTATAGGCAACCGCCGATGCTTCTTCGTTTTGTCGTCCCCACCGTCTCGACACGCCGATGCGGTGGTTCGGCGAGCGGGTCGAGTCGCCGGAAAGCGGCCGCCCGTTCCGTCAGAACTCTCGCGGTGTCGATGTTGACTCTCAGGCGACCTGAGGCTGCAAGCTGAACGGTGTGAAGGACGATCACCTGCTCAACATCGGAGCGTTCGCTACCGCCACCGGCCTGTCGATCCCGGCACTGCGCCACTACGACGAGATCGGACTGCTCAAGCCGGCTCACGTGGACACGAGCACCGGGTACCGGCGGTACGCACCACCACAGATCGAGCAGGCTCGCCTGATCTGCGGTCTTCGCGCGGTTGGCCTACCCATCGACGAGATCCGCGTGGTGCTCGGCCGTCCCGCTAGCGACGTTCTCGGCGCGCTTGACATACACCGCGACCGACTGGTCGCTCAGGTCCGTGAGCTGTCGCAACGCGTCCTCGCGATTGACGAATTCATCGAGAAGGGAACAACCATGCCCGCGCTGCAGGTCACCCGTCCCGTCCAGATCAGGATCAAGGTCAGCGATGTGCCGTCGACAGCGGCGTTCTACATGGCGGCCTTCGACCTCGTCTTCAACGAGTCGATCTCGTCGCTGCAGTTCGGCACCTACCGCAGCGATCAGTTCTTCCTCATCACCCTTGAGGAGTACGACGAACAGCTACCAATCGCCGCCGACGCACGCTTCGGACTGCTCGTCGATGACGTCGACGCCGCTCACCAACGTGCGCTCGACGCCGGCGGCACCGAGGTTCATCCCCCGACCGATTTCGCCTGGAAGCCACGCACCTCCTGCGTGCGCGACCCCAGCGGCAACCTCATCGACCTCAGCCAGTCCTGAGATAGCTGAACCCGGGACACGAGCCCGAGCCGAACCGCTTGGCCGACGTTGCGACCTGTCCGGGAAGCCCGGATCGCACCTCATCGGGAAGGACGCCGAGCCAAATGCCAACTGCCGACACTGGCCCGTATCTCGCACATTCGTCCCAAATTAATACGAAAGTCGAGACCGGTGTGACGCCACCCCGCTTCCCCTCCCGCCATGGTTTGACCCGACCCTCGGTTCACGCAGGGCCGCGACAGTAATCGGCGCAGGTGCTGCGACCTGGTGACACCGGGCCAGTCAGCTGATTTTGCGTGGGATGGGTAGGAACTCGCGGATGTCCGCAGCGAGGTTGCTCATCTGTTCGCCGGCTTCGAGCAGCGTGGTGATCGACGCTTGCCAGGTGTCGGGGCGGGATACCCAGGGGTGCAGATCCCAGGTGAGCGCTACGTAGCCGCGAGAGTGGAAGGTTGCGCGGACGGTGAGGTGATTGGTCTGCCAGGCCCGTTCGTCCGGCCAGCCGCGGTAGTCAGCGGCGAGCTGACTGATGAACTCGGGAAGCCCGGCTTCGTCCCAGACCCATACCTCAACGCCGGGGAGTTGGGCGTGAAGGCCCTCCGCGCGAGCGTCGACGGAGAAGCCAATGCCGTACTGGTCGGGGAAGTGCTTGAGGCCCCGCGGTGGGCTCCCATCTCGCTCCCAGCGGACGCCGTGCGGGTCTGGTCCCCCGATGGTGCCGGCTTCCCGGTGGTGCAGGTATCCGGCTCGTAGAGCCCGAGGTCCTACCCGCCGGAGGCGTTGCTCGCGCCCCCGTATTCAGCTCAGGCTGAGGTCGTGCTGCTCAAGTGCGGCTTGGATGATTCCGAGCGCCTTTGGTCCCATGCCGTGCAGGTTGGCCAGCTGGGCGCGAGGGACGCCGGCCAGTTGGCGCAGGCTGCTATAGCCGGCGGCGTTCAGAGCGCGCGTTGCGGGTGCGCTGATCTTCGGCAGCGTGTCAAGCGGCGAGTTCATGTGCGGATACTAGGTGGCGCCACTGACAAGACCATATCTACATGACGATCCCGAGTTGGGCCCGTTCAGGGCTTGGGTTTTTCCTGGGAACATCACCTGGGCTCGGTGGAACCCATGGACTTTTAGCCCTTGACGAAGACGAGGACGTCTTCGTGGGTGATGAGGTGCATCGGGGTGCCGGTGATCCGAGCCTTGCGTACCTGTTGCAGTTGAAAGAAGGACGGGTGGGCGACGAGTTGTCCGTCGCGGACCGCGGCCAGGAGGGCGACGCACCGGTCCACCGGGGTCAGCCCGGCGCGGATACCGGCGCCGACAACCGCCGATGGGAGATCGACCAGTTCGCCGTGTTTGCGCCAGGGTCGCGCGGTGACCACGACACCCCGCCGGGGCGCAGCAGAGCGTGGCAGCCGGTGCGGTGGCGGGGACGCCCGAGGAGGGCGGTGTTTTATGAACCCATCATGAGTTATCAAACACGCTGTCAGATCACCAGGCCGCTGCGGTAGGCATACACCACCGCCTGCACCCGGTCGCGCAGATCCAGCTTGGTGAGAATCCGCGACACGTACGTCTTCACCGTCTCCTGGCTGATCACCAGGGTCGCGGCGATCTCGGCGTTCGACAGGCCGTTGGCGATGAGGCGCAGCACCTCCAGTTCGCGCGGGGCCAGCCCGACGTCCTCCCGCGTGCCCTCCGCCGGACGGATCCGTGCCGCGTACCTGCCGACCAGTTGCCGCGTCACTTCGGGTGCCAGCAGGGCGGCGCCGGTCGCGACGGTACGGATGCCGTGCAGTAGCTGCGCCGGTGGGGCGTCCTTGAGCAGGAAGCCGCTTGCCCCCGCGCGCAGCGCCTCGTAGACGTACTCGTCCAGATTGAACGTCGTCACCACGAGCACCTTGACGGGATGCGCCACCCCTGCACCAGCCAACAGGCGGGTCGCCTCGATGCCGTCGAGTACCGGCATCCGTACGTCCATCACCACCACGTCGGGGTGCACGCGGGCGGCGAGGTCGACGGCGGCGCGCCCGTCCCCGCACTCGCCTACCGTTTCAAGGTCGGGCTGAGCGTCGATGATCGTCGCGAACCCGGTGCGGATCAGCGCCTGGTCGTCGCAGACCAAGACCCGGATCGGGGCGGTCACGACCCGCTCCGCGCGGGGATGCGGGCCCGCACGACGAAGCCGCCGCCCGCCCGCTGATCCGCGCTGAACTCGCCGCCCAGGACGTCGACCCGTTCGCGGAGCCCGGCCAGGCCCCGCCCGCTCCCGCCGGGGGACGCGGCCCGCGAGCCGGAGCCGTCGGTGCTGACCTCCACGAGGATCTCCCTTGCGAGGTGCCGTACCCGGACCGCGGTGCGGCTGCCATGCGCGTACTTGAGGGCGTTCGTCAGGGCTTCCTGCACGACCCGGTAGGCGGCGAGTTCTGCGCTGCCGGTCGGGGACGCCGGCCTGCCCTCCTCGGTGAACTCCACCGGCTGCCCGGCCCGGCGCGTCTGCTCCACGAGCGTGTGCACTTCGCCGATGGACGGCATCTTGATTTCGGTGTGGTCGGGGTTGAGCAGGTCGAGCAGGTGCCGCAGGTCGCTGATGGCCCGTCGACCGGTGTCGGTGACGGCGCTGAGGGTCTCGTCGAGGCGCGTGGGTGCGGCGGTCAGGTACCGTGCCGCCTCGGCCTGCACGACCATCGCCGTCACGTGGTGGGTCACCACGTCGTGGAGCTCACGGGCGATGCGGATACGTTCGGCGGCGCGGGTGGCCTCGGCGACGCCGCGGCGGCGTTCGGCCTCGGCGATCCGGGTGGCGCGCAGCCAACTCCCGATGCCCCACGCGACGGCCAGCCCCACGTAGAACGTTGCGAATCCGCTCACCTGGTCGGTCCCGCCGAGCCGGTGGACCGCGACTGCCAGCGGTACGTACGCCAGGGAGAAGATGACCACGGTGGCCCGCCGATGACGCTCCAGGTGGGCACCCGCGCTCAGCAGCGCGAAGGGCAGTGCGGTGCTCGCGACGATGCGGTAGCCGCGCAGTTCGGCGGCGACGAAGCCGAGCGACACCAGGGCGAGACAGGCGGCCGGCCACCGCCGGCGCACAGCGAGCGGAAGGGACTCAAGGCCGACGAGGACAACGGCCAGCGCGTCAAACGGGCGTGCCGCGAGGTCCCCGACCTGAGTCTCGTGGCCGCGCAGCACCGGCAGGAGCGACGCGATGACCAGCAGCAGCGCGAACGGGAGATCCCGGACCGTGACGTCACACCGCCGCCACAGACCGGGCACCCGCCGGAGGTCGATCACTGAGAGAGGGTAGCGGTTGCAGCGGCCCCGGCGTCGCGCCGGAGAGGAACCAGGTTGCCGCGCCGCCGGGCCAGCCACATGAACACGATTGTCAGCAGCACACCGAACGCCACCGAGTAAAGGCTGGCCTCCGGGCCGAACTGGCCGCCGGTCACCAGGGCCCTGCCCGACATCACGCTGTGCAGCAGCCCCTGCGTCTGGCCGTTCCCGGAGACCTCGGTACCGAAGATGCCGGACTCGGCGAAGTTCCAGCCGAAGTGCAGACCGATCGGGAGCCACAGCTTACGCGTGGCCGCGTAGGCGGCGGCGAGCGTGCCGCCGGCCTCGATCGCGATGGCGACCGCGCCCCACACCGTGGCGTCCGGGTTGATCGAGTGCCACAGGCCGAACAGCACGGCGGTCAGCACCAGCGCGATCCACGTGCCGAGGCGTCCCTCGATAAGCCGGAACAAGACCCCGCGGAACATCAGCTCTTCTGTCACCGCGGCGGCGGCCATGAAGCCGAACAGCCCGATCGGGCTCCCCGCCGACCCGAAGCCGTGGACCCGGTAGCCGCCGAGGAAGGCGATGTTCCCGATGACCGCCGCGAACCACGCGACCCCGATTAGTACTCCCAGGCCGACACGGGTCGTGGCACCCTTGACGGCCACCTCGACCGGCGCGCGGTGCTCAGCCCACCGCACCGCCCAGGCGTACACGGAAACCGCGAGCACGGCCGTCGCGAGACCGAGGACCAGGCAGAGAAGCGCATTCCCTTGCACCGCCGCGACGACCTGGCCGCCAACGAAAGCGACCGCCACGACGGGCAGGAGCTGCTTCAACAACCGCATGTCGACTCCTTAGCGAGTATCCGCGGTCGAAACGCCACGGCTGACTCGAAACGCTATGGAATCGGCGATCCGGAATCGTCACCACACAGTGGACATTCGCGGGTAGCTCGCACGGGGGACAAGCGCGGCGTGTGGCTAGGGCATGGGCCAGCTCTGCCGTGGATACGCCAAGCCGGGTCAGCGCGCGCGAGCCGTCGCCGCTCGTAGCCGAGCGCGCACGCGTCACCGACGCGCAGCCCGGTGGCCGGGCATCAGGGTCCTCGCCGCCGGCGATGAGTCGTTTCCGTGCGCCCAGCAGAGTGGAGGTTGACCGGCCACGAAAAGCCGTTCCGGCTGAGGCGACACGGCGGGGGAGGGGCGAGGATGATCCCGGCGAGTTCCGGCGCTCGATCGACTCAAGGATCGGTGTATGAGGCCCACGCGTGTTGGCCGGCTGCGCGGCGTCGCGGCGCGGGCGTTGACCGACCTGGCGCAGTTGGTGGACTCGCCGGCGCCCCGGCGCCGTGGTCTGCCCCATCGGTCTCGACGCCGTCGCCCCGACCCCCGGTGGCAGGTGGTGGTGCGCCGTGCCCGCCGCGCCTCCACGCGGCGCACACGGCGGCCCGGCCGTGCCACGACGGTCGTCGGTGTGGTGATCCTGGTGCTGTCGGCGGCGCTGAGCGGCGGCGCCTATCTGCTGTACCAGCACGGTCTGCCAACCGCCTACGAGCACCCCCACGATTGGGGACGGGTCCACTTCCTCGTGCCCGCGCAGGCATCAGCCTGCCAAGGCGAGCTGAACATCGACCAGACCCCAGACGCGGCCACCGGTTGGCCCCGGCTGACGATGACGATGTCTTTCACGCTAGCGACGAACCCGAAAAGTCCGCCTGCTGTGGGCATCGTGATGGACATCGACGCTCAACCGCCCGACTACTTTTGGCCGTTGCCCGCTGACAGTGTCACGACCACCGGTGACCTTCCGTCGGCTGACTGGCATGTCATTGCCGGCGGGTACGGGATCGCCGGCGGACACCTCTGGTTGCTGCGGGTGCCCTACCCTGGTAAGTCCTACACCTTCAGCGTGAAGCAGGCCGGCTCCGAGGTCGCCGACCACCACGCCCTG
The DNA here is from genome assembly GCF_016862975.1 of Rugosimonospora africana. Taxonomy (GTDB): domain Bacteria; phylum Actinomycetota; class Actinomycetes; order Mycobacteriales; family Micromonosporaceae; genus Rugosimonospora; species Rugosimonospora africana. Next base: position 9,299 of record NZ_BONZ01000135.1, read on the forward strand.
AGCATTACCGGCGCCGCCCGTAACCGCGACGGGCGCATCGCGCTGACGCTGACCGTCCGGCCACGCGGCGCGTTCGCGGTCGTCCGGGGCAGCCGAGCCACCTACACCTCACCGTTGCTGCTGGGCTTCGAAGCGATCCCGACCTTTCACATCCCTGGCTTTCAGGACAGCATCGGCATCGACCGGACCGGTGTCGGGGCCTGCGGCAACGACAGCAGCCGTCAGGTCACCTTCACCACCCCAGAAGCGCTGGATGACAACCGGGTCGACCCGCTGTACCGCATCGACAGCGTGTCACCTGCGCTGACCGGGGACGCGCTGCGCTGGAGCACCACCGACGCGACCGACCCGCTGTCGCCGACCGTGAGCCTGGTCAACCGGGTGTCAGAGGCGGGCGAGCAACGGGCGTTGTTCCTGTCCGGTGTGGTCGCCGGTGTGGCAGCCGCATTGGCACCCGTCGGGTTGCCGCTGCTGCCGTGGCGGTCCGCGCTCGACTCGGCAGTCGGCTGGCGAGCGAGGCGGCGGCGCAACCGGCGTCGGCGCCGTGCCACCCGGGCACGACAACACTGACCGGCGCTGTGTTGACGCAGACGCGGAGTCATGTCGGGGCGGGCGGTACGCTGCGAGCCACATGGGCCGCGGCCATGGCTCACCGTCAAGGACATGTACTGGGGCTTTGCACGCGTGTTCCGCTTCGAACACGACCACGCCGACCTGCAAGGCCTCGGCGAGTGCCTGGCCGAGTCGCTGTACGGTCAGTACGGCATCTTCGATGACGCCAACGGCGTCGCGCTCGTGATGACCGGATACGATCAGTTTGCCCACGACTTCCCGGACATCGCCCACGCGCTCCTGAACGTCATCGCTGATCGATCGAGGGGTGCGCTACCGAAATGCGGGCCAGTGCTCCGCCCTTCAGGGTGGGGGTGAAGGCCCGCGGGGGAGGGCCTCCAGGCCCGAGCGTGCTTTAGGCCGGGCGGTTTTGTTGCTCGATGTACTGACGCACGATGCTCAGCGGGGCGCCGCCGACGGAGCCGGCGAAGTACGAACCCGACCATAGCTTGTTGGCCCGGTAGTAGTGTCGGCGCAGGTCGGGGAACTCTTGCCGCATCCGCCGGGACGACACGCCCTTGAGCGAGTTGACCAGCTTGGCGATGGCGATCTTGGGCGGGAAGTTGACCAGCAGGTGGACGTGGTTGTTTTCGCCGTTGAACTCGACCAGTTCGGTCTCGAAGTCGCGGCACACGTCCCGCATGATCTTTTCCATTCGGGTCAGATGGGCGTGGCCGAACACCTTGTGCCGGAATTTCGTCACGAAGACCAAGTGAGCGTGCATTGCGAAAACGCAGTGTCTGCCGGTGCGGATGCCTTCGAGTTCAGCCATAAACCAATGGTAAGATGCCGATGTGCAGCTGCGGTACAACTACCGTGTGTACCCAACGCCAAGCCAGCAGATCAAGCTGGCCAGGGCGTTCGGGTGCGCGCGGGTGGTGTTCAACGATGGGCTGCGCGCACGCCAGAGGGCATGGGGGCAGAGCCTGCCGTACGTGTCGGACGGGCAGCTGTCCAAACAGGTCATCACCCTGGCCAAGGGCACGCCGGAACGGGCGTGGCTTTCCGAGGTGTCCGCGGTCGTCTTGCAGCAGGCCCTGGCGGACCTGAACGTGGCGTACCGCAACTTCTTCGCCTCGGTCACCGGCAAGCGCCGGGGCCGCAAGGTCGCCCCGCCGAGGTTGCGGTCTCGCAAGGACAACCGGCAGGCGATCCGGTTCACCGCCAACGCCCGGTTCAAGGTGCTGACCAACGGCCGCCTGCGCCTGCCGAAGATCGGCGATCTGGACGTGCGCTGGTCCCGGCAGCTGCCTGCGGATCCATCAAGCGTGACGGTCATCAAGGATGCGGCGGGTCGGTACTTCGCTTCGTTCGTCGTCCAGACCTTGGACGAGCCGCTGCCGCAGACAGACTCCGAGGTTGGCATCGACCTGGGCCTGACCCACTTCGCGGTGTTGTCGGACGGCACGAAAGTGACCGCGCCGAAGTTTCTGCGCCGCGCCGCGCGCAAGCTCAGGCGGCTGCAACAAAACCTGTCCCGCAAACAGCGGGGCAGCAACAACCGTGAGAAAGCCGTCGTGAAGGTCGCTTCGGCGCACGCCCGGGTGGCCGACACCCGGCGGGACTGGCAGCACAAGCTATCCACGGCGATCATCCGCGAAAACCAAGCGGTGTATGTCGAGGACCTGTGCGTCGTCGGTCTCGGCCGCACGAGGCTGGCGAAGTCGGTACACGATGCTGGCTGGGCATCCTTCGTCGGGATGCTGGAGTACAAGGCCGCTCGCAACGGGCGGATCTTCGCCAGGATCAACCGGTTCGCGCCCACGTCGCGCACGTGCTCGGCGTGCGGCCGGCTCGATGGACCGAAACCGCTGAGCATCCGGTCGTGGACCTGCCTCTGCGGGGCAGTCCACGACCGGGACGTCAACGCCGCGAGAAACGTGTTGGCCCAGGGACGCTGGGACAACTCAAACGCCTGTGGAGCGCAGGTAAGACCGGCATCCGTGCCGGCGCCGCGCCGGGAAGCAGGAATCCGCCTGGACGCCGCGTGTTCCACGCGCAGCGTGGAGGGAATCTCCGTCCTTTAGCTTTAGGGCGGAGAGATCGTCAATCAACGGTGACCACTTCGTGTGCCTGTTGCAATCAGATGACCCTCGATTTGAGCTACCGGCCATCGGTGCGATCCAGGTGCGATGGAATGAGGACGAGTGGCTCAACGCACGACGCGGAGTATGGGGAGTTCAGCCTCGTTCGTGCAGGTCGCGACTGTTGAGCGAGGGACGGCGTGTTGACCATCCATAGTGGACGGGATCCCTGGTAGACGAGCAGATCGACCAGATTAAACGCCGTCACGCCAGGGATCCCACGTGCTTTCCCACCCAGCAGCCATCCCGCTGTCCACCGCCTCGCTGACGCAGCTGTCTCAACTCCTGCGCACCCACCGAGCCGAGCGCGGCATCCGGTGGCGACGCCTCGATCCTGGCCGGCAGGCGCTGCTGGTCCTGGCGCACGCGCGCAACGGGGACACCTATAGCCGCCTGGCTGCCGGGTTCGGGATCAGCATCGCGAGGGTGCTCCGCTCCCGAGGACACCCGCCTCACCCGCCGGTGCCCGGCGGCGGCCCGCTCTACCGCTGCATCGGCCTCACGCCGGTAGATGTCGTCGCGGCCCCGGCCCGGCAGGCTGCGCGCCGAGCTCACCGTGATCCCCGGCAGCGGACACCTCGCGCCCATGGAGGTCCCCGGTGAGCGTGGCGAGATCGTCAGTTTGGTCCCAGCTCTTGGTTCCACCGTGGAGTTAGTTTTTGGGCGTGATCGTTATGTGGCTCATGTCGGTACAGTGCAGCGGCTCGCCGGCGCGCACCATGCCCCAGCCGTAGCCGATCACCTTGCCGTCCGGCCCTGTCGGCTGGCTGATCAGCAGCTTGTCGCCGTGGGGGATGGCCGACGGCCGGATGGTGAGCGCGTCCGAGCCCAACACCGCGCTGTGGAACAGCCTCGACTGGTTCTCCGGGTTCAGGCACGACTCGCCGGGCGTGACGATCGCCGGCACCCCGGCCTGCGCGAGGGCGGCGCGCAGTTCGTCGGTGTGGGTTATCTCGCGCACGGTCAGGGTGACCGTGCCGTCGGGGTTGGAGTCGACCGACCACGCCGCCAGGTGCACGTGCACCCCGGGCTGCGATGCCGGGCCCAGGGCGGCAATACCGGCGACCGCGGCGCCGACTGCGCACGCGGCGGCCACCCCGGCTACCCTGCGGTGCGTGCGGCGCCGCGTTCCGCGCGTGGTGATTTCCTCAGCTGTCACGGTCATGTGGACGGCGGCCATCCGATCGCGTACGTGGTCGCGCACGGCGGCGAGAGAGTCGTTCATCGGGTCAGCTCCTGATCATTGAAGGATGGGATCTCGCGGCGCAGTGCGGCGAGCGCCCGGTGCAGGTGGGACGCGACGGTGCCGGTCGGCATGCCGAGCGTCCGGGCCGTGGTCGCGGTGTCCATGTCCAGCAGCAGTCGCAGTGTGACGACCTCGCGCTGCCGCACCGGCAGCCGCCGTAGCGCCGCCATCAGCGCACTATCCAGCCCGTGTGGCTCCGTGCCGGTGGTGGCCCGGTCGTGGTCGCCCAGCGCCACCTCTCTGCGGTGCCGTCGCCACCAGGACACGTGCGAATTCAGAGCCACGCGCACCACCCAGGCGCGCGGTTCGTCCAGCTGATGCACCTTGCGCCAGGACAGCCACGCCTTCGTGAACGCCTCGGCCACCAGGTCCTCGGCCAGCTGCCGGTTCCCCACGACGAGCACAACGACCCGCAGGCAGTCGTCAGCCGCTGCCGCGTAGAACTCCGCGAACTCGCACCTGTCTCGTTCCACGGCCTGTACACGCACCAGCGGCAGGATTCCTTGCACTAAGAGAGACCGTCAATTGGATGGAAGCCGGTCAGGAGAGCGGTCCGGGGTAGCAAGCAGGCACGGGCGTGTCGATCGTAGGAGTTCTCTACGCTCTGTGACCGACAAGGATGCCCGTGCCTGCCATCCCATCATCGCTGTTGGAACCCGGCCTGCATCTCTAGTTTGTGAGCCTGGCCGGGATCGGGTGCCGCCAACACCCGGCGTTTCGAGCTGGATGGATCCGTCAATGAGCGACCCGGCCTGCTTCCACTGAACCGACGCGATCGACGGGAGGGGCTGCACTTCTCGCCCCTGCCGATGGTGGAATACGCGAGACTGGCCCGCCGTGTGACGGTCACGCAGTCCCCATCGAACTTGACTTGCCCGTTGTATCCCTTCGCCCCACTCACAGGGCGATCTGGCGCATCTGGCGCCGGGATCGGCCGAGACGGCGTGGTCATCGGCCAACAGGGCAAGGGCGGGGATCTGCACGGTGAGAGCAGGTGTGGGCCCCGTGTGAGTCGCTGGTGAGTGACCAGGGGCGTTCGTCAGGACTGACAAGGCCCGGTTTGACGGTGTGAGGTTCCTCGGGCGCGCCATCGTGGCGCCGCCACGGAGGGAGCCTCGTCGGCCGCCGGGCCCGGATCATGGGCGAGGTGAGCCGGGCGCCTCGGGTGACACGCGGCCGGGTGCAGATCGGCGGCCTCGACGGTCAACCCGACCACCCAGCGACCGGCCCGGAGGCTGACCGTCGCGGACAGCACCCGACCACGGCCCGTCCGCAGCAGCCGCCGCAACCTG
>NZ_BONZ01000136.1 GCF_016862975.1 Rugosimonospora africana
CCCCGTGCGATGGGACGGCAACGGGTTCCAATGCCCGTGCCACGGTGCCACGTATGACTCCAGCGGCCGCGTCACCGGCGGCCCAGCCACCGGGCCACTGGCACCGATCGCGGTGACCGTCGTGGATGGACAGGTCCGAACGACCTCATAAGACGTCGTCGCCGACCGCCTCCGGTGGCGACGGCGGATCAGGCTCGACGACCGGAAAACCGGCGGACCGGTACGCCTCCCGGTCCTTCGTGATGACCGCGGACTCGTACCCGCTCAGCGTGCCGAGCCAATCGATGCCGTGAGCACCCATCGCCATCGCGGCGGTCGCGTACGCGTCCGTGGTCGCGAGTTCCCTACCGCACACGGTCACCGAACAGAGCTGATCGGCGGGCTCCCCACGGAGCGGATCGATGACGTGCAGACCGCGCTCGTACGTTCCGGACGTGGCAATGGCCAGGTCCGTGCCGGAGACCACCCAGGCGACCTTGTGCCGTTCCCACGGATGGGTGATGCCGATCCGCCACCCCTGCCCGTCGGGGCCCACGCCGCGCAGCCGGATGTCACCGCCGGCGTTCACGCAGTAGTTCACCGCACCGGCTGCCGACAGCCGCTGCGCGGCGACCTCGACCGACCATCCCTTGACGTATCCGGACGGGTCGAGGCGTCCGGTCGCGTACACGTCGAAATAGCCACCCGTCGACGCACGCAGTTGCTCACAAGCGTCGAGCACCCGGCGCATGTCCTGCGATGCCCGCGCCGGCGCGAGCTCACCGCGGTCGATCCGGCAGACTTCGCTGTCCCGCCGGTAAGTGCTAAACCGGCGGTCAACCTCGTGGAACCACGCCACGACGTCCTCGACCGCCCCCGTCATGTCGCTCTCGGCGTCAAGAATATCGATGGTGATGGCGGTACCCATCACCATCTCGACGTGGTGCACCTGACCTCCAGCGGCCCGCGACTATGCCTTGGCCGAGTTCAGGGCGGCCTGCAGGGTTGTCTTGAACGCCTCCGACGAGTACGTCGCGCCGGACACCGAAGCGATGTTCGCGCTCTGTGCCTGCAACGCCTCAGGCTTGAGGGTGTTGCACGCGTTGTGGTAGCAGTTCGTCTCGCCACCGTTCTCGCTGGCGGAAATGCTGGCGATCTTCCCGCCGGAGATCGTGACGCTCATCGACAGCGTGCCGTACCTGCCGTTCTTGACTGGAGCCGATCCGCTGTAGGTGCCGCTCTTCGGTCCGCTCGGCGGTGGTGGCGCGGGCCTCGATGTCGTCGGTTTGGAATTGGGTGTCGACGGCTTACTGACGGTCGGAACAGAAGTAGGCGTACCGGCCGTGGCCATGCCGCTGGGTGAAGAGCCCCTCACGGACGGTTGAGCGATGGCGGCGCTGCTGGCGGAGACCACCACACCACCCGCGTCACCGTCCAACGCCACAGCGCCCGAGGGCGCGTTCCCCAGCTTCGCTCCAACCAGCAGCGCCGTACCCGTGGCGGTGCCCAGCACGATCGCGACTGCCCGACGCATAGTCATCTCCCATTCATTGACAACGATTGGCTAGAACTCGAACGGGTCCATATGAATCTGCCGCCTCGGCACGCGCAGGCGCCGCAGCGCCGCCATGGAAGCGTCGACAATACCCGGAGGTCCGCACAGATAGACATCACGTCGCCGCAGATCCGGAGCGATCTCACGCATGCCATCCGGAGAGAACGCTCGCCGCGGCTCGGGATCGTCACGCGAGCCGAGCACGTACCGCAGCGTCGCCTGCCGCTGTTCCGCCAGCCATTCCAGCTCATCTCTGAAGACAATCTCGTCCAGGCTCCGTGCGCGGTACAGGACGATCATGCCGGTCGGCAGTTCCTCCATCAGTGCTCGGATCGGGGCTATCCCGCTGCCACCGGCGATCAGCATGGCGGCCGGACGGCGCCGGTGCTCGGCGGTGAAGATACCCCACGGCCCCTCGGCGAAGACGCGCACGCCCGGCCGCAGGTTCTGCAGGTCAGAGGTGTGGTTGCCGGCTGACTTGACGGTCAGGCGTAGCCAGCGGCCGTTGGGCGCGGCGGACAGCGAGAATGGATGGGCCTGCCACCAGCAGCCACGGGCCAGGAACCGCCAGCGGAAGTACTGGCCGGCCTGCACATCCAGGTCCTCCAGCCGGCGTCCCTCGATGTAGATCGACACCATCTCGTTCGATTCCTGCACGACCTGCGCGACGCGTAGACGATGCCGCAGGTTGAGGGTGATCGGGCCGATGATGCGCCCCTGAATCAGGCAGGCGACCACGAAGAGATACAGGCAGACCCAGTACCAGTGGCCGAAGCCACCCTTGGACAATTCCTGCCCGTCGGCGAACTGGTGCCCATAGCTCAGCAGCAGGACCAGATAGCCGGCGAGGTGCAGGTAGTACCACAACTCGTACGGCATGCGGCGGCGCAGCTTCCGGATGGACAGCAAGGCGACCGCGACCAGGATCGCTGTGGCAATGTAAGCGCTGATCATCGCGACGAGCGTGTGCCAGATGCTGTCGGTCTCGGCGAAGACCGACACACCGGATTCGCTCGCGTAGCCGAAGGTGATCAGGACGACGTGCGCCAGGACAAGGATCAGCAGGCCGGCGCCCAGTTCGCGATGCCAGGTCAGCAGGTCATGGGCACCGATCCAGCGTTCAAGCCAGCGCACCCGACTCATTGCGAGCACCTGCGCCAGCAACAGGAATCCCGCCACCATGCCGGTGATGCGGCCGCCCTCGGTCATCATGGCTCCCGCACCATGGATGGACCTGGCGGGAGTGTCCAGCCACCACAACTCGACCGAAGCCACGAGCATGAACCAGAAGACGACAACGAGAAAGGTCCGTCCGCCGCGGCCGATCTGAGTCGGAACGATAGGCCGGAAACCCCAATCGCCAACGTATTCGTGGTGCAGCGCCTGCGGCGCGCTCCGGGCTCGGTCCCTCGCACGCGAGGCCGGCAGTTCAGGGGATCCCACCTGTGCCGTCCTCGGAGCCGTCTCAGGCCCGGCGTCAATACGCGACGTCGCACCCCACCCCCGAACGTCACGCTCAGCAGCGCTCACGTGACGAACCGGCTCAGTCGCGTGCCCCGGACCCCCGCGCCTGCGCAGCACTGATTGCTCACTGGCCAGTGAATCGGAACCGAAGGGACGCTCATCGTCCCAGCCTGCAACGGGGTGGGAAGGCAAAGGAACTCCTGTTGTCGGCGCTCGAACCACACAGGGTCGCGGAGATTTCTTATTAGATTCTGAGAATCGCTGAGGAGGAGCCGGCGCGGTTGCGGTCGCTGGATGAGCATAGGCCGTCGAGGCACCTGCGGCCCGGCCGTCGCATTGGCGCCCAAATGACCGCCTCCGGGCCGCTGTAAGGCGAAGGCACGGTTGAGAATCTTCTAAGAACTTCCGTTAATCATTTGTGCCGTGTTGGATACCGTTTTCGGGCTGCCGATCCATCCGTTGATCGTGCACGCCACCGTGGTCATGGTGCCGGTGGCCACCCTGCTGGTCGGGCTGTGCGCCGCGGTGCCGGCGACGCGACGCAGATTGGCGTGGCCGACAGTGCTGGCCTGTCTGGTGGCCACCGTGACCGTGGCTGGCGCCGCGCTGTCCGGCGGGCCGCTGGAGGCCCGGGTCGGCGGCGGCGCGCTGATCCATCACCATGCCGACCTGGCGAAGCTGTTGGTGGCGTGGGTACTGGTGATGAGCGCCGCGGCCGTGGCGCTGGCCTACACCGACTGGTATCGCGAGGGCACCCCGGTGGCCGGCTGGCTCCCGGTGCGGCCGCAGATGATCCGGGCGCTCGCGCCCGCGGCCATGGGGCGCCTGGTCGGTACACGCTGGCTGCTGCCGGCGCTGGCGGTACTGAGCCTGGTGACCGCGCTGGGCACGCTGGTACAGATCGTGCTCGTCGGGCACTCAGGCGCGCAGGCCGCCTGGTCAGGAGTCGGCAGAGCGGGTGGCCGGTAAGCCGCGGCTGGCGCCCTTTTCCTCGGAAGTTGAATGATGCGGTTCCCTGCCAGCCGGCCCGTCGGTTCCGGCCGTGGTCCAGACCGGCAGGGTGACCGTGAACGTGGCGCCGGCGCCGGGCGCCCCGGTGGCATCGACCGTGCCGCCGTGAGCCTGCACGGTCTCCCGCACCAACGCCAGGCCCAGCCCGAACCGGCGCCGGTCACCGTGGCCGCCGCGGGCGAAGCGTTCGAACATCCGCTGTGCGGTGGTCGGGTCGAAGCCGGCGCCGTCGTCCTGAACACGGCAGGTGACCACTCCCCGGGCGGGCTCGTGTCCCAGACGGATCGTGATGTGACCGCCGGCCGGGGTGTGGCCCAGCGCGTTATCGATCAACGAGGTGAGTACCCGACGCAGTGCGGTGTCCGCCCCTCGCACCACGTACGCCCCATCGGTCGGCACGACGGCGCGCAGTTCGACCGAGAGCTGCGTGCTGCGGGCCCGTTCCGCGGCGACCGCGTCATTGACCAGCTCGGCCAGGTCGACAGGGCCGAAGGTCGCCGGTTCGGCGCGCAACTGGGCGGCGAGAAGCAACTCCTCCACCACGTCTCCGAGGTGTCGAGTGCCGAGGATGATCTGGCGCACATCCTCTTCCAACCGGACCGGATCGCCACCCATACGCAGCTCCCGGTCCAGCAACTGCGCGCGGGTGTGCAGCTGGGTCAGCGGAGTGCGCAGTTCGTGGCTCGCGTCGGCGACGAACCGTTGCTGCCGCTCGAACGCCAGGCCGAGCGGGACGATCGCGCGCCTGGCGATGACCGCACCGACCAGCGCGGCCAACCCCAGTCCGACCGTTCCGGCAGCGGCCAGCCCCCAATACAGCCGGTGCCGTTCACGTTCGGCATCGCTGATGTCCAGCACTGCCTGTACGGCGGCTGCCCCTACCCGCTGGGTCTGCACCTCGTATTCCCGGCCGGAGCGGTGAATGGTGGAGGTACGGGTACGCCCCCCGGAGAAGACCGAGTTCAGCGTGGCAGCGTCCGTCGGCGTGGTCGGCGCGCCGGGGCTGGACCGCAGCCCACCGGAGGTGCGCTGGTAGATCCAGACGCCTTGTGGCGGCTTGGTCAAAGCGTCCTGGTCGGCGACCGCTTGCGCCACCTGGCGGCGAGCGTCGGCGCGGCCGGTTTGCAGGACCAAGCCGACGGCCAGCGCGCCGAGCAGCAGCAGGGCCGCGGCGAACATGGCGGCGGTCTGCAGGGTGATCCGGCGCCAAACACGGGAGATGAGCTCCTGATCGGCGGCAGCCGGGCCACGCTGCCTCACAGAACACCCGCCCGGTAGCCAAGCCCTCGAACGGTACGGACCGCCCCGCTACCCAGCTTGCGCCGCAAATAGTGAACATAGGTGTCGACGATGGACGCCGACTCGGCCGCCTCGAAGGCCCGCTCTCGCAGCTCGTCCCGACTGAACACCCGGGTCGGCCGGGCCGCCAGCACCCGCAGCAGGGCCGCCTCCCGACCAGACAGCTCGACCTCGGTGCCATCTGCCAGTCGGACCACCCGGGCGGCGACGTCGAACTCGCCGGCACCCAACCGCAGCACCTCGGCGGTCACCAGATGCCGGCGGCGAAGCGCCCGCAGCCGGGCCAGCAGTTCATCGACCTCGAATGGCTTGACCAGGTAATCCTCCGCACCGGCGTCAAGCCCGGCGACCCGGTCGGCCACCGCGGAGTATGCGGTCAGGATCAACACCGGGGTGGTCAGGCCACGGCGGCGTAGCCGCAGGACGAGGTCCAGACCGTCGATACCGGGAAGGCCGCGGTCGATCAGGAATACGTCGTACTCGCGGGTCAGTGCCTCGTGCAGGCCCGCCTGGCCATCCCTGGCAAAGGCGACGTGGTATCCGCTGTCACCCAGCAGCCGGTCCAGCATCCCGCACAGCTCCGCGTTGTCCTCCACCACGAGAATCCGCGGCGACTCGCTCACGACCAGGTCACTCACCGTCCGATTATCCCGATCCCACCTGGAAGAACCTCCAGGATCGGACACCGGCCCACCAACAGGTCGGATGAGTGGCCTGGAGCACCGGTGCCGCCGGTCAGCTGCCCAGATGCGCCGCATCCAGCGCAGCCTGAAGCGAGCGGGTGTAGGCCATGCTGGTGTCGGTGGCTCCGCTGATCGCGTCCACATGCGCGCTCTGCGCACGTAGCACCTCCTCGCGCAACTGCGGCACGGCGTAGGAATTGATCCGCTCGGAGTGCCCGTCCCGGGGCAGCGCCAGGGTAGTCGCGTCCACGATCCTGCCGCTGGAGATCTGCACCTGGACCTGCACCGGGCCGTACCCGTTGTCCACCGTCGTACCGTTGACCGTCAGGATGCCCGAATCCGTCGCACCTGCGGACGCCGTAGCCGGCGGCGTCGGCTGTGCCGTGCCGGGGCCTGTGAGAACGGGCTTGACGATTCCCGGCGGTGCGCCGGCCGTGCCGACGCCCGATCCGGAGGTGCTGGTCCGGTAACTGAACAGCAGCACCACGGCGGCAACCGTAGCCACCATCACCAGAGCGATCCGGCGCATCCGCCCCTCGCTGCGCTTCACCATCCGAAGTCCTCACTGTGAATCTGATCGGCTGGCACTCTGGCCTCGGCCAGCGCCAGCCGGATCGCCCGCATCCACGGCGGCGGACCGCAGACGTACACATCCCTGCGGGAGACGTCAGGAGCGATACGGTGCAGCATCTCGCGATCCGACAGGTACGCCAGGGACACCGGCAACCACGACAAGTGCCTGGGCGGCGGCCCGTCCAGGTAGTGCACCGCCGCTCCGCGCCGGCGTGCGATCGCGTCCAACTCGGCCCGTAACGCGAAATCCTCGAACGTGTTCGCCCGGTACGCCAGCGCGGCCTCACCCGGCCGATAGGGCAGCGCCTCGAGCAGCGCACGCATCGGCGTGATCCCGATGCCCGCGGCGAGCAGCAGGATCCCCCGCCGGTTGCGGACCGTGCCGGTCAACCTGCCGTAAGGGCCCTCGATCAACACCCGGGTACCTGGACGGGCACGCGCGATGCGGTCCGCATCGTCGCCGGCGGCGCGCACAGTGATGCGCAGTTCGTCAGGCCGGGGCATGGCGGACAGCGAGTACGGGTGCGCCCGCGTCCACCCAGCGCTGGTCAGGAACCGCCAGTGGAAGAACTGGCCGGCTCGCACCGTCAGCCGGTGCAGATCACGCCCGGACAGGTACACGGAGAACACTCCTGGCGCCTCCCAGACCACCTGGCTGACCCGCAGCCGGTGCCGCCAACTGCGCCACAGCGGCAGGCAGATCCGGAAAACCACGAGACTGCCGGCGCAGATCCCATACGCAGCCCACCAGTAGGTCCGAGCCGCCGCGGAGCCGGTGAACTCGGCGCCGGTCCACAACTGGTGCGGCAACGCCAGTCCGATCCCGAGATAGGCGTAGAGATGCAGCAGATGCCACGACTCGTACCGCAACCGCCGTCGGGCCGCCCGGATCGACAACCCCACCACCGCGAGCAACAACATCGTGCCCGCGACGGCCAGCAGCATCCCGGGATAGTCGACAGTCAGTGTCCAAACCTGCCCGATCACACCCGTGTGGGCGGAACCCGCGTACCCCACGGTGATCAAACCGACGTGGGCGAGGATGAGCCAGAACGACCACAGTCCCGCGCCGCGGTGCCAACGCACCAGCCGATCCTGACCGAAGCAGCGCTCGACCCACGGCAGCCGGGCCATCAGGAGCACCTGTAACAGCAACAGATCCGCCGCGACCAGACCGGTCACCCTGCCCACCGACGTCACCGCATCCGAGCCGCCGTGCAACACCGCCTGCAGGCCGGCACCGTGCAGCCACAGCGCCACGACCACCACGAGGCTGCCGATCGCCAACGCTCCGGCAGCGTCGGCCCACCACTGAGAAGGCTCCCGATGCCGTGCCTCGATCCGCTTGCCCGTCATGAGTCAAGCCTGGCAACCAATTCTTGGAGCCTCATGAGAGGTCGCGGGCGTCCGCCTCCACCCACAATTGAGCCGGCAAACGCTTTCCACAGACTGCCAAGGCGACCCGCTCGGCATGGCGCAATCTCTGCCACGTTCGGGGAGCTGCGGCACAGCCAGGACGATGCGGGGCCGGCTGCGCGGAGTGGTGGCCCTGCTGATCAGAAAGAGTCGCAAAGCGACCAGTGCCGAGCTGGTTGAGGCGTAACAGCACCGCGTCCCGGACCAGGAACCGGACGGGAGCGGTGCCCTGGGCCGTGCCCACAATGGAAGCACGGCCCCGGGGACGCCGGTACGACTCGAACAGCTTCCGGGTCGGCATCGCCGTAGGCAACATCTCCGGTGGCATGGCCCATCCAGACCGCGTTACTCAGCCTGCTGGACGCGGCCGGCGCGCGCCCGTCCAGGCCAATGACCTACGTCGCGGCCGCGGCCAACCGCTCATGCCCGAGACAGACCTGAGCAGTCCGCCGCACCATCGCGGTCGCATACAGCCGCCGGGATCGGCGGTGATGGTGGCCCCTGCCCTAAGCGACGCGGCAGCGCGCCATGAGGTTTTTCGCGCCATGCTGCATGGGAATCGCTCGGGCCATGCCGGTCGCGTCAATCCCGGCAGCCGCAGTCTCCCGCTTCAGCCAAACTACCGTGGCTTTTTCACCCCGGCCGTGCTCGCCGGGGGCGCCCTGTGGTAGGTCGGCCGGTCGCAGACCTAGTCCGGTTGTCCGTGACAATCACGGGGCTAGCGCCCGCGGTCTGGTGGGTGATCCGTTCTTTGAGGCCCAGCGACGGAGCCAGCGTCATAGACCAGCCGAAGCATCATCACGGACACCGTAAGTCATCAGGCGCGCGCCGGCACAGCCTGACCTCGCTTGATCTGCTCGCCGCGCTCAGCGGAATCCGCGGTCTCCACATCCCTTGCCGCCGACGCCTCCGGATCACTCAACCGTATGGTGCCCTCTGCCTTCCCATCGACGGGCTGCGCGGCGCCCTGAAGAATCTCAGAAACAAACCGCACCGGCGTCGGGAGGCTCCGCCGATGCAGCATCTTCAACAGCGGGACCGCGGCGATGAACAACCCCAGCGGCGGCTCGATGACACCAAAGGCGACGGCAGCACCGATTCCACCGAAGTACCCCAACGAGCCCGGTACATCGATCCGCAGTCGTCCCACCCGGACGACCAGACACCGCGGCCTGGCGTGTGGCTCTGACATGATTCCTCCCTCCCGAGACCGCATATACCCAGTCTCCGATGGAGTAACGAACGCTCATCCAACGAGCACTGCCGCACAAGAGCCGCAGAACCCGGGAACGCTCAGACAAGCCCAGCCTCGCGTTACGGTGCGGCGTCCTTGGGTACAACCAACACCGCACGGACGGGCAGAGGAGACGGCGACCATGGGAGGCAAACTCGTCGAGATAGCCCTCAAAGCCCCGACCGCGGGACTGTTCGTGCTCGCGTTCGCGGCGTTAGCACAGACCCTCGCACCTAAGAGATTCGCCGGGTTGTTTTCGGCCGCGCCCTCCGTCGCGCTCGGCAGCCTCCTGATAACCGTGGCCTTCACCGGCGTCGAGCACGTCGCATCGGCTGCGCGAGGCATGCAGATCGGGGCGGCGGCATTTGCCGTCTACTGCGTGGCCGCGGTGCCCCTGGTCGGCAAGCTGGGCGCCTGGCGCGGCTCAGCCTGCTCGCTGGGCGCGTGGGCAGTGACCGCAACACTGGGATACCTGGTGCTGACATGAGCGGACAGCCGGCCCACCACGGTGGTGACGAGATCCGGGTCCGAACCGCTGAGCTCGGCCAGACCTCGCTACGCGACTGGCTGGTTCGATTCGGGTTCGGCGCTGGCGTATCTGCCCTCGCCGGCACGATCTCCGCCCTGGTCGGGCCAACCCTTGGCGGCGTCTTCCTCGCCTTCCCCGCAATCTCGCTCGCAAGTCTGACCCTTGTCGCCAAAGAAGACGGTGTACGACAGGCCCGCAACGATGCCCGAGGCGCCGGACTCGGCACCCTCGGCCTGCTGGCATTCGCCGTGGTCATCGCGGTGACCGTCACCAGATGGCCGCTATGGGACGCGTTCGCCGCAGCCACGACCGCTTGGGGTCTCATCGCCTTCGGTGCCTACCTTCTCGCGAAAGCAGTCGGCATGGGCGGGGACGAATCACCCGGCCTCTGACCCCATCGCCTCGTGACCATCCCACTTGATAAACCCCACCACCCAGCAACAGACAGGCACTCATGGATGTGTCCACGTCGGTTGCTCACTCGGCAGATTGAGCAACTCCAGGCCCGCTCCGACCCTGCCTCGTCGGTGATGTGAACCTCCGCTGAACCAGCGCGATCTCCGGCGCCTCGGCCCGGCGGACAGGACGGGAGAGTCCGGGGCAAGATAGTGACCGGGAGGAAGCTCAGCCGCGGCGGGGATCCCGCTTCCCCTTGAATCCCCGCGTCACGACGCCCGCCATCGACACCGCCCACCCGCCGCACAGAAAATCCCGGCAGAGATCTCGTCGGAATCCCATAGCCGCCCCGACCCCGAGAGACCGGCACGACTGCCCCTCAACAGGCCGTCGGCGAGACCAGCGACAAGCGAGGCGCTCACCGACGGTCGTCCACGAATCGATCAGCTCATCTTCATCATCTTGTTGGCCGCAGCCATCACGTCGTCCATGGAATTGAACTGATCCATGGGCATCTTCTTCATCATTTCCATCTGCTCGTTGCTGGCGCCGTGCTGCATCATGTGGCTCATCATGTCCTGCTTGCTCGCCGGAAAACTCATTCCCTCGAGCTGCTGCCGCATCATGTTCATATCCATGTCAAACGCCTACCCGAAAGCCCCCCGGTCAAACGACATCCGAAAAGTGGATGCGTGGTCAAACCCCGGGCAGTCTGCACGGCACCTCAGGAACTTTCTGCAACCGCACCGGACGGGCGTCCCAATCGCGGTGGTCGCGCCAGGACGTATCGGCTTCACAGTCATTGCCCGGGTCCGACTCCGAGGCGCCAGCCTCCAGAACCCACGGACGCAACAGGATCGCCCGATGCGTCGCTTGGCACCCGTCGTAGCTGCCACGCCAACCGGCTCTTCGCGGCCGGCTTGCGATTCGGCATCAACGGTTAGTGACAAGCGTGCGCACCGCATCTGCTTACGGCGGCTTGGCTAAATCACAACGTTCGCGGGGATACGCCACGCGGCCACCCCACGCAGGTCCACCCACACCTCTGACGGTGTCCGCACCATCCGGGCGGTGACTTCGTCGCACTGCGGGCACCGCAGGACGATACCCGGCCCACGGTCGTAGACATGGGCTTCAACGAACCGTCGGGCGGCGCCACACGCGGCACAGGTCAGCATCACCACCGAGACATCAGACCCGAAGACCTCGGTGAAAGCTCCGATGACGGCGTTGCCGTCCACGTATCCCATATCGGTATCTGCGCTCATCTCATCCCCCGGTCGGACCGAAGCGTTCAGTGCGGATAGTCGACGGATCGTGCCCCCTGTCCAGCATCATGCCAACGACCGCCTCCACGAACCCTGTGGGACCGCAGACGTAGACGCGCCCCTCGGCCCCGGGCTTCCACCCGAGGTCGTCCGGATCCGACTGGCCGATCCGGCCGGCGGGCCGGTGCGAACCAGCCGGTGCGGACCTCGTATAGACCAATGAGACAGTCAGCCCGTCATCGTCCCGGGCCCGCCCGGCCAGTTCGTCCGCGTAATAGACCTCGGCCGCCGAACGCGCGGAATACACGAACGTGAAGGGTGCGACACCGCCGGTACGTGCACGTTCCCGCACCATCGCCATCAGCGGCACCACGCCGGAACCGCCCGCGACGAGCAGGACGGGCAGCAGTTCCTCGACCCGCCAGACAAACCAGCCGCCAATCGGACCGCGAAGCTCCAACTCGTCACCGACACGAAGGTCGTCAACGAGATACGTGGAAACCTCTCCGTTCGGCACACGCTGAACGGTCAACTCCACCCGCTCACCGTCGACCGGGCCAGCGATCGAATAGCTACGCTCCGCGCTATAGCCATCCTCGGCCGTCAGCCGGAGATCGACATGCTGTCCAGCGAGGTGCCCTGGCCACCCGGGCACGTCGAACAGGATGGTCTTTGACGAGGGGGTCTCTTCGCGTATCGCGACGACCCGCCCGGTCTGCCACCGCAGCCGCCCCGCCATCTCAATCCCCCGTGTAGCGCTGCTCGCGCCACGGATCCCCGTGGTTGTTGTACCCCAATGACTCCCAGAACCCGGGCTGGTCCTCCCGCCGCAACGTGATGCCGTTGACCCACTTCGCGGACTTCCAGAAGTACAGATGCGGCACCAGCAAACGGGCCGGGCCGCCATGCTCCGGCGACAGATCCCCGCCGTCGTAGCGATAGACGATCCATGCCTTGCCACCCAGCAGGTCCGCCAGCGGTAGATTGGTTGTATAACCGCCATACGAGTGCACCAGGGCGTAGCCGGCGGAAGTCTCCACCGAGGCAAACAGCGTGTCGAGCGAGACGCCCTCCCACCGCGTCCCGAATTTCGACCACTTGGTCACACAGTGGATGTCCACGACCGGCTGCTCGACTGGTAGTTCGAGCAGTTGTGACCAGGTCCACGACCGCACCGGTGACCCTGGTTCATCGGTGATGGTGAACCGCCACTCGTCCAGCGCGATCCTCGGTGTGGGCCCGGCCGAAAGAACCGGGAAGTCCCGGGTCTGGTACTGCCCCGGCGGGAGGCGCTCCGCCGAGGCGTCACGACGCCCACGAAATCCCCTTGTCACAATGGCCACCCCGGGCCCTCCTTCTACGTCAACCCCACTCACGCGATGCGCGGCACGGGCACCAACATCTCGCCACGCGGCTCCACCTGAAACGCGACACCCGACACCCTGAACCGTCCTCCGGTCGTCATCTTCACTCGTGCCGTTAGCGCCGCTTGCCGGCGTCTTCTTACCGGCGCTCCCTGCGCAACCTCTGTGATCTTCGCGGTCGTCGCGACCATCGCCGCCGATCAGGTGGATCGGCGACACGTCGACCGCGCGCCGACGCGCGGAGGCGGGCTTTGCGACGAGGGACTACGAGGGTAGCCGCGAGGTTCTGGAGGAGCACGGTGAGGCACACGTCACTCCCCGGGTCCACCTCCGACCGTCGTCGTTCGGCACAATGGAACGCCTGATTCGAAGCGTTGCTCAGTACGGTTGCCAGTGGAGGTGGCTATGCCGACCGGACCGTTCGTCGGAATCGACGTCGGAGGCACCGGCATCAAAGGCGCGCCGGTCAACCTCGACACCGGCGGTCTGCTCCGAGAGCGGATCCGAGTTCCCACCCCGATGCCAGCGACCCCTGCGGCTGTCGCCGGCGTGGTGGCATCCGTGCTGGAGGAGATCCCGGGTGACGGGCCGATCGGCGTGACGTTGCCCGGCGTGGTGACTGGCGGCGTGGTCCGCACGGCCGCAAACATCGACAAGAAGTGGATCGGTGTGAACGCGGTCGACCTGTTCGCCGAGGCCACCGGCCGGCCGGTGACAGTGGTCAACGACGCGGACGCCGCAGGCCTGGCCGAGGTGCGCTTCGGAGCGGGCGCTGGTCGGGCGGGCACGGTCATCGTGGTCACACTGGGCACCGGTATCGGCAGCGCATTGTTCGTCGATGGGTCGCTGGTACCCAACACCGAATTCGGGCATCTGCACCTGCATCATGGCGACGCCGAGGACTGGGCGGCCGAGTTGGTGCGCGAACGCGAAGGTCTATCCTGGGAGCAATACGCCCACCGGATCGAGCAGTACTTTCGGCTCGTCCAGCGGTTGTTCTGGCCCAACTTGATCATCGTGGGCGGCGGAGCGAGCCGGAAGGCGGAAAAGTTCCTTCCGCTCGTCAAGGTGGACACCGAGGTGGTGGCAGCGGCCCTGCAGAACGATGCCGGCATCGTCGGCGCGGCCATGCTCGCGGCCGGTCATCATGCGAAGGCTGGCGCGACGCAGCGTGGCCAGGGAGTGTCGTAGCCCGAACGTGGCGCTGCAAGCCCGAGGCGCCAGGAATCGCTGCCTTTCAAGCGGAGTCGGAGGATTCCCCAGGTGAGGCCGGACAATCGCT
>NZ_BONZ01000137.1 GCF_016862975.1 Rugosimonospora africana
CCCAACTCAGGACGAGAAGCCACGGAAAATAGCGTCAAAGGTTGGCAGCATTGCGGCAGGTCGAGCCGCCGATACATCCGATCCAGATGATCTCTGTGTGCCATGCGGTTTTGGGGTTCTAGTCCCCATCGTTCGAGCTGCCACGCACCGTAGCTGGTCAGCGGCCCGAACCTTGGTAGCGCCCGCCGTGCTCTCTAGCCAACTCGCTTACCTGGATGACACGGGCCGCGTGGGCGGGATCGGGAGCTAGCTCAGGGAAGTTTGCAGCTACTTCCCATTCGTTGGTGTCCGAGGCGTCGCGCATGGTCCATCCGCGGCTGTCCTGGGCGTCGCGGATAGTCACGGCCGATCCGCCCCAGGCGATCAGCTGTTCCTGGCACGCCCGCGCCGCCTCCAGGCTGGGCGCGCTCAAGACGTATGTCGTCTCGCGTGGCGACGGCGAGGGAAGGGTGGCGTACTCGCCCAGCGCGTAACGCACCCGCTGGAGAAGATCCCCTATGACTGCCCCCAACTCGCCGACGGAAGCGTCCTCGGCAACTAGACCGTCGCTGGTCAGCCGGCGAATGACGTGCGCAGTAACGTCCGGGGAGACCTGACCGATGAGCAGTTCACCCTGGAACACGACAAGAATGTCGAACAGCACGCGCATGTCTGGCGCTGGCAGCGGCTTCGTCATCTGCGACATGGCAGTCACATTAATATGCCGTCACCTCATCGGGGCCGTCCAACAAGACGAGCAGGCGACGGGATGACAGGGCCGCCGGTTGGCCTAGCGTCCAAGATCGTTGGGACCGAATCGGGACCATCTGGCGACGGAAGCCAGTGACAGGTGATGGCAGACGTTGAGGGTTCCTGCGCTGGTCGGAGCGTCGATCGGTCCGATTCGCACCGATCAATCATCAGCCTGGGCCTATGGGGGTTCAAATCTTCTGGAGGGTCCGCGTCGATTATTCAGGCCGCAGCCATTACCGCTCCCCCCGTAGACGGCGTCGAACCGCCAAGCACAACAACGCGAGCCCAGCAAACAACATCGGCGCTCCCAGCCACCGCGTCCAGTCGCCGAGCCCAGCGAGCATGGCGGGGCCGACAACAACGACCCGGAGGACAACTGGCCGCGGACCCGGAGAAACGCTGTCCACCCACCCGGCGAGTTACTGTCCGCCCACCCGGAACTCCAGACGACCGTTGACACACGGGGAATCCGAACTGGCCGCTGACAGCTGATGGAGGTCATGTGGAGTGGGAGCGGTCAGAGTCATCCCAGCGGCCTGCCCACGAGGGGATGCCAGACCTCCGCCCGGGTGTCAAACATGCTTCATCGTTTGACACCCGGGCGGAGGTCTGGCATTGCAGAGCACAGGCCGCCGGGATGACTCACAGATCGTCCGACTTGGGCGGGTGCTTCGAGCTGATGCAGGCTACAGTGCCGGCGTGGGAATGGACGGGCCCGGACTTTTCAGCGACGACACGGCTTGCGATGTGCGCGACACCTATCGCGAAGCGGTGGCTTCAGGCGTTGATGACGAGCAAGCCCGGGCGGCCGTACTGGAGGAGTTCGCCGAAGCTCTTGACGATGTGGACGAGGCGCCGATCGTATGGCTGGCGTTGGCGCACACCCAGTCGAAGCTGGGCCGGCTGGACCCCGAGACTCGCCGCGCCGCCTTAGCGATGCTCGACGCCGGAGCCGACCTCAGTCGGTGGGCCGAGTTAGGCGCGCGAGCCGTCCGAGAACGGGCCGCCGCGCTCGACCGGGTGCGTCAGCAGATCGAAGGTCCCCAGCCCGCAAGGAGGCCGATCCGGCGACCAACCCGCGCCGTTTCGAAGCTTGTCGCCGGCCAGGTTCTGGGCTACCGGGCACGCAGCGGTCGACTACACCTCATGCGGGTTGTCGCCATGATCGATGAGGACGAGTTCCACGCGCCGCTGATCCGCTTCCTGGACTACGCCGACGAACCGATCCCTACGGCCGAACAACTCGCCGACATCCCCGACCGGCAACCACACCCAGTCCGCTGGCGACTCGCGGAACAACTTGTCATCGAGCGAAGCCGAGAACGGCGCGAAGACCACGGCATCAATATCATCGGCGCACCGCCAGCAAGGCCGGATGACGCTCCGCGGCCGTGGGACAGCTCTTCTGGCTGGAAATTCGTCGCCTCATATCTTGACAGCCGCGACCGAGACATGGACAGCGCCGACTATTGAAACGGTTAGCACGGGGGGTCAGTCGGTGAGGTCGCTTTCGGCTGATGCGTGACCAGCTGAGTGACTACCGGTACGCACAAACGCCGGACGGCTGCGGGCGCTAACGGAATGGTCGCCCAGGTCAGCGGGCGTCTCGCCGCTGGTCCTAGATCGCCCGTTCGTTGCCGGGGTCAAGCTCGCCGGTGGTGCTGATGGAGAGATCATCGGGCACAGATCCGGCACAAACGAGGCTCAGCAGCAGTGACAGGTGCCGTAAAACGTTGGAAGCCTTCTCGCTGGTCAACGCGCCGATCAGTCCGATTGATGTTGATCTAAGCGCGGCGCAGCGGCGCACTCGTCGGCGCGCTGCTGGCGGCGCTGGGGGGCCGGCACCGCGCGCTACGGCGCGCCGCACCGGTTCGGATGTCGTGATCCGAACCGGCCCACTGGCTCGGCAGACCGCGACGATCGCTGAACAGGCCGCCACCGTCGTGCTTCCGGTGACCGCTGCCGCGCCGCTGCGCGGCTTGTCACCGGCATCGCCTGGCCGGGGAAGTCGGTGGGAACGGCGACGAGGACCAGGCCGTGGTCACTGCCCGCCGCGGCGCCGGCATCGCGCGCCACGGCGCGCCGCATCCTCACGGCAGCCTCGATCTCAGGGTGTGTCTTCGACGGGAGCGGTCGGGCGCCGGGATGGCGGAAGGCAAGGAGGCAGCGCGGTGCAAGAATCCCGACCGTGAGCTACGACCTGGCCGTGTGGGAAGGCAAGCAACCGGACTCCGACGAAGCCGCATCCGCCGTATTCCGCGACCTCTGCGAGCAGTACATCGAGGCAGACGTCCACCACGAGCCTTCGCCTAGGATTCGGCGCTACGCGGAGGCGTTACTCGCCCGATGGCCCGACATCGACAACGACGAGGGAAAGGCCAGTCCGTGGGCATCCGCACCGCTGATCGGCGAGGCGATCGGCCCGCTCATGTACTTTCCCATTGTCTACAGCCAAGCAGAGCCGGCGTCGGCCTTCGCCGCGACTCTCGCCTGGGCACACGGCCTGGTCTGCTACGACCGTCAGCTTGACCAGATCAGAACACCCGCCATCGATCACAACGAGGTCGACCGGCTTGTTTGTGACGGCCGGAACATCCGAGCCATAGCCAAGATCCGCGAGCAGCTCGGCTGCTCGCTTCGCGATGCCGTTGACATGTTCAACGCGCGCCCCCAGGTCGTCGGCGACATCCACCCGCCGCGGCCAGGCATGCCCTCGTTCGTCCTGACGACCTCGACCGGACGCACGATCACCAACCCGTCGCCTGGAGCCATGCACCGGACGCTTACTCAGCTCGCACCCGAACGATGGTTCGCCATCCTTGAACGTCAGGACGGCTGGTATCTCCAGGTCGGCTATGGCAGCCAAGCAGGCACCCGGCCCGGCTGGTACGCCCTCGAACGCCAAGACGGCGACCCAAGCAAGCACTACCGCACTATCGCGACGGACCTCGGTGAGGTCATCACCGCCTTCACCGCCTTCACCGCCTTCGCCGCCGACGATCCCGACTGGTCCCGCCGATTCGCGTGGCAGCCGTACCAGCCATAGCAGCTCACCAATACCCAACATGCCATCTACGTCCCAACAGGCCGCCACCACCGCCGTTGCTTCCGGCGATCGCTGCCGCGCCGCTACGCTGCTTGCCACTGGCATCACCCAGCTGGGGAAGTCGGTGGGAACGGCGACGAGGACCGGGCCGTGGCCGGCGCCCGCCGCGGCGCCAGCACTGCCCGCCGCACCCTCACAACAGCCTCCGCCTCGAGGCGCTTCAGCTCGGGATGGAGTCAGGGCAGCTGGCAGGACTGGCTACGAACGACGTCATGCACACTAGGTTCATGCTGGCGACGCCACCTCCGTACGACGACATGGCGGATTGGTCAAGCAACCGCCTGCGTGAGTGGGCGAACTCCCTCGACACGTCCCGCGCGCCTCGCGAGATCAACTGGTGGCTCAGCGCACGCTGGACGCCACAACGACGCGCGTGTGACCGGGCGCTGGACGCCGAGTCTCGCCGAGAGTGGGCCGAAGGGTTCCTCACGCTCGTCAACTGCATGCAGCGCTTCACCACCTACGACCGATGGTCCGCATCTGCCGACCAGTTCAACATGCGAGCGCTGCTGATAGGCCAACTCGGCGAGGTCGATGGCAATACGACGTGGAGCGCCGACGCTCTGGTGCGAGACCTACTCGCCGCCCTGACTCTCACTCCGCGCGAGGCACGCGAGCAGTCCCGGACATGGCGTTCGCTACCCACCGATCAGATCCTGACCCTCCGGCGTCACAAGACCCTCCTCGCACCGCTGGAGACGATCGTTGGTCTCCTGTCTCGGTCAGCGGACAAGGATTCTGTTCGTGATTGGCTGACCGTGCGACCCGCCCTTCCCTAGCCCCAGCGACCGACTAGATCCCGGCGTCACGGAGTGTGGGTCGACGGCGAACGGGACCCGTGCTGACAGAGCCAACCTCGTTGAGCGAGGTCCGGCCGAAGCCGCATACTGCCGCCACCATGAACGAACCCCTGATGCTTCCACCGCCGCCCCAGCCCGCTACCTGGATCCTCCATCCACCCGGGAACCTGTGGGGTGAGGACTACCTCGCCGGCATGACCGTCGAACTGCGCGACGACGGGTTGGAGGCACGCGCCGCCGTCGAGCTGATTTGGCCGACTGGCAACAGTCGGAATGATCTGATCAGCTTCTTCCACTCGCTGGCCGGCGACTGGACCGGCTGGCCCGGCGTGCGCCACTGGCGATCGATGGACGCCAAGCTGCAGATCGAGGCCCGACACGACGGCACCGGCCACATCTCCCTCACTGCGATACTGCGCGACGACGTGTCCAGGCCAGACAGCTGGCAGGCTCAGGTCACGCTCTGGACCGAGGCCGGCGAACAGCTAAGCCAGCTCGTCGCCGCCATCGAGGAGCACTTTCGTCGGTGACAGCGGGCCCTCGCATCCGAGCGAACATCGGTCGCGCAAGGCTGCGCGCCCCGCGTGCCTCAAGGGTGGGTCGGGCCATCCACGGCCAGTAGCCCGAGCTGGCACCAGCGGCCACCAACGCACCCGCCCGACCAGGCGCCGTGCACATGGCCCCGGAGATCATCACCCTTCCG
Source organism: Rugosimonospora africana (assembly GCF_016862975.1). Taxonomy (GTDB): domain Bacteria; phylum Actinomycetota; class Actinomycetes; order Mycobacteriales; family Micromonosporaceae; genus Rugosimonospora; species Rugosimonospora africana. The sequence continues at coordinate 5,342 of NZ_BONZ01000137.1, forward strand.
AACTGAAGGTGGATATCGGGGACGAGGCGCGACCATTCAAGATCCTTCCATGAGCCAGCTCCCCATGGACGTACGTGCGGCCGTCCGATTCTTCGCCTTCTACATCGCGAACGGGAACGCTCGACCTTGAGCTCCTCGAAGACATCGACTACCGCGTGGCTCTGATGCAGTTTGGCTCGGCACTGGAGCAAACGTTCGCGATCTTTATCAACGTGCTTGACGTCCAGCCCGACGGTGAGGTCACCAACACGGGCGATGCGATGCACCGGGCCGCCCAGTACGTGCGCCGGTACTGCGACCCGACGTATGTCGTCGAGCCGCCGTTCGAAGCCTGGGAGATGGAACTCGCGTAAGAGGCCGCAGGATCCGGAAGATACACGGAATGGTCAAGTTCGGGTCTGCCGCATCAACCTGTGTTGGCCCCGGTCACGGTACCCGCAGCGGGCGGGACGCTAGCCCCTCCTAAACCGTGCCGTGCCGCGATCGTCGATTATGTGCGTCTCGTACGTTGAGACGATTGCCATGTTGTTGTTGACCGACGGCCATCGGCGCGAACTGCGCCGAAATCGGACCTGGAACAGTCATTTGATCAAGGCGGTGAACTGCATGTCGCGTCCGTCGACTACGGATCAGAAGGTTGGGGGTTCGAGTCCCTCCGGGCGCGCCAGCGATCAAGGCCGTGACCAGCAGAAATGCGGCTCACGGCCTTGATTCGTTTCGTATCACGGGACGGATTTTCCCAGAATCTGGGATCTGGTGCTCCGATGGTGCTCCTCCGTTGCGATAGCCCCTGGTAGTGCCGCGTTTCAGTGCAGTTCGATGCGTGCCGCTTTGTGCCGCCGGGTCCGTGGCGCCGGATCGTCGTAGAGGTGCGCCGAGGCCGGCGGCGTATTGGTGACCAGGGGTGGCACCGGTGCTGACGCGGGCTCACTGTGGTGCACCGGCGTGGGCGCCCACCGGGGTACCGCCGACCGGTTAAGCGAGGTTCCGACTGTCGCTGGTCAGCGCCGGCGCGGCGCGAGCAAGTCCGGCGCGTCCGGTCGCCGTGCGGGTAAGCACCCACGGTGCGGATACCGACGCGGTCGTCGCGATCGCCGCGCTGGGCATGGCCTTCTGCCACGTCGATCGCCGCCTGGACGGTATCGATGTCCGGCCAGACCGGGTGTATCGGTGGGTGCAGCGGTTCACCCCGCTGCTGGCCGACGCCGCCCGGTTCTGCCGGCACTCGCCGGGTGACCGGTGGCACGTCGACGAGACCTACGTCAAAGTCAACGGAGTCTGGCGCTACGTCTACCGGGCGGTCGACCAGTACGGGCAGGTCATCGACGTGCTCGTCTGAGCCCGCCGCGACGCCGACGCGGCCCGGAGGTTCTTCCGCCGGGCGCTGTCCACGCTGAAAGTCAAGCCCATCGAGGTGGTTACCGACGCCGCCGCGGTCTACCCCGGCGTCCTGGACGAGCTGATCCCGTCGGCCTGGCACCACGTCGAGCAGCACGCCAACAATCCGATCGAGGCCGATCACAGCCAGCTGAAACACCGGCTGAGACCGATGCGCGGGCTACGAACGGACCAGACAGCACAACTGATCATCACCGGACACGCCTTCATACAGAACCTTCGTCGCGGCCACTACGAACTCGGACTCGACGCCCCGCCCATGCTGCGGGTCGCCGCCGCGTTCACCGAACTCGTCCAAGCGATCTGACCGCCGACCGGGCGCGGGTTCAACACGTCTGCCGGTTCCACAACGCACCGGCGCCTGCTGGAACGCCCAGATCTACCGGGACATCCCCGACCCGAAGCCCTCCTACGTCGCCCCGTGGGAGGACCTCCCGCCGTGGCAGAAGGAAGTCGACGCCGACATCTTCGACGCTGTCGCAACAACAACCAGTGATGATCGCTGAAGCCGCGACGGCATGGCTGAAGGGATCTCCCAATCCAGCCCGACCCGCGGCACGATCCGCGACAGCCGCGCGGCCGTCCGCGCCGAGGTCAACACCCGACTTTGAGCGGTGGCGAACCACGGGCCCCGGACCCGGCCGACTGTAACAAGTACGTCCTCGACGCCCTCTGCGGCACGCGGAGCGCCCGGTGCATCGGGCGGCGCACACCGGGTGCGGGAGGGCCGCAGGAAACGGACCGGCGGCAACACCGACCCCGCGCCTGCGGCCCTACCTCAAGAGAGGACCGATTTCATACCGGGTCCTTCGCCTTTTCGTTGTGTCGCAACACCGTCGGCGTGTCTGCGCCTCGACTACCCACCGTACTTAACGGTTGCTCGGAAAGCGTCACTGGTGGCGATCTACGCGATGTTCGAAGGGCGAATGCAGCTGGGGCGAAAGCGCGAGTGGGTGGTCACCGTCAGCAGTGCGATGCCTGATAACCGGTGCTGACCCTGGTCGAGCCGTACGAGTGCGTCGTGGCGCCGTTGTTCCAATACGACTCGATGGACCCCTCCGCGAAGATGCAGTTGTTCGGCGAGTACACCGTCACCGGGCCGGCGTAGTAGTAGTAGTTGCCATAGGTGCCGGCTGACGCGGGATCGCGCTGGGAGCCGATGTTAGTGCAGGAGGTCCTGTTGGGCGTGGTCTGCGAGCACTTCACCAGTATGACGTACATGCCCTTGAGGACGCCGTAGGAAAGGTCTCCGGTCGCGACCGTGGCGGCGCAGTTGTTGCCAGTGGAGCTGTCGTAGTAGACGTCCAGGTACGCCATCAGGTAGCCGTACGTATCGTCATGCATCGCGATGTGCTCGATCCGGCTGCCGCTGCACCCGTTGGCCGCCTGGGCCGGCGCCGACAGCGCCGTGGTCAACCCGACGACGCAGGATGCCGTCAGCAGCAGTGCCATGGTGCCGCGTCGGATCCGACGCCCTAAGTTGCTCATCAAGTTTCCCCTTGTCTCGATACCGGCGCACGGCTGATTTCGGTACAAAGGCAGATTCGTGATCCTCGGCCCAGCGGTCGGCCGCCCCACGGCTGATCCCCTTGTTCGCCCAGGTAATCAACACAACCTTCTGGCGTGCCGTCCGCTCGCTATGACCAGGCTCCTGCCTCAGTGCCTCCGTCTCCCATACGACGAGACGGCCTGCGAAGATGTGATCCTCGCCGAGTGTGACCTGCGTCTCCCGTAGGCCGACTCTTGCGTGCCGGCGGCCCCAATGACACCACTTTCCAGGTCAACGAACATACGAGGGTTTGGACTCCGCAGGGTTTCCGGGCGCCCAGGTTGAGATCCGGCGACCGGTCGGCGGAAAGTGCGGTCCGGGGTCACTCTTCGCGGCTGATCTCGTGGAAATCGTCGAGGCTGGTGCGGGTCCGCTCCTGGTTCCGGGCCCCGGTGAACCGGTTCGCTGGGGTGAGCCCGGTCTCGCGTCACTCCGCGCTGAATCCACGCAGCATGGCCTCCAGCGCGAATTCGAAGCGGAGATTCGGCCCGGTCGGGTCCGGGGTCCGGGTGACCTCGGCCAGCAGGGGATACTCCAGGGGATCGAGTCCAGGCATCTCCTGCCTGCTGTTGGCCATGTTCGGCCGGTCGCCCCTGTGCAGCATCACGGCATGGCCGACGACGAAACCGGTCACCGCGTACAGCATCTCCAGTGCTGTGGGCAGGGGGAGTCCCGTGGTCTGCAGGGACTTGAGCGGGCGCCGATGCCCCTATGTTTGTCAAGCGGTTCGTAGGGTCTGGTCTGCGGGCTTGAGTTGTTGGATGAGTTGGTAGACCTCGCGGGCGATGTAGCGTTTGATGCAGCGGATGGCTTTGCGTGGGGTGATGCAGTGCGTGCAGCCTCTCGGCGGTCGCCAGTCCGTGCTGCACGAGCTTCGTCCCGAGTCCCTGGTGACGATGGGTGGGGCGGACGGCGCCGGCCGCCTGCACCCAGTGGACGATCTCGGCCGTCGGCTTGTAGTGGACCGCCGAGAAGCCGAGCATCGTCGCGCCGTCGAACACCGCCAGAGTGGACGTCGGGAGGTCGTCGACCGGTGAGTCCAGTTCCTCGGCCGCGTCCTCCGCGGTGTACTGCGCTGGGCTGGTTCGTCGCCGGCCGCATGTTGCGCTCGCTGCACACCATCGCCACCACCGTGCAGCACATCTCGGCCACCAATCTGCACCGGCGACTCGCCATCGGCGGGCCCGACGATGAGCTCAAGGAGCTCGGCGACACCTTCGACAGTCTGCGCGGCCGGCTCGAAGCCTCGTTCCGGCCCCAACGCCAGTTCGTCGCCAACGCGTCGCACGAACTACGCACGCCTGTCGCCCGGCAGCGCACCTTGATCCAGATCGCGCTGGCCGACCCCGAGGCCACCGCCGCATCGCTGCGCACCGCCCACGAACGCGTTCTGACCACCAACCAGCAACAGGAACAACTCATCGAGGCGCTGCTTACCCTCGCCCGCAGCCACGCCGGGCTGGACCGCCGGGAACCGTTCGACCTCGCCCGGCTGACCGACCACGTCCTGCTCGCCCACGAGACCGAGGCGGCCCGCCGCGGCGTACAGCTGGCCACCACGCTCGACCCGGCTCCGACCGCCGGCGATCCCCGCATCGCCGAACGACTGGTCACCAACCTCATGGACAACGCGTTGCGCTACAACGCGGACGCCGGCCGGATCGAGGTCACCACCGCTACCGACGCGGGGTACGCGAAGCTGACGGTGACCAACACCGGGCGGCCGATCCCGGCCTCGGAGGTCGGCAGGTTGTTCCAGCCCTTCCGGCGGCTCGGCCCGAACCGGACCCGCCGCGACGGAGGACTCGGCCTCGGTCTGTCGATCGTCCACGCCATCGCCACCGCGCACGACGCCGCCGTCACCGCACACCCGCGCCGGACGGCGGCCTCCAGGTCACCGTCGTCTTCCCGCTGGGGGGCCGGCAGGGTCACCATGTGCGCCTTGACGACGCGGCGCAGGGGCGGCAACCGCAATGAATGGCGATGATCTATGTCGTCGACAGGTCCACTGCCGGATACTCGGTGGATGGAGAACCTCGTGCATCCGGCGTCCGGCCTGAGCAAGGCCACCTGGACCGAACAGGATTTCGATGCGATGTCGTGGAACCATCTCTGTCGGATACACGCGATCGCCGTCACCGGCTACGAGGGCCCGCCCGACGGCCTGACCCCGGAGGAGTTTCTGGAGCAGGACGACGTCGACGACACCGCGCCGTCGGATCTGGCATTGCACGTCGACCTCGACTACATCGCACGCTGGGTCGAATCGCCGGGGCCCGGTCCCTTGCACAGTGTCGAGTCCTGGGTGGCGCCGGCCACGCTGGTCTTCCGCTGCGTGGAGGGGATATCCGGTGATCTGCGCTCTCTCGGGATGCCGCTCGAGATGGAAAACCTTCACCGGTTGGGGCCTGTGGTTCCGCATGACGAGACCAGGTGGCACCTTGAGGGCGACCACTTCGATCTGAGGTTCCGGGCCTGGGGCTTCACCCTCTATATCCGCCGGCCCCCGCTCCACGGCAGGCGGGTGCTGCGGATGGCTGAGCGCGGCGGGATCAGTTTCGACGCGCAATCCTTCGCTTAACCGGTCGGCCACCGGGGTGGCGAAAGCCGAAGCCGTGGCTGCGGCCAGGTCGGCGACGAAGTGGCCGCACTCCGCCGGACCCGCAGGTCTTGAAGACGATCAGCCTTGGCCACCCCGCCAACGCGTAACCGGCGGGTGAGCGAGCCGGATAGCGGTCCCGTCCGCCCAATCACGGTCTCGTCGTTCGGCAAGACCACGTGCGCGCCGATGCCGCCGGCCGAGCACATGGCGGTCGCAATGCGCTGATCAGATGCGCGCATAATGCCGCCGACGGTGCGCGCTCGGTCCTCAGCACACCGGTCACGCTGCGTCGGTCGACTGTGGTGCGGTTCCTTGCGGACATGACGAGAACAGCGCAACCGATCTTGGAGCGGTGCCGAGTGCCTATGATCGACCGGATGAAGCGAGCTGAGGAGTCAGCACGGATGCTGCAGGAGGCGGTTGCCGAAGCGTGCCCGTTCCGGCCTGCGGACCGGCCGCGACGATGTCCAGCGGGGACGATCTGGGTTGAGGCGCCGGGTCCGTGCTGCGGTGACTGATACGAACCGATTCTTGTCGCGTCGATCGTGGCCGACGGTGTGCCGTAGGCCGACGCCGTGCGGCCCCCACCGGAGTCTTCGGTCAGGCGGGACTACAAGCCGCTTTAGGGGGTGGGGAACATTCGTTCAAGACGCCGCTGCCCGCCGGTTGGGACGCTCGGTGTCCCAAGTTCGGTTAGGGACAGGAGGCGGTTCGATGACAGCGGCGCAGGTGCATGTCGTGGAGAACGGCAGGAGTGGCGCTTCTACGCTGCTGCTGTTGAGTAATGCGGCGGCTCCCAGCGCTGCGTGGGAACCGGTGGTGCCGGCGTTAGCGGAGGCGCACCACGTCGTGCGGGTCGACCTGATCGGTCACGGCGACCCGCCTCGCTATGACGTAGTGACTCAGGCACGGCGGGTCGCTGAGGTGCTGGACAGGCTCGGTGTGAGCCGGGTGACCGCGATCGGGCATTCCTCGGGTTGCATGGTGGCTACGTCGCTCGTCGAGCAGCGGCCCGATGTCGTGGCGGCGGCTGCGCTTCTGGACATGGGGCCTGATCTCGAGGCGAAGGTCCCCGAAAGGTTGCTCTTCCGTCTGATCAAGACGCGCTTTCCCGGTGCGTTGCTCTGGCGTCTGCGTGATCCCCGGTCGATGGTGAAGTCTGCTCGTGGGACGACCCGGCAGGTGGAGATCCCGGACGTCTGGCTGGAGCACCTGCGGCGGTTGACCCATCAGGACTTTGTTGGTGTCATGCGCGCCTACACCGCCTACCTCGCGGAGCGGAGCCTTCCTGACCGGCTCCGTGACTGCGGTCTTCCGCTGCTAGTCATTTTCGGCATCGACGACGAGCGGTGGCGCGCTTCCTCGGCCGAGGCCTACCGCGTCGTGCCCGGCGCCCGCGTCGAGTTGCTCCCCGGGGTCGGACACACGCCGCCGGTGGAAGACCCGGCGGCGACGGCGAAGCTGCTGCTGGAATTCGCGGCGATCGTCGAGCATCGTCGCTGAGTGCTCGTACACTCCATCTCGTGCGTTCTA
>NZ_BONZ01000138.1 GCF_016862975.1 Rugosimonospora africana
GGCCGATGTGGTGTTGTAGTTGACGCGTTCCTGCCGCAGCGTCCACGCCTCGGTGCGAGCCGCGAGGGCCAGGTTGTAGACCTTCCGGACACAGCCGAACGTCCGGGCAAGCTGATCGGCCTGCGCGTCGGTCGGGTAGAAGCGGTACTTGAACGCCCGCTTCACCGTCCTGGCCACGGCCCACACGCTAGCAGGATCGTGTGTGAACCATGCGGACGCCCGCGGGTAGACGCCTGTCCGCCTTGGCGGCGGATCAGCTATCCCGGCCCTGCTCCGCAAGCGTTCCGTCTCCTCCCCGGCCTGAAGGCCGGAGTATCCACGGAAGGAATCCGATGACCCGTGTGTCCCGCCGCGCCGGCGTGCTGATCGTGGCGCTGTCCGCGGCGCTCGTCGCGAGCCTGCTGGACGTACCGACGATCGCCGCCGCGTCCCCCGGCTTCCACCTGCCCGCGCTCCAGAAGGAGCGTTCGGTGTCCGGCAGTGCCGTGGCCCCGGACAAGACCCGTCCGAGCAGCCAGTCCGACCAGCACCCGTGGTCCGGGTCGCCGGCCGTGACCTGGCCGGCTGCCGGCAGCGCGCAGGTCGCGGTGCCGGCCGCGGGCGCCGCGCCGGCCCGCGCCGGCACGCTGCCGGTCCGGGTCGCCCGGGCCAAGCCCGCCGCGGGTGCGGCGGCGCCGGCCGCCGCGGGTACGCCGGGGCGCCTTGCGGTCACGGTTGCCGACCGCGCCACCACGCAGCGCGCTGGGGTGACCGGCGTGCTGCTGTCGGTCGCCCGTGACGATGGCGCGACCGGCGTCGGCCGTACGAGCCTCCAGCTGGACTACTCCGGCTTCCGGGGCGCGTACGGTGCGGACTGGGGCTCACGGCTGCGCCTGGTGCGGCTGCCCGCGTGCGCGATGAGCATGCCGGACGCCCCCGAGTGCCGGACCGAGACGCCGGTGCCCACCACGAACGACACGGTCACTTCGACGCTGTCCGCCGACGTGGACGTCGCCGGTGACGCCGGGGCCGGGGCGACGGTGCTGGCCGCGACCGCGGCGCCGGCAGGCTCGGCGGGCAGCTACTCGGCGACCTCGCTGGCCCCGTCCGGGCACTGGGCGGAGGGCGGCGATTCGGGCGCGTTCACCTGGTCCTACGACATCGACACGCCGCCGGTACCGGGCGACCTGGAACCGGACATCAGCCTGGACTACTCGTCGGCGTCAGTGGACGGGCGCACCGCGGTCACCAACAACCAGCCGTCGTGGATCGGTGAGGGCTGGGACTACGACCCGGGCTACATCGAGCGGCAGTACGCCTCCTGCACCGATGACATGGGTACCGGTGCCAACAACACCGTCAAGACCGGCGACCTGTGCTGGAAGACCGACAACGCCACGATGCAGCTGGGCGGCAAGTCCACCACCCTGGTCAAGGACGACACCACCGGGGTCTGGCGGCTGGCCGACGACGACGGTTCCCGGGTGGAGCACCTCAACGGCACCTCGACCGACACCGCCAACGGCGACAACGACAACGAGTACTGGCGGGTCACCACTGACGACGGCACGCAGTACTGGTTCGGCAAGAACCGGCTGCCTGGCTGGACCACCGGAAAGACCGAGACCGCGTCCACCGACACCGTGCCGGTGTTCGGCAACCACAGCGGTGAGCCGTGCCACGCCAGCACGTTCGCCGCCTCTTCCTGCGACCAGGCGTGGCGCTGGCAGCTGGACTACGTCGTCGACCCGCACGGCGACGCGATGGCCTTCTTCTACACCAAGGAGACCAACGCGTACGCGAAGAACAACGCGACCACGGCGACCGCGAGCTACGTACGCGCCGGGTACCTGACCACCATCGAGTACGGTCACCGGGCCGGCCAGGTGTACGCCGCGCAGGCACCGGCGAAGGTGAGCTTCGGGGTGAGCGAGCGCTGCCTGGCCACCTGCACCACCTTCGACACCGCGCACGCGGCGAACTGGCCGGACACCCCGTTCGACCAGTCCTGCACGCTGAACGCCAAGTGCCTGAACACCGGCCCGACGTTCTGGAGCCGCAAGCGCCTGACCTCGATCGCCACCCAGGTGCTGGTCGGCACCGCGTACTCCAATGTGGACTCCTGGGCGCTGACCCAGCAGTTCCCCGGTACCGGCGACAACACCAGCCCGTCGCTGTGGCTGTCCACCATCACCCGCACCGGCCAGGCCGGTACCGCCCTGGCCATGCCGAAGGTGGACTTCGGCGGCACGGCGAAGGACAACCGGATCGACTCGGACGAGGGCCGCCCGCCGCTGCACAAGTACCGGATCACCCGGGTCAGCAACGAGACGGGCGCGGACACCCTGGTCACCTACCGCGATCCGGACTGCACGTACACCACGCTGCCGGACCAGGGCACCAACACCACGGCATGCTTCCCCATGTGGTGGACGCCGGACGGGTACAGCGCGCCGGTACAGGACTGGTTTCTGCGGTACCCGGTGAAGCAGGTGGTCGTGCACGACAATGTCGCCGGCTCCGGCTCCGCCGACCAGGTGAGCTCCTACGAGTATGGCGGGGCCGCGTGGCGCCGGGACGACTCGGAGTTCACCCTCGACAAGCACCGCGGCTGGAACGTCTTCCGCGGCTTCGCCACGGTACGGGTGCGGGAGGGCGCCAGCGCGGCCTCGATGACCGACACCAGCTACTTCCGCGGCATGGACGGCGACATCCTGCCGGACGGCAGTACCCGGCACGTGACCGTCGCCGACTCCGAGGGCAACGCGGTCACCGACGCCGACGCGCTGGCCGGGATGGAACGCGAGTCCATCACGTACACCGGGGACGGCGGCAGCGTCGACTCCGCGACGGTCACCGACCCGTGGCTGTCCGATCCCACCGCCACCCACGCCCGCACTGGCCTGCCGGCGCTGGTCGCCCGGTTCGTCGACGAGGCGGCGACCCGCACGCGCGAACTGGTCAGCACCACCACCGGTACGGCCTGGCGGCGCACCGTCGAGCAGCACACCTACAACTCCGACGGGCTGGAGCTTACCGACGAGGACCAGGGCGACACCGCGGTCACCGGCGATGAGACGTGTGAACGGACGACGTACACCGCCCGGGACACCACCAACTGGCAGCTGTCCTACGTCGCGGACGACCAGACCGTGGCCGGCACCTGTGCGGTGACTCCGTCGTCGGCGAACATCCGCTCCGAGGACCGGACCTACTACGACAGCCAGGCACTGGGCGTGGCGCCGAAGGCCGGCCAGGCGCACGAGACGAGGTCGGAGACGCTGAACCGCTTCTCCGGTACCACGCCGGTCTACGTCGCCACCACGACCAGCTACGACGTCTACGACCGCGAGGTCTCCAGCACCGACGAGGTCAACGACACCACGACCACCGCGTACACCCCGGCCACCGGCGCCGCCCCGACCAGCCGGACGGTGACCGACCCGATGGGCCGGGCGACCACCGAAACGCTCAACACCCGGGGGCAGACCACCGTTTCCACCGACGCCAACGGGCGGGTGACCTACTCCGACTTCGACGCGCTGGGCCGCCAGACCGCGGTGTGGCTGCCCGGTCGGGCGAAGACGCTGAGCGCGAGCGAGACCTACTCGTACTCGATGCCCAGGACGGCGCCGACCGTCGTCACTACGAACACGTTGCAGGACAACGGCTCGTACCACACCAGCCTGACCATCTACGACGGGCAGTTGCGGGAGCGGCAGACCCAGACCGCGGCGCACGGCGGCGGCCGGGTCATCCAGGACACCTTCTACGATTCGCACGGCCGGGACTGGAAGACCAACGCCGAGTACTGGAACTCGGCCGCCCCGACCGGCACCCTGTTCGGCGCCGCTGACACCGATGTGCCGGCGCAGACCGTGTCGACCTACGACGGCGAGGACCGGGTCACCCTCTCGACGCTGCTGTCGCACGGTGTCGAGCAGTGGCACACCACCACCTCGTACGGCGGCAACTGGACGGCGACCATCCCGCCGGCCGGCGGCACCCCCACGCTGAGCATCACCGACGCCTCCGACAACACGGTCGAGCTGCGCCAGTTCTCCAGCGGTACGCCCAGCTTCACCGCGCCGGCCAGTACCTACGACGACACCCAGTACACCTATGACAACGACGGGAACCTGACGCAGGTCGTCGACCCCGCCGGCAACACCTGGCGCTACGGCTACGACCTGCAGGGCCAGCAGACCAGCGCGTCGGACCCCGACTCCGGCACCAGCACCACGACCTACGACGACGCCGGGCGCACGACCGGCACCACCGACAGCCGGGGCACGACGCTCGCCTACACCTACGACAAGCTGGACCGCAAGACCACCGAGCGGCAGGGTACGAGCACCGGCACGAAACTGGCCGAGTGGACGTACGACACCGTCGCCGGCGGGCTCGGCATGCCGGCCAGCACCATCCGCTACGCCCCGGACGGCAGCGCGTACACGACCGCGGTCACCGGGTACGACGCGGCGGGCCGGCAGAGCGGCAGCTCGGTCACGGTCCCGTCAGTGTCCGGCGAGCAGGCGCTGGCCGGCACGTACACGATGGGTTACACGTACACCCTGACCGGGCTGCTGGACACGACGACCTACCCGGCGGTGGCCGGGCTGCCCGCCGAGACGGTCAAGCACACGTACACCAGTGACGGGCTTCCCTCCACTGTGGACAACGGGCAGACCACGTTCCTCAACGGGACGCAGTACTCGCCGTACGGCGAGCCGACCGAGGTGGACCTGGGGACCACCGGCAACCTGATGGTGCGCACCCTCACGTACGACGACGCCACCCGCCGGTTGGCCACGGTCACCGACAACCGCCAGCGCACCGCGCCCCAGACGCTGGACAAGCACACCTACACCTACGACCCGGCGGGCAACGTCACCGGGATCAGAGACGATCGCAACGACGCCACCTCCGTGGACGACCAGTGCTTCCGGTACGACTTCCAGCGGCGGCTGACCGACGCGTGGACGACCACGGGAGCCTGCGCGGCCGGGCCGAGCACCACGACCGTGGGCGGCGCGGCACCGTACTGGCAGAGCTTCACCTATGACGCGGCCGGCAACCGGCACACCGAGGTGCGCCACGCCACCACCGGCGGCGGCGACGTGACGCGCACCTACCACTACCCCAACGCGGGGCAGCCCCAGCCGCACACCCTGACCTCGGTGGTCAGCACCGGCGGGACCTCCCGTACCGACACCTACGGTTACGATCCGGCCGGCGACACGACCAGTCGGGTCACCACGGCCGGCAACCAGACGCTGGAGTGGGACGCCGAGGGGCGCCTCGCCAAGTCCACCGTCGCCGGCGCCTCGACCAGTTTCCTCTACGATGTGGACGGCGACCGGCTGCTGCGCCGCGACCCGACCAGCACCACTCTGTACGTCGGCGACGACCAGATCACGCTGAACCGCGGTACCGGCGTGCTGTCCGGCATCCGCCAGTACGACGTGCCCGACGCCACCGTGGAACGCTCGTCGACCGGTACGCTCAGCTACCTGCTGGCCGACGACCACGGCACCAACGAACTCGACGTCGACGCGGCCACGTTGACCTACACCCGCCGGGACACGACACCGTTCGGCGGCAGCCGCGGCACGATCCCGACGAGTTGGCCGGACGACCAGGGCTTCGTCGGCGGTACGGCCGACGCCACGACCGGCCTGACCGAACTCGGCGCCCGCGACTACGACCCGGACATCGGCCGGTTCGTCTCGGTCGACCCGGTGCTGGACGCGACCGATCCCCAGCAGATCAACGGGTACACGTACAGCAACAGCAACCCCATCACGTTCAGCGACGCGGACGGCAACCGGCTGGCGCCGGATCTGGCCTCGTACTGCTACTACCACAACAACTGCAAGAGCAAGAAGGACCACGCCTACTACGTCAAGCGCAAGAAGGCGGAGGACACGAGCTTCCGCAAGTACTGGAGCTGGTGCACCTCACACCAGCGCGCCTGCAACAACCTGGGCAAGAAGACCACGCACAAGCCGGCTCCGAAGAAGAAGGCGAAGGCCAAGAAGAAGAGCGGCTGCCACGGCTTCTTCGGCTGCGTCGCGCACGGCCTGAAGAAGGCGGGCCACGTCGTCAAGAAGGGGGCCAGCTGGGTCAACAAGAACCGGACCGCGCTGTTGAGTGCGTGCGCGCTCGTACCCGGGGTCGATGTGGCCTGCGGTGTCGGGGCCGCGTTCAGCGGAGCCTACGACGCCTACAAGGACTTCAGGAGCGGGAACTATCTGTCCGGGGCGCTCGACATCGCGGGCGTCGTGCCCGGTGTCGCGTCGCTGAAGGCCGGCCGGGTGGCCGCCCGCAGCGCGGCCAAAGCCGACCGCCTGCTGGCCAAGCGGCCGCCGCGGTGGATCTTCCCGAAGACCCGGGCCGCCCGGCGGGCCGACAAGGTCGCGGGCTACATCAGGAAGGAAATCACCGCCACGAACCGCGGGACCAACGCGAACAACCTGGGTTTGTTCGCAACGGTCAACTACGCCCAGGCCGGCATCGTGCGTGACCACACCGGGTGGGGCTGGATGTAGGGCTCACGCGAGCTGACTCGGCGGAGGCAGGGAACCGTCCTTTGCCTCCGCCGAGCCGACCTCGTCGAACATCGCCTGGGCGCGCTGCCAGCACGATCGCGCCGAACGCGACGACCCGCGGTGCTGCTGGATCTGGCCGAGCGTGACCAGGGTCCGCGCGGCCTCCAGCCGCTGGCCGGAGCGGCGTTGCGCGCGCAGCGCCCGCTGGGCGTGGATCAGGGCACGATCGAGGTCGCCGAGTCCCAGGCATGCCGCGCCCAGGGCGTGGTGCGCCTGGGCGATCTGGATGCGGTACGGGTACCGCTCGGACAGCGCCAGCATCCGTTCGGCGCACGCGTACGCTTCCCGGTACCGGTGCTGTCTGGCGTAGCCGGCCGACAGGACGAACATCCCCTCGACCGGGCCGCGCTGGTGGTCGGTGCCGTCGGAGCCGGCCAGGGCGGCCTCCAGCCGTGTCACCGCCTCGTTCACCCGGCCGCGCCGCAGGTCGACGCGTGCCAGACCGTTGACGCCGAAGCCTTCCAGCCGCGCGTCACCGATCCGCCCGGCCAGTTCCAGGCCGGCCGTGTAGGAGGCCAGCGCCTCGTCGTAGCGACCGGCGTCGCAGTGCACCGTACCGACGATCATCACCGACGTGGTCTCCTGGTGGTGCGAGCCCACCTCCCGGGCCACCGCGAGCGAGCGCTCCGCGACCGCCAACGCCTCGTCCAGGCTGCCCTGCGCGTGCCGCAACAAGCCGAGGTTCGACAGGGCGATCGCCTGCCCGTGCCGGTGCCCGGTCTCGACCAGCAGCGGCCAGGCCAGTTCGTGGTACCGGATCGCCTCGGCCAGGTCACCGCATTCGTAGAACTGGGCGGCGAGATTGCCCAGGGTGATCGCCTCACTGGTCCGGTCACCGATCTCCCGGTCGATGGCCAGCGACTCGATCAGCCGGTCGGCCGCGGCCCGGGACTGCCCCAGGTAATGCAGCGCTCCGCCGAGCGCGCGCAGCGTCATCGCCTCGCCGGGGCGCCAGTTCGCCCGGCGGTGCAGCGCCAGCGCCCGCTCACCGGCCTCCACCGTCGTCCGGAACTCCGCGCGCAACCAGCTCACCTGCCCGACCAGGTGCCACATCGCGCCCTCGCCGGCCGGGTCGCCGGCCCGCTGCGCGGCGGCCAACCCGGTCTCCGCCACGGTCTGCAGTTCGGGCATCGACCCGCCGAGCCGCATGATCGGGCGCAGCCCGTCGGCGAGGTGCCACACCAACGGGTCAGGGCCGTGGGCGGCGGCGTGACCGAACGCGGCCATCAGGTTGTCCCACTCGTCGGACAGCCAGGTGCGGGCATCGGTCACGCCCGCGAACGTCGTCGGGCGTACGCCCGGTGGAAGGGGCGGCCGGGGCAGCCGCCCGGTCGCCCCGAACACCGACGCGGCCGCGTTGTCGACGGTGTGCAGGTAGTACGCCATCAGCCGGCCAATGGCCGCGTCCCGTTCACCGGCCGGATCCTGTCCGCCGAGTTCGGTCGCGTAGTCGCGCAGCAGATCGTGGCAGGCGAAGCGGTCCCCGCGACCGGTCACCAGGTGCACCCGGGCCAGCGTGTCCCGCAACCGTTCGGCCTGCCCGGCGTCGACCGCGGCCAGTGCCGAGGCGCCGGCCAGGCTCAGGCCGGCCGGTGCCGGTACGAGACCGAGCAGCCGGAACATCCGTCGCGCCAGTGCCGGCAGGGTCCGGTACGACAGGTCGAACGCCGCCCGGACGTTGGCCCGCTGATCGCCGTCGAGCCGCAGCCCGGCCAGGCGACCGTGGGCCAACAGCTCGTCGGCGTGGCGCCGCATGCTGTGATCGGGCTGGTCGGCCAGCCGGGCACCGGCGATGCGCAGGGCCAGCGGCAGGTACCCGCACAGCCGGGCCAGTTCGGCCGCCGCCTCCGCGTCGCGGTCGTGCCGATCGGTACCGGCGGTCCCGGTCAGCATGTCGACCGCGTCATGCGGGGACAGCACGTCCAGCGCCAGCCGGCGCGCCCCGTCCAGCGCGACCAGGCCGGACAGCCGGTCCCGGCTGGTGAGCACGACCAGGCAGTCGGGGCTGCCGGGCAGCAGCGGCCGGACCTGGTCGGCTTCGGCCGCGTTGTCGAGGACCAGCAGCATCCTGCGGTCGGCCGCGACCGAGCGGTACAGCAGGACCTGCTCGTCGACGGACAGCGGGATGTCCCCGGCCGGTACGCCCAGGGCACGCAGCAACAGCGGCAGGGCGTCGCTGGGCACCATCGGCGCGGCGGGGTCGAAGCCCCGCAGGTCGAGGAAGAGCTGACCGTCCGGAAACCGCGCCGTCGACCGGTGCGCCCAGTGCACCACCAGTGCCGTCTTGCCCACGCCGGCGGCTCCGACGACCAGGACCAGACGGGTACCGGCCGCAGCGAGCTGGTCCAGCGACTCCAGTTGGGCACGCCGGCCCACCAACTGCCCGCTCTCGGCCGGCAATTGGCGGGACGGCCCGACGGGCGACGGCCGTGCCGGCGGCAGCGCGCGCCATTCGAGCGCCGGGTCGGCCATCAGCACCTGCTGGTGCAGCCGCTGGAGTTCCGGGGTCGGTTCGAGCCCCGACTCCTCGACGAGCGCCGCGCGCAGCGACCGGTAGACCTCCAGCGACTCGCTGCGCCGGCCGCACCGGTACAGCGCGACCATGAGCTGCGCGTGCGGCCGTTCCCGGCTCGGGTGGTCGGCGACCACGGCGCGCAGCTCGGCGACCAGTTCCCGGTGCCGCCCCGCGGCCAGCATCGCCTCGGCGTGCTCCTCGACGACTCCCCGCCGCATCTCCTCCAGCCGGACCGCCTCGGTGAGCAGGAACGGGCCGCTGGTACCGCCGAGCGCGGCGCCGCTCCACGAGGCGAGGGCATCCTCGTACAGGCCGGCCGCGACGGCCACCCGACCGGCGGCCGACGCCTGCCGGGCCTCGTCGACCCGGTGCACGAAGGTGTCGAGGTCCAGTTGGCCCGGCCCGATCCGCAGCAGGTACCCGCGCGACCCGGTCACGATCAGCTGCGGCCCGGCCGCGGCGCACGCCCGGCGCAACTCCGATACCAGCGTGCGGACCCGCACGTCGACGGCGTGCGGCAGCGGCGGCTCCCACAGCGCGCCGGGCAACCGCTCCGCGCGTACCGGGCGGTTCGCGCTGAGCAGCAGCATCGCGAGCAGCGAGCGCTGTTTGCTGTTGAGGGGCACCGGTGCGCCGCCGATCCTCACCTCGACCGTACCCAGGATCCGGAACTCGACGGCCTGGTCCTGCCCGGCTTCGACCATGCTCGTACCCCCGTTGGAACAGCGGCGCGCGACGATACAGCTTATCGGCGACCGTCGACGGGAGACAGGGCATCGCCCCGCGGCGTGACCTACGACCCGGTCACCCGGTTACCGAACTCTTTGGTGGACATCCGCCCGTAGAACGCGCACCTCAGGCCGGCACGGTCTGTGCGGCTGATGAGGGTGTTGGCTGGGTGGGCGTCGCCGGCGTCTCTGATTGCTTCCCGGGAGTACGGTCGGCAGCGATTCGGCCGACGTCTGCGTCCCTGATCGGTCGTCATGCGGATCGGTCAGCCACTGGCGGACGTCTTCGGCCATCGGATGCGTGCCGGGCGGCCAAAAGCTTCGAGATCCTGGGGCCGTTGCGGGTGGCGGCGGGCGGTACTCCGTTACGTCTGTCTCAAAGTCGTGTTGGCCGACTCATCTGACAGCGCCCTTCCCGGGCGTCCTTGCCACCGCACCCGTGGGGCGGGGTGGTGGGGTTCCTCCGTCACTGGGGCCGGTTTCACCCAGGCGGAGGCAGAGGTCTACCTCCGGCACACGCGCTTCACCGAGCCGATCAGTTTGGGGTGGGGCGTCGAGCCGAAGGCTGAACACGGCCCCGCGGCCCCATCGTGCACCGCGCGTGCGCAACGCATCCTGCGTGGCGTACGTGTCAGGCGGGCTGTCGCACCGCCGTCCCAAGAGCATTGTCGATCACGTACCGCCAGAGTCCATCTGCGCCGCGGCGCGCGACATCGCTTGCCGAGCCTCCGAGGTGCACGTGTTCGCCGTCGGGACCTGTGCCATCGATTGACCAGTCCAAAACGATCTGGGCGATGTCGCCGGCAACGAACACATGGCGCGCCTTGGCCTCCAGCGGCAGGCCGTACTTGAGATCGCGCTCGAGTAGGGCAGCGATCTCAGCATGATCAGTGACGGTACGCCCGTCTTTCGCGATCATCACGGCGTCCGGCTCGTACAGGGCCATCATGGCGCTGACCTCGCCGGAATTGAATCGCTCAACCAGCGACGCGACGACGCCTTCGGGTTCAGTGGGAAGGGAGAAGGACTCGGACATCGCGGTATCCCTGTTCGTTCTGTTGAGCTGCTATGCCTCCCACGATAGCCCGAGTGATGACCTAGCTGGACGAGAATCCGCTGAGCCGAGCAGGAAGCCACTCGGTTGCGATACCGCGCTCGTTGCCTACGCTCAGGCGGTGTCGACCGCGATCGGGTCCAGCAGGACCAGGTTGCCCCGCGGAATGGGTAACACTCGTTACCGGTCTTGCCCAGCCATCAGCGCATCCGCCGCCGTCACGAGTGCGGCGCCAAGTAGCACGCTGTCCTTCACCAGGAACTGTCCGACAAGAGACGGGCTGAAGACTCCCTCGCCCTCCTGCCGAGCGCCAGGCGTTGTGAGGAGAAAACTGAGCGTAGATAAGAACATCCCCACCGCTGCGAAACTCCCAGCCGCCGAGGCCCTGGGCGCAAGCGGTTTCGCGGCGACCAGCGATCCGATCGTCAATTCCGTGACGCCGATGAGTCGTGCAAGGTTCTCCGGACCCAGCCGCCGGCGTAGCGGAGACAGCAGTGGACTCGACGTGACCAGCGGCTCGATATTTTCCACCTCGTACCGTTTGAACTTCAATGCGCCGATCCACATGAGGTTCGCCACCAGCGCTGAGCGCAGGATTGTGAATCCCGCTGATGACAGGCTGCCGGCTTGTCTACCCACGCTTCGCATGAGCCGCTCCAAGGTTGCTGGGTCAAGCCGCCTCGTTACCCCGTTCGGTGCCGGCGCATGCGTACGCCGTCGCCGAAGTCTTTTGATTGGCTGAGCTTGGGATCTGGGTGCAACTGTTTCTCATCACCCATCATCGCCATCGTTGAGCTGACCGCGTGGGTCGCCGTGACCGGCGTGCAGCGTCATGGGCCGGCCGCGGACCCAGACGCTATCGGAGTGGATGGCGTCCCACCCTTCGGGTAGCGCGATGGTCCGTTGGAACCACGTCGACGGACTACCGTCGATCAAGTGCAGCCCGGTTAGCCCATACAGACAACTGGTCAGGAAGCCGCCCAGGTTGCCGGTGAATGGACCCGCGCGCGGGTGGTCGGGGAACACGGTCGGGCTGTACTCCAGGGTGATCGTGTAGGGGTCGACGATGAATTGCCCGTACCCCTGCTCGAACAGATCTAGTGCCCTGACTCGGTCGCCGAGAC
>NZ_BONZ01000139.1 GCF_016862975.1 Rugosimonospora africana
TCGCTAAAGACCACAGGCACGCCAACAGTTGTTAACCCTTCGAGAAGGCGGAGGTGCACGGAGTCGATGGCTAGTTTCACCAACAACCTGGGCAACTCCGTGACGGTCAACCTCGATCGCCCCGACTTCGCCCGAACCTCTGGCGCATCCGCAACGGAGCGGAGCATCTGCGGATCTGGACAGCGGTTCCGTCTCGAGCGCTGCCCACGCCGGCTCGGGGTCGCCGTGGGAGCTCTTCCACGGTGCGCGTCCGGTCATCATGTCCGTCCGGTGCACGCTGGCGAAGTGCGTCCGGTCAGCCGGTCCGGCCTTCGAGCCCGCCGTGGCGGTGGTTGTCAGAGGGGTCGGACGTTGTCGGCCTGGGGTCCTTTCTGGCCCTGGGTGACGTCGAACTCGACCTTCTGGCCTTCGTTGAGTTCGCGGTAGCCGCTAGTGGCGATGGCGGAGTGGTGGACGAACACGTCGGCGCCGCCGCCGTCTTGCGCGATGAAGCCGAATCCTTTTTCCGAGTTGAACCACTTCACGGTGCCGGTTGCCATGTGCTTACTCCCTAATGCTCTGAACGGGCGGTGATCGGCCGTCTCAAGAGACAGTACTGTGTCCCGATCGGCCCCCGCGCGGCGGCTCACGACACGCGGGCAGGTCGGGGTTGCTGCATGAGTGGCTGGGCCGGTCGGTCATGCTTGACTCATGATGAGTCGGACAGGCGCCGCTGCCTATCTCGAGGACGAACTGGCCGCGCCGGAGATGTCCGGATCCGATCGGCTCCATCTCGTCCAGGCGCCGCTGGTTCCTGAGATCCGCCTCCACCTGGCGGAGGATGCCGTCGTGTGGTGGGCCCGGATGGAGGCCGAGATGGGTGCGGCGTTGACCGCCCCGTTCTGGGCCACCGCGTGGCCAGGCGGTCAGGCGTTGGCACGTTACCTGCTCGATCATCCGGCGACGGTGACCGGCAGGCGGGTCCTGGACGTGGCGTCAGGGTCGGGGCTGGTGGCCATCGCCGCAGGGCTGGCCGGCGCAGCGACGGTAACGGCCAACGACGTCGATCCGTACGCCCTGGCCGCGATCACGCTGAACGCGAAGGCCAACGGCGTGACGGTTACCCCGTGCCCGAACGACCTGCTTGATGACGATGGCGGCGACGCCGACGTGGTACTCGCTGGCGACGTCTTCTACAACGAGGCGATCGCGCAGCGGATGTGGCCGTTCCTCCGCCGCGCCGCCGCGCGCGGTGTCCTGGTGCTCGTCGGCGACCCTGGACGCGGACACCTGCCCGCCGATCGTCTGACGACCGTTGCCAGCTATACGCCCGCCCCGACCGACGCCCCGACGGAGCCACAGATCAGCCGGATCAGCGTGCTTCGACCGCGATAAACCGAGGCGCGGACGAACGTCCGAAGACTGCGCCGACCGTGAGGAGACTCGTACCGAAGCTCACCTCCGGTCGCCTATCCAAGCGGATGTCGTAGGTTGACGAGGCGAGCGAGGTAGGCACCTTAGTGTTGCCCCAGCGGGGCGTGAGTGGGCCCTTGGCTGCCTCGCGCCGTGCTGACACGGATACAGGAACATCGCACTCGACAGCACGTCCGGGCGCCCAGCCCCCGTCTGGACCGGCCAGCACCCGCGTGAGATCCGTGGCGCTGACTGGGCGACGAGACGAAGCCTCCATGTTGGAGAGTCGGCGGCCGCCCCGGTGCGCTGGGCGATCGATGGTGACGCTGACACGGTCGTGGTCGGTCACGACGGCGAGACTTGGGACATCGCGATCCTGATACCGATAGAGACGGTCGAGAGCATCGTCGCAGAGGTCGATGCGCGGAACTGGTAGACCATTCGGACGTTACGGGCGTCCGGCCATTGGATCTTGATTTACGCTCCTTGTCGCCGTGCTCATCCGCGGGCGGGCCAGGGCAGGCATGGCAGCGCTATTGACCTTCTCGGCGGCTCGAACTAATTCTCCAGCCCGGGATCGTTATGTAGATGTGGGTTGATGTTCGGGCCGGTCGCGGTGGCGGGGGCTTGTTCCACGCCCTATGTCATCGTGCTCCGGATCGGCGGGGTCAGTGCTTGCGACGGGGGAACAGCCGGGCGATCTTCCGCTGGCCGGCGGTCAGAAAATCGGCGATGTCGACGACTACGGCTGGGTCGACGTGCTGCGGCGGCTCGTACCCGGCGGGTGTGGACGGGCCTTCGCCACGAAAGAACATGTGATCGTCGGCGTCGTAGACGCGGATCGTGACGTCGCGCCGGTGAGCGAGGCCCGCCTGCCATCGGGCGAGGTCGTCGACCACGGTCACCTGGTAGTCGCGGGCGCCCTGCAGGATGAGCATCGGCTTGTCCAGCGCCGCGGCTGTCGCGACCTGGTCGTAGTCGCGCAGGTCCAGCCAGTAGGAAGCCGGCCAGCCGTACAGCAGGTCGGTTGTCGGTGTGGCGAGTGACAGCTCGGGGCTGCCGACCAGGGCGGCCTGTCGGGTGATCAGCTCGACGGCGGCTTGCATGTCTGGGCCGGGATTCAGGGTGGCCAGGTAGCGGGCGACGCGCACAGCGGCCTGGCTCAGCGGCACGGTGTCACCGGCCAGGATCAGCATGCCTGCGACGGACGCCTCGGCGGCCGCTACCCTTGGGGCGGCAGTGGCGCCCATGCTGTGGCCGAGCACGAACACGCGCGCGGGGTCGATACCCGGCTGCCGTTGGAGCAGCCGGACCGCGTCCAGCGCGTGCGGCACGTACTCCTCGGCCATCGTGAAACCCGGCTTGGTGACCACATCACTGTTGACGAAGGTCACCTTGTCGAAGCGGGCCACTGCCACACCACGGCTGGCTAATCCCCATGCCAGGTCCTTGAGCGGCTTGTTCGCTCCGCTGGTCTCGTCCCGGTCGAACGGTCCGCCGCCGCTGAGCAGAACCACACCCGGCCACGGGCCTCGTCCACGGGGAAGGGTCAGCGTGCCGGGAACCGCGAGTGCGCCGGAGCCGACGGTGACCTCATGCTCGATCAACCTTTTCGGGTTGGCATAACCCGGAGGCTCCCAGGACATGGCAGCCGGCGGCGCGAGCCGCAGGCCGTGCATCATGCCGGCGTCGTCAACTGACATGACCACCATGAGTCCGCCACGTACGCAGGTCACCGGGACGCTCACCCGGACCAACCCGGTCTTGCCCGGCTCGCTGGTTGGCTGTCCAACAGCCGTGATCGCACCGACCCTGGAGATCTCTGTCACCCAGTTCGCCCGCAGCGTCTCGGCCGACACCACAGCGCGCAGCCGCGGGGCGAACAGCGCCTCGATGTCCACGAAGCGTCCCTCGCGCGCCATCCCGACCACCGTTGCGGCGACTGCTGCCGGGTCTGTCCCCACCGTCATCCCACACCCACCCTTTCTCTGATTTTGCGAACGGTAGCATGATCTGAGATCGTTGGGGAGTGGACACCTTGGAACTGCTGGGACATCCGGTGCGGCTACGGATCGTGCACGCCATGCGCGGCGGACGCACGCTAACTACAGCACAGCTGTGCACACGGCTGCCCGACGTCTCCAAAGCGATGGTTTACCGGCACGTCGACCTGCTGGCCGCCGGTGGAGTCCTGGAGGTGGCCGAGGAACGACGGGTACGCGGCGCGGTCGAGCGCCACTACCGGCTATGCCAGGACCGGGCCAGCATCGACCCCGGCACAGCCGCGTCGCTGACACCCGACGAGCACCGGCGCGCGTTCGCCACCGCCGTGGCCACCCTGGTCGCCGAGTTCAACGCCTACCTCGACCGGGAACACACCAACCCAGCCACCGACCCCGTCGGCTACCGGCAGCACGCCATTTGGCTCGATGGCGAGGAACTTAACTCCATGATCAAGGAACTGCGCGAGGCAATCGTCCCCCGACTGGCCAACCCACCCACACCCGATCGCACGCGATACCTGCTCAGCCCGATTCTCTTCCCCAGCGAACCACCCGCCGTCACCGACTGAGCCCCGGTTCCCAGCCGACAGCCTCCACCGCCCCGAGCTGAATCATCCCAGCCCTACCGCCTGCCGCAGCGATTGCGCCGACGCACACATCGACGATCGTTATCTAGACATTCGGCGATGGGTTGGGGCGGGCCCGGGCGGCGTGTCTACGGGCGTAGAGGCGGCCGCCACGTGATCATCAGCGAATTGTGGAGACCACTAAAGATCTTGTGGCGGCCGATGGTGACAGCGTAGCGGCCGAGGGCTGGCTGGGCGAGTTCGAGGCCGGGTTCGCCTACGTCGCGGGCCGGTTTAGTCGGGTGGAGCCGCGCCGGCAGGCGCGGGCGTTCCTGCTCGGCTTGTTGTCCGATGTGGACACCCGTTCGTGCTGGCAGCTGGCCGAACAGGCCGGGGACCGCACCCCGCACCGGATGCAGCGGCTGTTGGGTGAGGCGGTCTGGGACGCCGACGCGATGCGCGATGACGTGCGCCGGTACGTGGTCGACCAGCTGGGTGACGCCAGTGCGGTGCTGATCATCGACGACACCGGTGATCTTAAACGGGGATTGGCCAGCGTCGGGGTGCAACGGCAGTACACCGGCACGGCCGGACGGATCGAGAACGCCCAGGTGGCGGTGTTCCTGGCCTACGCGTCCCGGCACGGGTACACGTTCATCGATCGAGAGGTCTACCTGCCGCGGTGCTGGACCGACGACCCGCAGCGGTGCGCTGCTGCCGGGGTGCCGGAGCAGGTGCGGTTCGCCACGAAGATCACCCTGGCCCGGCGGATGCTGACTCGCGCCGCCGATACTGGTGTGCCGGCAGCGTGGGCCACCGCGGACGAGTTCTACGGCGGTGACCGGGGACTGCGGCGTGACCTGCAGGCCCGCGGCATGGGCTACGTGCTGGCCGTGGCCCGCAACCACCGGATCACCGCCTGCCCCGCCCTCGGGCCGCAACGCGCCGACCAGGTCGTCGCCGCCCTCAGCGGCCGGGCGTGGAACCGCTACAGCGTCGCCGACGGGGCCAAAGGACCGAGGGAATACGACCGGGCCTGGGTGGCCATCACCCCACCCGACGACGAGCAGATCGGGCACCACTGGCTGCTGGTGCGCCGCAGCCTGACCGATGGCGAGCTGGCCTTCTACCGCTGCTGGTCACCCCGACCCGTCGGCCTACCCACCCTGGTGCGCGTGGCCGGCACCCGCTGGTGCATCGAAACCTGCTTCCAGACCGGCAAGAACGCCACCGGACTGGACGAACATCAGGTCCGCCGCTGGGACTCCTGGTACCGGCACACCACGCTGGTCATGCTCGCCCACGCCATCCTCACCGTGATTGCCGCCCGGGAACGCGCCCGCGCTCACCCGACCGATCAGCAGCTGATCCCTTTGACCGTCAACGAAATCCGCCACCTGTTCGCCAAACTGATCAGCAGCACCGCGCACACCATCATCCACTGGCTGGCATGGTCCCGCTGGCGACGACTCCACCAAGCCAGAGCCAAGACCAGCCACTACCGCCGCCGAGACCAGGTCGAACATCAACCAACATAAACATAACGATCCCGGGCTGGAGAACTAACTCGGTAGTGCAGCTGTTGCAGAGGACGTCGCCAACGCGGTGATCGGTGGGAGCAGATTGGGAGCACGGGGTCGCTCGCAACGGCGCTGAACGGCTGCGAACGGCTGGCATCGGCTGCGAACGGTCCGGCCTGACCTGGGGGGGGCCTCGTATGGTTGCTGGTCACGGGCTCGGTGGGCGTTCGCTGACACAACTGCGCTCAACGTCCACGAACGGCGCTGAACTGCTTCGTATCGTTCGAGGTCACCCGCCTGATGATCGAGGTGTGTGAAAGGCGCGGTGGAGTCGATGCTGGTTACAGGTGGGAGCAAACTGGGAGCAGGATCTTGACCTCTTCCTGGTTGGAGAAGCGCTCTGCAGTTGACCGTGGCGCCGTAGCCCTCGTCGCACGGACATGTCGACGCTCGTTATGAACTGCTCCGCGACATGCTCGCCTTCCCGCTCCCAAGATCGCCAACAGGGCCTGCGGCGATGCTGGTGCCTGAGTCCTGATGGGCGGTGCTGTGTCAGTGCGACACGGGATGAGACCGATCTACGTCATCCTGGACAAGCTGTCCGCACACAAGGGCGGCGGCATCCGACACTGGGCGAAGAAACACAGGGTCGAGCTGTGTTTCACCCCGACTTATGCCTCGTGGGCGAACCCCATCGAGGCGCACTTCGGGCCGCTGCGGCAGTTCAGCATCGCCAACTCGAACTATCCCAACCACACGGTTCAGACCCGGGCCTTGCATACCTACCTGCGCTGGCGCAACGCCAACGCCCGCCATCGCGACGTCCTGGCCGCCGAACGCAAGGAACGCGCCCGCGTCCGCAGCGAGAAGGGTGTCCGCTGGGGCGGATACCCTTCTCGCCACCGCGACCTGACCAACCCGGCGAACTTGCGCGATCAGAGCACTAGCGGTCCGGGGGCGTCCTCGGCCGGCGTCAGTGTCGGGCCAACCGGTGCAAGGCGTCGAGTACGGGCGGCGCGAGCGTGTCCGGGTGGTCGGCGTCGTGCAGCAGATGGTCCACTCCCGGCAGCGTCACTCGGCCCGGTCCACCGGCATGCGCGTGAGGCAGGGCGTTCGTCAGGGCGTTCGTTGTGGCACAAGAGACCTGGGCGTCGTTCGCGCCGCACGTCAGGAGTACCTTGGTTCCCGGCCGGAGTGCGGCGGCGGTGTCTGGTGGGTAGACGGCGTCGTCGCTTTCCACGAACCGGGCGTTGGGGCCTTGGAATGCCTCGAAGAGCTGGGCGACCGCGGTGGGCAGGTCGGTGGCGTCGACCGGTCGCTGTTCGCGCAGGGAGGTGACGGCGGCATCGACGGCCGCGTTGACGGTGCGTTGCTGCTCCGGGGTGAACTGGCCCTGCCGGGTCGCTTCGGCGATCTGGGCTTTGAGTTGGAGCGCGACCAGGTCCAGCAGGCGGATCGACTGCGGTTGCGGCGACCGTCCTGCGAAGGGGCCATCCACGGGCCAGTAACCCGTGCCGCCAGCGGTCGCGAGCGCGCACCAGCGGTCACCAACGCACCGCCGCGAGCGGGCGAGCCATGCGTACGGTCCCGGAGATCATCACCCTCTAAAACTTGCGCTGCGGGCGGGCGCCTCAGGCCGTGCAGTTGACGATCGCTGAGGGTCGTCCTCCTTCGCGAATGGTTCCGGCCGCACGATCGCTGCCGCGCCGCTGCGCGGCTTGCCGCCGGCATCGCCCGGCCCTTGGAGTCGCTGGGAACGGCGACGAGGACCGGGCCGTGGCCGGCGAACGCGGCCGCACCTACCCACGCCGCCGATGGAAGATGAGGCCATGACGGCGAACGACGACTACCCCCAGGTCATCCTCGGCCCTAACGCCGGGCCAGAACTCACCTGGCAGAACCACGTTGTGCTGGACGCGGTACAGGCGTCCCTTGGCAACATTGGCTCGGACGTGCGCGGAATCGCCGTCCAGGCCGGGAAAGACAGGGTCACCTTTCATATCGCCCTCGCTCGACGCACAGAGCGAGCCGACGAGGACATCGCCGACATGCTCGCCGAGTTCGAAGCGCTGACTATGGGGGCGGTACGCGGTGAATTCTCGGTAGACACAACCGTCACGGTCGGAGACACGGGACCGCAATGGAGCGGCTACCCATGGCGGCGAATCTTCCTCGCCCACGAGTAGGCCGGGGCCCACCCCCAAACCCCGACAATCCTTCGAGATCGGTGAGGGTCGGTCACCCCGGCGGTCTTTTCATCTCAGGGTCGCGGGTCCGAATCTGCCCGCGAACCCCTAGCGCCACCGCCTCCGACGACTTGGCGAGCGCTTCCGTCTCAGGTCTGGTTCCCGATATCGCCCAGCGTCGCCGCCTCCGTAACGGTGGCATGCCCGGCGATCGCTGTACTGGTCGTCGTTGGCGGCTGACCTTCACTGCGGGTCGTGTTGCTGACCTCCTGTTGATCGGGATGTCGCAGGTTCACGCCGAGGCGAAAGAACACGGTTGCCCCGTAGATGCACCATGCAGGGAGACGCAGCATGAGGTTGTCGCTGAACTCTGAGATGGCCCACAGGGTGCTGCTAGCGCCAAACATGAGAAGGCTCAGGCCGGTGGCCCAGGCGGGAACACTACGGCGGTTTCTGAACCAACTCGGGCCGGGGAGTCGACCAGCCCGGATGGTGTAGACGCCAACGCCGAAGAACCCGGCGGCGGCCAATAGCATCAACGCACCCGTGATCACGCGCGTTGGCACATTCGATCGATGTCTTCGTCCACCATCCGGATGGTAGGCCCTTCAAGGAAGGAGACCAACGTCTGAGCCAGCCGCATCGGGGACCGGTTCGGAGAACTACGTCGTGATTCCGCATCGCCGCCCGCATCGACCACCACGACTCAAATCGCCAGCTGACAGCAGACGTGTCCGAAGACAACCTTGAACACCTGTGTTGCGCGCTGCTGGAGGGATTTTCGCGCTCCCACGGTCCATCGTGCGGGTTCCTCGCGTAACGCTCATGACCAGAACCTCACGCCGTAGATTGCAGGTATGGGCATTCGCTACCGGATGCGTTTCCAGCAGCACGTCGGCGTGATGGTCGGCTTGGTGCGCCGCGGTCCTCGGCCGCGCTGTCGACGCAGGACTCCGCTGCGGCGCCCGGCACCTGTTGCGCCGCCGCTATCGCCGACCTAGTACGGCAGTGACACTTCGCGATCTATGTGGCGAGTCTGCGTCGGTAGTGTGCTCGGCGGGCGCTGGCCTGGTGGTGTCGTCGCCAGTTTGACCAGTGCAGCAGGTGAGCATGCCGCGGGCGGGTCTGATGAGCAGGATGTTGAGCAGGCGGCGGATCTCGGACGCGGTCAGGGCGACCGGGCCGGGTTGCCGGGCGTAGCGGTGCGGGTCGGGGGTGGGTATTGGGGCGGCTGTCGCGGTGAGGGTGGCCAGGATCGCCAGGGCGAGCATGGTCAGGGTGACGAACCGGTGCCAGGGCTTCCAGCCGCGGACCTGGTATTGGTCCAGGGGTTTTGGTCGCGAAGGCCACCTCGGTAGGGACGCCCGCGGCGGTGCAACGCTCGTGATCCTGGCTCCAACAGGCGGGCAGGTAGAGCCGCCGGTCGATCAACGCCCGACCAACGGTGGAGGCGTAGGCCAGGAACACGGCGACCTGGCTGTTCTCGATCCGCTTTGCGGTGCCGGTGTACTGGCGCTGCACCCCAACCGAGCAGGTGCCCTTCTTCAGGAATCCGGTCTCGTCCGGGATCAGCACGCCGTCCGGGCGGCCCAGTGTCTGCACCACGAGATCACGCACGTCGTCGCGGATGCGGTCGGCGTCCCAACGCGCTCACTGACGTCTCCGCGTGAGGCCGCGCGCGGTCAGCGAGGGATCGGGAGGTTGCGGCCGTCGAGCTGGGTCAGCGTCATCAGGGTCAGCGCGTCGGTCCAACCCAGGGGCGCGACCGAGATCGCTATCCCGGACTGGTTGATCTGTTCGGGCAGCGCGCCGAGCGCCGTGCGCTTCCCGCCGAGCCAGGAGACCAACTGCTCGGACCGGTCGGCGCTGTGGTGCGCACTGGACCAGGCGAGTGCGAAGAACATCGTCTCGGGGGTCCACGACGTCAACCAGGTGTGGGCCGGGTCGTTGCCGGGAACGACTCCGCCGTTGGGGGTCAGCAGCGCATCGAACGTACTGTCGATGGCCGAGTCAACTGCAGCCGATCCCTGGTTGTACGGGGCGGTCATGAAGGTGACGGCGCTGTCGCGGCCATTGCCGTCGATGGTGCGGGAGTACCCGTTGGTGGCGAAGGTGGCGTCGATGCCGGCTTGGAGCCGCTGCGCGGCGGCCTCCCACCGCGCCGCGTCGGCACGGTCGTGCTGTTGCCGAGCCAAGGCGGCGGCGGCGTGCAGCCCGGACAGCCACGGCGCCGCGGTGCCGATGTTCGGCGCGGTGGTGGCGACCTCCCAGTAGTCCGGCGACGCGGGCGGCAGTCCCTGCGCGTTCAGTGAGCCGGCGGCAAGGTCGGCGGCGCGCCGCACGGCCGGAAAGAGCGCCGGCAGCAGCCGGTTGCGTTGGTCGCCGATGACCGCCTGCGCCCACTCCCAGACCGCCCATGGGAACCAGCCATCCGCGTCGAGCTGGAACTGCCGGCCGTCGGGCACCTGCGGCCCGGTCAGCAGGGTGCGTGCGTCCCAGGTGCCGTCGGCCTTCTGCGTCGAGGCGCTGAAGGTGAGGATCCGGTACGCGTCGGCACCGTGCCCGGTCGCCGCGAGCGCTACCGCCGCGAAACTGGCGTCGCGGGGCCAGTTGTACTTCCAGGCGCCGTACCAGGCCGCGGCGAGCGCGCCGTTCGGCTGCTCCAGCAGGTGCAGGTCGAGCAGAGCGCGGCTGGCCATGTCCCGCTGTTGCGCGGTCCTACCCGGGATCCGGCCCGAGCGCAGCCAGGACCGGTCGGCAGCGATCCGGGCGCGGGCGCCGGCGTCGTTCGCCGCGACGGTCACCGGGGCGGTGGCACCGGCGGGCAGGTAGCGCCAACGCCCGTCTGGGAGCACGAGCACATCGCTGTCGGGGACGTAGCTGCTGCCGTATGCCTGCTGCGGCGGGACGGCCACCGTGGTCTGGCCGTTGCCAAGCAGCCCGGCTGTGGTAACGCCGAGATCGGCGGCCGGGATGTGCTGGTAGCAGCTGTTGGCGGCGGCGCAGGCGTCCTCACCGGTCGGGTCGATGGCGAAGGCGGCGTGGAAGCTGGTGTAGGAGCCGACGTTGTACTCCTCCCAGCCGCCCCAGTACGACAGGTCATAGTTCCAGCTGGACAGGGCGTCGGGCAGACTGGTCTTGACGCCGTTCCAGATCACCTTGTCGGTGGTGTCGCTGGCCTCCAGCACGAGGAAGTACTGCTGCCCCGGGGTGACCGCCGTGTCGATTGGGAAGGTGACCCACCCGGAGCCCGCGCCACCCAGGGCGCTCAATTGCAGCGTGCTCTCGGCGAGCGTAGTGGACGGATCTTTGACGCTAGTGCGGACCTGGGCGTCGAGGGTACCGGTGTCGGAGTTGCTCACCAGGTACGCGCTGAGCGCGGTGAGCCGGGCGTCGGCCGTGGTAAATGCCTGTGCCGCCGCGTTATTCGGCGCGTTGATGAGGAAGAGCTGCGTCGAGCCGTCGAGCTGCCGGTCGTAGACCGCCTGGGCGTCCGCCCGCGCCGGGGCGGCCGCGAGCGACGCCAGGGTCAGGGCGCCGAGGACGGCGCCGAACAGCCGGCGCGGGACGCGTGCCATGGGTACCTCCAGCTGGAAGATCCAGATTGGTATAGGCATAGACCATTGACGCGAAGCCGTCAAGATCGGCGCAGCCAGCGCGGTCTCTCGACGTCGGCACCGGTCTCCTCCTTGGTCGAACCGCCGTCGCAGGCAGCGACTCTCCCAGTCCATGAGCTGTGGTGCAAGCAAGTCGCCATCGACCAAGCCACCGACACCTACCTCGACCCCGCCGCCGGCCGCATCACCCTCGCCGAATGGGTCTCGATCTGGGAGCAGGGCCACATCGCCGGTCCAGCCAAGCGCGCCGCATACGACAGCCACCTACGCAACCACATCCTGCCCCGCTTCGGCCGAATACCACTGACGCAGATCAACCGGCACGCCGTCAAAGTCTTCGTCAAACGCCTCAAGACCGACGTCATCATCGCCGAGCAAGCAGCCGACCTGCTAGACGCCGAGTGCGTCGAATAACATGCCTGCCCGGTCGGAGGACCTGGTGACAGATCAGTAACACGACCTGCGTGACATGCCGCCGAATGGTCATCGAGTTGACCTGCCCTGACAACGGAGTGAGGGGCGGCGCATTACCTTCCCGACGGGATGAATCGAGGCGGTACGGGAGTTGGGTGTGGCGACAGCGCGGTCCGATGAC
>NZ_BONZ01000140.1 GCF_016862975.1 Rugosimonospora africana
ATCGCTGCCTTGGTATCCCTTTTCGCGGATCTCGTGGTAAAGGCGTACCGCGTCCGTGCAGCCCTCGTTCCACCGCTGGTGCAGATACGCGAGATACAGGCGCAGCGAACCGTTGCGCTGGCCTCTGGGATGCAGGAGTTCCTCCGCGGTAGCGGTGCTCGCGTAGCGGCGTACCGTCTTGCGGTCCAGACCGAGAGTCTCGGTGATCACGCCGATGCTGACCCCCTTGCCCGACAGTGCATGGATCGCGGTGTGGCGTTCTCGGGTCCGCGCGGCCAGGCGGCCCTCCACAGTCGGAAATGGTGCCGGCGTGTCGGCCGGCGGTGCGGGCACCGGCACGGGGCTGTTGAGACATCCTCGGTGGGCCAGGACGCATTTCTCCACCGCTTCGGTCAGGTTCGCCCACACGTGCCACCGGTCGGCGACCTGCCGGGCCTGGGGCGCCGCGGCACGTATCGCTTCGGCGTAGGCGGAGGCCCGGTCCCTGCACACGATCTGTGCGCCGGGGTGCCGGCGTAGCCAGTCGGCCAAGGTTGCCGCGGTGCGGTCGGGTAGCACGTCCACTGGGCGGCCGGTCTGCATGTCGATGAGGATTGTCGCGTAGACGTGGCCGCGGCGCAGTGCGAAGTCATCGACCCCGAGTACCGGTGGGCAGGCCACCACTTCGTCGTGTGGTAGTTCGCGGAGCCTGCGCAGCAGGCGTGGACCTGGATACGGTCACCCAGATGCGCTGGGCCAGTCGGGCGCCGGGCCGTCCGGCCAACGCACGGGCGATCGTCTGCAGGACGTCATGCAGCAGCACGCTGACCCGGCCGTAACGGAACGTCAGTCCGGGTACCTGCTCTACGAACGTCCAGCGTGGACAGTCCGTGGCCGCGCAGACGAACCGGCGGACCGGCGGACCGATAATCGTCGCGCGACGCGCTGGCCACCGACCGCGGCATCCGCCAGGCGACGCTCGTACCGACCATGCCCCCTTACCGAGCACGCTCCGCAGCCAGGGCATCGCGCCATCAACGTCGAGGTCCGAGCCCGGATCCGCAGCACCTCGCCATCGCCTGCGACGTCCTCGACCACCACACCAGCAAGCCGGGGCAGCAGAGCCCCAATCAGCGTCGCATCGACCACCGAGAGATCATCCCAGACGGCTACGCTACGTCACGCACCACAAAGATTGATCCAGAACCGTATTCACTGGCCGCTGACACCCTCTGACCAGGTGGTACGCGGTCAGGGGGCTCGATCGTTTGTCCGGCTGGGTACGGCAAGATCCGGCGGTCGGCGGCCGTCTGTGCCCAATGCGTGCCCAAGTTTGGCCGGGGACGGCTACCTCACGCCGCAGCGGAAGACGCCGTCGTTCAAGCCCTACTTTGTCAAGACGATGGCCAGGACCTGGACCAGGACGACCGCGAGAACCCCGACCAGGGTTCCCCACCCGAAGAAGCGGCGCTTCTCCTGTACATCGAGCGTCGGGCCTCGGCCGTGAAAGGCGAGGTTCTCGGCCGCCTGCTCCAAAGCTTTGGCAGTGCCGCTATGAGTCGTTAAAGACGTGCTCGCGCTAGTCAGGCGCTCGGCGACCGCCTCCAGCCGACTGAGGTCACGTCCAACCTCATCGAATCCTGAACGCTCTAAAACGGTCGCTGCCTGACGCAGCGTTTCGACATGATATTCAAATCCTCTGAATACGTTCGCCGAATCGATTAAGAGGGAGGCGCTGTCCTCTAGCCCCTTCAGAGCCATTGCGGACTCGTGCAGTGGCCAGGTGGTGTCTTGGAGATGCATCAAGTGCGCGGCCGAGTACTCCAGCGACGCCACCATGTCCCGATCAAGATAAGGTCGCTCGAAACGCTCCGCCATGAGGGTCTTCAGCATGTCGGCCGACCTCCTACTAGTCTTCGCGACCTCCTCAATCGCTTCCATGAGCTCCTGCTTGTCCTGTCAGGACAACTTTGGTCATCAACTCCTCGAACGAGTCTTGAGTCAACCCGCTCAATCCTTCGAGTTGTGTCGTCAAGTTACCTTCGCGATCAGTCTTCCAACGTCGCAGCAGGCTTACCGAATACTTCGCCCTCGTCTGCGGGCTGCCGATCTCGTCATGGTGCGGCTTGCACAGTAGAAGCAAGTTATGAAAGCTGTTCCGCTCGGGTACAGTCATCGAACGCTCGAAGCGAGGGCCGCGCTCATTGAGCGCACAGATGTGAGCTATGAAGACGTTGACTCTTGGCTCTCCATTTACCTGCCTCAGCACAGGGGTCTGGCAACTAGGCTCGTAACATAGTCCTCGGCTGAGCAGAAACAGAGCTTGATCTACTCCAGAGGGATACTGCCGATTACTCATGTCGTGATCTCCCAAGCGCTTCAAGCTCGAGCGGAATCGCCGCTTCAACTCGATCAACTGGAACGAGCATCAACTCGCGAAGGACCACCGTAGGCGAGCCCTCTGACAGTTTTCGGGAGCCCACACGAACGTGAATTTTTCATCTTCGATTCACTCAGCAACCGGCGAACTGGGGCCGCCTCGCCCGCCCAGATGTCGTCACAAGTTTCAGTGCCGAGGTCGGCTTGAACGCGCTGAAGGAGCTGTTCTTCCCCACGATCATGACATTGTTGTAGAGCTTGAGAAGGGTCGCTACACAGTGCCCGCCCCATTGAGCAACGCCTGTCGGCGGGACAGCCGTTTATCCTCGATTCAAAAAGGTTCATCACCGAGCACGACCTCGGGGAGCTGTTTCGATCGTTTCCGGTCGAATTCGGGAAGGAAGCCATTGACACCCGGCAGCTCCTTTACCAGAGAATCTGTCGCCTGATCTGGAATCCGGAAGGGCTCGGCTTTGCCGTGCCAGAAGTGCCGAAAACCGTGCGTAGGAAGTCTGTGACATCGGCGCGCGGCGGGCGAAGGACGGCACCTGACTTGCGTCGGCTGATCGAGGTCGGGTTACTTATGGAGAGCGAGCCCATGGTCGGCATCTCGAGGCGTCCAGCCGGTCGTTTTGCAGCACATCTTTCAGCCGACGGACGAGTACGAATGCCTACCGGCGAAATGCTGCCTGACCTGGATGAGGCGGCTGCATTTGCACTTGGTAAGCCACGTAAAGGCTGGGAGTTCTGGCACGTCTCACGTAACGGGGCGACTGTGCCGTTGAAAGATATCCGCGCTCTTGGGGTAAAAGCGACCGGCTAGAGCAGGAAAGGCGGTGGACCACGGTGCTATCGGCGCCGGCCTAATCGCTTCCTTATGGCTAGATGGCGTAGGCACGTCGAGAAACCCCGCAGATCGGGCGTGCGATCGCTCATTGAGCAGCGGGCCCGAGTTCCTCGATCCGTTCCTTGAGTGCCAGATCTACGGCGTCGGTCTTGGCAGCGTTCAGCACGCCGAACGGCACGTGTACGCTGGGGGCTGCCAGCGATGTAGACCTCAAATGGCCTTCTTGATCGTCGAAGAAGATGTGCGGCCGAAGAATCTTGACTATTGCACCCTTGTCGATCCCCCCGAGGAAGAATGCATCGTTGACCGTTACGCCCCAAGACTTCAGGCTAGCCACAGCTCGCTCGTGTGCGGGTGCACTTCGCGAGGTGATAATCGAGACGCGCAATCTGATTGAGTACTGCGGGTCCGTTAGCTTCCGGTTCTCTTCTAGGCGCTGAATCTTGTTAATTTCGCGTAGAAAGTCTTGTAGCGGCCCGGGAGTATGCGGAGAGACAAGGTTCGCAGTTTCGTAATCCATAAATCGCGCAAGCCCTTCTTCTTGCATCACTCGCTCGGACGCATCATCTGCCAAGACTCCGTCGAAGTCGAACGCAATCCGCAGATCACCATCGTGGTCGTCGTCGAGGTACGCTGACTCAAGCACCCGGCCGGCAGGCAGTCCTTTTTCCACAGCTTCGCGGACGTCCTGATCGTTAGCCGACAGAAACAGCGACATGTGTAGCGCCGGCATGTACTGATGCGGCGATCTACCCTGCGTAAAGATTGCCCTCGTTATAGGCAACTCGTGATACTCAATTGACCTCATGACGCGCAGCCCAGTATCTGGATCGTTCCGTGACAGGACTATTACCTCTACAGGCGGATCGTCATGAGTCACTGCAAGATCGTTCAGGGATAGTAAGCGCTTGATAAACGGAAAGGCGACGCCACCGCGTAGGGGTCGGCTCAGGTTCGCCTGTTGGTACCGGCGGTACGATTCTTCACCCTCGTTGCGAAAGACGGTATCGGATTCCGCAAGATCGAACAGAGCACTTGATGCTATGCCGATCACAAGACGCTTGTCGAGGTCGTACGACATATCTCTCCTCCTCTGCGCGCCGCTTGTACGGCAGGCACGCGACGCGGCGACCGATGTCTAGTGCGAGGGAACGATCGGGTTGAATGCTGTCGCTGGCACCCAATCTTACGATCGGTTCGAGAACCCGGAATCAGCCGGCTCCATCGGTTCAGCCATCCGCCGGAGCGTTTGCCTTCAGCCAAGCCACGCGGGCATGGGCCGTAGACCGTCGATCGGGTCCGCGTCTTGGGCACCGAGCTCGGCGACCGGAGGCAGATTGCGGGGATCATGTTGAGGTGTGGAGATTCCTGGGCCTGACCATTAGCGGGGGCCAGGACGCTGGCGCCTAAGTGCTGGTCGACCTCGTAGGAGCCGCTGTCCCCCTCATGGGTCGATCGATCGGCCTCCGCGGCAAATGGACGGCAACGCCACACGCTCCCCCAGGGTGATCGACCTAAACGCGCAGTTCAGCAGGCACGTGTCCTTCGACGAACCCGCTCCCTCCGGAGGGTGTACCTGCTGGGCTTGTTATGGCCGTTGACCGGACTTGGACGATCACGGCGCCCGGTCCGCGCCGGGCGGCGAACTCGGGCTACGGTGTGGACGGCGGGGTGCGTGGATACTTCCTGACGATGTTGCCCTTGGCGTCGGCCACCAGGTACGCGCTGCCGTGAGCGTCCTGTGCGTATACCAGCAGCGCGGGAACCGTACCGGACACGCCGCCGGTCGCGACGGCCAGCAGTGTCGTCGGCTTTTGGATGCCGAGCTGGGTGTCGGCCGTCTGCAGAAGCGCCGGGAGCTTGTTCCAGTCGATGACCGTCGGGTCGAAGAGCACGTCGCTGGCCGTGAGCGTGGAGCCCGGCGTCCAGTCCGAGGCGGTCGAGCCACCATAGTAGACGTAATCGTCGTACACGGTCAGGTCTGCTCTGGTCGGCGCCTGTGCCGATATCACCGCGGTGGTCACGGAGAGCTCTTTGACTTTGGTACCGCCGATCAGTTGGCGGAAGGCAGTGATCGCGGCTCGGACGCTTGTCGGTGTGAGCAGCCCTCCCTGCGTCCCCAGGGTGAAGGAGGACGGCGTCGTGGCCGGGCTGAACTGTGCTCCTGGTGCGCCTGCCGGCGGCGTACCGCCCGCCGCACCTGTGCCGTCCGGTATCGAGGTGCCGGACGAGAGGTGCAGCGTCCACACGAGAACGCCGGCCGCCCCGAGCAGTGCCGTGGCCGTGGCGCCGGCTATCACGGCCCGCCAGCGCCGCTTGGGAGCCTGCTGCCGCACCGGCGGCGCCCAGGACGGCCGGACGTCGGCGAGTGGGGGGTAGAACCCCGGCGGAGGCGTGCCTTGCATCGGCCCCGGGCTGCCGAGGAGGTGTTCGACCTCTGCGAGCATCAGATCGAAATGCGCCGCGTCGGGCCGGGCCGCCGGGTTGCGCACGAGCATCGCCGAGAGCACTGGTGTCAGCGGTCCGGCCTGCGTCGGCGGCGGAATCGGGGCGTCGAGTACAGCGGCCAGGGTGGCCATCACGGTCTCGCGGTGCAGCGGATTGTGCCCTTCGACCGCGACGTAGAGCATCATGGCCAGGGACCACAGGTCCGACGCGGGGTCGCCCTCCGCGCCGCGGATCCGCTCGGGTGCTATGTATTCCGGCGAGCCGATCACGGTGCCGGTTGCGGTCAGCCCGGCCGACTCGTGCAGGGCCGCGATGCCGAAGTCGGTCAGCACCGGCGAACCGTCAGGCCGCAGCAGGACATTGGCGGGCTTGACGTCGCGGTGCAGGACGCCCACTGCGTGGGCGGCGCGCAGCGCGGCGAGCACGCCCCGGCCGATCCTGACCACTTCGAGGGGCGTGAGCGGGCCGGGGCCGAGGCGGTCGGCGAGCGACCCGCCGGACACCAGCTCCATGACCAGCCACGGATGGGCAGCCTGCGTGGAGTCTACGATGTGGTAGATGGTCACCACGTTCGGATGGTGCAGGCGGGCCAGCGCCCGGGCCTCTCGCACGGTTCGTTCCCGCGTCAGCCGCGCTGCGGCCGGGTCGAGGTCCGTCGTGACGGCGACTTCCTTGAGCGCCACCTCACGGTGCAGCATCACGTCGCGGGCCCGCCACACCGTGCCCATGCCCCCGGCACCGAGCCGTTGCAACAGTTCGAAGCGGCCGTCGATCAGCCGCTGGTCTGACCCCCAGGCGGTGTCCACCGCAGCATCTTACGAGCCCGGCCGGCGGCTGGAGCACCGTCCGACCGGTTCCGAGACGGCCCGGCGAGGCCGCGTTGCCCGTAAGCCGGCGAGCAGCCGTAGAATTCTGCCCGGCGCCCGCCGGGCCGGCCCAGGCCCCGATGATGAGGTGAGACCGGCGCCGACGTGGGCGAAGGCGCCTGGTCTGGCTCGTCGCCAGGGTGTCGCCGTCAGTAGTCCTTCAACGTGATCGCGTCAGCCTTCTGAAACTGCTTTGCTGCGAGCGCGCGCATTGGCCAGCGGGTGGTCATGGCCATCGAGACGTTGCGCATCCGGATCATCAGCGCGCTGTTCGGCGCGAAGCCCTTCACGCCGCCGGGCGGCAGGGTCTGGCACTGTTTCACGTAGACGCGTGTCTCCTCCTGGTAGCGCGCGAACGCCGCCTCGTGGTCCTCGGGTGTCGCCGACAGCTCACCGGCGAGCACGTAGGCGGCGACGAGCGCCATCGCGGTACCGAGCCCGGCCAGCGGCGAGCCGCAGTATCCGGGCGTCGCCGAGCAGCACCGTCCGCCCTCGGTACCACTGAGGCATATGGACCTGGCTCAGGGAGTCGAAGTAGAAGTCGGCGGCGGCGGGCATGGCGGCGAGGAACTGCGGCACCAGCCAGCCCACGCCGGCGAACTTGGCGCGCAGAATCTCCTGCTGGGCAGGTACATCGCGCCGGTCGTATTCCAGTAGTGGGGAGGTGAAGCTGAGAATCGCCTTGGCCGTGTGGCCGTTCTCCGGCCGGATCCCGGCGACCAGCCCGCCCGGGGCGCCGTGCATGAGTAACCAGTAAGGTCAGCCGTAACAGCGGGGCTCGCACCATCGACGCACGGCCGTGGCCCGGCTCGGCCGGGCGCACGCCCATGTGCGTCATGTTCGACAGCAGTATCTGCATCAGGTCGCTAACACGCTGGTCAAGACTCACGACCAGCTGGTGCTGGAGGACCTGCACATCCGTGGCACGCTGCGTAACCGGCGGCTGGCCGTGGCGATCAGCGACGCCGCCTGGGCCCAATTCGATCGGATCGTGTGCTACAAGCAGCAGTGGCGCGGCGGACAGGTCGAACACGCTTGGCGTTGGTATCCGTCCACCCGCACCTGCAGCCGATGCGCCACGGTCGGCCCGAAGCTGCCGCTGTCGCAGCGAATGTTCGTCTGCGACGGGTGTGGTTACCAGGCCGACCGGGACCGCAACGCGGCGATCAACCTCGCAGTCTGGGGCGAGCAGCACCACACCCAGACCCGGGACCCCGAGGAACGAGGCCCGGTCATCAACGCCTCCCGAGGGGCAGGCTCTGGCCCACACCCAGGTGCGGGTGAAACCGACCCCAACGACGGAGGAACCCCACCACCACACCCCCGCGGGTGCGGTGTCAGGGACGCCCGAGAAGGACGCTGTCAGACGAGTCAACAAACACGACTTCGAGACAGACCGTAAGAGCGTTACTCAATAGTGAGACGTCGATGAGTCCGGTTTGATCGACTTGTGATGTGTCCGTGATGGACACGGCGGCCGGATGCGCGTAGGTCACCCGGTTTGTGACGACACAGATCATCTTCGCGCACCGGCCGCCGTGTATGCAGATTATGACCGGACTGTCTCAGCAACAAGCAGATCAGCTCGTCGCCGACGTGTACGCCGCTGGCGGCATCGATCCCGCACCGCGGCGCACGGTCGGCCCGTACCGCACGGTACTGATGGTGCTGATACACCTGCGCCAGCACCCTGCCCCAGGCGCTGATCGGCGAACTGTTCGGCTGCTCGCAGCCGACGGTGTCACGGTGGATCGCCCGCCTCGCCCCGATCATCACCACGGTTCTGGGGCCGAAACCGAAGGACAAGCCGCGGGTGGAACGACCGAAGCGGTATGTTCGTGACTCGTTCTGGCGGGGGGCGCCAGTTCACCTCGCTGTCGCAAATGCAGACCGCCGCGATCACCGGCGGTTGCAGACCCCGACGCGCGTGAGCCACACGAGATGGTCAGCCAGCCGGGCGGCGCTGCTGGGCGGGCACGCGGCTGGCCGCGTCCGTCATCGAGCCCGGACGTCAGTTGACCGCGCTGGTGTAGTACGCCGCTGCCCGGGCCGCCGGTGGCGGACATCTCCTACATTGACACACATGCCAGAGCCGAAAGAGATCCAAAGAAATGACCTTCCCAGCCCCGTCCAGGGCCGGGAGCGGGCGACGGCGGAGGCAGCGGAGGAAGCCGCTCGGGAGACAGCGAGGATAACTCTCATCCTCACTGTCGAGGATGGACGCTCGCTGCGTTACACCGAAGGGTCCGGAGAACTCATCCTCCCGCAGCCTGTGACCGTCGTTAGCGTACGTACGGACAAGGACCCGGGCCTGCGGTTCGCCCTATACCGCAACCGTACCGCCTGGACGAAGCCCTTCTACGAAGCCGACGCCACCCCTCAGGAACAGCCCATCGAAGGAGGCGACGGAACCGTCACGGTCACCGTCTGGCCACTGCGCCGATAGGACCAGTCATTGGGGGCGCGTCGGGGACTGCGAACAGCTGCTGCTTTTCGGCGGTCAGCCGGCTGCCTTTGGGTTTCTTGAACGCCACGGTAATGGTGCCGGATTCGCCCTCAGAGCTCAGATCCCCGACGGTGCGCGGGTCACCGGCGGCAAGCGGCCAGGGCGGGCAGGATCTCGCTGTGGGTACGCACCGCGGTGGTGTCGTGCTCGCGGCTGGGACGCACCCCCGGATGTCCAGATCGGCCGGCCGTCGGGCGCGCTGATGACCTGCACGTTGCCGCCGTGGTTGTCGTGTTTGCCTGACCACCACAAGTCCACCCCAGGTGTAGGTCCGGGCGTGGATACCCGGTCGGTCTCCACCAGGATCCCGTCGATGTTCACGTGGCTGTACCCCGCGGCTTTGGCCGCCAGCAGCGCCCCGTGCAGGCCCGGCGCCCGCGCCTTGAACACGTCGATGCCCTCGGGCAGATAGTCGTAGCCGGTGGACTTACCGATGCCGTTGTCGGCGGCCAACTGCTTCATCCGGGTGCCGTCGAGGAACCGGCGCAGCAACGCCTGATGGTGGGTCGACAACGCGTGTCGGCGCGGGTACCCCGCCATGCCCGCTCCGCCACCGGGGTTCTGCGTCTTTTCGTTGCACCGCAACGCAACCGGCGTGTCTCGCCACACCAACAACGACCGACTACCCAGTGGCACCCGTCGTTACGCGGAATGGCTCAATGAAGATCTTGAAGTGAGGGACGAATAAATCGGAATCCAATCTCTCCGACTCCACCCGTGAAGCGCACTGAGCCACTTCCGCAAAATTGGTGGAACTGACCCGTGAAACTTGAAGCTCGGGACCGGCTACCACCAGCGGCGCGGATACAACCTGCTGCGCCATGCATCCATGATTGTTCCGTGTATGTCCTTTTCTTTCTCCAGCAACCGTTCGGTTTCTCGCTGGATTGCGCGTTGGAGGTCGGGTCCTCGTGGTGAGATGTAGCCGCTGAAATGGCGTTGTATTCTTCCAGCATGCACCACCCATACGGCATAGTTGAGCAGGTCAATTTGAGCAGAACCCGCCCTGGTACTGGTGATCTCCAGCGTCTGCACGCTTTCCAAGCAGATGATCTCTGAGCTTTCCGCGAAAGCCTCGATAGATTTCAGCTTCAGATAACCGCCGTTGGCGGCAAACTGTTTGGCTGAATTGACAATGGCTTCTCTTCCCGACAACGAATGATTCAGGCTGCAGCCCACCGAAACCGCATCGGCGTGGTGGAGGCCTGCCAATATAACGAAGTCCCGGGCCTCGGCCGCGGTACGCAAGTAATGGAAAAAAGCCCAGCCGTTCGTCTGTGGCCATTGCTGGACCCGGCCCTGACCAACGGGCGGATGTGGCGAAATCAGACCGGAAACGTGCTGCTTTATCATACCTGCTTGCAGTAGGTAAATATCGTAGGTCTGAATCTGGCCAGATCGGGTAGTGAACGTGGCTTCCACACAGACAGTCCCGGCCGCCTCAACGAGGCTCTCAACGGATTTGGACGAGATCACCCCTGCCGCCTGGAACGTGCGGGCGAACGCGTCGACAATGGCTTGTCTCCCGCTGAAGACCTGACCGGTCGAGAGCGAAATGGAAACGGCATCTGGATGGTAAAACGCGCCCAGAGCGGCGATATCCTGGTCCTCACGGGCCTTACTCAGTCGCGCGTAGAACTCCTGTCCGCCAGTCATGTAATACATGGATGCTCCTTCTTTAGAAGAGCCCACCGAATGCATCGCTCACCCGGGCACGCGGCGGTACGACGCGCACGCTCAGACCATGCCGTCCACTCGTCCCGCGTTTCTTCATCTGCACCCATCAGCCGGCGCCTGACCCACGTGGACGCTGTCCCATCATGCTTCAGAGTGTATTGCCGTTGTCCACGATGGACGGGAAGCCGAACGCGGCCAGACGCGTTGGGCCGTCTGTGCTCGCCGCCGGTGGCCCGCCCGACCCTGGCCTCCGGTGACATCTGCTCCGTCGCCGCATCCTGCGGCTGGCTCAGCGTCCCAGCGACGGCATCGAGGACCACCGCACGGCCGGGCCAGGCCCGTGCATCGTGAGACTACGCGGATTGCCCGATTGAGGGGCCCCGGGTCGGCGTGGGAACGGCGACGCCGGGGGCCGAACAGGTCCACCTCCTCCCGAACAGTCAAAGACACGCTCCTGGAACCTGATGCAGCAGAGGACCCATTGGACTCGTCCGTCGTCACCGCGAGCAGGTGTGGCTGGCCGGTCATCGGGGCGAGGGCGCGGGCGACGGTTTGGAGTTCGGCTTTGATTTAGGTGGTGGTGGCTGGTCCGGTCTTGTCCGTGTGGCCGGCGTAGGCGCGGGCCACGCCGTAGCCGAAGCGCCGTTCGACCCAGGTCAGGGTGGTGTGGCGCAGCCAGTGCACGGACACGCCCTGGGCCGCGACCCAGGGCAGTTGGTCGCCGATGCGTTTCTATAGATGGTCGTAGCGCCGGCTGGTCAGCGGTTGACCGTTACGGTAGCGCAGCAGTGCGTCGGTGGGCGCGACCGCGCCGCGGCGGCGAGCGTGGTCGGCCAGTCGGGCGGCCAGGGGGAGGCTGATCGGTTGCCAGCGGACGGTGCCGCCTTTCTCCCTGAGCCGGATGGGGCCAGAGCTGGTGTCCAGGTCGCCCAGGCGTAGGGCAAAGGGCTGCGGGAAAGCAGCATCCCACTCGGACTCGGCCTGCTATCGCCGCTGCGGCCGGTACGTGGAGGGCTACTACGAGATCGGATTGGCCCGGCGATGGTCGGCCGTGTCCAGCTGAAAGTCAGACCTCAGATCC
>NZ_BONZ01000141.1 GCF_016862975.1 Rugosimonospora africana
GAAAACGCTCCACTTTCCCTGTAGTGGTGGGGGTTCGGGGTTTGGTGTTACGAGCCACAATGCCGTTCTCTCGGCAGATCCGCTCGAACATCACCTCGGCCGGGCGGGGCTGGTTGAACCTCCCAGTGAACTGCTTGCCGTTGTCGGTCAACACCTCGTCCGGGATCCCGAACCGTTGCAACGCCTCAGCGAACGCCACGCAGACGGCCCGGCCGGTGGCCTTACGGACCACGGTGGCGATGACGCTGAACCAGGAGTGGTCGTCCACCCCGGTGACCACCTTGGCCTCACCACCGTCGGCGAGCCGGATGCCGCCGACGATGTCCATCTGCCACAGCTCCATCGGCTTGTCGCGTTGCCACCGCTTGTAGTCCTGCCGCCGCCGTCGGCGCGGCACAGGCTGGATGAAGCCGTGCCGGACCAGGACCCGGTAGATCGTGGTCAGGCCCGGGACCGGCCCCGGGCAGCCATTGCGGCCCAGCTCTGTCGGGCTCCACTTGATGCGTTACGGATCAGTTCCACTTGATCCGTAACAGCTCCAGCTAGACGATCTTCGGTCAGGTTAGCGGTCGTCTGCGCTCGGGTCGAGGAGCGTGAGGCCGTGGTCGAGCCAGTTCGTCGGGACGCCGAGGGTCTCGGGGGCGCCGATGTCGAAGTTGGTGATGATCTGACCGGCGGGGTCGAGGCTGACCTCGCCGATGGTCTCGCCGGAGACTTCAAGCCAGATCATGAGGCTGCCGGAGCTGTCGGGTGGTGCGGTCAACACAAATGAGCATCCGGGCTTGCAGCGGCAGCGGCCATAGAAGCGTTGAGTGGGAAGGGAATCGGCGAGGTCTGGGTAGCCCATTTCGCGGAGAATCTCGGCGACTCGGATGGTTACCTCGGGAAACGCGACGACCATGGTTGGTGTCTGAGGGTCGACAGTTGGATCGGGCCCGGTCATGGCGTTCACGTTCTCACAGTGCCGTCGTGATGGCGTGGTGGCTCGAGTTTGCGGACCTTCCGCCGGTGCCGGTGGGGATGGGTGCCGGGCCGGCCGGCCGACCGTCCTGGTCCAAGAGGTGCCGCAGGTGCATGGGCGTCAGTCGGGACGGCGGCCGCGGCGACCGACGCCCCCATGGAGCCACAGATCAGCTGGATCAGTGTGCTTCAACCCCGATAGCCCCTGGTGCCGACGAACGCCCCGAAAACCGCGCCTGACCACGAAGAAATTTCGCACCGAAGCCCACCACCGGCCCGCTCGCCACCGACATCACCATGGGTCGAGATGAGTGCTGCCCGGACATGGCCCGATGAGCGCGCGTCCGTACCATTGCCGCGTTGGCCGAGGAGGCAGAAGCCGTTGGATCTCACGGACCGGTTGGCGGCGGTCGCAGCGCTCTACGAGGCGCACCGGAATGCGCCTTTCCCGAGCCGATGGCGCGGTGCCGACGTGGCTGGCTTCGACATGATAATGCTCGATAGTTACCCGAGCGGTTGTATCTCCGTCTGGCTGGCACAGGTTGGTGTCCTGGATGATTGGAGATGGAACATCCTCGCCGAGTACGAACAGCAACTACGTCGTGTCATCCCAGAGCTGGACGACTACGGCCGCGAGTACTACCAGCGACTCCTGGACATGGCTGAGCTGGTACTCGAGGCGGACAGTCCATCGTCATCAGCGTGAGGGGTCGAGCGATCCATCCGGACACGCGACGTGACCTGTACCGTCGCCGTTGACCCGTTGCTGGCGAACCGGCGGCTCGTGAGGTCAATGAGGTCAACGTGGATGGTCACCGCCCGGCGGGCCGTCACGGGGAAAGGCAGGTGTGATCGGGTA
The DNA here is from genome assembly GCF_016862975.1 of Rugosimonospora africana. Lineage (GTDB taxonomy): Bacteria > Actinomycetota > Actinomycetes > Mycobacteriales > Micromonosporaceae > Rugosimonospora > Rugosimonospora africana. Next base: position 1,820 of record NZ_BONZ01000141.1, read on the forward strand.
ACGTGCCGACGACTCCTTGGCTGCCAGCGCCGGTTCCGGTCTGGAGATTCTGGTACCCGATGATGCACGCGTTACCGAGCGGGACGGCGTACAGAAGGGCGCCACGGGGTACAGGATCCTCGGACGCGGCGAGCCTGACGACAGCATCCTGGTATCCGGCGGTCAACAGGGCCTGCTCGACGTGTTGAGGGTCGAGTGGTTCGCCGGGGTCGGGGACCACTCGACAGGGCGCGCCGGGTTCGGCCGGGGCGGCCGGGACGCAGTGATCGTGGCGTATGGGCAGTGCGGCACGCACCACGCGTGGGATGTCGAGCCCGGCGCGGATCGCCGATTGATAGTCGGCCTTGCTGAGCTGGTTGCGGCGTGCCATCTGCTGGCTCATGTACTGGCAGAAGCTGAGTGCGTCCGAAGGAGCCGCGCAAGCGTACAGCTGTTGCGGATGCGCGGGCTGTGCGGGGACGCCGGCCGGCGGTTCGGTGCTGCCAGCAGCGTTCAGGGCCAGCACGGCTGCGCCAAGAACGGCGACGGCGATCCCGAATACCAGCGGTAGCGTCCAAGCACGCATGCGAGATGCCGGTACTGATTGCTCGGGTCCCACAGGATCCGTCGCTGCCATGCAAGAATCGTACGGCCCCATGCCTTAGCAAGGACTGCGCGCCTGCTGCGTGCTCTGCGTCGAGCAGCCACCTACACACGACCGCCAGAAAGCGCCCGGCGCAGCAGAACGAAGTACACACACAGGGCCGCATACACCGGAGCGACCACCGCGCCCGCAAGGCGCTCGTAACCCGGGACATATCCAAAGACCGCCGCCGCCGAGGTCAAGCCCGCATAAGAGCCAAGGATGAGCCCACTCATCACGACTCGTCCAGTCGACCCTGAACTAACGCAGCGAACTCGACTGCCCTGCGAACGGACCTCCCGGAGGAGCTGAAAGAGCAGCACCACTGCGAACAGCAGGAGCACGACCCCAAGCAATGGCCGCCGTGTCATCTCCCTCGTCCCTGACGACACCACACCGGCTGAAAACACCGTGAGCACCAAGACAACCCACACCCGTGCCGGCGTCAACTGCTCCGCACCCACCTGCCTCCGCCTCATCCAGAGGATTATGGGCGCCCAGCTCAAGCTACACCACCAGCAAAACTACGACCCGGACCACGCCTCCGGCGCCCAGGACTGCTCGCCCTGGACCCCGGCGCTCCGGGAAGCTCCGTCGTCGGCTCGCCAGTGACGCACCAAAGGCAACCAGACCACGCCCGGCCGGTCCAGGTCGTACGGTAGGGCGCTCCACCTTGGTACCCCGGGGCAGGCCCGCTCCCCGTTGGGTGGGTCGACGGCAGACGGGATGGCAGGGCAATGGATGCGGGTGCCATACGCTGGCAGGCCCGATGAGGTGAAGGTGACGCGGTGGTCGGCCGGCATCAAGCGAACGAGCACGCAGGTGTCCCGTTTGAATGGATCGCTCGATCTCGGCTACGTGTCGTGTTGGTCTGCCTGCTCGGAGCCTGCCTCACCGTCGGAGGAATCCTTCAGGCGCACCGCAACGGGGTCGAGAACAGCCACCTGGTCGCCACCGGTTCAGCTGTCCAGGCGGTGGCCATCGGAAACAAGTTCGGAGACCACGTCCAGTACACCGCTGGGGGCCGGGAGCGGATCGTGTCGCTGGCAGGTTCATGGGGCGACCCGCCGCCGTACTCCCGGGGCGACAGCGTCACCATCTACGTGTCCCGCACCAACCCCCAGCTCGTCGCTACACGAGACGGCCACCACACGGCCGGCGTCGGAACCAGCGTGCCGATCCCGCTCTTCGTTGCCGGCCTCCTTATCGTTCTCACCGCCGCACCGGGAATCGTCCGGTGGCACGCTCGCGTCGTCCTGAGCCGCGACCCTCGGTATGACCAGACTCGCGAGGAACTGGCACCTCACCGTCGCCCCTGACCGCGGCGACCGTCCTGCCAGCAAGATCGAACGGGCCATCCACGGGACAGCAACCCGCGCCGCGGGCGGTCACGAGCAGGCACCAGCGATCACCAACGCACCCGCCGCGAGCAGGCGAGCCGTGCGTACCCACCCGAAGATGTCGCCGATTCCTCAAGACTGACCCCCTGCGGGAAAACTGACCCCTCTGAGCCTTGGAGGGTGCTGAAAGTGGAGGACTGGGCGGAGATTCGCCGCCTGCCCTTGAAAACCCCGCGTGGAACTTTTGGCGGTACTTCCTCTCACGGCCAAGAGGGCCGCTGTTGCCCTCTACGGATGCGCTCCCCGGCCTCTGCCATCTGCTCAGCGGCAGCCTTACGGCTCCGCGCGGACTCTTGATAAACCACCGTGTCACGACCCTCAGATGCGGCCGGCCGAACCAAGACAGTCCAAGTGCCCTTGTACACGAGCCAATGGCGGAGGAATCCAACGAGTTCGGCCAGCAATGGGAGACTGGACGTCCACTGAAGTACCTCGTTGTCGAACACCTGCGAGCTGATCGCTCCTTGGGGAACAGCCTCCACGACGTAGGCCCTCCCACTCGGAGCCTCGATCGGCAGGGTGACTGAGCGCATGCCAGGATCATCGCAGGCCGGAGCTACAAACCCGGGTGATGATCCTTCGTCCCATCCACGACGCCCAGCCATCAGCCCATTAACGGGTAGTGCTGCTGATCGTGTCCAGGCGTCAACAGGTGCGGGTCAACGATGATCTGCTGCAATCGTTCGACATTGGACTGCAACCGGGTCGAGGCATTTGGCCACGTCATCCGGCCTGCACGGGAACGACCTCCACGGCTCGGTAGGCGTATCCGTCCTGGCTGGCCGCCACCCACGTCAACTCGACGCCCTGGCCTGGGTCGAGCGCCTTGAAGCCCTCCATGACCAGGTGGCTGAAGTGCACCCAGCAGCCGCCCGGCGTCTCGTCCGAGTCGATGACCCCCAGCCTTCTTCGTTCCGCCACTCGCGCACCACGCCCTTCACCATGGATGGAGCCTCGCGGGCGAGCGACGAGCACACAACCAACATGGCCGGGGTCCAGCTACGGTGCGCGGCCGGTCGTCATGTCCGCCCGGTGTGCGCTGGCGAAGTTCGACCGGGCCGCAGTCCGGCTTTGAGGCGGCTTGGGTGGTGGTTGTCAGAGGGGTCGGACGTTGTCGGCCTGGGGGCCTTTCTGGCCCTGGGTGATGTCGAACTCGACTTTCTGGCCTTCGGCGAGTTCGCGGTAGCCGCTGCTGGTAATGGCGGAGTAGTGGACGAACACGTCGGCGCCGCCGCCGTCTTGTGCGATGAAGCCGAATCCTTTTTCCGAGTTGAACCACTTCACGGTGCCAGTTGCCATGCGATTACTCCCTGATTGTGTACGGGCGATGATCGGCCGATCTCAAGAGACAGTAGTCTGCCCCGACCAGCGCCGCGCGGCGGATGGTGACACGCCGGCGGGTCGGGGTTGGTGCATGGGTGGCTGGCCCGGTGGGTAATGCTTGGCCCCATGATGAGTCGGACTGGTGCAGTTGCCTATCTCGAGGACGAGCTGGCCGCACCGGACGTGTCCGGATCCGATCGGCTCCATCTCGTTCAGGCGCCGTTGGTTCCTGAGGTCCGCCTCCATCTGGCGGAGGACGCCGTTGTCTGGTGGGCACGGATGGAGGCCGAGGTGGGAGCGGTGTTGACGGCCCCGTTCTGGGCCACCGCTTGGCCGGGCGGTCAGGCCTTGGCCCGCTACCTGCTCGATCATCCGTTGACGGTCGCCGGTAGGCGGGTGCTGGATGTGGCGTCCGGGTCGGGACTGGTAGCCATCGCCGCGGGGCTGGCCGGTGCCGCGGCGGTAACGGCCAACGACGTCGACCCGTACGCCCTGGCCGCGATCACGCTGAACGCGAGAGCCAACGGCGTGGCGGTTACGCCGTGCCCGGGTGACCTGCTCGATGGTGACGGCGGCGACGCCGAGGTGGTACTGGCCGGTGATGTCTTCTACAGCGAGGCGATCGCGAAGCGGATGTGGCCGTTCCTCCACCGGGCCGCCGTCCGTGGTGCCCTGGTGCTCCTGGGCGACCCCGGGCGCGGGTACCTGCCTGCCGACCAGCTGACGACCGTGGCCAGCTACCCGGCCGCGGCGACCGACGCCCCTATGGAGCCACAGATCAGCTCCATCAGCGTGCTCCAACCCCGATAGCCCCTGGTGCAGTGCCGACGAACGCCCCGAAAACCGCGCCCGACCACAAAGAAATTTCGCACCGAAGCCCACGACCGGCCCGCTCGCCAGTGAGATAACCATGGGTCGAAACGAGTGCTGCCCGGACATGCCGAGTTGAGGGCGGTAGGCAGGGGCGTGGAAGGGGACGGCATTCACGGGTTGCTTCTCAAGCGGTGTATGCGGGAACCGACAAGGGAGCCGGGCCGATATGACCCGGCTCCCTTGCTGATCAATACGGGCGGAGCGACGTGAAGAACTGCGTCAGTTCGGCGGCGAGCAGGTCCGGTTCCTCGAGCGGCATGAAGTGTCCGCCCCTACCTGGTTCGCTCCAGTGCCGGATGTTGCTGCAGGCGCGTTCGGCGATCTCGCGGGGGAAGTTGGCCTGCGAGGGTTCGACGCTCACCGTGAACGCGGCGGGCACGGTGATGTCGGGCCGTGGGCTGTTGTGGCCGAAGTCGAAGTATTGCCGGAACGAGGAGCCGATCGCGCCGCTCGCCCAGTACAGGGTGATGATGGTGAGCAGGGTGTCCCGGTCGAAACGGCTTTCCAGGTCCCCGTGGTTGTCACTCCAGTCTCGGTACTTGTCGATGAGCCAGGCGGCCAGTCCGGCTGGGGAGTCACTCAGCGCCGCGGCGATGGTGTCCGGCCGGGTGCCCATGATGGCGCTGTAGCCGCCATCGGTCTCGTCGTATGCCGCTTCGACATCGAGATACGCCTGCTCGGCGGGCGACAGCGGATGGGAGTCGAAGCTGGCCGGGAACGGTGGGTGGATCATGTGAATGCCGGCCACGTGCTCGGAGTACAGGGCACCCAACCAGCCGGTGACCACGCCGCCGACATCGCCACCGAAGGCGCCGTAGCGCTGGTAGCCAAGCACGTCGGTCATCAACAGGTGCAGCATCTGCGCCATCGCAGTGCGGGTTAGCGGGCCCTTCGGCAGCTCCGAGTACAGGAAGCCGGGCAGCGAGGGCACCACCACGTCGAACGCGTCGGCGGGGTCGCCCCCGTACTTCGAGGGGTTGGTCAGGCGATTTCCCGGATCGTTGTCAGTGCCAGTGCCAGTGCCAGTGCCAGTGCCAGTGCCGGATGCGGTCATCGACCAACTTGGCAGCCTGCCGTGATCATTGGCATCAGCGTTCGGATCTGCCGACATACGGGACGTTCAGTCGGCACGCTCGAGTGTGACGGCGCCGCGAAGGGGAGTACTGGCCCAGAGCGCTTGCAGTACGGGGTAGTGCTGCAGTTCCCATTCTGCTTCGCTGATCGCGTGGTCTCGTTCGGGGCCGGGTGGGTTGAAGTCGAAACCGGTGTTCTGCACGTTGAGCTGGTCGAGATCGGCGAGCGCTTCCGTGTCGGGAAACACGAGGTCCAGGCTCACTTGCCAGTATTCCGGCTGGTACCAGTCGGGCTCGGTCCAGGTGTCTCGAACGTCGACGGCGAACTGTCGGGTGAAGCTCAGGCTGGGCAGCTGGTCGTGCCAGCTGTATCGGCCCCACTGCACGATGAAGCCGTCGGCGTCGCTGTCTTGCCCCGACTCTAGGCCGTCGACCGGCTGGGCAAGAAACTCTCGGAACGCCTGCCACGCGGCCTCGACGTTGTCCGCCTGGTCCGGGGTCAGGCCGTGTTGGCGTAGCAGTCGCAATAGTTCCTCCGGCGAATCACGCCATGCGATGCCCACGACTCACCCTCCCGCCCAGTACCTCGCACCATCCGCTTGATGGTCGACATGCACACGCGGCTGATCGCGCCGGCACGAAAGATCACCGTCCTGTGGAGGGCGCGCCCTGGTCCAGCCGGGGTCCTTCGACCCTAGCCTGCGCCGGCCACGAAGAACGCGCATCGAAGGACACCACGGGCCGCTCATCTAACGGGGCCACAGCGGCGACGAGAGCGAGGTAGGCCGCCGCAGTGTTGCGTGCCTCGGCGGGGCATGACGGCCATCGCCGTCTCTCGATGCGAGACGGTTTCACATTTCCCGCTGATCCCGTACCGAACGGGTACTGCCAGCCCCGAGCGCGGCTCCCGCGCCGCGTCCGTGCTGCTGGTCGACTGGTATCACTGGCCTGGCGGGAACGGGGTGTCCGCGGGACGGGGGACGCCAGGCGAGCTGTGTCCGCAACGTGGATGCAGTCCGAGGGGATCAAGCCGCGTTGGTGGAAGTGTCGGTCCTGTCTCGTATCCTCCGAGACTGGTCCTAATTTCGTTCCGAAGTACGGGAGTGCTGCTTGATGAACGCTAGCGGATCCGATGTTCGCAGTCCGTTCTTGGACGGGCTGGACCCTGACGTGGCTGCTCAACACCGGCCGTGGGTCGACGACAAGGTGATGCGGCGGTTGCGGACCCCGTTCGAGGCTGATCCGGTCGACGTGTTGGACCAGCAGCGTGTGGTGGGCCTCAACGAGGACGACTACCGCGGCTAGACGGGCTGGCTGGACGGGCTGTTGAGCGTCAGGGTTGGCCCGAGTACGGCACTTCGCCGTCGACGACATCATTGCCCGCCTGCGCACCCACGGCGCCGAACTTGTCGGAGAGCTGGCGCAGCACAAGGACGGCTATCGGCTCTGCTACGTCCGCGGACCCGAGCCCATGATGGTCGGACTGTTCGAACAGCTCAGCTGAAGGCCGACGAAGAGACCGTGAACCAAGCATCACCGGGACACCCGCGCCCGACCGCCGATGGGCCAATGCCACCACCTGACCCCCGGGGCGGGCGGGCAGCACGACGGGGTCGCCGTCCATCACCGGCGCACCACTCGGCTTCCGCTTCTGTTTGATATGCAGGTGATCGCGAGGCTCCATAGTGGACGCGCGCAGCGTCTCGATCACTCTGCATATCAGGCATTATGTGGCCCGCCAGGTCGAAGGTGATCGAAGATCACCCGCATAATGCCGATGAGCGTGCGTCCGGCGCCTACGTTTCACCCATCGGGAATTGATCTACTCACTGGCCGTGCTGCTCCAGCAGCGCGGCGCCCTCGGCCCATTCGATTCGGTACTTCTTGGCCTGGTGCAGTCCCCGAGCCGCGTCGATCGGCCGGCCTTGCTTCCCCCGCGCTGCGATGCTGGGATCGGCGCCTCGATTCAGCAGGTGCTGCAGGACGCGGAAGCGGGTGGCCTGCTGTTCGGGAGACCACGGCGTGGTACCGGTGGACGCTGCGTACCACAGCGCGGTGCGTCCGGTGCTGTCGACCGCGTTGAGTGGGCAGCCAGCCTCGAGAAGTCTGTCGACGATCTCCGCTCGAGCATCGCCAGTGCCGACTCGACCACGGGCCACTTCATGCAGCGGCGTAATCTGGAACGTCGTGAGGGCCCCGGCGTCCGCGCCGGCGGCCATCAGCGCCGCGACGACCTCGGAAGCCCCCATCCCGGCGGCGATGTGCAACGGCGTGTACATACGGAAGTTGCGGGCGTCCACGACATTGCCCTCGGTTATCAGCCGAGCGACCTTCCGCGCGTCGCCGGCCTGGGCGGCAGTGTGCAGCGGGCCCTCTCCCAGAGCGTCCATGCCGGCACACTACCTTGATCGACAATCGCCAGATCCGTCGTCGGGCAATGCCCGGGCGGCAAGGCGCGGGTTCGCACATCTGCCGCGATCCGCTCGCCGCTAACGTCATGACGGGTCGGGCCGGCTAGCGCCTGAACATGCCGACGAGCGTGGTCCGTCCCGGACCAAAGCTCAGGCCTCTTGCGCGTTTCGACGGGATGCCGCACCCGTGCCGGAAAGCGTCGCGATGAGCTTGGCGGCGATCTGAATCGAGTCGCCGGCGTACGGCTTTGCCACGATCTCCGCGTGTAGGGTCTCCACAGCGCGTAGGAGCGTGCTGCGAAGCTCCTCCAGGGGAATCTCGCCGGTCGAGAGGCAAACCACCCTGTCCTCGTCGCGATCGCAGTTGGCCTCGATGTATACCGTCGGCTCAGACGCGTCGATCCGACGGTAGTACATGAAGTATGGCCCATCAAAGATGTACGAGAACGCCTCAAGCTCTCCGCCATGAATGGCCCCGTACGCAGTCACCGCCGAGCCCAACACTGACAGCGGAAGGTCGGTCCACCCGGTCGCGGGAAAGTCGACGCCGTGCAGCGTGAACCAAACGGCGCCGGACACGATCCCGTCAGCTGTCGCTGGCGCCTTGATCTCGGCGACATTCCACACCGCTTCGCTCACTGGTTGGCCAACATGCGGACCGTGCGACGAAAGCTCACTACTCCATCTAACCCGGCGTACAGCAGCCAAGCAGCGAGGCCAGGGTCTGGATTTGCTGCGACCTCCGCGTTCACGTAAGCCACAACCCTGGCCAGCGGTCCGGCCTCCGGACAGCCGATGTGAGGGCGTTGCCAGATTGATGGCTCGTCCGTCGTTTGGTACACCACTGAGGGCGCGCAATGGCTGCAGGGTCAGCGACCGAGGACGAGATGCGTAAGACCGAGGACGCCGCGGACCCGCGGTCACTCGAACGTCAGGCGCGTGTTCCAGGTGCCGCTCCACCCACCGCGCCATGCCGCCAGTCCGGTGTAGGTGAACACGCATCCCAGCCCCACACCCCAGTCAAGATTACTGTCCCAGAGGGCGGGCTCGGTCAGAGTGTCGCGCAGGCGGTCCGCGGCGATGACCGTGAATTCGTCGCTAGCCCCGCAGTAGCGGCGAGCCTCGATGAGGCCGTCGCGGACAAAGGGCAGCAACGCGGCCAACTGCGGATCGACCCAGTCCGAGCGTTGCGTGGCGTCGAGCTCAGCCGGCGGGCCGGACCAGATGCCGAACGGCCCGGTCAACATCCCGCTGGCCTCGGCGGCGCAGACCAGAACCTTGCGCTGACCGACGTCCAGTTCGTCCCAGCGGGGAAGACCGCTGCTGTCCGCCGTAGGGTGTGCGTCGTCGAACCATTGCTCCCGGACGAGCCGAGGGGCGGACAATCGGAATTGGGACGGCGTACGCGGTGGCCAGAGCCAGTTCTCCACCTTCGCGAGGACCGCACGCAAGTAGCTGCCCTCCACGCTCATGTCGGAGGCGGAGGCAACCAGGCCGGCCGACTCGCGGACGGTCAGCAGGCCACGGTCGACGAGATCCGTGGTCACCGTGGCCAGCAGCGGAACCAGCGCGCGCTGCTCGTGCTCGGTATAGCTGCGCATTGGGGGAGCCTCATCGATCCCCGACCAGCGCAGATCCACCCCGTAGATCTGCACCATCCCGGCGAGCGAGCTGTCCGACATAGCGCGGCGCAGCAGGGTCTGCTCAGGGAGTGTGAACGATACCCATGACTGCATGACCCTCGCCTCTCCTGACCGCCCCAGTGCCGAGCCGATCACCACCGCGGCTGCCAGCCGGGGGATACGGTGACCGATACTAATCTGTTTAATATGCAGGTGATCGCGAGGCTCCATAGTGGACGCGCGCAGCGCCTCGATCACTCTGCATATCAGGCATTATGCGGCCCGCCAGGGCGAAGGTGATCGAAGATCACCCGCATAATGCCGCGAGTCGCGCGGTCGTCGCGATCATGTCAAGCCTCATCCGAGGCCACGACGTCAAGCATCACCCGGAGTCGGACATGTCGGGTGACGGCATGTGGGGTGACGGCATGTCGGGTCTCAGGCGGGTCTCAGGCATGTCGAGTCTCAGGACGTCCGTGACAGATCAGTCTCGGGACGTGGGTGGCGCCGGGGTTTACGCTCGGCCA
>NZ_BONZ01000142.1 GCF_016862975.1 Rugosimonospora africana
GTCCTCGGGTTTGCGAAGCCGAGGTGTCTATGAAGGTGAACACTACGTATCTATGGGTCCGAGTCCAGCCGATCGTCGCCACCGCGATCGGCGACGGTCCGGGCCGTCAGCACGCGGCGCCGGGCTCGAGCAGTTCGGCGCGGGACGGCGGTGCTGTTCGGGGCGCGTCCGGGTTCGGCTCCTCGCTCGCGATGGATGACGGCGGTGCCGCCGCGACCGTGCTGCGCTGATGTGGTTAGAACGGAGCGGGGCCGCGACCGGTCACCTCGGCGACCTCTGATTCGGAGCCGGGCTGAAAATCCGAGAGGACGACTTCGCCGGTGTCTCCGTCCATGGTGCGGATCGTGCATGTCTGGCCAACGCCATCCCAGAGGGACGCCGGACGGTCCACGGTCAGCGTGCCGCGCCACGTCCGGAGGTTGTTCTCCAGGAACGAATGTAGGGCCGCCGAGACCTCGACCTCGGTGCCGTTGGGTAGCGTGAGGGTCACCGGCCCGCTGTACGTTGCCATGCCGTGATCTTTCCATATTCGGAGTCGAGCAGAGGACCACACGACGTCGGGCAGGACGAAGTTTAGATCGGCTACCGACCCACGCGCACGATCTCCAGGGTAGCGCCCGGTTTGTGCTGAACAACGTGGGGACCGGTGAGTGTCAGGGTGCTCGAGGTGTAGCGGTACCGCCTCCACCGCCCGGCCCCTGCCAGTCGGGGTTGGAGGCCGGTAGCGACGCCGGGGCGTTACGCGGCTGCCTGCGCCTCAGGCCGGTTGCACGGCGCAAATTCCGACTTTCACTGAGAAACGAGCGATGGCCTCCTGAAGCCAGGAGCAAACGACGTCGGCTTGCGCCTGCTGGAACGCGCGCACGGTCGGCAGGCCGGCAGGTGACGGTCGGCGGGCCATGTCGGCGAAAAAGCCGCCGAATGCGGCGAGGGTGGCGATGAGGGCGTCGGTGTCTGCGACGCACTGGTTCAGCAAGGGCTTGCGTGTCGTGGCCGCCGAAGAGCCGGACATTAATCAGCAACAGCAGTCGGTCCAGCCAGGCCGGCCCGCGACAGGCCCACGGCCAGTCGACCACTGTGACTGTCCCGTGAAAATCGATGAGGAGATTGTCGGCTCGGATGTCGGTGTGCACAAGCCTGTCCCCAGCCAAGGCGCCCACGGCCCGGTCCGCGAGGACGCACAACTTGTCGAGGTGCCGGGCGACCCACGGATCCAGACTTGGCGGCGCATCGGTCGCGATGCGTCTCCATCCGCCGAAGTCGTCAGCGAGGGTCTGCGCGGCAGTCGGCAGGTCCGCCAGCGGAGCGGGGATTGCCGAATGGGCCACTTCGGCGAGTGCGGCAAGGACCCTGGTCAGTTCATCAGGACGCCACGGGGTGGCCGGGGGGCGCCCGTCAACGTCCTGCAGCACCAAGGCTCCACCCGTTGTTCCTTGACGCCCCACACCTGCTTGCTGAGCACGGCGACGTCCGGGACGTCCCGGTACTGCTCGCCGCGCTCGAGCGGCTTGCCGACAGGTGGTGTGGCTACGACACCTTGACCGAGGGCCTGGCGCGGATACTTGCCGACGCATCGGGCTCCGCGCACGCTCATGCTCGTGCCAGACTCGTCCGGCAGCTGCGCGGGTTGCTCATCGCCTCTCCGCATTCGTACGAGCGGGCCAGCTATCTGCACAGTTTGCTGCTGCTCGACCCGCCGCGCACGACCCGGGTGCTGCCGTTTTTCCTACTCGACCGCGAGCCCGCGGTACGGCTGCTCGCCGCCCAACACACCCCGCTGACCGACCAGGCCCGCGACTGGATCATCCAGCTACGCGACGACCCCATCGAGGACGACGAGGTCCGCCACGCCGCGGCACAGCGCTTGGCCTGACGCGGTCACACTCACACATCGCTTGCCTCCGCGCCCGCCGACACAACCAGCCGACGGTTGGCCGATGTACAGGTGGTTGAGGATTATGGTGTCGTGACGAGTTCGTATGCGGCAGCCGCCCACGCATCGGCCACCGGATCCCTCGCCGTTCCGCCGCTGTTGGCTGCCCTGAGCCAGGCGGACCGGGTGCTGATCGCGGGTGCGGGTGGCGGCTTCGACGTTTACGCGGGGCTGCCGCTGGCGGTCGCGTTGTGGGACCGCGGCGCTCGGGTTCATCTGGCCAACCTGTCCTTTACCCAGCTGGAACTACTCGAACTCGACGCGTGGGCCGGTCCGGACGTAGCCGAGGTGACCGCGGAAACTCGCGGACCGGATGACTACTTTCCGGAGCGGACCCTTGCCCGCTGGCTCGCCGCGCACACCCTGCCGGCGACCGTGTTCGCGTTCCCGAAAGTCGGTGTGCAGCCGCTCCGCGCGACTTATCACCATCTCGTGGAGCGACTGCAGATCGACGCGATCGTGCTGGTCGATGGTGGCACGGACATTCTGCTTCGCGGTGACGAAGCCGGCCTCGGCACGCCGGTGGAGGACATCACGAGCCTCGCTGCGGTCGCTGGCCTCGACGTCCCCGTGAAGTTGGTGACCTGCCTCGGCTTCGGCATCGACGCCTACCACGGGGTCGTCCACACTCAGGTGTTGGAGAACCTGGCCGCGCTCGACCGGGAACGCGGATACCTCGGTGCGCTGTCCATCCCCGGTTGCAGCCGTGAAGCCGAACTGTATCGTGACGCGGTCGCGGATGCGCAGGCGGCAACACCGATGCGGCCCAGCATCGTCAACGGCCAGATCGCCGCTGCGACACGGGGCGGGTTCGGGGATGTGCAGTTCACCCGCCGGACCAGCGGCAGCACGTTGTTCGTCAACCCGTTGATGGCTATCTACTTCACTGTCGAGCTGGACAAACTGGCGGCCCGATGCCTTTACCTCGACCGGATCGAGCACACCCACGGCATGCGCCAGGTCGCCACACGCATCGAAACATTCAGAGACGAGATCACCCCGCGCGCACCTCACGCCTTCCCACACTGAGCCGCCGTGTACCGGGATTTCCGCTGCTAGGCATGTGAATACGCACATGGTGGTGGTGCCGTACGCAGCCGGGGCGGTGGTGGCTGCTAGCTGGGCCGGAGTTTGCCCGCCAGGCGGGGCCGTGAGACGCCATCGACCGTGGTGCAGATGCCATAGACCCTGGCGTGGTTGGTCCAGCCGTTGATCCGACCACGGTTGTTGCTTATCTGGATCCGTGAGCGGTGGTTGTCGACCGCCGAGACCAGGTGCAGGTAGACGCTGCCCGCCACCCGGGCCAGCACGATATCGCCGACGTCAATCGCGCTCGGGTCGACCGGGGCAACGGTCACCAACTGCCGGCTGCGGATCAGCGGCACCATCGACGAGCCAGTCGGGCGGAAGCTGACGGTGACACCGGCGGCAACCCGGGCCGCGACCGCGTCCAGCGCTCCCACGGTCGACAGCGTGCTCGCTCACACCACGCAGAGCAACCCAGTTTCTCCCGCCCCGTATGGGCGAGCGGACAGCGGCAACTCCGGATGCGCACGCGGGCTGGGGCATGCAACATGGTCGTGTGTTGGACGCATGGGGGCTGGTCTTGACGTTGGACGTTGCGCGGCAGGTCAGGCGGTGGCGGGTCGAGGAAGAGTGTTCTTGGCGAGTGGTCGCTGCGCGTGCCGACGCGACATGGGGTACTGATACGCATGGCAACCAGCTGTTTGGTGAGGACCTGTGTAGAGAGAGCGCGCGGATGCTCGGCGAGAATCCGAACGACGAAGCGTGGAACTGAGGCGTGATCCAGCCTGTTCGTACGCTGGGCCGGTACCTCAGCCTTACACGTCGGCATCCGCTCAAGCAGATCCGGTCGGTCGACGGGACCGCCCGACTCGCGGCAGATCCGAGGGGAACCGGGTCGAGGCCGACCGATGCAGCGCGACCGGCGTGCCGACGCCCGGCACGCCCGGTCAGCGGCGTGAGAGCGCACGAACAGTGACCCGGTTGTGAGTGGGGCATCGGCGAATACATTGGCGCATGGCCGGCGGATCGAGAAAAATCCACCATCGGGAGGTGACTCACGTGCGGACTCGGCTGCGGCATCTACGAGTCGGCGCGCGGACCTTCGTCTGGCGCGCCGCGATTGATCATGTGCTGGGAGGCGGCGATTGCCACCGGTGCATCCGCGTTCGGGTCTGGGGCGCCGGCAAGACCAGCCAGGCACTCCAGGCGGATCTGCTGTCCGTCGCCTGGCCAGCACCATGGGGTGCATGTGCGACTGACGGCTCCTATCCCGCACCAGCAGACGTACAGGCGATCATCAGCTATGCCCTGGAGATCGGGTGGCAGCCAGAGGCGCGGGGCGGAACGTTCGTGCTGTCCGAGCACGAGCATGCGGCACGGTTCTCCTTGCCCGGCTTTTTACTGACCGACCGTCTACGCACACCGGAAGGTGGGGACCCCACTGCCCGAGTAATCCGCGCCTACGAGGCTCAGCAGCGAGCCTGACGGGCTACCGCTCATCGACATGGCCGGTCGGCTCGCAACGCGCAACCAGCGGCAGATCCGGATAGGCACGGCTTGTTGCTCTGGGATTCGCTACAGAAGGTCCATGACCGTTTCTATCCTTGTGGCCAGAACCAGATCCATGGTGCCTTCGACGCGGACGCTGACCACTGCGCTACCCGGTGACTGCGCCAGCCGGATTACCAGCGTGGGCGTGCCTACCAGCGGGTAATCGAACCAGCCGTCGACTGCCTCATCGTTCGTGTCATCGAGCGCCCCGGTCAGTGCCGCCTCGTCCAGATCGTCATACGCGTAGCCGATGTAGACGCTGATCTGCCGAAGCAACTGCACGACGTGTTGCTCGTTCACCCATCCGTCGACCTGCGCCACGTCGTCGAGAACTCCCCTGTCCTGCGGCAGTGACCCGGGCGACACGAGCTGTTCCGATTGCGGGTCGTACGAGTCGAGCCCATACCCGGCGGCGAGTACAGGCAGCGCGCTGGTGCCTTCCCAGCCGTACGGCAGGGTGACCCCGACGAACCGATCGGCGAGATCGGTGCGGCCCCATGGCTGCCGCCGACCCAGATCTTGATGCCACGGAGCGATCATGTCGGCAAGGTCCGGCCAGCGGCGTAGCAGCTCGGCGCGGAAAGCCAGGACTCGCTTATCCGGCACAAGACCGTCGGCCTTCTCATCCGCGAGCCGATCAGCCAGCCGGCGAGGATGTCGTGCTGCCCCGGACAGCCAGAAATACAGGTCGTAGCTCACACGCAGCAGCGTAGCGACCTACGTGTCGGCCCACTCTCTCGGCAGTTCCGGACGCCAGCTGACGCATAGGCCGGCCACGGGGCGTGAGACCGCGATCACCGGCGCCGGGCCCGTGCCGTGGCCGCCGCGATCGCCGCCCGGATCTCCACGACCGTCTCCCGTACTTGGTCGTAGACCTCGCTGGGGTGCCGTTGCGTTGGGAGACCGAGGCCGCGTTGAACCCGTGTCGAGCCGCCGGTCAGATCGCGCAGGCGAGTTCGGTAAACGCAGTGGCGACCCGCATTGTTGGCGGGGCGTCGACGGCGAGTCCGTAGTGTCCAGGTCGAAGGTTCTGCATGAAGGCGTGTCCGGTGATGATGACCTGTGCTGTCTGGTCCGTTCGTAGCCCGCGCATCGGTCTCAACCGGTGCTTGAGTCGACTGTGATCAGCTTCGATCGGATTATTCGCGTACCGCTCGATGTGGTGCCACGCCCGTGGGATCAGCTCGTCGAGGACGGCGGGGTAGACCGCGGCGGCGTCGGTGACCACCTCGGTGGGCTTGACCTTCAGCGTTGACAGTGCCCGGCGGAAGAACTTGCGCGCCGCGTCAGCGTCGCGGCGGGCCGAGACGAGCACGTCGATGATCTGCCCGTACTGGTCGACCGCCCGGTAGACGTACCGCCAACCTCCGTTTACTTTGACGTAGGTCTCGTCGATGTGCCACCTGTCGCCCGGTGAATGGCGGGCGAAGCGGGCGGCGTCGGCCAGCAGTGGAGTGAACCGCTGCGCCCACCGGTAGACGGTGACGTGGTCGACCTCGACGCCACGCTCGACCAGCAGCTCCTCAACGTCGCGGTAGGACAGATTGAATCGTAGATACCAGCGGACCGCGACGACGATCACCTCGGCGGGGAATCGAAAGCCAGCAAACGCAGACTTCGGCGGCAGTCACGGGCGCGGACGACTCGACCACTTCACTGCTCAAGTCTGCCTCGATCTTGCCAGCCGTCAATGCAACGGTGCCTCATGATCCTGTCGCCTCGTCCAGGGAACAGTAGGGTATCGGCTCCGGGCGACCCGGCGGACTAACCGCCGGCCGCGGGCAGTTCGAGGATGAACTCGGCGCCGGACGGCTGCGGTACCGTCGTCACGTCACCGCCGTGGCGACGGGCTATTTCGCGGGTGATGGCCAGCCCCAGACCGGAGCCGCCGCGGTCGCGGGCCCGGTCCGCGTCGAGGCGGACGAATCGCTGGAAGATGCGTTCCCGGTCGGCCGGGTCGATGGGGGTGCCGTCATTGTGGACGGCGACCCGCGCGGTGCCGCCTCCGGTCGCGACGCTGACGGTGACGGCGGAGTCGGCGTGCCGGATCGCGTTGTCGACGAGGTTGCCGATGGCGCGCTCCAGTTGCCGGGTGTCGCCCCGCACCGCGACCGCCGGGCCGTCGACGAGGGTGGCCGGCGGGCGCAGCGCGGCGAGGACGATCGAGCGGAGCTCGACCAGCTCGAACGTGTACGGCTCGTTCGCGTCGATGCGCGCGAGGAGCAGCAGGTCGTCGGTGAGGTGCTGAAGCCGGCCGGTGGCCCGTTCGATCCGGTCGAAGAATTCGGGGTCGTCGTCCGGCACCCGGTGGGTGCGGGCGATCTGGACGGTGGCCAGCATCGTGGCGATCGGGCTGCGCAGCTCGTGGGCGGCGTCGGCGACGAACTGGCGTTGACTCGTGGCGGATTGTTCGAGCCGGGTCAGGGTGTCGTTGATGGTGCCGGCCAGCGCGGCGATCTCGTCTCTGGATTCGGGTACCGGAACTCTCTGCTGGAGGCTGGTACCGGTGATCGTCGCGGCCCGCGCCCGGATCGCCTCGACCGCGCGCAGCGGCCGGCGCACGATCCACGCCGCGGCGGCGGCCACCGCCGCCGCGACCGCCGGGATGCCTGCCAGCAGGAGCCAGTCGAACCGGCTGCGCGCGTGTTGCGCGGCGAACGGCGTGATGAAGACGTAGGCCCGGTAGGTGGCGGGAGAGAGCGCACCGGCCTGCCGCGCGCCGGCCTTCAGCGAATCCGTCGCGGCGCCCGGCAGCGTGCCGACGACCGCGATCACCGACAGGGCGGACAGCGGGTTGCCGGGCCGGGACGCGAAGGTGACCGGCTCTTCGCGGTAGGGGGCTAAGGGTTCGCCCGGTGGGGGCGCCGCCATCAGCGGCCGATCATTGTTCTCGAACGGTTTGAGCATCCCGCTGGACGACATGATTACGCCGTCGTCGTTGACGAGTTCGAATGGCAGGTTCTCGCCGGTGAGCAGCAGGTACGGGAAGACGGTGTGTTCGTCGGTGGACAGTGAGGACGCCGCCGCCCCGGCGAGAATCTCGGATACCTCCTGCTCCGCGAGGATGCGGCTGGATGCCAGCTGGTTGTTGTAGACACGCTGACGCCCCCAGAGCCCGATTGCGGTGAGCAGGACGAGCATGACCAGGCCGACGCCGAAGACGGTACGGGCCATGACGCCCCGCGGGGCCGTTTTCAGCCGCGGCTGCCGGATGCCCGGACGGTGCGTCACTGTTGCCCCGCCGGGCCGTCGTCGACGAGCCGGTACCCGAATCCGCGGACCGTCTGGACCGACTGCCGGGCGAACGGACGGTCGATCTTCCGGCGCAGCGCACTGATCCGGGCCTCGACCAGATTCACCTCGTCCACCTCGTCCGGCCATAGCTGCAGCAGGATGTCCTGTTTGCCGATCGGCCGCTGCTCGGCCCTGGCCAGCAGGTCGAGCAGCGCGAACTCGCGCGGAGTCAGTCCGACCGAGACGCCGCCGCGCATGCAGGTACGCCGGACGCTGTCCACGGTCAGGTCGCCGACCCGCTGGACGGCCGTAGGTACCCGGGAGTCGCGCCGCGCCAGCGCCCGGATCCGGGCCAGCAGTACTGGATAGTTGAATGGTTTGACGAGATAATCGTCGGCCCCTCCGTCGAGGGCATCGAGTTGGTCGTATGTCCCGTCCTTGGCGGTCAGTACCAGAATCGGCGTTCCCACGCCGTCCGCGCGCAGGCGCTGACTGATCTGGAAGCCGTTCATCGACGGGAGCATCAGGTCCAGGACGATCACCCCATACGCCCCGGTAGCGGCGAGGTGGTAGCCCATACGGCCGTCCTGCGCGACATCCACTGCGTAGCCCTCGGCGAGCAGACCATGGCGCAGCACCGTCGCCAGGTCGTGCTCGTCTTCGACTATCAGGATCCGCATTACGCCAGCGTAGCCGGCGGTGAGCGACCGTTTCCTGACCGGAAAGTCAGGCGGCGTCAGCCGCTGATAAGCGCGCGGACCGCAGGGTCGCCTCATGACCGAGCACCTGCTGGCGCCGCCACCGACCCACCCGCCCGTGCCGCCGCGGGTCCAGCGACCGACCGCGCTGCTGCCCGGGGTGGCCGCGACCGTGCTGTTCGCCGCCTACGCCGCCATCGCGGTCCGCCGGCATCAGCTGCTGCTCACCTCGGGGTTCGATCTCGGGATCTTCGAGCAGGAGGTTCGCTCCTACGCGCATGGGCGGCTGCCGACATCGTCCCTGAAGGGCCCCGGGTTCCCGCTGCTCGGTGACCACTTCTCCCCCATCGTCGCGACCCTGGCACCGGTGTACCGGCTCTTCCCGTCGGCGGTGACCCTGCTCGTCGCGCAGGCCGCCCTGCTGGCCGTCGCGGCGATACCGCTGGTTCGTCACGCTCGCGACCGGTTGGGCGCTCCGGCGGCCCTCGTCGTCGCCGTCGGGTACGGGCTGAGCTGGGGCATTGCCGAGGCCGTCACCTTCGACTTCCACGAGGTCGCGTTCGCCGTACCGCTGATCGCCTTTGCGGCGGTAGCCCTGGCCGAACGGCGCCCCGTGCACGCCGTCGCGTGGGCCCTGCCACTGGTCCTGGTGAAGGAGGACCTCGGTCTCACGGTGGCCGCGGTGGGCGTGCTGGCGGCCTGGCGGGGCGCCCGCGGGATCGGCCTGCTCGCCGCCGCCGGTGGCGTCGCGGCCACCCTGGTCGAGACGCGGATCATCATCCCGGCGTTCAACCCGGCCGGCCACGACGCCTACACGTCGCAGATCTCCGGCTCGGTGCCCGACCAGTTCGCCACCCTGCTGGCGTCACCCGACGCGAAGATCGGCACATTGGTCGCGCTGCTGACCCCAACCGCGTTCCTGGCGGTCCGGTCACCGGTCTTCCTGCTCGCGGTGCCCACGCTGCTGTGGCGCTTCCTCGCGGACAACCCGAACTACTGGGGAACCCGGTACCACTACAGCGCCGTCCTGATGCCGATCGCGTTCGCGGCGTTCGTCGACGTACTCTCCGGCCGGGGCCACCGGCGGTGGGAACTCACTGTGAGCCTGATGGCCACGGCCCTGCTGATCCCGTCACACCCGCTGCGCTACGCACCCGACCTGGTGAAGCCACAGCCGCAGACAGCGGCCGCGCGCCGGCTCCTCGACCGCGTCCCCGCAGGTGTGACGGTGGCCGCGTCGAACCCCCTCGCGCCGCAGCTCACCGCCCGGGACGACGTCAGCCTGTTCGGACCCGCGTCGCTGGACCGCGTCCACCCCGACTACATCGTGCTAGACACCGGGCCCGGCGGCTCGTACCCCTACTCGCCCGACCGGCAACGGCAGCTGCGGGAGCAGACGCTGGCGGACGGGTACCAGGTGGTCGGGGTGAGCGGACCGGTGACCATCCTGGCCCGTACCCCGCCAGGTGCACCACCGCGACCGGACCGCTGATCCAAGGACCATGCCAGGAGGTGGCACGCTCCCGTTAGGCCGCAATGCCGCGTAGTGAAAGGTTGGTGGCAGCTTGTCAAACGGCGTGCCGGGAGGTCGAAGACGGCGGGTCTCGGTATAGATGTCAACGGCTTCTCAGCTCGGCT
>NZ_BONZ01000143.1 GCF_016862975.1 Rugosimonospora africana
CGGCGTTCTCGTCACCGAGAGCGTGCTGGGCGTCGCCCACATGGTCCAGCCACGCCGCTTCGAGCCATCAGCGAGCATCGCCGCGACGTCAACGGCGACCCGACCGCGGTCGTGGCCCCCGGCCCGACGCCCGGGCACCGTCAACGCCTGGGTGAAAGCGCTGGGCAGACCTCGCGTGCGGACCGTTATCGCGTCGACGCGCGCTGGGGATACGTCAGCCCGCCGTAATCGCGTGGATCATCGTGTCGGGCCTGGTCGGCGCGCAGCTGCAGCATGAGGTCCCCGTCGCAGACATCGCGACGCAGGGCGTCGTTGGGGAAGTCCGGCATCGTGCGCAGCCGGGCGGGGATCCGCTCGCCCAGCCCGTACCGGTGGTCGAAGAGGCTCGCGCCCACGGACAGCGTGACGGTGAGCCCGTCGGGCTCGACCTCGGACCCCGTCCCATGATCTACGGGACGCGCTCTAATTACGCCTGAGCCGTACTCGCGTAGCCCTCGGTCGATTCGTCCGGCGTCGAACTATTGCCGGGCCACTATGGAGGCATGGCGTCCCATGATCTTGCTGAGCGAACTACGGAGATCTCCCGGGCCGGGCGGCAGCGAGCGGTCACGCTGGTCGCCCTGTCGCTGACGTTCGCGCTGGTGCAGCTCGACGCGACCATCGTCAACGTCGCCCTGCAGACGCTGCGAACCGACCTCGGCGGCGGGGTGAGTGCGGCCCAGTGGGCCGTGGACGGGTACGCCGTCCCGTTCGCCGCCTGCATGCTGACCGCAGGCGCCCTCGGCGACCGGTATGGGCACCGCCGCATATGCCTACTGGGTTTCGGGCTCTTCGGGCTCGCCTCGGCCGCGGCCGCGCTGGCCGACGGCTGGCCGGTGCTGATCGGCGCCCGCGTTGCCCAGGGCGCCGGGGCGGCGCTCATGTTCCCGGCATCGCTGGCGATGATCACAGGGCTCTACCCTGAGCCCCGCGAGCGGTCCCGCGCGCTCGGGGTCTGGGGCGGGATCGCCACGCTGGGCTTCGCCTCCGGGCCGCTGCTCGGCGGGGTGCTCATCACCGTCGCGAGCTGGCCGGCGATCTTCTGGATCAACCTTCCCGTGGCCGCCATGGTCGGTGGCACCATCGCGGTGCTCGGCCCTCGCGACCGACCGCAGGCCCGCCGGATCCATCCGGGCGGGACTGTGCTCGGCACGCTCGCCCTCGCCTCGCTCACCGCCGGCATCATCGAGGCCGGCGAGCGCCGGATGGCAACAGCGGTCGGCGCGCTGGCACTCGGGATCGTCGCCGGCTGGCTGTTCACGCGCCTCGAACGGCGCAGCGCCAACCCGCTCGTGCCGGCCGGCCTCACCGGCTCGGTCTCGTTCCGCTGGTCGCTGGTGACCGGGTTCTGCTTCAACTTCGCGATGTACGGCGCCTTGCTGTGCGTCTCGCTGACGTTGCAGTCGGCCTACGGCCTCTCGGCGCTGGCAGGAGGGCTCGCCGTGCTGCCGATGGCCGTGGTGGTCGGCGTCGCAGCGATCAGCGGCGGGTTCATCGCGGCTGCTACCGGGCCCCGCCGTCCCATGCTGCTCGGCTTCACGTGTGCTGGCGCCGGAGCGATCGTCACCGCGGCGGGCGGGCTGGCCGGCTCGTCGGCCCTCATCGTCACCGGCCTCGCGGTGATCGGCCTGTGCTGTCTCGCGATGCCCGCCATGACGTCGGTCGCGCTCAACGCCTCGCCTGCTCGCCATGCGGGGCTGGCCGGCGGCTCGTTCAACACCGCGCGCCAGATCGGCGGGGCCATCGGCGTGGCGCTGCTCGGGGCGGTGCTCAACGCCGGCGGCGTGCGCACCGGCTTCACCGTCGCCCTTGGCATCGCCGCAGCGGCCAGTGCGGTCGCGCTCCTGAGTACCGTCGAGGCAACGGCGCGGAACCGCCGAGCCGGACCTGGAGGGGGTCGATCATGAACGGGGACGTCGACCTGTCGCGGGTCGGCGGGCTGCTCGCCGACCGGGCCCGGAGCCGGATCCTGATCGCGCTGTCCTCAGGACGCGAGCTGTCGGCCAGCCTCCTGGCGCAGGAAGCCGGTGTCAGCCGCCCGACCGCCAGCGCCCACCTGAAAAAGCTCACCGAGGGCGGGCTGATCGCGGTCCGCGCCGAGGGCAAGAGCCGGTACTACCGGCTCGGCGGATCGGCCGTATTCGACGTGCTGGAGCGGCTGATGGAACTCGCCCCGCCCGAGCCCATCACCTCGCTGCGGGCCAGCACCCGAGCCGCCCAGCTCCGCCGGGCGCGCTCCTGCTACGACCACCTGGCCGGGCAGCTCGGCGTCGGGGTCATGCGCAGCATGCTCGACCGCGGCTTCCTGTGCGGCGGGGATGGCCGCTACGACCCCGACCGCGCTGGCGCCGACCGGCCGTCGGAGTACGGCCGCGAAGTGGACTACCAGCTCACCAGCAGCGGGCGGGACTTCCTCGACAACCTGGGCGCGTGCCTGCCAGGGGGCCGCCGTCCGCTGGTCCGCTACTGTGTCGACTGGACCGAGACCCGCCACCATCTGGCCGGGCAGGTCGGCCGCGCGCTGCGCGACCACGCCCTGGCGGCGGGCTGGGTCGAGCAGCGGCCCGGGAACCGGGCGCTGCGGATCACGCCCGACGGCGCGGCCGGGATCCAGGAGACCTTCGGTCTCGTGCTCGAGGCCGGATGAGCAGCACGGGATCGGACCTGCGTGTGGCTTTTTGAGCGAGCCGGTATCCCGCAACCTCCGGAGCGGGTCGCGTTGTTGGGCAAAGGCATCGGCCGTGGCCGGTCCGGTTTGCTCCGGTCGGTCGGTCGCGCGGTCGGAAGCGTTACCCGGGGCCAGATGCCAGAGGGTGTGCACGCGCGCCGGCATCGGCTCGTGGGTGACCGCTGGGTCGACATCGACGTGTCGACCGATCGGCAGCGCAGTTGGCCATACGTCACTCGCCATCGTCAGACTCGCGCCGATTCACCACGTCCCCGGTCCCCCCACGCAACGGCGCCCGGGCTCCGCTTACCGCGCGCGAAATGCCGGGTGTTGCGATGTGTCGCGAAACGACTGTCCAGTCTGGACACCGGTCGGCGGCTGTTCGTCAACGAGGCAAACGTGGAGAGCCACCAGACGCGGACTTTCGAAAACTCTCAAGTGGCCGAACCGGACGGCCGCGGTAACCGTGGCCATCGCACTTGGTGTGCTGCCCGGACCGGGCGCGGGCGGCGCCAACATCAAGTTCTCACCGGACTGACCAACGTCCGTGATGGAGCGCAACTGTCCTTCGACTTCGCGCCCATCACGCACGATGTCGAAAGTGCCTGCTCGCGGGGGACCCTGGTCGACGTAGCAGTCGCCATTCGCCCTTACGTGGCAGGCACTTTCGCCTATTCGGACGTCACAAGACCGTCACAAGGTCACATCTCGATGAGGGTCCGGGGTTAGGGATTGGAGGACCTTGCTGCGGCCGCGATGAGGTTGGTCGCGGCCCGGGGCGTGAGGTAACCCTCGTGGGCCAGCCGTAGGGTGTCGATGACCCACCGGGTAACGAATTCCTGATGGGTTGGGTAGAGGCGTCTCAGCGTGGCTGCCGTCAGGGGTGTCGAGGTGCCGGCGGCTACGCAGAGAAGCGGCGTGTTGGTTGCTACACCGGTCTCGGTGGCTACGGGTACATCGACGGCCGGGGTACGGACGCCGCCGATGATGTTGCCCTGCGAGTCGAGTTGTGCGACGGTGTTTGGCCCCTCACCGACGTGCTGGCCGGCAAACAGCGGGGCGGAGTTCGCCGGGACGCCGGTCCCGACGCCACCGGTTTCGACCCAGCGGGCCAGTTGGGCCAGCGCCGCCTCCATCACGTAGCCCCCCTGCCCGGTGTTGATCGGAGAATCGCAGTCCAGAAACCCGCCGAATGAGCTTGGCGGGTTGAGCATGTCATCGAAGCGGGCAATAGCCGACGCCACGTTGCCGGTGTCACTTGCGCACACATTCGTGACGCAATCGTCGGCATGGGCTGCACCGGCGATCTCCCAGAGCCGGAAGTCAGCCGAGTCCGGCTGGGTTGCCGGACCATAGCCGAGCCAACCGTTGGGCGGTCCGTAGACATCGGATTCGGTTTGCGCCAGCAGCACCGGCTGGGCGAGATCGCTGCGGATCCGCTGGATCGCCGGCACCGGAACGTCGACCAGACCGGTGTTGCCGTTGGGCAACGACGTCGGAGTCAGTTCGCCATCGGGGCCGACGGCGACCATGGCCGTTCCCGGCGCTTCCTGCAGCGGCGTTCCCGTGGCGGCCCGGCTGTGGAGCAGATACCCGTCATAGACGTTGTCGCGGCCGGCGAACGCGTCCACGTAGGTGGCCAGCCGGTCAGCGGACTGGGACTCGCCGTCGGCCAGGACGGACCGGGGTTGCAGGCCATCGAACAGTTGTCGGTAGTCGGCCCGTACGGCCATGCCGGCCTGGGAGAAGATGTCGTAGGAGTAGCTGTCGCCTGGCTGGACCAGGCTGCCGTAGCGCTTCGGGTTGTTCAGCTTGGCGTTCTGGACTCCGACGAACTGTGCCGTCACCGCGACGTAGATGTCACCGGCCTCAAGCGGCTGGTCGTGGTCATAGACGAAATCGGGCAGGCTGCTGAACCCGCCGGTGACGTTGTCCCACTCCACGACCACCGTGCCGCTAAACGCGTGCTTGTCGTTGGGTGCCATGACCTCTATCCGGGTCCGGTACGCAGCTTGCGATCCGGGCACAGCCGCTACCGCCCACCGGCCGTCGGAGGTCGGTGCGGCGGTGAAGTCGTATGCGTTGGCCATCCCGGAGACGAAGAATTCCTGCTGGGTGTAGCCGAAGGCGGCCAGCGCGGCCGGCGTGATCGACGAGACTTGCGAGCCCAACGCGGGCGACTGGGCCGGTATCGGGCCTGGTACCGGGCCGCTCACGGTGGGCGTGGCCGCCGACGGAGCCGGGCGGGCGGTGACGGCGTCGGCGTCAGTGGGCAGCACAGCGACCGCGGCAACCACAGAGGCTGCGGCGGCCAGGCAGGCAAGCGTGTGCATACGAGCCCTGTGCATGGGACGGCTGG
Organism: Rugosimonospora africana; assembly: GCF_016862975.1. Taxonomy (GTDB): domain Bacteria; phylum Actinomycetota; class Actinomycetes; order Mycobacteriales; family Micromonosporaceae; genus Rugosimonospora; species Rugosimonospora africana. Next base: position 5,067 of record NZ_BONZ01000143.1, read on the forward strand.
ACATGGATCCTCCATTCCTTTCGGTTCGGTTGCTCATCCTCTGGCGCCGCGCCCGCCCCGGTCGTCGGCCAGCCGTAGCGACTACCCAAGGCGCAACCGCGCCATCTGGTGCGGCTTGCGGCTTCGCCTACTGCGTTCGCAGTAGCTGGCTGGTGGACGGCGAGGGTGGTTGCCTACAGTCCTGGTATGTGGGCGAGTGCCTGGAGCAGGCTGATGGCCAGGCAGCAGCTGCTGCTGGCTTCGGCGATCATGTCAATGGTGCTGTTCGCGGTGGTGACGATCCCCGCCGACGTCCGGCACGCGTTGAGTTCTCATCAGCCGCTGAACTGGGCAGTGTCCGTCGTGGTCTACACGGCCCTCATGGCGCGCCGGCGGTTCCCGATCGGCACCGTGGCGGTCGCCGTCATCGGGTCGCTGGTGCTGATGGCGGACGGCATGGCCTACCCTCTGACCCTGCCAGCGGTTTTCTACATGCTGTACTCGATCGCGCTGGCTTCCGGGCCGGGCCGGACCCTTACGGTCGGCGTCGCCGTCAAGGCGGCGCTCTTCACCACCTCGCTCATCACCCATCCCGGTATCACCGGCTTCGTCGTGCTGCTGTGGGCAGCCCTGGCGGTGACCACCGGCTTCGCGGCCCGTAGCCACCGTGCCTACGTCGCCGAAGCCGAGCAGCGCGCCAGGCGCGCCGAGCAGGCCAGGGAGGACGAGGCGAACCGCCGCGTCGCCGAGGAACGGCTGCGGATCGCACGGGAACTGCACGACGCCGTCGGGCACCATGTCGCCCTGATCAACGTGCAGGCCGGCGCGCTGGCCTGCCTGATCGACGACGAGGACCGGACACCTGCCAGGGAGTCGGTCGCGCACATCCAGCGAGCCAGCGAAGAAGCCCTCGAGGACCTGCGGCTGACCGTCGGGCTGCTGCGCGAGCCTGGCCTGCAGGCGGCGGAGCCGGCCGAGCCGGTGCCGGGACTTGACCAGCTCGAGGAGCTGATCTGCTCATTCGCCGGCGCGGGCCTGCGGGTCACCAGCGAGGTGACCGGCCGGGCCAGGCCGTTGCCCGAGGCGGTGGAGCTGACCGCCTACCGGGTCATCCAGGAGTCGCTGACCAACACCCGCAAGCATGCGGACTGCGCTACCGCGGTGGTGCGGCTCGGGTACGAGCCCGGGGCGCTCAGGCTCGCGGTCGAGGACGAGGGGAAGGCGGACCCCCCGGGCAGGCGGCGGGTGCCCGAAGGCCACGGCATCGTGGGCATGCGAGAGCGGGTGGCCGCCCTCGGCGGACGGCTGTCGGCAGGGCCGAGGCCCGAGGGAGGCTACCGCGTCTTCGCCGAGCTTCCGCTGCGAGCGGCCCGGATCGAGGGCTCGTGACCGGTACCGCGCCGGCCTCGCCGGCGTCCTCCGCCACGGCGCCGACCCGCGTGGTCCTCGCCGACGACCAGGACCTTATCCGCGCGGGCCTGCGGCTGGTGATCGACCGCGCGCCAGGGCTGACGGTGGTGGGCGAGGCTGCCACCGGCCACGACGCGGTCCGGGTCGCCCGCGAGGCACGTGCCGACGTCGTCCTGATGGACATCCGGATGCCGGGCCTCGACGGGCTGGCCGCTACCCGGCGGATCGCCGCTGACGACAGCCTCGCCGGGGTACGGGTGCTGATCCTGACCACGTTCGAGGTCGACGAGTACGTCTTCGAGGCGCTGCGGTCGGGGGCCAGCGGGTTCCTCGGCAAGGGCGCACGCCCGGACACCCTGATCGACGCGATCCGCACGGTCGCCCGCGGCGACGCGCTGCTCTCGCCGTCCGCCACCCGGGGCCTCATCACCAGGTACCTCACGCTGCACGACAACGAGCCGGTCCACCCCTCACCGCTGCTTGCCATCCTCACCGACCGCGAGCGCGAGGTGGTGGCCCTGGTCGCTGACGGGATGTCCAACACGGAGATCGCCCGCCAGCTCACGCTCAGCCCACTCACCGTCAAGACCCACGCCAACCACGCCATGACCAAGCTCGGCGCACGCGACCGCGCGCAACTCGTCGTGCTCGCCTACCAGAGCGGCCTGGCCCGCGCGCCACGTCCCCGGCCCTGAACCACCCGGTCGAGCGCCTACGGATCGGCGGTCGCCGCCGGCTCGGCTGCACCGGTCAGCTTCGACGGCTGACGGCTGAGGTGGGTCGGCGTGGGTCGATTGCCGACATCAGTTGGTCGAACAGCGGCGTTGCGCAGGGATGTGGGGCGCGACGTGGTGTGATCATGTAGATGCCGCGGGTTGGATGATCGACGAGCGTCACCGTCGTGACGTCGGTCCGCAGCGCACAGGTCAGCACCCCGGGTATCAGGGCGATGGCGTGCCCGGTTGCGACCAGGGCTATCTTGCCGGGCAGATCGGCCGCGGTGAAGTCGATACGCGTGGTGACTCCGGCCCGGGCTGCGTGCTGGCGCAGCAGCGCGGCCGAGCCGTCGTTGTCCTCGACCCAGGTCTGGTCGGCAAGCATCTGGATCTGCACCGGGCCGCGCCCGGCCTGCCGATGGTCGACGGGCAGCACCACAACCATCTCATCCATCCCCAGGAACCGTCGCTCGAGACGTGGGTCATCGGGTAGCCCCGGCGGCGCGTCGGTGACGACGGCGACGTCAAGGTCGCCAGCGATCACCCGGTCGTGCAATTGTGCGCTCAGCCCGGGCAACAGGCTCCACCGGAAAGGGCCGCCCTTATCCAGCAGGCAGCGGATCGCCGCGGGTACCATCCCGGCCGCCAGAGACGGAGTCGCGCCGACCGTCAGCGGCCGGCTGAACGCCCCATCGCGAACGTCCCGTACATCAGATTCCGAAACCGCGTTTGGCCGCGGACCTCACGCGGCCGACTTCCTGGAGCCAGGAGCGGACGACATCGGCTTGCGCCTGCTGAAAAGCGCGCACCGTCGGCAGGCCGGCAGGTGACGGCCGGCGAGCCCTGTCGGCGAAGTATCCGCCGAATGCGGCGAGGGTGGCGATGAGGTCTGCGGACTCGGCGTCGGTGTCTGCGGCGCACTGGTTCAGCAGGGCTTGAGTGTCGTGGCCGCCGAAGAGCCGGACGTTGATCAGCAGCAGCAATCGATCCAGCCAGGCCGGCCCGCGACAGGTCCACGGCCAGTCAACGACGGTGACCGTTCCGTGAGAATCGAGCAGGAGGTTGTCGGCTCGGATGTCGGTGTGCACAAGGCTGTCCCCGGCCAGGGCGGCCATGGCCCGGTCGGCGAGGGCACACAGCTCGTCGAGGTGCCGGGCGACCCACGGATCCAGATCTGGCGGCGGATCGGTCGCTACGCGTCGCCACCCACCGAAGTCGTCGGCGAGGGACTGCGCAGCGGTTGGCAGGTCCGCCAGCGGGTCCGGGATCGCCGCACGGGCCAGGTCGGCGAGTGCCGCCAGGACCCGGGTCAGCTCCTGTGGACGCCACGAGGTGGCCGGGTGGTGCCCGTCGACGTCTTGCAGCACCAGGGCCACCCAGATGGCGTCGTCGTAACAGCCGAGCAGGCGGGGTGCGGGTACGGTGGCTGGCAGCGCCGCGGTGACGTGTGCTTCCCGCCGGTGCAGCTCGGGGCTCTGTTCGTTCAGTTCGCGGCTGACCGCCTTGACGAAGGCACGCCGGCCGGTGCAGGTACGGACTCGGTCGGCTGTGCCCGGCGAGAATCCGCCGGGTTGGGAGCGAGCCTCGACGACAGCGCCACCACCAATGATCCCCTCGACCGCGCTGCGCACGCGCTCGGGCAGGTCCGCCCACCCGATACGGACACCCGATGCCAGAACCACGCCAGGATCGTGACACATTCTGCGACGGGTTCCCTAGGTGTTTTCTCCGAGCCGTATCGCGACAAGTCCGACCGCGTCCGGCTCGACTGCGCCGATCTGTGAACTGACGCACCGCACGTATTCGAAGCTGCGCGAGTTCCTTTCAGCGACGCCGGCCACGTCCGCGGTGATGGTGTAAGAGACGATCACCGGAAGATCTGAGTTGATGTTACGCGGCGATCGCCGCGGGGACGGGGTCGGAGGGAGTGTCGCTATCGACGAGGGTGAGTCGGGCCTTGGTCAGTAGTTCGATGCCCATGTAACGGCGTTGCTCGGTCCACTCATCGGTCTGCTCCGCCAGGACGGCGCTGACGAGGCGGATGATCGCCGCTCGGTTGGGGAAGATGCCGACCACGTCGGTGCGGCCACGGATCTCTTTGTTCAGGCGCTTGCGGGTTGTTCGACCGGATCTTGGATCTGACGCCAGATCTCGTGCCGGAACACCGAAAAACGCCAGCGGCTCCTCCCGCGCTTCGTCGAGATGCGCCGGCCGGGCAGCTGTTCGAGTAAATGCTGCCACTCTGCTGGTCCTTGAAGATGGCGACGAACACCAGGATCAGTGCAGCAACGACCAACGGTCGTGTCCGTCGGGGGCGGTCTCGCCACAGATCACCATCGGCTGGCCGGCCAGGGCCAAGCCAGCTGAGCCGGCAGCGACCGCGCAGCCCCGCCGAAAACTGCCGCAGCCGAGACATGCGCCACCGTCGCACTCGCCGTCGGCGCCTGCACCACCACGGCCCGGCGGTTCTGCGGTGTTCTGGCGCTGGGCGTTGCCGTACTCCTGCACTGAAGCCGGGCGTACCGACCGGCCGATCTGGCTCGGCGCATCCGGCGCCGCACGACGATCCAGACCAGTCGCCGGAGTGTGCCGGCACGCCCGGCGGGTGATCATTCGGGCGCAGGGACCGGTCGCGGCCGCAAGCGGCCGAGCCAGACGGTGATCGCGACCGCCGCCACCGACACGGCTACCGCGACCGGGGCCGGCACCAGCCACGGGTACCACCCGAACTGCGGCACCCCGAAGG
>NZ_BONZ01000144.1 GCF_016862975.1 Rugosimonospora africana
GGTCGAGGAGGCGATCCAGTGCCATGCGCTCGCTGTGTTCGGTCTCGTCCCTGGTCGCGGTGTAGGCGGCGTGGGCGCGGGTCAGGTCGTGGAACCGGTATCGGCCCGGGACGGGTTCCTGCAGGAGGTGGGCCTCCAGCAGCTGCTCGAGCACCCGGCCCGCCTCGCGCAAGGTGCCGTCGAGCAGCGCGGCCGCGGCGTACGCTTCGATGTCCGGGCCGGGGTGCAGGCCCACCAGCCGGTACGCACGCTGCAGATCGGCGCCCAGGTCCTGATAGGACAGATCGAGGGCGGCGGTGACGCTGCGCCGCCCGGCCTCCAACTCGACGAGCCGGTGCTGCTGGTCGCGCAGCCGCTGGACGAGATGTTCCAGGTCCCAGGTCGGGTGGGAGCGCAGCCGGGCCGCGGCGATCCGGATCGCCAGCGGCAACCCGCCACACAACTGCACCAACTCGGCCGCCAGCTCCGGTGGTTGGCCGACCAGCCGGCTCTCACCGGCGGTTTGGCGCAGCAGGGTGATGGCGTCGGGGGGTGGCAGGGTGTCCAGCGACAGGGTGTGAGTGTGGTCGAGCCCGGCCAGCCGGCGGCGGCTGGTGACCAGTACGACGCAACCGGGCGCACCGGGTAGCAGCGGTGTCACCTGGCTTTCGGCCGCGGCGTTGTCCAGCACGATCACCATGCGTTGGTCGGCCAGCCGGCTGCGGTACAACCCGGCACGTTGGTCGAGGCTGATCGGGATCCGTTCCCCGGCAACCCCGAGCGCGCGGAGCATCCAGTTCAGCGCCTCACCCGGTTCGATCGGTGCCACACCGTCGGTGTAGCCGTGCAGATCGATGAACAGCTGTCCATCCGGGTACCGGTCGACCATCTGGTGTGCGGCATGCACCGCCAGGGCGGTCTTGCCGACACCGGCCATCCCGTCGATCGCGGTGATCACGACCGTCGACGCATCGTGGATCTTGTCCAGGTCGGCCAGCTCGACGGTCCGGCCGGTGAACGCCTGCGGCGCGGCGGGCAGCTGTCTCGGCACCTGATGCGACGGGCCTGCCGGCGGCTCCTCCGTGCGGCCCGTGGCCGCGATCGCGTCGGGTGGCGGGTCGAACCGCGACGGGTCCCGGTCCGTGCCGACGGTGGCCGGAGCGGACCGGGGCAGCAGCCGGTACGACTCGCGCGGCTGTTTGAGCAGCGTGTCGGCGACGTCGCGGACGGCGGTGTCGAAGTCGGCGTCGTCATCGTCGAGCAACGCCCGCAGCCGGCCGGTGGCGAAGTCGCGGAAGTCGGGGATCTCGACGCGCCGGCCGTTCCGGGCCAGGGCGTGCAGGGCCAGGACCACGATGTCGTCGGTGGGGTACGTGTCGATCATGCGTCGGGCGGCGCGTGTCACGTCCTCGTACTGACCCAGGTGGATCTGCAGGGTGAGCAGGTCGCGGGCTACGGACCGGTGCCGCTCGTTCAGCTCGTGACGCAGCCCGTCGAGGGGAGCCCGGTCGATGCCGGCGAGCGGCTGCCCGCGCCATTCGCCGGTCGCCCGCCGCAGGCTTTCGGCGGCCGCCTGGTCGTCGCCGGCGTCGGCATGGTCGCGGGCCGCACGGGCATGCCGCGCGAAGCGTTGGTAGTCGACGAGGTCGGGGTCGATGTCGAGGCGGTAGGCGCCCCGGCGGCGACGGGCGTCCGGCAACATGGCCCGACTGCCACCCGCGTGCTGCAACGCCGTCCGGACGGCCGCCACATAGTCCTTCAGGGTCCGGGGCGTTATCTGATCGACGCCGCCCTCCCCGAGCAGGCGCAGCAGCGTGGTCGCCTCGACGTCCTCGCCCGCGTTGATGGCCAGGACCGCCAGGACGATCCGCTCGCCGACCCGCTGGATCGCCACCGGTCCGTCGGGGCCGTACAGCGTGACTTCACCCAGGACGCGGATCTCCATCGACGGCCTTCCTCAGCCACGCCCACAGTGCGGCTACCACAGGTAACCACGGCGCCTCTGTGCACTCGATCATATCTGTCCGGATGAATCTCGTGGTGCCGACCATTGTGCCGAACGAGTTGCCGACCTCGACTCCGCACACTCGACCACGTTTCAGCGGAGGCGCGACGATTGGCGGTCACGGTGGAACACCGTTCCCGTTTGTGGCCAGAGCACCGGGGGTGTAGCTACAGCGGGATGCGACCCCGGCGCCAGTACCAGTGGCCGCGGGCCTTCAGGTGGTCGGCGATCGCGCGCTGGAGCACGGTGCGGCGCGGCAGTTGGTCGAGCGGCGTGGTCAGGGTGCGGAACGCGAACCGCAGCACCTCGACGTCGGCGTCCAGCCCTTCCGGCTCCTCGTAGGGTTCGAGCTCGAACCTCCGCTGGAACCGGGCGATGTTGGAGTCCCGGGGCAGGTACTCCAGCAGCTGCGGGTCGAGCAGCCACGAGCCGCAGGAGAACGCGGTGTAGCGCTCGTCGGGAAAGTGGCGGGGGAAGAACGCGCGGGCCTCGTCCAGCGACGCCGTGACCGCCTCCGGGGTCATCGGCCCGGATTCGGGGATGTGCAGGTCGATGGTGGTGCCGCCGCGCTGGTGCTGCAGCCGGCCCAGCTCGTAGATGCCGCCGCGGGCGTGCAGCGTCAGCCAGCTCTGCATGACCGGCCAGCCCTCGCGGTGCATCCGCCGGTCGATCGCGAGATTGCGACCCAGGTCCGCGAGGGTCACCCAGGACACGGCGTCGGTGATGCCGTGGTCGCGGTGGTACCCCCGGACGACGTCGGCCAGGGCCAGGTACGCGTACACGTAGAGGTGCCGCCAGGCGGGGCCCCGGTCGCGCGGCAGCTCCGGGCCGGGCGACAGCCAGGCGTGGCCGCCGAGATCGGCGCGGACCAGGGCGATGGAGCGGTCGAGCAGCCAGCGCAGCTCCGGAGTCCACAGTGGAGAGTCGAGGTCGGGCCAGCCGGCCATGATCTCGGCGGCGTCGTCCGGCCGCACCGCGAGCCGGTCGAGGAGCGCGGGCGCGTCGGCCTTGGCGGGCAGCGGAGCCGACGGCAGGTCGCCGGCGAGCCGGTGCACGCGGTCGACGTCCTCGACGGGTACCCCGAGCCGGGCGGCGATGTCGTCCAGATTCACGCGGACGATCGTACCGGCCGGTGGGGTCGCCCCTCCCGCCGAACTGTCCGCCATCCGCGCCGCGCCGGCCGGAAGCCGTCGTTCATCGACACAGGAGGAAACCCGCGTGCGCGTCGAGGCGGAAGGTGCCCTCGTGCGCGATGATCGCGGCTATCCGCGCGCGTACCTCGTCGAGAATGGCGGGCGCCACGTCGCCCGCGCCCATGGAGCCGAGCCAGCGCATGACCGGCTCGGGCCGGGGCACGGCGATCGTGCTGTGGAAGTCGATCCGCTCGACCGTGCGAAAGTGTCGCCGGGCCACCCGCTCGCCGTCCTCGAGGTTGAACCGGCGGGACACGTCACGCCTGGCCGGTCCGCCGGTCAGCTCGCGTACCACCTCGTTGTGCACGTCGCGTGCCCGCCTCTTGTCCCGCGCGCCATTGGTCGCCAGCAGCACCGTGCCGCCCGGAGCCCGTACCCGCGCCAGCTCCGCCACCCCTGCCTCCGGGTCGGGTACGTGATAGAGCATGTGCATCGCGAGCACCGCTCCGCACGACGCCTCGCGTACCGGCAGCGCCGCCGCGTCCGCGACGAGCGCCGGCGCGCCGGCCACCACCAGCATGCCCATGGACAGGTCGCAGGCGATGGTGGCGCGGTCTGGCCGGTCCGCCCGCAGTGCGGCGCGGTAATGCCCCGGCCCGCAGCCCACGTCCAGCACGGGGCCGGGAGCCTGATGCAGCAGGCGCACCGCGGAGCCGACGAGATCGTGCCGAGGATCCTGGTACTCGTAGAGTGCGATGCGGGCGTTCAGCCGATCCGGAGTGGCGTATTCGCGGGTGGTCAGCACCGTGCGATCGGACAGATCGTCGAACAGCATGCCGTTCACCGTAGTGGAGCAGACTCTCGCCGCCCCGGATCCAGCCAAGAGGGATTCCGCCGATGTCCGACGGACACGGTGCCGTGGCGAGGTGTGCGCCTCGGTCCCGGGCGCGCCCGCGTGCCGCCCATTCTGGCTGCGGCATCCGGTTCCGTGCCTATAGAAACCATATGTGGAGAATGTTCGGATTGGTATATTAAGTGTGCAACTGGCCGTACGTGGCCGTCGAGTACGTCCCGCGGTGGGGGTGGGCCGAAGATGGGCAAGCCAACGCGCCGCGATCTGCTCAAGGCAAGCGCGGGCCTCGGCGCCGCCACCGTCATCGACACGGCGCTGGGCACGCCGGCGCGCGCGTCCGCGCGATCGCAGCCCCCCGCCTCCGGTGGGGACGGCGTGGTCGACGTCGCGGTCATCGGCGCCGGGGTGTCCGGGGCGTACGCCGCCTGGCGGCTGCTCGGCCCGGACGCCGGGCGCAGCCGCACGATCAGGCAACTCCGGCGTCGTCGCGGCGGTCGCCTGGCGGTGCGCCTGTTCGAGAGCAGCGAGCGCGTCGGTGGTCGCCTGTTCTCGGTCACCCCGCCGGGCATGCCACACCTGCACGCTGAGCTCGGCGGCATGCGCTACTTGAGCAACCACCCGGTAGTGGCCGACCTCGTGGAGTATCTCCGGTTGCCGACCGGCCCGTTCCCGGTCGACGAGCCGCAGAACATCGCCTACCTGCGCCAGCACCGCTTCACTCTCGCCCAGTTCGCCGACCCACAGGTCGTGCCCTACCAGCTACCGCCCGCGATCCAGGGCATGACGCCGGACGACGCGCTGCTGTCGGTCATCGAACGCTTCTTTCCCAACGCCGCCAGCATGGACCACCAGGCGTGGGACAAGGTCAAGCCGACGGCCACGGCCGACGGCCGGCACCTGTACAACATCGGGTTCTGGAACCTGCTGCTCGACGCGATCGGACAGGAGGGGTACACCTTCCTGCACGACGGGTTCGGCTACGGCTCGGTGGTGGACAACGTCAACAGCATCGAGGCGATGGAAGCCTCGGTAGCGGACTTCGTGGGCTCCCCGCCGCCGCAGTACCTGCTGCTGCGCAACGGCTACCAGACCATGCCCGAGGAATTGGTCCGGCGGTTCACCGCAGAAGGCGGCAGTGTCCACCTCCACCACCAGGTGCGCCGGATCGACCGGGAGACCGTCGACGGCGAACAGGTGCTGTCCCTCGCCCTCACCGTCTGGCCGGAGGGCCGGCGGCTCACGGTCCGGGCGCGGCACGTCATCCTGGCGATGCCCCAGCGCTCGATCGAGCTGCTGGACCCGGACACCTTCCTGTTCGCCAGCAACCAGTTCCTGTCCGACCTCGGCTCGGTGATCCCGCGGCCGGCCTCCAAACTCTTCCTTGGCTACGACCGGCCGTGGTGGCAGGACATCGGCCTGAACGCCGGTCGCTCGGTGACCGACCTACCGCTGCGGCAGGTCTACTACTGGGGTGTCGAGGGCGACCAACCTGGCGCCGACCCCGCCAACCGCAACGCGCTGATGCTGGCCTCCTACAACGACCTCAACGACGTGGAGTTCTGGAACGAGCTGCTGCGCCGGCCAGACCGTCTCGCTCCGGTGGCGGTGACGCGGCCGCCACGACCGATGGACGCGGCAGCGCCCGGGACGCTGGTCGACGAGGCTCAGCGCCAACTGCGCGAGCTGCACGGCCCTGACGCCCGCATCCCCGAACCCACGTCTGCGTACTTCCAGGACTGGGTGCAGGATCCGTACGGCGCGGCCTACCACTTCTGGCAGGTGGGGGCGAAGAGTTGGGAGATCATGCCGCGAATGCGCCACCCAGTCTCCGACGCCAACCTCTACATCTGCGGATCGGCATGGTCGACGGGGCAGGGCTGGGTCTACGGCGCGCTCACCCAGGCCGAGCTGATGCTCGAGCAGCAATTCGGCCTGCCTCGTCCGGCGTGGCTCTCGCCAGACGTCTACCTGGGCCCATAGCAGGCCACCTGACCGAGGTTCCCATCACGGGTACGGGATGGGTACGCCCGCGGAGCGGAGTTTGGTCTCGGTGAGCGCGGTCAGCCGGGCTGAGATCGGTGCCCCGTCCTCGCGGTGGCTGTTGATCAGCCGGTACTGGGTGGAAGCGTTGGCCCAGGCCCGCAGGCTGGTGGGATTCCCCAGCAGAATGGGGTTGGCGAGGTAGTGGTCGGCCATGGCGGTCGCAAGTTCTTCGATCCTCGGGTCGTCCGGCTCCCAGGTCTCGGCCTCCCAGCCGCGCTTGGTCAGGTCGATGTACTCGGGGTCGTCGAGCCAGTGTTCGAGCTGGGTCAGGAAGCCGTCGAAGCCTCCCGGCACCAGCGCCCGGGCCAGCACCAGGGCCTCGCGTTGCGCGGCCACGTAATCGGGGCTGAGGCCGAGGCCGGGCATCCGCTCCAGCAGCGCCACAGCGCGGTCGGGCAGCAGGGCCCTGTCGCCGTCGGCGAGCCGGTGCAGCGTGTCGCGGCGCGCGATCAGGTCTGCGATCCGATCGGTCAGCGTCCGTTCAACGTCGGCGAGGGCTGCGGCGACCAGCGAGGCGTCGGCGTCGAGCATGGTACCGATCTCGGCCAGCGGCACCCCGGCGGCGGCCAGTGTCCGGACCCGCACCAGCCGCAACAGATCGGCCGATCCGTACCGCCGGTAGCCGGAGCTGTCGCGTTCCGGTTCCTCGACCAAGCCGAGCTTGTGGTAGTGCCGCACCGTCTTCACCGTGACGCCGACGAATGCCGCCGCCTGCCCGATCGTGACTCTGTTCATCATCTGCTCAGCCTGCCCTGTGCTCGGGCTCGGCGACTACGCACACCCCGGCCGAGTTCAGTCCGTCGGCTGAGCCGAATCGGCCTGCCCGCCGCCGAACACCTCGTTGACGAGCCTTTGTTGGGCGTTCTGGAGTGCCGTCGCTATGGACAGGTCGGCGTCGTCCACGCAGTTCAGCGCGGCGGTCAAAGTCTTGCTGCCGTCGGGTGTGCCGTACATCAGCGCCGCGTGGCCCGCTGCCGCGCCGTTGTGGGATATGACTGTGCCGCCGTCCGTGTCCAGCACGAAGACTCCCAGGCCGTAGTCCATGTTGGGAATGCCCGTCGGGTGGGGGGTGCACATCTCGGCCAGCAGCGGGGCCGGCAGGAGCTTGCCGCTCAGCAGTGCCGAGATGAACGTGTGGAGGTCCTGGGTGGTCGAAATCATGTCGCCGCCGGCGGAGATCCAGGAGGGGTTCTGCCGGGTGATGTCGACCGTCTTCTGCTGGCCGGCGTCCTCGTACCGGTAGTAGGCGTGGGCGTGCGGCTCGGGAATCTCCGGCGAGGAGTCCGGCACCACCGTACCCGACAGCGCGAGCGGCGCCAGGATCAGCCGCTGCGTCTCTTCGGCGACTGAGCGGCCGGTGACCTTCTCGATCAGAAGCCGGGCCAGTACGTAGTTGGTGTTGGAATAGCTCCAGCCCGTCCCCGGCTCGAACCGCGCCGGCTTGGACAACGCCAGCTCCACCAGTTCCTGCGGCCGGTAGGTCTTGAACCGGTTTTCCAGCCACTGTTTGCCCGTGGTGCTGTAGGGGATGGGGATCCCCAGGGCGACCGTCCCGTCGTCGTAGACCTCGCCGCTGAAGTTGAACACCCCGCTGGTGTGCTGCAACAGCATCCGTACGGTGATCCGTTCGTCCAACCCGAACGTGGGCAGGTAGTCCGCCGCCGGGGTATCCAGCCCGACCTTGCCCTCGGCCACCAACTGCAGCACCAGGGTCGCGGTGAAGGTCTTGGTGTTGCTGCCGATCCGGACATGCCCGTTGATGGGTGGCTTCGCGGTCCCGCCCAACTCGGCCGCCCCGGCGCTGCCCGCCCACTCGCCCCGTTCGTCGTGCACGCGCAACGACACCCCGACGAAACCGGATTCGACGATCTCCTCGATCGCTTTCTGCAGCTTCGGGCGGGCGGTCTTGTCCTGCTCGAAAAGGGTGATGGACATGATGGTTCGCTCCTTCACAGCTGTTACGCCCGGGTCGGCGTCATGCGCTGCGACGAACTTCCACCCTGACCCAAGGTCAACGTCAACCATGATCTGACTCAC
>NZ_BONZ01000145.1 GCF_016862975.1 Rugosimonospora africana
CTCCGCGCGGTGCCCTGGCGCTGCCGAGCAGGTTGGCCGAGGAGACCGCCTGGTTCTGCCGGTGGATGGTGAACAGTCCACCGGCGAACAGCGCGCCCACCAGCACACCCACCGCGAGTGCGACCACCAGCAGGGCCCTGCCGAGGCGGGTGCGCCGGCGGCGCGGTTGGCGCACCCGCCGGTACCGGCCGCCGCCGGCCTCGACCGTGTCCACCGGTACCCCCTCGCCCCGCGGCCGCGCGCCACCGTGATGCCCGGCCGCTGGCCCGGTCCGCCGACAAGCCGGGAGGGCCCGGCCGCTGGCCCGTCCATACCCGGCCTGCATTGATCCAATCCGCTCGGTTCCGCGGCGTCAGGGGCACCCGCCGCGTTCCGCCCCTCGATGACCGGTTCGTTCCACTGCGGGCCCGCTGAGTCGACTGCGCCAACCGGTACTGGCGCCGGTGCGCGGATTGGGTCCGAAAGTACCTGCTTGGCGCGCATGAAACGTCGCCAGCGGAACGCCCGGCTCGACCATCCCGCGAGCTTCCGGGTACCTCCACTTTCACGGCTATCCAGCGCGCTTCATCGCTATTGTTGTCAAGAGGGCGTAAGGAACATCTGCCGTGAATCGGTCAGATGCGTCCAGATCAGAATTTGGTCGCGAACCTTGGGGAGAGCGTTGATCGGCGACGTCGGGATACCGGTCGGCCGCGATGTGCGGCCGGGACATCACCCGCACTCCACTGGCGGGCGAATCGACGCGGGTAAGCGCAGCGTCCTCGGTGTGCTCGTCGACGCAGTCGACTACGACGCGGCGGTGGCGAAGGTACTGCACGCCGCCGCGGCACGGCAGCCGCTGAGCCTGACTGCCCTTGCCGTGCACGGGGTGATGACCGGGGTGCACGATCCGGTGCACAACGCGCACCTGAATTCCATCGACGTGGTGGTGCCGGACGGGCAGCCGGTGCGCTGGGCGTTGAACATTCTCCACGGTACGCGGCTGCGGGATTGGGTGAGTGGGCCCGAACTCGTCCTGCGGGTGTTGCGTCGGATGGCCGAGCAGGGACTGCCGGTCTATCTGTACGGTGCGACACCGCAGACACTCGACCGGTTGGTGGTGTCGCTGAGTCAGCGGTTCCCGCGCCTTCGGATCGCCGGTGCCGAACCGTCGAAGTTCCGGACCTCGCTGCCCGGCGAGGAGTTGGCGTTGGCCGACCGGATTCAGGGCTCGGGTGCCCGGCTGGTTCTTGTGGGGCTGGGTTGTCCGCGGCAGGAGACGTTCGTGTACGGCATGCGCCAGCACCTGAACCTGCCGTTGATGGCGGTAGGGGCGGCCTTCGACTATCACGCCGGCCGGCTGCGACCAGCGCCCGGCTGGATGCAGCGCAGCGGCCTGGCTTGGGTGTGGAGGTTCGGTCAGGAGCCCCGGCGGCTCTGGCGCCGCTACCTCATCACCAACGTCGACTACCTGGTCCGGCTCGTCGCGCAGACGGCGCACCCGCGTCGCCCTCGCCCGCCGGCACCCACCACTCAGCGTCTGGAGTCCCTTCCCATGTGACGCCGTCAGCGCGTGGGCGACTGGACTGGGTCGTCGCGCGGCGCCGGGCGCGCCGAGCCAGACCGGTCGAACGATTCGGAGATGGGGGGAGCGGTCATGTGCGGCATCACCGGGATGGTGCGCGACGCGGCGTCCGAGCCGGTCGACCCCGAGCGCCTGCGGGCGATGTGCCGCACCCTGTCCCACCGGGGTCCGGACGACGAGGGGATGTATGTCCGGCGTGACGTCGGTCTGGCCGCGCGGCGGCTGGCTGTGGTCGACGTGTCGGGTGGCAGGCAACCGGTGCGCAACGAGACCGGGACCGTTCACGCGGTGCTCAACGGTGAGATCTACAACCATGCGCAGTTGCGACGGCAGCTCATGCGCCAGGGACACCGGTTCGAAGCCTCCAGCGACTCGGAGGTCATACCGCACCTGTACGAGCAGTACGGGCCGGACTTCGCGGAGCAGTTGGACGGGATGTTCGCCATCGCGGTGTGGGACGAGTCGGCCCGACAGCTCGTGCTGTGCCGCGACCGCGCCGGCATCAAGCCGATGTACTACGCCGCAGGGGCCGGCCTGGTGTTCGGCTCGGAGATCCGGGCGATCCTGGCCAGTGGCATCTCCACCACCCTCGACACCCAGGCGTTGGGCGACTACCTGTCGTTGATGTACATTCCCGGCCCGCGCAGCGTCTACCGGGAGATCCGCAAGCTGGAGCCGGCGTCCATCCTGGTGTGGCGGGAGAACAGGCACACCATCCGGCGGTACTGGTCCCTGGCCGGCACGGCCCGGCGCGTTGACCTGTCCACCGCCCATGCCCAGGAACGACTGCGTCACCATCTGGTCGACAGCGTCGAGCGACACCTGATGTCCGACGTGCCACTGGGGTTCTTTCTCAGCGGTGGGCTGGATTCCGGCGCGGTGGTGGCCGCGGCCCGGCAGGCACGACCCGACGCCGAACTGCGGACCTTCACCGTCGGCTTCACCGACCGGTCGTACGACGAACGCCGCGAAGCGGCCGTGGTGGCGCGCCATCTCCGCACCCGTCACACCGAGGCGGTCGTCGAGCCCCGCGCGACCGATGTCGTGGATCGGATATCGCCGATCTTCGACGAGCCATTCGCCGATCCGTCGATCGTCCCGACCTACTACCTGTGCGAGCAGGCGCGCCAACATGTCACCGTCGCGCTCAGCGGTGACGGCGGAGACGAACTCTTCGCCGGATACCTGTCGTACTGGGCCGACAAGGTCGCTCGCCACTACCGGCGGCTGCCGCGCGGCCTCACCGGTCGGCTCGCCCCGGCGTTGTTGCGGTTCCTCCCCACGTCGCACGCACGCTCCCGCCTCGATTTCAAGGCGCGGCGGTTCATCGAGAACGCGCTGGAGGACCCCCGCCGCAGCCATTACCTCTGGCGCGTGGTGTTCCGCGAGAACCACAAGGCCCAACTGCTCAACCCGGACCTGTTCGCCGAACTCGCCGACTCGTACGGCACCCACGAGCCGCACGACCTTGCCGGCGCGGACTTCGACGCGCTCACCCGGTTCCAGTACACCGACGCCAACGTGTACCTGGTCGACGACGTACTGACAAAAGCCGACCGGGTGAGCATGGCGCATTCCCTCGAGGTCCGGGTACCGCTGCTGGCGACCCCGATGATCGAGTTCGCGTTCTCACTGCCGGGTCGGCTCAAGATGCCGGGCTATCAGACCAAGTGGTTGTTCCGCCGGGCGATGGCCGACGCGCTTCCGGCGAAGACCTCGACGATGAGCAAGAAGGGCTTCAACGCGCCTCTTCCGCGCTGGTTGGCGGGACCGTTCCGGCCACTGGTGGATGAGTACCTGAGCAAGGACGTGGTGCGGCGACAGGGTTTCCTGCAGTTCGAACGGGTCAACGCCTTGGTCAGACGCCACATGGACGGCGTCGCGGAACACGGGCGCGAGATCTGGACGCTCCTGATGCTCAGCCTGTGGGCCGAGGCACATCAGGGACAGCGGTAGGAAGGGGGGCGGAGTGCATGGCGGGCTTCCTCGCGTCGCTGCTGTCGACCGTGGTCGTCTCCCACAGCCTGCGGCGTAGGGCGCCTTGGCCGCTGTCGGGTGGGACCTACCGCGCGTCCGCCCTGGCCAGTGCGTGGCTGACGTCGTTGGTTCTCTTCATGCTGTACGTCGGCCGGCGGGCACCGTTTCCCGGCATGTCGCTGGCCATCGTCGGGGCCTTCGTCGGCGGGGTGATGACCACGAGCACCGCGATCGGGCTCATCGAGGACAACGCGCGGCCCTCGCCCGGGGTACGGGACAAGGTCCTGACCTACCAC
Organism: Rugosimonospora africana; assembly: GCF_016862975.1. Taxonomy (GTDB): domain Bacteria; phylum Actinomycetota; class Actinomycetes; order Mycobacteriales; family Micromonosporaceae; genus Rugosimonospora; species Rugosimonospora africana. The sequence goes on from NZ_BONZ01000145.1 coordinate 3,838, forward strand.
ACCTTCGGTTCCCTGCGCTATCCGCCCAGCCCACGCCTCAAGCGGACACTCGACATCACCCTCGCCTCGCTCAGCCTGATCCTCACGCTGCCGTTGTGGTTCGTCATCGCCGCCGCCATCTGGTTCGAGGAACCCGGGCCGATCTTCTTCACGAAGAACTCGGTGGGGCTCGGCGGGGTGACGTTTCGACAGTTCAAGTTCAGAAGCATGGTTCACGACGCCGAGCGGGCGACCGGACCGGTGGCCGCGTGCGTCGACGATCCGCGCAATCTCCGGTGCGGCAAGCGGCTGCGTCGCTGGCATCTCGACGAACTACCCGAACTGCTCAACGTCTTGAACGGGACGATGAGCATGGTCGGCCCGCGCCCGCTGCGCACGGTCATGGTTCAACGCATTCTGGAGGAACTGCCCGGACTGGCCGAGCGCCACACCGTGAAGCCGGGCATCGCGTGCATCGCGCAGATCGAGAAGTACCAGATGCCGGCGACCGAGCGGCTACGCCTGGACCTGGAGTACATCCGCAGAATGAGCGTCGCGTTCGACCTGAGACTGCTCGGCCGGGCTGTGGTGACCACGGTGCGTGGCACGAGGCGTGATGCGTAGCCGACGAGCAGAGCCGGGCAGTTATCAGACATCGGGAGCGGCCATGCACGAGTCCTCCACGGCGTCCTCCCCGCCGTGGCCGCGACGGGTGATCGCGGCCGTGCTCAATCCCGCCCACGCCAGGCGAACGACCGGTCCGGTCCTCGACCCGGCCCGGTGGGGCCGGGGGCATACCCGCCTGATCATTCTCGGTCTGCTGGTGGCCACGGCCGCCGGTGTCGTCGAAGCGGTGCGTCATGCCAGCGACCAGGTCGGCGGGTCCGAGACGGTCAGGGCGGTCCTCGCGGCCGCCTTGGGCATGGGGCTCATCGGGCTCGCGCTGACGCTTCGCGGCACAACCGTGCCGGGCTTCCTGGTTGGCCTGCTCTACGTCACCGCCGGCATGCTCAGCTGGACGTACACCGGCGCGACGACCTGGGCTCTGCTCGGCGTCGAAGGACTGCTCTTCGCGATCTGGACCTTTCCGTGGGTGCGCGATCTGGTCGGGCTGCCCCGGCTCGGTACGGCGTGGCTCGGTCTGGCGTACTGGTTTCTCGGTGTCATCGGTGCCGGCCTCGTACTGCGGCCGGGACTGGCCATGGAACGGGTCGCCTACGCCGGGCTGTTCACTCTCGGGGCGCTTGCGATCGTCACGGCCACCCGCAGGAGCGGGCAGGACCTGAGCATCGGTGTCGCGTCCGCCTTCCTGGTCGCGCTCGCAGCCCTGTTCCTCGTCGGCTCCGGCAACGCCCTGGACAACGTGCACACCGTGCCCGCCAACGCCTGGGGGCGGCACATGGAGCACCGCTTCTGGGGCGGCCCGGGACTGCTCTACCACCCCAATTCCATCGCGGTGGCGGCGGTCATCGTCGCCATCCGGATTGGGGCGGACGGGACCTTCGAGCGCTGGCAACGGTACGCGGCGCTGGGCATGGTGACCGTCATCCTCCTGCTGGTCAACTCGCGTACCGGCCTGCTCTACCTGGCCGCCGCGGCGGTGGTGCACGCCCTGCTGATCTGGTACGGACGCCGCGGGTCGGCGTCCCCCGACGAGTACGGACGCCGCTCCTTCCCGACGGCACGTGCGGCCTGGGGTGCCGCGCTGCTGCCGATCGTGCTCGCCGTGCTGATCGCTGTCGGCTCGGGCGGCACGGGATTCCTCGGCGCACAGCGCTACAACGACGGCACCGACGACGTGACCAGCGGACGGCGGGCCACCTGGGTTCAGGTGTGGAAGGACTTCACGACGGACAACACGGCGCAGAAGATCTTCGGAGACACCTCCAACGCCCGCGCCACCGTCCACCGGCCCAGTTCGGGTGGCGCCCCTCCGGTCGGGGGCCTGACCACCGACAACGCCGCCGTCGGTGCGCTGCGCCGAGGCGGCATCCTCGGCGTGATCGCCTTCCTGTTCGGGCTCGGCCTGATGCTGTGGCACGCGATCCGCGGAGTGCGCCTGCCCGGCCGGGGCCGGTACCGGCCCTCCGCCTGGTTCACCATGGCGGCGGTGGGATCGGTACCCACCATCGTCTCGGCCGACTGGCTACTCGGCGGTACCGGCGGAACCCTGTGGATCTACCTCCTGGCCGGCGAGGCGTACCTGCTGCATTCCGCCGCCCGTCAGCGGCGCCGCGACGCCGGTGCCACCGTTTCCGGGCGCCCCGTCGCCGTATCGCCGTCACTGGCACCCGACTGATCGTCACACCAGTCCCGTCCGGGGTGCTTCATGCGCGCGGATCGGGGTAAGACGGCCGGGAAACTGACGCCGACGGGAAGCGGGTTGCGGTGATGTGGAGGCACAGCTGGGGTTTTTGGCTGGGCACCGGTGTGGCGGCGATCCTGCTCTGCAATCTGCTCGTCTTCGGTGTCGTGTTGGTCCGCTATCTTCTTGAGCGAGACAACGCGGAGGAGTTCGAGCGCCCGGCGGTCAGCAGGAGCGCCCGCAGGATCCGGTAGCCCGGCATCATCGCCGTGACCACCGCCGACACCCTTCCGGAGCGGCTCACTCCCCGTCGCCGAGGTTGGCGAGGTGGTGGCGGACGGCCGCGACGGTGATTTCTTCGGCGTGGTCGACGCCGAGGCGGGTGAGGATGTCGAGGGCTTGCTTCCAGTGGGCGCGGGCCTGTTCGGGTCGGTGCAGCGCCAGGTGGGCGTGGGCGATTCCGTCGTGTGCGCGGGCCTGGTCGCCGGGCTGACCCAGGTCGGTGGCGAACACGAGCGCCTCGTGGTGGTGGGCGAGGGCTGCCTCCGGATTGCCGGTGATCTGCTGCAACCGGCCGAGACCCTGCCACGCTTCGTACTGCCAGTTGAGGTGGCCGATCTGGTGGGCGAGATCGAGTACCCGTTGGTAGTCGTCGGTGGCTTGCGGGTACCGGCCCTGCATCAGGTGGAGATCGGCGAGGCCGACCAGTGCCTGCAGCTCGCCGGAGGGGTGGCCACTGGCGCGGGCGAGACGCAGCGACTGCTGGTAGTAGTCGGTGGCTTGCTCGTACTGACCCTGTGCACTGTAGACCATGCCGAGGCCGGCCAACGCGTTCTGCTCGCCGGTGAGGTAGCCGGTCGCTCGGGCGAGATGCAGCGCCTGCAGCAGGTAGACGGTGGCTTGCTCGTACCGGCCCTGCGCACGGTGGACCACGCCGAGGCTGGTGAGCGCCTGCAACTCGCTGGGGTGGTGAACGGTGGTGTCGGCGAGCCGCAGAGCCCGCTCGAGGTGGTCGGTGGCCTGCTCGTACCGGCCCTGCAGTGAGTGGATCTGACCGAGGCCGGCCAGCGCGTCGAGTTCGGCGCCTCGGTGGCCGATCGTGGGAGCGAGCTTCAGCGCCCGCTGGTAGTGGTCGGTGGCTTGCTCGTGGCGGCCCTGTAA
>NZ_BONZ01000146.1 GCF_016862975.1 Rugosimonospora africana
TGTCGCGGCGACCGTGCCGGCAGGCGGCGATACTCATCCCGCACCGGTGACCAGAAAGGGAACCTGGGACACATGACCGTTGAGCGCCACACCCTGTTGAGCGCCGCCTACGAGCACCTGCGGGCCGCGGTCCTCGACGGCTCACTCGCCCCCGGGTCCCGCGTCACCGTCCGCCCGCTGACCGAACAGCTCGGGCTCAGCCCCACTCCCATCAAGGCGGCCCTGGCCGCGCTGGAACGGGAGGGGTTCCTCATCGCGGTGCCGCACCGCGGCTACTTCGTCCCCGAGGTCAGCCCCAACGACCTGCTGGAACTGTACGAGCTCCGGGAGGCCGTCGACGGGATCGCGGCGCGCCGCGCGGCGTCCGCCACCGACCACGCGCAACTGGCCGTCCGGCTGGCCCGGCTGCTCGCCAAGCAGCGCAAGGCGATCGACGCCGGCAAGCTGCAGTCCTACGGTGAACTCGACCTGGCGTTCCACCGGCTCATCTGGGAGGGATCGGGCAGCAGGCGGCTGATGCCGGTCGCGGAGAACCTGATCGCCCAGGTACGCCTGGGCAACCGGCTCTCCGCGCAGGCGCCCGGCCGGCTACCCGTCGCGATCGAGGAGCACCAGGCCATCCTGGAGGCGATCCGCCAAGGCGACCCGCACGCCGCGGAGGGCCACATCCGGTGTCACGTCCGCGAGGCGGGCGAAGCCCTGCGACGCTACCTTCAGATGCGCGACGGCGAACCGCAGCCGCGACCGTCATGACCGGGGACGGGTCGGCCCGACCTAACCGAGGAACGCGGGTTCCGTGTGACGGCTGGTCGGTCGCGGCAGCCCGTAGTAGTCGCGCAGCGTGCCGTCCGGATACCCGGACCGGGTCAGACCACGGGCTCGCAGGATCGGTACCACCTCGTCCACAAAGGCGTCGAAGTGGTCGGGCAGCAGCGGAGGCATGACGTTGAAACCGTCCGCCGCACCGAGAGTGAACCAGTGCTCGATCAGGTCGGCCACCTGCCGAGAGGTACCGGCCGTCGTCAGGTGGCCGCGGGCGCCGGCGAGCCGGCGCAACAGCTGGCGCAGGGTCAGCCGCTCACGCCGTGCGAGGTTGACGATGAGCGAGAACCGACTGCGGTTGCCCTGCACCTCCTGCGGATCGGGCAGCAGGTGCAGCGGCACCGGCTCGTCCAACGGATGGCTGCTGAGGTCCACGCCGCCGAGCTGCGGCCACACCCGAGCGTCCACAGTGTCCGTAGGCACCGCAATCTCGTCGAGCTGGTCGCGAAGCTCACGAGCCTCCGCTTCGGTGGACCCAAGAAAGGGACTGATGCCCGGCAGTATCCTCACCAGTTCGGGTCCCGGCCGAGGACGGCCACCCTGGCCTTGAGGTCTGAGTAGAAGCCCTGCGCGTCAGCCAGCGTCTGCGCCGCAGTGAAGACGACCTCGGCCCAGCGGGCGGCGAAGGCGCGGCCGTCGGGGGAGGAGCCGGCCTGCACCAGTACCGGGTGGCCCTGCGGCGACCGGGGCACGTTCAGCGGCCCCCGAACCTGAAACTCCTGACCGAGGTAGTCGATGGCGTTCGCCCGGCCGGGTGCCAGCGCGATTCCGGTCTCCTTGTTCAGAATCCGCGCAGCGTCCGCCCAGCTGTCCCACAGCCGGGTCACGACGTCGAGATACTCGTCGGCACGCCGGTACCGGCGCTCGTGCGGCATCTCCTCACGGCCGAAGTTCGCCGCGGCGTCGGCCGCACTGGAGGTGACGATGTTCCAGCCGATCCGTCCCGAGGAGAGGTGGTCGAGCGAGGCGAACGTACGGGCCAAGTTGAACGGTTCGGTGTAGGTGGTCGACGCGGTGGCGATGAGCCCGATTCGCTCGGTCGTCGCCGCCAACGCCGCGAGCAGCGTCAACGGCTCCAGGGTGCCCCGACCGCCCTGGCCGGCGATGGTCAGCGTGTCGGCGAAGAACAGGGCGTCGAGGTAGCCGCGTTCCGCGGTCCGCGCGATTTCGAGGAAGTACGGCAGTCGCAGAGTACGGTCGGGTTCCGCGCTGGGGTGCCGTCAGGCGGCGGCGTGGTGGCCTGGGGCCATGACGAAGGCGTTCAGGATCAGCTTTTTCGGCACAGATCTCTCCGCCGGGTGACGGGTGAGGTCCGGAACGGACCGGGGTAGTCGTCAGCCCTGACAGAGCGTGTCGGCGACCGCGTGGTGCTCGACGGCGAGCAACGAGAGCCGGTGCTCCAGGCGACCGGCCGTCGTCGACGGCGTCGCATCCCGGCGCCCGGTCGTCGACTGCCCAGTCAAGGCGGATTCCTCCACACCACGCGAGAGTCTCCAGTGGACCACCTTGAGGCGACAGCCGTCAACACCTATCGGGAAGCTAGGCTATGTGCGGCGATCGACATACGGTGCCGTCGCGAACCGATCGCAGACGGTCGGTCAGCCCGTCTGCTCGGAGTACCGTGGTTCGGCTTGCCGTACGCGGCCTCCTCGCGCGAGCATGCTGCGACGGGGTCAGCGCGGCTGCCAGGCATCCGGCGTGGCAGCCAGCCGCCGGACCCGGCTGGGCAACCGGCCGGTGGCCAACTGGGCGAGGTTGACCTCGTCGAGGACATCGCGCAGCGCCGAGCGTGCGGCGACCCACAGTTCGGACAGGTGCTGCGCGCTGCCGGCGTACGTCACCTGCTCCGGGCGCATGCCGCGTACCTCGGCCAGCGGTCCGTCCACGGCCCGCAGGATCGTCGCCACCGCCACTTGTCTCGGCTCGCGGGTCAACTGGTACCCGCCGTCGCAGCCGCGCACCGCGCGCACCACATCGGCACGACGCAGATCGGCCAGCACGGCCTCCAGGAACTTACGGGGCAGGCGCTGCTCATCCGCCAACGCCTGAGTGGAGACGGTGGCCGGGTACCGGGCGGCGAGGGCGAGCGCGGCACGAACCGCGTAGTCGCCACGGGCGGAGACACGCATACGCACTCCTGACAACATCGTCACGGGAATCGGCCCTGGGCCGGTGTCCACTTACAGGAAGACTTGAGCGAACCGATCCTACTTGCTCGGTAGGCATTGTGTCCGACCGACCCGCGCGTATCGCCTCAACCGTCCGGCGTCGTACTCTCTTCGCACACGCCCCACCGGCGCGGGAGAATGCCATGCCCTATGCGATCGAACTGTTCCTCGACGAGCGGGCTGACGGCCGGGTCAGACAGATCTGGGGCGCTCTCGACACGCACGGCATCTCATCGTTGGGTAGCATCCCCGATACTCACTACCATCCACATGTCACCCTGTCGGGGTTCGATCACGGCGATCCCACACAGGTGGCCAGAGCTCTCCGGCCCGTTCTCGTCAACTCGGTGGGCATGCCACTGGTCCTGGAGTCGCTGGGATTCTTCCTCACCGACGAAGCTCCCGTGTTCTTCGGCGTGGTGCCCTCACCCCCGCTGCTGGCCTTGCACCACGCGGTCCACCAGGTCATCGAACCGCTCGTGGCCGGCATCGGGCCGCACTACCGACCCGGCGGGCTGCTGCCACACTGCACACTCGCGGTCGGAGTCAGCGACAGGGCGCGAGTGTTGGACGTCGTCAGTCGCTTTCCCGCGCCCATCCCCGCACGCGCCGCCGGCGCACACCTCGTCCAGGTGCCAGGCGGACACCACAGCATTCAGCTGACCACGGCCTGACAATTCGCCTACGGGCCGCTGGATCGGCTTTCGCTGCCAGATGGCGTCTATACTCTACTGAACCAATGGGATATTGTAAAGGTGTACGCCGCAGTAATCCGCGCCTGAGTCGATCTCGATGCGACCGGGCCGGTATCGAGGAGATGACCCGCGATGGATAAGACCCGGATGTCAGCGTCGATGGCCGGCTTTGTTGCCGAGGTCGACCCGATTGTGCATGGGGCACTCGACGGCCTGCACGCGGCGCAGCAGGTTCGCGCCGTTCTTGAACGCTGGCTACGCAATGACGACCTGCTGACGCCCGCGCAGCTTGAGCCAGATCCGAGCCGGTACCGGCAGCATCTGGTGCACGTCGATCCGGCCCGGGCCTTCGGGGTCGTTGCGCTCGTATGGCTGCCCGGACAGAGCACGCCGATACATGATCACGTGTGCTGGTGCGTGGTCGGCGTGCACACGGGCGCGGAACGGGAAGTCTGTTATCAGTTGCGCCGTGGGCGTGGCGGGTCATTTCTGGAGCCGACCGCGGAGCGGATCAACGTGCGGGGCACGAGTACTGTCGCGATCCCGCCCGGCGACATCCATCAAGTAGCCAACGACACCGATGCGGTGGTGGCCTCTGTGCATGTCTACGGTGCTAACGTCGCTGCCCTGGGTACGAGCATCCGTCGCACCTACCGGCTGCCGGTCGCCGTACCCGAGCGAAGCGCCCGACGGGCACGCTGAGGCCCCGACCTCAGAACACCACCGACGGTGTCACAGCCACGGGGTCTGGCTCAGCACAGCGTCGTGCTCAGGGACGCAGAATGACCTTCCCGGTCGTTCTACGGGCGAGAAGATCGCCGAAGGCACGACGGGCGTCGTCAAGCGGATATACGGCACGGGCCATCGGTTTCAGCACTCCAGCGGCCATAAGTGTGAACATCTCGGTGAGCGGCTCCGCATAGGTGCCGGGAACGCTGAGGGCCGGTCGCAGCCAGAAACCGATGACGGCGACATTGCGATCCGCGAGAGCATTCGGGTCAACGGACGGTCGGCCTTCGCGGGAAGCGTTGCCGAACGTGACCAGGCGTCCAAAATTCTCCAGGACATCAAGTCCGGCGCTGAACACCCTTCCGCCGATCGACTCGAGGACGATGTCCACCGGCCTGCCGCCGTTGGCGTCGAGGACTCGCTGCGCGTAGCCGTCGGCGTCGCTGGACACGGAGACGTCCGCGCCGAGCGAGAGCGCCAGATCGCGTCTGTCGGGTGTGGACGCCGTCGCGATGACGTGCCCGGCACCGAAGTGCTTGGCGAGCTGAACGGCGAGCGATCCCACACCACCGGCCGCGGCGTTGACAACGACCGTCTCGCCGCGGCCTATCCGTGCGCAGCTCTTGAGTACGTGCCAGGCGGTCAGCCCTTGGACGAGAAGCGCGAGTGCCTCGGCGTCGCCGACCCCGTCCGGCACGGTCACGGCATCCGCCGCTTCGACGATCGCTCGCTCAGCGAACCCGCCACCGCCGAAGATCGGGGCCAGCACGCGATGGCCGTCACCGGTTCGTCTGACCACCTCCGTACCAGGGATGAACGGCAACTGGGGTGTCGGGCGATACGACCCCGCGATGCGGCTGGTATCGGCGAAGTTGACCCCGGCCGCACTTACGTCGATGAGCAGTTGCCCATCGGCTGCCATCGGCTCGGGCACCTGGACAAGCTCCAAGACCTCGGGACCGCCGAAACGGGCGCACTGCACGGCTCGCATGATCCATAGGGTAAACCGAGCCTTCGACTCGGTTCGACGTCAACCGCTGACAAGGCGTAGGAGCTGTGGTGGACGGCTGGTCAGGCAGTCGAGCGCGGCGGAGGTCAGCTCATTCGCCGGTGGGTACTCGATCAGGCGCTCATCGCCTCTAATGCTTCGGCGAGGGTGGCGGTGATCCCTCGGACGTGCCAAACCACCCTACTCCGCGAGGAACAGCTTCAGCACCCGCGTGCCAGCGTGGTGGTGCCCTGGCGCGGCGGCCGGCAGATCTGGACCCGGACCAGTGCCTGATCATATTGGAGGAGAGGGGTGGCACTGTGTTGGCTCGCTGCCCAAGGAATCAGTACTCACTGGCTACGCCATACCCCGGGGCTGGGTGGAACGCAACTTCAGCTGCGCGGTCGTGCACGCCTGTGCTGGGCACACCGACGGCCGCAGTTACTGCCGAACTGAACACGGGCCGCCGTAGAAACCATGTCGCGCGTCGGCGGTGGAGTGCATCACGAACCATCCGCTTCGAGTACGAGGTCTTCACCCGGGTATCTCTGCCCCCGAGCCCCTCTCCGCCAAGCTGGAGCAGATACAGCTCCGTGAGTGACGGCATGGCGGTGGCGGAAGGTTCCGCCCTCCGTCACCGCAGCCGATCGCCGTCAGACTACGCGGATGTTCTCCGCCTGTGGACCCTTCTGACCCTGGATGACGTCGAACTCCACCCGCTGGTTCTCGTCAAGGCTACGGAAGCCATCCGAGGTGATGGCCGAGTGGTGGGCGAACACGTCCGACCCACCGCCGTCGGGTGTGATGAAACCAAAGCCCTTGTCGGCGTTGAACCATTTGACGGTACCGATAGCCATGTCTTCTCCTTCAGAAGGCTCATGGACGCCACACCGTGTGGCATCCGTGTCGCCGCGTTGATCACCCTCGTCCAGGGGAAAGGACTGGCAACAGAGAAGCGCCAGGGTCATGATCCCTCAGGGCGCCTAGACTAATTGAAACGCAAAACTGCGACGTTAGGGACCGTAGCACAGCTACGACATCCGCGCTTCTTGCAGCCTGGTTGGGTGCGGGCAAGCGTGTCGGCCTTCGTTGTTCGAATGTCCGGCCGGTGTGATGACCCCCAGAGACAACCGGCCGGATGTGTCTCAGCGATATCCGTTCAAGACTTCTCGGATGCCTCTCGCGTACGGTTGAAGGGACGGACGACCGTTGAGGATCTTTCCCTCGCCGCGTCGACCCAGAGAGGATGCGCGATGTCGCGCTACATGATCGGCGGGTACGACGAACATTCGGTCGTTCACCTGACTCCCGTCCGCGGCGACCAGGGCGTAGAGCTTCCGCGCGGTCTTTATGAACGATGGCGACAGGCTCGTATCGAGTTGGACGCGGCCCAACGCGAGATCGTGTCCCATCTCCGGCGGACCGGCGGACGCGATGCGATCCCCGAGGAACTCTGGGAGGCGGGCGATCGGCAGGACCTGCCGGCCCGCCCATGGGACTCACCATGACCGATGTTCAGGTTGAGTTCGTCGGTGGGCCGCTCGACGGGGTCACCAGCAGCGTGCGGGCCATGACGACGGGCCGGCCGCCTAAGCTGTTCGCCATCGACGTCATCGCGCTCGGCGGTGGCTACGCCAGCCACGACTATCAGGTCGGCGACGCTCTCAACGCCAAGGGCCGGTGGCCCTACAAATACGTGGGAACCCGGACTGATTGAATTCCATCACCGCGAACGGAGGCGCGCAGGCCGAGCCGGCAAGGTCCCACCGGACGCCGCGCGGGTGTGGTCGCCGCGTGAAT
>NZ_BONZ01000147.1 GCF_016862975.1 Rugosimonospora africana
GTCGCCACCGCGATGGTGGACACCGGATCGATCGGTGACACTGTGCTGTTCGAGGAGTACAAGAGCACCGGCAACGCGGAGCTGCGCCTGGACCGGAAGATCGCCGAGAAGCGGGTCTTCCCGGCCATCGACCTCGCCTCGTCCAGCACCCGCCGCGAAGAGCTCCTCACGTCCGACGATGAGGCGGCAGTCTTGCTGAAGCTGCGACAGGCACTGAACCTCGATCCCCAGCGCGGCATCGAACAGCTGCTCGACCAACTGCGCCGGACCGGCAGCAACGCCGAATTCCTGCTGCGCCTGTCCCGGTCGACCGACGCCGGGCTCGCGGCGACCCCTTCCGGGTCACGGTAAAACGCCGCCAGCGCCGGGAGCTCATCCGATGTCTGTTGGCCGGTCGGCCGTACTGTGGCGCGAAGTCCGCGCCGGTACCCCTTGACTCGTCCGATCTTTCGCGCCTAGCCTGCGTCTCCAGCGGCAGTACTCGATCGAGGAGGCGCGCACCGGATGGCTGGCAGACGGCACCGCACGGTCCGGTTGGTCGCGGCGGGCGCGGTTCTCGCCCTGGCCTGCATGGCGCTGACGGCACCACCGGCGAGCGCGGAGGCGCCTGGCGGTGTCACGACGGCGTGGAGCCACGGTCGTTTCCAGGTCGACGTTCCCGGTGTGGTGGGCCGCTCCGACGTGGTCCTGGGCCGGCCCAACAGCTTGCCGGCCCAGGCGATGCCCCTGGGCAACGGCGCGCTGGGCGTCGGTCTGTGGTCCGCCAACGGGCTGACCGCGCAGCTCAACCGCGCCGACACTCTGCCGGACCGGCTCTCGCCGGGACAGCTGGTCATTCCCGGGCTCGCCGGGCTGGTCGACGCGCCCGACTACCACGGTCGGCTCGACCTCTACGACGGCATGTTCGTCGAGTCCGGCGGCGGGATGACGGCGCGGGCCTACGTCGAGGCCGGCCGGGACGCACTGGTCGTCGACGTGACCGGCGCCCCGCCGGACACGCCACAGACCGCCCAGCTGCGGCTGTGGCAGCCGCGCACGCCGAGCGCGCAGGCCACCGGGGCGGTGGGCAGCTTGGCGCAGACCTGGGTGGACAGCGGACGCCCGGGGTCCAGCGGCGCGACGTTCGGCGCGATGGCCGCGGTCACCGCCGGCGGGCGGGGCGTGCGGGCCAGTGTCGTCGATCCGCTGACGGTACAGGTCACGTTCCGGCCGCACGCGGACGGCTCGTACCGGGTGGTGGTGGCCTCTCCACAGTGGACGGGCGGGGATGCGCAGACCGTCGCGCGAAAGGTGATCGGTGCCGACGCGCAGCGTGCCGACCGTTCGCTGGTCGACACGCAGACCCGGTGGTGGAACGGGTACTGGGCGCGGGTGGGCCTGATGCGGCTGTCGTCGCCGGACGGCACGGCGGAGTACCTCGAGAATCTGCGCACCGTCAACCTGTACGCCGCCGCCGCGGAGCGCGGCACCGTGCGGCCGGGCTCGCAGGCCGGCGTGGCGGACCTGTTCGACAGCGCGCAGGACACGCACTCCTGGGATCCCGCGTCGTACTGGGGCTGGAACCTGCGCATGCTCGTCACCGCCAATCTGGGCGCCGGAGCCTTCGCCAACAACGAGGCGTACTTCGCCATGTACCGCGACGACCTGCCGACCATCGAGAGCTGGACGGCCAGCCAGTTCCCCGGGGCGGTTGGCGCCTGCGTGCCGGAGACCATGCGGTTCAACGGTGTCGGGCAGCAGGTCCACCAGGTGAACGGGCAGTGGGGTGCCAACCCGTACCTCGACTGCAGCGGGCAGGGGCCGGCCAACTACAACGCCCGTACCCTGTCCAGCGGCGGCGAGGTGGCGCTGTTCATCTGGCAGACCTACCAGGCCACCGACGACATCGGATTCCTGCGCCAGAACTATCCGGTGATGGCGGCGTGGGCGCGATTCATGCTGGGATACGCGACCGTCGGCGCCGACGGGCACCTGCACACCTCGCCGTCCAACGCGCACGAGACGCAGTGGGACGTCAGCGACCCGGTCACCGACATCACCGCCATGGCAGCGGTGTTCCCCGCCGTCGCACAGGCGGCCCGGTTGCTCCACCGGGACGGTGACCTGGTGGCCGACATCGGCGCGGCGCTGCCGAAGCTCCTGCCGTACCCGCGCACCGACGCGGCGACCCGTACCCAGCAGTTGCCGCCGTCGGCCGACGCCACCGGGCAGGATGTGCTCGGCTACTCGTACCGGCAGAGTGCGACGGTGCACAACGTGGAGAACCTGGGCCTGGAACCGGTCTGGCCGTACGGTCTGATCGGCGACACCGGGAACCTGTCCGATCTGGCCGTACGCACCTTCGACACCCGACCGTTCGTGGAACGCAACGACTGGAGCCTGGATCCCATCGACGCGGCCCGGCTCGGACTGGCCGGAGACATGCGCACGGCACTGGTCGACCTCACGAAGCAGTACCAGCAACGCCCGTCCGGCCTGGCGTCGTTCGGCGCGAACTACCAGGAGCCGTACGCCGAGCAGGGTGGTGTGGTCACCACGGCGTTGCAGGATTCGCTGGTGCAGGACTACGACGGGCTGCTGCGGATCGCTCCGGCCTGGCCCGGCGACTGGGACGCGGATGCCACCGTCGCCATCCAGCACCGGGGCAGGGTCGACGTGCAGATCCGTGACGGCGCACCGGTGACGGTGGCGATCGAAGCCGGCGCGAACGGCGGGATCCGGGTCCGCAACCCGTGGCCGGGGCAGCGGGTCGAGGTGGTGACGGCGGGCGCTGGGCGGTCGCGGGTGGTCGTGCCGCCCACGACCGCGGACACGTTCACGGTGCCGGCCCGCGCGGGATCCGGCTACCTCGTCGAGCCGGTCGGGAGCCCGACGACCGGGCTGCGGTACGCGCCGGTCACCGGTACCCCGGCCAGCACCTTCCGGCAACTCGGCACGGTGACGATCGGCCTGCCTCCGGCCACCCCCTGACCGGAGGCGCACGGGGCTTGTCGGAAATTCGGGCTCGTCAGGACGGCGAGACGGGGATCTGGTCGGGCCTGAGCAGGCCGAGGCGGATCAGGTCGCGGTCCACGTCACGCTCCCAGCACACGCGCGGCAGGACCAGCGGGCTCGCACTCTGATCGAAGCTGACGTGCGGGCCGCCCTCGTGCCATTCGAGAAACAGGCCCGGGCGCCGGTTCGGGTTGAACCCGCCGAGGTTGTCCAGTCGTCGCGCGCGTTGCCTGGGGGTGACCTCGTCGCGCCACCGCCACGGCGCCGCCTTCGCCATCAGGTTCATGGCGTTGGTGACCCACTTGTCGGTCCACTCGCGCAGCTCGAACGATTCGGGCAGGCCGGTGAGCAGCCGGTGGGTGCCCCGATCCACGGTGACCCCGCAGGCGGCCAGGGCATCGAGCGCCCGACCGGCGAGCAGCGCGTCGGTGACCTCTTCGACGAGCCCGGCGGGCGCGTCCGGCCCGATGCCCCACAGCTGTTCGAGCGTGCGCGGGCCGGCCTCGTGCGGGCCGGCGAGCGTGCGCGCGCCGGGCTCGTGCGGGCCGGCGAGCGTGCGCGCG
>NZ_BONZ01000148.1 GCF_016862975.1 Rugosimonospora africana
CGTGCGCGGGCCGGCCTCGTGCGGGCCGGCGAGCGTGCGCGCGCCGGGCTCGTGCGGGCCGGCGAGCGTGCGCGCGCCGGGCTCGTGCGGGCCGGTGCGCCAATACTCCGGAATCCGGTCCCAGCGGTGGAACGCGCCTCTGCCCGCGGTGTGGGCCAGGCGGACCACCAGCCGCGGTGTGGTGCCGGGAGCGGGCCCGTCGACCGCGAGCCAGAGCCCCTTGCCCGACGAGTGCGCCGGCGGTGCGCACTCGTGCAGCAGCACCCGGCCGCGGTTGACGAGTCTCGCTCCCGTGCGGTCGCGCGGAAACCGCCACCGGATGCCCGGCAGGAACAGCGTGTCCAGCAGGCTTCGCAGGGCGCTGGCCTGTGCGGCGTCGAGCAGGGACAGCATGAGCGGATCGATGTCGATGTCGACCGGCAGCGCCCCACCCTCGAGTTTCGACACCGCCAGCCGGCGAAGCCGAGCGTCCCTCTTGCGCGCGGGCTCGACGACCGGTGTGACCGACCATGTCGACTCCCATCCGGTCCACTCCCGGACAGCCGCGACGATGTCGTCGACGAAGACCGAATAGGCGCGGGCGGCGATCCCCGACCAGCTGTGGCCGTGGGGTCGGGACACGTTCTCGAAGAAGTTGACGCCGTAGCCGCTGACGATGCCCCGAGCCCGGCTGTCAGCCTCGTGCCAGGTCCCCAGCCGATCGCCGGGAATGACGCGAGTGAGGATCACGACGGCGTGCGCGTCTCCGCCGGGCATCCGCACCCACACACCGCGCGGCTGCGCTGCCCGCCAATGGCTCGGGATGTCGCGGACGACCGGGTCGAGACCGGCCTCGCGCAGCGCCCGCTCCGCGGCGGTCAGGGACACCTCGCCGAGTTCCAGCATGACCAGCATGATGGCAGAGGAGTGTGACATCGGGCGCACACCGCGTGCTGGGCTACTCCGGCGGTGGCACCGTCTGATCCGAGGTGCGCCGTTCCAGCGACCCGTCCGTCGAGGCGATCTGGCCTCCGGTGCGTCCGTCGGAGTCCGCCAGGATCGCCTCGGCCTGTGCCAGCCGGTCGTCGCTGCCCGCCCTGCGCTCCTCCGGCAGCAGGCGACTGGCCCGCCGCTCGACCCGTTCCCGCTCGACTCGTTCGCGTTCGACCCTGTCTCCGCTCATACCGGCCCGGTACCCCGGCGCGCCGGCCGCCACACCCGCTCATTCGCCGCCCCGACCCGCCGCCCCCCGACCCGCCGCCCCCGACCCGCGCCGCGGTGCGGCTCAGGCCGGACGGGTCGCCCGGTACAGGTCGCGCAGCACGCCGACCTCGGCTCCGTGGTGGATCAGCTCGTCGAGTTCGTGCAGGATGAACGACGCCCGGGTGCTCTGCGCGTACGGGCCGGCGACCGCCCCCATGGCGTCGGCCAGGGTCGCCGCGTCCACCGTGGCGACGTGCGCGCGGAACAGCCGGTACGCCCGTCCGAGCCGCTCCACGGCCGCCTCGGCGGTGCCGGGGGCCCCGGTGCGGGGCAGCCGCCCGGCCGGCGTGACGCCGATCCACGTCGCGTTGCGCCGCGCGCCGAGCATGTCGATGATGTGCGACACCCGCCAGGCGATCGTGGTCAGCGGCGTTTGGTCGGCACCGTCGGTGGGGCGGTCAGCGTCGGTGGGGCGGTCAGCGTTGGTGGAGCCATCCGTGTCGGTTGGGCGGTCAGCATTGGTGGGGCCGTCCGCGCGGTATGTGCCGTCGCCGACCGGCCGGACCGACCAGCAGTTGCCGGCGGGCTCCCACAGGTACTCGTCGTCGGTGAGCCCTTCCAGCCGGTCGCGCAGCCGCTGGTACGCGAAGTCGGAGAGGTCGAGCAGGTCCTGGCTGACCCGCTCCAGCGCGGAATTCCCGGTCATCGGATTCCTTCCGTGGATACTCCGGTCTTCAGGCCGGGGTGGAAGCGGAGCGCCTGCGCAGTAGGGCAGGGGTAGCTGATCGGCCGGCAAGGCGCAGCGGCGTCGACCCGTGGGTCTGCGTACGGTCCACAAACAGCCCTGCTAGCGTGTGGGGCGTGGTCAGGACCGTGAAGCGGGCCTTCAAGTACCGCTTCTACCCGACCGACGCGCAGGCCGATCAGCTTGCTCGGACGTTCGGCTGTGTCCGGAAAGTTTACAACCTGGCTCTCGCGGCTCGCACCGAGGCGTGGACGCTGCGGCAGGAACGCGTCAACTACACCACCACATCGGCG
>NZ_BONZ01000149.1 GCF_016862975.1 Rugosimonospora africana
CCCTCATCGCCGGCACGCTTTAGACCGATCTCTATCGATTTCGCCCTAACAGGTCGGCTCTGGCATCATAGAGCGGTTTCATGAGCATCAACACCCAAATGGGTAGTTCCCTCCTCAGATCCTGGTCGTAAGCCATATCGAGGCTCAGATGGCACGGAAAGTTCCTTCGATGAGAGTCCTTGGCGCCGCTGCCCGCGAGAGGGCGGCAGGGACATCCGGGACGGCTGAGACTGCTTTGTCACGTGCGGATACTTCGGCCCCCTTGGTGCCGTGGCTGTGGACCGGTCCGGGAGCCGGTGTCCTGCGCCGGATTCGTGAATAACTCTCCGCTGGGTTGATGGCGCCGATCGGGCGACCGAAGGCCGCGCCGACGTTTCCGGATGAGGAACGCATGCAGTTGCTGCCGTGGGCGCGCTGAGCGTCTTCGCCGCAGTCCTTGGCGCTGCGCTCGAGGATTGTCCTGGGCGCCGCGGATGGGATGCCGAACTCGCGGATCGCGACGGATCTGGGGACCTCCGCGGTCACCGTGGGCAAGTGGCGCAAGGGTTTCCTGCAGTTCCGTCTCGGCGGGCTGGCCGAGGAGGACGCCCAGAGCGCCCGCCATCGGTGACGTTTGGAGCAGACGCCGAAGCAGGCGACCTCATGAGGAGATCGGCTCGGAAGCTGGCGTGTTGACGTGCCGCGGACCTCCGGAAATCGACCCCGCCTGCCGGGCAGTTAGATAGGTTTGCCTAACCTAATGTCGCGTCGCCGTTATGAAAGGAAAGTCGTGACTGTCTGGCTCCGCGACACGTACCTACGTCTGGACTCCGTGCTGCCCTCTATCACCGTCTTCAGCGGACACTCGGCAGAAGATAGGGAATGGTATTCGCGGCGGCTGGATCGCCGACGAATGGGATCGGCTCATCGAGGGGTCCGCGCCGCCCAGATGCGCGTCGGACGACAACGGCCACCACGCCGAGACGTCGTCGCCCTGCCCACGTTGTCCCGGTACACGTGGCTGACCTGGCTGGCCATCGGCGGAGCGTACTTGCTGGACCGGAGGGTACCGGCCCTCGGCCCGGTCGACTTCGCATTCCCCGCCACCATGAACGCGATCCAGCCAGCCGGGACGCCGATGGCGTGCCTGCCCGACGACCCTGCCGCCGGACGGGCCGGCGCGCTCGTACTCCCCCACGGGGCGGCGCTGCGCCGGCACCTACGCGAGGTCGCCGGCGCCCACCTCGACGAGGTGTTCAAGGCATGCCGCGGCCTGGTCGGGCGTGGCATGCCAGTGTTGTGGGCGATGGCCACCGACCAGGCGACCGCGGCGCTGTGGCGAGTCGGACGGTCGTCCCGCGGTGACACCTGGGCCGCCGACGCCGCCATCGGGGTGCTGCCCGGCGTGACGCCGCCATTCGTCGGTGAGGGCCGCTTCGAACGCGCCTCTACGGGTGGCGGACCGGTGCGGCGCAGGCAGACGTGCTGCCGGTATCTCACCATGGGCGGCCAGGCGTGCGCGTGCTGTCCGCGGTGTGCCCAGGGGCGTCCCATCCGGCAGCCCGTCCGCGGCAGCGGCTGAGGCACCCGCCTTCAAGCCGGCCTCGCGCGGGCCTAGAGGGGCATGCCGACCGATCGCTCAACGCCGCGTGTAAGACGGCGTCCGCCCCCTCGGGCCACGGCGACGAGCGCGATGCGGCTCGCGTACCAGCGCGCACTACGACATCCGGGTGCAGCGGCTCCGGCCACCCGTCCTTGAAGGAGACGTGAATTCATTGATGAAGTCATTTTCCCTGTCTGAGCAGTTGAAGACGGCAGCGGGAGCTGCCGGCGCAGCCGACCTTGCGCGGGCCACCGACGTGATCGGCCGGCAGCTGCTCGACGCGTTGGTCCGGGAAGGACTATCGCCGGCAACGATCAACTGCACTCGACACGGCTTCGGGCGCAGCCGCGTCACCAAGGCAGTGACCGAACCGCCGGGCCTGTTGTTGGACCGGCTCGGCCTGTCCGCGCCGGCGCTGACCACAGAGCTCCAGAACGCGGTCACCAACCTCGCCATCGCATATGCCCGGCGACGCGACATCGACGCCTGGTGGCGCACGACGGCCACCAGGTCCGGCGCGCCCGACGCCTACACCGTCGCCGCGGCCATGCCACCCGACGAGGCCGTACTCGCGCTGGAACGGCTCGGCACCGAGGGGCACAACCTGCACCCGTGCGGCCGCACCCGGCTCGGCTGGAGCAGCACCGACACCGACCGGTACGACCAGGAGTCGGCGGGGTTCGCCATCCGATTCGTAGAGATCCGTCGAGGCGCGCACATCGGCGACGACGTCGGCGCGCTGCTACGCGCGGGATATCCGGCGTTGTCCGAACCAGACGACGGGTACCTCTTGCAGCCGGTGCACCCCTGGCAACTGCAACATGTGCTGCGTCGGTACTACCACGAGGCGTTTGCGGACGGCCGACTACGTGAGACCGACGCCAACGGCCCGTTCGGGACGCCCACCACGGCCGTGCGCACGCTGCTGCTCGAACCCGATCGCGAGGGCCGCCGTCGCTACCTCAAACTGTCCCTGGACATCCAGATCACCTCGACTCGGCGCAACATTTCCGTCGCCACCACCCAGAACGGGCCTTGGTTGAGCCGACTTCTCCCCGGGCTGCTGGCCGATCGCCAGGCACTGCTGCTGCCCGAGGTCGCCGGGTCGGCCTTGAACGGTACCCGCGACGTCGCCGCCATCGTGCGCGGCGGGCTGCACGGCCGGCTTGAACCCGGCGAGGTTGCGGTGCCCGCTACCGCGCTGCCGGCTACCTCGCCCGTAACCGGCCGCACCGTTCTCGCCGAGATCGTTGACCGCTCCGGACTGGCTCCGCTGGACTTCCTGGCCGAGTATGCGCGGGTGCTGCTCGCCCCGCTGCTTAGCCTGCTCGCGGTCGGCGTCGGCCTCGAAGCACACCTGCAAAACAGCATCCCCATTTTCCGTAGCGGCCAGCCCACCCGGATCGCATTCCGTGACCTCGGCGGCCTGCGCATCAACCGCCGACGGCTGGCCGCCTGCGGGGTCCGCCCGCGCCTGTGGCCCGGGTCGGTGGTGGCCGTCGACGACCACGCGTCGGTACAGGCCAAGGTCGGCTACACCGCGCTGCAGGCCCACCTCGGCGAGGTCGTCATCCGGCTCAGCGAGTCACACGCGGTGCCGGAGGCGCAGGCGTGGCGGGCGGTACGCGACGTAATCGACGAACTCACTGTGCACGCCGACCCGACCGATCGCGCGTTCCTTTTCGCACCAACGATGCCGCACAAGGCCCTGGTGCGGATGCGCCTTCAGCCGGGCAGCGAGATCTACACTCCGGTCCCCAACCCGCTGCGTCAGCGTGGTCCGGGGGGTCGACCATGACACGGCGGCGTTCGCGGTCAACACGATCCGGTCCTGGTGGTACAACGTCGGTCGGTCGCGTTATCCGCACGCCCGACGGCTGCTGACTACCGCGGACTGTGGTGGGTCCAACGGTAACCGGCTGTGGGTGTGGAAGACCCGGTTGGCGGAGTTGGCTGCTGAGACAGGGTTGGAGATGACGGTGTGCCACTGTCCGCCTGGCACGTCGAAGTGGAACAAGGTCGAGCACAGGTTGTTCTCGTTCATTTCAGTCAACTGACGGGGACGGCCGTTGACTGACTACGAGGTGGTGGTGCAGACGATCGCCGCGACCACCACGGAGTCGGGGTTGACGGTGGAGGCGGTGCTGGACACCGACACGTACCCGACCGGGGTGAAGGTCAGCCCCGCGGAGCAGAAGGCAGTCCCGTTGCAGAGGTTCACCTTCCACGGGGAGTGGAACTACCGCATCCACTGTGGACCGATCCCGGAATCCGTGCTGAGCAAGACAATCGACCTCAAACCGACCAAGTAATATCCGGCTGCGCGCTTACGCAATCTCGCCGGACAAGTCAGGCGACGACATCGTGACTGTCATCAGCTGCCGCTACCACTACGAGAAATAGGCTCCCAGACGTCGCCGCGCCCGGCGCCTCGGCGTCGACATCACCCCGACCGGTTTGCACGCCGCTACGAATGCCCCACAACCACCGAGCCCCTGGCCGTTGACACCCGACGGAGATCGGCCAGCAGTACCGGGAGGAGACGCTCCTCCATGACCGAGCGGCCGGCGGCCCTCATCGCGACCGATAGTTGCGGATCCCCTGGCGTCGGAGCGGGCGTACCGAGCAGTGGCTGGCCTGATCCGGCGACAGGCAGGTAGTCGTCGGCGCCCATCCGCCACGGCTGCGCGTTCGGGTAGCGGATCAGGGCCGCCGCGGCGATGCGCACCCGACCCAGTCGAAGTCGTTGCGCCACCACAGCGCGGCCGAGATGGCCCCCGCCAGAAGCCGATGCGCGGCGGCCGACGGTACGCCTTCGGTGCAGACCATTGCGGGAGCGCTTGCGCCGAGGGCGCAGGCCGCTCGGAGAATGGCCGGATTCTCGGTCACGAAGACCTGGTCGGTCTGCACCTCGAGCGGGTACATCCGTAGCTGGTGCAGCGTCAGCCGCACCGGTACGCCGACCTCGGCCGCCTGTCTCAACCACCCGCCGACCAGCCCACCACGCGCGGGAAGGTATGGACGTCACCTTCCGCTTCAGACTGCGCGCTGATTGTCGAGCTCGAGTCTGGTGAGCTTGTCGGGGTTGCTGATGAGGTGGATCGTCTGGATCCGTTCGGTACGGGCGTCGACATGAAGGCTGAAGGCGGCGTACGGGGTCGCACCGAGCAGCGTGAGGGCTCCCGGTTCGCCGTTGATGTCGACGATGCGCATGCGGGTGCCAGTGGGGATGTTGACCGCCGTTGCGGCAAAGAATCGGGCAACCCGCTCGGCCCCGTGGATCGGGTGGCGTGGGCCCGGTGCCTTTCCACCGCTGTCGGCGACGAGGGCGACCTCCGGTGCGAGCACTGACAGCAGGGCGGCGAGGTCGCCGCCGATCGCGGCCTGCATGAATCGTTCGGTGACGGTACGCGAGACCTTCCGGTCGGCGTCGAAGCGAGGTTGGCCAGCGCGGATGTGTTGACGGGCGCGGTGGGCCAGTTGGCGGACGGCTTGGTCGGATCTGCCGATCGCGTCACTGATCTGGGGGTAGGTGAAGCCGAATGCCTCCTTGAGGACGAACACGGCGCGTTCCAAAGGTGACAGGGTCTGCAGGACCAGCATCGCCATCGAGATCGAGTCGGCCAGCCACCTCCACGGCCTAGCCACATCGCTGCGGGATGCGGGGCGACTGTGCCTCCAGGTCAATGGCCCGATGGACCGTGGGTTGGCGTCCTGTGCTGAAGCCGTGCGGACCTTCGAAGAGTTGGAGGGGGAAGAAACGGAAGCGTTCACGGGGCGGCTGCACGCGGCTATGGCGACGCTTGCCGACATACACCAGGCGCTGGGCGATTTCGAAGCCGCTGCGGAGCTCCGCGCCCGACTGATGATGCCAGCGCGGCCTCACCACGCGGGCCCGGCCGGGCATGTTCAACCGTCAGAACCGCGCGATTGATCGTGTTCACGCGCATCGGTGGTGTTGTTCAACCCTGAATCTGATCTTGTTCAACGGGCCGGAGATCCTGTCTCCCGTTGAAGTCGACCGTGTTCAAGCGCCGCGCCATTCGCAGGCGCGGAGAGTCCTGGACAGGTCAGCTGACCAGCGGCGCGATTCCGCCTTCACTGCTCGCGACGGGCGGCAAGGTCGTACGGGAGTCCAGCACCACCCTTCTCGTCGAGCAAACGTTCGACCGACTCTCGCTGCCCGACGGCAGTCGTGGGCCTCAAGGGACCC
>NZ_BONZ01000150.1 GCF_016862975.1 Rugosimonospora africana
CCACCGGGTCGAGCGGCGTCGCAACGAGGCGATTGAAAAGGCGCTCGCCCAGGGCGCTACTCCAGAGCAGGCCAACCGGGCCGTTGATCGAGCGGCACGGCGGTACACCAACGCGGCCATCACCAGCTCAATCAACAGCAGCTGATTCGGTATCGCGAACTGGACCGCCCCGTGCACCAGTTGCACCGGTCGGCGATCTGCGACACGTGATGGCGCGCCGCACCGCGCGGGTCGATGCTGCGCACCGTGTAAAAGTGGGCCGCCTTGACACCGAGGTCGCGGAGTTTCGCCACGGCGCCGTCCTAGGCGTCGTCGAACATGGCGAAGAGGGTGTTGAGCCCTTCTGCCAGGAGAGGGTGTGTGAAGATCGCGTTCGCCATGTCGGTGTAGGTGAGCTTGCCGAGCATGGCGATCTGAATCATGGTCATGATTTCGCCACCTTCGCTGCCCAGGACCGCGCAGCCGAGGATCTGTCCGCTGTCGGCGTCGACGATGGTCTTCATGAAGCCGCGCGTCTCTCCAGTTTCGATAGCCCGGATGACGGCGCTCATGGGGACCTTCGCGACGCGGATCGCGCGTCCTTGCGCCGCGGCTTCGCGCTCGGTCATGCCGACACGGCCGAGCTGCGGATCGATGAACATCGTGTACGGGACCGTCCGGTCCCTGGTACTCGCCTTTCCGCGCCTCATGAGGTTGGACTGCAGGGTGCGGTAATCGTCGTAGGAGAGGTGGGTGAAGGCTGGGCCGCCCTTGATGTCTCCCATCGCGTAGACGCCGGGGACACTGGTTTCGAGGTACTCGTCGACTTCGATGAAGCCCTGGCTGTCGAGACGGATGCCGGCTGCCTCGGGACTGAGGGCCTCGGTGTTCGGGATCCGGCCGATGGCCGACAGTAGATGCGAACCCTCAAGTTGGCGCTCACCGTCTTGGGTGCGAACGGTCAGTCGCAGGTGACCGCCGCCGGCCGGCTGGACCCGCACCGGCGTCGACGAGGTCAGGATCGTGATCCCCTCATCGCGCAGGATGGCGGCGACCTCGTCGGCGACGTCCTCGTCCTCGGTCATCATCAGCCGCGCGGCGCTTTGGATGATGGTGACCTCGCTGCCGAACCGGCGGAACATCTGCCCGAACTCCAGCCCGATGTAGCCCCCGCCGAGGATGATCAGATGCTTCGGGAGTTCGCTCAACTCCATGATCGAGGTTGAATCGAGCACGGGGACTTCGCCCGCGCCGGCAAGCTCCAGTGGCCTGGGTCGGGTGCCCGCGTCGATGATCACCGTCGATGCGCTGATGTGGCGCGTCCCGCCATGAGTCATGGCGACCTCGACCGTCTTCGGTCCCGTGAAGTGGGCCTCGCCTTCGATTAGCTCGAGCCCATCCTGCGCCAGGCGACTCGCGTAGTTCTGCTGTGCGCCGGCGACCATGGCCCGTTTACGTTCGCGCACGGCGACCAGGTCTACCGATACCGGGCCAGTGCGCACGCCGTATTCGGCGCCGCGGCGCGCCTGATAGGCCAGGCGCGCGGTGGCGACCATCGTTTTGGTCGGGGTACATCCCGTGTTGACGCAGACACCGCCCAGTTGATCACGCTCGACGAGGGCGACTCTCTGCCCTGCTTTCGCCAATTCGACAGGGAGGAATCGGGCGCCTTGGCTGGTTCCTATCACGATCGTGTCGTAGTGCTCATCGGTTATGGTGTTTCCTCCCCAGGTTCTGGTCTTGCCAGTCATCGTGTCGTCTCCCGCTGTTCCGAACTCTTCCGTAACGGGCGGTGGAACCGGCCGTCGCCGGGGCGTACGCATATGGGGCGCCGAGCGGGGTAACGGGACGGTCCGACCTGGCAACGATGGAGCGAGCATGCGAAGCCTCAATACACCCGTGGGTGGACTGACGTTGGCGGGAACCTTCGTCATGCGTTCCGCGCTGACAGCGAACCTTTTGTGGATCGGTGCGCTGAAGTTCAAGCGGTACGAAGTCGAGAACATCGAGCCGCTGGTCACGGCGAGTCCGCTGCTGGCATGGTTTCGACGGAGGTTGGGCGCCAACAATCTCGCGCGGCTCATCGGTATCACGGAGATCACCCTCGGATCGCTGATCTCCGCGAAGCCCTTGGCGCCCAGGGCCTCGGCGGCCGGAAGCTTCGGCGCCGCCACAATGTTCTTGATCACTCTCAGTTTTCTGATCAGCACGCCCGGGGCCCGACAAGAGGGCGAGGGAGTGTGGAGTCCTTCGCTCGTCGGACAGTTCTTGGTGAAGGACAGTGTGTTGCTGGGCGCCTCGCTGGTCACGGCCGCGGACGCGCTGCGGGGCGTCAACAATCCATAAAGACCCGGCATGCTCACGCCTTCGAAAGTGGTGTCTCCTGAGGCCGGGCCGGCCTCTGCCGGCCCGGCGTCGGATCCGGGTCAGGAGACGGCGATGCCCTCGGCGCCCGCGCTGTTCGGGACGGTTACTGAGGTGATCGGGGTGAGCGCGCCGCTGTGGCCGATGGTGAAGGCGACCAGCGTGCCGGTCGCGCCGCCGCGTACGTACAACCGGTCGCCGGTGGGTGAGGTCGCCGCGTCGATCGAGCCGGCCGCGGTGGCCGTGTTGCCCTGCGCGGTCAGTTCGCCGCGGGTGTCCTTCACTGCCGTGACGGAGCCGCTGCCAGCGTTGGACGCGTAGAAGACGCCGTTCGCGCCGGCGATCCAGCAGGTGGCGGCCTGCCCTGTAGCCACGCTGGAGACCTGAGTCAGGCTGTCGTTGCGGCCGACGGTGAATGTGGCCACCGCGTTCGGTCCTGCCTCGGCGACGACGAGGCGACCGGCGGAGTCGAAGTCGACCGCGAACGGCACGGCGCCGTCTTCGACCGTGGTGGTGGGTCGGGTCGACGGACCGCGCAGCGGGTCGACGTCGAAGACTTCGATGGCGTTGGTTGCCGCCTTGGTCGTGACGATCAGGCGGCGGCCGTCGGGTGTGAAGGCGACCTGGCCGGGAGTGTGCGTGAACTCGCCGGTGTCGGTGGCGATCGGCAGGTTCAGGTCCCGGTGCCAGGAGGCGACCTTGACCAGACGCGACCCGAGCCGTAGGTAGCCCTGGATCGAACCGCCGTTGCGCGCGTTGAGTACGTAGACGGTGTTGCCGTGGCTGGTCACGCTGACCGGGAACGCTCCGCCGGTGGAGATGACCTGCAGCTTGCTCAGGCGGTCCCCCTGGACTCCGAAGACGGTGAGCGTGTCGCTGCCGGCGTTGACCGCGTACAGCAGGTTGTGGGCCCGGTCCAGCGTCAGGGCGCCCTGCGAGGCCACATGATCGGCGACCGACCCGTTGAGCACACCACCCTTGCCGCCGGTCGAGTACGTGCCCCTCTGGTGCAGCGCGCTGTCGTAGGCGATGACGGCGTTGCCGTCGGTGCCGTCGGTCGCGACGAACACCGCTCCGCTGTGGTGGGCCGGGTCGGCCAGCGCGGGACTGGCGATCGCCGTGGCGCCACCGGCCGCCGCGGCGAGGATGACGGCGAGACGAACTGGTGTTTTCATGCTTCTCCTCCGGTTGGTTGTCCGACACACGGTTCGCGTCAGGCCGCCGGTAGCGTCTTACTCCACGTCATGGGTTGGTAATGTCCGTCACCGCACTCGCGCCGGATCCCGAAGATGCGGCGTTGTTGCTTGCGGGCACTACCGGCCTTCTTGAGGGAGGCATGCGTGTCTTTCATGAACCAAGCGGCCGGGGATTCAGACGCTCGCGCGTACGCGGTGATCTGCAGCCGCTGGCATGAAGCTGAGCCAGAAGGCCCTCGAAATCGAGCGCGCACGACCCGCACGCGCGGAGGTGCGCCGAGATGCCCGGGTAGTGCCGGGCAGCCTGGGCCGGGTCGATCGCGGCAAGGTCGACGAACACGTGCAACAGCTCGACGGTTTCGCCGCAGCCGGCATCGCACGGATCCGTGCGGAGCAGGCGACGAAGGGTCGACCAGTTGTTCGGCGGGGCCACTTCTGTGAGCGTCCGGAGTGTGTGCGGGTCTTACCGACGGATCGCCACGCTCTTCCGGGGATTCGTGTGACGCTCGCCATCGACGGGTGGCCGACCGCTGGCCGGACCGGGCGAAGTCCCGCCGCCGCCAGCCATTGCGTACGCTTGCGCGGTGCCACTGGACGAGATCTCAGCGCGGTGGGTCGCGGATCTGCAGGCGACGGGCGCAGTTCGCGAGGATGCGCACGCGCGGCTGCACGATCTGCTGCTGCGAGCCGCCCGGGCCGAGGTCGGCCGGCGGTCCGGGCGCGTCCGGTTGTCCGGGGTGGAGCTCGACGATCTCGCGTACCAGGCGGCCGCTGACGCGATGCTCGCCGTGCTCGGCAAGCTGGCCGGCTTCCGTGGCGAAAGCCGGTTCACCACGTGGGCCTACAAGTTCGTCATGCTGGAAGTGTCGGCCAAGATCGGCCGACACTTCTGGACCCGCAAGCCGACCCTGCCGCTCGACGAGGCAGACTGGGAGCGGATCCCAGCCCGGTTCGGGCTCAGCTCGGAGAATGAGGCGGAGTGGCGGGAGCTGATGGACGCCTTCCGGCACTCGATGGAGCACGAGCTGAACGAGCGGCAGCGGCTCATCTTCAAAGCGATCGTCCTTGACGGCGTCCCGCTCGACACGCTGTGCGTCGAGCTGTCGACGAACCGGAACGCTATTTACAAGAACCTCTACGATGCTCGGCGCAAGCTCCGCGCCGCGCTGGTCGCCAAGGGCCACCTCTCGGAGGATGCGTCATGATCGATCTCGATGCGTTCCTCCGGACCGACCCGCAGGATGTCGGCTGTGGCGAGGCGACGGAGTTGCTCCATGTGTATGCCGACCTGCACCTGGCCGATCCCGAGGAAGCCGCCCGGCGATACCCGGGGATTCTGGCGCATCTGCGCGCCTGCGGCCCGTGCTCGACCGACTTCGACGGACTCATCGCGGCCCTGCACGAGGAATAGACGCGCGGTGGTATTCCACTGAGGCGGCGACCACGAGAAGGAGCCGGTCGGCCCTAGCCGATCGCCCTGCCGTATCTGTGCGGCGGCGAGACAACTGGGTGGCCCGCCGCCGCGGTTCAGTGGTCAGTGTTGGCGCAGGTAGCGGACCATGCCGAGAACGTCCTCGGGGACCAGGCGGCCGATCGCGCCGCTGGAGTAGACGCTCAGTGCTACCCGGCCGGCTGGGTCCAGGAGGAAGCCGGTCGACTGCAGGTAGTGCGGTTCCGGGTTGACGAATGCGCCGGTGGCCGCGGCGATCGCGTCGGCGTCCGCGCCGTAGCCGATCGGGAACGTCAGCTGGTACTTGTCGATCATCGCCCGTGCAGTCGGCTCGTCGTCGACGGAAAGCGAAGCAATCTTGATGCCGGCCTCCTCGAACTGCGGCAGTGTCTGTTGGAAAGCACGCAGCTGAGCCACGCAGTAGGGGCACCACGAGCCGCGGTTGAAAAGAACGACGGCGTAGTCGCCAGCGAGTGCCGCCGGCAACTCAATGGTGTCGCCGCCAACGAGGGTCAAGGGCAGGATCGGGAACTTATCCCCGGGATTCAGAAGGGCCATGTCTCGTTGGCGTCGGCGGCGGGCCCATTCTTACCGGCCGGCTCTATTAGACGAGAAACGGGCTGGCGCGGTGCCGACGTCCGGACCCGTAC
>NZ_BONZ01000151.1:2500-5362 GCF_016862975.1 Rugosimonospora africana
GACTCCTGAAATCTGCGGTGAATCTGCCAGGACCACCTGGTAAGCCTAAATACTCCCTGGTGACCGATAGCGGACTAGTACCGTGAGGGAAAGGTGAAAAGTACCCCGGGAGGGGAGTGAAATAGTACCTGAAACCGTCTGCTTACAATCCGTCGGAGCTGAGCCCTTTGGGTGAGGTGACGGCGTGCCTTTTGAAGAATGAGCCTGCGAGTTAGTGGCATGTGGCGAGGTTAACCCGTGTGGGGGAGCCGTAGCGAAAGCGAGTCCGAATAGGGCGTTGTAGTCGTGTGTCCTAGACCCGAAGCGGAGTGATCTAGCCATGGGCAGGCTGAAGCGCGGGTAAGACCGCGTGGAGGGCCGAACCCACCACCGTTGAAAAGGTGGGGGATGACCTGTGGTTAGGGGTGAAAGGCCAATCAAACTCCGTGATAGCTGGTTCTCCCCGAAATGCATTTAGGTGCAGCGTTGCGTGTTTCTTGCCGGAGGTAGAGCACTGGATGGCCTAGGGGGCCGACAAGCTTACTGAAGTCAGCCAAACTCCGAATGCCGGTAAGTCAAAGCGTGGCAGTGAGACTGCGGGGGATAAGCTTCGTAGTCGAGAGGGAAACAGCCCAGATCACCAGCTAAGGCCCCTAAGCGTGTGCTAAGTGGAAAAGGATGTGGGGTCGCAGAGACAACCAGGAGGTTGGCTTAGAAGCAGCCACCCTTGAAAGAGTGCGTAATAGCTCACTGGTCAAGTGGTTCCGCGCCGACAATGTAGCGGGGCTCAAGTACACCGCCGAAGCTGTGGCACTCACACATGTACTCGGCGATGGCCTTTCGGGGTTGTCGTCCAGGTGTGTGGGTGGGTAGGGGAGCGTCGTGCCCGCGGTGAAGCAGCAGAGTGATCTAGCTGTGGAGGGGGCACGAGTGAGAATGCAGGCATGAGTAGCGAAAGCAGGGTGAGAAACCCTGCCGCCGGATGACCAAGGGTTCCAGGGCCAGGCTAATCCGCCCTGGGTGAGTCGGGACCTAAGGCGAGGCCGAGAGGCGTAGTCGATGGACAACGGGTTGATATTCCCGTACCCGCGAAGGAGCGCCCGTGATGAACCTAGTTGTACTAACCACCTGCGGTGGCGGTCCTTTCGGGGATCAATACTGTGGCTGGGACCTCGGCTGGTAGTAGTCAAGCGATGGGGTGACGCAGGAAGGTAGCTGATCCCGGCCGGTGGTTGTGCCGGGGTAAGCGTGTAGCCCGCGGTGTAGGCAAATCCGCACCGTGTATGGGTGAGACGTGATACGGAGCCGATTCAGGTGAAGTCAGTGATCCTATGCTGCCGAGAAAAGCCTCTAGCGAGTTCCGAGCGGCCCGTACCCTAAACCGACACAGGTGGTCAGGTAGAGAATACCGAGGCGATCGGGCGAACTGTGGTTAAGGAACTCGGCAAATTGCCCCCGTAACTTAGGGAGAAGGGGGGCCAGTTCTGGTGATGGCACTTGCTGCCTGAGCTGGGGTTGGCCGCAGAGACCAGGGGGAAGCGACTGTTTACTAAAAACACAGGTCCATGCTAAGTCGTAAGACGACGTATATGGACTGACGCCTGCCCGGTGCTGGAACGTTAAGGGGACCGGTTAGTCTTTCGGGGCGAAGCTGAGAACTTAAGCGCCAGTAAACGGCGGTGGTAACTATAACCATCCTAAGGTAGCGAAATTCCTTGTCGGGTAAGTTCCGACCTGCACGAATGGCGTAACGACTTCCCTACTGTCTCAATCACAGGCCCGGCGAAATTGCAGTACGAGTAAAGATGCTCGTTACGCGCGGCAGGACGGAAAGACCCCGGGACCTTTACTATAGCTTGACATTGGTACTCGGATTAGCTTGTGTAGGATAGGTGGGAGCCGGTGAAGCAGCAACGCCAGTTGTTGTGGAGGCAATCTTGAAATACCACTCTGGTTGATCTGGGTTTCTAACCTCGGACCGTGAGCCGGTTCAGGGACAGTGTCTGGTGGGTAGTTTAACTGGGGCGGTTGCCTCCTAAAAGGTAACGGAGGCGCCCAAAGGTTCCCTCAGCCTGGTTGGCAATCAGGTGTTGAGTGCAAGTACATAAGGGAGCTTGACTGTGAGACTGACAGGTCGAGCAGGGACGAAAGTCGGGACTAGTGATCCGGCACTTGCGTGTGGAAGCGGTGTCGCTCAACGGATAAAAGGTACCCCGGGGATAACAGGCTGATCTTCCCCAAGAGTCCATATCGACGGGATGGTTTGGCACCTCGATGTCGGCTCGTCGCATCCTGGGGCTGGAGTAGGTCCCAAGGGTTGGGCTGTTCGCCCATTAAAGCGGTACGCGAGCTGGGTTTAGAACGTCGTGAGACAGTTCGGTCCCTATCCGCCGTGCGCGTAGGATACTTGAGAAGGGCTGTCCCTAGTACGAGAGGACCGGGACGGACGAACCTCTGGTGTGCCAGTTGTCCCGCCAGGGGCACGGCTGGTTAGCTACGTTCGGGAGGGATAACCGCTGAAAGCATCTAAGCGGGAAGCCTGCTTCAAGATGAGGTATCCCACCCTTGTGGGTTAAGGCCCCCAGCTAGACGACTGGGTTGATAGGCCAGAAATGTAAGCACGGTAACGTGTTCAGTTGACTGGTACTAATAGGCCGAGGACTTGACCTACACTGATGTTGCGCGTCCACTGTGTGATTCTGAAACAACACCATCCCCGGGACCCTGTTGGGTTGTTGGTGTGGGTGGTTGATAGTTTCATAGTGTTACGGCGGTTATAGCGGTGGGGAAACGCCCGGTTACATTCCGAACCCGGAAGCTAAGCCCACCAGCGCCGATGGTACTGCACTCGGGAGGGTGTGGGAGAGTAGGACGCCGCCGGAC
>NZ_BONZ01000152.1 GCF_016862975.1 Rugosimonospora africana
GGCGCACGACATCATCTAACTACATCACTGTTATTTACGCGAAGATCTACTAGTTAACGGTCGCGGTCGCGCAGCAACAGCCCCAGGGCGGTCTGAACCGTGTTGATCTCGTCATCATCGAGGCCGGTGAGGACCGAGGCCAGCCATTCGCGGCTGCGGCAGAGGTCGGCGGAGGCCTGCACGCCGGCCGGAGTCGCCGCGATCACCTTGACCCGTCCGTCCTTACCGTCGGCGCGGCGCTCGACGTAACCCAACTCGATCAGCCGGTCGACCTTGGCAGTCAGGTTGGAGGGGTCGCAGCCGAACTGCTGGGCGATCTCGCGCATCGAGGATGGCTTCAGCGCGGCGAACCCCAGCACCCGCACCTGAGCCAGGGTCATCCCGGCCGCCTGGGCGGCCCGCTCGAAGTCGAGCAGATACTCGCCGACGAACTGCAGCATGGCGAACCGGACCTCGGGAAAGATTCCTCGCGCTAGGTCCCCTTCGAGGCGTTCACCGGTGTAGGGGTGGCTCGGGCGCACCGATTCATCGTAGGTCACCTCCTTTTCAACATGCTTGAGAGTCTCAGAGATTCCGGCCACACTCCAGGAAATTACATGAGAGTCTCAGGTATGTTTCGGGAGAAGCAGTATCCCGCCCGCTACCAGGGCAAAACGAAAGGACTCCACGATGAGCGACGAGCGCAAGGTTGCCGAGGTACTTGCCCGATTCGTCCGGGCGACCGACCGGCGGGACGGCACGGCTCAGGCCGCGCTCTTCGCCGAGGACTCGACCACGCAGATCTACACCAAGGTCTACCCGGACAGCTGGGAGCCCAACGGAGACCCGCTCAAGGGCCCGGCCGAGGTTAAGTACGCGGTGGAGAACTTCCTGGCCCCGCACCCTCCGCGCGGAGTCAGCCACCACGTCACCGGCGACCACATCATCGACGTCAACGGCGACACCGCCCACATCAGCGCCCAGTACGTGGTCTTCGAGACCCGGGCAGACGAGCGGCCGGCCGGCGGCTGGCCCGAGGGCGCGCATGGCGTCCAGGGCACCATGCAGGTGACCGAGAGCGGCTTCTACGAGACCGACCTTCGCAAGATCGACGGCGAGTGGAAGATCACGCACCAGCGCGTCCTCAACGACCTGCCGTTCGCCATCCCGGGCGCCTGACCTCGCCGACAGCCGGTCCGCACCACAGGGTTGGGTGCGGGCCGGACACAACCCCATCCGTACGGCCGGTCAGTCCGCCGTGCCGCATACCCAGAGGGGATGACTGTGAGAGCTATCGTTCACCGCCGCTTCGGCGGTCCTGACGTCCTCGAACTCGCGGAACTACCGCCCCCGAAGATGCAGCAGGACAGTGTCCTGATCCGCGTCAGAGCCGCCGGCCTCAACCCGGCGGACAACGCGATCCGAGCCGGGGCCCTGGCCGAGGCGATGGACACCCTCTTTCCGGTCGTACCCGGCTGGGATGTTGCCGGCGTGGTGGAGCAGGCCGGGCCGGGTGCCGCCGAGTTCGTCGAGGGCGACGAGGTCATCGGGTACCTGCGCGAGTCGGTCCTGCACCACGGCAGCTACGCCGAACTCGTCTCCGCACCGGTGCATACCCTCGTGCGCAAGCCGAGCAACGCCAGTTGGGCGCAGGCGGCCGGGCTGCCGCTGGCCGGGCTCACCGCGTACCAGGGCATGGTCCACCATCTCCGCGTCGCGCCCGGTGAAACCGTCCTGGTCCACGCCGCCAGCGGCGGGGTCGGCTCCATCGCGGCCCAGCTCGCCGTCGCGACCGGCGCCACGGTCATCGGCACCGCCTCGGGGGGCAACCACGACTACCTGCGCTCACTCGGCGTCAGCCCAGTCACCTACGGTCCCGGCCTGGCCGAGCGCGTACGCGCCCGCGCGCCCGAGGGCGTTGACGCGATCTTCGACGCCGCCGGCCGGGGTGCCCTCGCGGATACCGTCGAAGTCGGGAAGCCGCACGTGCGTGCGGTCACCGTCGCCGACGTGCACCCCGGCGCCACCGCGGTCTACGCCCGACTCGACCTCGACGACCTACGCGCCCTGACCCGAATGGTCGAAGCCGGCGACCTCACCATCCGAATCGGCGCCACCTTTCCCCTGGAACGCGCCACCGACGCCCAACGCACACTCGAATCCGGACACACCTCCGGAAAAATCATCCTGACGCCATAGACCAGATGCCATAGAGCGGCATCAAGGAGCCCATGCAGCCCGCGCCAGAAGGTCCCGGTGAACGTCTCCAGGTTGTCGTCGCCGGCGAGCGGGTGCACGGTCTCGCGTAAAGCTCCTCGCAGAGAAGCGGCAAAGAAGCTGTTCGGGTTGTTGGACCAGATCTGACGTCAGATGGACGTGGGGGAGGCGGTGAAGCGCTGCCAACATCATGGCGAGTGGGGGTTGTCCATTCGCGTAGCCGATGTGGGTGCGGGTCCGTCTTGTTGGAGATAGCCGCCGTGACCGGTGCAGCAGCAATGTGTGGTGGTGCAGCTGTGCTCGGTGCGGTGTGTCTCCCCGGGGAAGGACGTGAGGTATTTGAGGCGTTGAGGGTTGGGAATCGTCGATCCAGAACTGCCAGCCGGGCGGTGCCGGCGGCCATGACGGATCCGGCACCCAGTCTGTCGGCGGCCGCCTGAGGCTCAGCGAGAAGGGTGCCACGCTGCGCTGGCAACCGATCGTCCTCGACCTCGCTGCCCATCTCGACGAACATGCCCACAACCGAGGCGAGGTCCTGCCCACCAACCATCTGTGGCAGTGGAACAGCCAATGCGCTCCCCACGAGCTGCGGCTTTGCTCGATGTTCGTCCGATCAGGACAGTGCGCGGGCAGTTTCGCGGGCGAAGACATCGATGTTGTCGAGCATGATGTTGTGCCCGGTGTCGGGGACCGCAACGACGTCTCCGCTGCTCAGCGGCGCCTGTTCGGGTTCTGGGTAGAGGAACGTCCACGGGATCGTCAGCTGCCCAAGCATCGCGCGCATCGTCGGCCGCGTACCCGCGTACAGGTGGATGGCGCTGCGGTAGAGCGCGACCGGGCCGGCGAGGCGCATCGTGGCCGCCCACTGTGGGCCGACGCGGTCGAGGGTCTCGGCGCGGCCTCCTTCGTCCAGGAACTGCTGCTCGGTGTAGCGGCCGATGCCCGAACCACTGACGTGCGGCGGGACTGGGTCCAGGTTGGCGTCAACGAGGACCAGCCTACGTACGAGATGCGGGTGGCGGTGGGCGAGCACGATCGCGACCGCGCCGCCCATGCTGTGTGCGATGAGGTCGACGTGTTGGCCGTCGGCCGCCGCCGTGATCGCGGTTGCCAGCACATCCGCGTGGTCCTCCAGTGTGTACGCGAAGTCGGCCGGTCGGTCGCTGATACCGAAGCCGAGCATGTCCATGAGTAGGCTGCGGTGCCCGGCGAGGGCGGGGTGGCTGACCGCCGCGGCGTAGTAGGGCGCCGAACTCGCCCCGAGGCCGTGGACGAAGACGCGGCTCGGGCCTTTGCCAACGATCTCGATGTAGCGGATGGCGGAACCGTCGGGGAGTACCTGTGCTGATTTCAAAGCGCTCACGACTCGGAACGATACCTCGACTCCGAGGTATCCTGTCAACGAGGTATGATGGTCATCATGATCGAGCTCGCCGTACTCGGATTCCTCCGGGACGCCCAGTTGCACGGCTACGACCTGCGCAAACGGATCGCCGCGCTGACCGGGCACGTCCGACCTATCGCCGACGGCACGCTCTACCCGCTGCTGAAGAAGATGGAGGCGGCCGGACTCCTCAGCCGCTCGCTGCAGCCGGGCCAGGTGGCGGCCCCCCGGCAGATGCTCAGCCTCACCGACTCCGGGCGCACGGAGCTCGAACGGCAACTGCGCGACCCCGACGAGCTGTTCATCACCGACGAGAACCGGTGGTTCACTCTGCTGGCGTTCCTGCGTCACCTCGACGATCCGGCCGCCCAGGCGGCGGTGCTGCTGCGGCGGCTGGAATTCCTGACCCAGCCCGCCAGCTTCTTCTGGGACGGCGATCGGCCGCTGCGCGCCGTCGACTTCGACGACCCCTTCCGGCGGGGGCTGTTCACGATAGCGACGGCGACGTCGCGTACGGAGATCAAGTGGCTCCGCTCCACGTTGGAGCAGCTGGAAGCGTGACGCAGTCAGGCGATCAGCTGATCGACGGGGAACTCGACGGCGAACGGCTCGGTCAGCTGGAAGACCTCCCCGGCAGAGGCCGGCGCGACAGTGTCGTAGCCGCCGCCAATGAATGTTCGTGCCAATTACTCGGTTTCTATGGGTGAGAGTTGGCCCTGCGCGATGGGAATTTCGCTCTGTGGTGCTACGCGATCCCGAGGATGCCGCCCAGCTTTGCCATCCTCGCTGTCGCTGCCCTGACCTACCTGGTGACGATCGCCGTCGGCCAACTACGCCGCCGCCGGCACGTCGAGCGCCCGGGGACGGATCCGGCGAACCCGCAACGGCCGCGCCGCATAGCCGCTCTGGCGTCATCGGCGGCCCTCGACGAGGGATAGCTGCCGTCCGTCTTGTCACCCGTGGCATCATGCGTGCTCGCCGTCCGAGGCCGCGTCAGCCTGAGCGGTGGACGTGAATCGCGGTCACATCCGTGTGGTTGGATGTTGGAGCTTTTCATCGTGCGTCTGAGGGAGCGCAGTGACTCACACCCCGCGTGTCTCGCGACGTGGTCTGGTCAAGACCGCGGTGCTCGCTGGCTCCGCCGCTGTACTGGCAGCGGACGCCGCCGTCGGCGCAGGAAACGCTGAGCAGGCCATGGAACGGGACGTGACACCGAGTGCGGCTGGGTCCGCGCGGTCGTCTGGTCAGCCCGTCGCCGCGCGGGCGACCAGGCCGTCACCGGCCGGGCTGCCGGTGCAGTCCCGGCCGATCTACACGCTGGCGGAGTACCGGGCGGTGCTGGGCGGCCCCGCGTTTCCCTCCCACGCGGTGGCTCTGACGCTGGACGACGGTCCGCACCCGGTGTGGACGCCCAAGGTGCTCAAGCTGCTGGACAAGTACCACGTGCCGGCGACGTTCTGCCTGATCGGCAACCA
>NZ_BONZ01000153.1 GCF_016862975.1 Rugosimonospora africana
ATCATCGGACCGCGCTGACGCCCCACCCAACTCCCGTACCGCCTCGATTCATCCCGTCGGGACGGTAATGCGCCGCCCCTCACTCCGTTGTCAGGGCGATCGGTTGTCGAGAGCAGGGTGTTTGACGTGGCGTTTTGTGGGCGGTCCGGGGTGGTGTGAGGCAGGGGTGAACCTCTCGTGATCATGGAGTTGTCGAAGCTATATGACTCCCAAGAGGGACCACACCTGCTGATGCCATCTTGTCTGGTCGACGCGCTGCAAGAGAACTCGCCCGGCCATAGCGCGGTGCCCGCCGCGCTGGCTGAGGAGCACCAGAACGACCTGGTGCACGCTCTGGCGGCGGTGCCTGGCCCGCGTAGCCGCCGCGGCGTGCGGTATCGGCTGGCCAGCCTGCTCGCGCTGGCGGTCTGCGCGGTGCTGGCTGGTTGGCCGCATCGGCGATGATCTCGTCGAGACGGTGCGGGTTCCAGCGCCACTCGTGCATGGTAAGCCAGGTCGCGTCAGACTCGGCAGGGCGCTGCACCGGGCAGGCGGTGGTCTCGGGTCGGAATCAGGGTGCCGTCGACGATCGCGATCTGGTCGGCGCGTCGACATCAGCCCGGGGCCAGCGCGAGCAGCGGTCCGATGGTGTCGGCGACGCAGTGCGCGGCGGCATGCGAGATGCCGAACAGCGGGCGGATTTGGCGCAGGGTCAGGTTGGTTCGCCAGTAGGCGGCGACCAGCAGTACCCGGTCGGGCAGGTTCAACGCCCACTGCCGACCCGGTCGCCCGTCAGCGATCACCTCACCTCCGCGTTCGGCGGCCAGCCGGACGGGGCGGCAGGTGGCATGGTTCGGGTGGGCGGAAGGACTGCAGGAAGCGGCGGACGATTTGGGCTGCCGCGGTAGCCCTGCGCGCGGATTTCGCGGTAGAGGGCGGCTGCGTCAGTGTGGCCGGCGTCGAACCGCTGCTAGAGGTCGGGCGGGTAGGCGCCCGACAGGGTGATGCGGTTGATGGTCCTGGACAGCAATTCATTCAGGTCGGTGGCCCGGGCGAACCGGCGTACGGTGTGCCGGTCCACTCGCAGCGCGCGGGCGATGGCGGAGACGGGCCGGCCTTCGACGAATTGGCGTTGGACGCCCTCGTAGGTTCCCGAGTCCGGATCGCGATCAGGCCTCGCGCTGGACGTCGACGGCGGTGGACAGTTTGCGCGGTCGACTCGCTCGACCTGACCAATCCGAACGTGTGCTTCTGGGGCATATCATCACGCGTCCGTGTCCATCGCCTTACGGAGTCGCTCACGCAGTGCGATCAGCGCGGCCCGGTTCCGCTCCGGCTGCGGGGTGGTCGTGTCCTCCCATCGGGTCAGCTCGTCGGCCAGCCACGTCAGGGCGGCGTGCTCGCCGAGCCGGTACTCGATGATCAGCTGGGCTGTCGCCGTCGTGATGTGCAAGCGCTGCGGGAGCGGGCCACCGTCTACGAGAAGGCTGTCGAGCAGCGCGAGGCCCGCCTGGATCTCCTGCTGGATCTGTGCCTGGCGCTCGGCGACCCGCGCCTTCAGGGCCGCGAGGTCCGACTGGTCGGCGAAGATCAGTCGAAGCGCGATCTCGCTATTTACTCCCGTCGGGCTGACCGGCGTGCTCAGCCACCGACGGATCGCCTCCCGGCCAGCTTCTGCCGCCTGCCAGCGCTGGCCTGCTCTGCTGCCGGGCTCCGCGGCAACCGCCTCGACAAGCCCACGTTCGGCGAGGCGCTTGGGCTCGCCGAGCAGAGCGCGGCGGCTCGCAGTCCACACCCAACGCAGCGAGCGCTGGGTCTGCTCGGCCAAGGCGTACGCCGTCATCGGCACGGTCGCCAACAGGCCGAGCACGGCCAGCGCGTTGAGTGACGGGAGGTCTTCGCTGTCGTCGGATGTCTGCTCTGAATCCGTTCTTGCCACGACCAGCAGTGTAGTGCATACTGCACCGTGACAGTGCACTCTGCACTGTGGAAGAAGGTCTGGCGATGACGCTGACGACAACCTCTGACGCGGAGCTCGAAGCCCGCACCCGCGCCGCGTTCGACCGGTTCTACGATCTGATGGCTCGAAGCGACCCTCGGCGCACGTTGGTCGACTCGGCATGGACCTGCCGTGATGTCGCCGCGCACGTGCTCGACGTGCTCGGTCGCTACACCCGGCGAGACCTCACTGTGCCCGACGGGCTGGCCGAGACGCCGTTCGAGGTGGGTGACCTGAATGCTCGCGATCTCGCCCGCCGCGAGGGCGCCTCAGTGCCTGACCTGCTCGGCCTGCTCAAATCTGAACTGGAGGCCTACCTCGCCCTCGAGATCCCCCTGGACGCACGGTTTCCATTCCACACCGGTCAGACCATCGACGGGGCCGGTGCGCGCGGGAACATGCTCGGTGAGCTGCTCGTCCACGGGTGGGACGTCGCCCGAACGATGAAGCAGCCATGGCCGATCGCGGCACGGGACGCCGTCCTTCATGTCAACGGCGGGCTGCAGGTCGCATCCGGCTGGCTCGACCCGACTGCCACCGCCGGCATGCAGTTTCGTGCCCGCATCCACGTCGCGGGCGGCCGGTCGCAGCTGATGTCCATCGATGACGGCGCCTGCACCGTCGCCGACGCCAGCGCCTCGGACGGGCCTGTCGATGTTGTCGTGTGGGCCCGGGCGGTGCCGATCGATCTCCTGTTCCTTAAACGCATTGGTCTTCCCGGCGCCATACGCCGGGGGCTCGCAGTCGTCGGCGGTCGCCGGCCCTGGCTCGGCCTCCAGCTCCCCCGTTTGTTCCTCCCCGTCTGATCCACCACACGGCTTCAAGAGGCCCCGATGAACAGCCACCAGATTTGGCAGGTGGTCGACGAGCAGCGAGCTAGTGCTGTGACCGCATAGGTTCGCCGTGTTGGTGGTCCTGGCGGTTGGGTGTGGGGTAACCGTCCGATCCGACCGCTGGAGGCGCGGTGGCCGAGCCTGTCCGTGTGCGCAGACTGACCGACCAGGAGGGGCAACGGCTGCAGCAGATCGTGCGCCGAGGCAGTACAAGCTCGGTGCGCTACCGCCGCGCGATGATGCTGCTGGCCTCGGCCGGCGGGAACACGGGTACCGGTGATCGCCCAGTTGGTGCAGGCCGACGAGGACACCGTCCGGGACGTGATCCACCGCTTCAACGAGATCGGCCTGGCCTGCCTGGACCCTCATTGGGCGGGAGGCCGCCCCGCCAACTCAGCCCTGACAAGGAGGACTTCGTCATCCAGACGGCCACCACCCGACCTGCCAAACTCGGCCAGCCCCTCACCCGCTGGTCACTGCGCAAGCTTGCCGCCTATCTGCGGAAAGTCCACGGCCGGGTCATACGCATCCGCCGCGAAGCATTACGCCGCCTGCTCGCCCGCCGCGGCATCACCTTCCAGCGCACCAAGGCATGCAAGGAGTCCCCGGACCCCGAGCGTGAGGCGAAGCTGGACCGGATCGAGGAAGTGGTGGACCGTTTCCCGGACCGGGTCTTCGCCTTCGACGAGTTCGGCCCGCTCGGGATCCGGCCCGCCGCAGGTTCTGGCTGGGCCCGCCAGAAACACCCCGACCGGGTGGCCGCCACCTACCACCGCACCCACGGCATCCGGTACTTCCACGGCTGCTACTCGATCGGCGACGACACCCTGTGGGGAGCCAACCGCCGCAGGAAGGGCGCCGCGAACACGCTGAAAGGGCGCTGAAGTCGATCCGAGCCGCCCGACTCGACGGCACACCGATCTACGTGATCCTGGACAACCTGTCCGCCCATAAGGGAAGCGACATCCGCCGCTGGGCGAAGAAGAACAAGATCGAGTTGTGCTTCACCCCGACCTACGCCTCCTGGGCAAATCCCGTCGAGGCGCACTTCGGGCCGCTGAGGCAGTTCACCATCGCCAACTCCTATCACCCCAACCACACCGTGCAGACCAGAGCCCTGCACGCCTACCTGCGCTGGCGCAACGCCAACGCCCGCCACCCCGACGTCCTCGCCGCCCGGACGCAAGGAACGCGCTCGCATCCGCGGCGAGAAAGGCATCCTCTGGGGCGGACGGCCCCCTCGCCACCGCAGCCTGACCAAGTGATCCAGCGCAGAACGTCAGATCCTCGCACTACGGGCGATGCGGTACAGCACGCTCGGACGCAGTGGCCCTTCGGGCGCGGTGGGGTCGTCGAAGTCGTCGCCCGGGTCCCGGGTCATGCCGATCCGTCGCATCACCGCCTGCGAACGGAGGTTGGTGGCCGTTGTCACAGCAAGGATCTCGGAAAGCCCAAGAGTGTCGAAGCCGTGGGCCAGGACTGTCAGCGCGGCCTCGGTAGCGTAGCCCTGGCCCCAGGCCGAGCGGGCGAGCCTCCAGCCGATCTCCACTCCTGTGAACGGCATACCGTCATCCGCCTGGTCCAAGCCCGCAAAGCCGATGAACTCGCCCGTGGCCCGCACCTCAACCGCCCACCACCCGTAGCCTCGCTGGTCGAACTCGGCCTGGAACTGGGCCACGGAGGCATCGCAGTGTTCGCGGGTAAGCAGGTCGCCCAAGTGCTCCCGAACCTCGGGATCGGCATTCATCGCCGCCCATGGTTCAAGGTCGGAGTCTCGCCATCGACGGAGAGTGAGGCGATTGGTACGCAGTTCAGCCATGCTGCCCAGCCAAACGTGAGCTGTGCGCCCGAGGCAATCCCTTTTCCTCAGGACGACATCGCCACGCAGGAAGAAGAACCTGCACGGCTCGCTCTCCGGCTGACGAAGCGACCACCGATCCGGCGAACCTATGCGGTCACAGCAC
>NZ_BONZ01000154.1 GCF_016862975.1 Rugosimonospora africana
TGCTCCGGGAAGCTCCGTCGTCGGCTCACCAGTGACGCACCAAAGGCAACCAGGCCACGCCCGGCCGGTCCAGGTCGTTCGTCCGGTAGGGCGCTCCACCTTGGCGCTCAGGGCGCGGCCCGCTCCCCGTGGGGGCGGGTCGACAGCAGACGGGATGGCAGGTGGGGAGAGGGGGTTAGCGGAACCGCGCGCCCATGTGCTGTTCGAGTGCGCGCATTGCCAGATTTTCGTTCTGGTACGGTCCGCGTACCTTACGAAGTTCATCCGGCGCCTGCTCGTACGGGATGTCGGCGTTGTCGCCGCAGTCGGCACAGATCACTTCGTAGAGTCCCGCGCTGTTCTCGTACGAGACGCGGACGCCGTCCGGAGTCTCGAAGTACGCGGACGGCTGCAAACGGATGTGCGCCTTGCCGCCTTGGCCGTGAGGTGGCCGTCCCGGGGAGCTAGTCATGCAGGACATTCTGCCAACTGGCGGAACCAGGACGTCCAATCGATGTTTATGGATATGTCCGGCTACCGTTCGAGTGCCTAACGTCAAGATCGTTAGGACCAAATGGGGCCATCTGGCGGTGTAAACCAGCGACAGGTGATGACAAGCGTTGAGAGTTCCCGCGCTGGTCGGAGGGCTTGCTCGTCCGATTCGTGCCGATCGATCATCAGGCCGGGTCTATGGGCTCAAAATAGTGCTCACAAGGCGCCGCGCGAGCGCGGCGCAGCGGCGCACTCGCCGGCGCGCTGCTGGCGGCGCTGAGGCGCCGGCATCGCGCGCCACGGCACGCCGCACCGCCTCGGATGTCGCGATCCGAACCGGCCCACTCGCTGCCAGACCGCGACGATCGCTGAACAGGCCGCCACCGTCGTTGCTTCCGGCGATCGCTGCCGCGCCGCTACGCGGCTTGCCACCGGCACCACCCAGCTACGGAGCTCGGTGCGAACGGCGACGAGGACCGGGCCGTGGCCGGCGCCCGCCGCGGCGCCAGCACTGCCCACCGCGCCCTCACAACAGCCTCCGCCTCGGGGCGCTCCAGCCCGCGGTGCCGGACTCGCCCAGCGACCCGAACGTCTGTTTGCTTCTGGCGGCCCGTGCTCGCAGCGGCTCCAGCATGTCCCGGACGTCCGGGGCAAGCCGCCGCGACATTCCGGCGAGTCAGTCGGGGGCCAAATCGGAGTACGTCTTGGCCCCGATCTCGACGTTGAGCTGAAGATTAAGCGTGTAGCTCACTGATTGCTCCGGGTTCCGCCACCGTCGATGGCTCGATGCGCGCCGCCTTACCCTAGACGCCGGGCTCGCGGCACCAGCACCGGCATTGGCCACGGCCGGCGCGCCGCGAAGAGCTTGCAACGATCGAACGGGCCATCCACGGGCCAGTAACCCGTGCCGCGACCGGTGACGAACGGGCACCGCGGTCACCAACGCATCCGCCGTGACCGGGCGAGCCGTGCGTACCGGCCCGAAGATCGTCACCTTTCCAAACAGATGGTGCAGGTTTCGTGGCACCATCCATCATCGGTGTCGTCCGTGGGAGCCGGTACAGAGGTGATGGTTGGGTGAGCGGCAGGTGGCCGACCGAGCGCAAGGTAACCGCCCTGGCGGAGCTTAGCTTGCCCGCCCTGGGGGTCTGCCTGTTGTCCGTGGCTATGGTTCTCATTGCGATTGACTTCGTGCCCCATGAGTTCGATGGGCTGCGGGCGGCGCACTTCGGGCTGAGGGGGACGATCGAGGTACGCCGCTGCACCACCAGTGCCGGGAAGTGGTACGACTGCCGAGGCTCGTTTGTCGGCGATGATGGGGCGCGCATCGATGACGTTTCGCTGACCTCGCTCGGACACGGACGGCCGCCCACGACTTACCGCGCGCGTGTCAGTTCCGCCACCGCCTCCCAGGCATGGGATGACAGCGGGTGGGACGGGGCGGCGATCATCGTTGCGCCGGGCTTTTACGGGATCGTCGGCTTCGTTGCCTATCGACTCTGGCGCAGCCGTCGACGCCGTAGACGGCGCGGCCGTAAAGACCCGCTCTACACGCCGCGCCATCAGGGGTAGGGGGCGCGGCATCGATTCCGGGCCGCGCAGACTCATGCTGGCTGAGTCCCAGTAACGGCAGTGACAGACTTCCTGCTTCCATCTATCCGAGAGGAACCGGGCGTGGCACCCGACATGGACGCCGGCGAGGTGAGCCCCGACTGCCAAGGCTGCCCATGGAACACAGCCACGCACACCGCCCGTAACGAAGATCTCGAACTGCAACTGTGCGAGTGCTGCGCCCTCGCCCACGACGAGGCCGATGGCTGGATGGTCATCCCACTACAACACCAGCGCGACACCCAGTGAGTGTTACCCCAGCACCCACGACGAACGTCCAACCGCCCAGGCCAACGCCGATCTCCACCGCCGCAAACCGCCGTAACAGCAACGGTCATGAAAGGCCGAGGTTAGGCACGGATCGGTGTAGGCCGGGACGGCGGCCGGCGGACCGCGGGGCAGTGGCACGCGTGGCTCATGGTGGTCCTGGTCGTCAGGCGGGTTGCGGTAGGGCATCACCGTCCCCGCCGCCATCGTCCAAGATGGGACGGCGGTCCGGGTCAAGGTCGTACGGCAGGTGTGGCGCTCCATCTTGACCCGGCCGGCCGTCCCGAGGATCTGGCACCGGTGAGGGCGACGCCCGAGGTGCGAGCCGGGCCCCGGTACGTGGCAGTCGGTGGCGGCCAAGTGGGCGGCGGTGGTCTCGGGCGCGGGTGTGGCGCCGCTGACGCGGCGCACCGTGGCGCCTGGCCGGCCTACGACGGTCGCTTCGCGCCTCGTCCCGTCTCTGCCTTCGGCGGCGGCGGGATGGGCAAGCCGTCGGGCCATGGTCGGACGGCCGCACCATTAGCGCGGCAGAAGCCGCCCGTTGCTGTGAAGAATGTCTTGACGTGTCGGTCGGTGGGTTCAACCTCGGTGCGCAGGAAGCTCGCCGAGGTCGTCCGGTCCTCACATGCGCGGACCACGGGCTTGCCGACTAGCCTCGGCGCGTGGAGGTTCTCGCTGGACGATTTCGTGGCTCGTTGCTCGATAGGTCGACACAGCGTTGGGTGCGGTTGACTGGGCGGCAGGTCGATCTGCAGCGTGAGGAGTGGCTTGCTGGGCCGTGCGGCGATCACGACCGGATAGGTGAGTCGTGGCTGCTTCGGGAGGCCGCCCGGCTTGGCGGCAGCGTTCTTGACTCTGATCGGGCGCTAGGTCTCTTGCCGACGATGACAGTGCTCGACGGGCCAGCGTTCGACTCGTCAGCGCTGCGACGTCAGGTACGGGATTTCTACGAGCAAACCGAGCGATGGCAGCTCGAGTTGCAGTCACAGTGGTCAGCCTGGGCGTGGCCGTTCGGTTGGTTGATCTCGGCGTTGTTTGCCCGCCGGCTAGACCAACTGAGCCTGCCGTTGAGAGCGAAGGACGTTGCTGACGGCATGACCAGTCAGCTCACATCCGTGGTCGACCGCAACGGGCGGCTCATCGGCAGTTCATGGCGGCGACGTCTGCGGGCTACGGGGGCCAC
Organism: Rugosimonospora africana; assembly: GCF_016862975.1. Lineage (GTDB taxonomy): Bacteria > Actinomycetota > Actinomycetes > Mycobacteriales > Micromonosporaceae > Rugosimonospora > Rugosimonospora africana. Next base: position 3,533 of record NZ_BONZ01000154.1, read on the forward strand.
CACATACAGCGGCTGGTATCAGGCCGTCGCTCTGCCCGGTACGCGACAGCCCAGCGTCAGAGTGGTCTTCCCGCTGCCCAATGGGCGCCTGGTCGTGTTCCTACGCCCCGAGGTCAGTACGGTGGGCGGTCTGACCCTCATCTCACCTGCAGGAGGGTGGGGTGATGACGGTGCCTACCTTGTCGTCGAACGGGGCAGTGGCTCTCCGGTCTGGGCGCGACGGATCCCCGTGCGCGAGAGCTTCCACGTCTACGTCGACGCGCAGGATGTTCTTCGTACCGATCATGTTCTTGGTCTCTGGTCGGTCCCGGCACTGCGATTGCAGTATCGCCTCAGCGCGATTGACGGTTGAGCAACGGCGCCTCCGGGCCTGCTGGCGACCTCCGGCCGGCATCGGCCCGGGGCGCCGATTCGGCCATTAGCGGGCCATTGGCCCAGGACAACCCCGGTCACTCCAGGCCGCTCAGGACAGGCCACAGGCGCAGGTCAACCTGGTCAAGACGCCCAAGCTCGCTGATTCTCAAGCTGACAGTCTGCGAACACTGCCCTTGACATGACATGAGGCTCGTCCAGCAGCGTCCCATCTGGATTCCGGGGTCAGAACCCGGCCCGGTGGAGTGTGGGCCGATGGCAGACGGGGTGGCTTTGGTGTGCCCCCTTCCAGGTCGTCTGGCTGGCCCGACCATGAACCCTCACGCTCTACTACTGGTCAGCGACGAAGACGGTCGCCCAACCAGCCTGCGCAGCCCGCTGATAGAACGCAGTGACCTGCTTCAGGTGGTAGGTCAGATACTGAAGACCGTCCTGGTCAACTGCGGCGCCGTACTCATCTGGGTCGAGCGTCCAGTACCTGGAGATGAACGGCTCGGGGTCGAGTTCGGAGAGCGCAGCGGCAACATCGTGGACCTCGGCCGGTGTGTTGTAACTGACGACGTAGCCGTCGCTCTGATGTAGCGGCAGACCGCCGAGGACGACCGCGTTGAGTGGGTAGGTTCCGTCCTCCCCGCCGAGGTCACCCTCAGTGAGGCAGCGATGGATGCCGTCCCAAGCTTTGTCCACGTCACACTCGTCAGGCGCGTCCGTCATATCGAGTTGCTTAATGACCTCGATGAGGCGCTCGTCGTTGCCGTCCTCGGCCAGCAGCTGGGTGATGCAGCTTTCATTAAGGGCGAGGAGG
>NZ_BONZ01000155.1 GCF_016862975.1 Rugosimonospora africana
TCACGCCGAACCGTCGCAGCCACCGGGGAGGTGACCACCGGGACAGTCACGGTCATCGGGAGTCGCGGTCATCGGGAGTCGCGGTCATCGGGAGTCGTGACGCCCCGAAACCTCTGGCTACCCGGGAACCCGTCACTACCCCGGAAACCGTAGCCACCCAGGGACCCATGGCTACGCGGGAAGCCGTAGCCATGGGGAAGCCGTGGCCAGCCGGGTCCCGCGCCGTCCGGGCGCCGGAGGGGGAATAGGACCCTCTCCTCCGGGTATGGCGCGTCGTGCGGGCCCGCGGGAGGGTTCGCCGGCACATGTCGATCCGGAGGTCTCCTCCGGGCCGCACGCCGCGCCGGTGGACGGGCCGGTCGACGGATACGCAGAACGTGAGCGGGGGGACACATGGGGGGCATGGGGGAACGGGACACGGTGCTGCGCTCGATGCACGACACCGGCCTGGCGGCGTGGTTCGGCGGCTCGCTGATGGGCGCGGTCGGGCTCAACGGCGCCGCGGGGCAGATCAAGCGGCGCAGCGAACGGGTGGCGGTCGCGTCGAACGGCTGGCGGCGATGGGCACCGGTCAACCTCGCGGCGATCGGCGCCCACCTCGCCGGTGCGTCCGCGCTGCTGGTCAACGAGCGGCACCGGGTGGCCGCGCAGCGCGGTGCGCTCGCGATGAGCGCGACAAAGGCCGGCCTCACTCTCGCGGCGCTGGGCGCCACCGCATACGCGGGCGCGCTCGGGATGAAGCTCGGCAAGGCCGGTGAGGTACCCGCGGAAGGCCCAACCCAGTCCTCCGCCGAGACGCCGGAGGACGTGACGTCGATCCAGCGCCGGCAACGGGTGGTCCAGTGGGCGGTACCCGCGTTCACCGGCGCCCTCGTCGCCATCAGCGCGCTGGCCGGCGAACAGCAGAAGCCCGGATCGATGACCGCCGGCATGCTGGGCCGGGTGGGGCAGTTGGGCAAGCTGGGGAAAGTGGGGATGGGCAACATGGGCAAGCTCGGCACCATCGCCAAGCCTGCCACGATCGCGAAGGCCGGGAAACTGTTCGTCTAGGTGTTCTGTCCGCCTGGGTCCCTGTCCTGCCAAATGATCGGCGGTACCGGGCCCAGCCCGCAAGCCACACCGGGTCCAGCCCACAACTACACAAGGGCCAGCCCGCAACCATCACCCGCTCACCGGCAGAACGCCGGTGGGCGGGGCAGCGTCACCCGGTCGTAGATGGTCACGAAACCGATCCGGGTGGTCCGGAACGTGGCGTGGTTGGCGAGCAGCGCCGTCCCGATCGTGTCCGGCGGATCGTCCAGGAGGCCCGATCCGGCCAGCGGACTGTCCACATAGACCGGATCCGGTGTGGCCCGGACCCGGGCCCGCTGCTCGGCGAAGCGCGTCGCGCCGTAGCAGATCGCCACGTCGAGCCGGTCCCCGGCGAGGTACTGCAACGCCATGCCCGTCGAGTAGTCCGCGTACACGTGCGTCTCGTGCTCGCTCACCAGGTGTGCCACGACCCGGCGCAGGACGGCGTCGCGCCCGGCCAGCGACGGGTGCGGTGCGGTCCGGAAGAACCCCAGGGACAGCGCGGCGGACAGGCTCAACACCGCGGCGTACACGACGGATGCGGCCACCGGGCTCCGGTACGGCAGGAGCGCGGCCACCGACAGGGCGAGCAACGGGTACGCGGTGAACAGGTACCGGGGCGTACCGGTGTACCAGGCCATCGACGTGGCCACGTACAGCACAGCCACCAGCACCGGCGCGACGAGCAGCAGGTCGACCGGTTCGCGGCCACCCTGGCGCAGGCCCAGCAGCGTCGCCAGTCCCCGCCTGCGACGCCACAGGCAGCCGAGGTACGCGGCGGCCACGCCCGCCAGGATCAGGTACTGCACCGGTCGCGGCAGGCCGCCGTCGCCGTGCGCGTACGCGATGCCGAGGAACTGGCGCAGCAACGGATCGGTGAGGTTCGCAACCCGCTGCCCGAAACCCACCTGGCGGTCCGGAGCGGTGGGCAGCGGCAGTTCGCCGGACCGGAGCACGAAGACCAGTGCCGGTGCCGCACCGGCGACGGCACCGAGCACGGCAGCGAAACCGCTGGCCCGTCTTATCAGGTACGGCATCGCCCAGATGAATCCGGGCAGGACCAGGTAGGCGCTGGTCAACGAGTTCCAGAAACCGAGCCCGGCGCACAGGCCCAGACCGAAGGCCCAGGCGGCGTCGCGCGACCGGTCCGCGCCGAGCCGCAAAGTGCCCCGCCGCAAAGTGCCCCGCCGGCCCGTGCCCAGCCGCAACCCGCAGTACAGCGCGCACAGGCCGAGCGTGACACCCACCGAGTAGAAGCCCCACGCGGTCGCCCCGCCGACCAGGTTGAACCACGGCCCGACCGCGAAGAACGCCGCGGCGAACAGCGCCCGGCGCCGGCGTCCGCCCGGCAGCATCCGGCGGGCACACAAATACACCAGGGCGGTACTGGCGACAGACAGCGCGACCTGCGCGAGGCGCAGGGTCAGCGGATTCTGCGGGAGCTGGAAGACCAGGTACCCCAGCGCCTGGAGGTATACCTCCAGCGTGCCGCCGTAGCGCTGGCCAGGGTAGAACAGGAACCCTTCTCCACGCAGGATGTGCCGCACCATGATGCCGGTGACGGCCTCGTCCCCGTTGAAATTGGCCCGGTCGCCGCCCAGGTACGTCAGCCGGGCGACGGCCGCGAGCGCCAGGACGGCCGGCAGCCCGGCCACGCGCAAGGCACCAGCGCGCAGTGCAGCCGAGCGGAGAGCAGCCGAGCCGACGACAGCCGAGCGGAGAGCGGCACGCAGGGCGGCGGCGAGACGACCACCGGCGGACGTCGGGGCCGCGGTCGGGGCGGGCGTCCGGGTCGGGGCGGACATGATGTGCCAGCATAGTCGTCCGTTGCCGGGCACACCGCTCGAAACCACCGTAAACGCGAAGGCAGCCCAGGAATTGGCGGCCCGGAAACCGGCAATCACCGTCGCGGGCGGTCAGTGCGCGTGCCGGCGCGGAAGAAGACCGCTCCGCCCGGCCGCGCGGAGCGTCCTGGTCCGCGGGCGGGTGCCGACTCTCACTCTCTCTGGTACCACTGTCGTCTTGACATCCTCCGCCGCCCTAAGGGGCGGGGATTCCCTTGGTCGCCCTTGGGTGTTCCTGCTTCGACGCCGGCCGCCGAGTCCGGGCGTTCGCCCGTCTAGGTCTTACACCGGCTCCACAGGCAGCGGCCGAGAGCCCCTCGGCCAGAATGTTGCGTGCCGCGTTGACGTCCCGGTCGTGGGTGATGCCACATCGGCAGGTCCACGCCCGCACATTCAGCGGCATCTTCTCGGCCAGTGCGCCACACGCCGAGCACAGCTTCGACGACGGGAACCAGCGGTCGACGACCACAAGGTTCCGGCCGTGCCAGTCGGCCTTGTACTCCAGCATGCTGCGAAACTGCCGCCAGCCCGCGTCGGAGATAGCGCGGGCCAGGGTGTGGGTTTTGACCATGTTCCGTACCGTCAGGTCCTCGATCACGAGCGTTTGGTTGTCACGCACGAGACGAGTGG
>NZ_BONZ01000156.1 GCF_016862975.1 Rugosimonospora africana
CCCAGACCCTGCAACGGGAACTGCTCGATGACGTCGAGGTGTGGCCCGATCTGGAGGCGGTGCAGACGGCCGTGGACACGTTCCGGCTGGAGTACAACACCAACCGGCCCCACCAGTCGCTGAACATGGCGTTCCCGGCCGACCGGTTCACCCCACGGCCCGCCGACACGACGCTGCCGCTGCGGCTGCCACCCACCCTGGCCGCAGCAGTCCCGGTGCCGGCACCCCGTCCCGCACCACCGATCGAGTCGCAGCAACAACCGGGGACGCCCACCCCACTGGTGGCCTCGGCCAACGGTGACGACCCGGTCAACCTCGCCGTCGAGGTCACCCGCACCGTGCCGGCATCAGGGAACATGACCATCTGCGGGCAGCAGTTCTGGCTCGGCCCCGACCGGGCCGGCACCCCGGTCACGTTCTGGGCCGACACCACCGTCGTGCACCTGCTGCACCACGGGGTCCGTGTCAAGACCGTGCCCGTCCCGACTCACCCCGGCGCACCTGCGGCAGCTCCTGGACGCTGATGGCCGCCCCGCCGGCCCAGCACTCATCCCCACCGGCCCCGGCGGCCAGCCCGGCGCACCCGTCGAGGTCGACCGGCTGGTCAACGCCACCGGCCTGATCGGCCTGGCCGGCCGGCAACACCCCATCGGCTACCACTTCGCCGGCCGGCGGGTCACCGTCCGCCTCGACCACGGCGTCATGCAGATCATCGCCGACGGCCTCCTGCTGCGCAGCCTGCCCAACCCGCTGACCCCATCCCAGCAGTCCAGGCTGCGAGACGCCCGCCCCGCCGGCCCACCACCCCAACCCGCACCCGAACCACCCCGCGTCCAACGACGCGTCAGCTGCCGCGGCGCCCTGACCATCGCCGGCCAACGGGTCCACGTCGGCCTCCTGCACGCCGGACGCACCCTCGACGTCGAAGCCGCCGACACCACCCTTCGCATCTACGACGGCGACCAACTCATCACCGAGACCGCCCGGACCACCGCCAAGCCCATCGCCCGGTTCAAAGTGCGTAAACCGGAACTCCCACGACAACACCAGTCGCCGACAACCGATTGAATCCGATGACGTGGACCTTCTCCCCGCCACATGCCATTGTGGGCCGGTGCCATCCGATCTCGACGTCACTCAAGCGCTTCCGTACCTGAAGCCAGTCGCCCCTGACGGCACACCAGCCCTCAAGGTCAGCGACGAAGACTTTCCGGTGATACGCCCGTTCGTCGGACAGCTGCTGATCACCTACCTGGTCGACAAAGGCGACCGCTTCGAGTACGTACAACACCATCACTTGGACGCGGCCGGTTTCACCGAGGAACGCTTGCATCGCCACGCCCTGCACAACCTCGGCTTGCGCGCCGCCGCCGGCGAGGTACGCACCGCGCTCCATTGTTCGATTACCGCAGTACTCTTCGACGGCAACCTCGAATCGTCCCTCATGCTGCTCAACCCGCTCTGGCCACCCATCGCGGATCGCCTCGGCGGCGGCGAGATCCTCGCCGCCGCCCCCGCCCGCGACACACTCGCCGTCTGCCCGGCGAGCAGCACCGTCGGCCGCCAGGAGCTGAACGGATTGATCGAAAGGCTATGGCCCGTCGGCGACCATCTGCTGACCCGCGACATCTACCTCCGACGGAACGACTCCTGGCAGGTAGCCGAACCCAGCGACTCCACCTGACATCGAGCCCCGCAACACCAAGCCCTCGCGAACACGAGGGCCAGAAGCATCACCTACAGCGCTAGGCTGACCTGATCGTCTCTAGCCGGAGGTGTTACGGATCAACTGGAACGGATCCGTAACGCATCAAGTGGAGCCCGACAATCCCTCGGGACATCCCTCGGGAGATGTGTCCCTCGGGAGATGTGTCGTGTCACGCCTGATGCTTGACACTCGCGTCCCACCAGATGCTTGACGCCGAAGGGCGTTCAACGTTTGAAGCCTCGGGGATCTGCCAGGTAGCGCTCCCGGTCAGGATCCTCGTGGCACTCTTTGAACTCGTCGGCGATGCTCCAGCCCGGGCCCAGTTCCTCGCGTAGTCGAGACAGCGCCTGCCGAACCGACCCGTTGAAGCGCTCACACTCCGACTCGCACCACGGTCCGGGGTCCGGCGGGTAATCCCAGTTCAGCGACGTGTCATACCAGGTAACGAGACGGATTAGCTCGTCTCGCAGGTCTGCGCTGATCGGGAGCCTCGTCAGATCGACCGGCTGCCCCCAGCGCGCCCGGTCCGCAAGAGAAGCCATCCACAGCAAGCCGCCGGAACCGGCGTCGAAGAACAACCGGGCTTGATACACCGTCCCAGCGTGACGACCTCTAGATCATCTGTCAAACATGAGGTGGGACGGATTCGTCAAGCATCAGCTGGGACTCGACATCTGTCGTGTCACGCCTGATGCTTGACACCGGCGTCCCACCTGATGCTTGACAGTGGCCGTGTTCGGCCGTTGATCACGACGAGTTGTCGCTCTCGTGATCAGGGGGCCGGGATTGGCGCTGATCGTCATGTCGAAGGTGGAACAGCGGTACCGGGCCGTGCTCGCGGTCCAAGCCGGAGACCGGGTCAACGAGGTCGCTCACCGATTAGGGGTGTCCCGGCAGAGCGTGCACACCTGGCTCAACCGGTACGCCGACCAGGGCCTGGCCGGCCTGGAAGACCGATCCCATCGGCCGGAGTCATGCACGCACCAGGCCACGGCGGAGGTCGAGGCGGCCGTGTGCGAGATGCGCAGGGCTCATCCCCGGTGGGGTACCCGCCGGATCGAGTTCGAGCTCGGTCGTAACGGCTGCCCAGGCAGGGTGCCGACCCGGATGACGGTGTACCGGATCCTGGTCCGCCACGGGCTGATCGAGCCGGCTAAACGCGGCCGCAAACGCAAGGACTACAAGCGGTGGCAGCGGGACACACCGATGGAGTTGTGGCAGATGGACATCGTCGGCGGGGTGTGGCTGCCCGGCGGGGTGGAGGCCAAGGTGGTCACCTGCGTCGACGACCACTCCCGCTACGCGGTGGCCGCGAAGGTAGTCCGCCGGGCCACCGGACGGGCAGTGTGCCTCGGGTTTGCTGAGGCCATGGTCCGCTACGGCATCCCGGAGGAGATCCTCACCGACAACGGCAAGCAGTTCACCGACCGGTTCGGCAAAGGCGGGGAGGTGCTCTTCGACCGAATCTGCCGGGAGAACGGCATCGCTCACCGGCTGACCCAACCCGCCTCACCGACCACGACCGGCAAGGTTGAGCGCTTTC
>NZ_BONZ01000157.1 GCF_016862975.1 Rugosimonospora africana
GCGCGGCGCCTTGGCACGCCCGCACGGCATCGGCGTCGCCGGTCCACCGCTCGTACTCGTCGAGCAGGATCACGAACAGCGGAGTCGCGTCCGCGCTGCCGTAGTACGGCGACTGCGGCTGCTCACCGAACCCGACCGTCTCCCCGTACCGCAGCTCGTGCATGATTTTCCCGGGCTCTTCTTCGCGGAAGTCGTCCAGCACGGTCCCCTGGGTCAGCGTGAGCATGCGCAGCGTCGTGGCGGCCAGGTCCGGGGCGAAGGGCAGGGCCTGCAGGCTGGTGAAGATGCTGTCCCGGCCGAAGATGCACATGAACCACGGCAGGCCGGCCGCGGGCAGGCTCTGGCCAGCGCCGGTCAACGGTACGAACCGCAGCGCGGCGAGGTCGACCAGGCTGCGCCGGTACGTCATCGTCAGAGGCTCCCAGTCGCACTGCAGGCGCGGCGCGTCGGCCAGCCGCCGGTCCAGGTCGCGACGCATCTCGGTCCGGACCCGGCTGGGCCGGCCCTGCAACGCCTCGCGCAGATCGAGCCCGTCCGCGCCGAGTGTCCGCACGCGCAGTTCGGTACCCCAGTCGCTGTGCGGCGCGATCCGCACGTCGTAGGTCAGCCCTTGCTCGTCGACCCGGGCCGCGACGGTGCTGGAGATGACGGTCTCCCGCCGGAATGTCTCCCGCTGATATCCCAGAAGCAGGCACCCGTTGTCGACCCGGGCGTAGAGCGTGCCCTTCTTGGGCCGGGTTTCCTTGATCTCGAGCAGGTCGGCGAAGTCGCTGCCGGCCTCGACCCGGACACGCACGTCGATGGGTTGCGCTGTGTGATTGATGACCGTCAACTGTTCCCGGAGACTGCCGTCCACCGCGCGTTCGCGGATGACCGAGATGTCGGGGTCGGACAAGGGGGCGGGGACACCTCGGACGAGGACGAACCGGGTTTCGAAGTATTCGACCTCGTCGACCGTGAGCGGGCTGAGCCGCTCGCCGTCGATGCTCAGCAGCCACCGCGACAGGAACCTGGTGTCGAACGAGAACAGTCCGGTGGGGTACGAGGGCGACGCGTCGATGTCGCCGTTCTCCTCGCTGAGCACAAATGTGTTGCCGTCCAGTTGCCGGACGAGGTCCTCGGTCATGCCCGGCGTCTCCGCTCCCGAGCGAACTCCCGTGGGTGCCGCGCACCGGGTGGGCCCGGCAGGAGCCGCTGGAACAGGTACGCCAGCCGCGGTTCACCCTCGGCTCTGAGCTCGGTGCGTACCCAGGCCGGATACTGGCGCTCGTCTCCGGTGACGAGCCGGTCGAACAGTCCCCGGCCCATGCGGATGACACAGTCACTCTCACGCTCATCCCGCGAGACGCACAGGTCTCCCTGGCTGATCTCCAGGAACCACCGGTCGACGCCGTGCTCACCCTCGAGGTCGAAACGTATGGTGCCGCTGATGTCCTCGAGCAGGGGTTCGTGCCCACGTTGGCCGAGCCTGGTGAAGAACTCCCCCGTGGGGTCCAAACGTCAGCCTCCCTGATTCGGCGCTGGCCCGCCCACAGCGGACGGAGTACCACCTGCCGGCTGACGGGTTGGGTCGGTTTCCGCCCCCGCGAACCCGTCCGGACGCATTGCCCCGCACGCGAACTTCACCCGTCCCGGGTGATGCCCCAACACCATTATGGGAGTGACGATGCCGGTTGGCGGGCGATTCCAGGAGGTGGCGCCATTGCCTGGTGTGACCGAGGAGTTCTTCGACGAGATCAGCCGTCACGGAGGCCAGCGTCTGGCCAGGAAGACCAACGGCACCATACGTCTCGAACTCGAGCACGACCACGGTGTAGACCATTGGTTCATCGCCATTACCAACGGTACTGTCGAGGTCTTCCGGGACGAACGTGACGCGGACACCGTTCTCCGCACCACCAGGGCTTTCTTCGAACGCATGGCTTCCGGTGAGGCCAATCCGCTGTCGGCCTGGATGAGGAACGACATCACGAGCGAGGGCGAGTTCCGTTTCATCGTCGTGCTGGAACGGCTGTTTCCCACACCCAGGGGGGCGCGCCACCCACGCGCCGTCCCCCGCGTCCCCGCGGGGTCGCGATGAAGTCCGTCGTCAGGATCCTCGATGGCAACACCTTCGTGCTGAGCGACGATTCCGGCGACGTCGAGGCGGGCCCGTCAATGCCGGCCGGGTACTTCTCGTTCGACACCCGGTTTCTGTCGCTGTGGCGGCTCAGTCTCAACGGAGAGAGGCTGCACTCGTTGGCCATCGACGACGCGCAGTACTTCGAAGTGCGGTTCTTCCTCGTGCCCGGCGCTCCGAGCCACTACCTGGACGCCAAGGCATCGGTCATCCGCGAGCGCTCGGTCGCCGGCGGCTTCGAAGAGCGGTTGATCGTTCTCAACCACCGCGGAGAGCCGGCCGACTTCACCGTCCGGTTGGACATCGACAGCGACTTCGCCCCGCTCATCAACCTGGAGCGCGAGCCGGCGGGCCGGGTGTACCGACGCGTCGAGGATCGCCGCCTGTGCCTGGGCTACCAACGGGGGAAGTTCCAGCGGGAGACCCACATCTCCACGACGGAGCCGGCAGACATCGACGAACAGGGGTTGACCTACCACGTCCGCGTCGGACCACACGAGCAGTGGAACACCACGCTGCGTGTCCACAGCCTGGTGCTGCGTCCCGACGGCGAGGACGTGCGGGACCATCTGAACCACCGGCACCGGCACACCAGCGCGCAACTCCATCATGATCTTCGACGGTGGCTCGACGAGGCACCGAAGCTGCAGTGCGACTGGGAGCCTCTGACGAGGACGTACGGGCGCAGCCTGGTCGACCTCGCCGCGCTCCGCTACTCGCCGTTGACCCTTCCCCACCTGGCGATGCCCGCTGCGGGAGCCCCGTGGACGGCGACCATCGTCGGTCGGGACAGCATCCTCGCCAGCCTGCAGGCCCTGCCCTTCGCCCCGGACCTGGCCGCCGCGACGCTGCGCATGCTCGGCATCGACCAGGGCGCGGTCCTGGACGATTTCCGCGACGAGGAACCGGGCAAGATCCTTCGCGAGTTCCGGTATGGCGAAGCGGTCGCGTTCGAGGACCGACCGCCCTCGCCGTACTACGGGACCGCCGACGCGACTCCGCTGTTCGTGATCCTGCTCGACGAGTACGAGCGATGGACCGGAGACACCGCCCTGGTACGGGAGTTCGAGGACGAGGCCA
>NZ_BONZ01000158.1 GCF_016862975.1 Rugosimonospora africana
GGTGCGGGGGCATGAGAGCGTGGCCCGGTCGGTGGTGGCGGCCGGCCACAATGTGGCCAACCATACCTACACTCACCTGACCGACCTGCCCACCCTGTCGGCACCAGAGATGAACAAGGAGATCGGCTGGGCACAGGACAAGATCCATACCGCGACTGGCTTCACTCCGCGGCTGTTCCGGTCGCCGGGCGGGAGCTGGTCGCCGGAGCTTCTCGCTAAGACCGCCCAGGCCGGGCTGGTCCCGATCGACTGGAGCGATGACCCGCGGGATTGGTCCCGGCCCGGTGTTGCGTCCATCGTTTCGCACCTGCTCGCCGCCAAGCCGGGGCAGATTCTGCTTTGTCACGACGGTGGTGGCGACCGCTCACAGACCTACACCGCGCTGCAGACGGTGATCCCGGCGCTTTTGGCCAAGGGGTACACGTTCGTGTCGCTGTAGTGTGCCACACTGATCACCCTCCGTACGGTCTACTGGCTGCGCCAGTCAGCGCAGCGTTCGCAGGTCCAGGGCGTGCCAGGCGAGGGTCTCGTTGTCGCCGGTGGCCCACCACACGTAGTCGCCCTGCGCGCCGGCCTTGGAGACGGCGGAGGCGACCTGAACCAGCGCCCGTCGGCGGGTGTCGTAAAGGGACAGCCGGAACAACGACGTGCCGGCCAGGGTCCGGGAGACCGGGGTGAGCATTGGCTCGAACCGGCCGAGCAACGCGGGGTCGTTCGCGATCGGGTTGCTGTTTTTGCCGGCGACATGCTGCCGATCGGTGCCGTCCGCGTGGACGAGATCGGTACCGTCACGGCGGGTCTGGTCGTCGGGGATCAGCCGGCACCAGGTTTGGTCACAGGTGACCAACTTGTTCGCCGGCACTCTGATGGGGGTGACGGCGCCGGTGTGGACGTTGAGAAGCCGCGGAGGGGTGTTCGGGGCGCTGGGCGCGGTGACCAGCCAGGGCCATGCGGTCAGTCGCCATGCCCCGGTGAGCATGCGGGTGCTCACCGGACCGCCGGTCAGCGCTACCGATCGCAGCTGGGTCACGTCTGTTCGGTCGCCGTCGGCGGAGATCCAGTAGAGGCGGTCGTCGACCGGTTCGAGGTCGTACCGGGAGCCGGTGAACAGCGGCTGACCGACATCGGTGCTCATCATCGTGGGGGAGCCCCCGGAGGTCGGGGCGCTCCACAGGCTGGGCTTGACCAGGCCGGTGGCGCTGCGCGCGGACTGGATCCAGAACAGGCGGGTGCCGGCCACGGTGATGGCGTCGTACAAGCCGCCGTCGCCCAGGGTGCGGGTCTGCAGGACGCGAGAGGTCCCGCCGTTGTTGACCACCAGGGATGTCTGGGTTCCGTCTGCGCTGGTGGCCGTTCCGACGTCCGTCCTGGGGTCGACGATCAGGGTTGGTGTGTAGGTGGACCCAGCGGCCAGTGTGGTGTGCAGCGCGAACGGCCGGGTGGCCGGCCACACGGTGGCCAGCGTCGCCGGGCCCGAGACGGTGGTCCCGCCAGTGGGCCGGTGTGGGGTGGGCAGGGCGAGCAGGGTCACGACGGCGGCGAGGCCGGCCGCCGCGCCGAGCCAGTGTCGTGGTCGGTGCGGTCTCACGAGTCGTACTGCTGGGCCGGTGCCGGGATCGGTGTGCTGGACGTGACCGACAGGTACGGGATGCTCTGGCCGTTGACCGGGTCCTTGTCCACCCGGTCGGTGTACTCGCCGGTGGCCTCCAGCCACTCGTTGGCTCGCGCGTTCGCCGGTACCGCCCCGGTCAGCCCGACCTTGATCGGTTGGGCGTCGGCGGCGCAGCAGGTGATCACCATCCGGGTGAGGTACCAGCCTCCGGAACCGTTGCTGAGCAGGAATCCGGACAGTTCCACGCGGCGCCCGGCCAACGATCGGCCGTCGAACACCGCCCGGGAGGCGTAGTCCAGTACCGACACTGTGACCGGATCGCCGGCCGGCAGGGGTGGGTAGTCCGAGGAGGAGGCCGCGCCCAACGCGGTGCCGGACCGGCCGGCGGAGTACGAGCCGATCGCCGGCGGGGCGATCAGCAGCACCACCGCAGCGGGAACGACCAGCAGCCAGGCCATGTCGGCTCGCCCGTGCCGGTGCCCGTGCCCGTCGCCGGTGTGGGCGTGGCCGGCGTCCCCGTGGTGATCGTCGGTTTCGGCCGAGCGCCGCCCGAACACTGCGGGCCACAGTGCCGCTGCCGCGACAGCGAGCAGGATGAGCCCGGCGGCGAACAGGTACGGGCGCATCGCGGCCTTCACGTACCGCTCGTACTGGCCCGTGACGGTGAGTTTGACCAGCGTGCCGCCGAGCAGGGCGAGGATCAGCCCGTGCAGGTCGCGCTTCACCATGCCACCGAACCGACGATGGTGGCGACCAGGATGCCGACGGCGAACGTGGCCGGGGCGAACCGTGCCGCGAACCTGCGGCCGAACGTGCCGACCTGCATCGCGATCAACTTGGTGTCCACCATCGGCCCGACGACGAGGAACGCCAGCCGGGCGGTGAGCGAGAACTGAGTCAGCGACGCGGCGACGAACGCGTCGGCTTCGGAGCAGATCGACAGCACCACGGCGAGGCCGGCCATGGCGAGGACGGACAGCACCGGATGGCCAGCGACGACCTGCAACCAGTGGGCTGGCACCAGCACGTTCATCGTCGCCGCGGTCGCCGCGCCGATCACCAGAAAGCCGCCTGCCTGGGTCATGTCGGCCCGGAACGCGGCCAGCAGCGCGGCCGTGCGGGGCAGGCCCTCCAGGTCGGGGCGGGCCGGTGGTCGCAGCCACTCGCCGCGCCCGAGGCGCAGCCACAGCCAGCCCATCACGATCGCGGTGAGCATGCTGGCGAGCAGGCGGGCCACGACCATCATCGGCCGGCCGGCGAACGCGACCGAAGTGGAGACCAGCACCACCGGGTTGACCGCCGGCGCGGACAGCAGGAACGCCAGCGCCGCCGCCGGAGTCACCCCTCGCCGCATGAGCGCGCCGGACACCACGACCGAGCCGCATTCGCATCCCGGCATCAGCACCCCGGCCGCACCCGCTACCGGCACCGCCAGGGCGGGCCGGCGCGGCAGTACCC
>NZ_BONZ01000159.1 GCF_016862975.1 Rugosimonospora africana
GATGGTCGAACTGCGCGGGGTGCACAAGTCCTTCGGCAGCGTCGAGGTCCTGCGCGGTGTCGACCTGACCGTGACGCGCGGCGAAGTGGTGGTCATCATCGGCCCGTCCGGTGGCGGCAAGAGCACCCTGCTGCGCTGCGTCAACCTGCTGGAGCCGGTCACCTCGGGCCGGGTGCTGCTGGAGTCCGAGGACCTGACCCGACCGGGCGCCGACCTGAACCGGGTACGCCGGCGCATCGGCATGGTCTTCCAGCAGTTCAACCTCTTCCCGCACCTGTCCGCCATCGACAACCTCACCCTGGCTCCCCGCAAGCTTCTGAAGGTGCCCCGGGCGCAGGCCCGGGAGCGCGCACTGACCCTGCTGAAGCGGGTCGGGCTGGCCGACAAGGCCGGCGCGTACCCGAGGCAGCTGTCCGGCGGCCAGCAGCAACGAGTGGCCATCGCCCGCGCCCTGATGATGGATCCGCACGTGATGCTGTTCGACGAGGTGACCTCGGCGCTGGATCCGGAACTGGTCAGTGAGGTCCTCGACGTGATGCGGGACCTCGCCTCCTCCGGCATGACGATGCTGTGCGTCACCCACGAGATGGGCTTCGCCCGCGAGCTCGGCGACCGCCTGGTGTTCATCGACGGCGGAGTCATCACCGAGCAGGGGCGGCCGGCCGACGTGCTGGACCGCCCGACCCACGAACGCACCCGCCAGTTCCTGCACAAGGTTCTGCGCTAGACGCCCCGCGCCTGCGCGGGTGAAAGGAATCCAGCGATGAGATCGCGAATCGGCATCGTGGTCAGCGCGGTGGTGGTGCTGGCCATCGCCGCCGGCTGCTCCTCGTCAGACAAGGGGTCGGCCCCCGGCTCGGCGGGCGGTTCCGGCATCGCCGCGGCCGGCAGCCCGGTCGACGTCGGCGCCCCGCTGCCCGACGAGGTGAAGAGCAGGGGCAAGCTCGTCGTCGGCGTCAAGTGCGACTACCCGCCGTTCGGGTACATCGACGAGGCGTCGAAGAACGCGGGCTTCGAAATCGACATCGCCCACCAACTGGCCAACTACGCCTTCGGCGACCCCAACGCCCTCACGCTGACGTGCGTGACCGGATCGAACCGGGTGTCCTTCCTGACCTCCAAGCGCATCGACCTCATCGAGGCGACGATGAACTGGACAGCCGAGCGGGCGCAGACCATCGACTTCACCACGCCGTACTTCGACAGCGGCGTGAAGCTGCTGGTACCGAAGAACTCACCGATCACCTCCTTCGACCAGCTTGCCGGCAAGACGGTGGTCAGCATCACCGGCGCGACCGCGAGCCTGTGGCTGACCCAGTGCATGAAGAACGTCAAGCAGATGCTGTTCGGCGAGACCAGCCAGGCGCTGAGCGCGCTGACCCAGAACCGGGGTGTGGCCTTCGCGCAGGACGACACCCTGCTGCTGGACCTCGCCGCGAAGAACTCGAACCTGAAGGTGGTCGGCGACGCGAAGGCGGACAGCCCGTGGGGCATGGGCGTGCGCAAGGGCGATGCCCCGATGCTCGGTTGGGTCAACGCGGCCCTGGCGAAGATGGCCGCGGCCGACTTCTTCTGGGCCGAGTTCCAGAAGACGGTGACCGACAAGACCGTGCAGGAACAGTTCGCCAAGTACGTGCCGCGGCCGAGCAACACGCTGTCGTACCCGACCGGCTCCACCATGCAGTGCTGACCCGATGATCACTGCCGAGGGGTACCACTTCCAACCGGGCTTCCTCGTCCACCATCTCGGCGAGTTGGGCACCGGCCTGCTGCGGACGCTGGGCATCAGCGTCATCGGCATGGCCGGGGCCCTGGTCGTCGGCGTGGTACTCGGGGCGCTCGCGGCGCTGCGGATCCCGGTACTGCGCCAGCTCATCGCCGTGTACGTCGAGGTGTTCCGCAACACTCCGCTGCTGGTACAGATCTTCTTCCTGTACTTCGCGCTTCCCGAGACCGGGCTGCGCCTGGGCGGATTCACCGTCGGCTGGCTGTCGCTGCTGCTGTGGGGCGGCGCGTACAACGTGGAGAACTTCCGGGCCGGGTTCGAGGCGGTGCAGGACGGCTACGTCGAAGCCTGCCGGGCGCTGGGCTTTGGTCGGCTGGCCGCCTTCCGCGAGGTGACCCTGCCGCTCGGTCTCCGGATCGCGCTGCCGTCGGTCACCAACATCCTCATCTCGGTGTTCAAGAACTCGTCGTTCATGGTGGCCATCAGCTACCCGGAGCTGACCGAGACCGCGGTGAACATCGTCGCCGTCACGTTCCGGGTGTTCGAGATGTTCCTCGCGATCGGCGTCGTGTACCTGGCGCTGGTCTGGCTCATGTCGCTGGGTACCCAGGCCCTCGAACGCCGTCTCACGATACCGGGAGGTCACTGATGCCGCCGTGGGTGTCCCCGGTCGCCAGCTACGTCGCCGGTGGGCTGCGCACCACCGCGTGGCTGGCTCTGGTCAGCGTGGTGGCCAGCGTCGTGGCGGGGATCCTGCTCGGTACGTTGCTGACCCTGCCGAGCAGGATCGTGCGCGGGGTGGTGCGCGCGTACGTCGAGATCTGGCGCGGCCTGCCCATCATCATCATCCTGTTCTTCATCTTCTTCGTGCTGCCGATCATCGACATCCGGGTCGACACGTTCGTCGCCGCGGCCATCGGCCTGAGCCTGTGGGGCAGCGCCAACATGGCGGAGGTGGTCCGCGGCGCGGTCCAGTCGGTGCCGCACGGGCAGGCCGAAGCGGCGGCCGCGCTGGGCTTCTCCTGGCCGGGCCGGATGCGCCACGTCATCCTGCCGCAGGCAGCCCGGCGGGCGCTGCCGCCGCTCATCGGCCTCATCGTCAACCTGACCCAGCAGACCTCGCTGGCCGCCGTCATCGGACTGCTGGACGTCCTCGAGGCGTCACAGCGTTCCATCGAACGGCTCACCCTGTCCGGTGGCTACGCCCACGCGGTGCCGATCCTCGGTGCCGTGCTCGGCGTGTTCTTCGTCGTGTGCCTGCCACTGACGATGCTGTCCCGCTGGTTCGAGAGACGGCTGCGCTGACGGCAGGCCG
>NZ_BONZ01000160.1 GCF_016862975.1 Rugosimonospora africana
CACCCACGAAGCCTGAACCGACCCGACAGCGCTGGCGGACTGCCGGTCGCACGGAGTACAGGGCCGCGTCGCTCCCTCACTTCCAGGTGTCGTTCAGGGTCGCCGAGCCGGACGGCGGTGTGGTGTAGGTACGGTTCGAGCCGCTCTCCCAGGTCACGTTGCCGGCGCCGTCCTTGAGGATGTACTTGTACTCGATGCTGGTGCTCGGCGGCAGCGCCGCGGTCAGCCGCCAGACCGGGTACGCGGCCGACGACATCAACAGTGCGCTGCCGGTGTTCCACGAACCCAGCGCGGGGATCGAGCCGACCAGGTACACGTTCTGGCCCCAAACCGTCGTCCTGGTCTCGTTGAACGTGATGGCGACGGTCGCGGGCGCTCCGCCGATCCGGGTGTTGATGTCGAACGCGACCGCGTCTCTGGCGGCGACCGTGACGGTGGCCGTACCGCCGGAGACCGCGACGGTCGGTCCGGAGCATGAGCCGCCCGAGTAGTTGCCGTGGATGATGTCGCAGTAGGTGCCGTCCGGCAGGCCGGTGGTGAAGGTGCGGGTCGCGGCCGAGGACCCGTTGTTGACGGTGATCCACGCGTCGGCGCCCCGGGAGAACGCGATGAGGTTCGAGCCGTCGGTGTACCAGTTGGCCACCGGGTCGTTGTTGGTCAGCGCGAGGTTGTGCCAGGCGACCAGGTTGGCCACGCCGGTGAGCCGGTCGGTGCAGTACCAGCCGGTGGCGCAGTTGGTGCCGGTGACGTACCCGTTGGCGTCGGCCGGCGGCGAGTCGTCGGTACCGCCGAAGGTGAACCCGGAGTACACCTGCGGGGTGCCGTACCCCCAGGCGAGCAGGAATTCGGTCGCCAGGTTGTAGGTGGCGCCGTTCTTGTAGCTGAGCGTGGAGCCGTCGCGCTCGGTGTCGTGGTTGTTGACGAAGCTGGACGAGTACCCGCTCGGTAGCAGGCTCCACGAGCCGAACCCGCCGAAGCCCGCGATGTTCCCGGTGAACTGGGCCTTGATGGCATCCGCGTAGTCGAAGCCGAGCAGGCTGCCGGTGTTCTCGAACGAGGCGGGCGTCAACTGGGAGTTGCTGGCTCCGAGCGCCACTTCCTGGGTGATGTAGACCGGTGCGCCGGTCATCGTGTCCCGGTTGAGCATCGCTTCGATCGCGGCCAGGTCGGCATGGCCGACATGCTTGGCGGCGTCGATCCGGAACCCGTCGACGCCGTACCCGATGAGCTTGTTCAGGTACCCGGCGAGGGTCGTGCGTACCTTGCCGGTCTCGGTACGCAGGTCCGGCAGGTTGGACAGCTGGCACTCGGTGACCTGCTGGTAGTTGTTCCAGTCGGAGATCTGGTTCGACGCGACCGGGCAGTCGTTCGGGTAGTTGTGGAAATCGGCGCCGGTGTAGTCGGGGTAGGACGCGGAGGGGGTGTAGGCGACGCCGCCGTAGCTGGTGCCCCGGCCGCTCTGCGCGGCGGCGTGGTTGATCACTGCGTCCACGTACACCTTGACGCCGGCGTTGTGGCACGTGGTGACCATGCTCCGGAACTGGGCCTCGCTGCCCATGCGACCGCTGAGGTTGTAGTCGACCGGCTGGTAGATCTCCCACCAGGGGTGGCCGGCGGTGTCGAGGGTGTCTTCCGGCGGTGCGACCTGCACGGCCGCGTACCCGGCCGGACCCAGGGTGTTGGTGCACTCGCTGGCGACCGAGGGCCAGTTCCACATGAACAGGTTGGCGGTGACGTCCTTGGCCGGGGTTACGGCCAGGGTTGCGGCCGCGGTGCGGCCGGGAGCGGCGGACGCGGTACCGGGGCGGGACGCGGCAGCCGCGGGATCGGAGCCGGGCGCGGCAGCCGCGGTGCGGCCGGTGACCGCGACGGTGACCGTGGTGGCGGCGGTTGCGGCGGTGACCGTGGCGGCGAGTGCGGCCGCGGCCAGCACAGCGCCACGCCTGCGGGACGAACGGATCGGGTGGCGGGGCATGTCGACTCCAGGGGCGCGGGCGGGCGAGACGGAAGCCCGACAACAACCTTCGTCGATATAACGTAACCCATCACACCGGACGTGCCGCCGCACTCCGAGTACGTTTCACCGACTGGTCTGGCTCGGCGCGTCTGGCGCCGCGCCACGACCCAGACCAGTCGCCGACCATCAGGTTGGGCGCGTCTGGCGCCGCGCCACGACCCAGACCAGTCGGCCGCCCGGAGTTGGTGGTATGCGGCTCGACCGGCGCGGTTCACCGTCGGGCCAGGTCTCAGCGGTGCCAGGTCTCAGCGATGCCGTGTTTCAGCGATGCCACGTCTCAGCGATGCCATGTCTCAGCTGTCCCAGCCCGGTCCACCGTGGACAGTCTTCGACGGGTTTCGATCGGCAGGATTCTCAGCGAATCTGGGCATTTACCAACAGGATCGGCGCCGATCACCTTTGACAGTGAGGGAATTCCGAGGTCATCGGGCTACTGTCGGTCGGGGTTGCCAGCGGGTACGGTAGCCGCTACCGGGTTCATGAAGGTTCTTGCGGGGGAGGGGG
>NZ_BONZ01000161.1 GCF_016862975.1 Rugosimonospora africana
GGCTCCACCGGAACCCCCAAGGGCGTCACGATCACCCACAGGGGTGTACCGAGTCTGGTCGCGGCTCAGGCGGAGCGATTCAACGTCACCCCCGAGAGCCGAACGTTGCAGTTCGCCTCGTTGAGCTTCGACGCGGCGATTTCAGAGCTGTGCGTGACGTTGTTGTCCGGAGCGACACTGGTCTTGGCGCCAAGCGACCTGTTGCGAGAGGCACTGGGTGTTCTCGTGGCCAAGCACGATGTCACGCACGTGACTCTGCCGCCAACGGTGCTGGCAACAATGTCAGATGATGAGCTGGCGTCGGTGAGAACCATCGTCGTCGCCGGCGAGCCGTGTCCGCCTGGGCTGCCAGCGCGTTGGGCGAATAGTCGCCGGACCTTCATCAACGCCTACGGACCGACGGAAGTCACGGTATGCGCAGCGATGAGCGGACCAATGAATGGTAAGGGTGGTGTTCCGCCGATCGGTCGGCCGCTTCTGAACACGCGTGTTTATGTTCTGGATCCGGGGTTGCGGCCGGTCCCGTGCGGTGTGGTGGGTGAGCTGTATGTGGCGGGGGCTGGGCTGGCCCGGGGTTATCTGAACCGGCCGGGGTTGTCGGCGGGGCGTTTCGTCGCGGATCCGTTCGGTGCAATGGGTCAGCGGATGTATCGGACGGGGGATCTGGTTCGCTGGACCAGCGACGGCGACCTGGTTTTCGTTGGGCGTTCGGATGATCAGGTGAAGTTGCGGGGCTTCCGGATCGAGCTCGGCGAGATCGAAGCGGCCCTGACCGAGGATCCCGTGGTGTCGCAGGCGGTTGTGGTCCTGCGTGAGGACCGGCCCGGAGAAAAGCGCCTCGTGGGTTACGCGGTCGGCGTGAACGGAGCGACGGTCGATGACGGTGTGCTACGTGACCGGTTGGCGAAGCGTCTGCCGGATTACATGGTGCCCGCCGCGGTGATGGTTCTGGATTCGTTGCCGCTGACCAGCAACGGGAAACTCGACAGGCGTGCGTTGCCGGCACCTGACTTCTCCGCGGCGTCGGGATCACGTGGCCCGCGTACCGCCGGGGAAGAGGTTCTGTGCGGGCTGTTCGCCGAGGTGCTGGGCTTGGACCGGGTCGGGATCGACGATGACTTCTTCGCGTTGGGCGGGGACAGCATCGTCTCGATCCAGCTCGTCAGCCGCGCCCGCAAGACAGGCTTGCTGTTCTCTCCACAGGACGTGTTCGAGGCCAAGACAGTGGCCGGCCTGGCGAAGGTAGCCGGCCGCAAAGACGAAACGCCGGCGGTTGAAGGAGATGACTCGGGAGTCGGTGAGGTTGCGCTGACACCGATCATGCGGTGGCTGGCGGGTCGGGGCGGTTCGGTGCGCCGGTTCAGCCAGTCGTTGGTGTTGCCGGTCCCTGCGGGTCGTGGTGAGAAAGAGGTATCGGCCGCGGTGCGGTCGCTGCTGGACAGCCATGACATTCTCCGGGCCCGGCTACTGGTCCAGGAGAATGGTGAGTGGCGGCTGCAGGTTTCCCCGAAAGCCTCAGTCCGGGTCGGGGTGGACCGGGTGGATGCGGCCGGCCTGGACGGTGAGGCGCTGGGTGGGTTGGTGCGGCGGTGCCGTCAGGCGGCGATCGGTGAGTTGGATCCGTTCGCTGGGGTGATGCTGCGGGCGGTGTGGTTGGACCGGGGCCCGGACGAAACCGGTGCGTTGTTGCTGGTGGCCCATCACCTGGTGGTCGATGGGGTGTCCTGGCGGATCCTGGCCGCCGACCTGGAGTCGATGTGGGAGGTGTTGGCGATCGGCGGAGTGCCGGTCGTGGACCCGGTTCCTACGTCGTTTCGGCGGTGGGCCCAGGGACTGACCGCCGCGGCGGTGCAACCGGCTCGAGCGAATGAGCTTGGTCTGTGGGAACGGATCCTGGCTGGTCCGGATCCGCTGTTGACCGATCGTGGGCTGGATCCGGTGCGGGATGTCGCGGGCAGTGTCGTTTCGGTGTCGGTGGTGTTGGGTGCCGAGACCACGAACGCGTTGCTCACCCATGTGCCGGCGGTGTTCCACGCGGGGATCAATGACGTGTTGCTGGCGGGGCTGGCCCTCGCCGTTGCCCAGTGGCGTCGGAGTCATGGCGGTGATGTCGACGAGGTGCTGGTCGATGTGGAAGGGCACGGCCGACAGGAGGACCTGGTCGACGGGGCCGACCTGTCGCGGACGGTCGGCTGGTTCACCAGCCTGTTCCCGGTCCGGCTGGACGCGGGCACACTGACCTGGGAAGAAGTGCGCGCCGGCAGCCCCGGGGTCGGCGGAGTCGTGAAGCAGCTGAAGGAACACCTGCGACAGATCCCCGACAACGGTATCGGGTACGGGTTGCTGCGGTACCTGAACCCAGACACCGCACAGATCCTGGCCGACCTGCCCACACCGCAGATCGGGTTCAACTACTTCGGGCGTGTCGATGCCCCAGACCATTCCCCGGCTCCGGTGAAAAAGCCGACCGAAGCTCCCCGCGGCCCAGTTGGAATCGATAGCGAT
>NZ_BONZ01000162.1 GCF_016862975.1 Rugosimonospora africana
AGTGCGCCACGTCGCACCTGGTTGTATCCCCGGCTCAGCCGGGAGGGACTCGAAGGGAGGTTCCTGGGTCTGATGGCTTACCCGCAGCCGAAAGGTGCGCGGGGACAAGAGCATGCCAGGAAACCAGCGGCCGGGCCTAGATGTCCGGAACGGTGCGCTGGGGGACCCGCGTGATATGGCGAAAGCTTGATTGCCTGAATCCCAATCTCCAGAAGAGGCAAGTTCACCTCCGCCGGAACGGGACGTCTGACACCGGTGCCAGCCCTGCGCGTTGACGTGAAATAGGCGCGCAACCTTCGGGGCCATGGAGCGATGCCCAATGAGGGCATTAAAGGAGATGAGTGGGACGCCTACGTCGCGCTGTGACGTATGACCAGGATGAACGTGGGATCGCCTACGGGACGCGAGTCCTATGGCGACGGAGGCCTCGTAGTAGTCGCCGGAGTCACGACCGGCCAGGGAGGACGGGAAAGCCGTCTACAGGGCGAAGGGGGCCAGGTGATCGGACACCGCAGAGTCGGGAGGTATGCGTAATGCAGAGCGCCGAAACGGTGCTGGGTGTCCTGCGTGAGCGCGGCGGGCGGGGCCTGCCGTTGGAGCAACTGTATCGGCAGATGTTCAACCCGCAGTTGTATCTGCTGGCCTACGGACGCATCTACGCCAACAAGGGTGCGATGACGCCCGGGGTCAGTCAGGAGACTGTGGATGGCATGTCGCTGGGCAAGATCGGTCGCATCATCGATGCGATGCGCGACGAGCGCTACCGGTTCCGCCCGGTGCGGCGGGTTCTGATCCCGAAGAAGAACGGGAAGACCCGTCCGCTCGGCCTGCCGACCTGGTCGGACAAGCTCGTCGGCGAGGTGGTGCGGCTGCTATTGGAGGCGTACTACGAGCCGACGTTCTCTGATCGGTCCCACGGGTTCCGGCCTGGGCGGGGCTGCCATACCGCGTTGCGGGAGGTGGCCAACACCTGGACCGGTTCGACCTGGTTCGTTGAAGGGGACGTCTCGGACTGCTTCGGGAGCCTCGACCACACGGTCATGCTCTCGATCCTGGCCGAACGCATCCACGACAACCGGTTCCTGCGGCTGGTGCGCAACATGCTCACCGCCGGATACTTGGAAGAATGGATCTGGCACGAGACCCTGTCCGGCGCGCCGCAAGGCGGGGTCGCATCGCCGGTCCTGTCCAACATCTACCTGCATAAGTTGGATGTGTTCGTCGAGAAGGTGCTGATTCCGGAGTACACCCGAGGCAAGCTTCGGGCCCGTAACCCGGCCTACCGCAAGGTGGAACACGCGCTGGCGTCCGCTCGACGGCGTGGTGACCGCGTCGCCGCGCGGACGTTGGTGAGGCAGTTGCACAGTCTGCCCAGCCAGGATCCCGATGATCCGAACTACCGCAGGCTGCGCTACTGCCGCTACGCCGACGACACCCTGTTCGGGTTCGCCGGACCGAAGGCCGAGGCCGAGGAAGTCAAACAGCGTCTGACAGCGTTCCTGCGCGAGGAACTCAAGCTCACCCTCGCCCAGGACAAGACGCTGATCACCCACGCCCGCACGGGCGCGGCGAAATTCCTCGGCTACGAGATCTCGGTGGCACGCACCAACCGCAGAACCAGGCGACCGTCGAGCACCGACCGGCGCAACCGGCGATCGCTCAACGGCACGATCGTTCTCCGGGTGCCACCATCGGTGATCAAGGCCAAGAGTGCCCTCTACCTGGCACGCGGCAGGCCAGCCTGCCGCAACCCGCTGCTACGCGAAGATGACTACACAATCGTCGCGAAGTACGGTGCCGAGTACCGGGGCATCGTCCAGTACTACCTGCTGGCCGGTGACGTCCAACGACTGCACCGGCTGCGCTGGGTTATGGAGACCTCGATGCTCCACACCCTGGCCCGCAAGCACCGCTCGTCGGTGTCGAAGATGGCGGCCAAACATAAAGCCAAAATCGCGACGACTTACGGGCCACGCACCTGCTTCGAGGCCCGCATCACTCGTGACAGCAGGAACCCACTGGTCGCCCGGTTCGGCGGGATCGCGCTCAAACGGCAGAAGACGGCGACGATCGTCGACCGTCAACCGCACCGACCGCTCTACCCCCACAAGCAGCTGATCAGCCGACTGCTAAAGGGTAGATGCGAGATCTGCGCCAGCACGGACTCTATCGAGATGCACCATGTCCGTAAGCTGGCCGACCTCACCACCGCGGTCGGGGCTCCACCAGCGTGGGCCAAGATCATGGCAAACAAGCGCCGCAAGACGCTCGTGGTCTGCGACGCCTGCCATGGCCAGATCCACGCGACGCCATCAACGCCCACGCAGTAGTCACTGGAGAGCCGGGTACTCGGAAACGGGTATGCCCGGTTCGGAGGGAGGCCACGCGGAAAAGGACCAGCCCACAGGCTGGCACCTCGCCGCGTGGCCGACCCTA
>NZ_BONZ01000163.1 GCF_016862975.1 Rugosimonospora africana
CCGACCGTGTGCTCACCAGAGTGCACTGAAAGGTAACGGGATAACTGTCCGTTGGCTGCCGAGGCAACGACGAGTCCGTATCGCGTCAGCCAAGGATACGGAGGTGGAGGTTGTACAGCGAGTTACCGAGGACGAGCCGCGTGCTGGTTGATCGTCGGCAAGTCTGCGATCGCCCCCGGTGGACCGCCGGGACGCGGGATTCGGACACGTTAACCCCCACGGATGCGCTTCATGCTCGATGAGCGTGTTCGGTGGGGGTTTCTGCTGGTCGGCGCTGGTGCGGGATTGCGTAGCCGGATTTGTCGCCGTCCGGGTGGAGGCCCTTTGATGGTGAGGGTTCCGCCGATCATGCAGCTGACCTGGGCATCGTGTTCAAGCAGTGCGTCAACCACGCCGTGGGGGTTGTCCGCAGAAACGCCCAACCAGTCTGCGAGCTGTTCGATCGCTTTGGCTTGATGGATGTAGACAGTGCGGGAGCGCCGCGCGTCGGGGGTTCGCGGGCCGGGTTCGGGAGCCGTGGCGGCAGCGGTAGGCGGCGTGGTTGTGAAGCCAGTGCGAGTCGAGGATCCGCCCGCACTCCAGGCAACGGATCAACCCGGCGAGCAGGTACCGATCGTCGTCCCCGCTTTCCGACGTCGGGGTGGCGCTGGTCAGTTGCGCGGCAACGAAGTCTTCCTCGCTGACCAGTGGTGGATGCGCCCGTTCCCGGGAGATGACCCACTGCTGCATCATGTTCCAGCGGCGTGTCCCGGACTGGCCGAGCAGATCGTCGGCTGCGTCCAGCGGGCCGCGGTCGGTGTGCTGCCGGTTCCATACCTGCCGGCCGGTGTAGCGGGAGTTGGCCAGGATTGCCGCGACGGTGCGTAGCGTCCAGCCGGCCCCTGTGCGGTGCGGGTTGCGTTCCGGGTCGACCCGCGACGGGCAGGGCACGTTCCGATCGTTCAACTCGCGGGTGATCCCGGCGACGCTGCGACCGGCCAGCCGTTGTGCGAACATCCGCTGCACATACGGCGCGGTCGCTGGATCGGGTTCCAGACGCTGGGCTCGGCGCCCCCACTTCGCGTGCGCAGCGTTCGGGTGCGGGCCGGCGCCAACGAGCCGGTACCCGTAGGGTGGTCGACCGCTGAGGTGCCCGCCCTGCTCAATCACCTGGGCTCGCATCGCCACATTCGACCGGAACCGGGACCACTGCACCTCCCGCGGCGAGTGCACGCCGAGCAGGGCCAGGAGCGACATATGCAGGTCGTTGGCGGCGTCGACCGGGCCGTTGAGCTCGGGCAGCCACAGCTGCACGCCGTACAGCGCGAACGCGGTGCGAGTTGCCGGTACTGGTCGCCGTAGAACGCCCGCTCGAACTCGCCCACCACGATTGCGTCGAATCCGCGATCCGGATCGGCCAAAGCGGCCAGCACCCGCGCGGCCTGCGGACGCTGAGACCAGGGCAGTTGACCAGAGCAGCCAACATCAAAGAATTTCGCCACGATCATGCCCCGACCGTCGACCAACTCCTCGGCGAAGTCGTGCTGCCACCGCGCTGAGGACAGCCGGTCCTGGAATTCTTTGGTGGACATCCGCCCGTAGAACGCGAACCGCACGCTCGGCAACTCGATTGCTGATCGGCGTTGGCGCAGGCGTTGTGTCTGGCGATGGGGCTGCCGTATCCACCAGCCCAGCAGGTCAGGGCCCTCGACCTCCGATGTGCACCGCATCCTGCGCCTCTTCGATTAAGCGCAGCGGGAACGTTGGCACATCATCGATGTACAACGATGGGCGCCATTGTCAGATACGTCGCGACGGCAAGATCGCTGGCATGTGAGGTCGTGCAGCCGCGAGCGCCCCTTGATCTCACCCGTGAAAGCGCTGGTCGCGGAGTTGGAGCGTTTGATCGCGGGGGCGGGAATCAGCCAGCATCGCGGGCGTAGTCGGGCGGACCGCAGATCCTCCCTGCGGATGGGTTGCTTGCCAGGGCGATTGAGTGCTGAGCGCGAGCTAGATCCGCGGCCGCGGATCTCGAGCCACGTGTGTCGCCCGCAGTTTTTGCAGGTGGCGAAGGAGCGCATGACGTGAAGCAGAGCGTGAGATCGCTACGGTCGTGAGGAGAGCTGTCGCCTGGTGGGTCACGGCTGGCTCGGTGCGGAGTTCGATGTGGTGCTGGCCGGGGTGGTGGGCATGGGTTGGAGGTGGAACTTCGCTACCAA
>NZ_BONZ01000164.1 GCF_016862975.1 Rugosimonospora africana
GTCAGGCCGCAGAGCCAGATCAGCCGGTCGATCAGCTTCTCCGGTTCGGCGAACGCGTCCAGTGCCCGGACTTCGCCCGGGTGCAGCGCCGGGACGCTCACGTGCGAGATGAGCGGATGCAGCGGCCGGACGTCCGCCTCGCCCGGACCGAACAACTCCTCGTGCATCTTCTCCCCCGGGCGCAGGCCGGTGTAGGTGATCTGGGCCGGTCGCGACGCCATGGCCGCGAGTTGGCGGGCCATTTGGTCGATGCTGACCTGCTTGCCCATGTCGAGTACGAGCGCCTCGCCGTCCCGCCCGATCGCCGCCGCCTGGAGTACCAGGTGGACGGCCTCCTCGACGGTCATGAAGTACCGGGTCACCGCGGGATCGGTGACGGTGATCGGCAGGTTCGCGTCGAGCTGCGCCCGGAACGCGGTGAGCACCGAGCCGCGGCTGCTCAGCACGTTGCCGAACCGCACGCTGAGGAAGGTGCCGTCGAACTGCTCCGCGAAGTGTGCGGTCAGCCGCTCGGTGATCCGTTTCGTGTAGCCGAGCACGCTGATCGGGCTCGCCGCCTTGTCGGTGGAGATGTTCACGAACTTCGCCACGTCCCGGCACGCCTCGAGGACCGCCAGCGTGCCCCAGATGTTGGTCTTGACCCCTTCGCCCGGGTGGCGCTGCAGCAGGGGCAGGTGCTTGAGCGCGGCCGCGTGGAACACGATCTCCGGGCGACGTGCCGCGACCACTTTGGCGATGCCCTCGCTGTCGCGCAGGTCCGCGAGGATCAGCTCGGGGCCGTCCAGCAGCGCCCGACCGGACAGCGACAGCTGCAGGCTGTGCAGCGCCGACTCGTCGCGGTCGAGCATCATCAGCTCGCCCGGATCCGCCCGCATGATCTGCCGGCACAGTTCGGATCCGATCGACCCGCCGGCCCCGGTCACCAGTACGCGGCGGCCGGCCAGCCCGGTGTCACAGACGAGGTCGGCGACGACGTGGCGGCGTCCGAGGAGATCGTCGATCCGTACGTCCCGCACGTCGGCCACGCTGATCCGGCGGTCGACCAGCTCGCGTACCGGCGGCAGCACCTTGAACCGCGCGCCCGCCTGCAGGGTCTGTGCCCGGACGTCGGCGATCAGGTCGGCATCCGCATTCGCGACCGAGAGGATCACGGTCGTGGCGCCGGTGCCCTTCACCGCCGACGCGACATCCCGGCGCCCACCGAGCATCCGCACGCCGTCGATGCGTAGCTGCCGCTTCGCGGGATCGTCGTCGAGCAACCCGACCGGCAGGTAGCCGCCCTGCGGATCGGACACCATCGCCCGCAACAGGTTCTGGCCGGCCGAGCCGAGCCCGAAGAGCAGGACCGGGGTCGCCGACTGGGCGTCGGGGCGCAACGAACGGTCGCGCCGGTAGCGGTAGCCGGCACGGACGGCCAGCATGGCCAGCAGAGCCAGCGCCGCCCCGAGCGGCGGTGTGCTGGCCGGGATGGGCCGGTCACCGAGCGAGATCACCGCGATGAGCAGGACCGTCGCGGTCGCGGTCGCGGTGCAGGCCAGCGATCTGACCTCGGACAGGCTGCCCACCGGATCGCGACCGAGACGTGCGCGCAGCACCGAGGTCCCGGCCAGGTGGAGGACCGCGGCGAGCAGTCCGGCGGCGACCAACTCCGGCGCGTGGCCGGACAGCTCGGTGCCGTAACGGGCCCAGGCCGCGACCAGGAAGCCTCCGACCCATGCGGCGATGTCCCAGCTCGGCAGCGCAGCCACAGTGAGGCGCGGATGTTCCGGGCCCGGACGATCTGGACCGGCGTCTGGCGCCGTGACGGGCACTGTGGCCTGCATCGGATACGCT
>NZ_BONZ01000165.1 GCF_016862975.1 Rugosimonospora africana
TTGATCTTTAACCTGTTCGGCGTGGTTTGGTGCCCTTCTTGTGATGGGTGGGGCGCTTGTATGCCTCGCCTGTGGCGAGGATGCGTCCGACGTCGTGGCGTTGGGCTGGCTTCTGGTTTTTCGAGCCGAGTGGCCGTCCGGGGCCTGGCCGGGAGGGTTTCGGTGCACCGGCTGGTGAGGGGACTTTCGTGCGGATGTTGCGGAACCCGCGGCGTACTCGCGCGGGAGTCAGCCGTTGTGGTGGGAGTGGTTTTTCCCAGGGGCGTCGCAGGTCGGTGGCCAGTGTTCGGGCGAGTCGAAGCTGAGTGTGGACAACGATGATCAGCCAGGTCCACCGGTCGGCGGTTTGAGGGTTGCGCAGCTTGGGGATGGTCCAGCCCAGGGTCTGCTTGAGCAGCCGGAACGTGTGCTCGATGTCGAACCGACGTAGAAACGCTTGCCAGCAGCGGTCAACGTCGGCCTTGGTGGCGTCCACTGTCGAGCACCACAGCCATACCGGTTTCGGGTCGCCGCCGCTGGGCAGATGATCGACTTGTAGACGGATCACCGTGCCCTCGATGACCGGAAGTTCGTCTTGGTAGTCCGCCCACGCGGCCCGGCGGGTCAGGAGTGGATGCAACCGATCCCACGCCTGGATGGTCGCCGTGCCGTACAGGCGCGTTTCGGTGGTTGTCACGGCCTGCTGGGCGCCCCAGGTGGCGGGGTCACCGAAGACGAACTCGCTACCATGCTTGGGTGGTCGCCCGTTCCTGCCGGGCGCGTGTGGCGGGACAGGTCGGCGTAGGACGCGGTCGGAGCGCATCCGACCGAGAATCTGTACCGGCAGTTCACCTAGCAGGTGAGCGATCCGGGGTGCGTCGTAGCCGGCATCCAGCACGACCAGGATCTGTGGATCTCCGACCCGCCATTGCCCCACGTCGATGAGTCGCTCGACGACTTCGCGGATTTGCGTTGTGGTCACGGCTGCGAGATCGGCGCCGGGCGCCAACCGGACGGCGTCCAGCAGTGCGGTCCACGAGGTACGGCCGGTCTCTAACGCCGCGACGATCGAGTAGGGCCAGCCGGGGACCATCTGATGCTGGTCCTTGCCGCGTCCGTAGGTATGGCAGAACGACCGTTGGGGTGAGGTGTTAGCCGCAGGACGCGGCCACGGTGACACATCCACCGCGAGCACGATGCGGCCATCCGCAGCTCTGGGTAACCGTTGTGCGGCAACGAGATTCCGTAGGTGTGCGATGTCGATATGGCCGTAGTTGATCCCGTCGTAGAGCGCACCATGCCCGCGTCTATGCTCGGGCGCTAACGACAGTCCCACCAACGAGCGGACCGGGCCGTCGGTGCATAGCACCGCGTCGACCAGTTCGAACAACGCGTCCGCTCGGGCGGTCAGACACGCGTAGAACCTTTGACGGAACTCGATTAACTCCCCGAGCGTCGCGTGGCGATCGGGATCGTGCACACTGATCATCGCAGCCCTTGGGTCGATCTTTGTTCTGTGGCAAGACGATGATCGACCAAGGGCTGCGACCATGATCAAGCGGGGTCAGTACACCCCTGCCGCAGGTTAAACGCCAAGC
>NZ_BONZ01000166.1 GCF_016862975.1 Rugosimonospora africana
GCGGGATCGGTACGAGGCGCATCACCGGGTGAGCATCACGGATGCGGCTTTGGTGGCCGCGGCGACGTTGGCTGATCGGTATATCTCGGATCGGTATTTGCCGGACAAGGCGATCGATTTGATTGATGAGGCGGGTGCGCGGATGCGGATCCGTCGGATGACCGCGCCGCCGGATCTGCGGGACTTTGATGAGCGGATCGCTCAGGTGCGTCGGGACAAGGAGTCCGCGATCGACGCGCAGGATTTTGAGCGGGCTGCGCAGTTGCGGGATCGGGAGAAGCAGCTGTTGGGTCAGAAGTCGCAGCGGGAGAAGGAGTGGAAGGCCGGCGACCTGGATGTGGTGTCCGAGGTCGATGATGAGCAGATCGCTGAGGTTTTGGCGAACTGGACTGGTATTCCGGTGTACAAGCTGACCGAGGAGGAGACTGCTCGGTTGCTGCGGATGGAAGACGAGTTGCACAAGCGGGTGGTGGGTCAGGAGGACGCGGTCAAGGCGGTGTCCAAGGCGATCCGGCGTACTCGTGCGGGGTTGAAGGATCCGAAGCGTCCGTCTGGTTCGTTTATTTTCGCGGGTCCGTCTGGTGTGGGTAAGACGGAGTTGTCGAAGGCTTTGGCGGAGTTCTTGTTTGGGTCTGAGGACGCGTTGATCCAGTTGGACATGTCGGAGTTCCATGATCGGTACACGGTGTCTCGGCTGGTGGGTGCTCCTCCGGGGTATGTGGGGTATGACGAGGGTGGTCAGTTGACGGAGAAGGTGCGTCGGCGGCCGTTCTCGGTGGTGTTGTTCGATGAGATTGAGAAGGCTCATCCGGATGTGTTCAACACTCTCCTGCAGATTTTGGAGGATGGGCGGTTGACGGATGGTCAGGGTCGGATTGTTGATTTCAAGAACACGGTGATTATTCTGACGACGAACTTGGGTACTCGGGATGTGGCGAAGGCTGTGTCGTTGGGGTTCCAGGCGTCGGAGGATTCTGACTCGAATTATGAGCGGATGAAGCAGAAGGTCAACGATGAGTTGAAGCAGCATTTCCGGCCGGAGTTCTTGAACCGTATTGATGACACGATTGTGTTCCATCAGTTGGGTGAGGGTGAGATTCTGCGGATCGTGGATATCATGATCAGCCGGATTGAGACTCAGTTGCGGAACAAGGACATGGGTCTGGAGTTGACCGGGGACGCGAAGCGGTGGTTGGCGAAGAAGGGTTGGGATCCGGTGATGGGTGCCCGGCCGTTGCGTCGCACGATCCAGCGGGAGATCGAGGACTCGTTGTCGGAGCGGATTCTGTTCAACGAGTTGCAGCCGGGTCAGATCGTGGTCGTGGACTGCGAGGGCGACCCGGAGAACGTGGAGACCT
>NZ_BONZ01000167.1 GCF_016862975.1 Rugosimonospora africana
TTGAGGCCTTTCCAACCTGCTCGCTCAACCGCTGACTAGCTGGTCCCAGCGGTCGGTAGTCATGAGCATGACCATGCGGTTATCGCCGTCAACGTGTGAGATCCAGGTGTCGGGATCGGCGAGGGCGGAGGCGATCTCGGCCTCGGTCATCACGGCAGCTTCATCCCAAACGCCGTTGTGCGGTTCGCGGATCTCGATCCAGCCCATGGCGAGGAGGTCTGCGACCACTCCAGCGAAGCGGGGGATCAACGACCGCACGGTGTCTTCAGAGATGGGTCGCGCGACCAGCACGTCCCCGACCTTCACCTGTCCGTTGACTCGACGGTTGTACTCGTAGACCACGCCGTTGAGGTAAGCCTCTTCTACCGCATTGATCATCACGGTGTACTGCTCAGCTGTCAGCTCGTCCCAGACACCCACCCCGTCATCGTGCCAGCCCGCAGGAACCACTCAGGCGATGAGTCACAGGTCGGCCACGTGGCCGTGTCATCTGCCCACAAAGGACGAAGCTCCCGGTAAGACATCGGTCGACCAAGATCGGCTGCCTGTCCGGGAGCTTCGTTGTTAACCTATCCCGCCACTATCCCGCTATCCACCTGTACCCTGACCCACCTCGCCGAGCAACTACGCGCGCACCGCGCCGATCGCGGCACCCGCTGGCGGCGTCTGACCCCCGGCCAGCAAGCACTCCTGGCGCTGGCTCACCTCCGCAACGGCGACACCTACACCCGGCTCAGCGGCCGGCTTCAGCATCGGCGTGGCCACCGCCCATCGCTACGTCCGCGAAGCCATCAACCTGCTCGCTGCCGCGGCGCCCACCCTGGAGCAGGCCGTCTACCGGGCATCCCGCCTGCTGTGGGTCATTCTCGACGGCACCCTGATCCCGATCGACCGCATCGCTGAAGACCGCCCCTACTACTCCGGCAAGCACAAACGCCACGGCGTCAACGTGCAGGTCCTAGCCGACACCCGTGGCAACCTGCTGTGGGCCTCACCCGCACTACCCGGCGCCACCCACGACCTCACCGCCACCCGCCGGCACGGCATCCCCACGGCCCTGACCAAATTCGGCGTCGCCTGCTACGCGGACAACGCCTACCGCGCCGCCGGACCAACCATCGCCGTACCGTTCCGCCGACAGCCTCGCACCCTCTCGACAAACCAGAAGAAGGTCAACAGCAACCACGCCCGCAACCGGGCACCCGGCGAACGCGCTATCGCCACCCTCAAGACCTGGAAGCTACTGACCAAGCTGCGCTGCTGCCCACGCCGAGCCACCACGATCATCGGCGCGATCCGAGTCCTTCAAGCCGTCGAAGACCAGGGCAAATGAGATTGG
>NZ_BONZ01000168.1 GCF_016862975.1 Rugosimonospora africana
GAAACCGGGTGGACACCGACTCCGATCGTCGTTACGGCAAGGAACCCCGCAGCGCCGATCGTCACCTGGGCGGCCGGTGGCCGGCGGCCGCTCAGGGGCGCCAACCTTCGTAGCGTCCGCCATACTCGCCGGCCAGGCGCACGAGTTGGACACCCCGCTCGTCATGGGAGGGATCGGGAGCCAGCTCAGCGAAAGTCGCCCGTACCTCCCACTCACTACCACGCTCCACGCCGCAGACAGTCACCGCCGATCCGCCCCAAGCCACGAGCTGCTCCTCACACAGCCTCGCTACCTCGGGATTCGGCAATCTGAGAAGGTACGTCGTCTCGCGCGGCCACGGCTCCGGCAGCTCAGGGTATTCACCCAGCGCGTAGCGCAGCCGGAGAACAAGATCGCCTACTGCCGCGGTGAACTCGCCAACGGACGCATCACCGGCAAGCAACCCATCGTTGGCCAACCGACGCATGACATGCGCCATCACATCCCGGGAAAACTGACCAGAAAGCAGCTCACCCTCAAGCACCACAAGCACGTCGAACAACACGTGCACGTCGCGCTCTGGTAGCGGCCTCGCCATCTCCACCATGCAGCCACAGTAAGCCGTACCCCCGCCCCACGCCGACTGATTCACCCGCAGACGCCGAGGGCTTGACCTCCGCGCATCACGACAACGAACCAGCGCCGGGAGTCCGATCCCGGCCTGAGTCCTCGCCCCCCGCCGGCACACCGGATCCTCACCGCTGACCGGCTCAGAACACCAGACGCGACTCACCAAGACCTCCGCGCCACGCTGATCGATGGCGTCTATCCTCCGGTCATGGACCAACCCGACATCATCGAGTTCGGAGTGACACCGTCACGCAAACGTCGATGGGGCTGGGCAGCGGCGATCGTACTGGTGCTGCCGATCGGGCTGACGTTAGCCGGCACACGCCACGCCTACGACTCCCACAACGTCCGGGCCTCGATCACCGAGCCCCCGCAGCGACCGTTGGTCGGCGTCTTCGGGTCCGGCTACATGACATATGGAGACCAGCTTTCCTTCTCGCTGCACCTACGAAACCTCAGCCCCGATCAGGTGCATCTCAAGCAGCCAGCCGTTTCACCGACACCGGGCACTCACGTTCTGTCCGTGGGTTTCGAGACCGACCATGACCCCGACTCGACATACCTGGCGTTTGTCCTGCCGGCCGGCGGGACGGTGCAACTCGTCATCCAGCACACGGTCGACTGCACAGCCGTCCGAAAGCCCTGGCCCTACCTGGGCAACATCGCGGTCCGCCAAGTCACCGACTCAGGATCGAGCACCAGCATCCAACTCTCAACGACAA
>NZ_BONZ01000169.1 GCF_016862975.1 Rugosimonospora africana
AGCCTCGACCTCCTACGCCAACGCATCCTGCTACCGAATTAACAACAATCACGGACCGTAACGCTGCGACAAAGATTGATCCAGAACCGAAATCCGTGGGCGCCAGCGGGGACAACTGCCGGCCGCCTACGGGGAGAACTGAGAAGCCGTTGACAGGCGTGCCGCATGAACCGGTATGGAGGAGCCTGCGGCAGCGATGCGGAGGCTGATCCGGCGGCACCAGCGTCGTCGTGGCGACGCAGCAGACCGAGGTATGTACCCGTATCTACCATCACCGATCTGGCTGCGCGAGGTTCCTCCGGCAAGCGACGATCGAGAGGGGATGAACGGCCTGCCGGTCGTGGAGGTTCATCCTGATCAGCCGAGTGTCTCCGATGCTCGCGGTGCCGGCCGAAACACTGCCGTCCGATCCAGATTGGGCGTTCGAGCCCAGGTGGCGGGCGATTGCATTCCACGACGTACGGGGTGTGCGGCTGTACTCGCGGGCCGGCCGGTCGCCGAGCGGCCACTTCCCTGATATCACCCGACTGGTGCCGGCCAGTATGCCCGCCGGGGTCATCTTCGACGAACTGATCATCTGGGACGGTGACCGGACCAACCTCGCTTTACGGTCGATGGTGTCAACGAACGTTGAGCTGCGAGATGGTGCCATGCAAGCACCAGAACATCGCGCGAGGAAGTGGTGCACCAAGCGCCGCCGCTTCCAGATAGCTCAAGTGGACACACCAACCATCTCGGTACGACGCAGCGAGGTCACCAAGTCCCTTGTGCCTCAGGCTAAGTTGTGTCGCGTCCAATGTTCCATAAAGATCAAATAGAACTTCGGAATCCGGCTCGTCGGGAAAGCTCCAGGTGAAGGCGAGCGCTTCAGGTTCGGCATGCTCGACGACCGTCGACCGGCACCGGTAGTCGCCGCCGTGGTCGATCACGAATACCGCTCCAGGACGGACGGCACCCTCCACGAGGTCGCCGAGCCATTGACTCAACAAGTGGGCGTCCGTCAAGCAAGCCCACACCCGAGAGGGCGGTGATTCGATCCGCCACGTGACGCTGACGTTGGTCGAGGTCTCCAACTTCGTCAAGGGCATGGCTGGAACCTTACCTGGGAAGATCACTTCCGAAGGTGCTTAGGCAATGATGACTCCCGAAAGAGTGCGCCGAGAGGGGATGCTCATACTGCGACCCGGTCTGTGACGCGCCGAGAGGCAGACGCCGATGGGTCGCCCGCCTCGCCGAGTCGGTCACGCTGGTCGGCGCTTGGACGAACAGTCACTCTCGGTCAGCTGGGATG
>NZ_BONZ01000170.1 GCF_016862975.1 Rugosimonospora africana
ACCGTTCCTACTGAGCTGGCAGGGGTGTGTCCTGCGTTGCCGGTGGCCCCGAACGGTCTTGGGTCGCCTGGTCGCCTGTCCTGGTCCTGTGAGGCGTTGCGGTCTTATGCCTTGCGGTTGCCGGACGTCTCGTGGGGGGACGGGGTTCCTGGTTGCGGGCTCGGGGGGGCGGGGATGTGTCCGGGTCGTGTCTGGGTTGACCGTCCAGCCTCCTCCGGGGCTGGTTGGTTGCCTGTCACGCGACGCCGGGCCCGGTGACCGAGTCCTCGTCTACCGATCACCACGGCTGCTGCGTGATGGCCGGACGTTTCTGGGTGGTGTGCACGTAGCGGGGCCAGCCACCATTGGGCGGCCCAGCGGGAGGTGTACGCGGGATCGACGGCCACGACGGCCAGGCCGGCGTTGAAGGCCATCTGGACCAGACAGGCACGCAGCCGGCCGGTGGGGATACCCGTGACCAGCCCGCGGAACGCCCGGCCGCGTTTACCCCGGGCCGGCCGGTCACCGGAGGTCTCCCGACCTTCCGCGCGGGCTGATGCGAAGTCCAGGTTCTCGATCACGATGCTGTGCGCGCCAGCGGCCTTCGCCCGGCCGATCAGGTCGCTGACCACGGCCCGGATCCGCCCCTCGCGTGTCGTGGCGGGCAGGCCGGTCAACTCCAACGCGATCGTGTCGGGCTCGCCCAGCACGTTGCCGTCCGGGGTGATCACCGAAACGTCAACGTGGCCGTGGTTGACGTCCACCGACACCGTCGGGAAGGCGCGCAGGTCGTCCAGCGTGGGCATCGGCGTGTCCGGGGTACGCCACGACGCGTCGAGGTACCAGCGGCCGTTACCGGGATCGACACGGATGTCGTAGCGCACCGCGCCGGTCGCGGCCTGCGCGGCGACGTCCTCACCGCGGTAGGTGAACCGGACCGGGGCCTGATAGCCGGTACCGGCCGTGCGGCCGGTTGGCCAGATAGGCCACCGCGGCCGGCAGCTTGACCTCCAGCCACCCCTCGTCAGGGTTGAAACGGATCGTCTCGTTGCCCCACGCCTTGCCAGCCTCACCGTCGGCGGTCAGGAACAGCCGGGCCGCCTGCCACCGCGACCGCCACTGCGCCTGCGTGAGCCCGGCCGCGGCCAGATTGTTGCGTTTGTGCAGTAGCCGTTTACCGCCGCGGGTCACCGACACCACCCCGGTCGTCAACTGCCGCTCCACGACGGCCAGCCGGGTCCTCAACCTCTGCAACCGGACCGTCTTGACGTGCCG
>NZ_BONZ01000171.1 GCF_016862975.1 Rugosimonospora africana
CTGGCCGGCTACGAACGGGAGCTGACCCGCTACCCCGTCCAGTACCCCACCGCCTCCAGCCCGCAGGCATGGTCGACCGGGGCACCGCTGTTGCTGCTGCGCACCATGCTCGGCCTCGAACCGGTGCAGGACCGGCTGACCGTGGACCCGGCGCTGCCGGACCCGGTGAGCTGGATCGGGCTGCTCGACGTACCGGGCCGGTGGGGGCGGGTGGACACGTTCGGCCGTAAGCGGCTGCCCGCCGGGCACCCCGCGTGTGAGCCGTTCAGAGCCTAGGCGTTCAGAGCCTGGGCGGCCCGCTCGACCTTCGCGCGATGGGCTTCCCAGAAGGCCGCGTCGTCCGGCTGGTTCCCGTTTCCGGCGGCTGTCCCGGTCACCCCGTCGAGCTGCTCGCGCAGGATGTCGGCGTGTCCGGCGTGCCGGCTGGTCTCGGTGAGCATGTGGACCAGGATGTTGAAGAGCTTCACGTCGGGGCGCGGCCACCAGGGCACGTGGCCGGGAGAGTCGATGGCGAGCGCGGCGATCGTCGCGTCCGAGTGCGCGCACACGCGACGGTAGCGCTCGACGATCTCCTCCCGCGTCTCGTGCTCCGTCGCCCACAAATGCGCACCACGCTCCCGGGGGTCGTTCCACCGCGGCAGCGGTTCGGGGAACGGCCGGTCGAAGACCTCGCCGAAATACCAGGACTCGGAAATCGACAGGTGCTTGACCAGGCCGAGAAGGTTGGTTCCGGTCGCGGTCAGCGGGCGGCGGATGTCGTACTCGGCGAGCCCGTCGAGCTTCCAGAGCATCACCTCGCGAATCTCTCGCAGGTCGCTGTGCAGGTACTCTTTCGCGAAGTCGTCGATCACGGGAGCCAAGCCTGCCAGCCGGTGCCGGCCGGCTCAACCCGCGCCCCGGCCGGGGCCAGGGCTGTGCGGGCCGGCTCAACCCGCGCGCCCGCCGGGCCAGGCTATGCCGACGGGGCGGTCGAGGACTGGCCGTACTTGGGTACCGACGCGGCACGTCCGCGCCCGAAGGCGTCGAACCGGCCCCAGCGGCCGGGCACGTCGAGCAGCCCGATCCAGCCGACCCGGGCCGGCAGCGCGGGATCGGCGGTGAGGTGCTCACCCAGCGGTTCGAGGCCGAGCATGGTGCGCAGCAGCAACAGCGGTGCTCCGGTCGACCACGCCTGAGGGCTGCACGCCGTCGGGTACTGGACCGGATAGCGGGTCAGCTCCCGCTCATAACCGGCGAA
>NZ_BONZ01000172.1 GCF_016862975.1 Rugosimonospora africana
TAACTGAGTCGACAACATCTCCACCTGCCGGGCCCGACCCGGATCGTTGACGAAAACCGACAACCCCGTCCCAGCCTCGACCGCGACACCCGTATCCACCACCACCTCGTCGCGGCCACCAGCGGGAGTGAACAGCACGTCGAGGCTGCCATCACCGGTCTGACGCGACCAGGTCACCGTCGTCTGATACCCCTGCCGATGACCAAACTCGTACCACCCCTCAGGATCCAGAGCCTCGGACACCGCACCGCTGATCCGGGGGTTGGGCACCCCAGCCAACACCACCGGCTCCGGCCGGTCCCGGTCCAGCAACTCCACCACCGCGTCGCGGTCAGAAACCCCATCCCCCCACGACACCGTGCGGATCTGTCCCATCCGCCACCCCGACGTCGGAGCCTTGTGCAACGCCACGTCATAGCGGTACCGCGTCAACTCGTTGTCCGAAACCCCCCGCTTGACCCGCACATCAACCACGTCCAACCCATCAACAACCCCCCGCAACGCCGAGAAGAACCCCGGATCAACCAACAACTCCTGATCCGAACGCGCACTCTCAGCAACCCTGCCCGCCAACACCTGCCCATCAACAACCCCCCGAGACTCATGCACCGACCGATACAGACACTCCGCCAACCCCCGATGCCGCACATCCCCCACGAACACCGCCCCACCCGGCGCCAACACCCGCAACGCACCCCGCAACACCTCGACCAGATAATCCACACCAGGGAAATACTGAACCACCGAATTGATCACCACGGTGTCGAACATCCCCTCCCCCCACCCGTCGAACACATCCGCCGGCTGAGCCCGCAACACCACCCGACCAGCCAACTCCACACGCCCCGCGACCTGACCGGCCAACCGGTCGATCACCTCCGGCGACAGATCCGTACCCCAATACAGCTCACACACCGGCGCAACCTGCGCCAACAACAACCCCGACCCCACCCCGATCTCCAACACCCGCCGGGGCCGCAACGACACGATCCGCCGCACCGTCTGATCCCGCCACTCACACATCTGCGGCAACGGAATCGGCGCACCATCGAAACTGCTGACCCACCCGGCGAAATCAACACCGAACCCCGCCGACCGCGAACCGGCATACAACGAGTCGTACACCTGCCGCCACCGATCCACCTGCCCCACACCCAACCCCGAACCACCACCCGCAGCCGGAACCACATACGCC
>NZ_BONZ01000173.1 GCF_016862975.1 Rugosimonospora africana
GCCGGTCTCGAAGCCTGGGTTGGTGATGGGGTTGGTGGCGGCTTGCGCTGCCGGGTTGTCAGCGGCCGGATTGTTGATGGCGGCCTGAGCCGCCGGGATCGCCAGGCCGACGGCGGCGGCAACGGCGGTGGCCGTGACACCGAGCCGGACGACCCGCGCGGATCTGCGCATGGAACTCCTCCTGTCCGACAGTCTGGCTCGGCGCGTCGGACGCCGCGCTACGACCCAGACCAGTCGCCATGGCGGGACCGATGATTGAGGGTCGATGTAAGCTCAGCGGTCGATGAATGTCAAGGTTTCTTAACTGTTGTGCTCGGCGCGCCTGGGGTCGGGGGCGGGCATCGACGCTATTGACTAGCGATGGGCGTGAGGCTACGGTGTCGATAAATATTTAGGAAACCTTTCTAAAGCGTACCGGTGTCAGCCGACCGCTCCCACCGGCCGTCCCGTCGCGCGCTGACCCGAGCTCTTCATGAGCGCCGTGAATGGGTGCCGTGAATGGGTTCCGCCAACGGATGCGGCCAGGCCAGGCCGGCGCGACCGTCGAAGGAGTTGTCCGATGCCCGAACCTTCGATGCCTGAACCTTCGATCCCCGGACCTCCGGCGCCCGAATCATCGGCACCCGAACGTCCCGCGATTCGCGTGCGCCGGCGGGTGATGCTGGGCGGAGCCGCGGCGGTGGCGACAGCGGCAGCGGTGATCCTGGCGATTCCGGCAGCGCAAGCCGCCACCAACCCCATCACCAACCCAGGCTTCGAGACCGGCAACCTCACCGGCTGGTCCTGCGACACCACCGACTCCGCCGTCACCGGACACGCCCACACCGGCACCTACGCCCTAGCCGGCGCCGCCACCAGCAGCAACACCGCCCAATGCAGCCAAACCCTCACCGTCGCCACCAACACCACCTACACCCTCACCGCCTACGTCAACGGCAACTACACCTACCTCGGCACCACCGGCGCCGCCACCGCCACCACCTGGACCCCCACCACCAACGGCACCTACACCCAACTCACCACCACCTTCACCACCAACACCACCACCACACTCACCATCTACCTCCACGGCTGGTACGCCCAAGGCACCTACTACGCCGACGACATCACCCTCACCGGCGGACCCGCCACCCCACCCACCCCCACCCCAAGCCCCACCCCCACGAAAACCACCCCACCACCGACCA
>NZ_BONZ01000174.1 GCF_016862975.1 Rugosimonospora africana
GCGGACGAGCAGTTGACGCCGTCGCTGTCGTGGTCGCTGGCCGCGCTGCGTAAGACATGGAACCAGGCGAAAGCCGAGGTGGCGCCTTGGTGGGGCGAGGTGTCCAAAGAGGCGTTCAACACCGGTCTGGACGCCCTTGCCCGCGGCCTGAAGAACTGGTCGGAGTCCCGCAGCGGGAAGCGGGCCGGGCGGCACGTCGGTTTCCCTCGGTTCAAGTCTCGCCGCCGCACCACACCCAGCGTTCGGTTCACCACCGGTGCGATCCGGGTCGAGCCGGACCGGATGCACGTGGTGCTGCCCCGGCTGGGCCGCCTGAAGTTGCACGAGTCCGCCCGTAAGCTCGCCCGCCGCCTTGAGGCCGGCACCGCCCGGATCATGTCCGCTACCGTCCGGCGCGACGGCGGACGCTGGCACGTCGCCTTCACCGTCGAGGTGGAGCGCGCCGACCGGGCCCCGGCCCGGCGTGGTGTGGTGGTCGGCGTGGACGTCGGGATCAAGCACCTCGCGGTACTGTCCACCGGTGAACTGGTCGACAACCCGCGCCACCTGGTCGCCGCGCAGAACCGGCTGCGCACGCTCGGTCGGGCATTGTCGCGCAAGACCGGTCCGGACCGCAGGACCGGCCGGCGCCCGTCAAAACGCTGGGAAGG
Source organism: Rugosimonospora africana (assembly GCF_016862975.1). Classification (GTDB taxonomy): domain Bacteria; phylum Actinomycetota; class Actinomycetes; order Mycobacteriales; family Micromonosporaceae; genus Rugosimonospora; species Rugosimonospora africana. The sequence goes on from NZ_BONZ01000174.1 coordinate 651, forward strand.
TGCCGCTGCCCGGCTCGGCCGCGCACACGCGCGGGTGGCGAACCTTCGCCGTGACGGGCTGCACAAGCTCACCACCCGCCTAGCCCGCGAGCACGCCACGGTCGTGGTGGAAGACCTCAATGTCACGGGCATGCTGGCCAACCGCAAGCTGGCCCGGCACATCGCTGACGCGGGGTTTGCCGAGATCCGCAGGCAGTTGGCGTACAAGACCGAATGGAACTGCGGTCGGCTGCTGAGCGCCGACCGCTGGTATCCCTCCAGCAAGACGTGCTCGGGCTGCGGCGCGGTGAAAGCCAAGCTCGCCCTTTCCGAGCGTGAGTACGAATGCGAGGCGTGCGGCCTGGTCATCGACCGTGACCGCAACGCCGCACTCAACCTGGCCGCCCTCGCGGCGCAGTTCGACACCGCCGGGAGTGGCCCGGTGGCAGGACGTGGAGCCGACCAGAAGACCCGCCTTGGTGGGCAGGTGG
>NZ_BONZ01000175.1 GCF_016862975.1 Rugosimonospora africana
CAACCCTGGTGCGTGCACACCGCACTGTATGCCTTGAACGTGCCTTGGCTCGGGTGCAGGAGCCAGGCCGGGTTGCCGTCGGCCGTGCTGAAGCTCTTGGCGTTGCCCACGGCGACATCGCTGGCCTTGGCGATCGTTCGGCCCGCCGCGGGGGTGGGCGCAGTCGTTGCCGTTCCGGTGGTCGGTGTACCTGAGCTCTGGGCTACCGGGCCGGCGGGAGTGGTGCCGGACGCGGGGGCTGAGGCGGGTCCAGAGCCGCGTCGCCCCAGGGCCAACGCCGAGCCGGTAACCAACCCGGCGGCGCCGATCACACCGGCGATGACACCGCTGGTCACCGCCGTACGCCGGTTCACCTCGGCGGTCAGGAGACTGGTCGAAATCGACTCCCGGGGATCGGGGATGGCCGACAGCCGCAACTGTCCGCGTACCCACCGGCGCACGAGTGTGCGTACCGACAACAGGTCACCGTCACCGGCGAGCAGCAGCGGCGTCCACGCGAACACGAACACGATGTCGGACCCGAAGTAGTACGGCGTGGTGCGCCAGCTGACGGTCAGGAAGAACGACAACGCCAGGAGTACCCCCGCGGCGGCCGCGGCCCGGGTGAACAGGCCGACCAGCGCGCCGAGGCCGGCCGCCGCCTCCCCGAAGGCGATCATCAGCCCGGTCACGGTCGCGTGCTGGGCGCTGAACGTGACCAGAGGGCCGATCGGCGAGCCCGTCGCCGCGTGCAGCATCTGTGCGTGCACACCCAACGGTGACGAGTCGTTGAGGTAGTGCGGGTCGAATATCTTGGAGAGGCCGGCGTACAGGAACGTCACGCCGAGGAACGCCCGCAACGGCAACAGTACCCAGGCCGCCTCGCCGAGGCGGGGGTCGCGGCTCAGGCGCTGCCACCTGCTTGTGGGAACAACCGGCGCACTCGGCGCTGGTCTCGGATTCTTCGCCGCGGTGGATCCGCGTCTGGTGGACATGGGTTGCCCCCTCCATTTCGATGACTCGCCAGCGAGTGTGTCCGGGGGGTGTGCCCACCATCCGTCGTGGTCGCCGTGGTGGTGCAGGTACAGTCTGTGCCGGCATTCTTAGAGGGTTCTCGGAGCCG
>NZ_BONZ01000176.1 GCF_016862975.1 Rugosimonospora africana
GTGTGGACGGCCGCTACGGTGTCCGCCCGCAACGTTTCCAGGTGCGCGCGCTGTTCCGGATCGAGGTTCTTGGCCAGGTCGTTGTCCAGCCGGTCGAGAATCAGCCTGGTGTCGTGACTGCCCGCGGTGTCCAGCGACACATCGAAAACCTGCCCGGTGTCCGGGTCACGCCACTGCGACTCGACACCGGGCCGATCCGCGGTCCAACCATCCACACGTACCGGCTCATAGCCGCGCGCGACAAGCCCGTCGATGACACGCTGCGCCCCGCTCGCGTAGTCCGAGTCGGGCAGGTCGATCTCGTACCGCAGAGTCGTACCAGCGTCCTCCGCGCTCTGCTCCAGCGACTGCCCCGGACCCGAACCCGCGATCGCGTCCGCGAACCGCGCCTTGAACCCATCCGGGTCATTCCCCGGGGTACGCGCGTGAACCACATGGTGGTCGCTGAGCGAGTCGAGATGACCCCTGATGCCCTCGTCGTTGAACGTCGAATTGAGCAGTACATCGTCGGCGTACCTGTTCTGCTCACCAGTCAGCGACCGCCCGTCACCGAACCACTCCGGCTCAGTCGACAGCGGGTAAGAGCCACCCTCGTCCGGCCCCGCCCGGGTGTCCGGCTCACCGGACGCGTACGCGTCAGAGTGGCCGGCCGCCGACGGGTCCGCCGGAGCCATCTCCGGCACCTCCTGCCGGCTGAGGTGGTAGTAACCGATCGACGGCGACAAGTGCTCCGGACTGACGACCCGGAAGCCATACCAGTCCGACCCCCGCTGGTTCGAGTTCAGCAACGTGCGCTTACCGATCCAGGTCGCGTCCGCACCCCGACCCACACCCGGATGCCAACCCGCCTGACTCACCTCAAACGGAGTCGGATAGTGCTCACTACCAAACGGCAAATTCCGGCGACTCAGCACCTCATTGACCGACTCGCTCTGCCACCGCAAATCAGCCAACAGAGCATTCGGGTCATCGGCGTGATACCTCGCCATGATGGCCGAAGCATCGACACCGGTGTCACCGCCGAGCCACCGCTGCAGGGCGTCCGCGTCATCGTCGACGAGCCGCCGCTCCTTCGCCAACTCATTGAACA
>NZ_BONZ01000177.1 GCF_016862975.1 Rugosimonospora africana
GAGAGCGTGTTCTGGTGGTGGTGTGTCGGGTGGCGTGGGCCGTGTGCCTGTGGTGCCGGGGTGGCTGCGGGTGGTCGCGGTGGCTGGTCTGGTCGGGTCATCGTTGGTCGGGATCAATGCTCAACCTGCCGCCGCTTCGACGTACAGCTTCCGGGTTTTCTTCCAGGACAACGACCACGTGCTGGCCGAGTACTCATCAGGCAGCACCACGTTCGAGTCCACTCTCGGGATGGACCCGGGAACCAGCCCGTCGGCAGCCGAGCTGTCCGACGGCACCTGGGAAGTAGCCTTCCAGGCCAACAACCACTATCTGGCCTTCAGCCATTTCGGCGGTGGAACACTGAGCACCCACTATGGAATGGACGCTGTCTCCAGCCCAGCGATCACCGGCCTCGCCAACGGCAGTTGGGTAGCCGCCTTCCAAGCCAACACCCACCACCTGTTCATCTACACCTCCTCTGGCACGATCAAGGACACCGGCCTGGGAATGTATCCGGGCAGCAACCCGGCCATCGCGGCCCAACCCAACGGTGACTGGGCCGTGGCCTTCGAAGCCAACACCGGTGAACTGGCCACCTACAACGACCACGGCAGCAACTCCAACACCCATGCCGGCCTCGACCCCGGAACCAGCCCCGCCATCATCGGACTCAAGGACGGCTCCTACATCATCGCCGCCGAAGCCAACACCCATCACCTCGCCACCGCACACGTCAGCGGCACCGGACAGACCACCAACCTCACCACCAACGGAATGTACCCGGGCACCAACCCCGCTATCGCTGTCCAGGCCAACGGCACCGACTGGGCCGTGGCCTTCGAAGCCAACACCGGTGAACTGGCCACCTACAACAACCATGGCAGCACCTCCAACACCCACGCCGGCCTACAACCAGCAACCAGCCCCGCGATCATCCCGCTACCCGACGGCTCCTACGAACTCGCCGGCCAAGCCAACACCAACTTCCTCCTCACCGCACACGTCAGCGGCACCGGACAGACCACCAACCCCACCACCCTCGGCATGAACGCCGGCACCAACCCCACCATCGGCGTCCCCA
>NZ_BONZ01000178.1 GCF_016862975.1 Rugosimonospora africana
TGACCCGATCGGCGGTACCGGAATCCCGCCCGCAGGTTCGCGTGCCGCCGAAGCAACGCCTCAGCAGCGGACCTCAAAACGTCCCCGTCTACCGAACCATCCAGATCCACCGTGAGGTGTGCCGTGTATACATCCGGGCCCTGGCCGTTATACAGGGCATGGAACAGCAAGCCCTCCTGCAACGGCGACAGCGGCAATACGTCGTTCAATCCAGATGGCATCGACGTTACGCCCCCCACTCAGACCCGAACTCGTCTTCCAACTCATCGATCTCGTCTTGGCTGAAGTCCACCAGTGGTAGGTCCGAGGGAGTACGCCCGCCGGCGCCGGGCCTCGTGGCATGCGCCGTTATGCCTCCCAAGGCCTGGAACCACAGCTCGGCAAGGTCCCGAACATCCCGCTCCGCCAACAGGGTCCGCGGCCACGACCACGTCGCCTCCAAACACGGCCCATCAACCCGATCCCGAGTTACCGCATCGACCTGCAACGCACGAGCAACCGGCATGTCGTCATTCACACCGCCACCCATGGCCCAGTCCTCAACACCAGCCACGTTGACCCGCCCGAGATAGTTGAACCCGATCTGCGGACTGGGCAACCCAGACAGCACCCGCTCGGTCTCCGGGTTCAGGTACCGCAGCAACCCATACCCGACACCGTTGTCCGGGATCTGCCGCAGGTCTTCCTTCACCCGCTTGACCACCCCACCCACCCCGGAGCCACCAGCGCACACCTCTGCCCAACTCAACGTCCCCGCGGCCAGGCGAACCGGGAACAGGCTGGTGAACCAGCCGACCGTCCGCGACAGGTCGGCCCCGTCGACCAGACCCTCCTGACGGCCGTGCCCCTCCACATCGACCAGCACCTCATCGCCGTGACCACCACGACTCCGACGCCACTGGGCAACAGCGAGGGCCAGCCCCGCCAGCAACACGTCATTGACCCCCGCGTGGAACACCGCCGGCACACTGGTGAGCAACGCGTTCGTGGTCTCGGCACCCAACACCACCGACACCGAAACGACACTGCCCG
>NZ_BONZ01000179.1 GCF_016862975.1 Rugosimonospora africana
AGCGTCGAGTTCCCCGGCAGGCGCCTGGCGATCCAGGCGTTCGACGCGGTGCTCGACGCCGCGGCGCGCACACAGGTCTCTCAGGTGTCCGGCTGGCCGTGGCCGGCCCGTCCGACTCGGCTGCGTCTCGTCGTCAGCATCATCTGGGCGGCACTGGCCGCGGGCCTGACGGCCAGCGCGATCGCCGAGCTGATCGCGGGCCGGATGGTCTCGTCCATCCTCGGCACCCTGATCGGGGTCGCGCAGTGTCTCCCGTTGCTGCTGGCCGTACGGCACCCGCTGGTCGCCTGGCGGATCATGGTGCTCGGACAGTTCGCCGGGGTAGTCGTGTCGTATTCGCAGGACCCGGTCTGGCCCTGGCCGGTCGGCGGGTGCCTGGCGATGATCGTGGTGTTGTTCCAGGTAGCTGCGTCCTACCCGAGGCGCGCCGTGGTGGGCGTCGGCCTGTTGACGGCCCTGCTCATGCTGCTGCCGGCGGTCCCGCTGGGCGACACGCCACCGTGGCTGGTGTTGATACTGTGCGGCGTCGAGGCTCTCGTCCTGGTGCTCGGCGACGCTATCCTCGGCCGCCGGACCGCGGAGGCGCGGCTGGCGGAACAGGCCGAACTGCGCCGGCAGGATCTTGCCTGGCAGGCCGTACTCGAAGAACGCAGCCGGATCGCCCGGGAACTGCACGACGTCGTGGCGCACCACATGTCGATGATCGCGATTCAGGCGGAGGCCGCTCCGCTGAAGATTCACGACCTGCCGCCCGCGGCACAGGCCACTCTCGTCGCCATCCGGGGCGCCGCCCGTGAGGCGCTCGCGGAGACCCGGAGGGTGGTCGGGCTTCTGCGCAACGGCGACGAGCTTCCCGAGCGGGTACCGCAGCCCGGTCTGGCTCGGCTCGACGAACTCGTCGAGGCCGGCCGGCGGTCCGGGCTCGTGGTCGAACCGACCGTGGTCGGCCTGCCCCGTCCGGTCGCGGCCGGGGTGGATCTGTCCGCTTTCCGTATCGTCCAGGAAGCGCTCAG
>NZ_BONZ01000180.1 GCF_016862975.1 Rugosimonospora africana
CGGGTACGGGCGAGGAACGCTTCGCGGACGTCGTCGGGGCGCAGGATCCGCAGCGGGTGCCCGAGGCCGATGAGGTATTTGGCCAGCCCGTCGGCGCTGGCGCCGCCGATGTCGACGATGGTGGCGTGATCGCCGTCGGGCCGGTGGACGCCGACGGACGCGGGTACCAGCCGCAGTGCTTCGTCGGCGGGAACGGGGAGCCGGATGGTGACGTGTACCGGGTACGGGCCCAGTGCGGTGCCCCGGTTGACCAGGGTGGCGGGGTCGGGGGTGTCGGGCAGGTCGACGGGTTCGCCGGTGGGGATGCTGTCGCGGATGCGGTCGGCGCGGAAGGTGCGCCAGTCCTGGCGGGTGGTGTCGTACGCGACGAGGTACCAGCGGCGGCCGGTGTAGACCAGCCGGTACGGGTCGACTTCCCGGGTGGTGACGGTGGTGGCCCGGTCGGCGTAGGTGAGCCGGGTGCGTTCGCCGCGCCGGCAACCGGTGGCGAGGTCGAGCAGGAGCGCCGGTGGGACCTGCTGTTCTTCCGGCCGTGGGGTGGGGGTGAAGACGGCGTCGAGGGCGCCGAGCCGGTCGGCGACGCGGGCGGGGAGCACCTGGCGCAGTTTGAGCAGCGCCGACAGGGCGGCCTGGTCGCCGCCGGAGACGCCGTTGAGGGCTGCGGCGCGTAGCCCGACGGCGACGGCCAGCGCCTCCTCGTCGTCGAAGATCAGTGGGGGCATGCGGGTGCCGCGGCCCAGCTGGTAGCCGCCCCAGGGGCCCATCTCGGATTCGATGGTGTAGCCGAGGTCGCGGAGGCGGGCGATGTCGCGGCGGACGGTGCGTTCGGTGATGCTCAGTTGGGTGGCCAGTTCGGCGCAGGTCCAGGACTGCCGGGTGGACAGCAGCGACAGCGTGCGTAGCAGGCGGGCGGACGCTGTGATCACGGGTACGAGTGTGCCGGACAACCAGGACCGATCCTGTCCAGGTCTGCTCCTAGCGTGGCTGCCATGACTGATCA
>NZ_BONZ01000181.1 GCF_016862975.1 Rugosimonospora africana
AGCACCGCTGGGGCGGACGCCCCCTCCACGCGGCAGCTTGATCAGTCAGGCGAACCTTCTCGGTCACGCATCAGGTGAGCTGCGGCGCGACCTCGGCTGCGATCCACTCCATCGCCTCCCCGAGATGCTCAGCGGCAATGGGCAGCCACATGGTGCAGGCTGCGAGCCCCGCCTCGGCGAGTCGCCCGAGTTCGTCGGCGACGCTGCCTGAGCTGGGCGTAGTGCCGCCGAGCAGCCGCCCCGGCGGCGGTACCGCCGTGGGGATGCCGGGCGGGGTGAGGAATGCGGCCGAAGCAAGCGAGAGGCGGTCAGCGTCCCTTGTGTCGGTGGCGAGTTCGCGTAGGCGGCGTCGTACACCAGCGACCTCAGCGGTGTCGGCGCCGGTGCCGTACCAGCCGTCGCCGAACCGCAGCGCGCGGCGCAGGGCGGCGTCGCTGTGGCCGCCGATCCATACGGGCGGTCCGCCGGGGGTGATGGGAGGCACTCCCAGGTGTGCGGCCCGCAGTGTCGTGAACGGCCCGTCGAACTCGGCTGGTCGCCGCGTCCACAGGGCCTTTGCGGCCGCGAGGTGGTCGTCGGTGCGTACGCCGCGTTGGCGGGCGGGGACGCCCACGGCGTCGAACTCGTCAGGGTTCCAGCCGGTGCCGACACCCAGGATCAGGCGGCCGCCGGACACCACGTCCAGAGTCGCTGCCTGGTTGGCCAGTACCAGCGCTGGGTAGTACGGCGCGACGACCACGGACGTCAGCAGCCGCAGACGCGTCGTCATGCCCGCGACGGCCGACAGCAGGACGAACGGGTCGGAGTCGAGGCCGAACCCACTGTCCAGAAGGCGGTTGCCGACCGCGACGTGGTCGAAGCCCAGATCCTCGGCCTGGCGTGCGGCGCGGAGCACGCTGGCTCCATCGTCGAGCGGCCAGCGCGGTTGAAGGGAGACTCCGAGGCGCAGCAGTGCCATCGCGGGTGGCCTTTCGGTGACGGTCCGGTGGTCGCAGGCG
>NZ_BONZ01000182.1 GCF_016862975.1 Rugosimonospora africana
AACACTTCTCCTGCGTGCCGCCACAGCTTCCTCGTCGATGACGAAGAGTGTGGTGTGCACGGTCGTCTCCGTGATCCCGTACATGTTCACCAGCCGAGGCGCGTCGTACTCCCGGCGCTGGTACCAACTGTTGAGCCGCCCGAAGTCCAACGCCTCGCCGCCGAAGATGACCAGCCGCAGTGCAGTGGGCCGTTGCCCCTCCGGCAACTCTCGGTCTGCCTGCTCGAGTTGGTAGAAGGCCGCGGGTGTCTGGTTAAGGACGGTGACCCTCTCGGCGACCAGCAACCTGGCGAATTCGACCGGCGAGCGCACGACCTCCACCGAGGGAACAATGAGTCTGCCGCCGAACGCCAGTGCCCCCCACACCTCCCAAACCGAGAAGTCAAAGGCATACGAGTGGTAGAGAGTCCAGGCGTCGTCGGCAGTGAAGAGAAACGCATCTTCGGTTGATTGCAAGAGACTGACGACGCTGCGGTGCTCGATGACCGCGCCTTTGGGTTGGCCGGTCGAGCCGGAGGTGTAGATGATGTAGGCCGGGTGTGCCGGTAGGAGGGGGCTGGTGCGGTCGGTGTCGGTGATTGGGGCTTCCGAGTACGCGTCGAGCAGTGTCTGAACGTCGGGGTCGTCCAGCAGCATGATGGTGGTTTCGTGTGGTGGTAGGCCCGCGGCGGTGTCGGTCGTGGTCAGCAGTGCGACTGGTGTGGCGTCGGTGAGCATGAACGCGATCCGTTGGGCTGGGTAGTCTGGGTCGATTGGTAGGTAGGCCCCACCTGCGGTCATCACCGCCAACACCGCGGTGACCAGGTCCACCGACCGGGGCAGGGCCAAGGCGACGACTGACTCCGGTCCCACCCCAGCCTCGACCAACAGCCTCGCCAGCTGGTTAACCCGACCAGCCAACTGCCGATACGAGACCCGCTGATCCCCGCAGATCACCGCGAGCGCCTCCGGCGAGGCCACCACCTGCCGCTCGAACAACTCC
>NZ_BONZ01000183.1 GCF_016862975.1 Rugosimonospora africana
CCCGCGCCGGCGCGCCCGCTTGGGACATCACGGTCCCGACACCAGGGCCAGCTCGGCTGGCCGGAGTCGCGATGGCTGGGTTCAGCGATCGCGTGGTGACGCCCGTCGATGTTGAGATGGTGGCGCACCCGGCGGTCGCCCTGATCTTCGATCTCGGAGATGGGCCGCTTGAGGTGGACGACGGGAATGGTCGGCTCCAGCGTGACAGGGTGGTCGCCGGGCTCGGGCCGCAGGGTGCGCGTGGGCGGGGGCCGACGGGAAGTTTCGAGTGCCTTCAGGTGCGGTTGTCGCCGGTGGTCGCGTACACGGCCCTCGCTGCCGTGCCCGATCTCAGCGGTGCAGTCGTGTCGCTCGACGCTCTCTGGGGACGCGAAGCCGCGCGGTTGCAGGAGCAACTCCGCGCTGCCGGATCGTGGAAAGGTCGGTTCGTGATCGCGGAGGCCGCGCTTGCTCGACGCCTGGACGCCGGTCGTGCGATCGATCCCGAGGTCGCGTACTGCTGGGAGCGGCTGATGGCAAGTGGAGGGCGGGCACGGGTCGAGGGATTGGCGACGGCGGTCGGGTGGAGCCGCAAACGGCTATGGTCCCGGTTCCGATCACAGATCGGCCTCACACCCAAGCGTGCCGCCCGTCTGATCCGCTTCGACGCCGCTGCCCACGGGCTCGCCGCCGGACGCAGCCCCGCCACAGTGGCGGTCGAGGCCGGTTATGCCGACCAGTCCCACCTTCATCGCGAGGTCCAAGACTTCGCTGAAACGACGCCCGCCGCCGTCGCAGCAGCGCCGTTTCTGGCTATCGACGACGTAGCCTGGCCCACCGACGGACGATCCGGGCTCATCGCCGGCAGAGGCCGGTCGAGGCGCCCTGCAATGTCGCCTCAGACAGAGCTCCGTGCGAGGTGGGCTTACTGACGACCGGCGGGAGCTGGCCAGCATCAACGGAGCGACGCCGACGAGTTCCAGGACCGGTTCTGGGGCCG
>NZ_BONZ01000184.1 GCF_016862975.1 Rugosimonospora africana
ACGGTACGGTTCCGGCCGGTGCCGCGCAGGTCGTGGTCACGTTGACGTTCACCATGGGCGGTGCGGGTAACAACGACGCCAGTGCCGACAACCTGAGCCTTGTCATCGGTGACCGGGCGGTGCCGACGGGTCAGACCTGGGACTCGACGGCGACGTGTCCGCATCCGGCGACGGTCGCGTTGGGCGCCAATCTGATCGCGAACCCGGGTGCCGAGGACTACACCGACCATGAGGTGGCCGGTGCGGCCAGCGGCGGCGGTGTGGCGGCCGGCCACCAGGTCGTTCCGGATTGTTGGGTCAGCCACGCCGACCTGCCCGCACCCGATCCCGTGCTGGAGTCGGGCAACGCGACCTACGCCGGTAAGGACGGCGGTCGCCTGTTCTGGGGTGGTACCACGCCGGGCACGGCCCCGAACCCGGCGCCTCCGGGTTTCACGACGCAGGTTCAGGGCATTACCACCACGGCCACCCAGCTGGTCGATGTGAGTTCGTTGAACGCGGGTGGGCAGCCGTACAAGTTGGCGGGTCTGCTCGGTGGCTATTCGACCCAGGCCGATTTCGCGATGCTGTCCGCGACGTTTCAGGGCTCGGGTGGGAACACGCTGGGTACGGAGCGCCTCGGTCCGGTCACGGCGGCGGAGCGCAACAACGTCACGGGGTTGTTCCCGACGTGGCGCTACGGCACTGTCCCGGCCGGTACGGCGAAGGTGCTCATCACCCTTGAGCTGACCGCGATCGACTCGGGTGCGGACAACAATGGCATCGCGGATGATCTGAGTTTGACGTTTGGGCCGGATGCGAAGCCGGTGCCGCAGAGTTATGACGCGACTTCCTCGGCGGTCTGCCCGGCTGCGGACGCGGTGATGCCGGCGTTGGACAGCAACCTGATCGCGAACCCGGGTGCGGAGGACTTCGTCGCGGCGAACACTCTCGGTGCGCCGGTCGACGACGGGGTCACCGTCCCGGCGTGCTGGGTC
>NZ_BONZ01000185.1 GCF_016862975.1 Rugosimonospora africana
CGGCAGTCGGCCGACCGGCAGATCCTCACCAGGCTCGACCCGGAAATCGGTACACGCCATCGTCAGCTCGACAGAGCCGTAGGAGTTGACCAAGGTGCGTCCATGAGACCAGTAGACTGCGGTGTCTGCCGGACAGGTGTCATCACTGAGGATCAGCGTCACCAGCGAGGGCAGCTCGACTTTCGGTACCCCGGCCAGCACCCGAGCGGGTACATGGAGATGGGTTATCCGCTGCTGCCCCAGCACGTTCACGAGTTCGTCGCCGACCAACCCGCGCTCCGGAACGACCAGACAGGCTCCGGTAAGCAGTCCCAGACACAGCTCGGAGATCAACCCGCCGGAGCCGGGCGAGGCGAACTGGAGAAGGCGGTCCCCGTCACCCGTCTTGTACGACCTGCGGTATGCCGCAGCCAGTTCCGCCAGCCCGGCATGCGAGATCTCGACCGCCCTCGGAGCGGGACTGGACGTGTACATGACGCAAGCCAGGCCACTGCCCGGTCGGGCCGCAGCTGGTGCTGGAGCCGCGGGGTTGTGCACTGTTGGGTACGAGATTGAGTCAAGGTCTTCCATCAACATCAGCGGCATGGCGCCGAACGGGATCTCGCCCGCCCTCGCGCCGCACGTGATGAGCATGGCGGGCGCAGTGTCGTTCAACATGAACGCGATCCGTTGCGCCGGGTAGTCCGGGTCGATCGGCAGGTACGCCCCACCGGCGGTCATCACCGCCAACACCGCCGTGACCAGGTCCACCGATCGAGGCAGCGCCAACGCGACCACCGACTCCGGTCCCACCCCGGCCTCGGCCAACGACCTCGCCAGCTGGTTGACCCGACCAGCCAACTGCCGATACGTCACCCGCTGTTCCCCACAGATCAGCGCGACCGCTTCCGGCGAGGCCGCAACCTGCCGCTCAAACAACTCCGGCAACGTCACCGGTTCCACCGGGTGAGTGGTGTCATTCCACTCC
>NZ_BONZ01000186.1 GCF_016862975.1 Rugosimonospora africana
GACGTTCGTGACCCGGATGGATTACCTGGCGCCGATCTTCAACGAGACCGGGTATGCCCTGGCGGTGGAGAAGCTGCTGGGGATCGAGGATCAGATCACGCCGCGGGCGAACACGATCCGGGTGTTGATGATGGAGTTGAACCGGATCTCCTCGCATCTGGTGTGGTTGGCGACGACCGGCATGGAGCTGGGTGCGATCTCGATGATGCTGTATGGGTTCCGGGAGCGTGAGTACATCCTGGACATCTTCGAGTTGGCTTCGGGTCTGCGGATGAACATGGCGTATGTGCGTCCGGGTGGTCTGGCGCAGGATCTGCCGGCCGAGGCGATCAAGAAGATCCGCGAGTTCCTCGTGTACCTGCCGGGCAAGCTCAAAGAATATGAGGATCTGCTGTCCGGCCAACTGATCTGGCACGAGCGCACGAAAAACGTGGGCGTCCTGGACGTGACCGCCTGCCTGTCATTGGGCGTGACCGGTCCGGTGTTGCGGTCGGCGGGTCTGGGTTGGGACCTGCGCAAGACGATGCCGTACTGCGGGTATGAGACGTATGAGTTTGAGGTGCCGACCGCGACTTCGGCGGATGTGTGGGGTCGGTATGAGGTGCGGTTGGCGGAGATTCGTGAGTCGTTGAAGATCGTTGCGCAGGCGGTGGATCGGTTGGAGCCGGGTCCGGTGATGGTTGAGGATCGCAAGATTGCTTGGCCGGCGCAGTTGGCGATCGGTGTGGATGGCATGGGTAACTCGTTGGAGCATGTCGCGAAGATTATGGGTCAGTCGATGGAGTCGCTGATTCATCACTTCAAGTTGGTGACTGAGGGTTTCCGGGTGCCGCCGGGTCAGGTGTATGTGGGGATCGAGTCGCCGCGGGGTGAGTTGGGTGTGCACGCGGTGTCTGATGGTGGGACGCGGCCGTACCGGGTGCATTACCGGGAGCCCAGCTTCATCAACCTCCAGG
>NZ_BONZ01000187.1 GCF_016862975.1 Rugosimonospora africana
CATTGTCCGCGCGGAATTCCGAGCCAGGCAGCCAGTCGTAGCCGGCCCGAGCCCACGCGTACCCACCGACCTCTTTAGACGCGTGCAACTCGATGTGACTGACCCCGGACTCCCGGTACCAGCCCTCCATGTGCTCGTTGAACTCCCGCGCGAAGCCCCCACCACGTGCCGTTTCCCGGATGATCAGCAGGTTGTGACGTGCGACGAGGTGACCGTGCTGGTCACGCTCGATCGAATAGTTGATATGACCGACTCCACCCCGGCTGTTCTTGATGGTCAGGTGGATGTTGACCTCGTTGCGCGAGACGTTGACCGGTTCCGGGGCGTACTCCGGCTCGACCCGCATCCCCGCGTACGTCCGACCGGTGACCTCCTCGACGAGGTACCGCTCGACCTCGCTCTTCCACGCCCCGGCTTCCTCTTCGGAGCGCGGGACCAACTCCTCCAGGGTCGGCCGGCGTCCCTCGTGCACCCACGCCGGATCGGACCAGATCTCGTCGTGCGTGGAGTGGTCGAGGCCGTCGCTCGGGACGTGGTGGTCATTCCGAGGTTCGTCGTACCCGTAGTCCGGCGTCTCCGGCTGATGCCCGGTCGGATCGGACCACCGCGGGTCATACCCCCTCGGGTCTGACCGAGTCGGGTCCTGCCGCGCCGGGTCGGACCGCGTCGGGTCGGACTCGGCTGGGGTGTCAGCGGCCGGGGTGTCAGCGGCGGGGTCGTGTTCCGACGGCGCCGGCTCTTCGGTCCGCCCACGGCCCCACCGGCGTTCGGCCTCCTGGGACCAGTCCGAATCAGTGGTGTGCGGGTCGGTACCGCGACCGTCATCGGTACCGCGGCCATCAAGAGTGCCGTCGCGATCGCCGGTACCGTCGTCGTACCAGTTCTTCGGCTCGTCCCGCCCGGGATCGCCCGGCAGCCCGACCCGGTCGGCCGACTCCGGC
>NZ_BONZ01000188.1 GCF_016862975.1 Rugosimonospora africana
CCGCCGGCGTTGTCGTGCTGGGCGTGTTCGGTCAACGCGTGCAGGGTCTGGAACCAGGCATGGGCCAGGTCGTTGATCTGTGGTTCGGTGAACACACCATCGATCCAGGTCCAGGTCACTGACAGTTGCGGCCCGTCGGGCAGGTCATGCGTGATCGCGTTGACCTCAAGACTGTGCGCCGCACCCAGATCCCGCCGGCTGGTCTGACCCAACACCTCAGACTCCTCAGCGATCAACCAACCCTGACCCCGCGGCGCGTTGACCCGACCCAGATAATTGAACACCACCTGCGGATCACGACCCGTATCCAACTCCCGACCGGTATCCGGGTTCAAATACCGCAGCAACCCATACCCGATCCCGTTATCCGGAACCGCCCGCAACTGCTCCTTGACCCGCTTGACCGCCAACCCCAACCCCGGACCCGCCGCCTCGACCTCGGCCCAGTCCACCGGCCCGGGATCCAACCGGACCGGGAACATACTGGTAAACCAACCCACCGTGCCGGACAACACCCCACCCGCCAAACCCTCATCCCGACCATGGCCTTCCAGGTCAAGGACTACCACCGAACCCGCATCCGGCCACCACTGCCGCCGCCACCACCCCAACGCCAACACCAACCCGGTCAACAACCCATCATTGACCTGGCCATGGAAAACCGTCGGGACCGTGGTCAACAACCCCCGCGTCACCCCGACCGGCAACCGCAACGTCAGATGCCTGGCCCGAGCCACCGTGTCCGACCCCGGGTCCAACACCCGGGCACCCAACAACGGATCCGGGGTGTTCCGCACCCCGGCCCACCACGACACCTGCCCCACCCACCGCGGATCGGCCGCCGCCACCGCCAACCGCGACGACCACCGCCGAAACGACACCCCCACCCCCGCCAAACCCACCCCGGT
>NZ_BONZ01000189.1 GCF_016862975.1 Rugosimonospora africana
AATGTGATGCAAGACAAGCAACAACACATGGCTGTGTTCACTTAGGGTGAACAAGGTCATCCGTAGTGGGATCTGACGGGACAGGTCAAAGCCACGAGTCGCCTCTGCTGCCAACCTGGCGCCCAGCCCGTCTTCGGCGACGTTCACGACAGGTACTTCGGGACGGGCCTCCTCCGGGTCCAGAACCACCTGCCTCGGAAGTCCGTCTACCTCGACGAATATCGTTCGCAAGCTCTCGTGACGGCGAACGACATCATCCAACGCCGCTTCGAGCGCCGTTACATCCAACTCTCCTGCCAGGCGCACCGCGATCGGCATGTTGTACGCCGCGCTCTCTTCGCCCTCCAGCCGGTTCAGGAACCACAAGCGACGCTGGGCGAACGACAACGGGATCCGTGCCGGTCTTGCCGCTGGGAGCAGCTTCGTTCGCTTCGCTTCATGGCCGGTCAGTGATCCCACCAGCCCTGCGACGGTGGGTGCTTCGAACAGTTCTCGAACCGAGAATTCCCTTCCGAATACTGAGCGGACCCGGCTGACCAGCCGTGTTGCCAATAGCGAGTGTCCGCCCAGTGCGAAGAAGTTGTCGTCGATCCCGACCCGGTCCAAGCCCAGCACCTCGGCGAACAGCCCGCACAGAACCTCTTCCTCGGCGGTACGCGGGCCACGCGACCCCGACACCACGGAGAAGTCAGGTGCCGGCAACGCACGCCGGTCGAGTTTCCCGTTACCCGTCAACGGCAACGAGTCCAGGACCACCACAGCAGCGGGCACCATATGATCCGGCAAACGCTTCGCCAGCCGATCACGTAACACGCCACCATCGACCGTTGCCCCATCGACGCCGACCACGTAACCCACGAGCCGTTTCTCGCTCGGCCGGTCTTCACGCAGGACCACGA
>NZ_BONZ01000190.1 GCF_016862975.1 Rugosimonospora africana
GATATGATGCAAGACCAGCAACAAGACCGAGCTTTGCTCGCCTAGCGCGAACAGACGCGCCCGCAGCGGAATCTCACGTGACAAGTCAAACCCACGAGAGGTCTCCGCCGCCAAAGCAGCGTCGAGGCCGCCCTCGGTCATATCCACGACGGGTACCTGCGGACGGGCCTCATCCGGGTCCAGAACCACCTGCCTCGGAACCCCATCCGTCTCGACGAAGATCGTTCGCAAACTCTCATGACGACGAACGACGTCCCCCAGCGCCAGCTCAAGCGCCGCAACGTCCAGGTCCCCGACCAGGCGCACCGCGATCGGCATGTTGTACGTCGCCGCCCCCTGCTCACCCTCCAGTCGGTTCAGGAACCACAAGCGACGCTGCGCGAACGACAACGGAACCTGCGCCGGCCGCGATACGGTGCGCAGCGGAAGGTTTGCCTGGTCGGCTTTGTCGATAGCGGCACAGATCCCGGCGACAGTGGGTGATTCAAACAGGGTACGGATCGTGAGTTCGACGCCCAGTACCGTACGAAGTCGACCAATCAGCCGGGTCGCCAGCAGAGAGTCGCCTCCGAGCCGGAAGAAGTTGTCGTGGATTCCGACTTGCCCTACCCCAACGACTTCTCCGAAGATCTCACACAATATCTCTTCCAACGGGTTACGCGGACCGCGTGAGGACTTGCTCCCCTGTACATCGGGGGCGGGGAGCCCCTTGCGATCGAGTTTTCCGTTGCTGGTCAACGGCAACGAGTCCAGGACCAACACCGCGGCGGGCACCATGTGATCCGGCAAACGCTTCGCCAACCGGTCACGCAGCACACCCCCATCGGCCGTTGCCCCGTCGACGCCGACCACGTAACCCACGAGCCGCTTCTCGCCC
>NZ_BONZ01000191.1 GCF_016862975.1 Rugosimonospora africana
CCAGGTGTTCAAGACAACCTTGAACACGCCGAGTCTGCCGAACGACATGATCACATGGACCTGCCATCCGGCCCGGCGCCCGAACTCCGCGATGCCCGCAGCAGTCGGGGTCGAGGCCGTTGCTGACGAATGTCATGGCCGAAGGAGGTGTGATCGCACTGCCCGGCACCGAAGCCCGCGACGACGATAATGGACATGACAAACACGCAGCTCGCCCCCGTTGCCACGGCCCACCTCACCCACGCCGACAGCCGTCAGGCGTTCCGGACCGTCCGGATGCTCACCGGCGGGTACCTCGCGCTGAGCGTGCTCACCATCGTGGCCATCGCCCTGCTGCGCAACCACGCCGCCCTGGTCAACTCCGCGGTCTGGATCCGCGGCACTATCGTGATGGTCAGCTCGGCGTTCACGTTCGCCTTCGGCGCCCGAGCTGCACGCGGCTCCCGCGGCGCGTACCGCCGGCTGCGCATCATCGCCGCGGTCATGGTCGCCGCGATCACCGTCATCATCGCACTGCCCGGCACGTTTCCCATGTGGATGAAGCTGGAGCAGGCGGTCTGCGGACTGCTGCTGCTCGGCGTGGTCGCCGTGGTCAACGGCCGGCAGCTGCGTTCCGTGTTCGCCACCGCGTGAGCCCCGCGCCCCGTCGAGCGCCGTCCGCCCCACCGAAGTCGATGACGACGGCCGGGGCGGACCGCACTCAGGCATCGGGGACGGTACGGGTGCCATCGCAGAGAAGTACGAGAGCCCGCAACCGACCTGCAGCGACAAGACGCCCGCTAACGGCGCCCGTATCGACGGAAGTCCTTGACTCTGCCTGGGAAGACCTCGACCTGGCCGCCACCCGCCCGACCCAGG
>NZ_BONZ01000192.1 GCF_016862975.1 Rugosimonospora africana
CAGATCCTGGCTGTAATCCAAAACGCCGTGAATACCGCCCGGGGTGCCGTCCGGCGCGTGGTGTTCGGTCAAGATGAACAACAGGTCGAACTCCGGGGCACCGGCTCCCATAGGCTCGGCCTCGGTGGTCAAACCCGCCAGGTCCAGTCGAGCATCGGCATTGTTCTGAAACGCCAACATAACCTGGAACAACGGATGCCGCGCCAACGAACGAGCCGGCTGAATCGCCTCAACCAAACGATCAAACGGCACATCCTGATGAGCATAAGCAGCAAGATCCGTCTCACGCGCCCGCCGCAGCAACTCCCCGAACGTTGGATCCCCCGACACATCCAGCCGCAACACCAACGTATTGACAAAGAACCCCACCAAGTCATCCAACGCATCATCGACCCGACCCGCGACAGGAGACCCGACCGGAACATCCTCACCCGCACCCAACCGACTCAGCAGTACCGCCAACCCAGCCTGCAACACCATGAACATGGTGACCCCATGCGCACGAGCCAACGCCACGAGCCCACGATGCAACTCCGACCCCAACTCGAACGACACCCGACCACCCCGGTACGAGGAGACCACCGGCCGCGGCCGATCCACCGGCAGCCGCAACTCATCCGGCAACCCAGCCAACGTCTCCCGCCAAAACGCCAACTGCCGTGACAACACACTGCCCGGATCGTCTTCCTCACCCAACAGCTCCTGCTGCCACAACGTGTAATCCACATACTGCACCGGCAAAGACGACCACCGCGGAGCCTCCTCGGCCCGCCGCGCCGCATACGCGTCCGTCAGATCACGCGCCAACGGACTCATCGACCATCCATCACACGC
>NZ_BONZ01000193.1 GCF_016862975.1 Rugosimonospora africana
TGGCGTCGTGCCCGTGACGGGGCAACGTGTCGTCCGCCGCACCCTCGGCCGACGACTCACCCGCCTACGCACCGCAGCAGGCAAAAGCAGACGCGAAGTCGCCGACGAAAAACTCGGCATCTCCGAACCCACCCTCCACCGCATCGAAACCGGAAAAGTCCCCGTCACCGTCGCCAACGTCCGCGCCCTCTGCTGGCTCTACGGCGCCGACCAAAGCATCACCGACGCCCTCGCCGAACTCGCCCTCGGCACCAGCCAAGAAGAATGGTGGGACACCAACCCCGTCATCCCCGACTGGTTCAAACTCTACGTAGGACTCGAAGCCAGCGCCCACCACATCCACAGCTACGACGGCGAAGTCATCCCCGGCGAACTCCAAACCGAACAATACGCACACGCCATCTTCACCGCCGAACAACCCACCGACGAACAAGCCACCCAACGCCAAGTCAAACTCCGAATCCAACGCCAAAAAACCCTCTTCGCCCGCACCCCACCACCCCAACTCACCACCATCCTCGGCGAAGGCGCACTCACCCGCCCCGTCGGCAACCACACCATCCTCAAAGCCCAAATCGACCACCTCCGCAACCTCACCCACCACCACAACATCACCATCAAAGTCCTCCCCTGGACCATCGGCGCCCACGCCGCCATGGCCGGCGCCTTCCGCATCCTCGACTTCGACGACCCCGAAGACCCCGACATCGTCTACCTCGAAAACCACGTCGGCGCCCTCTACCTCGAAGAACCCAACGAAGTCAACGAATACCGACGCATCTTCAACCTCATCAACAACGACGCCATCCCCATCCACGACTTCCA
>NZ_BONZ01000194.1 GCF_016862975.1 Rugosimonospora africana
GACGGGGTAGTTTTCGAATACGGTGACGGTGTCGAACAGGTTGCCGGTCGCGGTGGTTGATTGGATCTCGGGTAGGCCGAGGTAGTGGTAGGGCTGTAGGTGGAGTTGTTCCCGCTGGACCCGGGCCAGAATGGTCCGGACGGTGTCCCGCATGGTGTAACGGACTCGGACCGGGACCGTGTTGATGAACAGACCCAACATCCGTTCCACCCCGGCAATCTCCGGGGAACGCCCAGAGACCACCGCACCGAAAACCACATCCTGACGGCCGGTCAACCTGGCCAGCAACAATCCCCACACACCCTGCACCACCGTGTTCACGGTCAACTCGTTGGCCCGAGCCAACCGCTGCACCGCGGCGGTCAACTCCCGCGACAACGTCAACGGCACCCGCCGGGGCAGCACCCCGGACTGCCCCACCACCGCCCCCGCGATCAGCGTCGGCTCAACCCCCGACAACGCCTCCTGCCACACCGCCTTCGCCGCCTGCCGATCCTGACCAGCCAACCACCGCAGATACTCCCGATACGGCTTGACCCGAGGCAACCCCGCCGAGTCGCCACCGTTGACATACAACGCGAACAACTCACCCAACAACAACGGCACCGACCAACCATCCAACACAATATGATGCTTGGTCAGGATCAGCCGGAACCGTTGCGCGGCCAACCGGACCAACACCAACCGCAGCAACGGTGGCCGACCCAGATCAAACCGCCGGCCCCGCTCCTCGGCCGCTACCACATCCGCCTCGGCCACCGCCCGG
>NZ_BONZ01000195.1 GCF_016862975.1 Rugosimonospora africana
AGGGCCTCGGTCACCGTCGTGGCCAGTCCGAGCGACAGCAGGACCGCCCCGGTCAGGGCCCAGACGCCGGTCAGCGCCGGACGCAGCAGGTTGCGGTGGGCGGCGCGGATGTCGCGGGCGATCTTCGCCGGCGAGCCGAACCGGGTCACCGCCGCGTGCTCGGCGGCCGCCGGGTCGAGCCCACGGTCCCTCTCGTCCGCCACGGCGGCCCTGAGGTGGTCCTCGATCTCGATGAGCGCGCGCCGACCACCGGCACCGGTCCCGGTCAGACCGTCGAACACCTCGTCCAGCCAGCGCTCCACGCTGCCGTCGGGCACAAGGTACGCGCTGTCGTTCTCGTCGGGCACTGGTGAACTCCCCGTCATCCGGTCGGCTCGGGGTGCACCCGGCCGATGATCAGTTGAACTCCGTTGGCGAACTCTCGCCATTCCCGGTTCTTGCGCTGCAGGGCCGTGCGCCCCTGCGGGGTCAGCTGGTAGCTGCGCCGCCGGCGTGGAGCCCCCTCCTCCCAGAATCCGGCCACCAACCCGTCGCGCTCCAGCCGATGCAGAGCCGGGTAGACGGTGCCCTCCGGCAGGTCGAAGGTGCCACCCGAGCCCTCCCGCAACGCGATGATCAGCGCGTAGCCGTGTGCCGGACCGCGATCGTGCAGGGTGGCGAGCAGCAGGAGATCCAGGTGTCCGCGCAGATCCATACCTAGGAAGTTAGGCATAGACACGCTAGGTGTCAAGCGCA
>NZ_BONZ01000196.1 GCF_016862975.1 Rugosimonospora africana
TATCCAGGTCCACGCTGCTGCGCAGGCTCCGCGAACTACCGCACAACGAGGTGGTGGCCTGCCCACCGGTACTCGGGATCGACGATTTCGCACTGCGCCGCGGCCACATCTACGCGACAATCCTCATCGACATGCAGACCGGCCGCCCGGTGGACGTGCTACCCGACCGCACCGCGGCAACCTTGGCCGATTGGCTACGCCGGCACCCCGGCGCACAGATCGTGTGCCGGGACCGGGCCTCCGCCTACGCCGAAGCGATACGCGCCGCAGCGCCGCAGGCCCGGCAGGTCGCCGACCGGTGGCACGTGTGGGCGAATCTGGCCGAAGCAGTGGAGAAATGCGTCCGGGGCCACCGAGGATGTCTCGACAGCCCCGTGCCGGTGACCGTACCGCCGGCCGACACGCCAGCACCATTACCAACTGTGGAGGGCCGCCTGGCCGCGCGGACCCGAGAGCGCCACACCGCGATCCATGCGCTGTCGGGCAAAGGGGCCAGCATCGGCGTGATCGCCGAGAGTCTCGGTCTGGACCGCAAGACGGTACGCCGCTACGCGAGCACCGCTACCGCGGAGGAGCTTCTGCACCCCAGAGGCCAGCGCAACGGTTCGCTGCGCCTGTATCTCGCGTATCTGCACCAGCGTTGGAACGAGGGCTGCACGGACGCGGTACGCCTCTACCACGAGATCCGCGAGAAGGGCCACCAAGGCGGCGAA
>NZ_BONZ01000197.1 GCF_016862975.1 Rugosimonospora africana
CGGAGCGACTCTCGGCCAGAGCTCGGCATCATCCGGAAGGGTGTAGGCGGTGACGACATGCGTCTCGGACGGACCGTAATGGTTGTGGAGTAGCGGAGCGCGACGCTCCCGGAACACGTCGCCCGCGGGTGAACCCAACGTGAGTGCCTCGCCGGCCTGCGCGACGGTGCGTAGCGTTCCAAGCCGGTTGCGCCTCCGCAGCGCGGCGTCACAAAGGAGATGCACGACGACATTGGGTGCGTAGAGTTCGTGTACCGAAAACTCGTCGCACCACCGCAACAGTTCGTCGGGATCCGCCCGAATAACATCGGGAGGTATGACCAGCGACTTGCCGGACAGGAGCGCGGACATGGTTTCCTGTACCGACACATCAAAGCTTATCGAGGTGAATTGCAAGGTCCTCGTTCCAGGACCGCCAGGTATCGACGATCGATGCCATTCGAGAAGGTTCGTCAGACCCTCCGCCGGCATGGCGACACCCTTGGGTTGGCCGGTGGAGCCGGAGGTGTAGATGATGTAGGCCGGGTGTGCCGGTAGGAGAGGGCTGGTGCGGTCGGTGTCGGTAATCGGAGCATCCGAGTACGCGTCGAGCAGGGCCTGGGTGTTTGGGTCGTCCAGCAGCATGATGGTGGTCTCGTGCGGTGGTAGCCCCACTGCGGTGTCGGTCGTGGTCAGCAGGACCACCGGCGCCGCGTCA
>NZ_BONZ01000198.1 GCF_016862975.1 Rugosimonospora africana
ATCTGCGGGTCGGTGTGGTGCCGGGTAACGCGGCGTATGTCATCTACACCTCGGGGTCGACGGGGCAGCCGAAGGGTGTGGTGGTGCCGCATCAGAATGTGGTGCGGTTGTTCGCTGCGACGCGGGACTGGTTCGGGTTCCGTGACGATGATGTGTGGACGTTGTTCCATTCGTATGCGTTTGACTTTTCGGTGTGGGAGACGTGGGGGGCGTTGCTGCATGGTGGGCGTCTGGTGGTGGTCTCTTACGCGACGAGTCGTTCTCCGGCGGAGTTCAGGGCGTTGTTGGTGGCGCAGCGGGTGACGATGTTGAGTCAGACACCGTCGGCGTTCTATCAGTTGATGCGGGCTGATGACGAGGCTGGGGGTGGACGGCTGTCGTTGCGGTGTGTGGTCTTTGGTGGGGAGGCTTTGGACTTCGGCCGGTTGGCGGGTTGGTTTTCCCGGTATGCCGATGACGCGCCGGTGTTGGTCAACATGTATGGCATCACTGAGACGACCGTGCATGTCAGCTATCTCGCGCTGGATCGTGATTCGGTGGCCGGCGGTGGTGGCAGTGTGATCGGTCGGGGTCTTCCGGATCTGCGGGTTTATGTTCTGGATTCGGGGTTGCGGCCGGTTCCCTGGGGTGTCGTGGGTGAGCTGTACGTGGCCGGTGCCGGGCTGGCCCGGGGATATCTGAACCGGGCGGGGCT
>NZ_BONZ01000199.1 GCF_016862975.1 Rugosimonospora africana
TTGGCTGATGCGGCGCCGGTGTTGGGTGTGGCGGTGGCGGGCACGGTGGGGGTGTTGCCGGCCG
Source organism: Rugosimonospora africana (assembly GCF_016862975.1). GTDB lineage: Bacteria > Actinomycetota > Actinomycetes > Mycobacteriales > Micromonosporaceae > Rugosimonospora > Rugosimonospora africana. The sequence goes on from NZ_BONZ01000199.1 coordinate 65, forward strand.
GGTTGAGGCGGGTACTGCTCGACGATGAGGGGTTCACGGCCGCGTTGGCGGACCGTTCGGATACCGATCTGCGCGTTGGTGTGGTGCCGGGCAACGCGGCGTACGTCATCTACACCTCGGGGTCGACCGGGCAGCCGAAGGGTGTGCTCGTTCCCCACCAGAACGTGGTCAATCACCTTCTTGCCCGCACAGAAGTCTCCGGGTGGAACAACGAAGACAGGTTCGTGCTGAAGTCCTCGTTGGGGTTCGACGCTTCGGTCTGGCAGCTGTTGTGCCCGCTAACCATCGGGGCGCGTGTGCTGATCGCGCGCCATGGTAGCGAGAATGATCCTGCCTACCTGGTTGACCTGGTCAGTGATAACTCTGCGACCATATTGCACTTTGTGGCATCGATCCTTCCGGCCTTCCTGTCGGACAAGAACATTAGGAAATGCCGCTGCATCCGGCAGATGCAAAGTGGCGGCGAGGCGGTTTCCGAGACACTGCTGAACCGCTTCTACGAAGTCTTCCCTGCCGCAGAATTCGACCACTTCTATGGTCCGACCGAAACGTGTGTCGCGGTGACTCGCCATCGCTGCGCGCCGAGCGATGAGGGTGTTCCGCCGATCGGTCGGCCGCTTCTGAACAC
>NZ_BONZ01000200.1 GCF_016862975.1 Rugosimonospora africana
GGGCGGCGTTGCGGTGGATCGACGAGTACGGCGACATCATGGACAACGGCTACATCTGGTACCAACGCCGCAACGAACAAACCGGCCTGGAAAACCAATGCTGGAAAGACTCCTGGGACTCCATCTCCTACCACGACGGACGACTACCCGACCTACCCCGAGCAACCTGCGAACTCCAGGGCTACGCCTACGACGCCAAAATCCGCGGCGCCCGACTCGCCCGCGAATTCTGGAACGACCCCGACTACGCCAACCACCTCGAACAACAAGCAGCCGCACTCAAACAACGATTCAACCAAGACTTCTGGATCGAAGACCGCCACCACTACGCCCTCGCCCTCGACCCCGACGGCCACCACGTCGACGCCCTCGCCTCCAACATCGGCCACCTCCTCTGGAGCGGCATCGTCGACGAATCCAAAGCCCCACACCTCGCCGAACACCTACTCGGACCACAACTATTCTCCGGCTGGGGCATACGCACCCTCGCCAAAAACGAAGAACGCTACAACCCACTCGGCTACCACGTCGGCACCGTATGGCCCTTCGACAACTCCCTCATCGCCTGGGGCCTACGCCGCTACGGCTTCACCCACGAAGCCGCCCGCATCGCCGAAGGCATCATCGACGCCGCCCAATACTTCGACGGCCGCCTCCCCGAAGCCTTC
>NZ_BONZ01000201.1 GCF_016862975.1 Rugosimonospora africana
GGGTTCGACTTGTCGGTTCAGGGCCCGTTGCGGTGTTGGTTGTTGGTGGTCTCGCCGACTGTGTCGGTGTTGTTGTTGGTGTTGCATCATATCGCTGGGGATGGGTGGTCGTTGGCGCCGTTGGCTCGGGATGTCGCGGTGGCGTATACCGCCAGGGTTGCTGGGCAGGCGCCGGGGTGGGTGGGGTTGCCGGTGCAGTACGCGGATTACACGTTGTGGCAGCGGCAGGTGCTCGGGGATGAGTCTGATCCGGGCAGTGTGATCAGTGCGCAGGTGCGGTATTGGCGGCAGGCGTTGGCCGGGTTGCCAGAACAGGTCGGCCTGCCCACCGATCGTCTGCGTCCCGCGGTGGCCACCTACCAGGGGGCCACGGTGCCGGTGCGGTGGGATACCGGGTTGCATACCGGGTTGGTGGGGTTGGCCCGCCGGTTGCGGGTCAGTGTGTTCATGGTGGTCCAGGCCGGTCTGGTCGGGTTGTTGTCGCGGCTGGGCGCCGGTCGGGACGTGGTGATCGGGTCGCCGATCGCGGGTCGTACCGATGAGGCGTTGCACGAGTTGGTTGGGTTTTTCGTCAACACCCTGGTGTTACGCACCGACGTGTCCGGGCATCCAAGTTTCCGGGAGTTGGTGAGCCGGGTCAAAGACACCGACCTGGCCGCCTACGCACA
>NZ_BONZ01000202.1 GCF_016862975.1 Rugosimonospora africana
TCCGGGCGGAAGCCGACGGTGACTGTGCCCTTGCCGTCGCCCTCGCCGGCGGCGGTGATCTGCTCGCGGGTCAGCGGCAGGACCATGCCGGCGAAGTTGGCGCCCGCTTCGGTCAGCGGAACCGTCTTGATGTTCATGGCCGGCGAGCCGATGAACCCGGCGACGAACACGTTGGCCGGGTTGTCGTAGAGCGAGCGGGGCGTGTCGACCTGCTGGAGTACGCCGTCGAGGAGTACCGCGACCCGGTGTCCCATGGTCATGGCCTCGACCTGGTCGTGGGTGACGTAGACGGTGGTGGTGCCCAGCTGCGCCTGGAGGGTCGCGATCTGCGAACGGGTCTGCACCCGGAGCTTGGCGTCCAGGTTGGACAGCGGCTCGTCCATGAGGAAGACCTGCGGCTTACGCACGATCGCACGACCCATGGCCACACGCTGGCGCTGACCGCCGGACAGGGCCTTGGGCTTGCGGTTGAGGTACTCCTCAAGCTGCAGCAGCTTGGCCGCGTTCTTGACGGCGACATCGATCTCGGACTTGGGGGTCTTGCGCAGCTTGAGCGCGAACGCCATGTTCTCGTACACGGTCATGTGCGGGTACAGGGCGTAGTTCTGGAAGACCATCGCGATGTCGCGGGACTTCGGCGGGAGGTTGGTGACGTCCCGGTTGTC
>NZ_BONZ01000203.1 GCF_016862975.1 Rugosimonospora africana
AAGTACGCCCCACCCGCGGTCATCACCGCCAACACCGCCGCGACCAGCTCCACCGACCGGGGCAGCGCCAACGCGACCACCGACTCCGGCCCCACCCCGGCCAGGATCAGCAACCGGGCCAGCTGATTGACCCGACCAGCCAACTGCCGATACGAGACCCGCTGATCCCCACAGACCACCGCGACCGCCTCCGGCGACGCCGTCACCTGCCGCTCGAACAAGTCCGGCAACGTCACCGGGTCCACCGGATGGGTGGTGTCATTCCACTCCACCAAAACCTGATGCCGCTCCCGCTCGCCGAGAAGGTCAATCTCGGTGATCAGCTGATCCGGATCGGCGACGACTGCGTGCAGTAGTCGTTGGAGGCGGGTGAGGAATTGGAGCATGGTGGACTCGTCGTACAGGTCGGTGGCGTACTCGAGCGCGCCTTCGATCCCGGCCGGTCTCGCACTGCTATCGTGACGCTCCTCGAGAACGAAAAGCATGTCGAACTTCGCCCCCTGCCGATCAACAGGGAGGACCTCCGCGTCGAGACCTGGCATGTCGGGAAGATCGATCTCGCTGTTTTGTAGAACGAGTCGGACCTGAGCCAGCGGCTGCATGCCCGCTATGCGCGTCGGGTTGAGGATCTCGACCAGTCGTTCGAAGGGCAGGTCCTGG
>NZ_BONZ01000204.1 GCF_016862975.1 Rugosimonospora africana
GCCAACCCGGCCGCGTACCGGCAGATCGACCACGAGCTCAACATGATCGAGACCCTGGGGTTCCCCGGGTACTTCCTGATCGTCCACGACATCGTGACGTTCTGCCGGGACAACGACATCTATTGCCAGGGTCGGGGTTCCGCGGCCAACTCGGCGGTCTGCTACGCGCTGGGCATCACCAACGTCGACGCGGTGCGCTGGAAGCTGCTGTTCGAGCGGTTCCTCGCCCCCGAACGCGACGGGTACCCGGACATCGACCTGGATATCGAGTCCGGCCGGCGGGAAGAGGCCATCCAGCACGTCTACGACAAGTACGGCCGGCACCACGCCGCCCAGGTGGCCAACGTGATCTCGTACCGGCCCCGGTCGGCGGTGCGCGACATCGCCAAGGCGTTCGGATTCTCCCCCGGCCAGCAGGACGCCTGGAGCAAGCAGATCGACCGCTGGGGAGCAGTCGCGGTACCCGAGGTCGAGGGCATTCCGGAGCAGGTCGTCGAGTACGCCAACCAGTTGCAGACGTTCCCCCGGCACCTGGGCATCCACTCCGGCGGCATGGTGATCTGCGACCGGCCGGTCATCGAGGTGTGCCCGGTCGAGTGGGCCCGGATGGCCGACCGTTCGGTGCTGCAGTGGGACAAGGACGACTGCG
>NZ_BONZ01000205.1 GCF_016862975.1 Rugosimonospora africana
GGCTCCACCGGAACCCCCAAAGGCGTGGTGGTGTCGCACGCATCGATAAGCAATTTGTTCCATAGCCACAGTGGCGAGTTCTTCGAGTCTGCCGTAAAGAGCCTTGGTGGGCGTCGGCTGCGAGTCGCACTCAATGCATCCTTCTCCTTCGATGCGTCTTGGGATTCCCTGCTGTGGATGATCTACGGCGAAGAACTACATGTCATCGGGGACGACACGCGGCGTGATCCTGAAAAGCTGGCCGCTTACATCAGGGCTGCCGGCATCAACTGCCTGCAGAGTACGCCGGCATACATGCGGGAACTGATCTCGCAAGGCACTTTTTCTCGAGAGTGTCCGTTGACTGTTGTGACGATCGGTGGAGATAGTGTCACCGAATCGCTGTGGGACGACCTGAGCAGGCTCGACGAAATCGTCTCATACAATCTCTTCGGTCCTACCGAATGTACGGTCGACGTCCTTCAGGCGCGCATCTCCGATAGCGTCGAACCGATAGTTGGTCGCCCGCTTCTGAACATGCGTGTTTATGTTCTGGATTCGGGGTTGCGGCCGGTCCCGTGCGGTGTGGTGGGTGAGCTGTATGTGGCGGGTGCCGGGCTGGCGCGGGGTTATCTGAACCGGGCGGGGTT
>NZ_BONZ01000206.1 GCF_016862975.1 Rugosimonospora africana
AGCCTCCCGGTAGGGACTCGTTCACGAAGGTCGGTTCTGCTGCGAGGTAATCCCGGCCACGGATGCGATCGCGAGAGTGAACGGGCCGAACGTCGCCGGAAAGGCGTTGTCGCCGGTGTTCCATGCCCAGACCGTCAATCCTGCAATGACAACTAGGCCGATCGGCAACTGCCAGGCCCAACGCCCTGGGGCACGCCACCGGGCCGACATCACCCCTATCGCGACACCGAACGCGGCACCACCGACGATGCTGATAGCCAGAGTCACCATGACGCCTCTCACGACGACGATGGGTGGAGTCTTACACCTTCGAGTCCCCCGCCGCGAGCCCCGTTCGGCTTAGTCCAGATCCAGGTGCGCCCACCCTCAAAGCCGTCCGCCCGCACCTACAAGCAGCCTCCGGCGGGAGCACTCTGACTCCGGGGATGGGCCATCCCGCCCGCCGACGACCCGGGCAGAGCCGAGCAGACCACACCCTGGGCGCCAAGGTCGTTCGTCCGGTAGGGCGCTCCACCTTGGCGCCCAGGGCGCGGCCCGCTCCCCATGTGGGCGGGTCGACGGCAGACGGGATGGCAGGGGACACGATGATCACTTGGCCCAAATCCGG
>NZ_BONZ01000207.1 GCF_016862975.1 Rugosimonospora africana
TGAAGCACGGCCCGTTGAACTACCTGCTGATCGGCTCCAACTGGCGGGACGACAACCCGGGCAACGGGGAGCGCGCGGACTCCATCATGATCGTGCACGTCCCGCGCGGGGCGAAGCGCGCGTACCTCGTCTCGGTGCCCCGCGACCTGTACTACACCATCAAGCCGTACCCGAAGACCGACTTCGAGGGCAGTACCGAGAAAATCGACGCCGCGCTCAACTACGGCGGCATGCCGCTGATGTCGCAGACCGTGGCCGACCTGACCGGGCTGAAGTTCAACGGCGCGGCGGTGGCCCGCTTCGACGGGTTCAAGAAAGCCGTCAAGGCGCTGGGCGGGGTCAACATGTGTGTGGACGAGGAGACCGTGTCCGTCCACATCGGACGGGACAGCAACGGCCACTATGCCGCGCCCTACACCAACCTGACCGGCACCCCGCAGCCGGTACCCGGCGTGACGCCGCAGGTCTACCACAAGGGCTGCCAGCATCTCGCGCCCTGGCAGGCTCTGGACTATGTGCGGCAGCGTGAGCTGCTCCCGGGCGGAGACTACGACCGGCAACGCCACCAACAACAGTTCATCATGGCCGTGCTCAAGCAGACCG
>NZ_BONZ01000208.1 GCF_016862975.1 Rugosimonospora africana
TCAACGGCATGGATCCGGAGGAGGCGCGGCGTCGTCCGGAGTTCTACAAGCTGACTCCGTTGTACCCGCAGGAGCGGTTGCGGTTGGAGACCGAGCCGCAGGTGTTGACGACTCGGGTCATCGATCTGGTGATGCCGATCGGCAAGGGGCAGCGGGCGTTGATCGTGTCGCCGCCGAAGGCCGGTAAGACCATGGTGCTGCAGGCGATCGCGAACGCGATTACCCGGAACAATCCGGAGTGCCATCTGATGGTCGTGCTCGTGGATGAGCGGCCGGAGGAGGTCACCGACATGCAGCGGTCGGTGAAGGGTGAGGTTATCGCCTCGACGTTCGACCGGCCGCCGTCGGATCACACGACGGTGTCGGAGTTGTCGATCGAGCGGGCCAAGCGTCTGGTGGAGTTGGGCCATGACGTGGTGGTGTTGCTGGACTCGATCACCCGGTTGGGGCGGGCGTACAACAACGCGTCGCCGGCCAGTGGGCGGATCCTGTCCGGTGGTATCGACTCGACGGCGTTGTACCCGCCGAAGCGGTTCCTGGGTGCGGCGCGCAACATCGAGAACGGCGGCTCGCTGACCATC
>NZ_BONZ01000209.1 GCF_016862975.1 Rugosimonospora africana
TACGCATACCCGCGGCAGCAACCCACACGGCGTCCACGAACTTCGACTGGGCCAAGGTGGTGCTCGCCGACGGGAACTGGCCGGTGTGTGGCAATAACGTGACCGTGCTGACCCAGTGGATGACCAACGAGGAACCGCCCAGCGACTGGTGGAACCGCAACAACCCACTCAACAACGGTGACGGCTCCGGCGGCGGCGCCGGGCTGGGCAGCTACGACAACCTCGTCACCGCCGCCCACTACGTCGCGCACAACATCACCGTCAACCCGTCCTGGTACGGAGCCATCGACTCGGATCTGGCCGCCTGCGCGTCGCCCGGCACCACCGCGGCGGCCATCTGGAACTCACCGTGGGCCAGCAGCCACTACGGCTACGGCAGCAACTGGTACTCGGGGACAGTCAACGCCTACGCCGCACCCGCCAGCAACTGGGGCCCGAACCCGCCGGCTGTTCCGGATTGAGCAGCGCAGGACCGAAGGGCACCAGCGCCGCCAGCGCGGGCCGGGCGACGCCCAGCACATCGTGCACACGTCAACGATCGGAGAGCGTCATGTGGAGCATGAGAAC
>NZ_BONZ01000210.1 GCF_016862975.1 Rugosimonospora africana
AGTATCTCGCGTCGAAGCTGGAGGCGTTGGCGGCCAACGAGAAGCTGTGGAACTCGACGGTGTTCGTGCTGAACTACGACGAGAACGACGGCTTCTTCGACCACGTACCGCCACCGATCCCGGACCCGAAGAAGTACCCCGAGGAGTACGTGCACGTGGCCTCGCCGAAGGGTACGCCCGGCGGCGGGCTGCCGGTCGGCGGTGGCTTCCGGGTACCGTGCATCATCGTGTCCCCGTGGACGGTCGGCGGCCACGTGTACTCCGAACTCTCCGACCACACCTCGTGCCTGCGATTCCTCGAGTCGCTCACGGCCGCGGGCGGCCTGTCCGGCCACGGCCCGGTGACCTTCACGCCGGTCAGCAGGTGGCGGCGCGAGACGTTCGGAGACTTCACCGGCGCGCTGCGCTCGGGCAAGCCGCAGCAGGCCCCGACCAACCCGCAGTTCACGGCGGACACCACGGCCGCCAACCTGGCCGCCCAGACCGCAGCTGCCCTGCAGCCGATGCCCTCCCGCCCGGGAGCGACACAGCACCTGCCCAAGCAACTGAAGAAGTAGCCACCG
>NZ_BONZ01000211.1 GCF_016862975.1 Rugosimonospora africana
GTGAACCTGACCAGTGGGGGGCGGCTCATGTCGAAACGGTGATCGCGGTCTTCGGTCAGCAACCGCGTCAGCTCAGCCTCACGATCGGCCTGCGGCAACCCGCTGAGGTCGACCTGCCGCCACGGCACAACCACCTCACGCGGAATCACCTGCACCGGTTGACCCGATCGGCGGTACCGGAATCCCGCGCGCAGGTTCGCGTGCCGGCGAAGCAACGCCTCAGCAGCGGACCTCAGAACGTCCCCGTCTACCGAACCATCCAGATCCACCGACATCTGTGCCGTGTAAACGTCCGGGCCCTGCCCGTCGTACAGGGCATGGAACAGCAACCCTTCCTGCAACGGCGACAGCGGCAGAATCTCTTCGACTCGCGACTTCTTCATTCCTTACTCCCGATCGAATGACGAGGCCGTGCGTTGCAGGTCGGTAGCGAGTTCATCCTCTTCGTCTTCTATTTCGTCGATTTCGTCTTGGCTGAAGTCCACCAGTGGTAGGTCCGAGGGAGTCAGGCCACCGGCACCGGGCGTCGCCGCATGGGCGGTGATGCCTCTCAAGG
>NZ_BONZ01000212.1 GCF_016862975.1 Rugosimonospora africana
CCAACTCGGCGCTGAACACCCCGTCCGCGGTCGCGATCGACCAGTCGACGAACGTGCTCTACATCGCCGACACCACCAACAGCGCGATCGCCGAGGTGCTCGGCCTCGCGGCGCCCGGGACGGCCGCCGGCCCCACGGCCAAGTGACGTCCGCCCACGAGACGAGGAAGAGACAGGCAATGACTGACAATCGCACGAGCCCCTTGAGTACGCCGATCTCCCGACGTCGGTTCATCGCCAGAGCGGCCGGCCTGGCAAGCGCCGCCGGTCTGGGCGGCATGCTGCCGGAGAATCTCGCGCGGGCCGCGAACGACAAGCCGCGACACTTCGACCTCTCCCAGGTCAAGCACGTCGTGTACGTGATGGCCGAGAACCGGTCGTTCGACCACTACTTCGGCACCTTCCCCGGCGTGCGGGGATTCAGCGACCCGCACGCGATCCGGCTGCCGAACGGGCGTTCGGTATTCCAGCAGCCCGACCCGGCGAACCCGGACGGCTACCTGGAACCGTTCCACATGTCGACGGTCACCACCGGCGCCGCGGCGATCCCCTCGC
>NZ_BONZ01000213.1 GCF_016862975.1 Rugosimonospora africana
TCAACTCGGCGCTGAACACCCCGTCCGCGGTCGCGATCGACCAGTCGACGAACGTGCTCTACATCGCCGACACGAAGAACAGTGCGATCGCCGAGGTGCTCGGCCTCGCCCAGCCCGGTACCGCAGCTGGCCCGACGGCACACTGACGCCCGACTCCGAGACGAAGAAGAGACAGGCAATGACTGACAAGCGCACGAATCCGTCCACGCCGTCGATCTCGCGACGCCGGTTCCTCGCCAGCGCGGCCAGCCTCGCGGGCGCGGCCGGCCTGGCCGGGATCCTGCCGGAGAATCTCGCCGAGGCCGCGACCGCCAAGGCGAAGGGCTTCGACCTCTCCCAGGTCAAGCACGTCGTGTACGTGATGGCCGAGAACCGGTCGTTCGACCACTACTTCGGCACCTTCCCCGGGGTGCGAGGGTTCAGCGACAAGAAGGCGATCCGGCTGCCCAACGGCCGCTCGGTGTTCCAGCAGCCGGACCCGGCGAACCCGGACGGCTACCTGGAGCCGTTCCACATGTCGACGATCACGACCGGTGCCGCGGCGGTTCCGTCG
>NZ_BONZ01000214.1 GCF_016862975.1 Rugosimonospora africana
CGCTTCGGGTAGCCGGCCCTGGAAGAACTCGGCCGCCTCCAGAATGCACTGCGCGATCCGCGCCGCCTCCTGCTTGTACCCGTACGACCGCAACCCCCACGCGATAAACGAATTGTCAAACGGCCACACCGTACCCACGTGATAACCCACCGGGTTGTACCGACCCTCACCCACCGCCAACGTCCGAACCCCCCACCCCGAAAACAACCGCGGCCCCATCAAATGCTCCACCACCCGACCCGCCCGACCCTCATCCACAATCCCACTCCACAACAGATGCCCGATGTTCGACGACAACGCATCCACCTGACCACCATCGGCATCCAACGCCAACGCGTAATACCCACCATCCTCAACCCAGAAATCCCGATTGAACCGCCGCTTCAAATCCTCCGCCTCACCCTCCAACCGCCCCGCCAACTCCCCATCACCCCAGAACTGACGCGCCAACCGCGCCGCCCGCCGCTTCGCGTCATACGCATACCCCTGAAGCTCACACGTCGCCCGCGGCGCCCGCGGAATCCGACCATCCCGATAGGAGAT
>NZ_BONZ01000215.1 GCF_016862975.1 Rugosimonospora africana
CCTGCAGCGGCAGGTCGCCCGGGTCACGATGTGGGCCAGTGGGCGTAAATTGGCCGTGGGCCGGGTGGTGACCGAGGTCGGTTGCGCGCTGGGTGGGCACCGCAAGAATTTCCTCGGCCTGCTTCGCGATCCGGATGTGTCAACGATCGTGGTCGAGCACGGGGACCGGTTCGCCCGCTTTGGCGCCGAGTATGTCGAGGCCGCGCTGAGCGCGCAGGGCCGGCGGCTGCGGGTCGTCGACCCGGCGAAGGTCGACGATGACCTGGTCGGCGACCCGGCCGAGATCGTGACGTCGCTGTGCGCCGGCCTGTATGGCCGCCGCGCTGCCGCGAACCGTGCCCGCCGCGCGGTCGAGGCTGCCACCGGGGACCCGGCGTGAAGACGATCCAGGCGTACCGGTTCGCTCTGGACCTCAACCCGGGTCAGCAACGTGATGTGTACGCGCATGTCGGGGCGGCCCGGGTCGCGTACAACTGGGCGTTGAGTCGGGTCAAGGCGGTCATGGACCAGCGGGCTGCGGAGCGCACCTACGGTGTT
>NZ_BONZ01000216.1 GCF_016862975.1 Rugosimonospora africana
GACCCCGCCACGGAACTCACAGCCGACCTGCGGGTGACGGGCTACACCAGCCACGGCGCCACGCACTACCCGATCGCCCTTGGAATTGTCCCTGGGGAGGAACTGTATCTGCGGTTGGACTACCGCGATGACCTGTTCGACGAGGCGACCGTGGCGGCGTACGCCGCACGACTGCAACGCCTGCTGGAGGCCGTCGTCGCGGACCCGGACCAACCCGTCGGCCGCATCGACCTGCTCGACGAGCGGGAGCGGCATGAGCTCTTGGTGGAGTGGAATGACACCACCCACCCGGTGGAACCGGTGACGTTGCCAGACCTGTTTGAGCGGCAGGTGACGGCGTCGCCGGAGGCGGTCGCGGTGGTCTGTGGGGAACAGCGGGTCTCGTATCGGCAGTTGGATGGTCGGGTCAATCAGCTGGCGAGGTCGTTGGTCGAGGCCGGGGTGGGACCGGAGTCGGTGGTCGCGTTGGCGCTGCCCCGGTCGGTGGAGCTGGTCACGGCGGTGTTGGCGGTGATGACCGCGGGTGGCGCGTACCT
>NZ_BONZ01000217.1 GCF_016862975.1 Rugosimonospora africana
GTCGTCATCGACACCGCCGCCCATGGCCCAGTCCTCAACACCAGCCACGTTCACCCGTCCGAGATAGTTGAACCCGATCTGCGGTGTGGGGAAGTCAGCCAGGACCTGTGCGGTGTCCGGGTTCAGGTACCGCAGCAACCCATACCCGACACCGTTGTCCGGGATCTGCCGCAGGTCTTCCTTCACCCGCTTGACCACCCCACCCACCCCAGGGCTGCCGGCGCACACCTCTTCCCAACTCAACGTCCCCGCGTTCAGCCGGACCGGGAACAGGCTGGTGAACCAGCCCACCGTCCGCGACAGGTCGGCCCCGTCGACCAGACCCTCCTGACGGCCGTGCCCCTCCACATCGACCAACACCTCATCGCCGTGACCACCACGCTCCCGACGCCACCGGGCAACGGCCAGCGCCAGCCCCGCCAACAACACGTCATTGACCCCCGCGTGAAACACCGCCGGCACACTGGTGAGCAACGCATTCGTGGTCTCCGCCGGCAACACCACCGACACCGAAACGACACTGCCCG
>NZ_BONZ01000218.1 GCF_016862975.1 Rugosimonospora africana
CGGCTACGCTGGCGCGGGCGCTCTCGGAGGGTAGACGCGCCGGCAAGCCACGTGCGGGAGCGACGATGACCGACGAGACCGACCTGATCAACGAGGACTGGGACGACATCGAGGACGAAGGCGTCCTCGACGCCTCGGACACGCTCGACGACGACGCCACCCCCGACCCCCTCGACGTGGGCATCGAGGCCGCCGACCGGTGGTCAGGCGCCAACCGGTTCGGCACCACGCTGGCCGAGCAGCGCTCCGGCGAGTCGCTGGACCAGTTGCTGGCCGAGGAGGAACCGGACATCGACCCGTACGCGGACGAGAACACCGACGAGGACGACCTCATCCGCCGGGGCGACGACGCGGAGCCGCGGGCCGGGCGCCTGGTCGCGCCGGACGAGGGGTTCGGCTGGGACAACGAGCCGGACGCCGTGGGCCGGGACGCCGGGGTGGATGCCGGTGCCGCCAGCGCCGAGGAGGCCGCGATCCACCTGGTGGACGACCCGGACGGCGAGGGCGACGGCCCGCTGCGCTGA
>NZ_BONZ01000219.1 GCF_016862975.1 Rugosimonospora africana
ACCCACCCGACCCGTGCCCGGCCCACACCGCCACGCAGTCACATCAACCGACACCTCCGTCGGCCCATACAAGTTGTCCAACCCCACCCCGGGCAACACCGCCGCGAACCGCTCGGCCAACTCATCCGACAACGCCTCACCACTACAGACCACCCGGCGCAGCCCCACACACCGACCCGCGTCACCCGAAGCCAGAAACTCCGCCAACATCGACGGCACAAAATGCGCCGTGGTCACCGACTCCGCCACGATCAGATCCGCCAAATACCCCGGATCCCGATGCCCACCAGGCCGAGCCAACACCATCACCGCACCCGTCACCAACGGCCAACACAACTCCCACACCGACACGTCAAACCCGACCGGAGTCTTCTGCAATACCCGATCCCCACCCACCAACTCAAACCGACCCTGCATCCACCCCAACCGATTGACTAACCCCGCATGCACACAAGCCACTCCCTTCGGCTGACCCGTCGACCCCGACGTATAGATGACATACGCCGGG